>NZ_JCAXEI010000010.1:0-188475 GCF_059758925.1 Pedobacter sp. GQ55 | reverse complement strand
ACAGTTCCCTGACTTCAATCATTCCGTTTGGATCAAGGCCGTTTGTAGGCTCGTCAAGGATTAGCAGGCTAGGCTGGTGCAATAAGGCCATTGCAATGCTTAACCTTTGTTTCATGCCAAGAGAGAAGCGCCCGGCTTTTTTACTTCCTGTTTGGGCAAGTCCAACCATGTGCAGCACTTCGCCGAGTCGTGATGCCGGGCACCGGTAGATGTGCTGCAGAATTTGCAGGTTCTCTGTTGCCGTCAGGTGTCCGTATATCGAAGGTGATTCAATCATCGCACCTATATTTTTCAAACTTTCCAGGCGATGTTTCCCGAATGATTTGCCGAATGCCATTACCTGGCCGTGCTGGATTTTAAGCAGTCCAAGTATGAGCTTTAAGGTGGTCGTTTTACCCGCACCATTTGCTCCGATAAATCCATAAACTGAACCTGTCGGAACCTCCAGATTAATGTCTTTTATTACCAATGAGCCGTCACCAAAAGCATGGGTTAGCTGCTGTGTCTCCAGGATTAAGTCACTTTTCATCCCCCAAAAGACAATCTTTTTGGATGCCTCTGAAAACTTTTTAGACAAGCACAGGCAAATGTTCTGCAAAACACTTGAAAACTACTGCAAAGCAATAGAAAGGGTTAGGTGTTCATTTTACATCTTCCAGAGAGAGCCCCAGACCTTACTCCGATTTATTCACAGCGACTATCGCTTCATCAATTCCCTTTGAAAAATTTTTTACTGAATAAGTAACGGGAATATCTGGTATCAGCGGCCCGTCATGCCCCTTCCAGTTTTCCCATTACCGGGTAGAATAGCCAACACTGATTTTGGTACGGGGCAGCTGAAAGCTCCTTACTTCTCCGTAATGGTTTACATTACCGCTGGTCGCTTCCCCCAGTATGGTTGCATAGGTATCTTTGTAATTAACAGGCAGATTACCGACAACTTCCATCCAAGTCCATTTAAATCCTTCTTTTACGAGTTACTGTGTGCTGCTGCTGGAAAAGCAAAGAAAGCTCAGTCCGGGGGACGATATTCGATATTGGAATAAACCGAAAAGTGTCCGTCTTCATGTTCATTGATACAGCAGGTTCGATTTTTTTAGGTTGTTCATTGTTGATCATGGATTAAATGATTGTATATTTCATCGAAAATAATTTAAAGTGAAATTGGATGTCAGTTTAAATGCGGAATGAGTGACCAGTTTCGGCGAAATACCCACGCGATTGATACAAAACACTAATTTAACAAAATGTTTAAGCCCGCCTTATTAGCTCTATTGTTTTTTATACCATTACATTTTTCTTTTGCTCAACAATCTTTGTTGAATCCTCAACATTATAAGCATTATATTGAGGGTTTTAATTCAACTGATAATGAGCTTTATAGCAACCTTATCAGTAACAATCAGAGCTGGGACTTCCTTTCTGAAAACATTCCACTTCTGGATTGTCCGGACAAGGTAATAGAACGTATTTATTATTTCAGGTGGTGGACTTACAGAAAGCATATTAAAAAGACACCGGAAGGTTTTGTTATAACTGAATTTTTGCCTGATGTTCCTTGGTCTGGAAAATACAATACTATCAGCTGCCCGGCGGCATTACATTTTTATGAAGGGCGGTGGTTGAAGGATCAGAAATACTTAAACAGCTATGCCAATTTTTGGTTTAAAAGTGGTGGAAGTCCAAGGTTGTACAGTTTTTGGGCAGCAGATGCCATCTATAACCAGTATCTGGTGAGTGGAAATCCGACTACAATTAAATCTTTACTTCCTCATCTGATCAAAAATTATCAATTATGGGAACAGGAAAAACTAGATTCAACAGGATTGTTCTGGCAGGTGGATGATCGCGACGGTATGGAGGTTTCTATTTGCGGAAATGGATACAGGCCAACGATTAATTCTTATATGTTTGGTGATGCTATGGCTATCTCTGAGATAGCAAAATTGAATGGTAATGAAAAGATATCCTCTGATTATGTAAAAAAGGCCAGTTTGATCCGTAAAAATTTAGAAATAAAACTTTGGGACAATAGAGATACTTTTTTTAAAGTACTCCCAAGAGCTCCCAATGCTTATCTGTGTGAAGCAAAGGAATTGCATGGTTATACCCCATGGTATTTCAATATGCCTGGCGCCGAGTATTCTATTGCATGGAAATATCTTATGAGCCGTAAACATTTCAGCGCAACTTTTGGTCTTACCTCTGCAGAACAAGCCGATCCAAGTTTTAGTATTTCTTATCAGGGCCATGAATGTCAATGGAACGGCCCTAGTTGGCCATACGCGACCTCTGTTACCTTAACCGCCATGGCAAATCTTATTAACAATTATCAGCAGGATTACGTTAACAGTGACGACTATTTCCATTTACTTAAGCAATATTCAAGTAGTCAGCAATTTCAGCAAAAGGACGGTACGGTTATTCCCTGGATAGATGAGAATTTAAATCCTTTTACGGGCGACTGGATTTCGAGAACCCGTTTAAAAGTATGGGATAATGGGAACTGGGCCAAAGATAAAGGTGGAGAAGAGCGAGGTAAGGATTATAACCATTCTACTTATTGTGATCTGGTGATTTCAGGCCTAATTGGAATCAGGCCTCAGCCAGGAAATATGTTAATTATAAATCCGTTGATACCATTGGGTATATGGCCATATTTTTGCCTCGATAAGGTAAATTATCATGGTAAAGAGTTGACTGTATTTTATGACCAAACTGGCAAAAGGTACAAAAAAGGGAAGGGGTTTTATGTGCTTATAAATGGAAAAGTGGCAGCTCACTCAAGAACAATTAAGAAATTAATTATTAATATTAATGGTCGGATCCAAGAATGAGACGTGTACTGTTTAGGTTTTCACTAAATGTGCCGGAGAACCGCCATTATATGGAAACTAGTGACCACCTCCGGAATAACCCAAAGTTATCTTAATAATTAACTTCTTAATTGTCCTTGAGTGAGCGTATACTTTTTTCATTAAGCATTCAATATGGTCATCAACAAGTTACAAACTTAATTTCAAAAGTCTTAGCGGCCCTTTGTTTTTCAGCCCGAACTTTCATCAATTTAGTTAATGAGTTGTTGCAATCCTCAGCAACGGTTACTTTTGCTAAAGTCACGTTTAAAAAGTATCTTGTTATTTCGCTCAATATAGTCGCCCGATACAATCAAATATGGATGATTAGGCGAATATCCTGCGCTGTGACTTCTTACGATTATTTTGTCGTTAACTTTCAGGCTATTTAACTGCTGAAAATCCTTAGGACTAAATTGCATCATGTATTCTTCGCCATTAATCCTGACTATAAGCCATTTTGGTCCTGATGATTTCCCGTTTGCGCGCTGAAAAGTAAGAGAGGTTACCACGGCCTCCATATTGGTGAAAGCCTTTATGTACTTCCTTATTTTATCATGAGTGGCATGCACCTTTTTACCTTCAGGAGAAACCACCCATTCTTTGTACTTTATACCGTCAGGAGAAGCCTCCCATTTTTTCCTGTCATCCAGGCCGGCTTTCCTGTAAGCAATAGATAACGGCTTTGGGGATGGCTTAGTTTCATTTTTAATTTCACGATTAGCAAATACTAGTCCGCTCACCACAACCAGCGGTAAGATCAGCACATAGATGGTTTTTTTCATATGTTTCATATCCTTTCAAATTGATTCAGCGAATCTAGTTTGATATTTTTCGGATTGAGTGATTTGGATTGTAAATAAAAATGTAAATTTTGTAAATAAATCGTAAATAGTATTTGACAGCCGAAATAGTTGAATTAAAGCTACTCACTCTGATTTCCCAAATAATCATACTTTTCTCGTTCATAATTTAATGGGCAAGGAGGATCCTTTAGGATCTATAGGATCAAAATATGGCGATTCAAAGCACTGCGTGTATATTTCGGTAAAAGTGGTCCTTCCCCAATTTTGGTGTTCAAGGCGATTTCCCAATTTTTCCGCCCTGGGAGAAAGATATTTATTAGGACCTAAATACATATTTTAAAGCCGGATGCAAGTTTACGTTTTAGTCCAACACCAAAATTGGAGAAGGACCACTTTTACCGAAATGTACACCTGACACCGTAATTAATAATAAGTTTGTGAAAAATATAAGTTTGTGATAGCTTCATCATTTATTTAAATATTAAATATGAAAATCGTAATACTAGACGGATATACACTGAATCCCGGGGACCTGAACTGGGACGGGCTGAAACAATTCGGTGAGGTAACCCTGTACGACCGCACCCCGGTAGGTGAAGTTATTGAACGCTCAAAAGGGGCGGATGTCATATTCACCAATAAAACACCGGTAAACGCAGAGGCATTAAACAGTCTTCCGGACTTAAAATACATTGGAGTCCTGGCCACTGGTTATAATATAGTGGATACCCGAATAGCCCGGGAAAAGGGGATAACAGTAAGTAATGTGCCAGGTTATGGCACGCCATCTGTAGTGCAAATGACCTTTGGCCTTTTATTGGAACTTTGCCTGCATGTGCAGCGCCATAGTGATGCGGTGGCCTCCGGCCGCTGGGCTTCCGCTGCTGACTTTTGCTTCTGGGATTATCCGCTGGTTGAACTGACAGGAAAAACGATGGGTATTATCGGATTTGGCCATATAGGCAGGCAGGTTGCTGATGTAGCCACTGCATTTGGGATGGAAGTTATCGGAACAAGCCGGAACCGGACAGATCAGTCTCACCGCAGTAATTTTAAATGGGCAGAAATACCCGAACTGCTGGAGCAGTCAGATGTTGTCAGTATCCACTGCCCTTTAACACCTGAAACCAATGGGCTGATCAATAAAGAGAACTTACAGCGAATGAAAAGCAGTGCTTTTCTTTTGAATACCTCAAGGGGTCCTGTCATTATTGAAGAAGATCTTGCTGAAGCATTGAACAACGGTAAAATTGCTGGAGCGGGCCTCGATGTACTTTCTGTTGAGCCGCCTGCAAAGGACAATCCGCTTTTTGGTGCAAAAAACTGCATCATTACACCTCACATCGCCTGGGCAACAAAAGAAGCGAGAGCCAGGTTAATGGAAATAACTATCGGCAACCTGCGTGCCTATAAAAATGGGAATCCTGTAAACGTGGTAAACCTGTAACTGAAGGCATTATGCATATCCTGATTTCCCCCAATGCTTTTAAACACGGTCTGAATGCCGAAGAAGCAGCGTTTGCTATTCAGGAAGGCTTAAGGCGGAGTAAGGCCGGTGTTACCACCGAGTGCTTCCCGGTAGCAGATGGCGGAGATGGTACAGGAACCTTAATTACAAAAAAATGTGAAGGCACATTGCTGGATGCAGCAGTACACGATGCGCTGGGCAGACCAATAAATGCTGTATTTGGCCTGATCGATAATGGCGCAACAGCTGTTATAGAAATGGCAGATGCGTCAGGTATAAGGTTACTAAAACCCGAAGAGCTTAACCCTCTGCATGCCAACACTTCCGGTACAGGGGAAATGATTAGGAAAGCACTTGATCAGGGGGTTGAAAAAATTGTCATCGGCATGGGTGGCTCGGCTACTGTGGATGGCGGCACCGGTATTTTACGTGCCCTTGGTGTCCGTTTCTTAGGGGCGGACGGCAATGAGTTAACAATTCTTCCGGAAGATCTTGGAGAGTTAGCTACTGCTGACCTTTCAGGACTGGACGAAAGAATATTGAAATGTGAAGTGATTGTTTTGTGCGATGTAGACAATATGCTATTAGGTGACCAGGGATCTGCAGCTGTATTCGGCCCGCAAAAGGGTGCATCCCCGGATGAGGTGAAAAAATTGGACCAGGCACTTAACAAACTTTCGGCTGTGGCATTACACCATACAGGCAGGGATATGGCTGCGATAAAGTATGGAGGTACTGCAGGAGGGGCAGCTGCAGGCTTACACGCATTTCTGAATGCCAGACTGGTAAATGGGATTGATCATTTTCTTTCACTTACAGATTTTAATTCGGCACTGGAGCGGGCAGATCTGGTCATTACCGGGGAAGGGAGTATTGATGAGCAAACCTTACAGGGAAAAGGGCCTTTCGGCGTAGCGTACCATGCCAAACTTAAAGGACTCCCTGTCGTTGCCTTCGCGGGGAAGGTGCCACTGGAACGGAATGTTAATTTACAGGCGTATTTTGATGTATTAATGCCTATTGGAAATCAGCCCGGCGATCTCGCAACTGCGTTGGCATATACAGCAGATAACCTTGCACGGACAGCCGAAACATTGGGCAATATGCTGGTCTTGATGCAGGGGAAAAGATGATGATATAAAAGGCATCGGGAACTGATCATGTTTTGCTTTTATGACAAATGTTCTTGCCCTCTTTTTTAGATCAGGCTACATTGCTAGGCTGAACAATCTTATATGACTTTTCTTATTTTTGCTACCCTGATAAGAACAATCAGGGTCTTTAATTTTCGACAGTTCCGCAGAATCATTTGTTCCGAAAATGTTCCGCTAGAAGTTAAAATCTATACGTAAACAACTGAAAAACTGACACTTATGATTTTGAGCAAATGAACTGAGAATCCATGTGTCGCCGGTTCGATCCCGGCCCATACCACACTCAGGAAAAGCTCTATTTCACAACGAAATCGGTATTTTTGCATTTTAAACGCTATATTTCCCGACATTTCCATGTATGTCTTTCAATAGGCTCATTCCAACTAAACAAGTTTTCCTGTTGAATTTGATTGAATTTGTTCTACTGAAATTCAATCGCAAGCCTGACCAGAAACTATTCCTCAGTAAATCTTATCTCAAATTAGCGTTTGTCGCTTACATCCCATCTAGGTTCCGATGAATGGGTTTTACGCTCTGGTTTATAAAAAATTTAAAATGGTTACTAATAATCAATAGATAATAGTTAGCGGTTTCCCTCCCAAACTGACCTAATCAAAGCAATGATTTTATACTATTTATTCGAATAGCAAAGTCTTCTCTTTGTGTAAACAATCAAAATGAAATTAATACACATGGGCTGGCCAGTCATTATTGCACAGATGCTGGCATTGACACCTAGCAATACGCAAGAAAATGCAAGAACGATTATGAAAACAAAAATTGAGAAAAAAGTGGATACGACACAAGCCAACCATCGGCTGTCAAAAAAATATCAAATCATTAACGGGCTTAAAATGGCTTACTTTGATAAGGGTGAAGGTGACCCAATCATTTTTTTACATGGAAATCCGGCATCCAGCTATATTTGGCGAAATATTATACCTTATCTTCAGGCCTCAGGTCGTTGCATCGCCCCAGACCTAATGGGCATGGGTGACTCAGATAAGTTCACAGATTCAGCGGATTATACCTTCTTTAATAATGAGAAATATCTTGAAGAACTTTTTACGCGTCTTGATCTTCACAAAAACATAACTTTTGTTGTGCATGACTGGGGTGCCCCACTAGCTTTTTACTGGGCGCGAAATCATCCGGGTGCGGTAAAAGGAATTGTTTATATGGAAGCCCTCACAAGACCACGGTCCTGGGATGAAGTTCCAGGAGCAGCTCGGGAAACTTTTCAAAAACTTCGAACAGCTGAAGGTGATCACATGGTACTTTCTGGAAATTCATTTATTGAATTTAATTTACCAAGAACGATCTTACGTACCCTTTCCCAAGGGGAAATGTCGGAATACCGACGACCATTTTCTGAACCTGGTGAACACAGGCGCGCGATGCTCAGCTGGGCACGTCAGTTGCCTATAGGAGGAGAACCCATAGAAATGATTAAGATCATCAATGAAAACAGTTATTGGCTTGCCAAAAGCGATATCCCTAAATTATTTATCGAAGCAAGTCCGGGTACTTTAGCGGATATTGAAAAAGAAGCATGCATGCTCTGGCCAAACCAAACCCATATAACCGTTAAAGGGCACCATAACTTACAAGAAGATTCGGCAGCAGAAATCGGTACTGGCATTTCGAAATGGTTGCGCTTACTGAGATAAATTAGTAAGTTTAGTTATTATGCAAATATTTGAACCTGTTTCATGTCTGAGTCCGTACATCAAAGCTTTTATGGTTGTAGAAAGTGAGAATGCGACAGTGAATCGTTTACTACCCGATACAGTTGTGGTTGCTGCAATTCGATTGCGGGGGCAGGTTCAGTTCAATGACCAAAAAGGCAGCACCAGCCTGCCTGTATTTTCGATTTCCGGCTTAAGAAATTCCTACAGAATGGCCGAATATGGGCAAAACAGTGCAAACATACTGGTCCATTTTAAAGAAGGTGGTGCAAGTGCATTTCTGGATTTGCCAATGCATGAATTATTTGAATCCAATGTTGAACTAGACCTTTTATTTATTCCTTCGGACTTAATATTGTTGCAAGAACAAATACAGGCGCTGGAATCGATTCAAAGTAAAGTAAACATTGTACAACATTTTTTTATCTCAAGACTTAAGAATAAACAGCAAGACCTTCTTATTGCTCATGCGATCGAAAAAATAAAGACGACAAAAGGGATCCTTAGCATAAAGGATCTCTCTGGCCATCTGCACATCAGTATAGATGCTTTCGAGAAAAGATTTAGAAGAATTGTCGGTGCAACACCTAAGCAGTTTTCCGACATCGTACGGATGAAATCATTAATTGCTCAGACACATTTTAATCGCAGGCTTGTTGATTCGGCATTAGATGCAGGTTTTTTTGATCAGTCACACTTTATCAGAAACTTCAAAAAATTCGCCGGACAAACCCCGCGAGAGTTTTTATATGCCGCAAATAGCCAACCGATGTGATCTACATACCTCCCTGGTCTATTAAGGCCAAAACAGTTATTCCCCAAAAAGCGATCTCAATTTAATTTCCAATTCCATCCCTCTTAAATTACTTGCTACCACTCTCCCCCTATCATCAACCAAATAATTTGAAGGAATTGCGGTAATATTCAATTCCTTAGAAATCGTTCTTTTTGGATCCTTTAAATTGACAAACTTTTGCATCTTGTCGAGCTCAACTACTGCCCTCCAAAATTCATCATCGGCCTCCTTATCTATTGAAATAGTAACTATTTTAAATCCTAGTTTATTGTATTTATCGAAAGCCTCTCTCAAATTAGGGGTTTCTGCCCTGCATGGTATGCACCATGTAGCCCAAAAATCTATCAACGTATACTTTCCTAAAACGCTGCTACTTTCAATTGATTCTCCTTTAACATTGTTTAGCACAAAATCATACATCTTGTCATTTTCATTCAATTTAGGCGGGGTAGGATAAATGGTTTCACTTACTTCCTCCTTTTTAGCAATCGATCTGTTTATGTGCTTACCACCGCCTGAATTTCTTAGTCTTTCAGGAAACAGATTAAAATACCTCCTTAATTCCTTTGGTGAGAGCCCTCCAAATAAGGTAAAAACACTAAAATGTGTAAGGGCTACCACCGAATTTGTATTGTTTAGAATGGACGCCAAATTAGCACTATCAGTTAATTTCCTGAACCGCATTCTAACAATTCTCTTTTTCTGCGATTTCATTTCGTCTCCGATATTTTCTTTATCGACAAGCGCCTGGACACTATCTGCTTGTTTTTCGTAAAACTTATCTCTTGCCAAAAAGGTATTTTCAAATTCATTTAAAGGTCCTCCAGACACCAAATATTTTAAGGTGCCTGAATTAAATACCACTTCCACATTTGGTTCAAAGTAAATGATATGAGATAAACTAACATCTGCACTTCCAACACTATCTACATTGGCACAATAAACAAAGCAGAAAGGAAAATGACCTATAGCGCCGGTTTCATGATACACTCCGGAAAAGCTAAATTTTTGGTCTTTTATAGGCACCTTACCCAACAATTTCATTTGTCTATCGTAAAATAAAGCGTTCTTAACAGGATATTTACCAATAACCTTCCCTTTTATTGTGTAGGGCTGTCCTTGTGAAATGGCATCTGATGCAATAATCAACAAGATGAATAAATAAAAATATTTCATGAGCATCTATTTGGCATTAGAATTTAGTGGAATATTCCATACTCACTTATAACTAAAAGCTTAGTACTAACTTAAAACTATTTATTTAGTTTTCAAAATAATTCAGAAATTTCATAATCGACATCAAAAGTTCTTGATTGTAGAAAAATATAGCCCAACAGTTTTTGTGAATTGCTGTAAATCTCTAGTTTTGTATTTATGAACGCGTATAAGAAAGAATGGATTGATCTGCTTTTAAAGCAAAACTACCCAGGTTGGCTGATAGCCGATGATCGGAATAACATTTTTATAAATATTCCTGAAGATCAGGATCTGGAAATTGCAATGGCGGAGTTCAAGAAAAAAATCCGCTCATTAACGCTAAAAATCAAGAGTAAACCAGACAAGTTGGGCTTCTTCATTGGAAACAGTAAAGACAGTAGATTTTATGAGCTAAACGCTTAAGATTTGCAGTTTTAAATTACCGCTCCTTATCTTTACCTCCATGACAACCTTTGCCGATAGGATTATTGCATTTAACAGGCAACTGGATTTTCATGGTTCCTTGCCCGATAACATCCGGATAATGAATCCCTATAAGGAAAATCCGCTGGCATTAACCTGTTCATCTGCCTTTTACAAAAAATATTACAGCGATAACGAACCCAGGCACCTCATTTTGGGCATCAATCCCGGTCGCTTTGGTTCTGCAATGACTGGCGTATCATTTACTGATCCTAAAAGGATGGCAGGTAAATGCGACATACCATTTCCAGGACAAATGACACATGAACCTTCATCAGAATACGTTTACGAAATGATTGCAGCTTATGGAGGTATACAAGAGTTCTACAGTAAGTTTTATATTCACTCAGTTTGTCCTTTAGGCTTCACCATTAAAAGCACCAAAAGCAAAGAGGTTAATTACAATTACTACGACAGCGCCGAACTTTCAAAAGCGGCATATCCATTTATAATTGAAAACCTGGAGAAACAAATTGCCATTGGCTTCGAAACTGATATTTGTTTTTGTTTTGGAACAGGAAAAAACGAATCATTTTTAAGAAAACTTAACAACGAAAAAAGGTACTTTAAAGAGATCATTGCGCTGGAACACCCCAGATACATAATGCAATACAAATCAAAAAGAAAATCAGAATATATCAAAAAGTACCTTGAGACATTCGAAAAATTCTAAATTTATGCATGCATAGCAATTTATTTTGGCATATTTATTTTTAACTTAGCAACACTAATAGAAAATCAAATGGTGGCACAAATCATATTTATAGCAATTACATTGGCAGCAATAGCCTTGTTTAGCTATAATATCAAACAAGTTATCCGAAATATACAACTGGGGAAATCGGCCGACAGATCAGATCAGCCTCAAAAAAGATTTATGACGATGCTTAAAGTAGCTTTTGGTCAAACAAAAATGTTTTTCAGACCAGTTCCAGCTTTTCTGCATTTGATAGTTTACGCAGGCTTCGTTATTATCAATATCGAAGTTTTGGAAATTTTGATAGATGGGATATTCGGCTCTCACAGAATATTTTCTGGAGTAGGCTTTATTTATGATTTCCTAATAGGCTCATTTGAAATATTAGCCCTTGGTGTATGGGTGGGTTGTGCTGTCTTTTTAATAAGAAGAAACATCCTTAAACTTAAGCGCTTTGGTGGCGTAGAAATGACTAAATGGCCCAGATCAGATGCCAATTACATCCTAATATCCGAGATTTTGTTAATGACAGCATTTTTACTAATGAATGCTGCTGATGCAAAACTTCAGGTTCTTGGATCCCAACATTATACAAACGCCGGAGCTTTTCCTGTAAGCCAATATCTACAGAATCTTTTGCCAAATTCAGAAGCAGCCCTTGTCGCCATTGAAAGGGGTTGCTGGTGGTTTCACATCATTGGGATACTTATATTTTTAAATTACCTGCCCTATTCTAAGCACTTCCATATCCTGTTTGCATTCCCTAATACTTATTTCTCCAATTTGGAGCCGAAGGGAGAGTTTACAAACATGAAGAGTGTTACAAATGAGGTAAAAGCCATGCTTGACCCATCATTTACTCCAGAAGAAGCAGAACCAGGACGCTTTGGGGCTAAAGATGTGAACGACCTTACATGGGTAAACCTAATGAATGCTTACACCTGTACTGAGTGCGGAAGGTGCACTTCAGTTTGTCCGGCAAACATTACCGGCAAGCTGCTTTCGCCCCGCAAAATAATGATGGATACCAGAGACCGAATGGAAGAGGTCGGAAAAAACATCCATAAAACGGGTAATGGTTTTGATGATGGCAAATCTTTGATTGATAGCTACATCAGCAGAGAAGAAATATGGGCCTGCACAAGTTGTAATGCGTGCACCGAGGCTTGCCCTATAAACATAGATCCTCTTGCGATTATTACTGAACTGAGAAGGTATGCGGTAATGGAAGAATCTCAATCGCCGGCAAGTATTAATGCGATGCTTGGTAATATTGAAAACAATGGCGCACCCTGGAAATATTCTCCGGCCGACAGGTTTAACTGGGCAAAAGAAAGTTAATTAAAGTATTTAAATCTATTATAGCTTAAAGATGAGCGAGCAACTAAATTTTGAAGTGCCTACAATGGCAGAAATGATAGCCAAAGGCGAAGAGCCTGAGATATTATTCTGGGTAGGTTGCGCAGGCAGTTATGACGAAAGAGCACAAAAAACAACTCGCGACATCTGTAAAATCCTCCATCATGTAGGCATGAAGTATGCCGTTCTGGGCACTGAAGAAAGCTGCACCGGAGACCCTGCAAAACGCGCCGGAAATGAGTTTCTGTTCCAAATGCAGGCCATGACTAATATTGAGGTTTTAAATGCCTACAACATAAAGAAAATAGTTACGGGCTGCCCTCATTGCTTTAACACCATTAAAAATGAGTATCCGGGTTTAGGGGGAAGTTATGAAGTTATTCACCATACACAACTAATCCAACAGTTAATTGACGAGGGTAAGCTAAAAGCCGAAGGAGGAGAAAGCTTTAAAGGTAAAAAGATAACTTATCATGATCCATGTTATTTAGGTCGTGGGAATGGTGTTTATGAGGCTCCGCGCAAGGCTTTAGAAGTTTTAGATGCGCAGTTGGTAGAAATGAAACGCTGCAAGTCAAATGGATTATGCTGCGGTGCAGGCGGTGCACAGATGTTTAAAGAACCTGAAAAAGGCAATAAAGACATTAATATTGAACGTATTGAAGAGGCCCTTGAAACACAGCCAAATATTATAGCTGCCGGGTGCCCTTTTTGCATGACGATGATAAGTGATGGTGTGAAGCTGAAAGATCAGGATAAAAACGTTCAAGTATTAGATATCGCTGAAATTACAGCTCGTGCAAATGGCTTGTAACAAGCTACATATTGCCTCTTTAAATTCCGGAAGCAACGGAAATTGCTATTATATTGGAAACGATCAGGAAGCTATTCTTGTAGATACAGGAATCTCTTGCAGGGAAACTGAAAAGAGAATGTTACGTTTGGGTTTATCAATGCATAACGTTAAAGCGATTTTCATTTCTCATGAACATACAGATCATGTTCGCGGACTGGCTACCCTCTCTTCAAAATACAATTTGCCGGTATACATAACACAGGGGACTTTAAATGGATGCAGATTTAATATCCGTGAAGACCTCATAAGAGTATTATATAGCACCCAAACAATATCTGTTGGAAGTTTAGAAGTAACCAGTTTTCTTAAAATACATGATGCATCTGAGCCACATAGTTTTATGGTTTCTTGCAGAGGCACCAAGGTTGGTGTGTTTACAGATATTGGAGCGGCTTGTGATCAACTTATTTTTCATTTTAAACAATGCCACGCAGCATTTCTTGAAACGAACTACGATGATGATCTATTAAGTAAAAGCACGTATCCATATTTCTTAAAACAACGTATCAGAGGAGGTAAGGGTCACTTATCCAACAAGCAGGCATTAGACCTTTTTATACACCACAGGCCATCATATATGACCCATTTATTGTTATCGCACTTATCCAAAGACAATAACAATCCTGAGTTAGCACATAGTTTGTTTAGGGAGCATGCCGGAGAAGTTGAAATTGTTGTAGCCTCTAGGTTTGGTGAAACTGAGGTTTACACTATTTTTGAGCAAGTAAGCGAGCATTCGTCTTTCTAATCTGTTCAGAAAGAGCGGTAAGATCCTGAGTCTTTATGTTTTTTACAGGGATCGACATGTAATTCGCCATTGTATCTACATCTTCCTCACTTGTATCGTTATAGGTTTGCACAATTACATCGTCTCCTCTGGTGTATAAAAATAAGGCACCGGTTGTATCTGTCCCCTGATAATCAAGATCTTTGAACTTCATCAAATTGAACGAGAAATATTCAATCTTACCACTCTTAAAAAATCGCTTGTATCTGCAAAAACCACTGTTGGTAACATTAAGTTCATAGTGCTTTACTTGCGATGTTTCGAGCGCTTCATTGTAGTGACCTACAAGTAATTGTTGGATATAATCAGTTTGTTCATCTAGTAATTTGAACTTAGAGAACCCCATGAAAAGAAGGCAGATTGCTAATGTGAGGCATATTTTCAAGTTTAATGTAAACTTTTTCATGGCGTTAAGTATTTAACAGAATCAAGTTAAATATTTTTGTATTTTTGATCTATGAGTTTTTCTCCACAATCCAGAATTTGGATATACCAGAGTAACCGCGCATTTACAAATGACGAGGTACAGGCGATACAGGAAAAATTAAATAATTTTACTGTACAATGGAAAGCGCATGGCCATCAGTTAAATGCGAAGGCAGAAATACTATACAACTTCTTTATTGTGTTTTTTGTTGATGAGGCTTCTGCAGGGGTTACAGGTTGCTCTATAGATTCATCCGTTAAGATAATGAAGGAAATTGAACAGGAATACAGTGTTGATCTGTTCGACAGATTTAATATGGCCTACAAGTTAGAAGACAAAGTTATTGTTACTAACAAAGAAGATTTTGAGACATTGGTAAACATAAAAGCAATAGGCCCACAAACTATTGTGTTTAATAATATGGTACAAACGCTACAGGAATTTGAAACCAAATGGCAAATACCATTTGAACAAAGCTGGCATAGTAAAGTGTTTGCACATTTACTGTAATCAACATTCAATACCAATTACTTAAGGTAAAACACGTCACCTTCTGTAAACATAAATACCCGGGAATTAAAAATCTAAGGGGCCTAGCCTTCTCATATTTTTCAAAATAAGAAACTGTCTATGCCTAATGTATTGAGTAGCTTTTTTAGGAGTCCATCTTCTTGGATTAGGGAAACAAGCGGCGATTAGAGCCGCCTGAGCCTTGCTTAATTTATTGCAGGACTTACCAAAGTAAGATTGGGCTGCTGCCTCAGCTCCGTAGATTCCATCTCCCATTTCAATTACATTTAAATACACCTCCAATATTCTTTCCTTGCTCCAAAGCATTTCAATCAGTAGTGTAAAATAAGCTTCAAACCCCTTGCGAATCCATGAGCGGCCGGGCCATAAAAATACATTTTTGGCAGTTTGCTGAGAGATTGTACTTCCTCCTTTTATTTTTTCCCCACTCTTATTTGCGGCAAAAGCTTTTTCAATCGCTTTTAAGTCGAATCCAATGTGTTTAAGAAACAGTTGATCTTCTGCAGATACAGCTGCCCGTTTCATATTATCTGATATATCTTCAAAGTCAACCCATTTCTTCCCCATTTTAAATGGTTTATCATCAGAACTACGCTCCAGATTTCTTTGAATCATTAAGAGTGTAATAGGAGGATTAACAAATCTGTAAACCAGCACCCAAAGCACGGTAACCATTAAGAACCAAAGGAATACTTTGGTAACAATGGCTGTAATTTTCTTAAATAAGGGAGATTTTGAGTTTGTTCTACTGGTTGCTCGTTTACGTTTTGCCATCGGCCAAAGGTAAGTCATAAGCCGATAATTTTAAAGCCTCGAGGAAGGTTGTATGCAAAAAAAAAGCGTCCCAAATAAGGACGCTTTTTAATATCAGAAGATAGATGATTACTCAGCTACAACTGCGAAAGGAACTTTAACTTTCACCTCTTTGTGTAAGTTTAAGTTGGCAATATAATCACCAACAAATTTAGGTTCAGTTTCGAAAGTGATACGGCGACGGTCAACATCAAAACCTTGTTGTTTTAATGCATCAGCAATCATGATAGTGTTTACAGCACCAAAAATCTTACCTGTTTCACCAGCTTTAGCACCGATAGATAACTTAACGTCAGTTAAACGCTCAGCAATACCTTCAGCATCTTTCTTAATTTTATCTTGTTTAAAAGCAGCTTGCTTCAAGTTTTCTGCTAATACTTTTTTAGCTGAAGGAGTAGCTAACTGTCCAAATCCTTGAGGGATCAGGTAGTTACGGCCATATCCTGGCTTTACAGAAACGATATCATCTTTTTCCCCTAGGGATTTGATATCTTGTTTTAAAATAATTTCCATCTCTCAGCTCCTATTTTAATTGGTCAGCAACGAAAGGCAACAAACCGATGTGGCGAGCGCGTTTTACCGCCTGAGCCACTTTACGTTGGAATTTCAATGAAGTACCGGTTAAACGGCGAGGTAAAATTTTACCTTGATCATTGATAAACTTCAATAAAAAGTTTGCGTCTTTATAATCAATATATTTAATACCGTTTTTTCTGAAACGGCAATATTTTTTTCTGTTATCGTCCACTTTTGGAGCAGTAACATATTGTATTTGATCCTTTGCCATTATACTGCAGCCTCCTGTTTAGGTTTTTTGTTAAAAGCACCACTGCGTTTCTTTTCATTATATGCAACCGCATGACGGTCTAGTCTAATGGTTAAGAAACGTAGAACACGCTCATCGCGTTTTAGTTCTAATTCCAATTTACTAATTACTTCACCTGAAGACTTGTACTCTGTAAGGTGGAAAAATCCGCTTGCTTTTTTCTCAATCGGATACGCTAATTTTCTCAAACCCCAATTGTCCTCTTGAACAATTTCGGCTCCGCTATCAGCTAAGATCTTGCTGTATTTGGCAATAGCCTCTTTTGCAATTTCTTCTGACAACAACGGGGTTAGAACGATAACAGTTTCGTACTGATTCATTGTTATTATTTGTTTTTTTAATTAATCCGCTCTTAATGCGGGATGCAAAAGTAACAATAAATTTCTAATAATCAAATGATTTAGTGTTTATTGAACAACTAATGAGGCCCCGCATCCATTCGCTGGCAAAAGCGTCCTGTTCATCCCAATAAAAAAGGTTGCCCCAGAAGAACAACCTTTGTGAAAAAATTATTGTACCTACTTAGTACATTTGAACTGTTTTTGTAAAAACCTGGTTTGCAGACCTAATGATAAAAGTTAGCTCTTTCAGATCATGCGCAACGTCAAATCTCTTAACAAACTTTGCCTCTCCATCAAACACACGTTCGTATACGGCATCATTATATCGGTCTAAAATTTGAACTTCAAGAGGCCCGGCAGGAGCATTTTCAAAATTTAAAGTAATCATCCCATTTTCTTTTGTTAAAACCGGTCGAACCACATCAGCTACTAAAGGATCTGAAACAGAAGCCCTACCGTCCTTAAGCTGTATCTTATACTCCGCGGTACTAGATTCTGTTTTCATCTGAAATCTATAGCCCCCATCTGGAAGTGAGTTCAGATCATATGTCTTTGTAGAACCTTTAAGTGCATTTATTTTTTTCCCATATACAACTTCATTGTTAGCATCATAGATAGACACTTCAACAACCTGCGTTTCATTAATAAAAAAAGTAACTAATTTTTCGTTTACATCCTTAAGTTTAATCGAAAAATTACCTTCACTTGCATACAAACCAACAGAATTAATTAATAAAACTGCGATCAAACTGATTTTTATAAAATTTTTCATAGCAAAACTATTTAAATTGAACAATTAATTTATAGCTCAAAATTACCGCTGTTTTTAATCAAAAATTTATTGCATATTTCCATATATCTATGCTATATTAACCTTCAATTTGACATTAACTTCGGAAATCATATTTTATTCACTAAAAAAACGAATAAAAAGAAAATGAGGAACACAAAACCAGGCTTTGAAATCATTGAATCTTCTTTCGGAAGCTCCTTTTATTATTCAAAATATGCAGAGAACCTAAACAATAAGGCGCATGTATGGCATTACCACCCCGAAATAGAAATGGTCTTTGTAAACGGGGGATCCGGTAAACGGCAAATCGGAAGTCACCTTTCTTATTATACAGATGGAGATTTAATACTAATCGGTAGCAACCTACCCCATTGTGGTTTCACGGATACCACTACAGCTAACAAGAATGAAACGGTCATTCAAATGAGACCAACCTTCCTGGGGACCGATTTTTTAAACCTACAAGAAACAAAATATATCTCAGAGCTCTTTAATAAAGCAAAGGGAGGTATTGCTTTCGGAGCTGAAACAAAAAAAACAGTTGGCGAAAGAATCGAAAGTATGGATAACCAGCAACCATTTGACAGACTTCTGACATTGTTAAGTGTTTTAAAAGAATTGGAAAATGCTAAAGACTACAAAATTTTAAATGCCTCAGGCTTCTCCATGGAAATGCAAGTTCAGGACAATGACAGAATCAATATGATTTTTAACTACGTTAAGGATCATTTTCAGGACGAAATTAACCTGGCGGCTATAGCGGAGATGGCCAGCATGACTACCCCATCTTTCTGCAGGTATTTTAAAAAAATAACAAAAAAAACTTTTACCAGATTCGTAAATGAATATCGCGTGGTACATGCTGCCAAGCTTTTAGCAGAGAAGCAGATCAGTATAGCAAATATCAGTTACGAAAGTGGATTCAATAACTTCAGTCATTTCAATAAGCTATTTAAAGAGTTTACTGGCAAAAGCGCTTCGGAATACAGAAAAGAACTGAAATCCGTTTTCAAATAAGCAGCTTCCTACTTTTATAGTCAATTTTTCAACATTTCCAACTTACCACATTCCAACCTCAACAAAAATTCATATTTTCGTTGGCGAATGGAAAATTTTATAGTATCGGCCCGTAAGTACCGCCCGGCAACATTTGAAACCGTTGTTGGACAGCATCATATTACAGGTACGCTAAAAAATGCCATTAAAAACAATCAGCTAGCCCAGGCATTTTTATTCTGTGGACCTAGAGGTGTAGGTAAAACTACTTGCGCCCGTATTTTAGCTAAAACTATAAACTGTACTAATCTAACAGAAGATCAGGAAGCCTGCGGAACATGTGATTCATGTGTCTCATTTCAAACTGGTCATTCATTTAATTTTCATGAGCTCGATGCTGCGTCAAATAATTCTGTTGACGATATCCGCAGCTTAATTGAGCAGGTGCGCATTCCCCCACAGGCCGGGAAATATAAAATCTACATTATAGATGAGGTACACATGCTATCTGCAAATGCATTTAATGCATTTCTAAAAACGCTTGAAGAACCACCATCTTATGCTATTTTTATATTAGCTACCACAGAGAAGCATAAAATACTACCGACTATCCTATCGAGATGCCAGATTTTCGACTTTAATAGAATCCAGGTCGATGATATATCCAGCCATCTGAATAAAATTGCACAGCGTGAGCATATTTCAGTTGAAGCCGATGGATTACATATTATAGCCCAAAAAGCTGATGGTGGCTTAAGAGATGCACTCTCTATGTTTGACCAGATTGTAAGTTATACTAACAAAAACTTAACCTACAAATCTGTAATAGACAACCTGAATATTCTTGATTACGATTATTATTTTAAGCTTACTCAAAACCTAACCGGTGCTGATGTTAGTAATGCATTGATCTTATTTGACGAGATTTTAAATAATGGTTTTGATGGAAATAATTTCATAAACGGGCTGGCAGGTCACCTGCGTAATTTATTAGTGGCTAAGGACCCTCAAACTACAAAACTTTTAGAAGTAAGTGAAAATATTAAACAGAAGTACATTTCGCAAAGTCAGCAAACACCTGTTTCATTTATACTTACTGCGCTAAATCTCGCCAATCAATGTGATCTTAATTATAAAAACAGTAAAAATCAGCGATTACAGGTAGAACTGGCTTTAATAAAAATGTGCCACATCCCTTCGGTACTTCAACTCGCCCAGCAGCCTAATAACAACTCCGCCACTGACACAGATCAGATTAAAAAAAAAACTAATGTAAGTTCGTCTGCATCTACAAACACGGCCCCAGCAGAGGCCCCAAATAAAGTAGCTGAACAGGATTCATCTACTCTACCATCAATTCCAGCAGCAAAAGTAACCAACCCCGCACCTGCCACGAAGATTGTGCTGAAACCTCTTGCCGACGTTAAAAAAGTAGCTTCACTAATACCCTCGTTAAATGACATTGGCCGTGTAGCGGAGGGTGAGGAAGGTGACGAGCCGAAATACATAAGCGGGGATGCAAGAGAGGCTTTTACCTATGAACAGCTATCAGCGTTATGGACCCAGTATGCAAATAAGGCAAAAGATGATGGCAAAATAAACATATACACCCTGCTTAGCAGTTCAGCTCCAATACTTGATTCTCCTGAGGAAATTACTGTACACGTAGAACACAAACTACAGGAAGGCTTGTTACAGGAAGAAATGATAGATTTTCTTAATTTCTTAAGGCCAAATCTGAAAAACTTTAACCTAACCATTAAGGCTAAACAGGTAGCAAGAACTGTAGTCAACAGACTTTATACCAATACTGAAAAATACCAGTACCTGATTGAGAAGAACCCTAAACTGGAAGAAATGCGTAAACGCTTTAATCTCGACGTTAATTCTTAATGAGGTTTCGCAGGTGGCGTGTCATTAACAGGATACCCCTCTTCGTCCAAATCATCCCTTTCATCTTCAGGAGTGCGGGCCAGCAACTGATCTTCCGGCTCAAGCTCAAGGCTCTCTAAGGTGTCGATGTGCATAGCAGCACTTTCCAGGTTTTCTCCAATTTGTTGATCCTCATCATAAGCTGAACCATTATACGGATTTGCTTCATCATATGTAGAAATACTATCCTCACCATTTGGCGCAGAGGTATCATATGGCAATGGGTGATCATACTCACTATCTTCCCCCCTTACGTCAAATTCAAAACTGTTTCGGCTCTTATCATATGACAAATTATTAAAATCTTTAGTCTCTCCTAATTCGGTAGGATGAAGTTTGTCGAGTGCTTTTCTTGGTCCGGGAACATTGTTTTGGTCTGCGCTCATAATGGTAATTTTTATATAAACTTAGATAAAATTGTTTTTATATACAATAAGGTCTTCGTGGATATGATTTGTAAATAAAACCTAAAAAAACCTCGAATTGTTTTCGGTTTTTAAGTTAAAATAAGAAGCCCGTTTGCATTCACAAACGGGCTTCTTATTTTAACTTTTTTATCTTATAAGTTTGCCAAAGTAGCATTAAATGTTTCACTCGGACGCATTGCTTTAAATGCTAAATCGTCATTGGGATGATAGTAACCTCCAATATCTTGTGGTTTACCCTGCGCTCCTATCAATTCTCCTGAAATCTTTGTTTCATTTTCAGTTAAAGCCTTAGCTAATGGCGCAAATCTAGCCTGCAATTCTGCATCCTTAGTTTGCACAGCTAAACCCTCTGCCCAATATAAAGCCAAATAGAAGTGCGAACCTCTATTGTCTATCTGACCTACTTTACGAGCTGGAGATTTATCATTAGCAAGGAACTTCTCAGTTGCCAAATCTAAAGTTTCAGCAAGTACCAAAGCTTTTGGATTATTTTGAGTTTGCCCTAAATGCTCCAGGGAAACAGCTAATGCTAAAAACTCTCCTAATGAATCCCAACGCAAATAGCCTTCATGAATGAACTGCTCAATATGTTTTGGTGCCGAGCCACCTGCCCCGGTTTCGAACAAACCACCTCCGTTCATTAATGGAACTATAGATAGCATTTTTGCTGATGTACCTAATTCCAAAATCGGGAATAAATCAGTTAAATAATCACGCAACACATTACCAGTTACCGAAATGGTATCTTCTCCTTTACGAATTCTGTTTAGCGTAAACTTAGTTGCTTCAATTGGTGATAAAATACGAATGTCTAAACCAGTGGTATCATGATCCAATAAGTACTTATTTACTTTTGCAATAATCTCTCTATCATGAGCCCTATTTTCATCTAACCAGAAAACTGCTGGTGTAGCCGATAAGCGAGATCTGTTTACAGCAAGTTTTACCCAGTCCTGAATTGGTGCATCTTTGGTTTGACACATCCTGAAGATATCTCCTTTTTCAACTTTTTGATCAAAGAAAACTTTACCATTCGCATCTGTCACACGGATTGCCCCGTTGGCTGTTGCCTGGAAAGTTTTATCATGAGAACCATATTCTTCTGCCTTTTGTGCCATTAGGCCTACATTTGGTACAGAACCCATTGTAGTCACATCAAAAGCACCATGAGCTTTACAATCATCAATAGTAGCGGTATAAACACCAGCGTAGCAGCGATCTGGAATGATGGCAATCGTATCTTGTTGTTTGTTATCCTTATTCCACATCTGTCCTGAAGTACGGATCATAGCGGGCATCGAAGCATCAACAATTACATCAGATGGCACATGAAGGTTGGTAATTCCTTTATCTGAATTTACCATGGCTATTGCCGGGCCGTTTTCAATTGCCTGGGCAATTGCAGCCTCAACTTCTGCCTGTTTAGGATTTCCTGCAATTTTAGCATAAACATCTCCTAAACCATTGCGGGTATCTACATTTAGTTCTTTAAATAAATCTGCATATTTAGTAAAAACATCTGCAAAGTAAACTTCAACTATAGCCCCAAAAATGATTGGGTCAGAAACCTTCATCATCGTAGCTTTTAAATGCGCCGAAAGTAGAACTCCAGCCGCCTTTGCTTCTTCTATAGCTTTAGCCACGAAAGATTTTAATGCAGAAAGACTCATTGCAGAACTATCGATAACCTCACCGGCTTTTAATGGCGATAACCCCTTTAGTTCAGTAACAGATCCATTAGCATCTACAAATTCTATCTTAAATTGAGAGGCTTCTGTTAAAGTAACTGATTTCTCAGATCCATAAAAATCACCCTCACTCATGCTTACAACTTGGGTTTTCGAATCTGCAGACCACGATCCCATTGAATGTGGATTGGCCTTTGCATAATTCTTAACCGCTTTTGGTGCCCTACGATCAGAGTTACCCTCACGTAAAACCGGATTAACTGCTGAACCTAAAACTTTTGCATATTTTGCTTTGGTTACTTTTTCTTCCTCTGTTTGCGCATTATCAGGATAATTAGGAATAGCAAATCCTTGCGATTGTAATTCGGTAATCGCACCAACCAGTTGTGGAATAGAAGCCGAAATATTAGGCAATTTGATAATATTAGCCTCCGGTGTGGTTGCTAGCTGGCCCAATTCTGTCAACGCATCTCCAACTTTTTGGTCTTCCTTTAAAAACTCAGGAAAGTTTGCCAAAATTCTTCCGGCCAAAGAAATATCTCTGGTTTCTACATCGATACCTGCCGAGGCTGTAAAAGCTTGTACAATTGGTAATAATGAATAGGTTGCCAACATTGGGGCTTCATCTGTTTTGGTATAGATAATTTTTGATGTATTTGACATATTTTTATAAATACGATTATATGAATAAAAAAATAAAGCAGTATTGTTTATGATAAACGTGCTTTCTATTAAAATCGCCTAAAGATATAATAAACAGATGAATTTCATGGTGTTTAACTGAATATATTCAATAGTAAATAGCCAACAGATGATGGTAATTATTAGCGGGTAAATTTTAGCTTTGTTAAAGAATGAAAACATTTTTAACAGGACTATTTGCCCTCATAGGAGTTACAAACTTTGCTCAGGCACAACAGGATTCTACCAGAAGATTAAATGAGGTTACCATAAGACCTTATTTTTCCAACCAATCTTTAATCAGATCTACAGGCACAATTGGCCTGATTGATAGTGGAACCCTTACCAAACAATCTGGCAACTCATTTGTCTCAGCTGTAAATACAATTCCGGGGGTTAGAATGGAAGAACGTTCTCCTGGAAGCTACCGGTTATCTATAAGAGGCAGCTTACTAAGATCGCCTTTTGGAATAAGGAATATTAAAATTTACCTGGACGACTTCCCTTTAACTGATGCAGGGGGTAATAGTTATCTAAATGCTCTTGATGTTGCAGGTGCATCACAACTTCAAATTTTAAAAGGCCCACAGAGCAGTATATATGGGGCTAACTCTGGCGGTGTCATCTTGATACAACCTCAAGGTACTAACGCGGCAACCGATAGCACCTCTGTTGCATTAAAACTGGAGGGGGGATCATTTGGAGCTTTTCATCAAAATGCATTATTACAACATCAATCGGGAAAGTATAAATTAAACATCACACAAGCTTATCAACGAAGCAATGGCTATCGCGATCACAGCAATATGGACCGCAAGTATTTTCAGGCGCTGCAAAAGTGGGATTACAACAAAAACGCGAATTTAAAAGCGCTATTATTCTATTCCGACCTACACTATAATACTCCTGGTGGATTAACTGAGGCTCAATACCAACAAAATCCAAAATTATCTCGTCCGGCTGCAGGACAGATCAAAAGTGCAATAGATCAAAAAGCGGGTATCTATAGCAAAACCTTATATGGTGGCATCTCCAACAATTGGATAATAAACAGTAATTTCAAACATGTTGTCTCCGTATTCTCATCTTATACAGATTTCAAGAACCCCTTTATAACCAACTATGAAAAACGGAAAGAATTTACTCTGGGGCTCCGCAGTTATCTGGAATACACAAGAAACACATCTGATGTAGAATGGAAGTTTAACCTGGGGCTGGAAAGTATGAAAACCGGTACCGATTTTGATAACTATGATAACAATTACGGTCAGCCAACTGCAGTTCAAGCTTCTGATAAACTAAACGCAAATTCTAACTTCGCATTTGCCCATTTAAGTGTCGATCTTCTTCAAAAACTGCTCGTTGAATTATCTGCAAGTGCCAATCTCTATGGATATAACTACAAGAGCATTGCTCCAGTTGCCATTCCTAAAAAAACGAACAGGTTTGATATCCAGTTCATGCCAAGGTTAGCTTTGTCTTATAAAATCGATGATCAATTGTCGTTAAGAAGCTCCGTGAGCAAAGGATATTCTCCCCCGAGTCTTGCTGAAGTAAGGGCATCAAACAATGTAATTAATGTTGATTTACAACCTGAATATGGTTGGAATTATGAGACTGGAGTAAGATATGAAGGTGTGAATAAAAGGTTATTTGTTGATGTAACCGGATTTTATTACAATCTTAAAAATGCAATTGTTAGACGCACTGTTTTAGTTAATGAAAAAGAAGCAGAGTATTTTATAAATGCAGGAGGTACAAAACAATGGGGTCTCGAAAGTTCTTTTGCTCTCTGGATCATTCCTCTCAATAATATGCATTTTGTTAAAGGTCTGCAGTTAAGAAATTCATATACACTTAGTCATTTTAAATTTGATCAGTATCTTGACAAGACCAATAATTTCTCTGGAAACGACCTTACCGGAGTTCCTAAAACAACAATTGTTAGTAGCGCCGATATACAATTACCTAAGAGCTTTTCTGTATTTTTACAGCATAACTATACCTCTAGTATCCCACTTAATGATGCAAATACAGTTTACGCAAGGAAGTATCACCTGGTGCAAGCTAAAATTGGGAAAAAAAACTTATACATAGGAAATGTTCCTTTTGAAATCTACATAGGTGCAGATAACATATTAAATGAAAACTACAGCTTAGGCAATGACCTGAATGCACTCGGTGGTCGGTATTTTAATGCCGCAGCAACAAGGAACTTTTATGGCGGGTTGTTAATATGTTTATAACTAGTTAATAACTATTTTTTCCTCATCTTTCATTTTAAATTAAATGTTTGTAATTTGTTGTTAGACAATATGAAACATGAATCCTAACAACGAAACTCTATTTTCAGAAAAACAGCGATTTGGGCAAAAATGGATTTGGGCAATCCTTATTGGAGCTAACTCAATATTCTTTTACGGCGTTTTTTATCAGGTTTTTCAAAGAAAATCATTTGATGACAACTCGATGAGTAACATGCAGTTGCTAATTGCCTCGGGCTTAATGCTATTGTTTACACTTGCGGTTTTAACATTAAAACTAGAAACCTATATTAAGAAGGATGGCATTTATGTCCGTTTCTTCCCTTTCCATTTAACGTTAAAAAAATATTCCTGGGATAATATTCAAAGATTTTCTGTAAGGCAATATGATCCTATTACCGAATACGGTGGCTGGGGATTTAGATTTGGCTTCCTAACCAAAGGAATGGCATTTAACGTTTCTGGAAACAAAGGAATACAACTTGTTCTAAAAAATGGATCAAGACTGTTAATTGGGACTAATAAACCAGATGAAGCATCAGAAACACTAAAGAAACTGGAACAGAGATCTGTATTTAATTAGTTTACGCCTATTTTTTAAATATGCTATGAGTAGGATATCTTCTATGTCTTAAATTATTAAATATCAACGCTACCAAAAATAGGATCATTATTCCTGATAGTACCGGGGATAACACATACATATAACCCAGGGCCTTAATCTTTTCGCTGCCAATTATAGCGATTAATGCTGTTGCGCCGCCTGGAGGATGTAAGGTTTTCGTGATTTGCATTATAACTATTGATATTGAAACAGCTAAAGCACAAGCCAACCATGTCTCGCCTGGAAAAAATTTGGCAACTGTTACTCCAACTATTGCCGAAATCAAATGACCACCTATTAAATTTCTTGGTTGTGCCAGCGGACTATTAATGATGCCATAGATAAGGACAGAAGAAGCACCAAAAGAACCTATCAGATACAAATTATCATTAGCCACCAGATATTTGCTATTTAACAATCCTATTAAGCCTATACCAATAAATGATCCAATAAAAGTTAAGATGTGTTCTTTAGCATCAATTAAGGTTTCACGATATAGTACATACCTTGCCCTACGATAGTGCTTCCTAATTCTCTTTCTCGGCATTGCTCTTTAAAATATGGCGCAAAAGTAAGATTATATCTAGCCATTTACTAGTAATCATCTAAAAATCACCGCATCTTATAAACTAAACGATGAATAAAAGGAGATCCACCTTTTAGTTTTTCAATTAGTACCCCGCTGTAAAACGTTGATGAGGATGTTTGTTGGTTTCAAGTTCATCAACAATTACCATTGCCAAATCCTGAACCGACAGGGTGCTTCTCCCTTCTTCATTAAACACCGGATTATTTGCACCTAAACGATAGGTACCTGTACGACCAGTAGTAATGCCAGGGTGCATCTCAATAGCCGGACTAAAGAAACTCCACTCCAACTCTTCTTCTTGCTTAAGTGTGGTTAAATAATCTCTGGCAGCTGTAGCACCCGCTTTATATTCAGCTGGAAAATCTGGTCCGTCAACCAACTGTTTACCATCAATTTCCAAGCTACCGGCACCACCAACAACAATTAAACGATCAACTCCAGATGCTTTAACTGCTTTTTGAATGGCCTCAGAACCGGCTATAAAATCATCATACAAGTTAGGGTTTGCCCACCCACTGTTGTAGGCGCTGATTACTGCATCGGCTCCTTTTAATGTTTCTATTAAAGCCAACGTATCATTAACATCAACACCTTTAACAACCAATTTATTATTTTCAATTTTAATCTTTTCTGGGCTGCGTACAATAGCAGTAACCTCATGCTCACGATTAAGTAATTCTTCCAAAATAGCAGTTCCTACAAAACCACTTGCGCCAATTAATGCTGTTTTCATATCCTTATTTATTTTTAAATGTTATTGTAACAATTTTAATTACAGTTATGTATAAAAAAAATCAATCAAAATGATTGCTGAAATCTGCAAGTGTTTGAGAGGAAAGTTCTTTTACTAATGCGCGCTCTGTCGAATTATACAAGTTATTCAAATGTGTATTCATTTGTTTACCTACAGCACATTGCGGATTAGGTGTATTCTTTGAAATACCTAGCAAATTATTCTGCTTTACGGCCTTATAAATATCCGCCAGATTAATTTCTTTTGCTGATTTATTTAAATAACTCCCTCCATTTTTTCCCTCTTTACTATCCACAAATCCATGATTCCGTAAATTACTTAATTCCTTTCTTACCAACACTGGATTTATATTTATACTTCCTGCCATAAATTCTGATGACAACAATTCACCCTTAGCTCTTTCAAGCAAAGTAAGTATATGTAAAGAAATAGCAAATTTTGAGTTACTCATTCTGTAATTAAATTTATTACAGTACAAAGATAACCTAATAAAAGTAAATTCCAAATACCTCGCTCTGTATTAGAACGCTGATTCTTCGTTGATCCTTCGCCATTACTTCGTAAAACGGGTGTTTTTACCGAACAAACTCCGTGCTAATGCCGAATTATCCAATACTTAACACCAAATGTGCTATCACTGATTATAACATCCGTCATAATTTAATGATGAGCAAGTTTCGGGTTTTATTGTCGGGTTCTTCGGTGTAATTTTGTTATATTAAATTAAAGATCATGGAAACATTAAGTCAAATTGATTATAACAGAATTGCAGAGGCGATAGCGTATTTAAAACTAAATTTTAAACAACAGCCGTCGTTAGACGACATTGCTGAACATGTTAACCTGAGTCCATTTCATTTTCAACGCATGTTTAAAGAATGGGCTGGTGTTACCCCTAAGAAATTCCTCCAGTACCTTTCTATTGAATATGCAAAAAGCATACTTAAAGATAAAGAAACGACCTTATTTGATGCAGCTTATGAGACAGGATTATCCGGCACCAGTCGCCTGCACGACCTTTTCATAAATATAGAAGGAATGACTCCTGGTGAATTTAAGAATGGAGGCGAGCAGCTTACAATAAATTATAGCTATGCAGAAAGCCCTTTTGGACCTCTAATAGTTGCATCAACAAAAAAAGGGATTTGTTATATGGCTTTTGCTGATGACCAAATCGAAGCATTAACGATGTTAAAAAACACATTCCCAAATGCCAGGTATTGTCAACTATTAGATATGATACAGCAGAATGCACTTTATATCTTTACTCAAGACTGGAGCAGATTAAATGAGATTAAACTTCATTTAAAGGGCACAGCTTTTCAAATAAAAGTATGGGAAACTCTGTTAAAGGTTCCGATAGGAGGATTAACTACCTATGCTTCCATCTCATCAGCAATTAACAATCCGAAAGCGAATAGAGCAGTTGGTTCAGCTATAGGGAATAATCCGGTTGCATTTTTGATTCCATGCCACAGAGTCATCAAATCGACGGGAGAATTTGGACAGTATCATTGGGGCAGTTCTCGCAAAACAGCAATTATAGGATGGGAAGCTGCAAAAACAAATTCACATGAATAAATGCTTTAAGAATTCCCTACAACCTCTTTGCAAGGCTTCTCCAAAGATAAAATACCAGATAACTCTCCCATCCTGAATAATCGTTAAAGAATCTTTGAATTTCTGCGTGCTGCTTTTTATCTGTAATGATATTATGGTTTAACAATGAATTTAGAAGACCCGCATCCCCATAAGGAATACATGAATGTTCTTTTAAAGATTTCATAAGTGCGTAGTTGGCAGTCCAGACACCTATACCCTTTATACCATTCAATGCTTTTTGTCTTGCGTTAAGATCCGGCAAAGCAAGTAATTTATCTTTACTTATTTCTCCGCTAGCGAATGCTTTAGCAATTATAAGCAGATATTCAGCCTTACTTCTGGAAAACTGCATCTCTTTTAAATCTTCAGCATAAGCCCCTGCTAATATCTTGGGGCTCGGAAAAACATAATAATTGACGCCATTAAAAGAGATACAAGTTCCATACTTTTCTACAAGCCGTCTTTTTAATTTGTATGCAAAAGTAAGATTGATCTGTTGCCCTATTATTGCCCAACAAATAGCTTCAAATAAATTAGGAATACCTATTAATCTCAACCCACTATACGCTGTTATCATATAAGCTAACCTTTCATCATTTTTCATTAATTGATAAAAGGATTCCATATCTTTCTCAAGGTCAAACCAATCAGATACAAACTGTTTAAGTTTATATACATAATTTTCTTCCAGATCTCCTACAAGTACTTCGATCTGCAATTTACCTTCATAAAAGGCCACACTAACCAATAATTGCCGACCTTCAATTTCAATAACCTTTATAACCTGATCTGCATCTACCTTATGCATGCAATCATCAAAGTTCCTATCCAAAAACCATAAACACTCTTGAAAGTCAAAGTTCGTAGGAGCTTCAATAGATATGACAGGTTTATTCATATCTCAAAAGTATTCATTTGTTTATACATTAAAATCTGATTCTTGCTTATTAGTAGTATCAACTTACTCCCCTAATCTTTTACAACCTAACTTTAACCGACTTCTCATTTGCTCCACTAAAGTAAACTACCTGCTGTTTTGCTTTTCTTAATTCACCTCCGTCTATGTTTACAAACTCGTTACCTGTCCCTTCTAAACTAAGCAGTACTTTACATGGGGTTAAAACACGGACACCTGTAAGCAATATATCTTTAGAATTTGTGATCCTAAGCAATGAGGGAGCGTCTAAACTGCCTTGTAAACTTAGGCCATTTATAGAAGCATCATGAACATTATCAAAAACTATGGCAGGCCGGTGGTCATTCTTCTCAAACTCAAATCGCACATTATGCAAGCTTAAGCCTTTTACATTTCTGGCATATAAACCATAGGCTGGCGGACCACCTGGTGTTTTATCCCATACGCCAAAATATTCAGCTGCTATGTTTGGTATGTCTCGTTTTTCTCCCTGTTCAGCGGTTCCCCCGCCTGCATACTTTATATGAACATCGGTAAAACTGATATCTTCAATATAATATTCGCCCATTGCATTCAAGGTAATGCAGGAGTTTTTTTCGCCCTCCCATGTATGCAAATCAAAGTGAATGTCAGGATGAGGAACTGGCAATGCCACAACATTAGCCCTTATGTTATTAAATGAAATATTTCGGAGATAGGGCTTTCCGGCAAGTTGACTATTTCCCGTACTTTTACTATTTGTCCCACTGAAACCAATACCAATGGGACCAGTTACATTTTCCATAACTATATTTGAGAAGCTAAAGTTCTGTATACCTGCAACACCGGCACTGATCTTTATTGCACAACCATAAGTATCATAAATAAGGCAGTTAGTAATAGCAATATTTTGTGATTCACCACCCCCAAAACGAAATATTGACCATCGTGTACTGAAACTACAATTAGTTACCGTAATGAATTTATTACTACCAAATAAGGCACAGGCATCGTCCTGGCACTGAACATCACTGTTAATCAAATGAACATATTGACAGCTATTAAAATGAAAGCCATCATTATTCTTATTTACGCGATTGTAAATCCGTACACCATCAATATACACATGTTTACATTGCAATAATCGCACACAATGATATGCACTGGCAGCCATAAAAACATCATCCATCCGCAAGTTAGTGCACTGGTAAAATATTACCAGATGAGGCCGATCAAAATTGCCGTTTACGCCGTTTTGTCCAGGCCCGGTATTGTCACCCTTTCCTGTATAAAATGCAAGGCCATTTCCATCTATAGTCCCCTTGCCTTCTATACTAAGCTTTTCAGCATTAACGGCATATAAGAATACAATATTCCCATTTCCTTCGGGAATTCCTTTTCCTGCAGTATAATCCTCTCTTTTAGGACTTCCCAAAAGTTTTGCCTCTGCGGAAAGGTGCAAAGTTACATTAGATTTAAGCTCCAGAGTTCCCGACAGAAATACGCCGGCAGGGATCATCACCACCCCCCCTTTATTATCGCTACAAGTACTTATAGCATTCTGAATAGCATTTGTATCGAGTGCCTTGCCATCTCCTTTAGCCCCAAAATCTCTGATATTGTAAACGTCTGTTCTGTTTTCTGCCTGGGGTATCTTTGCACTAATTAACGAAGCTCCGGCTACCGTAAGTGCGGGCACAGAAACTCTTCCTAGCCATTGACGGCGGGATAATTGATCCATACTGTAGTTTGATTTATAAATGATTTTACTATCATAAATATACCGATCACGTTAAAACAATAACTCTCCCGAATAACCCTAATGATCAGCCGCATTGGCTTTTTCCGTAAAAAATTGCTCCGTTTTTCTGACATTTACCTTCCTTTTGGCAAGGCTATTGTAGTATCGATACTACCAACGAATATGACGATGAAAAAATCACTTCTACTTTTAACAGGCATTGCAATACTTGCAGCCGCTTGCAATAGCAGCAATACTGATGATAAAAGTGTCGACAGTACTTCGGTAACATCAATTGACACCTCTCTAACTCCATCCGTACCTGTTCAGGAAAAAATATCTGAGTGTTATATCTACACTAAAAACAGAGATACTGCCAAACTTAAAATAAATACAGAAAATGATGAATTGACCGGTGACTTGAGTTATAATCTATTCGAAAAAGATAGTAACAAGGGAACCATTTCAGGAGAGATTAAAGGCGATACGATTCTAGCAGAATACACTTTCGATTCGGAAGGGATGCGCTCAACTAGAGAAGTTGTATTCTTAAAAAGAGATAGAAAGCTATATGAAGGCTTTGGCGAAGTAGAAGAAAAAAAAGGCAAAACTGTATTTAAAGACAGAGCAAAGTTAAAATTTGGAGACGCAATAGTATTTTCTTTAACAGATTGTAAATAGCTTAAAAATTCTCAAAGCGTTCCCAAAAACCATCAACAGGTAGCTTAGCAAAGATGTTTACAGGCTCTTTTTTTACCGGATGAATAAATTGCAATCTACGCGCATGCAAGCAGATACTTCCTTTTCTACTTCCTCTGGGGTAACCATATTTGTTATCGCCAACAATAGGACATCCTAAAGTAGATAGCTGTACTCTTATTTGATGAGAACGCCCGGTAAGCGGATCAACTTCAATCAGGTAATAACCACCAAGCTCTCCTATTAACTTATAACTTAATTCTGAGCGCTGACTTCCGGGAACTTCCACGTTATGCGGGGTAACTACGTTCTTTTGAGGGTTTTTCACCAACCAATGAACAAGTGTTCCCGAAGCTTTAGCAGGCTTATTTCTAACAATGGCCCAATACGTTTTTTTTACTTCACGATTTTTGAATACTGCATTCATCCGCTCCAGTGCTTTACTGGTTTTAGCAAAAAGTATCACGCCGCTAACGGGTCTGTCTAAACGATGTACAACACCTAAAAAAGCACTATTGGGCTTATTATATTTTTTAGCAAGATATTTTTTAACCTGTTCATCAAGAGGCTCGTCTCCGGTTTCATCAATCTGCACAATGTCACCCGCGCGTTTCAGTACCGCTATAAGATGATTGTCCTCGTAAAGTACATCTTTATCAGTTACCGGCATTAATACTGCTCTTTTTCGTTCGGAAAATCTTTTGCCTTCACATCTTTAATGTACGATTGTGCAGCGCCCAATATACCATCATACAGATTTACATATTGACGCAAGAAGCGAGGTTTAAAACCTTTTGTTAAACCAATCATATCATTCACAACCAAGACCTGACCATCGCAATCCGGGCCAGCACCAATACCTATAGTAGGAATTTGTAAACTTTCAGAAACTACTTTGGCTAATTTTGCCGGTATCTTCTCAAGAACAATAGCAAAACAACCAGCCTCCTGAAGCGCAATCGCATCAGTTTTTAACTTCTCTGCTTCATCTTCATCTTTTGCCCTTACCGTGTAAGTTCCGAACTTATAAATAGACTGGGGCGTTAATCCCAGATGCCCCATAACAGGAATTCCAGCCGTAATGATACGCGATATTGACTCTGCTACCTCTGTCCCGCCTTCAAGCTTTACGCCATGTGCCCCAGATTCTTTCATGATCCTGATAGCAGAATTAAGCGCCTCTTTAGAATTGCCTTGATAACTACCAAAAGGCAGATCAACTACAACGAAGGCTCGTTTTGCCCCTCGAACTACACCTTGAGCATGATAAATCATCTGATCAAGTGTGATAGGTAAAGTGGTTTCATGTCCAGCCATTACATTAGATGCCGAATCACCAACTAATAATACATCCAAACCGGCATCATCTAGAATTGTGGCCATCGAATAATCGTAAGCGGTTAACATGGCTATTTTCTCTCCACTAGCCTTCATTTCCTGAAGGATATGAGTGGTTATGCGTTTAACCTCTTTGTTTACAGACATAGTTCTATAGTTTTGTAGCGACAAAATTAGTTTTTACATTCGAAATAAATACAGTTTTATCGTTTTTGTGACATTTTGTTAATGCCTTGATAAGTTTACACATAAGACTACATAATAATAGAGAGATTTACAATCATTGAATATTATACAAAACAATCTAAAAAAAACTCTTGATTTAAATCCTCAAAAACGTATCTTTGTATCCCGAAATGAAGGGGTCACTTAACAGCAGATTTGTTAACTACAAAAACGGCATCAAAGCCGCGCTAGAACCATCATTTTTTCCTTTTTTTATCCCAATAATTTCTCTTAATAATTACCATGACTAATTACACCAAGTTACCTGCAATCTTGTTACTGGCTGACGGCACAGTTTACCACGGTAAAGCCGCTGGAAAAATAGGTACAACAACAGGCGAGATCTGTTTTAATACAGGTATGACAGGATATCAGGAAATTTTTACGGATCCTTCTTATTTCGCTCAGATTATGGTAACCACCAATGCACATATTGGAAATTATGGTATCCACAAAGATGAAACTGAATCAGAAAGCATAAAAATTGCTGGTTTGGTTTGCAAAAATTACAACATCGGTTTTAGCCGTAAAGAAGCTTCTGAATCTATACAGGATTATTTTCAGAACGAAAATATTGTAGGGATCTCTGATATTGATACACGTGCTTTGGTTCGTCACATCAGAAATAAAGGAGCAATGAATGCGATCATTTCTTCAGAAATCGCTGACCTTGAAGAATTAAAAAGCAAATTAGCTGAAGTTCCATCTATGGATGGCTTAGAATTATCTTCTAAAGTTTCCACCAAGACACCTTATTTCTACGGTTCACCTGATGCTACCTATAAAATAGCAGCTCTAGATTTGGGTATCAAGAAAAACATTTTACGCAACTTCGACGACAGAGATATTTATGTTCAGGTTTTCCCAGCTAAGACCACTTTCGAGGAAATGGATAAATGGGGCGCGGATGGTTATTTCATTTCTAATGGCCCCGGCGACCCTTCAGCAATGCCATATGCTATTGAAACCGTTACAAAAATATTGGCTGCTGATAAACCTCTTTTTGGAATATGCTTAGGTCATCAATTGCTTGCCGAGGCAAATGGAATAGGCACCATGAAAATGTTTAATGGCCACAGGGGCTTAAATCACCCAGTTAAAAATATCATTAAAAATCATTGCGAAGTAACATCTCAAAACCACGGTTTCGGAGTTATCCCTGAAGATGTAAGAAAATCAGAGAAAGTAGAGATTACCCATATCAATTTAAATGATCAATCTATTGAGGGTATCCGAGTGAAAGGCAAAAAAGCATTCTCCGTACAATACCACCCTGAGTCTTCTCCAGGCCCACATGATTCTCGTTACCTTTTCGACGACTTTATAAATATGATCAAGAGCGAATTAGTCTGGTAATATTCACCGGCTCAAAATTATCATTTTACCGACATTTTAGAAGGTTTAGCAGAATAGCGTTTTCTATTCCTCTAAACCTTCTTACATTTATAACATGGATAAAACAAATGCCATTATCAGTGTAACAGAACTGGTAAAAAAGTATGACGATTTCACTGCCGTGCAAGGTATCAGCTTTGAAGTTTATGAAAATGAGATATTTGGCCTTTTAGGCCCAAATGGGGCAGGAAAAACCACCACACTCGAAATTATCGAGACCCTTCGCGAAAAAACTTCAGGAGAGATTATTGTTGATGGTTATTCTGTAGACAAAGATGCCAACAAAATTAAAAGGATTATAGGTGTACAATTACAGGCAGCCGGTTATTACCCAAACCTAAATCTGGTTGAGTTAATGGAGCTGTTTTCTGGCCTGTATGGTGTAGACATCAAGCCGATGGAGATGCTTGAAAAGGTAAATCTTCAGGACAAAGCAAAGGCTAAATATAAAGCGCTGTCAGGTGGACAAAAACAGCGTTTTTCTATAGCCACAACGCTTATTAACTCTCCTAAAATCATTTTCCTTGATGAACCTACTACTGGATTAGATCCTCAGGCACGCCGCAATTTATGGGATCTAATTATTGATATAAGAAATAACGGAACAACAGTAGTGATCACCACACACTACATGGACGAAGCAGAACAACTTTGTGATCGTGTTGCTTTTGTTGAACGTGGCGAGATCATCGCTTTAGATACGCCTGATAATCTGATAGACAACCTGATCAATAGTGGTTTTGAACGCACTAAAGAAGTTAAAAAGGCCAACCTGGAGGATGTTTTCATAAACCTGACAGGCAAAGAATGGCGCGAGGATAATTAATAAAGAACATGAGCAAACCTTATAATAATACTAAAGCTACGCTGGCCCTTGCAAAAGCAAGTTTCCGTTCTATTATGCGCAGCCCTTCAGCAGTCGTTTTTACACTTGCTTTTCCACTAATCTTCATTCTTGTTTTCGGCTTTTTAGGCCGCGGAGGTGTTAAGGTCGACTTAGCCATTGCTCCAGGATCGGATTTACAAAATCCTATTATTAATGCACTGGAACAAATCAGTGTTGTTCATATCATAAAGGATAAAGATCCTGGAGAATTAAAAACAGGACTTGAGAAAGGAAATATAGACGCTGTTATTAACGTTCAAAAAAATACGGAGGATGCACCTGCTTACCTTGCCAATGTTCAATACACATCTGCTTCTATAGACAAGGGAACTATACTTAAATCGGTGTTGAACAACCTGATGTATACTTTAAATTCAAAAGATATAAAACCTACTATTGCGCAATTAAACGAAAGTACAGTTCAGGGTAGAATTTACCGCACCATTGATTTTATCCTGCCTGGGCAACTGGGCTTTTCTTTATTAAGCACAGGTGTATTTGGAACAGCATTTGTATTTTTCAGTTTAAGACAAACCTTGGTTATTAAACGCTTCTTTGCAACACCAGTTAGCAGAGCTAGTATTGTATTTGGCGAAGGTATTGCAAGAATAGGTTTTGCGCTTTGCGGTGCCGTATTCATTATACTTATTGGACATTTTTTTTTCCATTTCACCTTAATCCATGGTATCATCACAGTGTTGAATATGCTAATACTTGCAATCATAGGCCTCATTGTTTTTATGGGCTTTGGTTTTGTAGTTTCTGGAATAGCAAAAAGTGAAAGTACTATCCCCCCCATTTCAAATATTATAACATTGCCTCAATTTTTACTGTCAGGCACTTTCTTTTCTATAGATGCATTTCCGTCATGGCTTCAGCCAATAAGTCGTGCGTTACCTTTAACCTACCTTAACGATGCCATGAGAAAGGTAGCCTTTGAGGGGGCTGGCTTATGGGATGTAAAGCATCAGATTCTTATTATGATAATTTGGGGCATCGGCGTATACGCTGTTGCTGTTAAGGTGTTTAAATGGGAGTAGCTCACAGATAATCTGCATTTTTTTTCTAGGAAAATTGAATAATTGTTTTTAAATTTCATTATAAAAACAAATATTCTTCAATTAATTTAACAACCAGGTAGTGGTAAAACCAAACCTTCATTACCACTAAACTAAATTAAACTTCTATGAAAAAACTAGCAGCAGAATTTATCGGTACATTTTGGCTCGTGCTTGGCGGTTGCGGTAGCGCCGTTTTAGCCTGTAATTATCCAGGTGCAGGCATTGGCTTTGCGGGGGTAGCACTCGCTTTCGGACTAACAGTAGTAACTATTGCTTATGCTCTTGGCCATATCTCCGGGGCACATCTAAACCCGGCAGTTTCAGTCGGTTTATGGATCGGCGGGCGCTTTGATGGAAAGGATTTGGTGCCCTACATTATTTCACAGGTTCTTGGAGGCATTGTGGCTGCGGGTGTGTTATATGTTATCGCTACTGGAAATGGCAACCCTATTGGTGGATTTGCTTCCAATGGTTATGGAGATTTATCACCCGGAAAATATAGTATGACAGCAGCGTTGGTTACCGAAGTTGTAATGACCTTCATTTTTTTAATCATTATATTGGGTGCAACAGATGATAGAGCTCCCAAAGGATTTGCCGGATTAGCGATTGGCCTTGGGCTTACACTAATACACCTGATCAGCATACCTGTAACCAATACTTCAGTTAATCCTGCAAGAAGCACAAGCCAGGCGCTTTTTGTTGGCGGAGAAGCACTAAGTCAGCTTTGGTTATTTTGGGTTGCACCTATAGTTGGAGCCATTTTAGCCGGAATAGTTTATAAAGCTATCTTTGCGGCTAAAGGCGAAACCACATAAACTTAACTGACTAAAAAACAACACAATAACAGCAAAACAATTAAATATTCACCAATGAAAAAGTCGTAATTAAATTAATTACGACTTTTTTGCGTTTAATTTTTAACTTTGGATATCGCCTTAGTAATTGTAAATTTTACACTAAGGGTTATTTACAAATAAAAACCAATAAAAATGAGTTTAATAATTGATGTTCATGCGCGGCAAATACTTGACTCCCGCGGCAATCCTACGATCGAAGTAGATGTAATTACAGAAAATGGTATCCTTGGTCGTGCGGCTGTACCATCAGGAGCTTCTACTGGTATGCACGAAGCTGTGGAGTTAAGAGATGGTGATAAAAAAGTTTACTTAGGTAAAGGTGTTTTAAAAGCCGTTGCCAATGTGAATGATAAAATTGCTGATGAATTAAAAGGTATTGATGTATTTGAACAAAATGCTATCGATAGCTTAATGATCAAGCTTGATGGAACAGAGAACAAAGGAAATCTTGGTGCTAATGCTATTTTAGGTGTTTCTTTAGCCGTTGCTAAAGCTGCAGCTCAAGAAAGCCGCCAGCCTTTATACCGCTATATCGGAGGTGTTAATGCTAACATTCTGCCCATCCCGATGATGAACATCGTAAACGGTGGTTCTCACTCCGATGCTCCTATCGCTTTTCAGGAATTTATGATCATGCCTGTTGGTGCATCTTCATTCTCTGAAGCGTTAAGATGGGGAACAGAAGTATTTCACAACTTAAAAGCTATTTTGCATGACAGAGGTCTTTCAACAGCTGTAGGTGACGAAGGTGGATTTGCTCCAACTTTTGATGGTACAGAAGATGCCGTTGAAACCATTATCAAGGCTATCGAAAAAGCAGGATACAAAGCTGGTGAGCAAATCTTCTTAGCATTTGACTGTGCTGCCTCTGAGTTCTACAAAGACGGCAAGTACGACTATACCAAATTTGAAGGTGACAAAGGAGCTATCCGCACAAGCGCCGAGCAAGCTGACTATCTTGCATCTTTAACTGAAAAATATCCAATTATCTCTATTGAAGATGGAATGGATGAAAATGATTGGGATGGCTGGAAAATGTTAACTGATAAAATTGGCGATAAAGTTCAGCTTGTAGGTGATGATTTGTTTGTTACAAACGTAACTCGCTTGCAATCTGGAATCGACAAAAAAACTGCTAACTCTATCTTAGTTAAAGTAAACCAAATTGGTTCATTAACTGAAACCATCAATGCCGTTTCTTTAGCTCAAACTAATGGCTATACCTCAGTAATGAGTCATAGAAGTGGTGAAACTGAAGATACTACCATTGCAGATCTTGCAGTTGCATTAAACTGTGGTCAGATTAAAACAGGTTCAGCTTCTCGTTCAGACAGGATTGCAAAATACAATCAATTGTTACGTATTGAAGAAGAATTAGGTGCTGCAGCGCGTTTTATTGGTAAAGACTTCAAGTTCTTAAAGAAGTAAAAATAAAAATCTTAAATATACTTTAGGATAAAATTTCAATAACAAACAACCCCATTATCAGAAGTATTGGGGTTGTTTGTTATTATCAATTACCAGGCTCATACAACATTAAATCTTCAATTACTGTAGAAATCTTTTCATAAGGATATTTATGAGCTAGAAAATAATGTCCGGCATTAATATCCGCATCCCATCGATTAGATCCATCTTTATTTACAATAAATTTCCCTGGACCATTTACATAAAAATATTTTTCGGGGTTTCTGACTGCACATAAAACTGCTGTTTGATCCCAAGATGGTCTATTGGTTTGTGGATTTTTATCATAGGTTGCCAAGTTATATTGATATGCCCATGCTGCAGGATTTTTACTAATATTTCGCATTGCCACTTTTCCTCCTGTAAGTAATTTATCTCCAATTTCAAACCCACTCAGCAATATCGGCTTCGGCCATCTACTAAAAGCCTCATAAGCCGCTGCCTTATGTTCATTTACATTAAATTCAATTCCATTTGGTATAATTCCAGCCATTGCTACCCAATTTTTTACTTTCCTTTTAACAAGATCCATTCCCGATAGGTTGGAAAATTTATCAGGCTTTGAATTGAGCAGGTCTGCTATATTAGAGGTAAAGCCAACTGTAACTATCGTTACGTTATTGTCTTCCTGCCTGGCCAATACTTTTCGATAAACTTCTAAAGCATTGGGATATTCAGTGGGCTTTCCCTTAAGAAAATGTAAAACCAACGAATCATTCCAGTTATTATGGGCTATGAAGCCCGGGGCTTTTGCAGATGCCATACCTATCGGAATATTGGGTTTCCCAAAATATTGATTAAAAATTTCTATAGTCGGTGCAACAGACGCATGGCTATCACTGGATACTGTAGCAAGTATCTCACATTCGCCTCTAGCGGCCAATGCGTGCAAAACTGTTATTGCGCCTACATCATCAAAATCTGGCCCCATATCTGTGTCGAAGATGATCATAGGTTTTCTATCCGCTTTCCCGTGTTCAACGGTCAAGCCACAAAAAATGCAAAACACCAATAATGAGCAGAGAATTACTTTCATATCTATATTAATTAACCCCACACAATATCTGATCTTTTATCTAATACCTTACTATTGAAACACATAAATTACGACCAGCTAAATCCAGTATGTTAATAAGTGGAGAATACGCATTTGAATAAAAGGCAAAGGTTTTAAATCTTCGGGTGTTATTTTATATATTTGTCCCTATGAATCGTTTTTTAGAACTTTTACGTAACAAATACTTCCTGAGCATAGCCGCATTCGTAGTATGGATGTTATTTTTCGATAAAAACGATGTAATAGCGCAATACGAATACAGATCACAAGTAAGCAAGCTTCAGGAAGAAAAAGACTTTTATGTAAAGGAAATTGCTAAGGTCAAGAAAGATCTTAACGAATTAAATACAGATTTGAATACAGCAGAGAAATTTGCCCGCGAAAAGTATTTTATGAAAAAAGATAATGAAGATATTTTTGTGATCATCAAGGAAGCCCCAAAAGACTAATAGCCAAACTTAGGCAACGTTACTTTATACCTTACCACCACTATTCTCACAGTAAAAATAAACGCAATCACGGCAACCTTTGCCAGATCTTCTTTCAGGTTAAAATATAAAAGCGTAAAATATAATATTCCCCCCATAATGCAAGCGGTGGCATAAACCTCTTTTCTGAATATTACAGGGATGGTATTTAATAGCGTATCTCTTATTATACCTCCAAAGCATCCTGTAATGGTACCAAGGGCGATACAAATACCCGGACTTAAACCAAAAATAATTCCTTTCTGGATACCCAACATGGTAAAAAGACCAAGTCCTAAAGAATCAAACAAAAAAAGAGTTACTTTAAACTTCTTGATATGTGTTTTAAAAAAAATCGTAGCAATTGAAGTCAACAAGATCAACAAACAATAATTTACATCCCTCATCCATGCAACAGGGGTATCGCCTAGCAATAAATCGCGGACAGTTCCTCCACCAATAGATGTTACAAAAGCAATGATCAGTACCCCGAAAGGATCTAATCTTCTTTGCATGGCTGCAAAAGAGCCAGATATCGCAAAAGAGATAGTTCCCAAAATCTCAATGGCATCTATGGTATTTATTTGCATACTTTTGCGCTTAAATTTCTCCGTTTCTTTTTCTTAAAAACCACTCCAGGGTAAGCAACATAACTATCATTGCAAACACCCACTTAAAGTTAATCAATTCCTCATATTTACGGTCTTCATAACTCAGGGTTTTTACCTGTTCATTAGCTTCAATATCTTTTAATATCTGGGATAAATTCTGCGGCATATACATCTTGCCACCTGTTTGAATAGCCATGGTATTAAGCAACAGATGGTTTGCGATTGTTTGCTGATATTCCGCAACAAGTGTATTTACAAAGAGAACACCTTGCGCAGTGTGTTTTTCACCCCCAAGATTAGTTGTAGCTGTATAAGTATAATTTCCCGCAGGCAACATCCCTGCATCAAGCTGATAGGCTGTTTCTGTTCTGGAGAACAGAAAATTATAGACCTTCCCCTCTTCATTCTTTATTTGAATACTCACATCCGGCGTATTTACCGAAACATAGCTATCATTATAAAGAACTGCATTAATCGGCACATTTTCATTTTCATCAAAAGTGTTCTTGGCAGTGTAAACTTTAAACTTACGCTTATCGTCTTTTGTAGAAACATATTGGACAGCATTTGAAATTAAAGTATTAAAAGCATTTGACTTCTGATCATTTTGGGCCTCTGCCAGCCTCCAGCGCCATATGCCCTCTCCTATTAAATAACCTGTTTTTTTCCCCTCACCGTTCATAAAAAACAATTGTGGCGATTCGGTCTTGATCTTGCCTATTCGCTGCTTCAAAGCCACTAATGCCGTTCCGTTTATTCTCATCTCGCCAAAAGGCGCTTGAAGAGGATCAAATCCTTCAATTTGTTTATCGAATGTCGCACTCATTTCAAAGGCAGTAAAGCCAGTATTAACAGTGGCAAAAGCCTCTTGCAAAGTATTATTGCTTCCATTAAAATTTACAGCACTTTGCATCTTATTAAACGCATACAAATTACTTTGAGCGCCCAAAATGTACCACAACGGCACATTACTTAGCTGAACCTTATTAATAAATGCCCCACCGTCATTTTGAAGAGCCGGAAATTGGTACAGAATAATTAAACTATAGTCCTTCGGATTAATCACATTCAGATCCTCTCCCAAAGCAATTTTCAAATCATAATGTTTGTTTATGGAAATGGCCTGTTTTAGTGCAGCAATGTCCGGATGCGGGCCAGCAGAGGCAATCAATATTTTTTGCCTTGCATCAATTACCTCTATAAAAATACTTTGCGCGTTGTTACGATCCGATATCTCATTTTTTAACGGGCTAAGTTGAATGGTATATTTTTGAAGTCCTAACCTCGAAGCCTTTAACTTAATAGGAATATTTTTTACAAATGCATTTGAATTAATTTGAACCTGCTCATCGTAAATCTTTTTACCGCCCTCCATAACTAAAACCCTCGACATTTCACCTTTACTTTCAAAGGCTTGTGCCTGAACCTCAAGGGTAAATTCATTATCAAGATAAACCAAACTGTTGTGATTTACATTCGAAATCATTAAATCCTTTTTCGGAATCGTATCCCCTAATGCGATTGTATAAACCGGAGCTTTAAGTTTGTTTAAATCATAAAGTGGACTCCCTCCGCGATTAAAAATACCGTCTGAGGCCAAAATAACTGACCCCACATTCCGATTTAATAATTCATCATTTAACTGATTGATGAACTTCGAAGCGTTACTTACCTGCCCTTGATTTTTGAAATCATAGTCAGATTTCACGCTATCGCTGAAATTATAAACTTTAACTTCATACTTTTCCGACAGCTTATCGGCTAAGGTCTGCATATCCTTCTCATACTGCTGCTTATTAAAACCATTAGGCTCAATAGCTCCAATCGATAGTGAATTATCCTGTCCAATAACAATAACTGGTTTTTCGAGGTTATAGGAAACACTTCTTACCAAAGGAAAGAATAGCAATGCAGCTATTACCGTTACTGCAACTGTGCGTATAACGAACAATCCATAACGCAGCCGTTTGTCTAAATGGTCCGTTTTACGGTACAATAACCAGGCAAAAAGAATACCTGCAAGCAAGCACCCCAGTAAAGCCAATAAAATGTATAAGCTAAAAGAATCGTTCATACGTATTTGGGTAAAGATGCTAAATTTTAAAATGCTCGCACAATTTTATATAAGTTTGTTCATAGTAAAACTAACGCCCTATAATGAAAAGCTATTTTTACATTATTCTTCTAATGATTATGTCTACATCTGTACTGGCCCAGTCTGATTTCAAAACACAGCAATTAACATTTGAGCGCGTGAAACAAGCCTATGAAGAGAAGTGGAATAGCCTGCAAAAAGAACTTAAGAAAGATCAGATAACCGGAAAGTTCAGTTTATATATAGCTGGCTACAAAGCCGAAGGAAAGTTAGAGATTTGGTTAAAAGGGGATACTCAAAAGCAATTCAAGCTATTCAAAGTATATCCGTTTTGTCAGCACTCAGGCGTTCTGGGCCCTAAATTAAAGGAGGGAGATCTGCAAACCCCCGAGGGGTTCTATTACATTACCGCATTTAATCCTCTAAGCAATTTCCATTTGTCTTTAGGAATAAATTACCCCAACAGCATTGATTTGTTAAGAAGTGCGGATGAAAAACCGGGCAGCGACATTTACATTCATGGAAAATGTGAAACTGTTGGATGTATTCCTATTACAGACGACAAGATAAAAGAGGTTTACGTATTAGCTGTTGAAGCACAAAATGGAGGACAAAATCAAATCCCGGTTCACATCTATCCGTTCAAAATAACTAATGCTAGTCTCAGTAAATATCTAGCACAATTCCCACAACACAAAGCTTTCTGGACAAACCTTCAGCAAGGGTATAATTATTTTGAAAAATACAGGCGAGTACCATAGGTGATAGAGCTTACTAATGCCTATCACAGGGCACAAAAAAAGGGGTGTCAGAATCAATCCCGACACCCCTTTAGATCTATTTAAGCTTACAACATTCCGCCACAAACTGACAATACCTGCCCGGTAACATAAGAACTCATATCAGACGCAAGAAATACGCATGCATTCGCTACATCTTCAGTCTCACCAGCTCTTTTCAAAGGTATACCATCTTCCCAACCTTGTACCACTTTTGGATCTAACACATCTGTCATTTCTGTGCGGATAAAGCCAGGAGCAATAACATTGGTACGTATATTGCGTGACCCTAGTTCCTTGGCCAGCGATTTAGAGAATCCAATTATCCCTGCTTTAGATGCGGCATAGTTAGCTTGCCCAGCATTTCCCTGCACACCAACTACAGAGCTCATGTTAATGATAGATCCCTTGCGCGCTTTCATCATCACCTTAGAAGCTGCTTTAGACACATTAAATACAGATTTCAAGTTTACATTAATTACTTCATCCCAGTTCTCTTCACTCATACGCATCAATAAACCATCTTTCGTTATACCTGCATTATTTACTACGATGTCTAATGCACCAAAATCAGCTACAATATCATTGATCAGTTTCTCTGCTTCATCAAACTTAGAAGCATCAGAACGATATCCTTTTATCTTTGTACCGAAATTTTGCAACTCCTGCTCTAAAGCCTCACCCTTTTCTACTGATGATAAATAAGTAAAAGCCACATTAGCTCCATGCTCTGCAAACTTTTCCGCTATTTTGCGACCAATCCCTTTAGATGCACCTGTAACAAGTGCTGTTTTTCCTTCTAATAACTTCATCTGTATTTCTTGTTTGGTTATATTCAATTAATTATATCAATTATAAAAAACGATTAGATTGCCGGTTCTTGTTGACTAAGGCAATGAAAACTTCCTAATCCCCAAATAATATCTGTAGAGTCAATTCCTACAACTTTTCTATCGGGGAAAACTCCTTGTATAATTTCCAACGCTTTTTCATCATTCACATCTCTAAACGTGGGCACAATTACCGCAGCATTTGCAATATAAAAATTTGCATATGATGCAGGCAACCTGGTATCCTCGTGTATTACCGGCGAAGGCATTGGCAATTTTACAATATTCAAAGGTTTCCCGTTTAATAATAGTAAAGTCTTTAAAGTCTCCAGGTTCTCCTGTAACAGCAGATAATTTTCATCCAGAGGATTACTCTCTACAACTGTTAAAACGGTGTCCTCGTTAACAAAACGGGTAATGTCGTCAATATGGCCATCTGTATCATCTCCAACTATTCCATCTCCTAACCACAACACCTGTTCAGCACCATAAAATTCTTTTAGGTACTCTTCAATCTGCTCCTTACTTAAATGAGGGTTTCTGTTTTCATTTAACAAACATGCCGTTGTTGTAAGTACTGTTCCTACCCCATTAAATTCAACAGATCCACCCTCCATCACAATATCAGGATGATAAACAGGTAAATTAAAATGTTCAGCTATTTTGGTTGGAATTACGTCATCAAGCTCATACGGAGGATATTTACCTCCCCACGCATTATATCCCCAATCCACAATTGCTTTTTTCCCGGTTGCCCTGTTTAATAAAAAAGCCGGCCCATGATCTCTGCACCAGGCATCATTGCTTGGATTAAAATAAAACTCTACCTGAGTTAAATCAGCGCCCACCTTTTCCAATTCAGAAATAGCAAAAGTTTTAGTCTCCTCATTGTTGATATTAATCCTAACTTTTTCACCTGTTGCCACAATTTTAATAAACTGGCAATAAGGCTCATATATAGTTTCAATCTTACCTGGCCATGATTCTTCCTTATGGGGCCAACTTAACCATGTTGCATCATGTTTTTCCCATTCAGCAGGAAAGCTAAAGCCTAGTTTTTTCGGACTGCTGTTAAATATTACTTCGTTAAAAGATGACATTCTCTATTTCTTAATCTTCGTCAATATACCTTTTTGTGATTTGCGAGTAGCTGTCAATACGTCTATCACGTAAAAAAGGCCAGTGCGTTCTATAGCTATCAGATTTAGATAAATCCAATTCCACAACTTTCAATTCCTCGTTGCTGTGAGATGCCTGATATAAAACTGTTCCGAAAGGATTAGATACAAATGATCCACCCCAGAAAGCAACTCCAGCCTCTTCACCAACACGGTTTATACTAACCACTGGAACACCGTTAGCTATAGAATGTGATCTCTGTATGGTTTGCCACGCATTATATTGCTCTACATTGGTTTGCTCATCTTGCGTAGTTGCCCAACCTATAGCGGTAGGATAAACCAGGAAGTCCGCTCCCATCAAAGAAGTAAGTCGCGCGGCTTCAGGATACCATTGATCCCAACAAATCAACACTCCTATTTTTGCGTATTTAGTCTTAAAAACTTTATAGCCCAGATCACCAGGGGTGAAATAGAATTTTTCGTAAAAGCCTGGATCATCAGGGATATGCATTTTACGGTATTTACCAAGGTAAGCACCATCAGCATCCAATACAGCAGTTGTATTATGATATAAACCTTCTGCTCTTTTTTCAAATAACGAGGCTATAATTACTACATTTAATTCAGCAGCAACTTTCGATAGAACATCCGTTGAAGGACCAGGAATAGACTCTGCCAATTTAAAATTATCGTAGTTCTCTTCATCACAAAAATAAAGAGATGTAAACAATTCCTGCAAACATACTACCTGAGCACCCTGTGCAGCAATTTCTCTTATCTTAACGATTGCTTTATCTAAATTTTCTTGTTTATTACTGGTACAGCTCATCTGCACCAATCCAACTTGTACTTTTGCCATTCTTTGTTAACAAATAATTTGACGCAAAGTTAGCCAAAAAAAATAAAAGATAGGAGGCTCAAAACCGGCTAATACTTACGAAGCAACGGCATCCCTGTACTCCTGCTGGAGCTCAAAAAGGCATTTAGCGCATAAACAACCATCGTGTAATTCGCTAATGTACTGTACCTCATTTAAGTCTAGCTGTACAACACTACACTGGCATTTAGTGTACGAGTTAGCTTTACACTCTATTGGTGTACCACAACGTTCGCAGGGTATGATTTCGTGTTTAGCCATCAACCACAAAGATACAAGATCAGAAACTAATGACACTTGGTTGCCTGCTAAAAATGACAAATAGGATATTAAACATAAACCTCGTTGCAAATTATGTTCAGAGTTAACTACTCGCCCACGCTAGGCGATGAGTGGGTTTCCGCAGTCTTTTTATGAAAAAAGAATTTTGTTAGACAATAGTCTAACAAAGTCTAAGGTGTGTGTTACCTGTTATTATCTTCTATTTGATTTCGTTATAGTTTATTTAGTTCGTCTTTCTGAGAGCCTAGCCTTAGAAAAAACACAAAAAACGGCAATGACAGCATGATATATCTCTTATCGTCAAGATGACGAAAGTTTTAAATAACCTGTCATTGGTAATTTATTTCAGAACCCCTCACATGACATTAAAAAACTGCTCAAACAAGATCCTGAAATAAATTCAGGATGAGGAAGTACAAAAAAGAGCAGGCACCAAAATACCTGCTCTTTAAATATATCAATTATTAAATAGTTATTAACCTGAACAGCTGATGCAGCCTTCTTCCATCGAGCAAACCGGTCCTTCAACAATCTCTTCGGCGCTTTGTTCAATATGCTCAGGAATTACAGGCTCCATGTTTTTACCTGCCTGGTTCTCTACTGTAAATTTAACAGCTTGAGAAGCTGCTTGAGTACGCAGATAATACATACCCGTTTTCAATCCTTTTTTCCAGGCATAGAAATGCATTGAAGTTAATTTAGAAGTATTTGGTGCATTAATGAATAAGTTTAGAGATTGAGACTGGCAAATGTAAGCACCTCTGTCGGCAGCCATATCAATAATGCTACGCATTTTTATTTCCCAAACTGTTTTGTATAATTCTTTAATGTAGTCAGGAATCTCAGCAATGTCCTGAATAGAACCATTAGCTAAAATAATTCTATCTTTCATAGCCGGAGTCCATAAACCTAAAGCTACAAGGTCTTTTAATAAGTGTTTATTAACAACAATAAACTCACCACTCAATACCCTTCTGGTATAGATATTAGAAGTATATGGCTCAAAACACTCATTGTTACCCAAAATCTGCGAAGTAGAGGCTGTCGGCATTGGAGCAACAAGCAATGAATTGTAAACACCATCTTTAACCACTTTCTCACGCAAAGTTTCCCAATCCCATCTACCACTATCTGGCTTCACATTCCAAAGGTCGAATTGGAATTTACCTTCAGATAAAGGAGATCCTTTAAATGTTTGGTAAGGACCATTTTTAACCGCAAGATCATGAGAAGCAGTCATTGCAGCAAAATAAATTGTTTCAAAGATTTCTTTGTTCAATTCACGCGCACCTTCACTTTCAAAAGGCAAACGCATTAAAATAAACGCATCAGCTAAACCTTGTACACCTAAACCAATTGGCCTGTGGCGCATGTTTGAATTTTTAGCCTCTTCTACCGGATAGTAGTTATAATCGATGATCTTGTTCAGGTTTAAAGTAGCCTGATAAGTAACATCATATAATTTTTGGTGATCAAATTCACCATTAATTACATATCTAGGTAAAGCTAAAGATGCAAGATTACAAACTGCAACTTCATCTTTAGATGTATACTCAATAATTTCTGTACAAAGGTTAGAGCTCTTAATTGTACCCAGGTTTTGCTGATTAGACTTACTGTTCGCAGCATCTTTATACAACAAATAAGGCGTACCTGTTTCAATTTGTGAATCAAGGATAGCAAACCATAATTCCTGAGCTTTGATAGTTTTACGTGCTCTTCCCTCTTTTTCATAACGCTCATATAAAGCATCAAACTCTTCGCCAAAGCAATCAGCTAAGCCTGGTGCTTCATGCGGGCAGAACAAACTCCAGTCGCCATTCTCTTCCACGCGTCTCATGAACAAATCACAAACCCAAAGTGCATAGAACAAATCGCGCGCGCGCAATTCTTCTTTACCATGGTTTTTACGCAAGTCTAAGAAGCTAAATACATCAGCATGCCAAGGCTCTAAATAAATTGCAAAAGCACCTTTACGCTTACCTCCACCTTGATCTACATAACGCGCAGTATCGTTAAATACCTTTAGCATCGGTACAATGCCATTACTTGTTCCGTTAGTACCACCAATATAAGATCCAGTAGCACGAATGTTATGGATACTTAAACCAATGCCACCAGCACTTTGAGAGATCTTAGCTGTTTGTTTCAATGTATCATAAATACCTTCAATACTATCATCCTGCATGGTTAACAAGAAGCACGACGACATTTGAGGCTTAGGAGTAGCGGCATTAAATAAGGTTGGTGTAGCATGTGTAAACCATCGCTCGCTCATCAGGTTATAAGTAGCTATAGCACTTTCAATATCACCTTTATGGATACCCACAGACACGCGCATAAATAAATGCTGAGGACGTTCAACTATCTGTCCGTCTACCTTTAACAGGTAAGATTTTTCGAGTGTTTTAAACCCGAAATAATCAAAACCAAAATCTCTGTCATATATAATTGTGCTGTCAAGCGTGTCAGCATTTTCTTTAATTACTTCCCAAACATCATCAGCAATAAGAGAGGCCGATTTACCTGTTTTAGAGTCAATATAGTTATACAACATCTCCATCGTTTTAGAGAAAGATTTAGTTGTATTCTTATGAAGGTTAGATACAGCAATACGTGAAGCCAGTAAAGCATAATCCGGATGTTTGGTTGTTAAAGAGGCTGCGGTTTCAGCTGCAAGGTTATCCAATTCAGATGTTGTAACCCCATCATATAAACCTTCAATCACCTTCTTGGCTACATCTATCGGATCTACAAGTTCAGCATTAAAACCATAGCATAACTTTTCAATACGGGCAGTTATTTTGTCAAACCTTACCGCTTCCTTGCGGCCATCTCTTTTTATTACAAACATATTTTTCAGGTATTTATAGTGCATATTGGATTTGTGATGAGCAACCCCAGCATCGGCACCGAATTAATTATTTATTTATATTACTTATCGCCTAACCCGATAAGTTTTAAAAATCATCGTCTAAAGAGAAAGCCGCAGCTTTATCTTCTGTAGAGGTCAAAACACCACTTTTCTGGTAATCACCAACTCTTTTTTCAAAGAAATTCGTTTTACCTTGTAATGATATCATCTCCATAAAATCAAATGGGTTGGTTGCATTATAGATCTTAGTATAACCAAGCTCTTGCACCCATCTGTCTGCAACAAACTCAATGTACTGCGACATTAGTTTTGCATTCATTCCAATCAGTGCCACAGGTAAGGCATCTGTAATAAATTCTTTTTCTATTTCTACAGCATCTTTAATGATACCGTGAACTTGTTCTTCAGTAAGCTTATTCTTAAGCATACCATACAACAAACAAGCAAATTCGCAATGTGAACCCTCATCTCTGGAAATCAGCTCATTACTGAATGTTAAACCTGGCATTAGACCACGTTTCTTTAACCAGAATATAGAGCAGAAACTTCCGCTAAAGAAGATACCTTCAACAGCCGCAAAAGCTACCAGACGTTCAGCAAAATTACCGCCTTCTATCCAGCGTAATGCCCATTCCGCTTTTCTCTTAACACAAGGAACGGTCTCTATTGCGTGGAACAATCTATCCTTTTCATCAGGATCTTTTATATAAGTATCAATTAGCAATGCATAAGTTTCTGAGTGGATGTTTTCCATCATGATCTGGAACCCGTAAAAGCAACGCGCTTCAGGCAACTGAACTTCACTCATGAAATTTACTGCAAGGTTTTCGTTTACAATACCATCACTGGCAGAGAAGAAAGCCAAAATATGAGAAATAAAATGTCTCTCTCCGTCATTTAGGTTATCCCAATGTTTCTGGTCATCAGAAAGATCAATTTCTTCTGCCGTCCAAAAACTAGCCTCACTCTTTTTATACATCTCCCAAATTGCCGGATATTTAATCGGTAAAAGAACAAAACGGTCTTTGTTTTCTTTTAATAATACTTCTTCTTCTTGCATAAGCCTTTGTTTAACGTAGTGAATGATTGAACTATGAAAAACCCTTAATAAACGCTAACAGTCGACAAAACCATACTTAATTTAAAGATTTTAAAAGACTTGAATTTCTCTGACAACCTTAATCAACTAAATATTAAACCTTTAACTGAAAATCTACGTGTGATTTATTAAAGAATTTTACTTAAACAAATATAAAGTATGAGGCCTTTTTTGCAGAACAAAGTTGTTAACACGTTGTTAGATTTGGCTGATTAAAAGATCAGATTTCAGTCATAATCAACCACCAAAAAAGCTAATTATTTCTTTTTAAGGGGATAGTAAAAACTTTTGAATGTTAATAATTTAAAAAAGCTGACTTTATATCCCCTAAAGTTTAAAAATTACTCGGTATCCGGCAGATAGCTAATTTCAAGTTTAGCAACCCCTTTTCCATAGAACCCAAGCTCTTTTGCAGCACCTTCAGAAAGGTCTATTTTGAATTTTCTGGAATGTGGACCTCTGTCATTTATTTCCACATCCACAGATCTACCATTTGCTGGATTAGTAACTGTTACAATTGTCCCAAATGGTAAGGACATGTGAGCAGCAGTCATTTTTTTACCCCGATACCTTACACCGCTTGTAGTTCTTCGTCCTTCAAACTTCTTTGCGTAATATGTAGCGTAAACGGTTTTAGAGATTAATTTAGAAGATAGATTGGATGACGATTTTGCTGTTGCTTCAGGGGCCGATTCTGATGTCGTTCCGTCTAAAGTACCCTGGGAAAAACCCATAAAAGAAATCAGCATACCGCATAACAATAAACAATACTTCATATTTACTATAGTTGGTGAACGTGCAAACATAAGTAAACTAAACACTTATAAACAAGTAATGCCCGACAAGTTATCATCGGGCATTATACTTATGTCATTCCAAAAGATTTTATTTCTTATCGGGCACAAAACTCATAGAAATCGAGTTCACACAGTTGCGAGTATTTTTAGATGTGAAGCCTTCTCCCAAAAACACATGACCCAAATGTGCTTTACAATTCGCACATACAATTTCGGTACGTTGTCCGTCTGCATCAGGCACCCTTAACACTGCCCCTTTTATTTCATCATCAAAACTTGGCCATCCACAATGCGATTCAAATTTTGATTCTGAGCGATACAATTGGGCATTACATCGTCTGCAGACATAAGTTCCTTTTTCTTTGTTATTCAACAACGCACCGGTTCCGGGATATTCAGTACCCTTACGTACTATTACATCCTCTTCTTCTTTAGTTAATTTATTCCACTCCATATTATTGGTTGTTTTTTTGACTTCTTCTTTTTTTGGCTTTTGGGCACAGGCTAGAAAACCAGTTATCACTAACAAGCCCGCTAGCATAAATGTTTTATTGATTAAAGCTTTCATTTGCGTATTATTTAATACAAGGTACGAACTAAAGCCTCCTGCGGTTTCATAATTGAAGTAATAATAATGTCAGTTATAAAAAAAGCTCCGATGAATGATATCACCAGAGCCTTTGCATTATACAAGAAGATCTTTATTATTTCTTTAACAAGGCAGCCATAGCTTCACCGATTTCAGCAGGGCTTGCCACAACGTGAATACCGCATTCTGCCATGATTTTCATTTTTGCTGCAGCAGTATCATCCGCACCACCAACAATTGCACCAGCATGCCCCATTCTACGCCCAGCAGGAGCAGTTTGACCAGCAATAAAGCCTACAACAGGTTTTGTGCCATTTTCTTTAATCCAGCGGGCTGCTTCAGCTTCCATACCACCACCAATTTCACCAATCATGATGATACCTTCAGTTTCCGGATCGTTCATCAACAACTCAACCGCTTCTTTAGTAGTAGTACCAATGATAGGATCACCACCAATACCAATAGCAGTAGTAATACCTAAACCTGCTTTTACTACCTGATCAACAGCTTCGTAAGTTAACGTACCAGATTTAGAAACTACACCAACAGTACCTTTTTTAAAGATGAAACCTGGCATAATACCAATCTTAGCCTCGTCAGCAGTGATAACACCTGGACAGTTCGGACCGATTAAACGACAGTCTCTATCAGAAATATATTCTTTAACCTGAATCATATCCTTAGTAGGAATACCTTCAGTAATACAAACAATAACTTTAATACCTGCTTCTGCAGCTTCCATAATAGCATCTGCAGCAAACGCAGGGGGAACAAATATAATAGATACATTAGCACCGGCCTTATCAACCGCATCCTTTACAGTATTAAATACTGGTTTATCTAAATGAGTTTGGCCACCTTTACCTGGTGTAACACCGCCAACAACGTTCGTTCCGTACTCAATCATTTGAGAAGCATGATAAGTACCCTCATTTCCTGTAAAGCCTTGAACAATAACTTTTGAATCCTTATTTACTAAAACACTCATGTATCTTTATTTTTTTGTGCAAACTTAGATAAAATAGTTTTCAATTACAATTTTATCCGCCTCTCCATTAAGCTATCTTTTTTTCCACTCTTCTTTCAGGTATAAACCAGATTATTGCAATAAAAATATAACATGCTATACCTACCTGCGGGGTTATAAAACTGCCTCCGATTGCAACTACATAAGTTAAGCGGGAAATAGTGTCTTTTATGGTTGCGCCAAATGTATTCGCAAACTCAGAATCTGGCCCATGTAACTTTTTCAATGTACTTTCCAGAATAAAATAAGCCATGGCTGCCATAAACATTATACAACCATAAATTACCACTGGCCAGGTTTCATAATGTTTCTCTCCCATCCATGCGGTAGCAAAGGGGAACAGTGAGAGCCAGAAAAGCAGATGCAGGTTAGCCCACAATACCTTTCCATCAACCTTTTTAGCCAGCTGCATCATATAATGATGGTTGTTCCAATAGATACCAACAAAGATAAAGCTGAGCACATAACTCATAAAAACAGGAATGAGTGGCGTTAATGCCTGCAAAGAACTTCCATGGGGGACCTTCAGTTCCAAAACCATAATGGTGATAATGATAGCTAAAAACACCATCACGAAATGCTTCTAATCTGCTCTTATTCATAAATTAAAGATAAATTAATTCAATATTTTTTCAAACTACGCCCAAATACTCATTTATTTGTAAGGCTAAGATTAACCTTATCGCAAAAAACACAATATGAAACCGCTTAAAATTTATTTTAAAATTCTGCAAACAGGAAATGGAAAATACCTCAAAACCAAAAGTGAGGTAAACAATCTTATTGTTGATGTGATTGACAGAAACCCGACTAAATCATCATCTGCAATAAGGGAAATAGCTATCGAGGACTTTAAAAATAATGATAAAGCTCAAAAAGTATTATGTACAAGCGCACGCTTCTTTATTCAAAGCATTTCTGATATTGAAGTTGCCATCACTTTCCTACCACAGGAAAAATTAGTACAGGAACAATTTTACACACAATGGAGATATGTTCAAAAATCTGAACCTTACAGGCTTATACAGTATTTAGATGAAAGCAGACTTGTAGCATACAGCGAAAAAACAAAAGTGCTGCATACCGTAAAGCTCGACAAAGATGTTTCTGTAATAGTTGAAGAAGAATAACTTCTTTAATTCTTAGCAGGTCTCTTTACACGAGACAAGTCTTTTATTTCGATGTTTTTAAAGTCAACAGGCTGACCTTCGCTTTGCAGCGCGATAAAGCCGCTGCTTAATAATTTGCCATCTATTTTGATTTTAGGGTCATATCCATTTGCTACGCCTCCGCCGATCTGGGGTTTAGAGTATTGCAATACTGTATCGCCATTAATAACATGGGTGATTAAAGAATCGCCAAGAACAATCAACTCTCCCCGTACCCACTGATCGCCGTCATAGGTTTTTGACGTAGAGTTTAAGCAGTGTGAATCTGCTATTTTGCCTTTATAAACCACATTGGTTCCCGGCGAGCACATATTACCCGTAGGTCTTGGATTTCCATCACCCAGGCCGGCAAGAAGTTGCATCTCGATAGAGATTGGCCAGTCCTGCTCCTTTAACATTGTTCTCGGATCCTGCGAATGAAACATTACACCGCTATTTAACAAAGTATAATCAGGGGCTCCTTTTTGCAGTTTTCCTACAAAACGATATTCAAATTTCAAGTGATAGTAGGAGAAGGGTGTTTTATAATACAGGTGTGCAAACTGATCATTAAAATCTCCATATTGATCATATCGTACCTTAATAATACCATCTTCAACCCTAAAAGTATTTCCAAAATTCACACCAAATTCATGATGATGCACCTTTACAAACCAATCCTTAATGTCTTTACCATTAAACAAAGGAACCCAACCTTTTTTGTCATCAGATTGGTTTGAGCTTTGCTTAATCCCTCCGCAGCCGGCAAAGATAAGGCAAGAAATCAGGGCTATAAATGTGTATTTTTTCATATTGTGTGTGGTTTTTATTTAGTTGGAGGCAAAATACAATAAAAAATTAAATATCCGATTCCTCCATACTTTCAATGGAAGCAGGTTGAATCGCAAGCTTATATTTCTCTTCATCAAATTCGTTTTCGCTTTTGGCAATTACAATCGTTGCAATTCCATTTCCAATCATATTTGTTATAGCCCTGGCCTCAGACATAAATCTATCTACTCCTATTAAAATCCCAATATGTTCAACCGGCATTAGTTTCAAAGCGGTTAAGGTAGACACTAATACAATAAACCCACTGCCAGTAACCCCGGCAGCTCCTTTTGATGTGACCATCAAAACAGCAAGCACACCTAACTGTTCTCCTATGGAAAGATCTACATTAAAGACCTGACACAAAAATATAACTGCCATAGAAAGATAAATTGCTGTTCCATCCAGATTAAAGGAATAACCGGTAGGTATAACCAAACCAACAACAGACTTATCGCAACCAATGGCTTCCATTTTCTTCATCATACTAGGTAAAACAGATTCAGACGAGGAAGTACCCAAAACAATCAAAATCTCCTGTCGGATATATTTCAAATACTGCAATAAGCTAAATTTATAAAACCTGCAGATGGTGTTTAACACTACAAAAATGAATAAGAAGCAGGTTAGGTAAACTGCCCCCATTAGTTTCGCCATGGGCAACAACGTGTTTAACCCATAGGTACCTATGCTAAATGCCATCCCTCCAAAGGCACCCAAAGGAGCAAGCCGCATCACTATCTTCATAATATTAAAAAACACCTTTGCCATTTTATCAAAAAAACTAAGCAATGGCTGGCCACTTTCGCCAAGCTTGTTCAAACCATAACCAAATAAAATGGCAAAAAAGAGTATCTGTAAAATATCTCCTTTGCTAAAGGCCTCAAAAACATTATGAGGTATTATGTTGGCAAAAAATTCTAACCAATTAATTTTACCGGCTTGTTCAGTATATGCTTTTATTTTACTCACATCTCCTGTTGCAGGATGAACGCCGATTCCTGGCTTTAATAAATTGGCAACCACCATTCCAATTAAAATGGCTACAGTAGTTACTACCTCAAAATACAAAAGGGCTTTTCCTCCAACACGCCCCACTTTCTTCATATCGCCCATATGGGCTATCCCCAGAACTATTGTTAAAAATATGATGGGGGCAATGAGCATACTAATCATTTTAATAAAACTGTGGCTTATAAGTTCAGCATGTGGTGCGAAACCCGGGAAAAAAGTACCGACAATAATGCCCAAAGCGATAGCCACTAAAACCTGAAAAGTAAGATTTGAAAGGATAGATTTCATTATACTATAATAGTAAAATTTTGTTTAATGTATTAGCTTTATGGCATGGAAAGCGAAAACAAAAATCCTTACGTACAGTTCAACGATAAAATCCTAAAGGATTGGAAAGACAATGGAGTAAAATACATCAAGCTTGTTGAGCTGGAAACTGACCTTACTGTTAAATTCTTCGAGCTTATTCCCGATTCTGAGATTCCTGATTCTGGTGAAACCATATATCACATAGAATCAGACGATATCACCGAACTTTTAGAACCGGTAGCTAAAGTGAAGTTTTTAGTACACGAAATCTATCTTGAAGAGGAGGAGTAAATGTATCCTACACTTTTAACACACATTAAAAGATATGTAAAGCTTGAGTTACATGAAGAGCAATTGTTATGCGACAGCATCGAGCTTAAAATCCTTAAAAAGAAAGAGTATCTTCTGGAAGCAGGTAAATTATGCAAGGGAGATTATTTTATTATCAAGGGCTGTTTAAGGCAATTTTACATTAATAAAAAACTGAACGAACAGATTGTAAACTTCGGTCTGGAAAACTGGTGGATAGCAGATCAGGATAGCCTGCTGAATAAACGACCATCTACAACCAATATCCAGGCTATAGAAGCCTCAGAACTTTTGTTTCTGAGTGAAAAGAATAAAACAGTCTTGTTCGAAAAAATACCTCGATTGGAAAGTTACTTCCGCATAATGATGCAAAAAGCATTTGTTGCCTCGCAACGTCGGATAGGTTATATTTTTAACCAAACTGAAGAAGAACGTTACAGACATTTCTCAAGTTTATTCCCTGATTTCATGCAACGTGTGCCACAATACATGCTAGCTTCTTATCTAGGCTTTACTCCGCAATTTCTTAGTCGCTTAAGGGCTAAAAAGCATTAAGCTTTCTTAACTACAGTTCATTTTTCCGAGGCGCTTTATTGCTCAACTTTGGGACAACAAAAACAAATAGGTATGAGTAATAGAATTAGAATTAACCAGGTAGAACCGGCGGCTTACAAAGCAATGTTGCCTTTTGATAACTATGTGGAACAAAGCAATCTTACCACTAAACACAAAGATCTCATCAAAATAAGAGCCTCACAAATTAATGGATGTGCTTACTGTATCGATCTGCACACCCGCGATGCACGCAAAGCGGGTGAAACAGAACAAAGAATTTATGCTCTTAATGCATGGAGAGAAACTCCATTTTTTGATGAGCAAGAGCGTGCCTTGTTAGCACTTACAGAAGAAATAACCTTCATTAGCAATAAAGTATCTAATGAAACTTACAATAATGCTGCTGCACTTTTTGACCATGTTTACCTTGCTCAGATAATCATGGCCATAATTAGTATCAATGCGTGGAATAGAATTGGGATCAGCACCGGAATGGAGCCGAAATAACTACACCCCCTCCATACCGTATTGCTTCAGCACATCTGCCGGCACACCTTCCCACCGGTTAGGTACATTGCCAACATAACCGAGGTCCTTAACACCGATCTCGGTTGTAAAAAATCCTGAAGCAGTAAGGTCACGCATCAAGCTAAAGAAAGCAACGCCTTGCTGCATTCCTGGTTTTACTTTCTTTGGATATGCAATATCATCAACCATCTCAATTTGCTGAGTTGATGATGCGTCTTTAAAAGTTTTCTGATAGCGGTTTAAACATTGCAGATCAAGCCACTTTAGTCCACCACGCATCGGAGTTTGATGTCCTGGCATATCCTTAACAATAAACTCAATAAAATCAGGCACTTTGGCATCCGAAGCACTTCCTGATTTGTCATCCTTAGGAATAATAATATCCGCTAAAAGCGTTATTGTTGCCATTTCATGTTCTGTAAAGAACTTCCATGAATTTAATTTCTTATCACGTTCTACTTCAAACTCCTGTCTTCCAGGCTGAGCTTCGCCATCAGCCCCTTTGGCAACAACTTCCGGTTCTTTTCCCGGCTTACAGGCTTCAAGCACCACCCCTGCACTAATTGCAGTAAGGCCCAAAGCTTTTAATGAATCACGTCTGTTCATATATATTGATTTGAGATCAGCTAATGTTTAAATTTTTCTTTTGTTCTAAAATATACTCTGCAGTACGCATAGAAAGGGCAAGAATTGTCCAGGTAGCATTTTTATCGCCTTGTTGTACAAAAGGAGCAGCATCTACTACAAAAAGATTTTTACAATCATGAGCCTGGCACCATCTGTTTAATGCAGATTTTTTAGGATCATCACCCATTCTTACTGTACCAACCTCGTGGATAATCTTTCCGGGTGCTTCTAATCCGTAGTTTGTTTCCGCACCAGGAGGCTCAGAGGCAACAGCCCCCATTGCATGCATAATTTCCTTAAAGGTTTCCTGCATGTGTTTGGCTTGTTTTACCTCTTCGGGAGCCCATTTATAGTTAAATCTAAGTACAGGTATTCCATATTTATCTACTACACTTGGGTCTATTTCGCAATAGTTACTTTCTCTAGCGATAGCGGTTCCCCTGCCTGCCATCCAAACTCCGGTTCCATAAAAACGCCTGTAGTCATCCTTCAATCCAGCACCATATCCGCCTGCTTCTTTCATTTTACCATCTCTGCCAGGTATAGACCCATTCATTCCCTCTATGCCCGAGCCAAATCCATAACCAGGCATATCAAGTCCACCGCCATATTCTATGTGATAGCCTCTGGGGAAATCAAGTTTTTTATTATCAAGCCACCATGGAGAATAGATATGTATACTCCCTGCACCATCTTCATTATATCTTTTACGATCTACCAACTGAGGCAAATACCCCCCCATACTAGCTCCGGTAGAATCATGCAGGTATTTACCAACTATTCCACTGCTATTTGCCAATCCATCCGGATGGGCAGCAGATTTAGAGTTAAGTAACAATCTTGCCGACTCACAGGCACTGGCCCCCAGAATAACGGTTTTGCCGTTTACCTGGTATTCTTGCATATCCTTTGTATTTACATAAGATACTCCCGTTGCTTTTCCACTCTTATCAGTTAACACCTCTCTTACCATCGCATTGGTAATAACAGTTAGATTTCCTGTTTTTACTGCCGGAATCACCAGGCAAGATGATGATGAAAAGTCGGCATAAACTTTACATGATCTTCCGCACTGACCGCAATAAAAGCATTGCCCTCGATCTTTATTGTCTTTTAATCCTTCTGTAAGCACAGAACCTCTGCCAGGAATTACAGTTACCCCAACTTTCTGTGCCGCTTTCTTTATAAATAACTCGTTAAGCCTCGGTTTCGGAGGTGCCATAAATATCCCATCGGGTTCACTTTCTATGCCTTCTACTGTACCATAAAGACCAATCATCCTATCTACTTTATCGTAAAAAGGTTTTAGCTCCTGGTAAGTAATAGGCCAGGGATCGGTAAGTCCATCTTTAGGTTTAAAATCATCCGGTCCCATTCTCAAAGAGATACGACCCCAGTGATTTGTTCTTCCACCAAGCATTCTGGAACGAAACCAGGCAAACTCCGAATTATTCTTCTGAGTATACGGTTCTCCATCTAGTTCCCATCCGCCATAAGCAGCATCAAAATCACCAAAATGTCGGGTAGTACCCGCTCCCCTTCTTGGCGACTCCCATGGCCATTTCAGTTGTTGAGAGTCTATTCTCGGATCAAAATAAGCACCAGCTTCCAGCATTAAAACTTTCAAACCTGCATTGGCAAGTACATATCCGGTCATACCTCCTCCGGCACCTGATCCTACAATGACAGCATCATATTCGACGCCCGATTTCTTGATTTCAAATTCGCTCATTTATAATCTGATTTTTTTTTAAAATAACGATTTACGGAGCATTTTATTCCTAAAACCACTGTCTGTAACAACAATAATGGCTTAGGCTAAAATAAGCACTTAATAATAAGTAATATACAAATTTTAACAATCCACAGAAAAATTAGAACTTATTTATAACCACTCTAATTAAAGTCCATCATAGATCATCGAGCTAACATTAATCATACAAAACTCATAATTAACAACATAACTTTATAAATAAATCCATATGTCTAAATTTGCTTTAATGAAAGTAGATATTTGGTCGGACGTGCGTTGCCCGTTCTGTTATATAGGAAAAAGAAAATTTGAGGCTGCTCTGGAACAATTTGAGCATAAGGATAACGTTGAAGTTGAATGGCATAGCTACGAGCTTGATCCACATGCTGAAACTGCTCCGGAAATTAGCGCTTATGATCACCTTGCCAACAGATATGGCAGGTCAAGAGAGTGGGCTATAGAAACTCATGAACATGTAACAGAAACCGCTGCAGCAGTTGGTTTAGATTTCAATTTTGACATCTCGGTTGTAGCAAATTCTTTTGATGCCCACAGATTAATTCAACTGGCTAAGTCAATGGGACGGGGTGATGAAGCTGAAGAGCAATTATTTAAAGCCCATTTTACAGATGGCATTAATATAAGTGATCATCAATCACTAATTGAAATAGGCGAAAAGATTGGTCTCGACAAATTCTCTGTACAAACCATGCTGAACAGCACCGATTTTACAGACGAAGTAAGATATGATGAAAATGCAGCCCAAACCATCGGGATTAAAGGGGTTCCTTTTTTTATATTTAATCAGAAACTAGCTGTATCAGGAGCACAATCACCGGAAACATTTTTAGGTGCATTGAATCAGGCATTTCAAAATAATACCGAAAAATAAGCATTCTCTTCGAAGACATACAGATTTTTCCATTCAAAAATCTGAGGAGGAGAAGAATTAAGATTTTTTTCCTCTCGTTTTAAACTGAAGTAGAAATGCCGGTAGAGTTAAATTGCAAATCGTACAATTTCTTGTAGTATCCGTCAAGTTTAAGTAATTGCTGATGTGTTCCCATTTCCTTGATCTCGCCCTTCTCCAATACAAGAATTTTATCTGCTTTCTGTATCGTTGACAGGCGGTGTGCAATAACAATCGAAGTACGTCCCTTCATTAAGTTCTCAATAGCACGCTGAATAAGCATTTCCGTTTCCGTATCTACAGAGGATGTAGCCTCATCAAGCACAAGAATTGCGGGATTGTAAACCAACGCTCTGATAAAGGAAATCAATTGTGCCTGCCCTGCCGATAATGTTGCGCCGCGCTCCATCACATTGTACTGATAGCCCCCAGGCAATCGCTCAATAAAATCATGAGCCCCTACTTTTTTTGCGGCATCAACAACCTCTTCCATAGTAATCGCATCATTATTGAGCGTTATATTATTAAAAATGGTATCCGAAAAGAGGAAAACGTCTTGCAACACAGTCGCAATTTTATTCCTTAAATAACTTAATTCATAATCCTGTATCCTTGTTCCATCCACTTTAATCTCTCCTTTTTGAATTTCGTAAAAGCGGTTCAAGATATTTATTGTCGAGGATTTCCCGGCACCAGTTGCCCCAACAAGGGCAACTGTTTTACCTGCTTCAACTTCAAAGGATATATCTTTCAATACATAATTCTCATCATTATATGCAAACCAAACCTTTTCAAAGGAAATATTACCTTTCATGATTTCAGGAGCATAAGTACCTTTATCCTCTGTAACCTCATTCGTGTCCAAAACCTTAAATACACGTTCGGCACCAACCATCCCCATTTGCAGGGTATTAAACTTATCCGCGAGCTCACGGATTGGTCTGAAAAGCATACCGATGTACATAATGAACTCGGTAATAATACCCGGCTTAATTGTTGGATTGCTAAGAATTGTTCTGGCTCCATACCATACTAACAAACCGAGCGACATAGCAGAAATAATTTCCACTACTGGAAAAAATATAGAATAATACCAATTAGAGCGGATGTTTGCATCGCGATAGCGACCATTAATTTTCAAAAACTTATTATATTCCTGTTTCTCCCTGGCAAAATATTGAATAATTGAAACCCCGGTAATATGTTCTTGTAGGTAGGTATTCAAGTTAGATACTTCCGTTCTGATTTCTTGAAAGGCAGACTTGATTGCTTTCTGAAAAATTGAAGTAGCAATAATAAGTAAGGGCATTGGCAACAAAACCACAAGTGTTAAGGCCCAATCTTCATATATCATCACGCCTATAATCACAATCACCATTAAAATATCTCCTATAATTACAATTAAACCTTCCGAGAAAATCTCGGCAATGGTTTCGAGATCCGAAACTGTCCGGGTAATTAACTGACCAATAGGTGTATTGTCAAAGTACTTCAATCGCAATTTGGTAATATGATTAAACACATTTATCCTTAAGTCCCGAATTGCCGACTGCCCCAGCGTATTTGTAAGTAGGGTATGACTATACTGTACCCCGGTTTGAACAACAAGCAGGATAAGCATTAGTATGGTCATATTTAGTAAGCCGCTGTAATCTCCCGTAACAATATGATGATCCAGTGTGTACCCAATAAGAATTGGTCTTAATGGAGCAAGTACGGCAAGGAGTATAGTAAGGATTACCGAAATTATAAAGATGCGCTGATACGGTTTTACATATTGAAAAACCCTTTTCAACAACCCTACATTCATTACATCACCGGTTATTTTAGACATATTTTATTTTACAAAGGGGTAGATTACGCTTACAAGATACAAACCACATGCAGGTACTGATTGTCCTGCATTCCTTCTGTTCTTGCTTTCTATTATTTCTTTAAACTGTTCCAGGTTAATTTCATTTTTACCAATCCGCACCAAGGTACCAACAATTGCGCGAACCATATTTCTTAAAAAGCGATCTGCTCTGATGGTAAACAATAAAGAATCATCCTTTACCTGAAAATGTGCTTCGGTAATTTTACAATTATTGGTAAATGTTTGAGTATTAGATTTACTGAAACAAGAAAAATCTGTATGTTTCAACAAAATTTCTGCAGCCTCATTCATTGCTGCAACATCAAGATCTCCTTTATATAGCCACGACCTATCTAGCTTAAATGGATCTTTATGAAAATGTATATGATAATGATAAGCTCTTTCTGTTGCACCAAAACGTGCATGGGCCGTATTTTCAACCTCAAAAATACGTTTCACTGATATTTGGTATGGCAATAGAGAATTTATACCCGTAACAGTACGCTCAAAATTTAATGGTTTAACCTCATTCGTTTCGCCGTCTTTTGCAATATCAAAGTGCGCATAAAACTGGGTAGCATGCACACCAGCATCTGTCCGTCCGCAGCCAAGTGTAATTATAGGTTGCCTAAAATATGTAGACAGCGCCTTGTCCAGACATTCCTGTACAGTAACGGCATTAGGCTGTACTTGCCAGCCATGATAACTTGTTCCGTTGTACGACAATTCAATAAAATACCGTTGCATATTCAATTGTACAAAATTATCTTTTTAATCGGATATCGGATTGGTTACTATTTGCCTTTTAATATATTTGTTGAAATTATTGAACTGATATGATACAACGCATACAATCTATATGGCTGCTTTTAGCTGCACTCACCTTAATCTGTCTGTTTTTCATTCCTTTAATAACTAAAAGCGTGAATAACACAGAATATCTTTTATATCTAGATGGTCAACAACAATCAATTAAGGAGGCAAATGACACCACTACCGATATCACCCCCTTGGGAGCAATGATCATAAATGGAATTGCAGTATTAGTGTGCCTTATTTGTATTTTTCAGTTTAAAAATCGCGCTATGCAAAAACGACTGATCATGATCAATATCGTACTGATCGTCGTGACAGCCATTTTATCAGCTTTAAATGCTTCACTTTTACCAGGAGGAATAAACGGCTCGTCTATCCATTTCGGCTCTTCGTTATTCGTTCTGGCAATAATATTTTGTCTACTTTCAATACGCGGAATCCGCAAAGACGAACAATTATTAAGGTCGGCCGACAGACTAAGATAATTAATTAGCTCATTTTTATTTAGTTACGCATCTGTAAAATACCAAATATTAAGCTTACCTTTGCGGCTTAATAAATTATTATACATGATAAACCCATTTAGTAAATTGGGGATAAGTGATGACGTTGTTAATGCTGTAAAGGATTTAGGTTTCGAAAATCCAACACCTATTCAGGAACAAAGTATTCCTGTGCTGTTAGAGGGCAATAACGATTTTGTTGGTTTGGCCCAAACAGGAACAGGAAAAACAGCCGCATTTGGTTTGCCGCTGTTAGAATTGATAGACTTTAAAAGCAATAAGCCTCAGGCATTGATTTTATGCCCTACAAGAGAGCTTTGCTTGCAGATTACCAGCGACATCAAGAATTTCTCAAAAAACATCTCTGGTGCTAATGTAGTTGCCGTTTACGGTGGCGCAAACATTATGCAACAGTTGCGTGAAATTAGAAACGGTGTACAAATTGTAGTGGCTACACCCGGCCGTATGTTGGACATTATTGGCCGTAAGGCTATAGATTTCAGTAATGTGAAATTTGTAGTTTTAGATGAGGCTGATGAAATGTTAAACATGGGCTTCCAGGAAGACATCAACGACATCTTGTCAACAACTCCTGACGACAAAAAAACATGGTTATTCTCTGCAACTATGCCTCCAGAGGTTAGAAGAATAGCTAAAAATTACATGGACCAGCCGGTTGAGCTAACCATGGGAACAAAAAACACCGGTAATGTAAACATTGAACACGAATACTATATCGTTCGTGCAAGAGATAAATACGCTGCCTTAAAACGTATTGTAGATTTTAATCCTGAAATTTTTGCAGTAGTATTCTGCAAAACCAAATTGGATACTCAAGACGTTGCTGAACACTTAATTAAAGATGGCTACAATGCCGATGCATTGCATGGAGATCTTTCTCAGCAACAACGTGATAAAGTTATGCAACGTTTCCGCGATCGTAACATGCAGTTGCTTATTGCTACTGACGTTGCTGCACGTGGTATCGATGTAAATAATGTTACTCACGTAATCAATTACTCTTTACCTGACGAAATTGAAAGTTATACTCACCGTAGTGGCCGTACTGGTCGCGCAGGTAAAACAGGTATTTCAATCTGTATCGTTAACTCTAAAGAGATTGGTAAAATCCGTCAAATTGAAAGAATCATCGGTAAACAGTTTACTAAAGCTGAACTACCTACGGGTTTTGATGTTTGCGAAAAACAATTATTTGCTTTAGTACACAAAGTTCACAATGTTGAAGTTAACGAAAACCAAATCGAGCAGTACATGCCTCGTATTATGGATGAGTTTGCCGAACTAAGCAAAGATGAGGTAATTAAACGTTTTGCGTCTTTAGAGTTTAACCGCTTTTTAGAGTATTACAAAAATGCACCTGATCTTAATTCATCTGCTGATGACAGAGGTGAGCGCGGCGAACGTGGTGAGCGAGGAGAAAGAAGTCACAGAGGTAGCGAAGGTTACACTCGTTTATTTATAAACCTGGGTTCTGTTGATGATTTTACAAGAGGTGATCTATTATCTTTTGTATGTAACAACGGTAAAATTAGCGGAAAAAGCATTGGTAAAATCGACCTAAAAGGTGTTTATTCATTCTTTGAAGTTGAAAATGCAACTGTTGAGTCTTTATTCAACAACTTTAAAGGAGTTGAATTTAACAACCGTGGTGTAAGGATTGAAAAAACTGCCGATGGTGATGGTGGCGGCCGTAGTCGTGGTGGTTCAGGCGGTGGCAGACGTGAAGGCGGAAGCTATGGCGGCGGAAGACGCGAAGGCGGAGGAGAGAGAAGAAGCTACAGCGGTGGCGGTGGTGGAAGACGTGAAGGCGGAAACAGCAGCGGTGGCGGTGGTGGTTTCAGAGATTTCTCTGGAAGAAGCCGTGAAGACAGGGGCGGAAGTGGAAGACGCGAAGGCGGAAATGACAGAAAACGCAGATCTTAATTACAGATCTTGATATAAAAAAGCCCTCCAGAAATTCTTGGAGGGCTTTTTTTATACTCTCTTAAGGTTTTACCGGTCTGTCTTTAATCTGAGAAGCTTTAAGGTATACCTTTGCTCCTTTTTTATTAATATAATACTTCTTATTCTTACCGTCAATATATATATCTGTGCCATCAGGTGCCATTTTTCCTTTATAGGTCTGATCAACAACTTTAGCACTGCCTTTTACAGCTACTTCAGCAGTTTTATTCCCTACCTTTTTCGCTGTTTTACCTATTGCTTTACCTGTTTTATCGAGTGCTCCCCCTACCGTTTCTTTTTTCTTATCCTGTGCATTACTGTTAAAAGAAACGGTTGCGCATAACGCCAGAGCTAGTAAGCCCATCGCAAATTTTGTTTTCATAGTTATCTGTTTATATAAAAAACAACTATATCCACATTTTGTTTACTTAATTGAGCTGCTCTGTAAGCAAGCGCATTTCAATATGGGGCGAGTGCTTTTCGTACAAAATAGCATAAACAGCCCTGCTAATGGGCATATCAACCTTATATTTCTTGTTTACATGATGCATGGAGTTTACCGCGTAATAACCTTCGGCTACCATGTTCATCTCTAATTGCGCCGATTTTACAGTATACCCCTTACCAATCATATTTCCAAAGGTCCGATTACGGCTGAACTGGGAATATGCTGTAACCAGCAAATCTCCAAGATAGGCCGACTCTTTAATATCTCTCGAAATAGGATGGACAGCATCTACAAATCTTTTAATCTCCCTGATAGCATTAGATATTAATACCGCCTGAAAATTATCTCCATAACCTACGCCGTGGCAAATCCCACTGGCTACAGCATAAATATTCTTCAGAACGGCAGCATATTCAGTCCCAAAAATATCATCAGAGATATTGGTTTTAATATATCTTGTGCTCAACAGTCTTGCAAATGTTGCTGCAAGTTCTAAATTGGTAGAAGCAATAGTTAGATAAGACAATTTCTCCAGAGCAACCTCTTCTGCATGGCAAGGCCCACTTATAACTACAATATCCTCATACGGCACATTATATTTCTGATTTAGAAACTCACCAATGATTAGATTTTCATCTGGCACGATACCCTTAATTGCAGAGATGATCTTCTTGCCGTTTAGTTGTTCCGGACTCACACCATCCAGCGTTTCCTTTAAAAAGGCTGCCGGCACATTTAAAATGATGTAGTCTGCCTTTTCAATAATATCAGAGATGTTGTTGGATATATTATCTTCAGGAATCCTGATTTCAACAGAACTCAGATAATTCGGGTTATGCTTATATTTCTGCAAATGCGTTATCGATTCCTGATTGCGCATCCACCAATAGATTTCCTTAGCAGTAAAATTATCTGAAAGCATTTTTATGATTGCAGTAGCCCAACTACCGCCACCAATCATTGCAACTTTAGGTATCATAACTTATAAATAAAAAACCCCGGTTTATTGTTTTAAACCGGGGGCAATTTACTTATTTTAATGACTGATATTGCTTACTTTCTATTTGGGAGCAGCAAACAATTGATCCTTAGTGGTTTTTTCTACTTTCATGCCATCCTTTAATCTGTTTTGAATTGCCGAGTAAGGACCTGTTACCACTTCCTGATTCGCTTTAAGTCCAGATTTAATAATGATGTATTGATCATTTTGAATTCCTGTAGTAACCTCAGCACGTTTTACTGTACCATTATTAAACACATATACGTACTGTTTAATGGTTTTATCAGAAAGCTTAGATTTCTGTTTGTCTACATTTTGATCATTATCAGCAGGCTTTTCAGCTTTAGCCTTATCTTCTGTAAATACAGATTGAATAGGAATTGCTAACCCTTTTAAAGATTCACTTTCGATATCCACTGTTGCAGACATTCCTGGTCTGAATGGAGATGGAAGATCTTTTGCTCCTCCTTTAATATTACTGTACGAGTCAGCTAAAATACGAACCTTAACGTTGAAGTTCGTGACCTGATCCACAGTGCTTGTGGCAGTACCCACATCTTTAGACGAACTTGCTATTTCAGTTACAATGCCTTTAAATTTTGTGTCCGCAAACGCATCAACCTCTATAATAGAGCTATCTCCTACATTCACCCTGTTAATATCGTTCTCGTTCACATCTACGTTTACTTCCATAGATGACAAGTTAGAAATACGCATAATCTCTGTACCTGCCATTTGAGCTGTACCAAGAATACGATCTCCCAATTCAACTGATAGTTTAGAGATTACTCCATCAACCGGAGCGTATATAGTAGCTTTAGCAAGGTTAGCGCCTGCTTCTTTAACATTGGCGCCACCTTCCTGCAAACTGTATTTCGCACTGGTAACCATAGCTTTCAGTCTGGCAATATCAGCTAAGGCACCAAAATATTGCGCTTTGGCGGCATCAAATTCTGAAGCTGAGATCACTTTTTTAGTAAAAAGTTCCTGGCTTCTTTTATAGCTGGCTTCAGTATTATCAAAATTTGCATTGGCTTGTTTCAACTGTTGCTCTGCAGCCACTACCTGGGCTTTCTGAGTATTATTTGAAGCTACAGCTCTTTCGAATCCCGACTGAAGCACATCTGGTCTAACTTTAATCAGCAATTGACCTTTTTTAACCACATCGCCTTCTTTAACCAAAAGTTCAGTAACCTCACCCGATACTTCAGAGCTTAGTTTTACTTCAGTTTCAGGCTGTACTTTTCCGCTGGCAGTAACAGTTTCAACAACTTTTCTGTCAGCCGCCTTTTCAATCGTCACCTTCTCGGTTTTATCTGCTCCTATTAAGCCGGTAAATTTTGCTACCGCCAATAATACGAGAATAACTCCTATTGCAATTAGTATGGGTTTTAGTTTCATTTGAATTTATTTATTTTTTATCATTTATAATCAAGGAGGAATAAATTGTGCGAATCTATAATGCTGCTCCTAGAAAACTATTTGTTTGCCTAAGTAATAGTCAATCACCTTTGCTTTAAAAAGCAAATCATACTTAGCTCTGATCATGTCTATTTCTGCTTTATTCTTATTTGTTAACGAAGTGTTGTAATCTAAAGAGTTGACTAAACCAACATTATAACGTTGCTCAATTACCGAAAACGCCTCTTTTCTTGCATTAAAAGTATTGGTTGTAGATTCGTATGTACTTTCCGCTGCTTTTAAATCAGCAACAGCCTGATAAATAATTTTATTTAAGTTGTTTTTCGTCAACTGTTCATCAGCCTGAGTCTGCAAAAAGTTAATTCGGGCTTTCTTTACACCTATTCTAGACTGTAAGCCATTGAATATTGGAATACTTAAACCTATACCAACTCCTTTCGAAACATTATTTTTTATCTGGTTGCTAAAAGACAGATTCTGAATATTTGCCGGAAGATTGTAATTATAGTTATAGAACGACCCATAACTTCCACTTAAAGTCAATCTTGGATATAAACTACCTTTTGCTACATCTATCCCCTTTTTCGCAGAAGCAGTTTGAAGTGCAGCCAGTTTAATATCCGGGAAAAGATTTATTGCATCTGAATATACCTGCTCGGCATTATAATTTACAGATGGCTTATTGAATTCAGCTATTACTGGAGCCTGTACATCGTATCTCGTCGAAGAAGGAATATCCATTAACTGAGCCAGAGTCAAATAAGAAATGCTAAGTGCATTTTCTGCAGTAGTAACATCCAACTGAGCAGTAGCAGTTTGCGATTTGGATTCAGCTAAATCAGCAAGTGTTTTATTTCCAACATCCAAAAGTTCTTGCTGCTGTTTCTGTTGTTGCTGTGCTACAGATAATTGTTGTTTTGCAGCAGATAAACGATCTTTATTATATAAAATCTCCATATAAGAGGTAATTACCTGAAGGATTAAATCATTCTTAATTTTATCCGTATTGGCTTTTCCCGCCTCAAGAAGTATTTTATTTTGCTTGATCTGGTTTATTTTTGAAAGGCCATTAAACAAATCAAGACCTAAACTTGCACCCGGACTAAAGCTATAATTCTGTGTATTCTCATAAATACCCGTATTACCAAGATTATTACGTCCCCAACCCATATTCTGATCAGCACCTGCATTCAATGTTGGATATAACGCTAATTTTGACTGCTTCAAATTTTGACCGGCAAGATCCTCACTCAGCTGTGATTTCTTTACCTGAAGGTTATTATGTAAAGTTTCTTCTATTGCTTGTTGTATGGTAATAATCTCTTGAGCGTTAGATTTTTGCACAAAGCCCGTAATAAAGATAAGAGAGAGTGCTAAGGTTAATTTGGGCAATGTACTATAAGGGTTAATTTTTTTCATAATTTAGTTTTCACAATATTAATATAAACAACTTATTCGTTTTGTAAATTTTCAGGTACAACAACTGTATTTTGTTGCTTCTTCTCTTCCTCTATTTTCTCTTAAGGCTTAAAAGAAGCCAATAAAACTAAAATTTTCTCTAAGTTTGAGCATGTACCTGATAAAATCCCCGCTTTTATTAAAATGGTATTACCCATCATTAACCTGGCACAAGAACCGGGATCAAAAAGTTATTTATTTAACCTTTGACGATGGACCCATACCAGATGTTACAGACTTCGCATTAAAAACTTTAAAAAGCTTTAACGCGAAAGCAACATTCTTTTGCATCGGAGATAATATTCACAAACATCCTGATATTTTTGAGAAGATAAAGAACGAAGGCCATCGCATCGGCAACCATACTTTTAACCATTTAAAAGGATGGAAAACGCCGGATGAAATATACACTAAAAACTTCCAAAAGTGTCAGGAATTAACTAACACGAATTTATTTCGTCCACCTTACGGCAGAATTAAAAAATCTCAGATCACCAACATCCGCGCAATGAACCCGGAAACTCAGATCATTATGTGGGATGTACTTAGCGGCGATTTTGACATCAACCTGGCACCTCACAAGTGCTTCAACAATGTAATTAAGCATACAGGCAACGGATCCATTGTAGTTTTTCACGACAGTTTGAAAGCCTATGACCGGATGCACTATGCATTACCTAGAGTGTTGAAACATTTTTCTGAACTGGGTTATCGTTTCGATTCTCTTTAATTTTTCACGATCTGAACAGCTAAGGTTAGGCCAAAATACAAAACCATTTCAACACGCTAAAAAACAGATAATTACAAGCACTACAAAAAATAAAAGTGTTCATAAATGAACAGCAGTGTTCAGAAATGATCGCAACTATTTTGCAGATATTTAAGCCATTAAGCCTTTTACATTATTTAGAATAGGTATAAATAATATAATGATATGCAGATGATGTCCTACCCCTGTTTTTTTTTGTAAATTCGCTACAAAATAATAAGAATAACTTACCCTTTTAACACATATTATCAATGGCTTTTGATATAGAAATGATCAAAAAGGTGTATGCAAACTTTGGCCCCCGCGTTGAGGCGGCCCGTAAATTAGTAGGCAGACCTTTAACACTCTCAGAAAAAATTCTTTACGCCCACCTTTGGGATGGTAATACAAATACCGCTTACACAAGAGGTACTGATTATGTAGATTTTGCTCCTGACCGTGTGGCCATGCAAGATGCTACTGCACAAATGGCTTTATTGCAATTTATGCAGGCAGGCAGACCAAGAGTTGCTGTTCCTTCTACCGTTCATTGCGATCACCTAATCACTGCAAAGAATGGTGCTGAAATTGACTTACCGGCTGCAAACACTGAAAGCAAGGAAGTATTTGATTTCTTAGCTTCGGTTTCAAACAAATATGGTATTGGTTTCTGGAAACCAGGTGCAGGTATTATTCACCAGGTTGTTTTAGAAAACTATGCTTTCCCGGGTGGAATGATGATAGGTACCGACTCGCACACTGTAAACGCAGGTGGTTTAGGTATGGTTGCCATAGGTGTTGGTGGTGCTGATGCTTGTGATGTAATGGCAGGATTACCCTGGGAACTAAAATTCCCTAAATTAATCGGCATCAAACTTACAGGAAAATTAAGTGGATGGGTATCTGCTAAAGATGTAATCCTTAAAGTTGCAGGTATTCTTACTGTAAAAGGTGGAACAGGTGCAATTGTTGAATATTTTGGCGAAGGCGCAACAAGCATGAGCTGTACCGGTAAAGGAACCATTTGTAATATGGGTGCCGAAATTGGTGCTACAACTTCAACATTTGGTTACGACGAAAGCATGGAACGTTATCTACGTGCCACCAGCAGAGCTGAAGTTGCTGACGCTGCAAACGCAATAAAAGAACACTTAACCGGCGATGCTGAAGTTTATGCAGAGCCTGAAAAATACTTCGATCAATTAATCGAAATTAACTTATCTGAACTTGAGCCTTATTTGAACGGCCCATTCACTCCGGATTTAGCTACTCCTATCTCTAAAATGAAAGAAGTTGCTGCAGCTAACGGATGGCCAATGAAAATCGATGTAGGATTGATCGGTTCTTGTACCAACTCATCATACGAAGATATTTCCCGTGCAATCAGTATTGCCAAACAAGTATCAGAAAAAGGCTTAACTGCTAAATCTGAATATTGTATCAATCCTGGTTCTGAGCAGATCCGTTACACCATTCAACGTGATGGATTTTTAGACGTATTCAAAAGCATAGGTGCCAAAGTATTTACAAATGCCTGTGGACCATGTATTGGTATGTGGGACAGAGTTGGTGCTGATAAACAAGAGAAAAACACTATTGTACACTCATTTAACCGCAATTTTGCAAAACGTGCCGATGGTAACCCTAATACTTTTGCCTTTGTTGGGTCTCCGGAATTAGTAACAGCATTAGCTATTGCAGGCGATTTAAGCTTTAACCCATTAACAGATACGTTAACAAACGATAAAGGCGAACAAGTAAAACTTGATGCTCCAACCGGATTTGAATTACCTACTAAAGGTTTTGCTGTTGAAGATGCAGGTTACCAGCAGCCAGCTGAAGATGGAAGTAAAGTAGAAGTACTTGTTTCTCCAACTTCACACAGGTTACAACTACTTGATCCGTTTACTCCTTGGGAAGGCACAGACCTTAAAGGACTTAAATTGCTGATCAAAGCAAAAGGAAAATGTACTACCGACCATATCTCAATGGCTGGTCCATGGTTAAAATTCCGCGGTCACCTGGATAACATTTCTAACAATATGTTAATTGGTGCTGTAAACTACTTTAACGACAAAACTGATTCAGTTAAAAATGAGATTACTGGCGAATATGGTCCTGTACCAGCAACCCAGAGAGCTTATAAAGCTGCCGGATTAGGTTCTATCGTTATCGGTGATGAAAACTATGGTGAAGGATCAAGCCGTGAGCACGCTGCTATGGAACCTCGTCATTTAGGCGTACGTGCCGTATTGGTAAAATCATTTGCCCGTATCCACGAAACCAACCTTAAAAAACAAGGTATGCTTGGTTTAACCTTTGTTAACAAAGAAGATTACGATAAAATATTAGAAAATGATGTTATCGATATCATTGGATTGACAACATTTACACCTGATGTTCCGCTTACTTTAGTGTTAAACCACGCTGATGGAACTAAAGAAGAGATATCTGTTAATCACAGTTACAACGAACAACAAATCGAATGGTTCAAAGCAGGTGGTGCATTGAATATCATTCGTAGAGAAGCCGCAGCTAAAAACGCTTAGCAGCTTACATCTCAATATAAAGAAAGGGGTTGATATTTAAAATATCAACCCCTTTCTTATATCATTTGCCCAGTTACATAATTACTGCAGCCCAACCCCCATTGCGAACCATCTTAATATCAATCTTGTCTCCCGATTTAACCTGTACCGTTTTCTTTCTATAATCCATTGCCTGGCGACCGGCATTAATTCCATCCTCAAAATAAGTCATTGTATAGGTTTTACCTTTTTCAAGGAAATCAAAATTTAAAGAAACGGTTCTTTCTTTTTCCTTACCATTGGCTATTGCTCCTACAAACCACTTGTCTTTTTTTCGCTTAGCTACTACAGCAACTTCACCCATTTTAGCCTCTAGAGCTTTCGTTTCATCCCAGGTGGTTGGTACACTTGTGATAAATTCAGTGCAATCCAAGTTCCTGTAATAAAGCGTAGGGTTATCAGCCAGCATCTGTATTCCGCTTTCGAAAACAACAAATAAAGCCAATTGATAAGCGCGCGTACCAATGCTTGCTGCATTTGGCCTATTGGCTCCGTAAACGTCAGGCTGCATGCTTATCATTGCACCAGGAGTATAATCCATAGGCCCAACGGCATTACGCATAAAGGGGAGATATAAACTATTATCCGGATAACATCCACCCATCTGCTCCATTCCCCTAACCCCTTCGTAAGAAATCACGTTTGGATATTTATACTCCAAACCGGCAGGTTTAAATGCACCATGGAAATCGACAAACAATTTATGCTTGGCCGCTTCTTTTGCAACATCCTCATAGTAATTAACAATCCATTGATCACTACGGTCCATAAAATCTATTTTAACCCCTTTTACACCCCATTCCTGGAAGGTCTTAAACAATTCCATATTCTTATGAACAGTTAGCCAGGTTAACCATAATACTACCCCTACGTTCTTCTCTTTACCATAGCGAATCAGCTCATGTACATCAACATCCGGATTTGGAGTGTAAGGATCAGTAGTACTCTTTGCCCAACCCTCATCCATAATAATATATGGTATACCAAATTTAGCGGCAAAGTCTATATAATATTTATAGGTTGCTAGGTTATAACCCGAAACAAAATTCACATCCGGACCGTAAGGCGCAGCATCATTCCACCACTCCCAGCTTGCCTGCCCTGGTTTAACCCAGCTAGGATCTTTTATTACACTTGGCGAAGCTAGTTTTAAAGTCATCGTATTTTCAAGCAGTTGCTTATCGTCAGATGTGACCACAAAGTATCTCCACGGGAAATTACGGGTACCAGAAGTTTTTGCAATATAATCAGCCTCCTTAAGTATCTTTAGACTACGATCGCCATCCTCACCAAATTCAAGCGGGACTTTAGGAAAAGCTGCCGACACACCATTATTCCCGGTTCCCTTAAGAAACAGACAAGGATAGTCTGTCAGATCTGATTCGCTGATCAATATCTTATATTTTTTCTTTGTATCTATAAGTACAGGAAGGGTCGACATTTTATTTTCAGGCTTCCAGTCCTTTGACTGCACCTGCGAGTACAGCTCTTCATAAGCAGTTTTAAATCCGCCAGGCTGTTGCAAATGAAGGGCATATTCGCCCGGAAAGTTGACAGAAAATTCCTCATTCATCACCTCAACACTGTCTTTCTTACTGGTAATAAAGCGATAAGCAATCCCATCATCAAAAGCACGAAACTCTACGGCATAATTACCTTTAAAATTAAATATCAGCGAGTTATAGTTACTTTTTACAGTAGAAAATTTCAAAGAAACATAGGGTTTAATGATTTCAGTACCCTGCCCTTTTTTGCTGCTGGTAAGTTTTGGATTTTGCCCTAAAATCTCATTTCTGAGGCTCATTTGTAGATGGTTATTTTCTAACAACAGATCCGCTCCGGAGGAAATGGAATAATATATTTTGTCGGATATATTAATGGAAACTTTCAATCCCCCATTAGGAGACTTAAGCTCAACACCTTTAGTTTGAGCGTTTAAAACCGCCGATAATCCAAACACGGCTACAATGGTTAGTACGAGTTTATTAATAAAATTCATGAAAATAGTGGTTTATCTATATGGTTGAGTTTTTGCGATTACAATATATTTGGTTCAGTTTTGTAAAATTAAAGGTAATAATTTATATGCTAAAACCATTTACTTAACATATCTTTTCAATTTCACAGCCAATTTTCTTAAAGCGAGGAATACATAATTTTTTTATGTAAATTCATATAACCAAAATTCAAGATTATGAACGTGCTCACAAAAATTCAAAATTGGGGTAATCGTCATCACCCAAAATGGCTCGACTATTTTAGAATACTTTTAGGCTTAGTACTCATTTGGAAAGGTATCGCATTTGCATCAAATCTTCCCGCCTTTACCAATATGATGAAAGATGCTATGTTGGGTGTAGCAGTATCAATTAGCTTACTGGCGCACATAATTATAGTGCTTCACATCATCGGTGGACTCCTCATTGCTGTCGGCTCGCACACACGCTTATTTTGCCTACTCAATTTACCAATACTTATTGTAGCAGTGTTCTTTGTTAATTTGAGAGCAAACATATTTAGCCCATATGCAGAATTCTGGGTTTCTGTGATTGTACTGATCGGCCTGATTTGTTTCTTGATTGAAGGTAATGGAGTGCTATCTGTTGAACGAGATAAAAAGGCAGTGGTTTAATTAATTGAAGCTAAAATTCGTGCTCACAATCAAAGCAATGATGGGTTTTCTTTGCATAAAAAGGATAGATCATTAGCGCGAAGGAAACGATCATAGTTAATAGGTTAAACCTCTTTTTTGTAGCCTGTACATACCCTACGTGATTAGAACCACAGTTAGGACAAATCTCAACGCCCGGCTCGGTCTCTTCCTGAGGTAACTGAATATTTTCATCCTGAAGAATGTCCTTTACCAGAGGGATGTCCTTTTCAAAAATATGAAGCTTAACCCCACCAAGTGCCTGAGTATACAAGGGATTTATGGTAATTGTATTTTCATCTGATAAAAAACATTGAACACCACTATCCATTAATCTTGCTTTCACAATATTGGCCTCAATTGGGTTATAAAAAGTTTCAAATACTATAATCTTATCCATTTAATAGCTTTGGTTATAAATATACTAAAAAGCCTTGAATTGTAACCGTTACAATATCAGGTGAGATTTGTCTGGTGCCAGGGCCTTGACGGGGCCTTGCTAGGGCTAGTTGCCCTGCCAAAGCCCTGTCAAGGCCCTGATAAAGCTCAACCAAATGGAGCGCGGCTCCTGCTAATTTATAAATCGGATGCCAAAAATTGCTGGAACCAGAAACCGGAATCCTTAATGGTTCTGTGCTGAGTTTTAAAGTCTGTATGTACCAAACCAAAACGGGCATTAAAACCCTCGGCCCATTCAAAATTATCCATTAATGTCCAGGCCATGTAGCCTGTAATATTTAACCCTTCATTTTTGGCTTTTAGCAGGGCTGCCAAATAAAGCTGAAAATAAGCTATGCGTTCCGGATCATGAACATGATTGCCCGATACCTTATCATGATAGGCTGCACCATTTTCAGTAATCATTAATTTCTTAATACCCTGATAGGAAGCGAATTGCTTGATGATATTGTAAAAGCTATTGGCATTTATTTCCCATCCCATTGCAGTATGTGGTTTTTTCCTGCTTTTAGCTTTAACTTCCCATGCCTGCAGAACAGGGATAAATGCATTATATTTTATGGTTAAGGGGAAATAATTTTGCAGACCAATAAAATCGAAATCAAAAGTTAGCCGCTTAGTGTGCCGCCATGTAGAATGTTGGATAGAAAATTTCTCCATCAAATCCCAATCTGCTCCCGGATAACCTAAGCCCAACGTAGGTTCAATAAATAACCTGTTCATCAAACAATCAATTCTTTTAGCTGCAGTTATATCGGCGTCGCTTTGCGTATACGGAACAACTTCAGAGCAAGAGAAGCTTGTTCCAATGTTGGCGTTGGGTACTTCGGCTCTTAGTATCCGGCCGCCATCGGCTTGGGCTATGGCAGTATGATGAACGGCAGAAAAGAAATTGGTTAAGCCCGTTTTCCCAGGTGCATGTACGCCTAACATGTATCCCAGCGAAGTAAAGCCGAAAGGTTCATTTAAAACGATCCAGTTCTTAACCTTATGGCCATACTCTTTTGCACATATAGATACAAAGTTATTAAAGGAATCGTTGATGCTATAAGCAGTCCAGCCGCCCTCATCTTCAAGCGCATCGGGTAAATCCCAGTGGTAAAGTGTTACATAAGGAATTAGTCCATTTAGAAGACACTCATCTATCACCTTGTGGTAAAAAAGAATTCCTTCTTTATTTATAGTCCCCTTGCCATAAGGAAGGATTCTGGACCAGGCTATTGAAAATCGAAAAACGGAGAAGCCAAGTGTTTTAACAAGGGCTATATCTTCTTTGTATCTATGGTAAAAATCGCAAGCATGCCTGGGTTCATGCCCCTTTTTTATTTTACCTGATCTTTTAGAAAATGTATCCCAAATAGATGGACCTTTGCCATAGCTATCAGAAGCGCCTTCGATTTGTGTTGCAGCTACAGCCACACCCCATAAAAAATCCTCACCAAAATCAGATGCTTTAATCATACCTGCAGTTATTAAAGGCAATATGGCATTATGGTATTAACTTAATGTTAAGCCTATCTGTTTGAGTAACAGGGCCGCATTAAAAGTTTTGCAAGGACCATGTTTCAACTTGTAATCAAACTCCATTTCATCCTCTGCTATTTGAATATCAAAATGATAGTTCCTTACATTATCGCCATGATCTGCTTCCATTTCTGAGAGTTGTAAATCGTGGGTTGCAAAAAGTGCAGGTGTGCTTTGTGTAATTAATTTTTCTATAAATACCTTAGATCCAAGGTATTTATCCTTACTGTTTGTTCCCCTAAGCATTTCATCAATCAGCACAAATGAATTTACAGAAACATTGATGGCATCAAGTATCATTTTTAGCCTGTTAAGCTCTGCTTTAAAGGTTGAGGTATGATCGTTCAAAGAGTCTTTGATACGCATATAGGAAAGTACTTTAAATATAGAAAGCGACATTTCTTTAGCGCAAACGGGTGCACCTGCAAATGCGAGCACCATGTTAATACCCAAGGTACGCAGAAATGTGCTTTTCCCTGCCATATTTGAACCCGTAACAATATCAACTGTAGGATGGGCATCAAGACTAAAATCGTTTACAACACGTTCTCTTTCGTGAATTAACGGATGCCCTAGTTCAATGCCCTTTAAGTTAAAGTTATCAGCAATTGCTGGGAAGTTCCAGTCAGGCTGGTTGTGGTTAAGAGTGGCAAACGAAATCAACTCTTCGAACTGACTGATTCTATACAGGCCACCTACCAGGTTAGTTGACGACTTTACATACCATTTATTTAAATCGAAGGAGCATTTTAAATCGAGGAGCAAAAACAGGTTTAAAAAAAAGCCTACAAATGGATTGAGCCTGTTGTCAAACGCTTTAATGATGGAGGATAGCTGTTTGATTTGTTTACTTACAGGATCGTTTGTTAGGCTGTCGCTATCATTTCCCTTAAAAAAGTCCTTAATATAGGGGCTCGTCCAGGTAATATCTTCTGTCCACTTTATTGTACCCGAAAAGGCATCTAATAAATTTGATCCTCCTGTAAATCCATAATACACCAGGTTGATGTATTTCAGATTGAAGAAAATGAGTGCCATATTAAATAAGGCTACAAGGCCAAATATTTTCCATACATAGCCACCGAATATTGCGCCAAGTATAAGCACGCCGAAAGTAATAAAAGGCCCTATTTTCACATATAACTGAAGGGCTTTATTTTGAGTGAACTTTAGCTGATTGGGTAGCTGATGCTCCAACTTATCCTTAATAACATCGAGCTGACCGGGTTTGTGGTTTTGTAATTCGGCTCGGAAGTGAAAGGTTTTGTCTATATGTTCAGTCATTTCAGCAATAGCTTCTTGACGCTGCAAAATGACATCCTTTCCATTTGGCCGACGAAGATTTTCTGCAAGGATATTTAAGCCATTATTTGTATTGCAGCGATTGATGTAAGAGAACAAAGTGCCTTGCCCGTAAATGTCCAAATCTGATGAATATGGATGGTATTCGTCGCTATAATTCTCTCCATCACTATATCCATTGGTATTCGAAGTAATATGATTCACTTCATTTTGGTAAACCCACAAAAGTTGTTCGGCATAGGTTAACTCTTGTTGTACTGCAACTTGCCTTTTAACCAAAACCATGAAAAAGATTACCGGAATAACACTTAACACTATTAATACCCACGAAAAACCAATATTTATGATGAGCGCTACTATTATTATTTCGGCAATAAACAAGCCCAAACGGGAGAATGATATTTTATTAAGCTTGCTCTTGAGGCCATCGATCTGACTTTGTTGGCTTGCTACATTATTTCTGTAATCGTTTAAAATGCTATCTTTTGTTCTTATCATTGTATTTTTCTCCATTGAACTATTTTGCTTCGGCCTAGTTTGATAAATATAGGGAATTGATTATTACGCCGCTAATTAGATGAAGATTACACTACTTGTTACAGGAAAAACAGAAGAAAAATATCTTATTGAAGGTATTGAGAAGTATTTAAATCGGCTAAAACACTATATCGGGTTTAATATGATTGTTATTCCTGATGTAAAAAACACTAAGAATTTAAGTGAAGCGCAACAAAAGGCAAAGGAAGCTGAAATGATGTTAAAACACATCAGTAATCCGGATACGGTAATTTTGCTTGACGAGAAAGGAAAAAAATATACTTCGGTATTATTTTCAAATTATTTGAACAAACAGATGATTGGAAGTGTTCAGCATTTGGTATTTGTAATAGGTGGACCTTACGGGTTTGATGAATCTGTTTATAAAAGAGCTAACGGGAGTATGTCGCTTTCTGATATGACTTTCTCTCATCAAATGGTCCGCTTATTTTTTGTAGAGCAGTTATACAGGGCTTTTAGTATATTAAAAGGAGAACCATATCACCATGAATAATCTGTATTAATTTTATGGAAATTTAATCCCGCTCTCATCATTATTTAAAAGGAGATTTATTATGCGCTTACCATCAGAATATAAAAGAAATTATAAGTTTAAAAGCGACAGAGGAAAGGATCGTTTAAGCTATATTATTGCCATAGTTATATCGGCAATAGCGTTTTTACTGATCTGGTATTTGGCTTAAAACAATAAAGGACTTGTTTAATATTGTCATCATCCTGAGACTTAAGTATTAAAAATACAAAGATGTGGCAATGACATCATGCTATAGCTCATTTCGTCTCACGATAGGAGAGTTGACGAAAGCTTTAAACATGACGGCAAATTTTTAAGCAGACTATGTACCATGCAATAAAGAGCCCGATCTACATTAATGTAGATCGGGCTCTTTATATAATATTGTAATTTGCTAACTACACGCCTTTTTTACTGGTCATGCTTGCTTTTTTAGCTGGCTGTGATGTTTTAGCCGGTGCTTTTGCATTTGCTGGTTTTGGCGTAGCTTTTGGCTTTTTATCGATCTTCTCATCAGCCTTTAATGCTTCCTGCTCTGCACTTACTGATGGGGCTTCCTCTGAAAACAAAGGCAACTCTTTTAATAAATGAAACCAGGTGACAATCTTTTTCATATCTGAGGTGTATACTTTTTCCTCATCATGGTCTGGAGCAACTTCTTTAAAGAATACCTTTAAAGCATTTGCGTCTGTTTTTGCATCAGGAACGTTTCCTTTAGCCGCAGCAATGTTAGCCAAAACATCCACAAGCTTCAGATCCTCATCTTCGCCATAAATGGTAATGTCTTCTAATGATGCAAGTTTGGTTGTAGTAATATTGGCTACAATTTTAACTTTTTGAGCATCAAGGCTTTCAAGAACGTATCCGCCTTTATTTTGCCCTACTAGTTTAAATAGCCCCGGTCTCCCAGATACTGCTACTATTCCTCTTAAATTCATATTAATCCTCTATTACTTCTATTCCTAAAATCTTGTCACCCTGTTTAATATCATCAACAATATCGACATTTTCTACTACTTTACCGAATACTGTATGATTTCTATCCAGGTGAGCAGTGTTGTCTCTGCTATGGCAGATAAAAAACTGGGATCCTCCTGTGTTTCTGCCAGCATGTGCCATTGACAAAACACCACGGTCATGATATTGGTTCTCGCCAGAAAGCTCACAATCAATTTTATAACCCGGGCCACCTGCACCAGTTCCGGTAGGATCTCCACCCTGAACCACAAAGTTTGGTATTACTCTGTGAAATATAACCCCATCATAAAATCCCTCGTTAGCTAATTTTTTAAAGTTAGCAACTGTATTTGGTGCATCCTGATCATAAAACTGAACAGTCATGTTCCCTTTCTCTGTTTTAATTATTGCTTTACTCATGTTGTTTTTTGTAAATGCCAAACTTAGATAAAATAGTTTTTATATGCAATTTATACTAAAAGCGTTATATGTACATTATAATTTTATATTGGTATGCAAAAAATATACATTCGTACCCACTGATACAACCACATGATTTTAAGCTTGAAAAAATTTGGCCTTCTGTTTTTTTTACTTGTAGTTACAATAGCTGCTAAGGCATCATCTATTCTTATTTACATGGATGAGGATCAAAAAAACCATTTAAAAGCTTATGGTATAGCGTATTGGGGCATTAAGCAAAAAGCGGATGTTAGCTGGCTCTTAAATTACAGGGGTGGCAGTTTTTTAATTGGCTACAATAAGGCTATTGAGGACGAATGTAAAACCAGGGGGGTTTCTTATCAGATACTTGCTGACGGAAAGGTTACATCTATTTTAAATGAGATTAGCGACCCACAGGTAAATATGGAAATGGTGAAGCTTGAAAAAGCTCCAAAAATAGCAGTTTATTCGCCTAAAAGTAAATTGCCTTGGGATGATGCGGTAACGATGGTGCTTACCTATGCTGAAATTCCTTACGATGTGGTTTATGATGATGATGTTTTAAAAGATAAATTGTCAGCATATGATTGGCTGCACCTGCACCATGAGGATTTTACCGGCCAGTATGGTCGCTTCTGGAGTGCTTTTAGAAATGCGACCTGGTATCGTGAGGATGTTAAAAATCAAGAGGCTACTGCAAAAAGAAATGGTTTTACTAAGGTATCTCAATTGAAGCTGGCTGTAGCTAAACGGATAAAGGAGTTCTGTACTGGAGGTGGATTCCTTTTTGCCATGTGTTCGGGTACTGATAGTTTTGACATTGCATTGAGCGCCGAAGGTGTTGACATTTGCGAAAGTATGTTTGATGGCGATGGAGCCGATCCGCAGGCTCAAAGTAAACTTAATTTTAATAACACTTTTGCTTTTAAGGATTTTAGGCTTGATGAAAACCCCAACAATTACGAATTTTCTGATATAGATGCTACTCAGACCAGAACACTTACACAGGCTAATGATTTTTTTACGCTGTTTGATTTTTCTGCAAAATGGGATCTCGTGCCAACTATGCTCACTCAAAACCATGATAAGGTGATTAAGGGTTTTATGGGTCAAACCACTGCGTTTAAGAAACATTTTGTAAAACCAAGTGTTACGGTTCTTGGTGAAAATAAAGGCGCCGAAGAGGTGCGCTATTTAAACGGCGAGATTGGTAAAGGCCAGTTTACTTTTTATGGTGGACATGATCCGGAAGATTATCAGCATGCTGTTGGCGACCCGCCAACTGACCTAAATCTGCATCCTAATTCGCCGGGTTATAGGTTAATTTTAAACAACGTTTTATTTCCTGCAGCTAAAAAGAAACCACAGAAGACTTAGTAATAACAACTAGGCTCAGCACAGCGCTATCGCCACCTCGTCATCCTGAATTTATTTCAGGATCCGGGATAGAACGTTTGAGGAATCCTGAAATGAATTCAGGATGACGATAGCTTTAAAGACAACAGGTCATCGGTAGTTTAATCGTAGAAATTCCAGCTTACACCAAATTTGAACAATAATCTGTCTGGCATTGGATAGCGGTCAACTGTATAATATCCTTTATAAAGTAAACCCTGGTTTACATAGTCGCATTTCACAAAAAGATTAGCTCTTCTTAAGCTCGCTTTAACCCATACATCTACAATTGGAGTAGTATCAAACGTTACATCTTTACCAACATAGAACTGGCCAGTTGCAGTTGAATACGAATATGCTTTGTATGGCGTGTTGTAGCGGACATCAAAACCAACATTGGTTTTTAACACCTTGAAAAAGGTATGATCCAAATAAAAACTATTGAAGGTATAAACTTCAGGAGTACGTAACTTATCAGGATTATCTGTTTTTTGATAAACAACATAACTCTCCAAATTAAACTTACCAAACCTGAATTTTTTACCTGCAGTTATTTTAAATAGGTTTATGGAAGAACCTAATTGAAGTGGTTCGATTCCGCCCTCATCATTCTGACCAAAATACAGATACTTATCTATTAGATAGTATTGTGCACCTGCATCAAACCCAAATTTTTCATTGATGAAATTAAAGGACAGGTTGATGGTTTTAGTACGATCGAAATTATTTTCCCAACGGTAATGGTTGCCAAAGTAATTGGTATAGGTCTCTTCTGGCGACTTGTTTTGGAAATAGGCACCTAGAACTATACGGCCAACAGATTTACTTAACAGAACGTTACTTTTGGCTTCATATAAAAAATCGCCTACGTTTCGTCCCTGAAAGATTTGTTGTAAATCGACATTAAAATCTATTTTGTTACTTAAACGGTAGCCGGCATTACCCAACAAAGTAACGTTTTGAAAAGTAGCTGAATAATCATAAAACCTGGTGCGGTCTCTGTAAAGCACCATCTGGTTATAATTATAAAAGTCGTGCTTTATACCTACATCAAGCTTTAGTTCATTTTTGATAATTGAACTTCCCTTTGCTCTAAGAAAAAAGCTGTAGATAAATTCATTCTGTATATGGGTATATCTTGTACTATCATTAGTAAAAGTAGTATCGGCCAAACCAATTCCATTTGGAAAAACAGATTCCCTCACACTTGCATCAGTAAAACTCTCATCTTTTTGGAATGCGTAGGAATTTGCATCATACTTTAAAGTATAAGATATCTTGTTTGTAGGGAGTATTTTTTTTGTTATTTCCTGGGCAACACTATCTATCCGTCCTACAAAATAGGTTTGCTTAAGCATAAAGCCAGTTTGCCGCCATATTCGTTTACCAGTTTGCAGCCTAACGGGCTCTGTAAGCTTATCTACAGTATTGTTAGTACCTGTATAAATAGATTCATTAAGAATAGATCCATTTTCCTGAGTTTTAAGGGTATTAAACACTACACTAGCCCACAGATTATACCTTTTGTTTGGCGATTGGTACCAGCTAAAGAGCGCTCCATTCAGGTCGTCTCCCCTTTGCCTTCTGTAATAACCGTTTGCCCCTATCCTATTAAAATTGAGTCCAACATTAAAGTTCGGCTTAATATTCTGAGAGTGTATAACTTTAAAAACCTGCTCCGCTTCGCCTGCACTAACATAATAAAGACTGGTAAACGGTGTTCTTGCCTGGTAATACCTGACATCGTCGTGCGTCATTGCGTAATAATCCAGCGAGTGCATGCCGATGTCAAAACCTATTGTTTTAGAAGGCTCAAAAAGCATTGGTCTGGCTGCCAGGCCTAAGTTACCAACCCCCACTGTTGGTGTTCTTGGTTGTATAAGTATGTTAAAATTCTGGAAGCCTGTTAGTGTTGTATCCAGAGGTATTGTTTGTATACTATCCTTTGTAAGTTTAAGGGTAGTATACCTGATAAATCTTGAGGTGAATATTATTGAATCTCTTCCTTCCTCTTCTTTTTTCCTTAAGGAGTCCATCTCCTTGTTATCATTAACGGTAGTTTTTAAATCCTGCGCGAACAATTGTACACCACCGAAGATGACAAAGCAAAAAACAAGAAAGGCAATGTTTTTATACATTATAAAGTTGAAATTAACTGGCTCAATATTTTTGTCATTTTAGGTTCGGCTATCTTTGCTGTCTCTATTATTTCTTCAAGACTAACCGGTTCAAGTACTTCAGAGAATCCCTCATCCGTTAAAACAGAAATTGCGAATACAGGGATGCTCATGTGGTTGGCTACGATAACCTCTGGCACGGTACTCATCCCTACAGCATCGCCTCCAATAATTCTCAAATAATTATATTCTGCTTTGGTTTCTAAATTGGGTCCCGTTACGGCAATGTAAACGCCTTGATGGCACTTAATGTTGTTGTCGTTAGCAATATTAATTGCTCGCTTTATTAATGCTCTGTTATAGGGCTGGCTCATGTCTGGAAAGCGTGGTCCCATATCCGAATCGTTACTACCACGTAAAGGACTCTCCGGCTGCAAATTGATGTGATCGTTGATCACCATTAAGTCGCCCTTTTTAAAATCCGGATTTAACGACCCCGCAGCATTTGAGACAAATAAGTGAACTATCCCTAAAGCTTTCATTGCCCTGATCGGGAAGGTAATTTGCTGCATAGAATAACCTTCGTAATAATGAAGCCTTCCTTGCATTGCAATTACTCTTTTACCATTGAGCTTTCCGAAGATCAGCTTTCCGGTATGAAATTCGAGTGTTGATATTGGGAAATTAGGAATATTAGAATACATTAACTGATATTCAACTTCAATATCATTAACAAGACCACCAAGGCCAGTTCCTAAAACAATTCCAATTTCCGGAAGGAAATTATCAGTTTTTCGTTTTATATATTCAACGGTTTCGTGTAGTGCTTGAAACATAATCTAAAATCTTTTGATCAAATGTAGCTTTATCTTCTTCTTGTAATGTTATTTTAACGGGCAAATAAAAGACAGGCAAATTTAAAAGTAATTCTTTTAATACATCATCTAATAAACGTTGCGCATCTTTTTCTGTTGTTATTATTATTTTTTCTTCTGAAGAATCGTTCTTAAAGGCATTTACAAGTTGCTGAATATTTTGCACAGTAAAGCGATAATGATCAGGATAGTCATGGTGATCTATACGCAACGTATATGTCTGCAACTGGGTTAACAAAGGCAGAGGGTTAGCTATCCCGGTTAACAAGAATACAGAAGTAGTATTTGAAATTGAGGCTAAAGACCGCTGTTCTTTTGAAATAAGGTTTGTAAGGCTACCATAAGTTAGAAAAGAAAAGGATAGTTTTTCTTTTGCCTCGGCATCAAAGCGTTTTAAGCAAGTGTGCTTTTGATGAGCATCTATCTTTTCAGGCCCTTTTGTAACCAGCAATGCCTGTGCCCGATGATATCCTGCAAAAGGCTCTCTTAAATTTCCGGCAGGAAGCAAAAATTGTGGACTTAGTAGTTTTTGATATTCAAAAAGAAGGATGCTAAAACCGGGTTTTACGCTTCTATGCTGAAAGGCATCGTCCAATATTATAATATCGTGATTGCTTTTTAAAAGATTAATACCGGTTACCCTGTCTTCGCAAACAGCAACAGTAACGTTTGGGAACTTGTTGTAAAACTGCATCGGTTCATCGCCTATCGTTTCGGCATTTGCGCTTGCATCTGCAAGGATGTACCCTTTGGTTTTACGGCCATACCCCCTGCTTAAAATGGCAATACGCTTATCAGACAATAGATTTACGAGGTACTCTGTTACCGGACTTTTACCAGATCCTCCAACAACAAGGTTCCCTACACAAATCACTGATAAGTCAAAATTTGTTTGCTTAAACACACCTGTATCATATAGTTTATTCCTGATGAGAACTACCAAGCCATAGAGGACAGAAAACGGAAGTAATAATAATCTGAGGTATTTAATCATGTGCCGTTTCAAAAATAAGAATTATTCCCTCGCATTTTATCACGTTTATGCAGATTGCCATTTACCTGTGTAATAAATAAAAGTTTACCTTTGTAAAAATAACTTATTATAACATGCTTAAAGGATTTTTTAACGTACCCGCTCCTGTAAATGAGCCCATTTTGGGTTATGCCCCAGGAAGTAAAGAACGTGAACTTTTAAAGGCCGCTTTAGACGATGCCCGTTCCAAAGAAATTGAGATACCGATGTATATTGGTGTTGAGGAAGTGCATACTGAAGTTAAAGGAAAGCTTACCCCTCCACACGATCATCAACATGTATTGGGTAAATATAGTATTGGAAATAAAAACCACGTAAAGCAAGCTATTGATGCTGCTTTGGCAGCTAAAGCTGATTGGGAAAATTTGGCGTGGGAACATCGTGCAGCAATTTTTCTGAAGGCTGCCGATTTAATTGCAGGTCCGTATCGTTATAAATTAAATGCTGCCACTATGCTTGGGCAGTCGAAAAATGCTTACCAGGCTGAAATTGATTCGGCATGTGAGCTGATCGATTTCCTTCGCTTCAATGTTAGCTATATGGCTGAAATCTACAAGCAGCAACCTCCGGTTTCGCCTAAAGGATCATGGAACAGGGTTGAGCAACGCCCTTTAGAAGGCTTTGTGTTTGCTTTAACTCCATTTAATTTTACTGCTATCGCAGGGAATCTTCCTACATCAGCAGCCATGATGGGGAACGTGGTGGTATGGAAACCAGCAGATACTCAAATTTTTGCAGCTAATGTTTTAATGCAAATATTTAGAGAAGCCGGATTACCTGATGGTGTGATCAACCTTGTTTATGTTGATGGACCTGAGGCTGGCGAAGTGATTTTTAGCCACCCTGACTTTGCCGGAATTCACTTTACAGGTTCTACGGCCGTTTTCCAAAACATCTGGAAAACTATTGGTAATAACATTCATAAATTTAAAACCTATCCGCGCATTGTTGGGGAAACCGGTGGTAAGGATTTTATCCTTGTTCATGGTTCTGCAGAACCGGAAATATCTAGTACAGCAATTATTCGCGGTGCTTTTGAATATCAAGGTCAGAAGTGTTCTGCTGCTTCTCGTGTATATGTTTCGAAAACCGTATGGCCTGAGATTAAGGATTTAATGATTCGTGATCTGGCTACTTTTAAAATGGGTGGAACTGAAGATTTTAGTAATTTCATTAATGCAGTTATTGATGAGAAATCTTTCAATAAACTAGCTAAATATATTGATGAAGCCAAGCAAGATAAATCTGTAGAGATTATTGCAGGTGGAAATTACGATAAATCTAAAGGTTACTTTATTGAGCCTACGGTTCTTGTTGTTAAGGATCCAAAGTACACGACAATGTGTGAAGAGCTTTTTGGCCCTGTATTAACAATATATGTTTACGAGGATAGAGATTTTGATAAAGTTCTGGATATTATAGATACTACGTCTATTTATGCCTTAACAGGTGCTGTTATTGCCCAGGATCGTTATGCGATAGAAAAGGCTACTCAGCGTTTAAGAAACGCTGCCGGCAATTTCTATATTAATGATAAATGTACCGGTGCTGTTGTTGGACAGCAGCCTTTTGGCGGTGCCAGAGGATCGGGTACAAATGATAAAGCCGGATCAATGATTAACCTGTTGCGCTGGGTTTCTCCACGTACCATTAAGGAAACTTTTGATCCACCAAAGGATTATCGCTACCCTTTTTTAGGATAGATACCGATAAAAAACTCCCGGCGATGAACCGGGAGTTTTTATTTACTAAAATAAGCCTACTGCTTTGCTTAATGGAGCAGTTATTTTTCTGTCTTCATTTTAAATACTGGCGAAATATCTGCAGCACTCGAAGCACTTACTTTTAAATCGGTGATTAAACCTGTTTTTAAACTGTAAACCCAGGCATGCACACCAAGTTCCTGACCCGATGCCCATGCATTTTGTACAATCGAAGTACTCATTACATTTGCAGCTCCCTCTATGGCATTCAGTTCCACTAGACGGTCAGATCTCTTTTGTGGATCTTTAATAGTCGACATTTCACGCTCGTGTATACGAATCACATCTTTAATATTCCTTAACCAATTGTCAATCAATCCAACTTGTGTATCACCAAGTGCAGCATTTACACCACCACATCCGTAATGTCCACACACAATAATATGTTTTACCTTAAGCACATTTACCGAATAATCCAATACACTAAGCATATTCATGTCTGTGTGCGTAACTACATTTGCAATATTCCTGTGTACAAAGATATCACCTGGGTTGGTATTGGTAATCTGATTTGCAGGGACACGGCTATCTGAACATCCGATCCATAATACAGGAGGTGTCTGACCAGCTGATAACCGGTCAAAAAAAGTTGGGTCTTCTGATAATGTAGCAGCTACCCATTCTTTATTTCCTTCTAATAATCCTTCGTATGTTATTTGTTTTGAATCTTGTTTTTCTAATTTCGCGCACATAATAATTTAATTATTAATTTCTTCAATGACTTTATTGTTCAATTTTGGCACGGTATATTGCTCTTTAATATTTTCTAAAATTACAATAATACCTTTGGTATAAGCATTGTGCTTATAATTAAAAATGGTTTCCAATACATCGGGATCTATGTACCGTGAATTGGATCCATCAATGATCACGTTAGTTTCTTTAGGTATTTTATTTAATACCACCTGAATGGCGGCCTTGTTTAAGAAAGATACCTCTTCGGCCAGTTTTATTCTCAAGTTCTTTTTATTACCCTCTTCCTGTATTTTGTAGAAGTATGGATTACGCATATTGGTACGCAATAAATAGAATATCGAGAACAGCATACCTATTGCAACGCCTTTTAACAAATCTGTTAACAAAACAGCTACAATAGTAATTACAAACGGAACAAACTGATCCCAGCCTTTGTGGAACATATGTTTAAAAAGCTCTATACGTGCTAATTTATAACCTGTTACCAATAGAATTGCTGCCAGACATGCCAAAGGAATCATATTTATGATACCTGGTATAAAAAGCAGAGATAAAAGTAACCATCCACCATGAAAAATAGCTGACATCTTTGTTCTTCCACCTGCATTGACATTTGCAGAGCTTCTTACAATTACCGATGTTAAAGGCAATCCGCCTAACAAACCACTAACCATGTTTCCTGTACCCTGGGCCATTAATTCTCTATTTGTCGGCGACACCCGCTTAATTGGATCTATCTTATCTACCGCTTCGATACTTAGCAGCGTTTCAAGACTTGCAACTACCGCAATTGTAGCCGCAACAACCCAGACTTTTCCATTTAATATCTGCGAAAAATCCGGTGCAGTAAACAAACCGGTAAATTCCGACCAGCTGTTCACAACAGGAATCTCTACCATTTGCTTTGCTGCCAATGCATAATTCCCGCCCTGAAAAGCAATTGTAAGCACAACTCCTATCACTACTACCACCAACGGAGCCGGGACAACACTTAATTTTTTAAATTTAGGCCAAAAAACCAAAATCAAAATTGACAATACGCTAATTACAATAGCAGCCAGGCTAAAATGATCCAATGCCCCACTAATGGCCGAAAATGTGTTTTCATTATCTTTCTGGAAAAAACTTTCATCGCCAAAAAAATCTGAATCTACACCGAGCGCATGAGGAAGCTGTTTAAGTATCAGCGTTAATCCGATTGCTGCAAGCATTCCTTCAATTACACTTGAGGGAAAGTAATTGCCAATAGTTCCTCCTTTTAGCAATCCAAGTATTATCTGCATTGCACCTGCCAAAACTACTGCAAGTAAAAAGATCTGATAACCGCCCAGTTGACCGATAGCCCCCAGAACGATTGCGGTTAACCCGGCCGCTGGCCCACTCACACTTAATTGTGATCCGCTTAAGCTGGCAACTACAATTCCACCAACTATACCCGTTATAATACCTGCGAACAGGGGGGCGCCAGAAGCCAAAGCGATCCCTAGACATAGGGGGAGGGCAACAAGAAATACCACAATACTGGATGGCAAATCACGCTTCAGGTTCTTTTTTAATATATATTTCTTCACTTCCAATCTTGAAAAGATTGAGTTTCCACTTTGCATAAAACTATGTTTTAATCTTTTAAACTAATTTTTAAAAATTGCATACCGCTCCCTTTTGGGTGGTAACATATCATAAATTAGCTCAGGTTAGGAGGCGGTGTGGGTACAGACGGATGGAATGGATCGAAATACCGTTTGAAATTATCTATAAAGCTATTCTTTATACCGTAAAGATGTAGGACAGATGACCATACATAGTCGTGCTGAAAGTCTATCTTATAATCAAAGAGTTTTACTTTTGCCTTACCCGGATCTCCATCACTGCTATGTTCAGCTTCGATTTGCATGATTACAGAAATCATGATGTTCTTATCAATATGACTAAAAAATACAGGCGCACCGGAAATTACCATCTTCGCTGAGAAGATACTTAAGAAGGTAATAACTATTAATACACGGTATTTTCTTAGAAACATTTGTTTTTATTCTTTCACCTAACTCGCCAAAAATAGCTCCAAACATTGCTTATTTACAAATTATCATGTAAAAAAAATGTAATTTAGTTGTTGCTTTATCATGTTTTGGACTTCTATTTTTAAAAAATCTGGACCCATTTTAAAGAAAAATGCTTCATTTACCGTAAATTAGGCGATCAAAATTCTTTTTACTCATTCATGAAAAAAACACTGTTAAGCCTGATATTTCTTTATCCGGTTGCCCTTTTTGCCCAAAGTAATAATGCTCCCTCGACTTATGACCCTCATGAAATTGCGATAACAGGCTACCTGCAAACACAATTTCAAAAAGCGCAATCTGGTGGCATTTCCTCCTTTTCGGGTGGGGATTTCTCAAAAAATTCTGACAGTCGTTTCATGATTCGCAGGGGTAGATTGAAAATTGACAGGGCTGACAAGTATTCGAGCATTGTTTTCCAAATAGACGCTACACAAAATGGCATTCAGTTAATGGACGCTTTTATACAATTGCATCAACCTGATTCAAAGGAACTGTTATTAACTGCCGGCTTGTTTAACCGCCCCTTTGGTCACTCTATTGTTTACTCCTCGGGATATAGAGATTTTCCTGAAAGAGCGAGAGTTTTCCAAACGTTGATGCCCAGGGAGCGTGATATTGGCGCCATGGTTACTTATCAGCCCAGTAAAATATTTAATTTTCTAACAGCAGAGTTAGCTGTAATAAATGGAAGCGGATACAATGCCAGAGATTATGACTCAAGAAAAGATATCATAGGCAACCTTGGTTTTAAATTCGACAGTCTGGCAAATAAAAAACTTCATATAGGCTTTGGCGGATCTATCTACGAAGGTTGGGTGCGTAACGATACTGAAAATTATTACTCTGCTACAGCATCGGGATTTCAAAAAAACACAAGTCCTGACAATGTTGGGTATTTTGGTAAACGCGAATATTATGGAGGTAACTTACAGCTTCAATACGACAATGCTTTTGGCAGAACTATATTTAAAGCTGAATATCTTCAAGGCACACAGCCTGGCGTATCTGCTACTGCCAGTGTACTTGGACCTGTAGCTAGCATGAGTTTCTCGGCTCAACCTGCCACAGATTTATACTTGCGTCAGTTTTCTGGCTATTACTTGTGGTTAACCCAACAAATTGCAAAAAGTAAATTTACTGCATTGGTATCTTATGATGTGTACGATCCAAACAGAGAAATAAGTGAATCGGAGATTGGCATTGCTGGCAATAATACTACAGCTGGTGATATTAAATTTAGCACCCTTGGTTATGGCCTGACCTATCTAATAAATTCAAGATTTAAACTTACATTGTACAACGAGCACGTTGTTAACGATGCGACTAAGTTGCCAGACTATACGGCCGACTTAAAAGATGATGTGTTTACTACCAGATTACAGTATCGCTGGTAAATATTAAAATTATTAGTGTTTAAAATGAAGAATAAAATAGATGTACTTCAGGACAAAATAAAAAAAGCGAATGAAGGTGGTGGTGCAGCGAGAATTCAAAGTCAGCATAAAAAAGGCAAACTAACTGCCAGAGAGCGAATCCATTTTTTATTAGATGAAAATTCCTTTGAGGAAATTGGCATGATGGTAACCCATAGAAGTGTCGATTTTGGAATGGAACGTGAAAAATATTTAGGAGATGGTGTTGTAACGGGCTATGGAAACATAAATGGCAGGCTCGTTTATGTGTTTTCACAGGATTTTACCATTTTTGGAGGTTCTCTTTCTGAAACACATGCCGAAAAGATCTGCAAAATAATGGACATGGCCATGAAAAATGGGGCGCCCCTGATTGGCTTAAATGATAGTGGTGGCGCAAGGATACAAGAAGGTGTGGTTTCATTGGGCGGTTATGCCGATATATTTTATAGAAATGTTCAGGCATCAGGGGTTATCCCTCAACTTTCAGCAATAATGGGACCTTGTGCAGGGGGCGCAGTTTATTCGCCTGCTATTACAGACTTTATTTTAATGGTAGAGAATACCTCGTACATGTTTGTTACAGGGCCAAATGTTGTTAAAACCGTAACTCACGAAGAGGTAAGCTCTGAGGAACTTGGTGGTGCATCTACTCATGCTACAAAATCGGGTGTAACTCATTTTGCCTGTTCAAATGAATTAGATGCTATCAACCATGTTAAGAGGTTACTGAGTTACATGCCTCAGAATTGTGAGGAGATCCCGTTGCAATTGCCCTATACTTTAACTGATGAAAGTCGTTTATCTCTTAATGGCATTATGCCCGAGAATTCGAATCAGCCTTATGATGTAAGGTCAGTAATAAGCGAAGTGGCCGATATGGACAGTTTTCTTGAGGTACATAAAGATTATGCAGAAAATATTGTGGTTGGATTTATCCGTTTGGCAGGAAGAAGTATAGGTATTGTTGCTAATCAGCCGGCTTACCTTGCTGGGGTATTGGACAATCATGCTTCAACAAAGGCCGCCAGATTTGTACGCTTTTGCGACTGCTTTAACATACCATTGCTTGTTTTTGAGGACGTTCCAGGTTTTCTGCCTGGTACAGATCAGGAATGGAATGGAATTATTACCAATGGCGCTAAATTATTATATGCTTTTAGTGAAGCAACTGTACCTCGTATTACTGTAATTACAAGAAAAGCCTACGGTGGTGCATATGATGTCATGAACTCAAAACATATTGGAGCCGACTTAAACTATGCATGGCCTACTGCTGAAATTGCAGTTATGGGTGCAAAAGGTGCTGCTGAAATAATTTTCAAGAAGGAAATTACCAGTGCAGAGCATCCTGAAGAAAAATGGCTGGAGAAAGAAAAGCTCTATTCAGATATTTTTGCTAATCCTTACAGAGCCGCAGAACGTGGCTTTGTAGATGAGGTTATAGAACCTGCCCAAACCAGATCTAAACTAATAAAGGCTTTTAAAATGTTAGAGAACAAAGTTGTAAACAGCCCTCGTAAAAAACACGGAAACATCCCTTTATAAATGAAACTTAGTCGTACTGATGTGCTATTGATGGCCTTTTGTACAGGGCTTATCGTAGCGAATATTTATTACTGCCAACCTCTGGTGATTTTAATCGCTAAAGAGTTTGGATTAACAGAGAGCCATGCCGGTAAAATTACATACCTCACACAGGCTGGCTATGCCCTTGGACTATTTCTATTGGTTCCTTTGGGTGATATGTTTGAAAGGAAAAAACAAATACTTTTAATAACATGTCTTGCTATCGGGGCATTGCTGTTGGCAGCTTTTGCCCACTCCTTCTTATTATTGGAAATTGCTTGTGTATTAATTGGCGCAAGCTCCATTATTCCTCAGCTTGTTTTACCAATGGCAGCAAATCTTAGTTCAGACGAAGATCGTGGTCCTACAGTAGGTATAATTATGAGTGGCTTACTTGTTGGCATCCTTGCATCAAGAGCAGTCAGTGGAAGTATAGGATTTTTATGGGGATGGAGAACAGTTTATTTTATGGCCGCTGGCATATGTTTCCTTTTATTACTGCTTATGGCCAGGCGCTTTCCTCAAAGTAGGCCGTCATTTAAAGGGACTTATAATGAGTTAATGTCCTCAATGTGGCATTACATAAAAACTGAACGCGTACTGCGCGAAGCTTCTATTATAAACTTTCTGGCTTTCTCTATACTTAGCGCGTTCTGGACAACTATGGTATTATTCCTTGCCAATCCCCCGTTTAATCTTCAAACGTTGCAGATAGGTCTTTTCGGCATTGCTGGTGCAGCAGGAGCTTTAGCCGCGCCATTAGTTGGTAAGTTTAGTGGCGGCCAAAACCCTCGCAAGAATCTGTTGGTCGGGCTAATTCTGCAATTACTTAGCATTGCTGCCTTTTACTTTACCGGCAGCCACCTTTATTTATTTGTAGCTGGTATTATTTTAATAGATATTGGTCAGCAAGCTATTCATGTAACCAATCAGACCAGGATCTATGCTATACTACCGGAAGCTCGTAATCGTTTAAACACTGTGTTCATGTCTGTAAGCTTTGTTGGAGCATCTTTTGGTTCCGCCTTAGGTTTATGGCTCTGGGACCAGGGTAAGTGGCCATTATTCTGCTGGGGATGCGGTGCGGTTATTGTTCTAAACATCTGCATATACAAGTTTTATAGTGGTAAAATAAAGAATAACATCGATGCAGGAAATTCAAATTGAACAAATCAGACCTGATTTAACCTGGAGGATAAGACATGAAGTTATGTACCCAGACTTACCCCTTGATGCTATAAAATTGCCTAATGATAATGATGGAATCCATTTTGGACTGTTTGCAAATAACCAATTAACATCTGTAGTTTCTTTATTCAATTCAGGCAATATTTATCAATTCAGAAAATTCGCAACAATCGTGGAGTCGCAGGGGAAAGGATATGGATCATTATTATTGGATCATATAATTAACTATGTTAAAACTTTTGGGGCTACTAAACTATGGTGCAATGCGCGCGTTTCGGCCATTCCTTTTTACAACCAATTCAGCTTTGTGCAAACAGACAAATTTTCTACCAGCAACGGTATCGACTTTGTCATTATGGAGTTAGAACTCAATAATTAACTTGGTGCTTAGGCAGTAGTTTCTATATTTGTTTAGAATAAAAAATATACAATGACAAAGAAAAAAGAAGATAAAAAGAAACACGTAAGTGTAGTAAATAAAAAATCGCTTCAATTTTTTGAAAAATATATCAATAACCCATCTCCAACAGGTTTCGAATACCCTGGTCAAAAATTATGGCTAGATTATTTAAAACCATATATAGATGAAAGTTTCATCGATAATTACGGAACTGCAGTTGGAGTGATTAACCCTAAAGCAGATTTCAAAGTAGTTATTGAAGCTCATGCCGATGAGATTTCCTGGTTTGTGAATTATATTACTCCAGACGGCTTAATTTATGTAATCCGTAACGGGGGATCAGATCATCAGATAGCTCCTTCTAAGCGCGTAAATATCCATACCGACAACGGCTTGATTAAAGCCGTATTTGGATGGCCCGCTATTCATACCCGTAGCGGTGGTGAAAAAGAGGAGGCTCCGGCATTAAAAAACATCTTCCTTGATTGTGGATGTACATCTAAAGAAGAAGTTGAAAAACTTGGTATTCATGTAGGTTGCGTAATTACCTATGAAGATGAGTTTATGGTATTAAACGACCGCTATTATGTTGGCCGTGCACTGGATAACAGAGCTGGTGGCTTTATGATTGCGGAGGTTGCCAGATTGCTTCAGGAAAATAAAAAGAAATTACCTTTTGGGCTTTACATTGTAAACTCAGTACAAGAAGAAATTGGATTAAGAGGAGCTGAAATGATCGCTCACAGAATTAAACCTAACGTGGCTATAGTTACTGATGTTACTCATGATACCACTACCCCAATGATCAATAAAATCACGCAAGGAGATTTGGCTTGCGGTAAAGGTCCGGTAGTTTCTTACGCCCCTGCTGTTCAAACAAATTTAAACAAATTGCTTATTGAAACTGCTGAGAAGAATGATATCCCTTTCCAACGTCAGGCATCATCCCGCTCAACTGGTACAGATACTGATGCTTTCGCCTATTCTAACGGAGGGGTTCCATCTGCATTAATTTCTTTACCCTTAAGATATATGCATACCACAGTTGAAATGATTCATAAAGAAGATGTTGACAATGTGATCAACCTCATTTATCATTCTTTATTGAACATTAAAAAAGATCACGATTTTACTTATAAGAAGTAATTCTGAATAACTTATTTTTAAGAGGGTGTCACATCACACAGTCATGATACACCCTCTTTTCTTTTGTTTGTAATTCGGGTGCTTTTCTTACTTTTATAAAAACTATCTTTTCCCATGAGTGATCAATCTGCAAAATTTACAGAAAAAATTAAGGCCTCTTATACCCCGAGTGGTTCGTACATATATCTTGGAGCAGGGATTCTGGATGGACAAGTAATCGCTGAAGCCGAAGTTAACTTGTCTTTAAAAATGATGAATAGGCATGGCCTTGTAGCAGGAGCAACAGGCACAGGAAAAACCCGCACATTGCAATTGCTATCAGAACAATTGTCTGACGCAGGTGTACCGGTGTTTATGCTTGATGTAAAAGGCGATTTATCGGGTCTTAATCAGCCAGGGCCAATCAATCCAAAAATAGAAGAAAGAGCGGGTCAACTTGGTAAGCCTTTTAACCCTTCTGGATTCCCTGTCGAGATTTTTTCCTTATCTGGCAAATTAGGCGCGCAAATGCGAGCTACTGTTCTTGAATTTGGGCCTACTCTGCTGTCTAAAATCCTTGATCTAAATGATACACAGGCAGGCGTTTTAGCTGTGATCTTTAAATATGCTGACGATAGCAAACTACCAATCATTGACCTTAATGATCTTAAAAAATTAGTTTCGTACCTGGCCGAAGGGCAGGGTGCTGAAGAGATTAAAAGTTCCTACGGTAAAATATCTACTGCAACCTCAGGAACAATATTAAGAAAGATAGTTACCATTGAGCAGCAGGGACTGAGTGCAATGTTTGGCGAACGCTCATTTGACATCGAAGATCTTTTTACCAAAACCGACGGAAAAGGAGTAATCAGCTTACTCAATATTTCGGATGTGCAAAATCAGCCTGTTCTTTACTCTACTTACCTGTTAAGTTTACTTGCAGAAATTTTTTATAGCATGCCTGAAGTCGGGGATTTAGATAAACCTAAGTTGGTTTTCTTTTTTGATGAAGCGCATTTATTATTTAAAAATTCTTCAAAAGCTTTTCTGGAACAGATAGAAACTATTATCAGATTGATCAGATCAAAAGGTATAGGTGTATTTTTCTGTACTCAAGCTCCTAGTGATGTCCCTGAAAGTGTGTTATCCCAATTAGGAAATCGTGTTCAGCACGCTTTGAGAGCATTTACACCAAATGATGTTGATGCGCTTAAAAAGACAGTAAATACTTATCCAAGATCCGACTTCTATGAGATCGATAAAATGTTGACTTCACTGGGAACCGGGCAGGCTTTAATAACAGTGTTGAACGAAAAAGGTATCCCTACAGAAGTGGCAGCAACCATGCTTACACCACCAAGGGCAATCATGGGACCACTCAGCGCGGCAGACTATAATAATGTTGTCCAATCAAGTGAGCTTACAGCCAAATACCAGGAATCAATTGATCCTGAGAGCGCCTATGAAATTTTGACTAAACGTGTAAATGAGAAACTAACCGAGGAAGAAGAAACAAAACAAGAAGAGGCTCCTAAAAAAGGTGAGAAGAGTTTAGTTGAACAGGTAATGGGTGCAACTATAACCAGACAGATAGGAAAAGAAATAGTGCGGGGATTATTTGGTATGCTTATAGGGAAAAAACCTCGCAGCAGTGGCGGAAAGGGAATATTTGGATTTTAACTACCTCAATATCCATGCGATACATTGAGAAACGTTATCAGACTAATGAAAAAACTATCTCACTTTTTACATTGAATATGAATTGAATCATTATTTTCGCTGCATGAAAAAACCTACCTTATTAATATTAGCAGCTGGTATGGCAAGTCGCTATGGCAGTATGAAACAGATTGATGGCTTTGGCCCCAATGGAGAAACAATTATTGATTATTCTATATACGATGCAATTAAAGCTGGATTCGGCAAAGTAGTCTTCATCATCAAAGAAGAATTTGTCGAAAACTTTAAAGCCATATTTGAACCTAAACTAAATGGTAAAATTGAAACTGATTATGTGTTCCAAAATTTCGATTTGAAACAATTTGGCATAGAAGAAGAAATTTACCGTGAAAAACCATGGGGAACTGCCCATGCTATTCTATCTGGCAGAAATGCCATTAAAGAGCCTTTTTGCGTAATCAATGCCGATGACTATTATGGCTATGATGCGTTTAAAAAGATGGTAGACTTTTTAAACAATGAGGCAACTGACAGCAACTATTCTATTGTTGGTTATCAAATTGGGAAAACGCTATCTGATTTTGGATCTGTATCTCGTGGGGTTTGCAAAACCAATGAGGCCGGATTCCTTGAAGAGATTACTGAGCGTACCCAGGTTTATAAAAAAGATGGCGGAATTGTATATGAAGAAAATGGATCTGAATATCCATTAGAATATAACACTCCGGTTTCGATGAACTTTTGGGGCTTTACTCCGGCTGTCTTTAAATTAACTGAAGACTTATTTAGAGTATTTGCTTTAGAAAATAAAGACAAGCCAAAAGCTGAGTTCTTTATCCCTTTGATTGGCGAAAACCTTGTAAAAAGTGGTGCAGCCTCTTTCAAAGTTATACCTACAGATAGCCAGTGGTTTGGAGTAACTTATAAAGAAGATAAACCTTTTGTACAGGAATGTATAGATCAGCTAGTAAAAGACGGGACTTATCCTGAGAACCTTTGGAACTAGTTAAACAATAAAAAAGCCCCTTGGTAAATTACCAAGGGGCTTTTTTATTGTTTAAAGACTATTTTTTATCGTCTTTAACTTCTTCAAAATCAACATCAGTAACGTTATCGCCACCATCAGCTGACTGAGCGCCATCTTGAGCTTGAGCACCACCTTCAGGTTGTGCCCCGTCTTGTCCTGATTTATACATCTCTTCTGAAGCTGCATTCCATGCATTTTGCAATTCTGCTTGTGCTGTGTCAATATCAGCAAAGTTTCTGGCAGCATGTGCATCTTTAAGTTTTTTCAAACCTTCTTCAATAGGAGCTTTTTTATCAGCAGATAGTTTTTCTCCGAATTCTTTTAATTGTTTCTCAGTTGAGAAAATTAAAGCATCAGCACCGTTGATTTTTTCTGCTTCTTCTTTAGCAGTTTTATCAGCTTCTGCATTTTTCTCAGCTTCATCTTTCATTCTTTTGATCTCTTCGTCAGTTAAACCTGAAGACGCTTCGATGCGAATCTTTTGCTCTTTACCAGTTGCTTTATCTTTAGCACTTACATGCAAGATACCATTTGCATCAATATCAAATGCTACTTCAACCTGAGGAACTCCACGAGGTGCTGGTGGAATACCGTCTAATATAAAACGACCAATAGTACGGTTTTGAGCTGCCATAGGACGCTCTCCTTGTAAAATATGGATCTCTACCGAAGGTTGATTATCAGCTGCTGTAGAGAAAGTTTCTGCTTTTTTAGAAGGTATGGTTGTGTTAGCTTCAATTAATTTAGTCATTACACCACCCATTGTTTCGATACCTAGAGAAAGAGGTGTTACATCTAATAACAATACATCTTTAACTTCTCCGGTTAAAACACCACCTTGGATTGCAGCACCAATAGCTACTACCTCATCAGGGTTTACACCTTTAGATGGCTCTTTACCAAAGAAAGCTTTTACTGCTTCCTGGATAGCCGGAATACGTGTAGAACCACCAACTAATATAATTTCATCAATATCACTTGTTTTTAAACCTGCATTTTTCAAAGCTGATTTACAAGGATCAATTGTACGTTTAATTAAATCGCCAGCTAATTGCTCAAATTTGGCACGGGTTAATGTTCTTACCAAGTGCTTAGGTCCTGTTGCATCAGCAGTGATGTAAGGCAAGTTGATCTCAGTTGAAGTTGTGCTTGAAAGCTCAATTTTAGCTTTTTCAGCAGCTTCTTTAAGACGTTGTAACGCCATTGGATCCTGGTGAAGATCCATGCCGTTTTCATTTTTAAATTCAACAGCTAACCATTCGATAATGATATGATCAAAGTCATCACCACCCAGGTGAGTATCACCATCAGTTGATTTTACTTCAAATACACCATCACCTAATTCTAATACAGAAACGTCATGAGTACCACCACCGCAGTCAAACACAACAATTTTCATATCCTTGTGTGCTTTATCTAATCCATAAGCTAAAGCAGCCGCAGTTGGCTCATTAATAATACGTTTAACGGTTAAACCTGCAATTTCCCCAGCTTCTTTGGTTGCCTGACGTTGAGCGTCATTAAAATAAGCAGGAACAGTAATAACTGCTTCAGTTACTTCGTGACCTAAGAAATCTTCTGCAGTTTTTTTCATTTTCTGCAAAATCATTGCAGAAATTTCTTGTGGTGTATATTTACGGTCGTCAATTTCAACCCTTGGAGTATTGTTATCACCTTTAACTACCTTATAAGGTACACGTGATGATTCTTTAGAAACTTCAGCAAAGCTGCTTCCCATAAAGCGCTTTATTGATGATATTGTTTTTGTTGGGTTAGTAATTGCCTGACGCTTTGCCGGCTCACCTACTTTACGTTCTCCATTTTCTGCAAAAGCAACAATGGAAGGTGTAGTACGTTTACCCTCGCTGTTGGCTATAACTACAGGTTCGTTACCTTCCATTACGGCTACGCAAGAGTTTGTTGTTCCTAAGTCTATACCAATAATTTTTGACATGCTATTTTATCTATGTTTATGTTTATGAAATCTTATTATTTACATCTGTTCAACAAGCAATGTGCCAATAGGGTTTTGGCAGAAAAAATAGTTTTTCTGTAAGATTTTCAATATAAAATTGTCCGAATTACATCATAAAAATGTGACAGTATGACAGAACAATGCTACATTTCGTCTTCTAAGAGTCTTTCCAAATGATGATAACCAATTCCAAAATAACTCTTAGCCTGTTGTATCTGAGCAAGTATTTCGGTTTTTCTACTCTTAGCGATCTCTCCTTTTATACCAACTACCAAAATATTCTTTGGAGTATGAACATCCGAAATGAATTCGAATATTTTAGTTTTATAACCAAAATACTCAAGTACCAGTGCCCTAATCCCGTCAGTTATCATTTCAGCCTGACGTTCCATAAATATTCCATATTTGGTTAAAAAAGAAATATCGTTTTTAGCTTTGCCTTTTTCCATTTCTCTTCTGATCTGCTTATGGCAGCAAGGTGCAACAACAATTAATTCTGCATTAGCCTTTATTCCTTTATAAATTGCATCGTCAGTAGCCGTATCACAAGCGTGTAGGGCAATTAACAAATCAATTGAATCAGTATTATAATTATCGATGCTGCCTTCTACAAACTGCAATTGATTAAAGTTCGATTTTCCAGCAATGCTATTGCACAACTGGACCATGTCTTCTCTAAATTCAACCCCTACCATGTGTACATTTTGATTAAGTACGTTATGTAAATAATCATAAAGGGCAAAAGTAAGGTAACCCTTCCCCGACCCCATGTCCACAACATTTCGGACCTTAGTATTTGGCAGTTCTTTAATCAAAGAACTTAAAATTTCAATATACTGATTAATCTGTCTGTACTTATCCTGAGAATTTTTAAACACATTCCCCTCCTGATCAGTAACCTTTAGCTCTTGTAAATAAGTTTTTCCGGCTGGCTTTATAATTCTTTTCTTCTCTTTATCATGGGCCAAACTTGGTTTAATAGTAGAAGCATTTTGTCTTTCCCTTAAAGAAATGGTTTCCTTTTTCCCATGCTCTATAATTACTTCTTTATTAGTAGTGAAAAGTGTACAAATTCTAAAATCATTGCTGATCAAATTCTTAATTAAATCAGTCCCATCCTGTATGTTTAAATTCTTAAATATATCCCGGGTTTTATAACGATAATTAAAAGAAAGCATCTCAACCCTCTTAATCTTTACTCTTCGAACATAGATATTCTTAAGCTCTTTTTCATTCCCCTGGTAATTTCCTAAAGACGCTTTTAGAAATAGATTTAAAGAAATACTTTCTGATAATTGATCCAGAAATTGTTGGATACTAAGTTGGTTCGACATGAAATATTATTACAATACAAAGATAGGTTTTGAAAAGCAAAAAAAAAGTCGATTCAAATTGAACCGACTCTTATATTTTGATTAGGGAATATTATTCTCCTTTATCTTCTTTTGTTTCTTCAGCAGCTGGTGCTTCTTCTACAACCTCTTCGGTCTTAACTTCTTCAGCTTTAACTTCTTCTGTTTTTGCTGCAGGAGCATCAGATTTTTTAGCTTTGCTTCTACCACGACGAGTAGTTTTCTTTTCAGCTGAATCCGCTTCTTTACCGTAAACTTCGTTGTAATCAACTAATTCGATTAATGCCATTTCAGCATTATCACCTAGACGATTGTTTAACTTAATGATCCTGGTGTAACCACCTGGACGGCTAGCAACTTTAGCTGCAACATCACGGAACAATTCAGTAACAGTTTCTTTATCTTGTAAGTAACCAAAAACAATACGACGAGAGTGCGTAGTATCAGTTTTTGATTTAGTGATAAGAGGCTCAACATACATACGCAAAGCTTTTGCTTTTGCTAAAGTTGTAGAGATTCTCTTATGTTTAATTAACGATGAAGCCATGTTAGCCAACATCGCCTTACGATGTGAATCTGTTCTTCCTAAGTGATTTACTTTTTTACCGTGTCTCATTTTTAAATTTATTCAGTGTATACCGTCTCTATGAAATTAATCTGAGGGAATTATACACTATTAACAATATTATAATTTATGCTTGTAGCTTATTATTCCTCGTCCAATTTGAACTTAGACAAGTTCATTCCAAAAGATAAACTTTTAGATTTAACAAGCTCTTGTATCTCTGTTAAAGATTTTTTACCGAAGTTCCTGAATTTTAACATATCAGCAACATCATAAGAAACCAAATCAGCTAAAGTACGAATATCAGCAGCTTTTAAGCAATTTAATGCACGAACTGATAAATCTAAATCAACTAATTCAGTTTTTAAGATCTTACGCATATGCAAGATTTCCTCATCAACTTCTTTAGTTTCTTCTTTAGCTTGAGATTCTAATACTAAATTCTCATCAGAAAACAACATGAAGTGCTGGATTAAGATCTTAGCAGCTTCTTTTAGTGCCTCTTCAGGATGGATAGATCCATCAGTAGAGATATCTAATATTAATTTTTCGTAATCTGTCTTTTGTTCAACACGATAGTTTTCAATCGTATATTTTACATTTTTCATTGGAGTGAAAATCGAATCTATCGCTATAACTCCAACTACAGCATCATTAATTTTGTTCTCTTCCGCTGGTACATAACCACGTCCTTTATTAATGGTCAATTCCACCTCTAAAGTAACAGATTTCTCCATGTTACAGATAACGAAATCTGGATTAAGAACCTCGAAGTTATTAGAGAATTTAGTAATGTCTCCTGCAGCAAATTGCTCTTGGCCATTTACTACAATAAAAACCTTCTCAGAATCGCCTGAATCACCAACTTTTTTAAAACGCACTTGTTTTAAATTAAGGATAATTTCAGTCAAATCCTCTACAACACCTTTCATTGTAGAAAACTCATGAGATACGCCAGAAAAACGAATACTTGTAATGGCATAACCTTCTAAAGAAGAAAGTAATATTCTTCTTAAGGCATTACCAATTGTTACACCGAAACCGGGCTCTAAAGGACGAAATTCAAATATACCATCGAAATCAGTTGATTTCTGCATGATTACCTTATCGGGTTTCTGAAATGCTAAAATTGCCATTTATAATGTTTTTAGATCGTTATTAAAATTATGCAACGTAAAAAATTAATTGCCCGTAGGCAATTAATTAAATATATTACTTAGAGTATAACTCTACTATAAGGTTTTCTTTGATGTTTTCTGGTATCTCATCACGATTAGGATAAGCTAAAAATTTACCAGTTAACTCATTCGCATTCCAGTCTAACCAATTGAATTTATTGATTACTCTTCCTGCTACAGAATTAGTGATTGCTTCTAATGTTTTTGATTTCTCGCGAACTGCAACAACATCTCCGGCTTTTAATTGATATGAAGGGATATTTACTACTTCACCGTTAACTGTTACGTGTTTATGGCTAACTAACTGACGAGCAGCTGAACGTGTAGTAGCAATACCTAACCTGTATACTGTATTATCCAAACGAGCCTCTAATAATTGCAATAAGTTATCACCTGTAATTCCTTCGCGAGAAGACGCTTTGGTAAACAAGTTACGGAACTGACGCTCCAATACACCATAAGTGTATTTAACTTTTTGCTTTTCCATTAATTGAACTGCGTATTCAGATTGTTTTCCTCTTCTTTTTGAGGCACCGTGCTGCCCAGGAGGATAATTTTTTCTATCTAATACTTTATCAGGGCCGAAAATTGGCTCTCTGAATTTACGCGCGATTTTGGACTTTGGTCCTGTATATCTTGCCATTGCTTTTTGTTTTAAAGTATCATGCAACCTGAAGCTGCAGACTCTTAGCTTTAAAAATTAATAAATTAAACTCTTCTCTTCTTAGGAGGACGACATCCATTGTGTGGAAGCGGCGTAATATCCTTGATAGAGGTTACTTCGATACCTGAAACTTGCAATGTTCTAATTGCAGACTCACGACCTGAACCTGGACCTTTAACAAAAACTTCCACTTTACGTAGACCTAAATCAAATGCTACTTTACCGCAATCAGATGCAGCTTGACCTGCTGCATATGGAGTGTTCTTTTTAGAACCCTTGAATCCCATTTTACCTGCAGAAGACCATGAAATAGTTTGACCGTTGTTATTTGTTAGGGTAACAATGATATTGTTAAAAGTAGCATTGATGTGCGCCTGACCAACAGGCTCAATAACAACAATACGCTTTTTGGTAACTTTTTTACTCTTAGCCATAATTATTATTCAGTACTAATTTTTATTTAGTAGCTTTTTTCTTGTTCGCAACTGTTTTTCTCTTGCCTTTACGTGTACGAGAGTTGTTTTTAGTACGCTGACCACGCACAGGTAAACCTTTTCTGTGACGTAAACCACGGTAACAACCAATGTCCATTAAACGTTTGATGTTTAATTGAACCTCTGAACGTAAAGCTCCTTCAACTTTTACGCCGTCGTTTATAATGGTACGGATTGCTGATAATTCATCATCAGACCAGTCCTGTACTTTTTTGCTTAAATCGATACCTGCCTCAGTTAATATACGTTGTGCAGTTGATCTACCTATTCCGAAGATATAAGTTAATCCAATTTCGCCTCTTTTGTTTCTTGGTAAATCAATACCTGATATCCTTGCCATATTTGTACTAAATGTTTGATTATTTGATTAAACGACAGATTGAGTAACCTGTACATTCAATCCAATCATACTTCAATAATTTCTTAACCTTGACGTTGCTTAAACTTAGGGTTTTTCTTGTTTATAACGTAAAGTTTACCTTTACGACGAATAACCTTGCAATCAGCACTACGTTTTTTAATTGATGACCTAACTTTCATTTTATTTATATCTATAAGTAATCCTGCCCTTTGATAAATCGTAAGGCGACATCTCTAATTTTACTTTATCTCCGGGTAAAATTTTGATGTAGTGCATCCTCATCTTCCCCGAAATATGAGCTATTATCTCATGTCCATTCTCTAGTTCAACTCTGAACATGGCATTCGATAATGCTTCTTTTATTACACCGTCTTGTTCAATTGAGGCTTGTTTAGCCATATAATATTGATTTTTACTTAATTAGCTGCTATTAAACAGGGTTGCAAAATTAAATAAAAAATTTTAATTATTTACTTTTTTTCTATTAAAACTTCTTCAATTAAAGAAAAGGTTGATAAAACATCTGCTTTTCCCTTTTTTACAGCCACTGTATGTTCAAAATGTGCAGAAGGTCTATTGTCATTACTGGTTACTGTCCAGCCATCAGACCAAAACTTCACTCCGGCTGTGCCGGCATTTATCATTGGTTCTATTGCTATAACCATCCCCTCTTCCAGCTTAATCCCACTACCACGTTTACCGTAGTTAGGAACCTCTGGCTTTTCATGCAATTTAACCCCTACTCCGTGCCCTACCAGCTCTCTCACTACCCCAAAACCATTCTTCTCTGCTAGGTCCTGAACAGCGAAACCAATATCTCCAATTCTGGAACCTACAACTGCCTTTTCTACAGCCAGTCGTAAACACTCCTGAGTTACTTCAACCAACTTCTTCTTCTCTGCACTTACTTCTCCAATTGAAAATGTATATGCCGAATCACCAAAGTAATTGTTCTTAATAACCCCGCAATCGACTGAGATAAGATCACCTTCCTGAATCACATAATCGCTTGGAAAGCCATGAACAACTTGTTCATTGGGTGAAATACAAAGCGAATACGGAAAGCCGTTATAATTCAAAAAAGCAGGTATTGCGCCATGATCCTTAATAAAAGTCTCAGCCAGCTGATCTAACTTTTTGGTTGTAACACCTGGCTGAATAACTTTTGCTACTTCAGCTAGTGTTTTTGACACCAGCAAAGAGCTTTCTCTTATTAATTCTATCTCCTCAAGGGATTTATAATAGATCTTAGACATTCTTTCTCCTACTATATCACTGCATTGCTTCCGCTAGCAGCAGGAATTCCTGTTCTCCCAGTAACGCGACCTGTCTTCATTAATCCATCATAATGACGCATTAACAAATAACTTTCGATCTGTTGCAATGTATCCAAAACTACACCTACAAGAATTAACAAAGAAGTACCACCATAGAAATGAGCGAACTCCGATTTAATTCCAAACTTAACAGCAACTGAAGGAAGAATAGCGATGATAGCTAAAAAGACAGCACCTGGAAAGGTAATCTTTGAAATCACATCGTCTATAAAAGATGAAGTAGACAATCCAGGTTTAATACCAGGAATGAATCCACCGTTCTTTTTCATGTCGTCCGACATCTGAGTAGGATTAACTGTAATAGCGGTATAGAAAAACGTAAATGCGATAATTAAAAAAGCAAATGTTAAACTATATGCTAATGAAGTATAATCACTAAACTGAATTAGCCATGTATTTTGTAGTGAAGGAAAAAATTGCGTTAAAGTTGCCGGAATAAACATTAATGCCTGAGCAAAAATAATTGGCATTACTCCTGCAGCATTCACCTTTAATGGTATGTACTGTCTTACACCACCAAATTGTCTGTTACCAACAATTCTTTTGGCGTATTGAACCGGTACCTTACGTACACCCTGTACAATCATAATAGTGAACATAACCACTGCAAAAAGCGCAACTATCTCAATAACCAAAGCGATAAGTCCACCATCACCTACAAATCTAGAGCTAATCTCTTGTTGTAAAGCAATAGGTAAACGAGCGATAATACCAACCATAATGATTAGTGAAATGCCATTACCGATGCCTTTATCAGTAATTTTCTCTCCTAACCACATTACAAATAATGTACCTGCGGCCAATACAAACGTAGCCAGAACAAAGAATAATGTATGATTAATGATAATTGCCTCCGGCGGAACCTGAGTTTTTACATAACCAACTGCTTGTACAGCTGTAATAGCAACAGTTAGATAGCGTGTAATTTGATTCAGTTTATTTCTTCCACTTTCACCTTCCTTTTGCATTTTCTGAAACGAAGGTACAGCAATACCTAATAGCTGAACTACAATTGATGCAGAAATATAAGGCATAACTCCCAAAGCAAGAATAGATACTCTGGAGAATGATCCCCCAGCGAACATATCCAAAAGGCCTAGAAGGCCAGACTTCTCATTATCGCCTAAAAGAGTCGCATCAACACCTGGCAGGACCACATGAGATACAAATCTATATACCAAAAGAATCATGAGCGTAAATACTATACGCTCTTTTAATTCTTGAATTTTCCAAATATTACTTAAAGTAGTAAACAGCTTCTTCATTAATTACAATTTTTCGATTGAGCCTCCAACAGCCTCAATAGCTTTTTGTGCAGTAGCAGAAAAAGCATGTGCTTTAACTTCTAATTTAGATTTAACCTCACCACGACCTAATACTTTTACCAGATCATTTTTTGAAGCCAATCCGTGTTCTTGCAAGATAGCAAAATCAATGCTTGTTAAGTTAAACTTCTCAGCCAAACCTTGCAAAACATCTAAGTTTACACCTACATATTCAACACGGTTAATTGGTTTGAAACCTACCTTAGGCACACGACGTTGTAACGGCATTTGACCACCTTCAAATCCAATCTTAGTTGAATGTCCTGAACGTGATCCAGCACCTTTATGTCCGCGTGTCGAAGTACCACCACGACCAGAACCAGTACCACGACCTATCCTCTTACTATTTTTAGTAGAACCTGCTGCAGGTTTTAAATTACTTAAGTTCATTTTTAAAACTTATTGTGTTGCCCTTCGCTTTCACTAATCAGGGACAACGGTTAAACAATATACAAAGGTTGCAAATGTAGTCATATAACTCACATTTGCAACCTTAAATAATTATATACTCTCGATAGCTATTAAGTGATTAACTTTTCTTACCATTCCAATAATGGCAGCAGTTGCTTCAACTTCTACGCTTTGGTTCATTTTAGTTAAACCTAAAGCTTGCATCGTTCTTTTTTGGCGTTCGCTTCTATCGATAATGCTTTTTACCTGGGTTATTTTGATCTTCGCCATAATATTATCCGTTAAAAACTTTATTTAAATCTACACCACGTTGCTGAGCTACAGTATAAGCATCACGCATCTTAGTTAAAGCATCAACAGTTGCTTTTACCACGTTATGTGGATTAGATGAACCTTTTGATTTTGCCAATACGTTATGTACTCCGGCACTCTCTAATACAGCACGCATTGCACCACCAGCAATTACTCCGGTACCTACTGCAGCTGGTTTGATTAAAACAAAACCACCTGAGAATTTACCAATTTGCTCGTGAGGAACAGTACCATTTAGCAAAGGAACTTTTACCAAGTTCTTTTTAGCATCATCGATGCCTTTTGCAATTGCTTCTGTTACCTCTTTAGCTTTACCCAATCCGTAACCTACGATTCCGTTTTCATCTCCAACAACTACGATTGCTGAGAAGCTGAAAGTACGACCACCTTTGGTTACTTTGGCTACACGCTGTATGCTAACTAAACGATCTTTCAATTCGATTTCGCTAGTCTTAACTCTTTTTATATTGATAGTTGACATTCTTATCCTATTTTCAGATTAAAATACTAAACCAGCTTCGCGAGCACCTTCTGCCAACGATTTTATACGTCCGTGGTATAAGTAGCCGTTTCTATCGAAAACAACTTCTTTAACACCAGCTGCGATTGCTTTTTCTGCAACTAATTTACCTACAGCTACAGATTGCTCCGATTTGTTTCCAGTACCTGAAAAATCTTTAGATAAAGATGAAGCTGATACAATTGTACTACCGGTTACGTCGTTAATGATTTGAGCATAAATTCCTTTATTGCTTCTATAAACCGATAAACGTGGACGGCTTTCAGAACCTGTTAATCTTTTTCTGATTCCTTTTTTTATACGATCTCTACGAGATAATTTTTTCCCTGCCATGATGATTATTTTTTAGAAGCTGATTTACCTGCTTTTCTTCTTAACACTTCTCCTACAAACTTGATACCTTTACCTTTGTATGGCTCTGGTGCACGTAACGAACGGATTTTCGCTGCTACTTGTCCTATCAGTTGTTTATCAATACTTTCCAAAATAATTTTCGGAGTCTGACCTTTTTCTGAAGTTGTCGTTACCTTAATTTCTTCCGGTAATTGGAATACATAGTGGTGAGAATAACCTAAAACAAGATCCAAAGTATTTCCTTGGTTAGTAGCACGGTAACCCACACCTACTAATTCTTGTTGAATTTTATAACCTTCTGTTACACCAACAACCATATTGTTTAACAAAGAACGATACAAACCGTGTAACGCTTTGTGTCTTTTTTGTTCTGAGGGACGTTGTACAGTTAATACACCATCTTCCTGACTTACTGTGATATCTGAATCTACTGCTTGAGTTAATTCACCTTTAGGGCCTTTAACAGATACTACATTATCTTTAGATACAGTAATTGTAACACCTGAAGGGATACTAATTGGGGCTTTTCCTATTCTTGACATTTTGCTATCCTCCTTTAATTAATAAACGTGACACAAAACTTCGCCACCAATGTTTAGTTTAGCAGCTTCTTTATCAGTCATAACACCCTTAGATGTAGATAAGATCGCGATACCTAAACCGTTTAATACTCTTGGCATATTCTCTACGCCAGCATATTGCCTTAAACCTGGTTTACTGATACGTACTAATGTACGGATTGCAGGTATTTTCGTAATAGCGTTATATTTTAAAGCTATCTTGATTGTACCTTGAGCAGTAGTATCCTCAAATTTGTAATTGGCAATGTAACCTTTATCAAAAAGTACTTTAGTAATTTCCTTTTTAAGGTTTGATGCAGGAATCTCTACAATTCTGTGATTTGCCTTGATGGCATTTCTTACCCTTGTAAGATAATCTGCTATTGGATCTGTATTCATTTTTTATATAGTTGTGATAGTGGTTTCCTTCCTGACCTATTCGGGACGACCTGCCATCGGTTAATATTTATTTTCTACTCAAGGAAAAACCTTAAGTACAAAGAAGCTGTATTACCAGCTTGCTTTTCTAACTCCAGGTATTTTACCTGCTAAAGCCATATCACGGAAAAGTACCCTTGATATACCGAAAGTACGCATATAACCACGAGGACGTCCAGTTAATTTACAACGATTGTGTAAACGTACAGCAGATGAGTTTTTTGGTAACTTATCTAATCCTTCATAATCACCAGCAGCTTTAAGTTCAGCACGTTTGTCTGCATACTTAGCTACTAATTTCTGGCGCTTAACTTCGCGAGCTTTTACTCCTTCTTTTGCCATTATAGATTTGTATTTTGATTTTTAAACGGTAATCCAAATTGTTTTAAAAGTTCCAATGCTTCAACATCAGTAGTAGCAGTAGTTACAAAAGTAATGTCCATACCTAAAATCTTGCTGATTTTGTCGATGTTGATCTCTGGGAAGATGATTTGCTCGGTAATACCTAATGTATAGTTACCTTTTCCATCAAAACCTTTATCATTGATACCTTTGAAATCACGGATACGCGGCAAAGCTACGGAAATTAAACGATCTAAAAACTCATACATGTTATTATCACGCAAAGTAACACGTACACCAACCGGCATACCTTTACGCAATTTAAAGTTTGAGATATCTTTTTTAGATTTTGCTCCAACTGCCTGCTGACCAGAAATAGTACTCATCTCTAAAATAGAGCTGTCCATTATTTTCTTATCAGTTACAGAGAAACGCCCAACACCTTGGTTAATAGCGATTTTCTCTAACTTAGGAACTTGCATAACGCTTTTATAATTGAACTTATCTTTAAGTGCAGTTACAATTTCCTCTTTATATTTACTTTTTAATCTTGGTACGTAAGCCATTATTTGATCTCCTCTCCTGATTTTTTACTAACCCTAACTAATTTCCCATCAGCATTAAGCTTTCTGCCAACGCGTGTTATATCACCTGATTTAGGATCTATTAACGCAACGTTAGAAATATGAAGAGCAGCTTCTTTTTTAATGATACCACCATTTGGGGTAGCAGCATTTGGTTTTGTATGTTTTGATACAAGGTTAACACCTTCTACAAGGATTCTGCTTTTAGTAATTAATACTGAAAGAACTTTCCCTTGTTGGCCTTTTGAATCGCCAGCTATAACCTTTACTAAATCTCCTTTACGGATTTTTACTTTTGGTGTAGTTACTTTATTTTTCATTTTATAATACCTCCGGTGCTAATGATACAATTTTCATGAATTGTTTTTCACGCAGTTCTCTTGCTACCGGGCCAAAAATACGTGTACCACGCGGCTCATCTTGTGCATTTAATAATACTGCTGCATTGTCGTCGAAACGGATGTAAGAACCATCTTTACGTCTGATCTCTTTCTTTGTTCTTACAACAACTGCTTTAGAAACGGTTCCTTTCTTGATGTTTCCAGAAGGCAATGCACTTTTAACGGTAACAACGATTTTGTCACCAATAGAAGCATATCTTTTTCCAGTACCACCAAGGACACGGATAACCAATACTTCTTTTGCGCCGCTATTGTCGGCTACGTTTAATCTTGATTCCTGTTGTACCATGTTATTTAGCCCTTTCTAAAATTTCCACTAATCTCCAGTTCTTGTTTTTACTCAGCGGACGAGTCTCCATGATCAGTACTGTATCACCAATACCGCAATCGTTTTTCTCGTCATGAGCCATAAATTTGGTAGTTTTCTTAACAAACTTACCATAGATCGGGTGTTTCACTTTACGCTCTACCGCTACAACAATAGATTTATCCATCTTGTTGCTTACCACTAACCCGGTTCTTGTTTTTCTTAATTGTCTTTCCATTTCGACTCTAAAGTTATTTAGTTTCAGTAGCTGACTGAGCTTTACGCTTAGTCACTTCAGTATTTAATCGGGCGATATCTCTTCTTACCTTTTTAATGCGGGTAGGATTCTCTATAGCCGAAATTGTATGCGCAAATTTTAACTTTACTAAGTTTTCCTTTTCTTCTGCAATCCTGACTACTAGTTCTTCTTGTGAAAGCCCTGTGATTTCTGAGTTCTTCATTTTATTAATTTTTATGTTGTGGGCCTAGCGGTTGTAATAACAAGTTACTTACAACATTCAACCCATAACTTTTCTTATGCCTCTACGTAATCTCTACGTACTACAAATTTTGTTTGGATCGGTAATTTTTGAGCTGCCAATCTCATAGCTTCTTTAGCAATTTCTAAAGGAACTCCTTCGGCTTCAAAAATAATACGTCCTGGTCTAACTACGGCTACCCAGTATTCTGGAGCACCCTTACCTTTACCCATACGTACTTCGGCTGGTTTCTTAGTTACCGGTTTGTCCGGGAATATTCTAATCCAAACCTGACCTTCACGTTTCATGAAACGAGTCACGGCAATACGGGCTGCCTCTATCTGACGACTGGTAATCCATGTCGACTCTAAAGATTTAATCCCGAAAGATCCGAATGACAATTCAGCACCACGAGTTGCTAAACCTTTCATTCTGCCCTTTTGCATCTTTCTGAACTTCGTTCTTTTTGGCTGTAACATTTTATTCTAATATTATCGTTAAACGATCTGTTAACTAATTATTTACGAGGACCTCTATTCTGAGTATTTCCGCCTCTATTATCTCTTCCTGCACCAGGACCGCCTTGACCAGGACCTCTTCCGCCACGACCTTTGTCGTTTCTTCTGTCGCCACCGCCACGGTTATCTCTGTCTCTACCACCACCTGCAAAAGCACCTTCTGGTCTTCCACCTTTGCCTGGAGCATTGCTCGTAGCACCGATGTTTGGAGAAAGATCACGTTTACCGTAAACTTCACCTTTACAGATCCATACTTTAACACCTATTTTACCATAAGTAGTCAAAGCTTCCGCTAATGCATAGTCAATGTCCGCACGGAAAGTATGCAAAGGAATTCTTCCTTCTTTATACTGTTCGCTACGAGCCATCTCAGCACCACCTAAACGACCAGAGGTCATAATTTTGATACCTTCAGCGCCCATACGCATTGTTGATGCGATAGTAGATTTCATTGCTCTACGGAATGAAATCCTTGCCTCTAATTGTTTTGCAACACCTTCTGCTACTAATTGTGCATCAAGCTCAGGACGTTTAATTTCAAAGATGTTGATCTGAATTTCCTTTTTAGTCAATTTTTTCAACTCTTCTTTGATCTTGTCAACTTCCTGTCCTGCTTTACCTATCACAATCCCCGGACGAGCTGTATGGATAGTAACAGTGATACGTTTTAACGTACGCTCTATTACTACTTTAGCTACACCGCCTTTTGCGATACGTGCTGAAAGGTATTTTCTTATTTTTTCGTCCTCAACTAATTTATCAGCATAGTTGTTGCCACCGAACCAGTTAGAATCCCAACCTTTGATGATTCCTAACCTGTTACCTATTGGATGTGCTTTTTGTCCCATTTCTGTTAATTAGTTTGAGTTTCAACGTTTTTACTATCTACTATCAAAGTTACGTGGTTTGAACGTTTACGTATTCTGTAACCGCGTCCTTGAGGTGCTGGTCTTAATCTTTTTAACTGACGACCACCGCCTACCATTATCGTTTTCACGTATAATTGGTTTTCTTCAGGGCGAGAACCTTCATTTTTAGTTTCCCAGTTTTTGATAGCTGATAATAATAGTTTCTCAACTCTTATTGCTGCTTCCTTATTGGTAAACTTTAAAATATGTAAAGCTTTCTCAACACGCTCACCTCTGATAAGATCTACAACCAAACGCATTTTACGTGGTGAGGTTGGACAATTGTTTAATTTCGCTACTGCTTCCATCTCTTAATTATTTTTTCTTTTCAGAGTGACCCCTAAATGTTCTGGTTGGAGCAAACTCTCCCAGCTTATGACCAACCATGTTTTCTGTTACGTATACCGGTATAAATTTATTACCGTTGTGTACTGCAAATGTATGACCCACAAAATCTGGTGAAATCATTGATCTGCGTGACCAAGTTTTAATTACAGACTTCTTGCCTGAATCATTCATAGATACTACTTTCTTCTCTACGTTATGGTCAATATAAGGTCCTTTTTTTATCGAACGAGCCATTATTTCTTCCTTTTCTCTATGATGAAACGATTTGAGTATTTTTTAAGTGTACGGGTTTTGAAGCCTTTAGCATACATACCGTTCCTTGAGCGAGGCTGACCTCCTGATGAGCGACCCTCACCACCACCCATAGGGTGATCGACTGGATTCATCGCTACTGGACGTGTTCTTGGACGACGTCCCAACCAGCGGCTGCGACCTGCTTTACCTAATACCTCATTTGCATGATCTGAATTGGAAACTGCTCCTATTGTAGCCAAACATGCCGTCAAGATTAATCTTGTCTCGCCTGAAGGCATTTTCAATGTAGCATATTTACCATCACGAGCTGCTAATTGTGCATAAGCACCTGCACTACGTGCTAACTGTGCTCCACGGCCTGGGTGAATCTCTACATTGTGCACAATAGATCCCAAAGGAATATTGGCCAATTTAAGAGTATTTCCTACCTCTGGAGTAGCTGTTTCTCCCGAAACTACTGTTTGTCCTACTTGCAACCCTTCAGGTGCAATAATGTAACGCTTCTCGCCGTCTGCATAATGTAATAATGCAATACGTGCGGTACGGTTAGGATCGTATTCAACAGTAGCTACTGTTGCAGGAATATCAAATTTCTCACGTTTAAAGTCAATCAAACGATAAGATTTTTTGTGACCACCACCCATGTAGCGCATAGTCATCTTTCCTGTATTGTTACGTCCTCCCGATTTCTTAGAAGATACAACCAATGATTTTTCGGGCTTGGTTGCTGTAATCTCCGTAAAACTGGCACCAACTCTAAAGCGGGTTCCCGGAGTAACTGGTTTAAATTTTCTTAAGCCCATAGTTATAAATAATTCAATTCTTATTAAATATTCGCGTAATAATCTATTGTTTCACCTGCTTTCAAGGTTACAATAGCTTTTTTATATTTCGGGGTACGACCACTAACTAATCCACCTTTAGTATTTCTAGATTTAACTTTACCATTTACTACCATAGTATTGATAGCTAAAATGTTAACGCCATACATCTTTTCAATAACTTGCTTAATTTGCAATTTATTGGCTTTATGATCTACCTGAAAAGTAAAGCGGTTAGATTTTTCTGTTAATGCCGAAGCTTTTTCTGTTAATATTGGTTTTCTTAAAAGTTCCATATTACTTGGCAAATGCCTCCTCCAATGTTTTAAGAGATTCAGTAGTCAACAAAAGCTTACCACAATTTAATACATCATAAGTATTCAATTGATCTGCAGTAATTACTTTAGCTTTCTGAATGTTTCTGCTTGATAAATAGATATTGTTATTTTGCGAAGGTAAAACCAACAATGTCTTTTCGCCAGCTAAATTTAATGCGCTAACTAAATTCAAGTAGTTTTTAGTTTTGATTGAATCAAAAGTGAAACCTTCCAAAACCACAACACTTTGATCTTGTGCTTTGTATGATAATGCAGACTTACGAGCCAACACTTTCAGTTTCTTATTCAATTTAAAACTATAATCGCGTGGCTGAGGGCCAAATACACGACCACCACCATTAAACAGTGGAGATTTAATACTTCCGGCACGAGCACCACCAGTACCTTTTTGTTTATATAATTTACGGGTTGAACCGGCAATCTCATTACGTTGTTTAGACTTGTGAGTACCTTGACGTTGATTAGCCAAATACTGTTTAACGTCTAAATAAATTGCGTGGTCAACAGGCGTTATGCCAAATACCGACTCAGGAAGCTGCACCTTGGCACCTGTCTCTTTTCCTGAAATGTTTAATACTTTAACTTCCATCTGCTTACTTATCTAAGATTACGTAAGAACCCTTAGCTCCTGGTACGGAACCACTAACTACAACTAGATTTTGATCAGCATAAACTTTCAAAACTTGTAAGTTCTGAACTTTTACTCTGTCTCCACCCATTCTTCCCGCCATACGCATGCCTTTAAATACACGTGAAGGATAAGAAGCAGCACCTAATGACCCTGGCGCACGCATTCTGTTATGCTGTCCGTGAGTTTGACCACCAACACCACCGAAACCATGGCGTTTAACAACACCTTGGAAACCTTTACCTTTTGATGTACCAACTACATCCACAAAATCTCCTTCGTTAAAGATGTTTACCGTTACAGTATCACCTAAATTTAACGATTCCTCAAATGGCTCAAATTCAACCAATTTACGTTTTGGAGTGGTGTTTGCTTTCGCAAAGTGCCCTTTTAGAGGCTGAGTGGTGTTTTTTTCTTTAGCTTCGTCGAAACTCAACTGAACTGAAACGTAACCGTCTTTTTCTTCGGTCTTTACCTGTGTAACTACACAAGGCCCAGCTTCGATCACCGTACAAGGAATATTCTTTCCTTCGGCGTCGAAAATGCTGGTCATTCCTACTTTTTTTCCAATAATACCTGACATTTTCTATTTTAATTTAACACCCATCGAAGCAGTAGGGCTTCGTTCAAGGTGGATACACATCCCTATTAAGGGAGGGCAAAAATAAGAAAGAAATCTTAATTTTCAAATAGTTAGCTCATTATTTTTTCAAATAAATGCAAAAAAATAATTACATGGGGTAACGTGCGATTAAAACAACATTTACCCAACCAACTTATTACTTAAACTAAATAGAATTACACATAAAACGAATGCTCCAATCAAAACGTATAAATAATCACGCTCAATTAAGAAGCTAAAAATCGAAAAAACAACCCGCATGATTGGTGTAAATATCAGCAAGAGAACACCAAATTGAATAATAGCACTCCCTTTTAAATGTCCCAATCCGATAAAAATATCAGAGACTGTAGAGAAGCCGGCTTTAACAGAATCAAAATGGCTGTAGTTTACCATTTCAGAATGATTAAAGGCAAGGTATACCAAACCCCCTATAAAAACCACTGTCATAGAAGCAATTACACCAACCCTAAGTAATGTTCCAAGGATAATCTGAATATCCCGGTCTGCAAAGAAATTCTTCTCTTTACTCATAATCTACCTGTTAATCCATTATAAATCATTTGCAGCGCTAAAAATGCCACAACAACAGCAAAGATAATTTTAAGCTTATCCGTTTTAGTTCTTACCAAAATTTTCGAGCCAACCGTTGCCCCTGTTAAAACACCTAGCGCTACAGGCATCGCAATTCCCGGGTCAATCTGTCCTCTATGCAAATATACGATAGCACTGGCAGCCGCAGTAACCCCCATCATGAAATTACTTGTTGTTGTAGATACCTTAAAAGGGATACGCATTATATTATCCATTGCAATAACCTTTAACGCTCCTGACCCAATTCCAAGCAATCCGGAAATTATACCTGCAACAAACATCATCAAAAAACCACCAATCACATTGTGTACTGCATAATTTTGCATACCGTTTTCTGTTGGGTAGGTGCCGTTCAATTTTAAGAAAACAGCTAATCTGCCCGAAGTATCATTATCAGAGTGATCAATCTTTTTCCTTATCATCATTGCGGCCGAGAACAACAGAATAACCCCAAAAATTATTGCAATATAACTGGGGTTAATATATACTGTAACAACTGCACCTATAATTGCGCTTATTGTAGTGGCAATTTCTAAGAACATCCCAATTCGAATATTGGTGATCCCCTCTTTTACATAAGCAGCAGCAGAACCTGATGAGGTAGCTATAACCGAAATGATTGAAGCTCCTATTGCATAATGAATATCAACTCCCAATACCAGGGTCAATAGTGGAATGATAATCACCCCTCCGCCCAAGCCAGTAAGAGACCCAACTAATCCCGCTACGAAAGCTCCCAGCAAGACAATAATTGTAAATAGTAATACCGACATTGCTGCAAATATACTATCTCCTAACAAAACACAATAAAATTAAAATATGAATGTTAAATTAGGGGTGAATCACTTGTAAAACCTCAAACTGAATAAAACAACTACCAATATTTAAAAACAAAACACCATCAATGAGAAAAATCTTACTACCAATCATCACTATCCTATTAATTAATTTTGCCGCTCAAGCGCAGTTAAAAGCAGATACAAGTAAAATTGATCCTTCTTTAAGGGGGCAGTTCCAGCTTCTGTTGTCAAAATCTAAAACCTTAAATGGATATAAACTAGTAAATCCATCCAGGTTATCTGTATTCTGGCAAAATGTGAGGGATAGTTTAAATACAGATCGCAAGCAACTAGTGGTAACAAGGAAAAAAATCGAGGATCAAGGAAAAGAGATTTCAGAGCTAAAAAAGCAAATTTCTGGCACAGAATCATCACTTGCCAATTCCAATGCTAAATTAAATGAGATCAGCTTTCTCGGAATAGGTTTTACCAAATCAAACTATAACCTTATTGTATGGGGCCTAATAATTGCCTTAGGTGCAGCCCTGGCTATCATCATCTTAAGATCAGCAAAGCATATCCATGAAGCCAAATACAGAAGCACGTTATATGAAGAGATATCACAAGAATACCAAAACTATAAAGTTAAGGCTAATGATAAAGAGAAGAAGCTGGCCAGGGAACTACAGGATGAGCGTAATAAGCTAGATGAGCTTAAGAATCGTGGCAAATAAACAGTTTGCTACAATACAAACAAAAAAGCCCTTGAAAATTAATTTTCAAGGGCTTTTTTGTTAACAGTTAAAGTATAGTTATACTTTAATTTCTACTTCAACACCGCTAGGTAATTCAAGTTTCATTAAAGCATCAACCGTTTTAGAGTTAGAGCTATAAATGTCTAACAAACGTTTGTATGCGCATAATTGAAACTGCTCACGTGCTTTTTTGTTCACGTGTGGTGAACGCAAAACTGTGAATATTTTCTTTTCTGTAGGCAACGGAATCGGTCCGCTAACCACTGCGCCCGTAGGTTTAACAGTTTTTACGATTTTCTCAGCAGATTTATCTACCAAGTTGTAATCGTAAGATTTCAATTTAATTCTAATTCTTTGGCTCATGATATTTATTTAATTAAGGCACCGGTTAGAGCTATTAATAACCGGTTGCCAATTTATTTTTATTCTGCAGATTTAACTCTGCCTTTTGATTTAGCAATTACTTCGTCCTGAACATTTTTAGGTGCTGGTTCGTAGTGATCAAACTCCATTGTAGAGGTTGCACGACCAGAAGTAATGGTACGTAACTGAGTTACATAACCGAACATCTCTGAAAGAGGAACTGTTGCTTTAATTACCTGAGCACCAGCTCTTGTATCCATACCCAAAAGCTGACCACGACGACGGTTCATGTCACCAATTACATCTCCCATGTTTTCTTCAGGAGTAAGGATCTCGATTTTCATGATTGGCTCCATCAATACCGGGTTACATTTAGGTAATGCTTCACGATATGCCATTTTAGCTGCAAGTTCAAAAGATAAAGCATCTGAATCGACTGCGTGGAACGAACCATCAATTAAGCGAACTTTCATGTCCGGTAGTGGGTAACCAGCCAATACTCCATTAGCCATAGATGCTGCAAAGCCTTTTTCAACAGAAGGAATAAACTCACGTGGAATTGAACCACCTGAAATTTCATTTACAAATTGTAATCCTCCTTTTTCCCAATCCGCGTCAATCGGTGAAATAACTACCTGAATGTCCGCGAATTTACCACGACCACCTGATTGTTTTTTATATGTTTCACGATGCTGAACTGTCCCATTAATTGCTTCTTTGTAGGCAACTTGTGGTGCTCCTTGATTAACCTCAACTTTGAACTCACGTTTTAAACGATCGATCAAAATATCTAAGTGAAGCTCACCCATACCAGAGATTACAGTCTGACCAGTTTCCAAGTCAGTTTGAACTCTAAATGTAGGATCCTCTTCTGCTAATTTAGATAAACCCATACCTAGTTTGTCGATATCAGCTTGAGTTTTAGGCTCAATTGCCAGACCGATAACCGGTTCAGGGAAGTTCATAGACTCCAGAATAATTGGATGTTTCTCATCACAAAGTGTATCACCCGTTTTGATATCCTTAAATCCTACCACCGCAGCAATATCACCAGCCCCTACATTAGGAATTGGGTTTTGCTTGTTTGCATGCATTTGGAAGATACGTGAAATACGCTCTTTGTTCTCAGAACGTGCATTATAGATATATGAACCAGCTTCCAAATTACCTGAATATACTCTAATAAAGCATAAACGACCTACAAAAGGATCTGTTGCAATTTTAAATGCTAAAGCTGCAAAAGGTTCTTTTTCGTCAGGTTTACGTAACACTTCTTCTCCAGTATCTGGATTAGTACCAATTATACCTTCTTGATCCATTGGTGAAGGCAATAATTCCATCACATAATCAAGCATAGTTTGTACACCTTTATTTTTGAAAGATGAACCACAAACCATAGGTACAATTTTAGCATCCAATACAGCTTTACGTAAAGCATCTAAAACTTCACGCTCAGTAATGGTTTCAGGAGCTTCAAAGAATTTCTCCATTAAAGACTCATCATATTCAGCAACAGATTCCAATAATTTCTCTCTCCACTCAGCAACCTCATCCAACATATCTTCAGGAATTGGAACTTCAGTAAAGGTCATTCCTTTATCATGCTCATTCCAAACAATACCTCTGTTGTTAATTAAATCAACTACACCAGTAAAGCTATCTTCAGCACCAATTGGCAATTGTAAAGGAACAGCATTGCTACCAAGCATATCTTTCACTTGTTTAACAACTTTTAAGAAATCTGCTCCAGAACGGTCCATTTTGTTAACAAAACCGATACGTGCAACATTATAGTTGTTAGCCAAACGCCAGTTGGTTTCAGATTGTGGCTCAACACCATCAACTGCCGAAAACAAGAACACCAATCCATCTAATACACGCAAAGAGCGGTTTACCTCTACGGTAAAATCTACGTGTCCTGGTGTATCAATAATATTAATGTGATAATTCTGACCTCTATATTTCCATCCTACTGTTGTAGCAGCTGAAGTAATGGTAATACCGCGTTCCTGCTCTTGTGCCATCCAGTCCATTGTTGCAGCACCTTCGTGTACTTCGCCAATTTTATGACTAACACCAGCATAATAAAGGATACGCTCTGTTGTTGTAGTTTTACCTGCATCAATGTGAGCTGCGATCCCGATATTTCTTGTAAATCTTAAATCTCTTGACATTTTATAATTTCAATTATTAGAAACGGAAATGTGAGAACGCTTTGTTAGCCTCAGCCATTTTATGCGTATCTTCTTTCTTTTTCACTGCTGCACCTTCACCTTTAGCTGCTGAAACAATTTCACCTGCTAATTTTTCTTTCATGGTTTTTTCACCACGTTTACGAGCGTAAGAAATTAACCATTTCATGCCTAAAGCAATCTTACGGTCTGGTCTTACTTCTGTAGGTACCTGAAAGTTAGCACCACCAACACGGCGTGACTTAACCTCTACTGCAGGCATTACATTTGCTAAAGCACGTTTCCATACTTCTAAACCGCTCTCACCAGCTTTTTTCTCAGCTAATTCAACAGCATCATAAAAAATATCATATGCGATAGATTTTTTTCCATCGTACATCATATTATTTACAAATCTCGTCACCTGAACATCGTTAAATTTTGGATCAGGAAGGATAATTCTCTTTTTTGGTTTTGACTTTCTCATTTTTCTTTCCTCCTAATTATTTCTTTTTACCTTTTGTTGGTGCCGCTGCTACTTGTCCTGGCTTAGGACGTTTAGTACCATATTTTGAACGACGTTGGTTACGGCCAGCAACTCCTGAAGTATCTAATGCTCCACGGATGATGTGATAACGTACACCTGGTAAATCTTTAACACGTCCACCACGTATCAATACGATTGAGTGCTCCTGTAAATTGTGACCTTCTCCAGGGATGTAAGCATTAACCTCTTTACCATTGGTTAAACGTACACGTGCAACTTTACGCATTGCTGAGTTTGGTTTTTTAGGGGTAGTGGTATATACACGTGTACATACACCTCTTCGCTGTGGACAGCTGTCCAACGCCGGAGACTTACTCTTGAACTCCAGTGCTACTCTACCTTTTCTAACTAATTGTTGAATGGTTGGCATTGTTCTTTTTTGTTTTTCTTATTTTATGTTTAAAAACTTTACCCCTCAATAAGGGACTGCAAAGGTAAGACAATACATTTTATAAATCAAGGGGTTAACACAAAATTATTCAAACCATAAGATTCATAGAATAAATAATAAAGATTCAATACAGCGTATCCGGGTTTGGGATCAAAGCAGATTAAGGATTGGTGGGGGATCCCTTTGGAAAACAGATACTTTTTTCCGAAGCATTCTCAAACAAACCTCGAAGCAGCGCCGAACCTGTCTTAAAGCAATCGTGTTAATGAAAAGTGTTCAAGTATAATTTCTCCACTTTTTTCCTCGCCCAGTCAGTCTTACGTAAAAACTTAAGGCTTGAATTCATAGTGGGATTATTATTAAAACAGGCAATTTTAACCAGAAGGCCCAATTCTTCCCAGCCATAGTGCCATACAAGTTGTTTTAGAATAAACTCGAGTGTTTTTCCGTGCAATGGATTATTTTTCTGCTCATCTATGGCCATGCCACAAAAATAATAAGAATAACTAAATTTGAACACAAATAAAAATATATGAATTTCAAACTAGGAGACTTTGTTCGTTTTGTTGACGAGAATTTAGAAGGGTACATTACCAGAATTATCGACAAAGATACTATCGGCGTTACCGATGCCAATGATTTTGAGATACCGGTTTTGGCATCTAAAGTAACATTAGTACATGGTGAAATTATAGACAATGACGTTGTTACCAACCGTCCTACCCCTGTTATACCTCAGACAGAGTTTATTAAAGATGGTGTATTTCTTGCCATTGCAACAGATCAGCATAGTAATTCTGTTGCACACTTTCATATCGTGAATGAAACGTCTTTCCAATTACTTGTTAGTTTAACTACTGAAAAAGGTGGAAATTTTAAAGGTGAATTTGCAAGCATTTCGGCTCCTCATTCAGCTAAAAAGATCTACTCAGATCAACTTGCTGATATACAGATCTGGCCTAAGTTTAATATTGAAGTTTTGTTTCATACAACAGCTAATGTTGAACCTAAACCTCCTATTACTATAAATAGAAGCATAAAAGGCAAGGATCTTTCTGTTGCTAAAGAAGACATTAGTTTGCTAAAACAAAAAGGATGGTTGATCCGCCTCGATGAACCTGAACCTTTAATTGATGCTCAAAAGCTGAAAGAAAGCTTTTTCAAAAGCCATTAACTAAAATTAGCTACGTTATGTTAGAGTAACCGACATCTTCTTTGATTAATCAAAGAAGATGTCGGTTACTCTAAAAACAACCCGTTATTATTATTTACTAGTTTTTCTTCCATTTATTGTTGTCGTTATTCACATCAGGCAACAGATTCTCCGGATCTAAAATAACCGACACCACCTCCTCAGTTGTAGGGTAAGGTACAGTCCATAAATTATTCCGCATCCAAACATCTACCGGGATTTTTACATGATCAGTTTTACCATTTTTGGTTTTAATCTCCAAAATAATCGGCATTGGCATTTTTTCCAAATTGGCCACAACTATGTTATAACCCCGGGCTTCATCCCTGTTAGATTCTGTTACACTAACAATGGCCTGATCCATCTTCCAGTTTTCAAGAAACCACCCTCTCCAGAACCACGAAAGGTCTTCACCTGCACCATTTTCGATAGAACGGAAAAAATCATCGGGCATTGGATGCTTAAAGGCCCAATGATCTATATATTGTCTAAAAGCATAATCAAAGCGATCTGCACCTAGTATTACGTTTCTCAATATATTCAATCCCTGAGCAGGTTTATAGTATAGATTTTCACCAATATTGCGTTCCTTCATAGCATCCGGGCTCAGCATTATATATTCTACCTCTGGATTTTGGAGCTTGCCGGCAACTTTGTGCATATCATCAGGGGCTTTTTTATACTCTCCATTATTAAATGCAGCTGATGATATTCCATTAATAAAAGTATTAAAGCCTTCGTCCATCCAGCCATATTTACGTTCATTACTGCCTACAATCATAGGAAACCAGGTATGTCCAAATTCATGGTCTATAACTCCCCAGGCGCTTCCTTTTTTAGCTTTCCAGCCGCAAAAAACAATCCCTGGATATTCCATCCCACCAACATTACTAGCAATGTTTACGGCCATAGAATATGGGTATTCAAACCATTTATCGGAATAATGCTCTATTGACGTTTTAACATACTCAACCGCTCTACCATAACCATCACTCCCATTACTTTCAACCGGATGGGCGGAAACAGCTAATGATTTCTTGCCACTAGGTAAATTGATGCGTGCAGCATCCAAAATAAATGCTTTTGATGATCCCCAGGCAACATCCCTGGCATTTTTAATTTTAAATTTCCAGGTGAGTTTATCTTTAGCAGGACGTGATTTTGGATCCTTAACTTCAGATTCAGATCTAATCGAGATTGTTTTATCACTAGCTTTCGCTTCATTCCATCGTTGTAATTGTACTGGCGTAAAAACCTCTTGTGGGTTCAACAACTCACCAGATCCCATAACAATATGATTTGCAGGAACGGTTACCGCAAAATCAAAATCGCCATACTCGCAATAGAACTCCCCTGCTCCCCAATAAGGTAAGGTATTCCAACCTAGGACATCATCATACACACACATACGGGGGAACCACTGTGCTATCGAGAATATTTCGCCATTCTTAGTTGCTAAATGTCCCATACGATCAGACCCATTAATAGGAATGATGAAGGAGAAATTCATTTTTATTGTAACTACATCTCCTGCAGCGGCCATTGGTTCGGCTAGTCTTATCTGCATACGGGTATCCTCTATCAAAGAGGTAAACTTAACTTCTTTCTCCTTTTGTAATACAGTTAAACCTTCTATTTTATATCCGCCGTTTAACTTCTCGCCCCTGGCTCCATATCTGCTTCCGGCAGCAATAAGTGCATTTCCTCTAGAATCTGGTGCAAATAGGTTTTGGTCTACCTGTAGCCATAAATAAGGTAATTTATCAGGACTATTATTTTTATAGGTAATGGTAACCGTACCAGTTATTTTATTATTTGTTTCATCAAGATCTGCAGTAATAGAATAATCAGCATGATTCTGCCAGTATTTTGGTCCCGGATAACCACTTGCTGATCTGTATTCGTTTCCATTTTTAGTATAAAAAAGCGGACTGAATGCAGCATGTGCATCGTAGTTGCCAGCATTTGGATCTGTTTGCTGCGCCACGGTAGTCAAAGCAAATGCGCACAACAATACCACTAGTATGGTTGACTTGTAAAACATATAAAAGTTTAAGTTTAAAGATTTCGAAATAAAGGTATAAAATACAACCTATCCCCAGGTAATGTAACGACTTTATTAGTTTTTCTTTAACCTTGGTACCTGAGGCGGTTTTCTTTGAGAAGGGGGTAATTTTAACCACTTATGGTAGGCCTGCACAGTATAATATTTGTAGTCAAATGGTCTGTTGCTTTGCACTGTTGCAACAGGTGGCCTATACATGGTCATAAAATCTTTTAATTCCTGGCCCTTTAATTTAACCAAGTCCGAAACATAAGCCTCGGTAAAAACACTTTTTATCTCATTTTCGTATTCATCTTTCTCTTCCAGATCCTTTATTTTGGCTTGCTTCTCTTTATACTTACCATACCCCAGATTCAACTTAAGCCCACCTGCTTTTGAAACATTAGGTTTACCTTTATAATCATCGGCCTCAACCCGTTTAAATTCTTTAGCCTCGGGGTCCGGGGCCAAAATTGTGGGGTTTATTTTTGCACTCAAAATCTTTACTTCCTTTAAACTGGTCGAACTTCCCGGTAGGAATATTGTTTTTGGAGAAAGGTTTGTAAGATAAAGCGTGTCTTTATGGTAACCACTTAAAGAGAACTCTAATACATCCCCAATCTTGGCTACAAGCGAAAAATTACCTGAAGCTTTTGTTTTTGTACTTTGATTGTTGTTGAAATTTTTAACATTTACCTCCTGAAGCGGCAAAGTCTTTATCTCAAAATCATAAACAGTTCCCGAGACAACATCTTGCGCCCAAAGTGATAGAGGACCCACTAAAATCAATGCAAACAAAAGTTTCTTAAGCATATTCAAATATAACGCTGTTTAAGTGTCACGTTAACTATTTAACAAATATTAACAGCAAAATGTTCCTGCTTTAAGATGAATTCTTTCGAAATACTATTTTAAAGCGTTTTGGTAATTTTCTTCACTAAAGCTAATTAGAATGGGTTTTCCATCAACTTCTATTATTGGCCGTTTAATTGCGCTGGTATAATTCATTAGAACCTTAATAGCGCTTTCTTTGCTATTTACCTCTTGTTGTTCCTCAGTACTCAGTTTTTTCCAGGTAGTGCCTTTTTTGTTCAATACATTTTCCCAACCAAATGTATCACACCATGTATTTAATTTTCCAGCACTAATCCCCTTTTTTTTAAAGTCATGAAACACGGGTTTAAATCCATTTTCAGCTAACCAGGTCATGGCTTTTTTAACAGTATTGCAATTTGGTATTCCGTATACGATCATAATGGCAAACTTAAAAAAAAGAATTCAAATCATAATTCGTCACATTTTTTAAAGGTTTCATCACATTTTAAATTTTGCAACCCTTAGTCGTTGTACTATTGCATCAACAAAACGTATTGAAAATCAAAAAAATATTAATCAGCAACAAATGAAATTATCAGAATTAACGAAGGTTGAATTTTGGATAGCTACGAGTCTTTATGGATTTGCCATCCTTTTACTAGTTTCAAATTCAGGAGACAGCACTCCAAGTCACCTTGAATATCTGGCCAAGGGTGCCAACATGCAATATTCTTATGTTTCGAATTATCTTATCCCCGAACTGTTTCGTTTTTCAATACTGTATTTTAGTTTTCTCTTATTGAATTTCTGCATTATACCTGCTCTTTTTAAACCAAATAGCAGAGCCTTGTCGTTGGTCATTTTAATCGGCCTGTTTCTGGGAATCGGATTAATTACCAGTATTACCTATACATACAGTAAGGTTTATATGTTCCCCGATTTTAATAGCACTCAAGATGCCTACAATCACTTCTTTTTTAAAGGGTTTACATATTCTGCATGGCTGATATTAGTCATCACCATCTATGTGGCCCTTAAAAAACTGATTATTAACATCAAGGAAAATGAGCATGCAGGGAATGACCCATATAACCGCACTAAGTTAGAAGCTGTTTTTGGAGCCGCATTCTGGTTTGTGGGTCTGCTTTTACTAATAGCCACATCATCACCATTCGAGGTTATAGTATGCTGGACACTTGTAATTTGTTCAACAATAGCTTTGGTCATCTTTTCTTTATACTATCTTATCCCTCAGGTCAGAGAATCTGGAAAGCGCTTTTGGAATTATTTCTGGAAAATATTTTTCATTACCATTGCATCTTGCCTTCCACTTGCGCTTATAGCATTAATGTTTAGCAACCATGGCGAAATGGCAGGAGTTGTAATAGCCTTCCATATACCTACCCAACTCATTATAAGTGCACCATTATCCTGGTATATTTATAAAAAAAGGAACGATTCCAATATAGAGCTTAACAGTTTGAAAACTGAACTTGGAAAATCCGATGCAAGTTTAAGTTTTCTGCGGTCTCAAATTAATCCGCACTTTTTGTTTAATGCACTTAACACATTATATGGAACTGCTTTGCAAGAAAAAGCAGAACGTACTGGCGAGGGCATTCAGAAATTGGGTGATATGATGCGGTTTATGCTTCAGGAGAACCTTCAGGATAAAATTTCCCTGACCAGAGATGTGGATTACCTTAATAATTATATTGCTTTACAAAAGTTAAGAACTTCACGTTCAGCTTCAATTTCAATTGAAACACAAATTGAAGAGCAGCTAAACAATCAACAAATCGCCCCAATGCTACTCATACCCTTTGTAGAAAACGCCTTTAAGCATGGAGTTAGTTTACAGCATCCATCGCATATAAAAATCACATTGCAAACCAAAGAGAATACGCTGTATTTTGATGTAAATAACAGCATTCATATTAAACCTGATAATGACCCCGAGAAACTTAAAAGTGGCATTGGCTTACAAAATGTAAAACAAAGGCTCGCATTGCTATATCCTCGCAAGCATGAATTAATTATCAGGGAAAGTGCCAATGAGTTCTTTATTCATTTAACACTACAATTATAATAATTACTAGAGGTAAACTTATTCAAGATATCTTATATTGTGCCAACAAAAGCTTCTACTACTAGATAACAAACGATATTAAAAGATGCTGGCAATAGCAATTGATGACGAACCGATAGCACTTGATATAATAGAGTCACACGCTTCTAAAGTTCCGTTTATTGAACTCAAAGCTACATTTGTAAATGCTTTTGAGGCTATTTCTTATCTGCAAAACAATAAAATCGATCTAATTTTTCTAGACATAAAAATGCCCGACATTAGTGGCATTGATTTTTTAAATAGCCTAACGAATCCTCCAATGGTTATTTTTACAACCGCATATTCTGAGCATGCAGTTAAGGGTTTTGAACTAGATGCTGTTGATTATTTATTAAAACCATTTTCACTTGCCCGCTTTTTAAAAGGTTGTAACAAAGCGCAGGAGTTCTATAACCTTAGAAATAAGACAGAAAATGAGGAACAACCTGCTGCCATTTTTATTAAAGATGGTTACGAACAAATAAAAGTACAAATTGAAGATATACTATATATAGAGGCTTCGGGTAACTACACCCTTATACACCTTGTAAACAGTCCACTTCTTAGTACCAGAATCCCAATAAGTGAAATGCTCTTATTGCTTCCGACAAAATCATTCATTAGAACACACCGCGCTTTTATAGTTTCAAAAGACAAAATCACTAAGTTTGATCGCACTCAAATCTGGATTGGTGAGCAAATTATCCCAATCGGGGTAACTTATAATCAATGTTTAAGGGAATTACATTAAATTTATCTTACAATAGTTAGTCAACTTGTCCTAACAACTACTATCATTGTATTTATTTTTTAAGAGCCTCAATATTTATTAACTTAATATATGTTTAAATTATCTTTTAAACAACAAGTGTTAACAGGATTTGCTGTATCCTTGTTATTTGTTTTGGTATCAGCAATTACATCCTATCTTAGTATTGATAAGCTAAATCAAGATACAAAATGGCAAAGCCACACTTATGATGCCATCAATCTGGTAAAAGACATCGAATTCCAGGTCTTAAACTCAGAAACCAGCATTAGGGGATTTGTTTTGTCTGGCGACAAACAATATCTTAAGCCTTACAATGCCAATGCATCAAAGATCCTTCCTACAATAGCAGAATTAAAGAGATTAACAAATGACAACGCTGAGCAACAGATCAGGATTGATTCTCTAAACCAGTACGCACACGCTAAAACCGAAGAAATGAAAGGGGTTCTTAGCGCGTATGAGTCAAATGGAAAAGAAGCTGCTGCATCGCGTGCAATGGCAGGACTAGGCCAGCTTTATAAAACTCAAATCTTAAAAACAGGCAACAAAATAATTGAAACTGAGCTTAAACTCCTTGCCAAAAGAAAAGCCACCATTGTAAATAGCAGCAAGCAAAGCGAAGGGGTGGTTATGATAAGTGCGATAATCATTTTTGGTTTAATCTTGTTTCTATTCTCATATATCAGAAGAACTTTTGACCAGCAAAAACTAACAGAAAATCAAATCAGAGATTCCAATGTAGAACTGGAACGAATTTCGGCTGAAAACGAACAAAAAAACTGGTTGCTATCTGGCGCAACAGCTGTAAACCAGGCTATGCGTGGAGAACAGGGGGCTGATGAGCTATGCACAAAAATAATAACTTCAATATGTAATTACATAAATGCACCGGTGGGTTCAATATTTCTGGTTAATCGTTCTAAAAAAACCATCAAATTTATTGGTGGCTATGCATTTGAAACCGCAAAAGGAAGTTTAAAAGAATATCAGTTTGGTGAAGGACTGGTCGGGCAGACAGCTCTTGAGCAGCAATCCAAACTGCTTAACAACATTCCTTCAGACTATATAAAGATTCGATCAGGATTAGGCAGCACTCTTCCAAGCCATATATTTCTGCTTCCAATATTATTTGAAAATGAAACACTGGCTGTAATAGAGTTAGGTTTAAATAAAGAGCCAGAGCCATCTACATTATTATTTTTAAATACAATTGCAGAAAGCATCGGTGTAGGAATAAACAGTGCAGTAGCACGCGTAAAGTTAAGAGCCCTGTTTGAACAAACTCAGCAACAGGCCGAAGAATTGGAAAGTCAGCAAGAAGAACTTCGCACAACAAACGAAGAACTGGTATTTAAATCAGAACAGTTACAGGCATCAGAAGAAGAACTTAGGGTGCAGCAAGAGGAACTTCGCCAAACAAATGCCGAACTGGAAGAAAAAGCCCAGCTACTTGAGGAACGTAATATCCTGGTAAATCAGGCGCGTGAGGCAATGAGTTTAAAAGCAGAAGAGTTGGAAGTCTCAAGTAAGTACAAATCTGAGTTTTTAGCCAACATGAGTCATGAGTTAAGAACTCCTTTGAATAGCATATTGATTCTGGCAAGAATATTAAAAGAGAACAGACCCGAGAATTTAAACGAAGATCAAATTAAATATGCTGGTGTTATACACAACGCAGGCTCCGATCTGTTAACGCTTATTAACGACATTCTTGATCTTTCAAAAATTGAGTCAGGAAAAATAGATCTGACAATAGAACACATCCAGCCTAGAGCCATTCAACAAGACATGGACGCATTGTTTAATGAACTTGCCAGAAGCAAGAAAATTAATTTCAAAACTACTCTTGGACAAAACTTACCCGAGTCTATACTCACAGACCAGGCAAGGCTTGAACAAATTGTAAAGAACCTTCTTTCAAATGCCTTTAAATTCACTCCGGAGCACGGAGAGATATCCTTAAATATAAGCAATGCGGCAAAAGAAACCGGGTTTTATTCTGAACAGTTAAGAAACGTCAATAAAAAGGTAATAGCCATAGTAGTACAGGATTCTGGAATTGGGATACCGGAAGATAAGCAGAAGCTAATCTTTGAAGCATTCCAGCAAGCAGATGGATCTACTAGTAGAAAATATGGTGGTACAGGTCTGGGCTTATCTATTAGCAAGGAACTTGCCTACATACTTGGTGGCGAAATTCAGGTAATAAGTGAGCCTGGCTTAGGAAGTACCTTTACTCTTTTTATACCTGAGGAAAATACTACAAATAGCCCAAAAGAGGTAATTGACAAGATAACTGAAGAGGCTAAAATTGTTCCTTTAATTCCTGAACCTGTACTACTCCCGGTTAAGAACGGTACAGTCCAAACATTACTAATAGTAGAAGATGACGTCGTCTTTGCAGACGTACTGAATGACTATGCTATAGAAAAGGGATTTAAACCCCTTCTTGCACATAGTGGAGATGTTGGATTGGAAATGGCCATATCTGAGCTTCCGGATGCAATTGTTCTGGATATTATGCTGCCTGTTATGGACGGATGGACGATACTTAAAAAGCTAAAAGAAAATCCAAAAACAAAACATATCCCTGTACACATGATGTCGGCAGGTAATGAAAAGGAAAGCAAAGCAAAAAAAGAAGGCGCAATAGGCTTCCTTAAAAAACCTATTGAAAAGGATAGGCTTGATGAGGCGTTTGAACTATTGAGTTCTGCTTATATAAAATATAATTTTAATACCGTTTTAGTAATTGAGGACCAAGAACTACATAGTAAAGTTTTAACCCAACAACTTACCGATAAGGGTGTTGATGTAAAACAAGCCTTTACTGGTAAAGAGGCATTAGAGTTTCTGGAAAAACACACATTTGATTGTATTATCCTTGACCTAAAACTCCCTGATATCTCAGGATTTGATCTATTAGATATGATTAAATCCAAGCCGGGCCTTGTTCATGTACCTGTAATTATTAATACAGCGATGGAATTAAGCGATGAAAAAATGGCTCATATCATGAGATATACAGAAGCCATGGTTCTGAAATCAAACAAATCAAATGACAGATTAATTGATGAAGTAAGTCTTTTCATGAACAAGCTTAAACAAAGCGAAAGGTCCACTATTCAAACACAAAATAAGAGTAAGGGCGTATCCACTATTGAAAAAGCGCTAAAAGACAAAACCATTCTAATTACCGACGATGACATGCGTAATATTTTTGCTCTCTCTAGCGCCTTGCAACTCTACGATATGAATATTGTAATTGCAAACAACGGAAGAGAGGCGCTTGAACGATTGGCTGAAAACGAGAATATTGATCTGGTTCTAATGGATATTATGATGCCTGAAATGGACGGATATGAAGCAATGAAAGCGATTAGAAGTGAGAAACGCTTTTCAAAACTTCCTATTATCGCTTTAACTGCAAAAGCCATGAAAAACGACAGGGAGAAATGTATTGAGGCAGGTGCTAATGATTACATATCTAAACCGGTAGATATGGATAAACTGTTATCAATGCTGAGAGTTTGGTTAAGTTAATATGGATCAATCATCAGACACAATAACATACGAACAACTAACGGATCTGGTAGATTTTATCAGAAATGTGCATGGTTTTGACTTTGGGGATTATTCTGCTGCTTCTCTAAAAAGAAGGGTTACCAGAATTTTGCAACTTCAAAGGCTTTCGCTGTTTGACTTGCGCATATTATTAACAAACGACCCGGATTACTTTGAAAACTTTTTGGTTGAGGTTACAGTAAACGTAACTGAAATGTTTAGGGATCCCCTATTTTACAAATCTGTAGTTACGAATGTAATCCCTTATTTAAGATCATATCAAAGGATCAAAATTTGGAACGCCGGATGCTCTACTGGGGAAGAACTTTATTCTTACGCCATACTCTTTTCAGAAGAAAACTTGTACGAGCGATGTTTTTTCTACGGAACGGATATCAATGTAGATGTTTTGGAATATGCCCGGAATGGAATCTATGACTTACAAAAAATGAAGCAATATTCTGAAAACTTCCATAAAACCGGCACAATACATACACTCTCGGATTACTATACGGCAAAATATGATGCGGCAAAGATTAATCATTCTTTAAAGAAAAATGTATTGTTCTCAGTTCATAATTTAGCCTCAGATGGGGTATTCAATGAGTTTCAAATCATATCCTGCAGGAATGTACTTATCTACTTCAATACTGAATTGCAAAAAAGAGTAATTGAATTATTTTACAATAGTTTAGCTAATTTTGGTTTTTTATGTTTAGGATCCAAGGAAACACTAAGAAGTACCGAAATTGGCAGATTTAAAATCATAGACAAGAAAAACAACATTTACCAGAAAATAGGTTAACATTAACACTCAGATAAGATAAAACATGGAGAAGATTAATATATTGATTGTTGATGACAGACCTGAAAACATAATAGCGCTTGAGGCACTATTACAGAGAAATGATATTAATTTAATCAGTACCACAAATCCAAATGAAGCACTTAGAATTTCCTGGGAAATGGATATCGCAATTGCTTTAGTTGATGTTCAAATGCCGGAAATGGATGGGTTTGAACTTGTTGAAATACTAAAAAGTAATCCTCGAACTAAAGACATATTAATCATATTTGTAACAGCAATTTCTAAAGAAACAAAATATGCAGTAAAGGGATTAAACTCCGGTGCTGTCGACTATCTATATAAACCATTAGATCCATTTATTACTTCTGCAAAGGTTGATTCGTTCATACAGCTCATAAGAAATCAACGGGAAATAAAAACAAAAAACAAAGAGTTGGAAGCTTATCAAAAGGAACTGATAAAAGCTAAAGAAGAAGCTGAGCAGGGCAAAAGAATAAAAGAAAACTTTCTTGCCAATATGAGCCACGAAATCCGTACTCCCATAAATGGAATTATCGGCCTTGCCCATCTGTTGGAACGAACCAATTTAACCGAAGAGCAAAGAGAGATGATTTCTCTGCTTGAAATATCATCTAGTTCGCTATTGGGGGTTATTAATGACATATTAGATTTATCAAAAATTGAAGCTGGTAAATTTAAAATTAATAGGACTCCAACTGATATCACAAACGTATGTAATTCAGTTATTAATCTTTTGAGCATAAGAGCAAAAGAGAAAAAACTGAATCTAGAAATGGAATTAGATCCAGAACTACCCACTCATGTACTTGCAGACTCATTGCGCCTAAACCAGATTTTAATGAATCTGATCGGGAATGCGATTAAATTTACATCTCAGGGTAGTGTTACTTTAAGGGTTGAAATCCTGAACAGCAAAGGCAATAATATTCAGATTAAATTTTCTGTAATTGATACGGGCATTGGAATAGCTTCGGAAAATATTGAGAAAATATTCGAGACCTTTGAACAGGCCGATGAGCAAACTACTGTAAAGTTTGGTGGCACAGGACTGGGTTTATCTATAGTAAAAAACCTTGCTAAACTTAAGGGTGGTCATCTTGAAGTATTTAGTGAAGAGAACAGGGGAAGTATGTTCTGTTTTACGAACTGGTATGAAGTTGTAAAAGAAGCACTACCTATTCAGAAAATAGCTAAAGAGAATTTCACTCCTTTTAATAACGTCAAAATTCTAGTAGCTGAAGATAATCCGATCAACAAGTTTCTTATTGTAAAAATATTAAAGGATTGGATGATTGATGCCGATGTTGTAGAAAATGGGAAAGATGCAATAAATAAGCTAAGAGAAAATCACTATGATCTTATCCTTATGGACACCTTTATGCCAGTTTTAAATGGCTTAGACGCAATCAGAATGATTAGGGAAGGATATGCTAAAGGGAAAGAAAATATTCCTATAATTACATTTTCGGCTGCAGTTATGGAAACGGATACTAAAACAGCTATGGATGCCGGGGCAAATGATGTAATAAGTAAGCCCTTTGAACTTGCCACCCTACATGAGAAAATAACCAAATATACTACAGTTACTTATTAAAAGCAGTCATAGTTTTTGCAGGCCCAATAGTTACAAAGCTTTTAATTAACTCTACGCTTGTATCTATCAGTGCTGGTAATTCCGGTTGTTCTTCTTTATAGAAGTTTGAAAGGACGTAGTCGGCTTGCCTACCTTTAGGAAAATCATCGCCAATCCCAAAGCGTAAGCGAGGATATCCTTGTCCGCCGCACAAACCTTCAATACTTCTTAGGCCATTGTGTCCAGCACTACTACCTTGCATCTTTAAACGTAATTTACCAAGTGGTAATGCAAGGTCATCAACAATAACCAGAACATTTTCTAAAGGAATACGCAACTCCTGCATCCAATAATTCACAGCCTTACCACTTAAATTCATAAAAGTGGTTGGCTTTATTACGTGTAGCTTTTTACCTTTAAATGAAACTTCAGAATAATAAGCCAGCCGCAAATTAGAAAAAGTACCGTCAAGCTGTTTAACCAATTCATCAGCTATGTTAAAGCCAATATTATGCCTGGTATAAGCATATTCAGGCCCTATATTCCCTAAACCAACTATTAAGTATTTCATTGCTGCAAAGATAGTAGTTTACATGACATGCATTTTCAGTAATCCTATTTTCACAAAAAAAGCAGCACGAAGGTAATTAGTGCTGCTTTTTTATGTTTAGCTAATTCGAATTATTTCTTGTTAGCTTCTTGCTCTGCTTGTTTTAATGCTCTTGACATACCTACAGAAACGATAGTATCTTCAGGAGTGTTAGTAATAATGTATTCACCTTTTTCAAGATCACGAACACGGAATAAGTTGCCAACTTCTAATTTCGCAATACTAACTTCAACTGTTTGCGGCATATCTTTAGGCAATGCTTTAACACGAAGTTTACGTAATTTTTGAACTAGTTTACCTCCCATTTTAACACCTGGAGAAGTTCCGGTTAATTTAACAGGGATTTCCATTAGAATTTCTTTGTCATCAAATAACTGAAGAAAATCTACGTGTAATAATAAGTCAGTTAACGGGTGAAACTGTAATTCTTTGATAATAGCTTTGATTTTCTTACCACCTAAAGTAATCTCAACAAAGTTAGCTTCTGGTGTGTAAATAGCATCTTTTAATTCAGTTGTTACTACAGCAAAATGTGCTTGTTCTTTACCACCATACAATACTGCAGGAACTTTGCCTTCATAGCGAAGCTCTTTAGCATCGCGTTTCCCTACGTTCTCTCTTGGAGAACCGCTAATTGCGATTGTTTTCATTTTTTTGTTGTTTAAATGTTTCGAAACCCTGATGGTCTCGTTATATAATAGTTATTAAATATTAAACGTTAAAAAGATCACTAATTGATCCATGCTCATTTACATTAGCAATTGCTTTTGCAAATAATGGAGCTGTTGAAAGCACTCTTATTTTCGGGCTATCTTGTTTTAAAGGGATCGTATCCGTTACAATCAATTCAGTTAACATCGAATTTTCAACAGTTTCATACGCTTTACCCGATAATACCGGATGCGTACAAACCGCCCTAACACTTTTTGCACCTTTTTCCATAATTAAAGCTGCCGCTTTAGCTAATGTACCTGCAGTATCGCAAATATCATCAATAAGCACAACATCTAATCCCACTACATCTCCAATTATAGACATAGATTCTATTTCATTAGCACGTTTACGGCGCTTATCGCAAATCACTACCTCAGCATTAAAAAACTTAGCGAAGGTACGTGCGCGATAAGATCCACCCATATCTGGTGAAGCTATGGTTAAATTTTCAAGTCCTAAACTCTTTATGTAAGGAACAAAAATTACTGAACCATCAAGATGATCAACCGGAATATCAAAAAATCCCTGAATCTGAGCTGCATGTAAGTCCATGGTCATGATTCTGTGGATACCCGCAGATTTTAAAAGATTTGCTACTAATTTAGCTCCGATCGCTACCCTTGGCTTATCTTTTCTATCTTGTCTGGCTAATCCGTAATAAGGAACAACCGCAGTTATGTAATGCGCAGATGCTCTTTTTGCAGCATCAATCATTAATAACAGTTCCATTAAATTATCAGAAGGCTGATAGGTAGATTGGATAAGAAATACATCACACCCTCTTACAGTTTCATCATAAGAAGGCTGAAACTCGCCATCGCTAAACTTGCTTAAGGTTACATTACCAAGAGGCTTGCCGTAACTTTCGGCAATTTTATGTGCTAAATCTTTAGTGCCGGTTCCGGCAAAAAGTTTAACTGGGTTAAATTGCAATGGCATTATTGAAAAGTTTCAATACTGGTTAAAAAAAATCGGATTGCGGTTTAATCACAATCCGAATATTGTTTAGTTGTCCGACCTGGATTCGAACCAAGACAAACGGTACCAAAAACCGTTGTACTACCCTTATACTATCGGACAATCTTCCATTAAAAAGGTTGCTTTGAAATGGAATGCAAATCTACGTACATTTTTCAATTTTGCAAGGGGCAAATAAAAAAAATATAAAATAATTTATGTCAAATAGATCCCCCTGCTTATTACTCCCAATAAATCAATCAGTTAATCCAATCACATTTTATTATTTTTTTTCCACTACCTTGAACATTATTTTAAATAATGCCGCCAGAATACAGCATAGACTAAGGAATAAAGCCATGTTTTAATCTAATCGTACATTTTTATAATAACTAATACATACAATATAGTGTATACTATATGAAGTAATTGTCGTAAGCAAGAACGTTAAATTTGTTAAACACAGCTTTAGATTATACGATTATCAATCTTATTCTTTATTTTCGGACGCAATTAATTGCCTTTACATTAGTAACTACTTGATAACGAAATGAATTATTCAAAAATCAATAACATTACCGGCTGGTTCTGTTTTGCCATTGCTACCTTAACCTATATTTTAACACTAGAGCCCTCTGTTAGTTTTTGGGACTGCGGCGAATTCATAGCTTCTGCTCTAAAAATGCAGGTGGTGCATCAACCAGGAGCCCCTTTATTTTTAATGATCCAGAGATTCTTCTCTTTACTTGCTCTTGGCGATGTTACTAAAGTAGCATATTTCATGAACGTGGGTTCTGCAGTTGCAAGTGGTGCTACTATATTGTTTTTGTTCTGGACAATTACTGCCCTAGCCAAAAAAATCTTAATAAAAGACAAAGAAGAGATTTCTAAAGCCAGCTTAATCTCAATTATGGGAGCTGGTGTTGTTGGTGCTCTAGCTTATACCTTTTCTGATAGCTTCTGGTTTTCGGCAGTTGAATCTGAAGTATATGCTTTATCTTCATTATTTACAGCTATAGTTTTCTGGGCTATATTGAAATGGGAAGCACATGCCGACGAACCTCGTGCTGACAGGTGGCTGTTACTTATAGCCTACATTATGGGGCTTTCAATAGGTATACACTTACTAAACCTGCTAACCATACCCGCTATTGCTTTCGTTTATTACTTTAAGAAAACTAAAAAAGCAACCACTTCAGGTATTGTAAAAACAGGTTTAATTGGTATTCTAATTTTAGCATTTATCCAATACGGTATCATTCAGTACCTGGTTTCTTTTGGAGCTTACTTTGACTTGTTTTTTGTAAACACCTTAGGTTTTGGCTTTGGGTCTGGTGTTATTTTCTTTGCAATATTATTGATAGGCGGTATTGTATGGGGTATTAGATATTCTATAAAACATCAAAAGAAAATCCTGAACCTTGCATTATTATCCACAGTATTAATCATATTCGGATATGGATCTTTTGCAATGATCATTATTCGCGCGAAGGCAGATCCTAATCTAAATAATAGTGATCCTGATAATGCTTTCTCTTTTCTAGGATACCTAAACAGGGAACAATATGGTGACAGGCCATTACTATTTGGGCCTAACTATAACTCACAAAAGGTAGATATTAAACAAGGTAAAACCCTTTACAGAAAAGGTGCTGAAAAGTATGAAGTTGCAGGAAGAAAAACTGATTACGAGTATGACAGAACAACACCTTTTCCGAGGATGTATAGTGATGACGCACGACATATAGGCTATTACAAAGACATGATGGGCTTTGATGATGCCCATTTCCCTAACCTTATAGATAATATTGGATTCTTTTTTGGCTATCAGACTGGCCAGATGTACATGAGATACTTTATGTGGAACTTTGTCGGTCGCCAAAATGATGATCAGGGTCAGGGAAGCTTGTACGAAGGCCAATGGTTAAGTGGGATTAAACCCATAGATGCTGCTCGCCTCGGCGACCAAAGTCACCTCCCTCCAACTATAACCGACAATAATGCATACAATAGGTTCTTCTTTTTGCCGCTCATATTGGGGCTGCTTGGAGCAATATGGCATTTCCAACGTAATCAAAAAGATGCGGGTATAATAGCGTTGCTATTCTTCTTTACAGGTATGGCTATTGTATTATATCTTAATCAAAAACCTATGGAGCCAAGGGAGCGGGATTATGCCTATGCCGGATCCTTTTATGCCTTTGCTATATGGATAGGTTTGGGAGCGCTGGCTTTAAAAGAGTGGCTATTTAAGAAGGTCACCCCTGCTACAGGCGCTGTTCTGGCAACAGTTGTTGGATTGTTTGCAGCACCCGTAATTATGGCGGCACAAGGATGGGATGATCATGATCGTTCTACTAAGCTTGTTGCCCATGATATAGCGGTTGATTATTTAGAGTCTTGCGCGCCAAATGCAATTCTATTTACCTATGGTGATAATGATACCTATCCGCTTTGGTACATACAGGAAGTTGAAAATGTTAGACCAGATATCCGTCTAGTAAACCTAAGCTTATTTGATACTGACTGGTATATAAATGGAATGAAGCGCAAGCAAAATGAATCTGAGCCATTGCCGATAAGCATGAAAGAATCTCAATATGTACAAGGCAATAGAGATGTAATGTATTATCAGGATTATAAAATTGCAGGTTCAATTGAACTGAGTAAGATTTTTGAAGTATTAACTTCTGACAATGATGAAGATAAACTCCCCCTAAATGATGGTACTAAAGAAAACTTTATCCCAACCAAAAACTTTAAACTTACTGTAAACCGTGCTGATGTTATTAAAAATGGAGTAGTTAGTGCTGCAGATTCAGCTAAAATTGTTCCAGCTCTTGAATGGAAATTTAATAAGAACTACGTTACTAAAGGCACTTTAGCAATGTTTGACATCCTTGTTCACAATAACTGGAAAAGACCTGTTTATTTTGCTAGCACAGTGCCTTCGGAGCAATATAATGGCCTGGACAACTATTTATATAACGAAGGGCTTGCAATTCGTCTGATGCCTTTAAAAATAGATAGTGCTGCCGGAAAAAGTGACTTGGTAAATACTCCAGTTCTATACAATAACTTGATGAATAAATTCAAATGGGGCAATGTAAAGAATGCTCGTTATCTTGACACACAATCATCAGATGATATCTCTATTTTCACAAGCATGTTTAATAATGCTATTAGCGGCCTTGTTAAAGAAGGAAAAATTGAAGATGCTAAAAAAGTTGCGAACCGTTATTTCGAAGTAATGCCTGATAAGTTCTATGGCATGCGTTCTATGATGGGAGCCTATTTTATGGCTGAAAACCTGTATACTTTGAATGACAACAAAAGAGCTAATGCGCTTATCGAAAGATCTGCAGATTATATACAAAAGGAACTTACTTATCTTGCCGATGTATCTAAGAGCAAAAACAAATTTATTGGCGGGCAGAATGTACAACTAGGTATGTCGTTTCTAAATCAAATGGCAAAAATCACTGAGGCAAACAAGGAAACTAAATTAAGTCAGAGTTTGACAAAACAATTCAGTGAATTAGAAGGAAGGTTTTCACAGTATTTTGCACAACAATAATAGGTAAGCTCGTATTCTGCTCTCCGGCTGCACTAAAAGAATCATATAGTTAAATTCGTAATAACAGAAAACGACCCAAAAATTTGCGAGGGTACTGAAAAAGCCCTTTACAAAAATGGGGCAGTTCACGATTTGTGAACTGCCCCATTTTCTTTAAGTTGTAAGCAGCTTTCCTGACTAAAATTTTCTATAGCCAAATCTAAGGGTGTCAAATTTAATTATTCCATACCTTTATTTATCTCACTTATTTTCGAGCCACTTTTTCAGTAGCCTGAAATTTTATCGAGGCCTTTTTCTGTTATGTTTATCAATAATCTTTTAAATTTTGGAAAGGAGTTTGGCGCTCATTCCTGATTTGTTTTTGTTCGGTAGGCAGTGCGTTTTCTGCGAACCAGCCTAGCGTTCATTTGGCTCTTTTTCTAAGCCAATTTAATGCAGCCGGAGAGCGGAATGCGAGTTTACGCTTCTACAACAACTCCCATTGCGCAGAATTTATCAATCCTGGTGGCAATCATTTTCTCAGTTTTTTCCTTAGTAAGTATTTTCAAATCATCAAGAATCTGTTTTTTTATAGTTCCCGCCATTTGCTCCGGATTTTGATGTGCACCACCAAGAGGTTCTTTTATAATTCCATCAATAAGTTTGTTTTTGAACATATCATCAGAAGTCAGCTTCAAACATTCCGCTGCTCTTTCTTTATAGTCCCAGCTTCTCCATAAAATTGAAGAACAAGATTCCGGAGAAATCACAGAATACCAGGTATGCTCTAACATATATACTTTATCTCCAATACCAATACCCAAAGCACCTCCGGATGCGCCTTCACCAACAACAAAACAAAGAATAGGCACTTTTAGTACTGACATTTCTAATAAGTTTCTAGCAATTGCCTCTCCCTGACCACGTTCTTCGGCTTCAAGCCCAGGATACGCACCCATAGTATCAATGAAGGATATAACGGGCTTATTAAACTTCTCGGCCAGTCTCATTAAGCGAAGTGCTTTTCTGTAGCCCTCAGGATTAGCCATTCCGAAATTACGGTACTGACGTTCTTTTGTGTTTTTACCTTTCTGATGACCAATAATCATTACTGTTTGACCATCGATGGTAGCAAAACCACCAATAATTGCTTTGTCGTCTCCTACAGTCCTGTCGCCATGCATTTCAATAAAATCATCGCAGATCATGCTGATGTAATCTAAAGTCTGAGGCCTTTCCGGATGACGGGACATTTGAACTTTTTGCCAGCCCGTTAAATGGCTGTAGAGCGTCTTCTGCGTTTGTTCCAATTTTTCTTCAAGCTCTGCTAAGGTAGCAGACATGTCTACTTTTGTCTTATCAGCAACCTGTTTAACCTTTTCAATTTGCTGAACAAGCTCAGCTAAAGGTTTTTCAAAATCAAATGATGTTTTTATCTGTTCCATAAGCGGGCTGTAAAAATAGGTATTTTATTTTACCTGTTCAACTCCTTTTTATTGTAGATACAAGTTTACGGTAAGTTTATAATCAGGTCAACCTTTATATTATAAATCTGCACCTACATGTTTAATAACCTTTGGATCAGTAATTAGAAAATTAGCCAGCCCTCCGATGATCAAAGAAGTACCGGCAAGAAGCATCGCATTAATCGCTTCCTTACCAAAAATCAAATGATAAAGAAAATTTAACCCCCCAGTAGCCGCTATAATCTGTGGGATAACAATAAACATATTAAAGATCCCCATATACATACCCATTTTTTTTTCATGTATCGCACTTGAAAGCATCGCATAAGGCATAGAAAGTATACTACCCCACGAAATTCCAATTAATATAAAGGAATAAATCAGGCGCTCTGGATCGCCAATAAAGTACATCGAGATAAACCCAATCCCCCCTGCCAACAAACTAATCATATGGATGTATTTTCTATTGATATCTCGCTTTGCAGCATATAGCGTTAAGATTAGGGCGAAAGCCATTGAAGATAAACCATACATCCCCATATAAGAGCCAACAAGATCAGCCGCATTGTTATATGCCTTACTGGCATCGGTAAACAGTGCTTTTGATGCTGCATCATTCATATTATAGGCTTGTTCCAAAGGCAATGGTGCTTTAAAGACATGATCTGTTAATGCCGGTGTAGCCAAACTCCACATGGCAAAAAAAGCGAACCAGCTAAAGAACTGTATTACCCCAAGAAGTGCCATAGTTCTTGGCATGTTGGATATACTTTGAAAAATCTCCTTAACTCCGTTTAAAAGTCCCTTACTCTCATGGTTTGATTTCTTTAGTTCTTCAAGATCTTCCGGAGGATATTCTGAGGTCGTAAAAATGGTATATAATATAGATAAGAGAAATACGGCGCCGCCTATGGCAAATGCTATTTTAATTGAAAGAGGAACTATGCCAGGATCAGCAATGTTTGATACACCTAATTTATTTACCAACCATGGCAAATTACTGGCTATCCATGTGCCCACACCGATAATTAAAGTTTGCATTACGAACCCGTAAGACCGTTGAGATTCAGGCAACTTATCGGCTACAAGCGCTCTAAAAGGCTCCATACTTATATTTATGGATGCATCCAGGACCCACAAACAGCCTGCAGCAACCCAAAGTACAGGTGAGTGCGGCAAAAAGAATAATGTTAAGGTACTTAAAATGGCTCCTATTAGAAAGAAGGGTTTCCTGCGACCCCAGGTTGGATGCCATGTCCTGTCACTTAAATAACCAATTATTGGCTGGACAAGTAAACCTGTTAGTGGCGCAGCTACCCAAAGCATTGGAATTTCGCCTTCGCTTGCCCCCAGTGTTTGGAAAATTCTCGACATGAACCCACCTTGTAATGCAAATCCAAATTGTATTCCCAAAAATCCAAAGCTCATATTGAAGATATTCCAAAAGGATAATCTTGGTTTAGCTAGTTTAACGCTACTCTTTTCCATATTAAAATTCAATCATTTGTGCAGATGAAGACATGACTTTAACCCTTTCATACCAATGTTCCATTATAAGAAATCACCTTTTCACCTTTGGGAATATTATATGATTCATTGAATATAAGTACTTCAAGGCTTTGTTCTGAATTATTGGTGATGATAACTTGACCTGTAGTTATCTTTATTTTTAATTGTACTCCTCTAAAACCAATAGTAAAGGAAAAAGAGTCCCACAGTTTGGGTAAAAACGGGCTAAACTTTAGCTGATTGTTTCTTACACGCATTCCGGCGAATCCTTCAACAATGCTCATCCATGTACCGGCCATAGAAGTAATATGAAGACCGTCTTCAGTATCATTATTATAATCATCCAGATCCAGGCGCGCAGTGCGCAGGTAAAATTCATAAGCTCGTTGCTCATCGTTAAGTTTTGCAGCTAATATGCTATGCACGCAGGGCGAAAGGGAGCTTTCATGAACGGTTCGGCTTTCATAAAAATCGAAGTTTTTTCTTAAAGTTTCCAATTCATAATCCTCTTCAAAGAAATACATTCCCTGCAGCACATCCGCCTGCTTAATGAAGCCTGATCGCAATATTCTGTCCCAGCTCCATTTTTGATTTAGAGGTCGTTCCTCAGCAGGCAAGTCTTTAACCAGAATCTGTTCCTTATCCATAAAACCATCCTGTTGTAAAAATATTCCTGTATTTTCATCATAAGGATAATACATATTGGCAACTATTTTTGTCCAGTCAGCAAACTCCCGATTCGCATTCAGATTTGTTTTTAATATTACACTCTGGTACTGCTCAGGATATTTTTCCTTCACTATCTCAGCAGCGTCGACAGTATATTTTAGGCACCAAGCTGCTAACGTATTGGTATACCAATTGTTATTAACATTATTCTCGTATTCGTTTGGCCCGGTTACCCCCAGCATTACATACTTATTCTTTTCTGTACTCCAATTAACCCTTTGTTTCCAAAAACGAGCAATGCCAATCAAAACTTCTAATCCATATTCACTTAAGTAACTTTCATCACCGGTATAACGGACATAGTTAAATATGGCAAAAGCTATGGCTCCATTTCTATGAATTTCTTCGAAAGTTATCTCCCATTCATTGTGGCACTCTTCTCCGTTCATAGTTACCATCGGATATAGGGCGGCCCCATCTTTAAAACCAAGCTTTGATGCATTTTCAATTGCCTTTTGAAGATGTTTATAGCGATATACCAATAAGTTTTTAGCTACTTCCTGAGGAGCTGTTGATAAATAGAAAGGAATACAATAGGCTTCAGTATCCCAATAAGTTGAGCCACCATACTTTTCCCCGGTAAACCCTTTAGGTCCGATATTTAACCTTGCATCTTTACCCGTATAAGTTTGATTTAATTGAAATATGTTAAATCTAATTGCTTGCTGTGCAGCAGCATCGCCAGCAATGACAATATCGCTTTCCTGCCATTTAACTGCCCACGCATCTGAATGTTCTTTCAACAACTGTTCAAAACCCTTGGCAGAAGTTTGATCGATTACTTGTTTTGATCTTTCAATTAGCACCTGCTTCTGGTGATTCTCGGAAGTTAGATTGGATACAATTTTATAAACATCAATCACATCACCTTGCTTAACATTTATCTTAACTGTTTGGCCAACGTATTTTTCACTCACAACTGGACTTAAGCTTACACTTTCATTATTTATCAGTATGGTTGATCTTGCACCCGTACAAACATCAAAATCAGTCTTTTTTGTTTTTAGCAATAAATAATCGGTATTCTTATCCTGCTCTTTACTTACCTCATTCCAGAACTTTTCATCATAATTGGAGTCTTCATTCTTTACATCTCCATCAATAAAAGAAGTAACAGATAATACAACGTTTTCAAAGTTTAGTGGCACCAATTGATAATGTAATGCCCCCACTTCATCATCTACAATACTGCAAAATCGTTTGGCAACAACTTTAACAGCCTGCCCATTTTTATTTTCAGCAATAAATGAGCGTGTAAGATACCCCTCCTTCATATTTAATACACGTTTGAAGTCTGTAACCTTACAGTTATTGAGGTCAAGGGTCTCATCCCCAATCCTAATATCAACACCTACCCAGTTTGTGGCATTAAGAACTTTAGCAAAATATTCAGGATAGCCATTTTTCCACCACCCTACACGGGTTTTATCTGGATAATAGATTCCAGCTACATAATTTCCCTGAAGGCTTTCTCCTGAATAAGCTTCCTCAAAATTAGCACGCTGTCCCATCCGACCATTGCCGATGCTAAAAATGCTTTCTGATATTTTATTTAAATGTGGATCAAAGCCCTCCTCTATAATGTTCCATTCATCTGGTTTTATATAATTCTTCATCGTCTATTCTTCTCTGGTAGTTAATGTTAATTGGCCTTATGCATTTTCAAATTAATTATTCCTTAAGGCAAGGATTTTTCCGAGTGTAATCTCTGACAAGTCTTTTGCTATTAAATGCGTTTCTTTTAGATGTTCTTCATCACCTATTCCAATAACTTTCATATTTGCAGCAAGTGCAGCCATTACTCCGGCCTGCGCATCTTCAAACACAACACAGTTTTCAGGTTCCGTATTTAACATTTCTGCCGCTTTCAAAAAAACTTCTGGATCCGGTTTGGAGCTTGTTACTGAATTACCATCTACAATTGCATCAAAGAAATGTGCGAGATTGGTGCGCTGCAAAATAATAGAAGAGTTTTTGCTTGCCGATCCTAAAGCGATTTTTATACCAGATGATTTTAATTCGGTCAATAATGCTAAAGAACCAGGCAGCACCTCATCTGTTGTCATTTTATTGATCATAGCTACATACCACGAATTTTTGAGACTTGCTAATTTTTCTTTTTCTTCAGCAGATTTCTGCATACCACCCCAATTCAAAATCATTTCTAATGAACGCATTCTGTTTACTCCTTTTAATTGCTCATTTTGCAATTGAGTAAAATCAAAGTCCAATGAATTGGCCAGCTGTTTCCACGCTTTATAATGATAAACTGCTGTATCTACCAATACTCCATCAAGATCAAATATGCAGGCTATTTGTTGTGTATTTTGCATCTAATTTAATTCTAAAACAAGGGTTGTTTTTGCAGGTACTGAAATGGTTTTAATACTATTTAGTTTTTCTTTTGTAAGGATGTTAGTGGCAGAAGTTACTTTTGAAAGGCGCTGCACAAAACGAGAGGTGTTTAACTCTTTTACTTTATCTTCTGTGTTAACTACAATCATTACATCCTTTTTGCCGTCTACAGTATATCTGAAATAAGTATATAATCCATCTTCAGGTACAAATTGCATTAACTTTCCTGTTTGCAATGCCATACTCTCCTTTCTATAGTTGGCAAGAATACTGATATGATTCCATGCTTCATTTTCCCGAACCGTACGACCATTCTTTGTAAATTTATCAGTTTTGTCTCCCTCCCATCCACCTGGAAAATCAGAGCGCACCAATCCATCAGGGTTAGAAAAGTTTTTCATTAGGATTTCTGTGCCATAATAGATTTGAGGTATTCCGCGCATGGTTAATAAAATGGACATGCCTGTTTTGAATTTGTTTAGGTCTTCTCCAACCATAGAATAAAACCTGCTCATATCATGATTGTCAAGGAAGACTACATTCTGGTCTGCATCCTTATAAAGGAAGTCTTGAGCAATGGTGGTGTAAAGCCTAAAGATCCCATCAGTCCATCCCGACTTTCCATTCAAGGCTTCATAAATTGCATTTTTGATAACAGCGTCGGTTATTCCCGGCAGTTCGGTATCAAAACCTGGCCTCACGGTGCTTCCACCAGTAAAAAAAGCTTGAGATGCAACAGAATTCACAAGCGTTTCACCAAAAATAGATAAGGTCGGGAATTCGGCCTTTAGTTTTATAGCCCAATCTCTCATATATTCAGGTTCATTATACGGATAAGTATCTAATCTTAGTCCATCAATACCTGCATATTCAATCCACCAGATGTGATTTTGAGTAATGTAATTTTGAACATATGGGTTTTTCTGATTGAAATCTGGCATTGAAGGCACGAACCACCCGTCCAGCATTTTTTTCTTATCTGTTTCTGAAGCATGCGGATCCATTACAGGCTCATCACGATAGCTGGTTTGTGTATAAGCCGGCCATTGATTAACCCAATCTTTCATTGGCATATCATTATAGAACCAATGACCGGTTCCCATATGGTTATGAACAACATCCTTAATTACCTTTAGTCCTTTTTCATGCGCTTTATTAACATATGTTTTGTAAAGTTCTAAGGTGCCATAGCGTGGATCAATTTTGTAATGATCTGTAGCAGCATAGCCATGGTACGAAGCCAGTGGCATATCATTTTCGATTTCCGGTGTCATCCAGATGGTGGTAATACCGAGGTCTTTTAAATAATCGAATTTACCAATTAATCCTTGCAGGTCACCACCATGACGGTAATACATCGAATCGCGATTCAACTTAGTTTCGCGCATGCCCTTTATTACATCATTAGATTTATCACCATTTGCAAAACGGTCCGGCATTAACAGATAAATAAGATCTTTACTTGTTACTCCCTGAATTCGGGACGAAGATTGTTCTTTGTTTTTAAGTTCGTAAACATATTGCAGCTTCTTTTTGCCATTTTTATTAAATACAATCGGGAATTTACCTGCCTTAGCTTCCGCAGATATTTCAAGATCAAGGAAAAGATAATTTGGGTTTTCAACTTTATGAATTTCTGCAAGTTTCACTCCCGGATAGTTTATCTCTGCCTCTAAAGCAGCTATCTCATTGCCATGTATAAGAAGCTGCAATTTAGGATTGTGCATTCCAACCCACCAAAACATAGGTTCAACACGTTCTAGCTTTTGTGCATTAACTCTTGTTGCCAATAGAGCAAGAAACAATAGAATAAATGATTTTCTCATTTTTTAAGATTAATCGGTTATAAACAAATACGAGATTAGGTAATATATACCCCGCAAAAGATTGAGCAATGCGGGGTAATATTTATATATGAAAGTTAGTTTTTAACCAGAGTATACTTCAAATTGCTCACATCGAATGTGACGGTATAACTACCTGCTGAAGTAACTTTAATATTGCCACCATTAAAAATTGCAGTTCCACCACTACCGCCATAGTTCACATCCCATTTATGATCCTGTCTGAATTTCATTTCTCCGATTTTTAAATCAGCGGTAACTGTCCATACGCCATGGGCATAGGCCATATCTGTATCTCCATCCCATCCTTTTGGTGTGGCATCTCCAATAAGTGCAAACACTATTGGAGTAATTTCTATTTGATTTTTGTTTAAATCAACAAAAAGCTGAAATGCACCTGCACCAGGAGCTTTAAAATTATCACCTGCAGTCGGACTTATTTTACCCCCACCCGCATCTCCATAAGCAATATCCCATTTTTTAGCTGGCGTAATTTTAAATTCAAGATTACCCGGAGTAAATCCAATTACTCCTTTAAATTCACCATTTCCGGTAGGCGAAATTAGGCTGTCTGCTGTTTGTGGATTCCAACCCTGATATGCTCCTGGAACATAAATCCATGTAGTTAATGGGAACGGTCTGGCACTAAGTGTTAATGCATTACTGTAAACCGGCGCTACAGCACTGGAAATTGACGACTTAATCCTCATTTCTAGCTCTGAATTTTCAGTAAATGGTAAGTTCAGTGCCAGTAACAAATTATTAAAATCCACACCCTTAAATACTTTAGAGAGTGCATTTGCTTCTAATGCAATTTCTTTAGGCGTTTTAAAGTCTGTTCCTTTAACTGCCATTTGAAGTACATTTGTAATGCCCGCCTGATATCCGAACGAAGCATTAGTTAAGTCAAGTGTAATTACATCTGTATTTAGCATAGCCTTATCCAGTACTAATGTAGATACAGATGACTTTAAAGTTCCAGGGGTACCCGAGGATGCAACTATCTTCGTTTCCTCTTTTTTACAAGACCAAAGCCCTATGGTGATTAAACCTAAAGCAATGGATTTTATGATTAATGATTTCATATCAATAATTTCTTCTTTATGTGTTAAATTAATAACCTGCGTTTTGGACTAAATTTGTATTAGCAATAAGATCTGCAGATGGTATCGGAAACAAATTCCTTGTATCAGATACCCCAGTACCAGCTTTAGCACCGCCTTTAAATGGCCATACATACGAGCCATTTGTATATTTACCATAACGGATTAGATCTGTTCGACGAAATCCTTCCCAATACAACTCTCTGGCTCTTTCATCCAGGAAAAAAGGAATTGATAAAGAGGCCACATTTCCGGAAGTGTTGCCATAAGCACGTTCACGTAAGTTATTCACATAAGTAAGTGCCTGAGCTGCATTACCGCCAGAGCCTCCTCTGGTAACAGCTTCGCTATAAATTAAGTATTGTTCAGCCAGGCGGAATAATGGAAAATCAAGAGAAGAAAATTTGCCTTCAATAGAAGGAGCGGGAACCCCTGCTGAGTTTACATTTCTAAATTTGGTAACTCTTAAACCATCAGAGAAAACACCCATTTCATCGTTAGCAAGCTTTGTTCCAAAGAACATCGCTCTTTTATCGGTGTTACCGCTGTAATCTCCAAAAATCAGAGGAAGGGGATTCTTAGTACGATTGCCTGCCCACCCACCGGTCGGCACACCAAAATCGGCTGGTTTCATATCTCCATTGATAGCTGCGTTGATAAGATATGTTGTACCTCCATCATTCTGAGTATGAATGCCATCATAGTTAATGGTTAGAATTAATTCATTTTTACTTGTAATGTTATTATCTGTTAGAAATAGGTTTTTATAAGTACTGGCAAGAGAATAACCACCATTAATGACTTTACTCGAATAGGTAATAGCTTCTGTGTATTTTGCCGTGCTTGTGTATACTTCTGCATTTAGATATAGCCTTGCCAATAGAGCCCAATCAGCACCTTTATCAGCTCTGCCGTATTCATTCGTCTGGGCATCAGCAAGATCGGATTCAATTGCTTTTAGTTCTGATTCAACATAATTAAACAAGTCTGTACGCTTGATTTGTTTAGGTGGAACTTTACCAATAACATCGTTTTCAGTTATAAACGGAGGATTCCCAAAACCATCTAATAATACCCAATACTGAAATGCTCTTAAGAATCGGGCTTCGGCGCGGTATCTCTGAATAGCCGTAGCATCAGCCCCTGAAATACCTCTTGATGAAAGTTTCTCTGGTGTACTTTCACGAAGGAATTCATTACAAACAGTAATCTGATAAATACTGCGTGAATATAACCCTCTTAAAAATGTAGTTTCTGAAGTCCAGGTCATCTGATTCAAATCAGGTATTCCAGTATCATTCCAAGAACAAATTGCCTCATCTGAAGTTAGCTCCTGCGACATCCAGAACAGTCTTAAGAAATCGGTAAAACCAGGATTTAGTCCACCTATATCACTTTCGGCAGTCGCACCACTTGAATGGGTTAAGGCATAACTTGCATACAATTTCACCAATTCTTGCTTATAACCTGCCGGCGTTGAATAAACGCTGGACGCTATTTGATCATTGGTAGGTGTTAAGTTCAAATCACTCTTCTTACATGAAGAAACAGACAGCCATAAAATGCTGGAAACTGTTAATACTTTATATAAATTTTTCATTCTATTTCTTTAATTAAAAACCAACATTAAAACCTAAAGTATATGTTCTTGGTCGTGGATACAGGTTATAATCAATCCCTAAAATTGATTCCGGATCTAAACCTTTATACTTTGTAACTACGAATACGTTCTGACAATTTGCTGATATACGTAAAGTGATGTTATTACTTTTAGATATTCTTCCTGCATCAAAAGCAATCCCGGCATTATCCATCTTTAAAAAGGATGCGTTTTTTATATAATAATCACTTAGATACTGGTTATTAGTAAAATTTGTATTATAGATATCCGAAGTGGCATTGTTTATTAAACCTGTAGGGCTTAGGATATTTCTTTTAACACCGAAGTTTGAAGAAACATTATCATAAATGTAATTGCCCAGATTAGCTCTTAAAACTGTGCTCAAAGTCCATTTTTTGTAATTGAAAGAAGTATTAAAACCAAATGTAAATTTAGGATCAGGTGCTTTGTAGAAATACTGGTCACCTGTATTAATAATTCCATCTCCATTTAAATCTGCATAAACACCTTCAAGTGGTTTATCATTTGAATCATAAACTTGCTTATACACATAAAAGGAACCCGGGATCTGGTTGATCGCATTATATTTTAGGTTTATTCCTGTACCACCAGTGATACCTCCCGCATCAATTATAAACTTAGGATCGGGGTTTAGGGAAAGATTGGTTACCTTTCTTTTATTGTAGGCAGCATTTACTCCAAAATCCCAGTTGGTATTTTCACCCTTGATTACCGAAAAGTTCAAATTAACCTCTGCTCCTCTTACATCCATATTACCAACATTGGTTAACAACCTGTTGTTAAAATTGGTTCCAGAAGGAATATCAACAGTCGATAATAGATCTTTTGTTTTTTTATAATAAACATCAATCCCACCATAAATGCGGCCATCAAAGAAACCGTAATCTAAACCAGCGTTATAGGTTGTAGTGGTTTCCCATCTTAAATCAGGATCGTAAGCTGCTGGTGTATAATAGTCGTAAAGCGTATCTCCAATCTGGTATTGCCCTTGCCCGGTATTTGAATAGTACTTTGACAAATAATTGTAGTTACCAATTCCATCCTTATTTCCAGTTTCACCATAACTTAATCTCAATTTCAAGTCAGACAAGACTTTACTGTCTTTAAGAAAATCCTCGCCAATTATTCTCCAGGTAAAACCTACTGAAGGAAAATAACCCCAGCGATTTTCCTCTGCAAACCTAGAGGAACCATCTGCACGCATAGTTGCTGATAGAATATATTTATCTGCAAGGGTATATACAAACCTGCCGTAGTATGAAAGTAATTTTTCACGCTCTATTGCAAACGGGAAAGTTGGGGTTGATATAACTTCTCCGGTTCCTTTGTAGCTGGCAAAGTTATAAGTAGTAGAAGAGTTGTCATAGTATCCATAACCTGCAGTTACATCGAATTTGCTTTTAATACTTTCAACGTATTTGGCATAATTTAAATAGAACTCAGAAACTTTATTTCTTTGGGTACCTACTGATCGGGTAAATGAGCCTTGTGTGGCTGCACTTTGAGCTGCATATATTGGCACACGAACGGTTCCATAACCTTTTGAAACATCATAACCTAAATTAAGATTAGCATGTAGCGCAGGTAAAAAATGAAAAGAGTAATCGAATTGCGCGTTACCAAAGCTTCTCTCAGTTTTTCCATTATTATCTCTTAATCTGATCAGTCCAACTGGATTTCTTGGCGCATTAGGATTAGGAACATCACCCTGAATCCATTCAAAATAGTTACCGTATTTGTTCTCTGCATAAACTGATTGGGTAGGATCAAATTGGATAGCATTTTGTATCGCATCCTGATTTGCAAAATGAGCTTCTGTTAATGATCCCTTTAAATTCAGATCAATTTTCAAGTGGTCGCCAAATAGTTTTGGTGAAATTCCGAACCCACCGGTAGCGCGTTTTAATCTGTCAGTGATTAACAATCCTTTTTGATCTAAATAACCTCCAGAAACCCTATATGGCACTCCATGGAAAGCTCCCGAAAGACTTAAATTATTATCTGTTGTGAATGAATTATTATAGATTTCATCTTGCCAATCTGTATTGGAATTACCTAGTAAAGCTTTGAATGTATGATCAGGATTGTCATCATATTTAACATCTGGATTATCATTAACAACGGTCCTTATCTGGTCAGCAGAGAGTACGCCCACTTTTTTGGCAATAGTTGCATACGAATTATTTGTGCTGAAATTAATTACCGGCGTACCAGCAGAACCCTTTTTAGTAGTGATCAAAACTACGCCATTAGATGCCCTTGATCCATAAATTGCGGTTGCATTGGCATCTTTCAATACAGTAAAGCTTTCAATCTCATTTGGATTTATTAACGCGAGTGGACTTGGAGCATTGCCAATGGTATTGCCACTTAATGGCACCCCATCAATTACAATAAGAGGATCGTTGCTTGCATTAAGAGATGCTCCCCCTCTAATCCTGATAACACTTCCAGCACCGGGTGCTCCACCATTTGAGGTAATGTTTACACCCGAAACCTTGCCTTGAATTAATTGCTCGGGGGTAGTAATTGCTCCTTTCTGGAAATCTTTGGCACTAACAGTGCTAATTGATCCTGTTAAATTTTTCTTCTCCGAAGTACCATAACCAATTACAACCACCTCACTAAGATTCTGTGCGTCTGGTTTTAAATTAAAATCTACGCTGGTGTTTCCGCTGATGGTAACCTGTTGGTTAAGGGTCTCGTATCCTATATAGGTAACCGTAACAGTTACAACACCATTTTTTAATCCACCTAATTGAAAAATTCCGGTTGCCGGAGTGGTAGTACTTTTATTTAAACTTTTGATTTGTATTGATGCTCCTGGCAAAGGTAATCCAGTCTCATCGAGTACTTTTCCAGTTAGTGAACTGGTTTGTGCATTTGCTGTAAAAACAGCAAGCGTTAAAAGCACCAGAAGACAGTGCTTCGTAAGGTAAAATACTTTCATATTTGGGCTCGTTTTTTAGTGTAATATTTGGTTAATGTTAACAGTATGTAACAGTTATGGTAAATTTACAAGCGGACTTGATAAATCAAAATTTTATATCATATTTTTTTTTAACACAATATTTTATACTTCAAAACAAGAAAAATAGCTTTATAAATTTGTAAGTCAATTTTACATAAATCAACCTAAATAAACAATAACAGTTTGATTATAAATATCTTATAAAGTTAAATAAAGCTATTTAGTGTACATTTTACACTTATGTATTTTTGATCATTTATTCGGGAACGTTACCGGGAACGTTCCCGAAGTTTTCAACATATTTTATGTCGGCTCCTTAAGATTTGGATTGAAATTCTGCGTGAAATCGGAAAATCGCCAGTTTTTTTTGAAAAAAAACAGCAAAATAGACCCTAAAAAACGGCCCAGTTTTTTCATTAAAAAATATTGCTTTTTGTAAGTGGGATCTCCCCTCTTTTGATTCAGGTTCGGCCTCAGATTTCGGTCGATCTTCTCTTGATTAGTTTTGAATTAAGGACGATCTTCTCGTTTGGATTTACCGACGATGGATCTTCGAGCATTTTAAATAGAAGCAAAGCCGCCTCAATACCAATTTTTGTGGCCGGCTGTGTAACTGTTGTTAATGAAGGATTCAATAAAGGTGCAATCTCCAAACTGGAAAAGCCTATTACTTTAAGCTGCTCAGGGACAGAAATTTTTAAATCATAACAAGCATAATAGGTTGCAAACGCAAGGCGCTCAACGGAAGTAAAAATGCCATCGGGTTTTAACTCAGTAAGTACCTTCTTCAAAATCACATTATTTTTTGGGTAGCTATTTGTACAATCGATTACAAGGCTTTCATCGTAAGGTATCTTATATTTTACTAATGCATCTATATATCCCTGCATCCGAAATTTACCGATAGAAAGGTTCTTATTAATAACCAGATAAGCTATACGGGTACATCCTTGCTTAATCAAATGCTGGGTAGCAGAAAAACTGCTGTCATAGTCATTAGTGATTACTCTGGGCGTAATAATATCTTCGTAAACACGGTCAAAGAAAACAAGAGGTAAACGTTTTTGCGTAAGTTCATTCAAATAATTATGGTCATTGGCCTCACCCGACACAGACATTATAATTCCGTCTGCTCTCCCGTTATGTAAATGCCTGATAAAAGATACTTCTTTTTGATAATCATCATCTGTAGCATAGATCAGAATGTGGTAACCTTTTTCCCGTGCTATGCGTTCTATTCCATGTATAGCTTGAGAGAAAAAATTATTTGCCATCTCGGGAACAATTACTGCAATGGTTCTGCTTCGCTGCTCTCTTAGATTGCTGGCATGATGATTAGGCTGATAATTCAGCTCTTTTGCCATTGTTAATATACGCTCTTTAGTCTCTTTACTAATATCGCTATTATCTCTAAAAGCTCTTGAAACTGTTGAAGTTGATAAATTTAGTGCCTTAGCTAATTGCTTTATATTAACGTTATCCATCCAATTTTAATGATTTATATAGAATCACTAATTCACAGTAAATATAGATGAAAATCTAAACTCATAGTACTAACGTAATTAAATAATATAACGTTTATACCATGTCTATATATTTATGGTACATTAGCTGAATATCATAGGGGTATAGAGAATACTTAAGAAGAGGGAGAACAATTCATGACGAAAAAGGTCAAGTTTACCAATGCCAATAGATCTGCATTTTATGCTACTGTACGTTCAAGAGTTGATGCTTATTTTAACGAAAACAATGTTTCTACCTATGCAAATGGACAAATGTGGTTTAAGGCGTGTTTTTTTCTTACAGGTCTTGTAGCCAGTTATTTATTAATCCTTACCGCAAGTTTAAGCCTCCCTATTATGCTTTTGCTAGCAATTATACTCGGTATGTTTGGTGCATTTGTAGGATTTAATGTTTGTCATGATGCTATTCACAAAGCACTTTCACCTCATTTGGCAGTTAATAAAATTTTCAGTTTCGTATTTAATCTTATTGGTGCAAGCCCATATGTCTGGAATATTTGCCACAATATTGTACATCATACCTACACCAATATTGCAGGACATGATGAAGACATCGATGTGGCGCCTGGCTTAATTCGTTTTTCGGATGGTGAAACGGTTAATAGAGTTCAGCGCTATCAACATTTTTATGCCTTTGTACTCTACAGCTTTGCTATGCTGTCTTGGGTATTTAGAAAGGACTATAAAAAATTCTTTCAAAAAAAGATCGGTGAGCACGTTTTAACGCACCCAAAAATTGAATATTTTAAACTCTTTTTTTATAAAGGAATCTATTATTTCCTATTTATAGGCTTACCTTTAATAATACTTGACATCACTTGGTGGCAATTTCTTATTGGATTTTTAGCAATGCAATTTTCACAGGGACTTGTATTAGGCCTTGTTTTTCAATTAGCGCATGTGGTTGAAGGCACAAGCTTTCCAAATCCCGATACCCATGGCAATATAGAAGAAGCCTGGGCTGAACATCAAATGAGAACAACAGCTAATTTTGCCATCGACAGTAAGTTGACTGGATTTTTATGCGGAGGATTAAACAGACAAATAGAACATCATCTTTTTCCTAAAATATGTCACATACATTATCCAGCCATTGGTGGGATTGTTAAGGAAACTGCAGCAGAATTCGGGCTACCATATATTGAAAGCTCCACCTTTACCGCAGCATTGGTATCCCATTATAAAACCCTACGCAAGCTGGGAAAAGAAACTTATGCAGAAAATAAGTACATTAATAAATCTTCCTGTTTATTTACCAGAAAAGTATCTGCAGCATACTTATAGTATCTATTCTTATTTTAGTTTGAGGTGGAAAAAATCGTCATTCTGAGCTCTTAAAAAGCTGCGAAACAAAATAAGTTCAAAATGACGATGAGTGTGTACTAAAATAGTAACTACACCTTATATAGTTATTTCTTTATTATACTCTGTTCCAAAGCGATCTTTAACTACTACTTTGACTCTTTTTACCGAAGGTTTAAAATGAGCGATAAATAAGTGACCTGTTTGGTTTGGCTCAACAAATTTTCTCGGATTAGGCAATTCAGGACCTTTGTAAAGTTGGATAGCCATTGGATCAAGTCCCAATTGCTGTTCCATTATGCCCACAGGTTCATCATCAAGAAAATAATTTACGGTCCATTGAGAATCCCAGTTCCAAACATTCGCAATCAATCGCACCTGATCTGTAAGTTTGTCTACATACAGTCGCATTTGCTCACTTCTATCTTGTCCTGTGGATTTATAATACCATTTTAACTGATTACCATCAACATTGTATACACCATATCCCCGGGGTGTTCCATCCCCACAAATTGGACCAGTCCACCATGCTCCGCACACCGCCCCATGATTATGTTCAAAAATTCCATCGGAAATGTTATTAGCATTGACATGGGTGTGGCCAGACATAATGTGTACATTATTATATCCTTTCAGGAGCGCATAAAAATCAGCATTGTTTTTTACCTGATTATAAACCGGTATGTGAAGATTGATAATTAACAAACTGTCTTTAGACACTAGTTTAAGATCCTTTTCTAACCAGGCCAGCTGATCCTCTGTAATGAAGCCATCATATTGTCTCTCAATACCCAAATACCGCACATCGTCCAACACAACGTAATGTGCCCTTCCCCGGTTGAATGAGTAATATGTTGGACCATACATTTCTTTGAAGGTCTTATCTGAAGTTTCATCTCCTCCCATACGGTAATCCATATCATGATTTCCTAAGGCCTGAAAAAAGGGGATGTTCATCTGGTTCACCGCTTCATTGTAATCTTTGAACAGTGTAAGGTCATCCCATACCAGGTCGCCCACACCTATACCATGAACTAAGGTATCCTTTGGAAGTGATGCAATCAGCTGCTGAACATCAGGCACAGTAGTATTCATCATCTGCGCCACATCCTTCTTATTCTTAACCTGTGGATCTGCCCAAATGATAAAAGTATGTTTATCATCTTTTACCTTTAGCGGTTGCAACACAAAATCATATTCATTTTTGCTGCCCAACTGCTCATATTGTCTGGCAACATTATAATCAGTTTTAAATTCATATCCTGAAGGGGTACTCATAAAGATACTGCCAGCTCTTTCATGAGGTGTAATTAAATAATTTCCACTTGAATCTGTAAGCACCACCGAAAATCCATCGGAGACAGCAACATTAGCAATTCCCTTCTTTCCCGAGGTCACTTTACCACTTATAGTTTTGTTCCGCTTTAAATTATCAAAAGCGCTTGATTTTAGTGTAATAAAGGCACAGCCTGTAATTAAGCCAAAGCTTTGTATAAAGGATCTTCTATTCATCTTCTATTTCAATTATTATAATTCAATTGGCTATTTATTTGATTACTGTGGATGGAAAACCCTCAGGATTTTCTTCCGAGGGACCTGGAAACACTCCTTCAATTTCGCTAAGTACTGAAGTCTTGGTTAACTCTATTGCTACCTGACGTCTTGCTTTCATCCATTTTCCTAATGCAACATCATAAATACCACCTAACTTATTAAAGTAGCCTTTATCGGCCTCAGTATAAATAAAGTTCATAGTATTAGTGCCGCTGAGATAAAAAGGAGTAGATTTCAGATTGTCTGATAAAACGTCTACCTTATCATAAAGATCAGTATTTGCTATACGATAGCCCAATCCTGTTTCTGCATTGTATAAACTTCCCCCGGAACCGATAAATACAACATCTACAGGGTCAGTACTCACGTCGACGACCGTACCTTCAAAAATGGCAAAGCCCGAAGCATTGCCGCTATTTGCAAATAAGCCAGTGGTTTTTAGTCCAAAACCATCACCATCACTTTTGGTATAATCAAATGCTCTGATCCATTTACTACTACTCATAGAGGTAGACCCAGATCCATTGATCATTTTACCGGCTCCGCCTACATAAAAGAACTCCCCCTTGTTTACAGTTCCTGAGGTAAGATTGAATTTAAATGTTCTTGCGTTTCCGGTTGTAGCACGACTGCCCGTAGCCCAGCCCAAAGTTGGAAAGCCCGTTGGATTGGTTGCGCCTGCATTATTCGTAACCACTACGCAATAAGGTGTTAATGAAAAGTCAATGAATTTGGTAGCCTTAAACTGCATATACTCATAATTCCCATCCCCCCCTTTAACATCAGCCATATAACCTGTGATAATTACTGGTGCAACTTCTGGTACAGGACTTAATGCCTTAACATCTTTTAAGGTGCGTATCCGATGTTCTGGTGTAAGTTTTCCGTCTACATCCTGCTTGTTAAAAACAATGCCATAATAAACAGCATTAAAATTAAGATTCCCCGCATTGGCAAATGTTGCTGTAGCCTCTGTATGTAAAGTAATATTATCAAAACCATCATTAATAGGTCTATCTCCGGCATATGTTGCAGTACTTTCTACTGCCGGATCAAAACTCGCCTTAACAATAGCCACAAATGTACTTTCGTAGTCATTCGGATTTTCTTTGATTTTGCTACTCGCTACCCTGTTTTTAGGAATCGGCCTTCCTGAAGCAATTTTTGTGATTGCACCAGGATCTACTCCTGTAACTTGCAATATCCCGTCCGAGCGCTTAAGTACACCGCCTTCTATATTTATCTGAACCGAATCCCCCGGAGTATAATCCGTGGCCGCTGATCCTATGGGTATAGAAATACCCCTTACTAAGCCTAAGCGTCTGTATTGTTCTATAACTAAAAGTCCCGAAGGCAGGTTATGTCCGGAGTGATCAGAGATCACAATACCTTCTACACTTGTTGATCCGAACATATTATCTTTGTTAAGGGTTATGTCTGCCCCCTTATAAAGATTTCTAAGATCATATATTGGAAAGTAAGAACTTATTGTTCCGCCCGGATAATTTTCCTTTTCGCACCCAAACCAAACCAGCGCTACCGCAAGTAAAATGATGCTGTTAAATATTGTTTTTTTCATGTGAATATCTTTGATTTTTTAACTGGTCTATGGTTTCTGCCACCATACATTGGTAAATATTTCGTCTTGTCCTTGTGCAGCTACTGCAGCCTGATAATTGGTTGGATTGGCCGATTGCACATAAACGGGATAAGTCATTCTGGCCGGCATTATGCCTCCATTTTTTAGACCCGGCCCCTTAGGCAATATTGGGTGACCTGTACGACGATATTCAAACCATTGCTGCATATCTACCAAGAACAAAGCATAATATTTTTGGACATGGATCTGCTCCATTTTTTCATCTTCTGATAGACTAGCATTCCAGTTTATGTCAGCATCATTCACATACTTTTTAAAAACAACTGTTGATGGGTCTGCAACAAATGCCGGTACCCAATAATTAATTGCACTGGCTATTCCTTTATTATAATAGGTCTCGGCAGAGCCGCTGATCCATCCTTTCAATGCAGCTTCCGACAGGATAAATTGTAGTTCAGCGAAGTTCATTATTATACCTCCCAATGAAGATTGTTGCAATGACCTTGCGCCTGCAGCCTTACCACCTACCTCCTGATCACTAGAATAAAAATAAGAGCGTTTAATGGCACCCGTTCCAACAGAATAACCACTTGGCACACCCGACATGCCAGAGCCCGTAGGGTTAATTCCCAAGCGGCAAACACTATTATCGCCATAGGTAGAAATATCAACACGTGGGTCTTGCCAATCGCGAAGCCTGTTAATAAAGAAGCTGCACATAGCAGGCGTTCTGAAATCTTGAACCCTTATGCCATTCACATAGGGATTTACATACGGGCCTACCCCCGCTTCACCAGTCCACTTCAGTACAGCAGACTCGTTATTACTACCCATAATTGGATATTTAGCTGCGTTAGTATCCACAATCTCCTTTATCTTAGCAATGCTGGTAGTTGTAACCTCGGCTTTTCCTGAGACACGCAGCAACAGCCTTAGATATAATGAATTCCCAAACTTGCGCCATTTGTCGATGTTTCCGTTATATACTGGATCGCTTAATTTTTCAATTGCAGTATTTTTAGCAAGCAAAGTATTGGCTTCTTCCAGTTTGTTAAACAGGTCCAGATAAATATCCTTTTGTTTATCGAAAGCAGGCTCAACAACACCATTCCTACCCTCTCCTGCTTGCGTATAAGGCACATCACCATAGGTATCTGTAAGCATGGAAAATACCCATGCCTGACAAATAAGTGAAATACCCTGGTAAGATGAATTCAAATTTTCCGGCTGACCTGCCAGATTGTATATGTCTTTAAAGTTGTTTACTTGAATGTACCAACTGTTCCACAGATAATCAGACCAGGTACGTCTAAATTCATATCTCATTACGGTAGCATCTCCATCACTTATACTCACGGTAACCTGCATTAACTCATTAGTAAAATTACGGTTGCGTATCATGTTTGCACTTAAAGTGCTCACAAGTGATGGTGCAAGAAGTTTTTCAGGTGTGGTATTGATGATATTAATGGGGTCCGTATTTATCCCTTCAAAGTCTTTATCGCATGAAGAAAGTGTAATAGCCGATAGCAATAAGCCTCCAAAAACTTTATATATGATCTTTTTCATTTTTAATAATTAAATTCCAACAACTAAATTAAATCCGAAAGTTCTGGTTGATGGGAATTGTCCAATCTCAAAACCGGTGACAATGTCTGATCCGCTAAGAGTACCAAACTCTGGATCAAACATGGGCCATGGTGACCAAATAAATAGGTTCCGACCATAAACACCCAATGTTACTGACGACAGCCCTGTATTTACCAGCCATTTCGGATGAAACGAATAGTTAAGGCTGGCTTCTCTGAATTTAATAAAATCGGTACTGAAGGTACTGCCCTCTGCATTCTCTGAACCCATATGCGAACGATAATAATCATCAATATCATAGGCGATTACATCATTTGGACGATAAGTCCCGTCAGGATTCTGAATCACCCCTTTACCAATAATACCACTATATCTCCCCGGAAGGGTACTAGCCAATTTACCCTGCTCCACCATTTTGTAATTCAGCAAAGAGTGCCCTACTGCGCCCACCTGAGCGTCAAATAGTACGTTTAAGCTAAATCGTTTATAATTAAAATTATTGCCAAAACTAAATTTAAACTTAGGTGTCGTATTTCCAATATAAACTACATCAGAGGTTATCTTTGCATTACCTGTTGCCGGATCATATACAATCTGTCCGTCCGGCGAACGCTCATATCCTCTTCCATACAGATCACCCATACTTCCTCCAACCTTTGCAACAATTTGTCCTCCTGCAATCGGCCCTGTTCTAAGAATAATTGAGCTATCAGGTAAAGAAACAATCTTATTCTTATTCGCAGCAAAAGTCATATAAGTACTCCAGGTGAACCCACTCTGCAGTCGTACCGGAATAGCATTAAGAGCTACTTCAATACCAGAGTTATTGATTTGTCCGGCGTTGATAATAGCAGTATTGTACCCAGAAGCACGATCTACTATACGGGTTAAAATCTGATTTTTAGTGTTGCCTGCATAATAAGCGACATCTAATCCCAAACGATCACCAAAGAACCTTAAATCTGTTCCAAATTCATAAGTAGTTGTTTTTAATGGTTTCAAATTCGGATTAGGCAACGTGGATGGGTTTACCAACGCACTATCAGGATAAGTACCATTTGATGCCAACGAATAGGCGTAAGAAGTTCGGTAAGGCGTAGTACCGCCGCTACCCACTTTCGAAACTGAGGCTCTTAACTTCGCTAAACTAACGGCTTTAGGCAATTTAAAATAGTCGGACAAAGAAAAGCTTAAGCTCGCTGAAGGATAGAAAAATCCGACATTATCAGTTCTGTTTGGCGTAGCAAGCACACTACTCCAATCCTTTCGACCCGTGATATCCAAATAAAGGTAGTTTTTATAGCTTGTCGACAATACTCCATAAAAACTATTAATTCTATACCTGCTAGTATCTGGAATTGAAACTAATGGATACAAGTTATTCTCAAGTGTATATTCACCAGGTATTTTAAGACCATCAGCTCTAAGATCTGCTTTGTTATACTTATTTCTTAATTGGCTACCACCCACAGTTGCTACCATCTTTACATCTTTACTGATACTTTTATCGTACTTCAGTAAAAAATCTATATTGGTTTCCTGGCCATAAATTTTCTGCTCACGATAAGATCCTGTTGGAAGCCTGCTTCCTGCATCATATGGGCGTTCCTGTGCACGGCGTTCCGATGCTAAGTCCATCGTGGTACGTAATAAAAGACTTAATTCATTTGTAAATTGATAACTCGCCTGCACATTCCCTGTTAAACCATTTCGGCCGCTTCTATTGATGAATTCATGTGATACCGCATAAGGGTTTTCTGGATATGAACTAAAGGGATATTCTATTAACTTATTTTCACTGCCATTAACCCAGTAGTTCTTTAACCAGTTTAAGTCAGCACTCGGTTGCCAGAAAATAAACCAGTACATTAACGATTGGTTTCCATAACCATTGCCGGGCAAATTATCACTAAACCTATTGTTATAATTGACCTTGGCAGATATATTAAGTTTGGGCGTAATCTTTGAGTTCAACGACAAGGCAACTGAAGTGCGCTCCATACCAGTTTCAGGAACAATCCATGTATTGTTCTGATTCGTAATAGATAGCCTGGCAGTAGTATTTTTATAGGCACCGTCCAACGTCAAAGAATTGGTTAAATTGGTACCTGTCTGGAAAAACTCACGTATCTGATTTTTGTACGGAACCCAAGGTGTTCTAACTAATCCCTGGGTTTGAGTAACCGGATCATATTGATAGAACATCTGACCATCAAAGCGCGGTCCATACGCAGAACTTGTACCGCTTGTACTTGCGCCATCCGGGCTCGCTCCATAAGAATAATGAGCCGCACCGTCAAGTCCCTGTCCATATTCGTATTGCAGATCAGGCCAACGATTTGGTGATTCTACTGAGCCGTTAGAAGTAAATTTAATCCCTAGTCTTTTTTTCTTATTATTTCCAGATTTTGTAGTAATAATGATAGCACCATTTGCACCCCGCTGACCATACAAGGCCGCCGCACCTGGACCTTTTAACACCGTTACACTCTCTATGTCTTCGGGGTTAATGTCATTTACACTACTTCCGTAATCGGCAGGCATGTTATCACTTCCAGTCCCGTAAACAGCGTCAGATGCATTTGCTGTTCGTCTGCCCCCACTATTGTTAATTACAACTCCATCAAGTACAATTAAGGCCTCATTATCTCCGGTAAGGTTATTTTCTCCACGAAGAATAATTTTATTAGAGCCCGCCGGACCGCCGTTTGACCTCACCAGATTTAATCCGGCAACCTTACCCGACAAAGCATCACTCCAGTTGGAGGAAACAGCATCTGTCAATTGATTACTGTCAATCTTGGTAACTGCATAACCTAAAGATTTCTCCTCTCTTTTGATTCCTAAAGCCGTAACTACAACTTCCGACAAATCATTTGAAGATGGCTTTAATGTCGCATTTAATGTAACAGGCACATTAGCTTTAACTGCAACATTCTGTGCTACATATTTTTCGTAAGAAATAAAGCTTATTTCAATCGTATAAATACCAGGAACAACGTTTAAAGCATATTTACCATCATCTGTCGTCTGTCCAGCTACTCCAGTACCGACTATTCGTATAATGGCCCCCGGAAGTGCAGCACCCAATTCATCAATTACCTTACCTATTAACTTTCCATTAGTTGGAGGCTTAGGGACAATAAGGATATTGTTGACATTGGATTGCTTGAAAGTAAAGGATGTACCATTTAAAAGTACGTTTAAAGTTTCCTTAACAGAACGACTGGCCTTATTGATCCTCACAATGCGTTGATCATTTAATTGCGTATTGCTATAATTTATAGATAGTCCACTTAATTTCTCTACTTGCAAGAAAGCATCCTTTAGTGTAATTCCTTGAGCTTCGAAGGAAATAGTCCTATCTATATTTGTTTGTGCCTGGGCTTTAAATATGCTGAACGATAATTGCAAAAGCACCAGTATGGTCAACAACCATAACTTTTTCATATATTTACTTTGTTTATACTTATTTATTCTTGAGTTTAAATTTTGACTTGAATGCCTGGAATTGTTACCAGCAATTCCGGGCTATCTTAACTATACTTCAGGTAGATCTAATTCATAGTTTTTCCTCCTTTTTGATTAGCACTATATATATAAATGTTTCCGTTTTTCTTAATATAAGTTAGGCCAGACAATACCATTAACTCGTCCATAACATTATTCAAAGGCATGTTTTTAAACTTCGCAGTTACCCTGCTATTTCCAATGCCAGAATCAATAAACTCAATCCTAACACCATAGCGATGCTCCAACGATGCCATAACTTCATGTATTGGTACATCATAAAAAACAAAATGATTTTTGATCCATGCACTTACATCCGTTGCATTTGCAGCATCAAAAGTATAAAGTCCAGTTATTGTGTTAATTTCAATCTGCTCATTGGGGGTCAGATATTTAATTAAATGGTTTTTTCCTCCAATGGTATTCATCACACCTACTTTCCCAGTATTTACCGTTACAATTACTTTATGATCTGAAGCAAATGCCCTGATATTAAAAGAAGTCCCTAACACCACCGTTGCAATTTCGCCACTTTGTATAACAAAAGGCTTTTTATGGTGCTTTACATCAAAAAATGCTTCGCCATCCAACGAAACCGATCGCTTATTGCCACTAAAATTCTTTCTATATTTTATTTTACTGCCACCTGCAAGATAAATCACAGAGCTATCTGGCAAAAGTATCTTAGACTGCTGACCTTCAGGATTGATGACCTCAGTATACTCTACCGCCATACTTTCTTTATAAGACGCGTGTTTGTACCACCATAAAGACAGGCATCCGATAATTAATATCGATGCGGCATAAGCTAACCAATGTGTTTTGGAGCCAATATTACCTTTAGCTTCCTTTTGAATGTGTGCATTAACACGTTGCCAGCTAACTGGCTCTATGTTATCGGCTTTTTTAAAGTAGGATTTTGATGCTTCCAGGATTTGCATGGTTTCCCTGAATTGCTCCTGATTATTTGGATGCAGCTCAAGCCATTCATGTAATTCGGTTAATTCCTCATCGCTGATCGTCTTTTCAAAATATGCAATTATTAACTGGTCGCTATTGTCTTCCATTATATCCGTCTCTACAATAAAAGACAGATTTTGAGCACACCATTACGTAGCGAAGTGTATTAAACTTATGTTAATAAATGATTAACCATTAGAAGTAAGGTTAGTAGAATCCTTTAACATTCTTCTTAACTCTTTTATAGATTGGTATAGAGTAGTTTCAACCGTTCTTATGGAAATACCCAGTACCTCTGAAATTTTCCTTTTATCAATCTGATCAATGCGACTCATCAACAGGATCTCCCTTTGTCTTTCCGGTAAAGTATCAATCAAACGTAATATCCTGCTTACTGACTCCGCGCCAGACAGTATACGAAACGGGGTATGAGTATCCTCAAAAAGGTCATTTTGAAAGGATATGTCTTCGATGGAATCAACCGGGTCTTTCTTCTTCTGACTGTAATTTATGGAGAGGTTTCTTGCTGAAATAAAAAGATAATTTTTAATGTTCAGGATAGAGTTCTCACCTCGTCCATCCCAAATTTTAATGAACAAATCGGCAATAATTTCTTCTGCTGCTTCATAATCCTTTGTATAAACAGCACAAAACTGACATAGCGGTTTATAATACCGATTAAAAAGGGTTTCAAGGGCTAACGGATCGTTTTTTTTCAAAAGATCTGTCAATCCTTCATCTGTAAGTTCTAGATACATCCCTAATTTTCATTTTTCAACAAAATTAAAGATGTAATGTTAGCCCAATGTTAAATAATCACTACACTCCATCTGTTACTAAAGTAAATTTGGGTAGTCAGAAATGATACCATCAACATTTAAAAGTTTTAGCTTGCTAATGTCTTCTTTAGTGTTGGCCGTCCATGGAATGATTTTGACATTTGCATCGTGACATTTCTGCACAAGATTTTTATCCACTAATTTATACTCTGGACTCAGGATAAAAGGTTTAAATCCAAGATCCGCAATATTTTCTTCAAAGGTTTTCTTATTACTGATCAGAAATGAGGTCCTTATTCTTGGATATTTTTGATGCAAAATCTGCAGGGTTCTCTTATCAAAAGATTGGATAACTACATAGGGAGATATTCCCTTATTTTCTATTACATCCATCAACAGTTTTACGAATTTCTCGGGTTCAGGGTTCGATACATTATCACCCATTGGACTGCATTTAGTCTCGATATTATAGAACATCTGCTTTTTATCTTTTGAATATTGTTGAACAGAGTCTATCAGATCTGTCAGGCGCGGGATATACGATTTGATCTTTTTTTGTTCAGGAAACCCCTTGAGAGGTTTTGTTCCCAAATCAAATGTTTTTAACAGATCATAATCCATTTGATATATGACATATTTTTTTGAATCTGTCGAAGGTATATCTTTACCTTCAGGTGTTAGCATAAATCCAGGACTTAAATAATCGTCGTGAGTTACCACAACCTCACCATCTTTAGTTATATGAGTATCCATTTCTAAAGTAGTAACCCCAATATCTATAGCATTACGCATTGCAATAATTGTATTCTCAGGCATTAATCCCCTCCCGCCTCTATGAGCTTCGGTGCTAAATGAAGGAAATTCGGAAATCTTCTTAGAGCTGTTATTTTTCATGATTTTGCATCCAAGCAAGCACAACAAGGCCAAGGAGCTCATATAAATTGCATTCTTCATTTTGTATATTTTAAATTGGTAAATACCGAAGCAAATCTATCAATAAAGCAATTAAGCCCTTGTTAAGTATTCATTAAGCCAGTCTTTATAGCTAGTCTGTTACATATTGAGGTTAAATGTCATTCAATAAATACTGTTTCACCAGATTTTTAAAATCCAGAATCTGATTTTCTATCCATTGGGTGTCTCTTCCTAATTCTTCAGCCATTAAGCTAGCCACCTCTGGAGCAAGCAATAACGCGCCTTTTGCATCAAGAAATAACAACCGCATTCTACGAGAAAGCACATCCTCTATAGAGCGCGCCATCTCATTCCTTACCATCCAGATCACTTCTGCTTTTAGGTAATCGTATCCCTTATATACAGGAACATTTAACTTAGGCTCATCTATCATCAGCTTCCTTATTCCCTCGGCATCTGCGCCATAAATCCCTAAGGCGCCTTCATCAACTCCTGGCATGTACCCATGAATCTTAACGCCTTCAGTGATACAACGAGCCGCAGGCAATTTACCAAGCTCAATAATCCTATTTACCACATCCATAGCCATTCTGCGATAAGTAGTCCATTTACCCCCAGTTATGGTAACAAGTCCTGATTTACTGATTATAAGCTTATGACTTCTGGATATTTCTTTAGTACTATTTGTGTTTTTTCCAGGAGCAGCTAAAGGACGTAATCCTGCAAATGTTGCCAGCACATCAGACCGAGACGGCACCTTTGTAAGGTATTTACCTGCTGTACTTAATATAAAGTCAATCTCCCCATCCAATGGCTTAGGCTCCAAACTATGCTCATCCAATGGGGTATCTGTAGTCCCTACAAGTACTTTCCCATGCCATGGAACAGCAAACAAAACACGCCCATCCGATGTTTTTGGAATCATTAAAGCACTATTACCTTGCAGAAATGACTTGTCCAACACCACATGCGCACCTTGACTTGGCCGCACTATTGGCATACCAGAAGGTATATCCATCTTTAAAATCTCATCAACAAAAACACCTGTGGCATTCACAACCACTTTAGCTTTTAAAGAATAAGATTTTCCACTTTCAAGATCAGTAAATGAAACACCACTAACCAATGCTCCCTCTTTTACCAAACCAGTCACCTTCATGTAATTGAGCGTTACGCCACCATACTCAGCGGTAGTCTGAGCCAAATTTAAAGCTAACCTTGCATCATCAAACTGACCGTCGCTATAACTAATACCACCAATTAATCCATCGCGCTTTAAACCAGGAATTGCCTGCAAAACCTTGTCAACAGATAGAAATGATGATTTTTTAAACCCACTTTTACCAGCCAGCAAATCATAGAATTTCAGTCCAATTAGATATTTGTATTTAGAAAGCCATGAATAACATGGTATGATAAAATCCTGATCCTTCACTAAATGAGCAGCATTCTTTAAAAGCAAGCCGCGTTCATGCAGGGCCTCATAAACCAGGGCAATATCACCTTGAGCCAAGTACCTCACACCGCCATGAACCAACTTCGTACTTCTGCTTGATGTTCCCTTTGCAAAATCAGATTGCTCTAAAAGCAAAGTACTATATCCTCTGGACGCTGCATCCAGAGCAGTACCTAATCCCGTTGCACCCCCACCTATAATTATAACATCCCAATCACTTTTCTGATCAATACGTTCAATAAATGCTGCTCTATTAAAAATCATTTCGTTTATTTTCTATTTAAGCCGCTATTATTTCACAAACTTTCGTTTATAAGAATAAAAACAACAAAACGAAACTAAACATAATTATTTTATAATAAAAACAAAATGATTAAAAAATTTAGACAACTATTTTTATTGCTTCACTAACTTTACAGTTGAAAAATATCATTATATTAATAGCTCTTTATATTTTAGCTCTAATGATTAACATTGCAGAAAGACACCAATATATTTTAAATAAGATTCAGGTAAACGGATCCCTCGATGTTCAAAGCTTATGCAAAGAACTCGATGTTTCATCTGTTACGATACGGAAGGATTTGAAACTACTCGAAGATAAAAACCTTCTTTTTAGAACCCATGGAGGAGCAACCTTGAACAATCCATATACAGTAGATAAGCCTGTAAATGAAAAAGAACATCTTCAATCTGCAGAAAAAATCAGGATCGGAACACGCGCTGCCGAACTCATCGAAGACAACGATTCTATCATTATTGCATCCGGCACAACCGTTCTTGCATTAGCAAGATGCATTAAACCTAAAGGTTCGTTAACAGTAATTACCTCAGCATTAAATGTTGCTCTTGAGCTTGTTCATCATTCAAACATAGAAGTAATTCAGCTGGGTGGATTACTAAGAAAAAGTTCATCATCCGTTACAGGTCCCTATTCTGATAATGTATTAGGAAATGTATTTTGCAGCAAATTGTTTTTAGGTGTTGATGGAATTGACCTGGAGTTTGGCCTAACCACAACAAATGCTTTTGAGGCTCACTTAAACCGACAAATGATAGATTCATCTCAAAAAATAATTGTCCTTGCTGATTCAACCAAATTCGGGAAACGTGGCTTCGGCAGAATATGTGGGATCGAAGAAGTAGATCATATCATTACTGATAGCGGTGTGTCTGAGCATACCATAAAATCAATTGAGAGTATGGGAATTAAAATATCAATAATTTAAAACACCTAATTTAAAGTTCACGATAGGTTAATATTGCTGATGTACATTTACTATATACATCAGCAATATGAACAGCGTTTTCAAATTCTTTATCCCGCGCGACAAAAAATTCCAACCTTTATTTGAACAATCAGGCAAAAATCTGATCAGCATTTCCGAGACACTTTTGCTCGCACTTAGCACTAATGACCTCGATCAGCGAAATAAGCACATCAAAAAAATTGAACAGCTAGAGCGCAATGGAAATAAAATAAGGCATGCAGTTTTCCTTGGGTTAAGCAAAAGCATGATCACCCCATTCAGCAGGGAAGATATTCATACTCTGATTAGTGCACTTTATGATATTGCAGATCATATCAGAGCTGCTGCCATCAGTATAGAAATGTTCAATATTCTTCAGCTTGATAAAACAATGATCAAGCTCGCTAACCTGCTTACAGAAATGTGCAGAGATCTTGATAGTGCCCTTAAAGAGTTAAGGAGTTTCAAGAATAAAACCATTATATCAGATGTTTGCTTGAGGATATATAAAGGAGAAAGTAAAGCAGATCAGCTATGCAATCTTGCGGTCGCAGGTCTGTTTAAAACCGAATCCAATCCGATAGAACTTATCAAACAGAAAGAGTTGCTGCAAACATTGGAAATGGCCACCGACAAGTGTGACGATGCAGCTAATGCTCTTGAAGCTATTCTCGTAAAAAATTCATAACCGCTATCTTGCTACCATCTCCATTCACCAGCAATCTTTAGAGGAACTTCCAGATTATTCTGTTTTAAGAATTCTTTTAATTCATCGTCAGTCTGTTTTTTAACGGGTAATACAGGAGTATTTGCTAGGCCATACACCAGCATAGTACTAAAACGTACCGTATTTTTCAATTGCTGCTCATCAACTAACTTAAAAACGTCTCCATCCGAATGATAGAAAGGTCCTGAATTATTAGGCAAATCCCCTCCAGTCCCTCCACCTATAGGAATTCCTTGCAGCATAAAAGGCTGATGATCACTATGCAGCCAGGCACCAGAATAAAATAAGTTTTTAAATCCGGTATCAATCTTTGTAATCTGATTACCCCATGAGGAAAATAGATCTTTCATCTCCGCTCTGCTGGCAGCAAATCCTTTCGGGTTATTGGTCATGTCGTAATTCAACATAAATTTTATCTGATCAAGCGTATTTAAGTGCCTTGCAGCCTCAACATAAGCTTTAGAGCCCAGCAATCCTTGTTCCTCTCCCATAAATAGCACAAACTCAATTGTCCTTTTATTTTCTAGTTTTAATGCTTTATACGTTCTGGCCATGTCTATCACCGCAAAAGAACCTATGCCATTGTCAATTGCCCCTGTCGCCAAATCCCAACTATCAAGATGACCACCAACAACAATTTTCTCTCCCAATGTGTCTGTACCTTTCAAAGTAGCTATTACATTTCTGGCTTTAATTGCACCAGAGAAATTAGTCATATTTACGCTTGCAAATTGCTTCCGAATTTTAAGCTTCTCCTTAATACGCATTCCATTTTCGAAACCGATGCAAACGGCCGGTATCGGAATTAGTTTTCCAGTTACAGAAGCTGTACCTGTAAGCAACACTCCCCCTTTTACGCCATTTATAATGATTATTCCTGCAGCACCGTACTTTGTTGCAATAGCCGTTTTCTCCGAACGATGAAGCGAGGGTGTACCTTCAGGAGATCCAGGAAGCACCCCTAAAAATACTAATGCTATTTTTCCCTTTACATGTCCGGAATCCAGTTTATAATCTTCTTCAAGACCATTGCCTAAATCAACCAGTTCTGCCTTTACATTTGCCTTTACAGGCGAATGAGCAAGGGTTACAGAGGTTATTGCAGTCAGACTATCTTCCGAATCACCAACTTTAGTTTCATTGGCTAGGCGGCTCCAGCTTTCTACCTCAAATCCTTGGAATTTCACATCATAGCCATAAGATTTCAACAATTTATAGGCATATTCTTCGGCCTTTGCGCCGTTAGCAGATCCTGTTAACCTATGCCCTATTGATTCGGTGGCATTTTTTAAATTTATATATGCCTTAGACCCACTCTGAACTTCTGTATTAATTTTATCAAAAGCAGATCCAAAATCATCCTGTGCCTGAACTTTAATAAAGGCGCAAAAAACAAGTAAAAAGAGAGAAATTCTCATAGAGGATATTTATAATTTATGATAATATCATAACAGAAAAAAACGAATATTATTTCTTACGCTCGGTAGTATATCTCACAAGCTGTTCCAGTCCGGTCCGTGCCTCACCAGGTTCAAAGCTATGTAGAATATCGAAAGCTTCCTGTTGATATTGTATCATTTTCTGATTGGCATAATGCACGCCGTCTTTTGCATTTACGAAATCGATGATCTCCTGAATTTTCACAGGATCATCCTGATGGTTTTTTACAAGACTAACGATTCGTTTTTTTTCGGCCTTTTCAGCCCTGTTTAAGGCATAGATTAAAGGTAGTGTTACCTTTTTCTCCTTGATGTCTATTCCCAATGGCTTCCCAACATCATCAGTCCCAAAATCAAAGGTATCATCCTTAATCTGAAAAGCTATCCCGACCTTCTCGCCAAATAACCTCATCTTTTCTATGGTCTCATCATCTGCACCAGCAGAGGCAGCTCCACATGCACAACACGAAGCAATTAATGACGCGGTCTTCTGTCTGATTACATCAAAATACAACGCCTCACTGATATCCATACGCCTTACCTTCTCAATCTGCAGCAACTCACCCTCACTCATCTGTTTTACCGCCTCAGAAACTATTTGCAGCAATCGGAATTCACCATTATTTACTGATAGCAATAAACCCTTAGCCAGCAAATAATCCCCCACCAAAACAGCTATTTTATTTTTCCATAGTGCGTTAATAGAAAAGAACCCTCTTCTTTCATAAGCGTTATCAACTACATCATCATGAACAAGTGTGGCAGTATGAAGTAACTCTACCAATGCCGCCCCACGATGCGTAGATTCGATAATGCCACCACAAAGTTTTGCAGCAAAAAAAACGAACATCGGACGGATTTGCTTACCCTTTCTTTTTACAATATAATGGGTAATACGGTCTAATAATGGAGCATCGCTATGCATCGAGTCTTTGAATTTTTCTTCGAAGACATCAATATCTTTTGCTATTGGTAATTTTATCTGATCTATTCCAGGCATTCAGGTAAAAAATGTGTGTGCAAACATAAATTAAATTCCTTTAAAACCGTACTTTTAGTAAAAAGTTTAAGGTGAAAATAACATTAATAGTACTATCCTCTCTGTTAGCCCTTGCAATTGTGATCTATCTGTTAGGTCCAAAACCTCAGCATCCACTTTATCCAATAAATCTCCCCCCAATTCCCCCAGTCAATAAACTCGAAGATTATGTTAAAAGTATAGAAAGTCGACATAAAATAAAACCAAATAATGAAGCCGAAATTGTTTGGGCAAACAGCACTGTCAAGCAGCAAACCGAGTATGCAGTAGTTTATTTACATGGTTATTCTGCCTCAAAAGAAGAAGGAAATCCGGTCCATATAAATCTTGCAAAAAAAATAAAAGCAAATCTTTACCTCTCCCGACTAGCAGACCATGGAGTAGACACTGTTTCAGCAATGGAATACGCAACTGCCGATCGTTTATGGGAAAGTGCCAAACAGGCGCTTGAAATAGGGAAAAGATTGGGTAAAAAAGTAATTCTTGTTGGCACCTCTACTGGTGGTACACTGGCATTAAAACTTGCAGCCACTTATCCGGATATTTATAGCGTTATTCTAATTTCACCTAATGTGGCAATTAACGATAAGCTGGCTTTTCTTGCCAATAATCCATGGGGATTAGAGATGTCGAGATTAGTAATTGGCGGGAAAGAAAAAATAGTAGAGGGGAAGTCTGAAGAATATAAAAAGTACTGGTATACCAAATATCGTCTGGAATCTGTGGTACAACTGGAAGAACTGGTTGAAACAAGCATGACCGAAGAAACTTTTAACAAGATTAAACAACCACTACTACTTTTATACTATTATAAAAATGAGCAGGAACAGGATCCTGTTGTTAAGGTCGACGCGATGTTAAAAATGTATGATGAATTAGGAACGCCAGCGAGCTTAAAATCGAAGGTAGCTATCCCTAATGGAGGCAGTCATGTTCTTGGCTCTCATATTACATCTAAAGATATTGAAGGCGTTCAGAAGGCTATTGACAATTTCATTGCAAATACCTTGAAGATCAAAACAAACTAAAGCCTCAGTCTTTCATAGCTTTAGATGGACAGGCAAAATCTGTACGTTTCAACCCTGTAGATTTAATGGCTCCGTATCCCCCTGCAATATCCACAACATGATCAACCCCTCTCGCTTTTAGTATAGATGCCGCTATCATGGAACGATAGCCGCCGGCACAATGAATATAATAAGTTTGCTTTGTATCAATTTCTTTTGTCCATTCATTAATATAATCCAAAGGACGGGCTAACGTATTTTCTAAATGCTCCGCTTCATATTCTCCTGGCTTCCTTACATCAAGGGCATTCACATCAGGATCCTCATTTACGATATCTTCAAATGCTTCAGCAGAAATAGAGGTAATGGTATCTATGTCCTTACCACTTGCTTCCCACGCGGTAATCCCGCCTTTAAGGTATCCAATAGTATTATCATAACCTACACGAGATAAGCGTGTAATGGCTTCTTCTTCTTTTCCTTCCTCAACAATCAGCAATAAAGCTTGTTTCAGATCTGTAATTAAAGCACCTACCCAAGGAGCAAATTGCCCGTTGAGGCCAATATTTACCGACGAAGGGATAAATCCCCTAGCAAATACCTGTGGATCTCTCGTATCTAGAATCACAGCTCCCGCATGATTAACCATAGCCTCAAATTCATCTGGGTTTAAAGGATTAAAACCCTTTTCATAAACATCATCAAAACTCTCGTAACCATGCTTATTCATCTCAGCATTCTTGGCAAAATACTGGGGCGGCGGTAAAATACCATCGGTCACTTCTTTTATAAATTGCTGTTTTGTTTTTGCCTTAAGGGCATAGTTCACCTCCTTTTGATGCCCCAGAGTATCAAAAGTCTCCTTACTCATGTTCTTGCCACAAGCAGAACCAGCACCGTGCGCGGGGTAAACCAACACATCATCTGGTAAGGTTAGTATTTTATTCTGCAATGAATCATATAACGTGGCTGCCATATCCTCAACTGTTAAGGAACCTTGCTGAGCCAGATCCGGCCTGCCTACATCACCAATAAACAACGTATCACCTGTAAAAACACAATAGGCCTTACCCTGCTTATCTGTCAGCAAATAAGTTGTAGATTCCGGAGTATGCCCGGGTGTATGCAAGGCAGTAATGGTTAAATCCCCAACTTTAAACTGCTCACCATCTTTGGCAATATGGGATTTAAAAGATGTTTTAGCAGTAGGTCCGTATACAATATCAGCACCAGATTTCTCTGCTAAATCTATGTGTCCCGACACAAAATCTGCATGAAAATGTGTTTCAAAAATATACTTAATCTTTGCTTTATCTTTCTCGGCCTTCTTTAAATATGGCCCAACTTCACGCAAAGGATCAATTATAGCAGCCTCGCCATTACTCTCAATATAGTAAGCCGCTTCTGCCAAACAACCTGTATAGATCTGTTCAATATTCATATACAAATTTAACATTATAATCTTTCAGCATAAAACCTACGCCGCAAATTTACTTTAAACAGTTAATTCCCCTCTTAAAGATTTTTCTAATAAGTGTACCAATTCACTTTTTTCCAGGCCCTGCCCCATAAGGTACATTAATTTAGTAGTGGTAGCCTCAAATGTCATATCATAACCGCTCACCACTCCCATCTGTTCTAGCTTTTTACTCGTTTGATACATGCCGAGCTCAACTGAACCACGCTGACATTGAGTAATATCTACGATCACCTTACCCTTATTAATTGCTTTTTGCAGGCATTCAATAAACCATTCAGCTGTAGTCGTATTTCCTGAACCAAATGTTTCCAAAATAATAGCATCTACCGGAGAATCGGTTATTGCTTTAACCGCATGATGCGAAATCCCCGGATATAATTTCAAAACACCAATATTTGGATTAAATTTCAAATTCACCTTTAGCGGCTTTTCAGGTTGAGGCAAAATATAGTTCTTGAAAAAAGAAAGTGTTACCCCAGCTTCTGCCAAAATAGGATAATTCGGCGACCGAAAAGCTTCAAATTTTTCAGCGTTGTATTTTATTGACCTGTTGCCTCTGAACAACTGATAATCAAAATAGATACACACTTCAGGAATCATTGCATTCCCATTTGTTTTAGTCGCTGCTATTTCCAGGGCGGTAATTAAATTCTCTTTTGCATCGGTTCTGATTTCTCCAATAGGAAGTTGCGAACCTGTAAGCACCACCGGCTTTCCAAGGTTTTCGAGCATAAAACTTAAAGCAGATGCCGTAAAAGCCATCGTATCTGACCCATGCAAAATCACAAAACCATCAAACTCGTCATATTTATCATAGATCAACTGAGCAATATCCGCCCAGATCTCTGGCGTCATGTTAGAGGAATCCAGAATTGGATCAAAAGAATACACATCAAGATCATAGTTCAACCGCTTTAGCTCAGGAACATTTTGTTGAATTTGCTTAAAATCAAAAGGAATTAGTGTCCCGGTTTTAGGATCGTTAACCATCCCAATTGTACCACCGGTATATATAATTAATATTCTGGTCATTATTAAACTTTAAAAACGCTGATGGAATTGGCTGTTGTTACCGAAGCTATTTCTTCTACACTTGTATTGTAGATTTCTGCTAACTTTTCGGCAACATGAATAAGATAGCTGCTTTCGTTAGGTTTCCCTCTAAAAGGAACAGGTGCCAAATAAGGAGAATCCGTTTCTAAAACAATATTAGCAAGTGGGATATCTTTTAACACCTCGTCAAGTCCCGATTTTTTATAAGTAACCACACCTCCAATACCTAAGTAAAACCCAAGTTCTATGGCATGTTTAGCTTGTTCCAGATTACCTGTAAAGCAATGAAAAATTCCTCTTAGCTTTTCGCCTTTCTCTTGTTCCAGCACTTCAAAAACCTCATCAAAGGCTTCCCGGCAATGAATAACAATGGGCAAATCAAGATCCTTAGCCCAGTTAATCTGCTCTATAAAGGCAATTTTCTGAATATCTAAAGTGGCTTTATCCCAGTAAAGATCAATGCCTATCTCACCAATAGCACAGATCTCCCTATCCACAATACTCTGGCAAATTTCATCCAATACCAGCTCATAATCCTCCTTCACCTCACAGGGATGCAGGCCTGCCATCGCAAAACAATTTTTAGGGTATTTCTTCACCATAGCATCTATGCTTGCAATTGAAGCAATGTCAACGTTGGGCAGAAACAATCGCTCTATATTATTATCGAAGCAACGCCGCATAAGCAACGCTTGTTTCTCCTCGTCCGTTTCGTAGTACAGGTGTGTGTGTGTATCCGTTAAAAGCATGAGCAAAGTTAACAAAAAACCGCAGTAAGCTGATAACAACAAAAAGCGGGTGTATCATCAAAAATGACACACCCGCTTTAATCTTGCTATATGTACAGCTAAAATATTATTTTTTCACTGGAGCTGCAGGAGTTATTGGAGCAATAGTTGCACCCGCCTGAGCTGTTGGTTTTTTAATATCTACAATCTCGATGTCAAAGCAAAGAGGAGAGAAAGGAGTAATTCCAGCTTGTGGCTGACCACCTTCTCCGTAACCTAATGCAGAAGGAATAATTACAGTGATTTTTCCACCTTTACCAATTAATTGATAAGCCTCATCAAATCCTGGGATTGCTGCACCAATAGTAAACGGACGCGGAGCATATTTTGCCATAGCATTGTATTTTCCAGCTGCTTTAGCAATAGATTCAACTGAAGTGTCAAAAATATTGTCTTTACCGTCTGCCTTTTTATTAAGCAATTTACCAGTATAGTTTAACATGATTGTATCTCCTGCAACTGGTTTTTGAGCGCTACCCTGAGCGTTAATTACATACTGTAAACCTGATGCAGTAGTCTGAGTTTTAAGGTTGTTATCAGCAATGAACTTCTTGATCTTACCAGCTTCAGAATCTTTCAATTTAGCAATAGTAGCTTGATAATCTTTTTGGAAGAACTCCTGAGCTTTCTTTTGGAAAGTTGTGTCTGCCTCGCCAGCAGCTTTTTTCAATACTTTTTCTATTTTAACAGTAAACACCATATAGGTGTCTTTTGCGTTTGCCGGTGGTTTTGGCTGCCCAGAGTGTTTAGCCATAGTATCAAGGTTTAGCTTAAATGTTGCGCTATCACCTTCACCGAATAAATAAAGTACATCGTTCATATCGCCATCATAGGCTTTTTTCCCAACAGGAAATACTTGTGGCTGTCCTAAATCAAACGTGCTTACAATTGTCGAATCTTTTTCAGTTTTTTGGATAAAGTTTATCTTAACAATATCACCTTCTTTAATTTTTTCGTTTCCTCCAGATTTGTGTATCTGGTACATCAAACCTCCCGGTCCTTTTTTGTAGTTGTTACAAGCAGCTAACCCTAGTGTTGCTGCGAAAAGAATTACTATACCTTTCTTCATGTGGTTGTTATAAATTATTTTTGGTTTTTATTTATTGTAATAATTGTGTTTTATATTCTATCAATACCGATTTAAATTGCGCTATTGTATCCTCTAAATTTTTATCCGAAAATCCTCCCGCCGCATTCCTATGCCCACCACCATTAAAATATTTCTTACAAATCTCATTAGCAGGAAAATCCCCGGTGGAGCGCAAAGATAATTTAACTTTATCAGTTCTTTCAATAATAAATGCAGCAAGTCTGATCCCGTTTATAGATAAGGCATAGTTTACTATCCCCTCTGTATCTCCTGTAGCTATATTATATTGGTTTAATTCTTCTTTAGTAACAGAAATAATTGCGGTATTAAATTCTCGTAGTATCTCCAACTTGTTACTTATACAATGGCCTAAAAACCTTAACCTGTTTTCAGTAGCATTATCATAAACTAACTGATGGATCTTCCAATGCTCGGCTCCAAGGTCTATCAGATTAGCTGCCATGCGATATACTTCTGATGTTGCCGATGGGAACCTGAAAGAACCTGAATCCGTCATTATACCGGTATAAAGACAGGTAGCAATGTCTTTGTTCATCCTTGCCCCATCTCCAAGTTCATTTACAATAAACTCATAAACCAACTGAGCCGCAGCACATGCACTGATACTCCAATGACGATAATCGTCAAAATCTTCAGGCTCCAGATGATGGTCTATCATTAATTTATAAGCACTTGATGCCCTAACCAACTCACCAAGTTCATTAATTCTGATAAGGCTATTAAAATCAAGACAAAAGATCATTGCAGCTTCGGCAACTAATTCTGCCGAGTGTTCAGGCTGTTCTGTATAAATGATTACATCAGAGTTATTAGGAAGCCAATGCAAAAAGTATGGATAATCAGTAGGTGTGATCACCTTAACATGATGCCCCAATTGAATCAAATAAGCATATAAGCCCAAAGAAGAGCCCATTGCATCACCATCAGGTTTATGATGGGTAGTGATCACTATTTTTTGCGGCGTAGCCAGCAACGACTTTATTTCTGAAATGGATAACATAATTTTCGGTCGCAAAGCTAACGAATTAATATTTAATGATTAATTGAACCTATTATATTTCATCTATAATCCAATTTATTTATAAGATAGAGATGAAATTGTTTTGTTTTATACGGCAGCAAGTATATGTAAATTTCAAACTTTAATATTAACAGTATAAAACGTAATTTTGCAAAAAATTTGAAATAAAAAAATGACAACGAACAGAACTTTTACCATGATCAAGCCTGATGCTGTTGCAAACGGGCATATCGGCGCAATTATTAATGATATAACTACCGCTGGTTTTAAAATCATCGCATTAAAATACACTCAATTAACGCCTGAAACTGCTGGTAAATTTTATGAAGTACATAAAGAACGTCCTTTTTACGCAGATTTAGTAAGCTTTATGTCTTCTGGACCTATCGTTGCAGCTATTTTGGAAAAGGATAATGCAATTGAAGATTTCAGAACACTTATCGGTGCTACCAACCCTGCAGATGCAGCTGAAGGTACTATCCGCAGAAAATATGCAAAATCTATCGATGCAAATGCTGTTCATGGTTCAGATTCAAATGAAAACGCTGCTATAGAAGGCGATTTCTTCTTTACTGCTGCTGAGCGTTTCTAGAAAAATTTCTAATTACCCTGCATGCTCAAAATTTCATTAACATGCAGGGTAATTATCATAAGTTTGTACCTTTCGGGACAAATTTATTAAAATGAAGAAGATCGCTATCGCACTTTTATTACCATTATGCTCAGTTGCAGCCCTTGCCCAGACAAACAAGAAGCCTGCAGTAGCAAAGAAAACAACCACTGCTAAAAGCACCCCAAAACCAATCGCCAAACCTGTATTTAAATCTACACTAGACTCGGCAAGCTATTCTTTTGGAATAAAAATGGCCAGCAACATGAAAAAAGACGGTTTAAACGCTATCAATTACGACTTAATGATGCAGGGTATGAAAGATGCTTTTAACGATAAGCCTTTCGCATTAACAACACAGGGGTCACAATCGGCCGTCAATAATCTATTTGTAGCCTTAAACAAAAAGAAATTCGGACCTGCAATTGCAGAGGGAACAGCATTTCTGGAAAACAACAAGAAACAACCAGGTGTTCAGGTTACAGCAAGCGGATTACAATACCAGGTAATTACAAAAGGCACAGGCATTATGCCCAAAGCTACAGACTCAGTACTTGTACATTATAAAGGAACCCTATTAAACGGAAGACAATTTGATAGTTCATACGATAGAAATGAGCCCATCTCATTCCTGCTTAACGGTGTAATTGCTGGATGGACGGAAGGAGTACAATTAATGCCCGCAGGTTCAAAATATAAATTCTTTATACCGTATAACCTTGCTTATGGCGAGCGTGGTGCCGGTCAGGATATCCCTCCTTACAGCACACTCGTTTTTGAAATTGAGCTTCTAAAGGTAAATGGCCACTAAATCTAAAACCATTATCATAAGATTTTGTTACTTACATTAAAACGTAAAGCTTATGATGACCAAAAGATTTTTCCCACTTGCAATTATTGCATTTCTATCAACCACACTAGCCAGCTGCGAATTAATTCAAGGAATTTTTAAAGCAGGCGTTTGGACCGGAGTAATCGTTGTTGTTCTGGTACTGGCACTAATCATTTGGTTGATCAGCAGGATATTTTAAGTTAAATACAAAAAACACTACAGAAACACAATATCTGTAATCACTTCAGTGCCGGCATGTTCATTTATCTTTTGAATGATGCCGGCTCTAACCATCAGCAATTCATTTTTAACTACAGACGATTCAAGTCTCACAAACAATTTCTTGTGCGTAATGTAAATTTGGGTAGTCCGATTCGCCACAGCTTTACCCATTAGTTCTGGCCAAAAAGCAACCACAGAGGTTTCATCAAACCGTCCTTTTAGCCTGTATACATTCAGTAATTTACCAATACCTTCTTTTAAGGTAATATCATTAGGTTTACGCATGATTTACTGATCCGTTATTTACTTCAAATAATGTTACCGACACGTTTATCTTATTAAACAATGCCAAAACTCGCTCTCTTCCTGTATCCGTTATAAAAATCTGTCCAAAATCCTGATGAGAAACCATTTCCATTAATTTATGCATTCTGCTATCATCAAGTTTATCAAAAATATCGTCTAGCAATAGCAAAGGCTTAAATCCTTTATACTTCTGAAGATAAGCATATTGCGCCAATTTTAATGCAATTAAAAACGATTTTTGTTGCCCTTGCGAGCCAAACTTCTTTAAAGGCATTTCTGTAATGGTAAATATCAGATCGTCTTTATGAATTCCGGTGGTAGTTCTCTCTAAAATCTTATCCTTTTCGATAGACTGTGCAAGCAACTGTTCAAAAGGAGTATCACCTAACTGGCTCTGGTATTGCAAACTTACCTGCTCATTATCATCTGTTAAAAACCGATAGTACTTATCAAAGAGCGGAATAAAATCAAGCATAAATTGTTTCCGCTTGGCAAAAATCTTTACGCCCGACTGAACCAGCTGCTCATTATAAATTTCCAGCAAGGTTGGATCGTAGCTTCTTGTTATTGCTATCTGTTTAAATAGCGCATTGCGATTTAACAGGTGGCGATTGTATAAAATCAGTTCGTCCAGATAGCGCGTATCCGTTTGCGAGATCACATTATCCATAAACCGTCTGCGTTCCTCGCTCCCGTCAGTAATAATATTGGTGTCGTAAGGAGAAATCATCACCAATGGAAACAGTCCAATATGATCAGCTAATTTATCGTACTCTTTTTTATTCCTTTTAAACTGTTTCTTCTGATTTCTTTTAACACCGCAGGTTATTTTCTCGTTCTTTTCTTTACGGTCAAAATCACCCTGTATTAAAAAAAGATCCTCGGCTGTTCTAATCTGCTGACTATCTATTGGATTAAAATAGCCCTTACAAAGACATAAATAGTGTATTGCATCCAGCAAATTAGTTTTACCGGCGCCATTGTTCCCCACAAACGCATTTACTGTTTTGGAAAAACTAATACTAGCATCTGCGTAGTTCTTAAAATTGAGGAGTGTAATATTCTTTAACCACATATTATCTGAAGACAAAGTTACCGTTTAGCTTTGTTAAATCAGGTCGGTACATGCCTATTTATTTACCCACAAACTTTCCCTATTTTGATAGCAGTTTAACATGCCTCAGCAACATATTCAACCATCGGCCGGTTCTAATTAACGCTCAGTTCATTAAACTTTATTTAAATACTCAAAAAAGAGGTTGATACTTTAATGTAAAAATGTATTTTTGCAGTCCTTAATTTTTTTAAATAAAATGTCCACAACAGAAAAAGAAATAAATCAACAGGTAAGAAAGGGTTCTTTTTTACAAGAAAACTCAAAAAGCCTTTTGTTCATTGCAGGTGCTATCATTGTACTAATTGGAATTTACATCTGGTATCAGAATGTTTATTTAAAAAACAGAGCGGAAGAAGCTTCAGCTAAAATGTATAAAGCAGAGCAATTCCTTGGTGTAGACTCATTAGCCAACAAAGCTATAAAGGGCGAAGGTGGTTATCCAGGATTTGAAAAAATAGCTGATGAATATGCGAACACTAAATCGGCTAACCTTGCTAACCTTTATTTAGGCGGCATCTATTTACGTAAAGGTGAATACAAAAAAGCAATTGAATCTTTAGGTAAATACTCGGATACAGGAAGCCCTGTTGCAGATCCTTTAGCTTTAGGTTTACTAGGTGACGCTTACAGCGAACTAAAAGACTACAAGCAAGCCATCACTTATTATAAAAAAGCTGCTGATAAAGCGAGCAACAAATTCACCTCTCCATTGTTCCTTAAAAAACTAGGTTTAGTATATGAGGTTCAAAAAGACTACAAAGGTGCTGCTGATGCTTACAACAAAATTAAAACACAGTATCCACAAAGTCAGGAAGCTCAAATGATAGACGAATATATTGCTCGTGCAGAAGCACAGGTAAAATAAGCTATTATAACATTATAGTAAAAGGCCGGTACAATTG
>NZ_JCAXEI010000001.1:0-1072232 GCF_059758925.1 Pedobacter sp. GQ55 | reverse complement strand
TTGTGCGGCCTTTTTCATTAATTTTAAGATATGAATCTACATACTATAAATACGGGCTTATTTAAACTTGATGGAGGCGCCATGTTTGGTGTGGTACCAAAATCTATCTGGCAAAAAACAACGCCATCTGATGCGAATAACATGTGCACCTGGGCAATGAGGTGCTTGTTAATTGAAGACGGTGATAGATTAATATTAATAGATAATGGCATTGGCGATAAACAGGATGAAAAATTTTTAGGTCATTATTATTTACATGGTGATGATACCTTAGACAAGTCTTTGGCTGCAAAAGGTTTTTCAAGAGACGATATCACCGATGTTTTTTTAACGCACCTCCATTTTGATCATTGTGGTGGTTCAATAATGCGTGTTGGCGACAAACTGAGGCCAGCATTTAAAAATGCATTCTATTGGAGCAATCAAAAGCACTGGGACTGGGCGGTTAATCCAAATGAAAGAGAAAAAGCTTCATTTTTAAAAGAAAACATTTTACCTATTCAGGATAGTGGCCAACTTAGGTTTATTGAAGATGTTGACGGAGTTCAATTTCATGATGGCATCAACATTCGATTTGCATACGGACATACTGACGCAATGATGTTGCCCCAAATCAAATATAAGGATAAGACAATTGTTTATATGGCCGACCTGCTTCCTTCTGTTGGACACATCCCCCTGCCTTATGTTATGGCATACGACATGTTCCCATTGCAAACATTAAAGGAAAAGAAGTCTTTTTTACAGGAAGCAACTGACAATGGCTACATCCTTTATCTGGAACATGATGCTGTAAATGAATGCTGTACTTTACAGCAGACAGAAAAAGGGATAAGGTTAGATCAGACTTTTGATTTAAAAAGCATCACTAATTCCTAAACAAAAAAATAATAATTGTTTGGTTTTGTTTAGTTTTTTATAAATTGGATTATTAAAACAATCTACTTTAAAAATAAATTAAAAAAAAGATTATGGGCAAATTTGAAATCACACCAAGAAAAAATGGAGAATTCCAATTCAATTTAAAGGCAGGAAACGGTCAGGTAATTTTAACTAGCGAAGGGTATTCAAGCAAAAGCGGATGTACAAACGGAATTGAGTCTGTAAAGAAAAACTCTCAGGATGATAGTAAGTATGAGAGAAAAACATCATCGAATGGCAAACCATACTTTAATTTAAAAGCAACCAACGGGCAAATTATTGGTAACAGCGAAATGTACGAAAGTGTTGCAAGCAGAGATAACGGCATTGAGTCGGTTAAAAAAAATGCCCCTGACGCAGAAATTTCGGATTTGACTTAAATATCTATTATATAACTTTTTATAGAGCCTGATTGACTTTAATGTTGATCAGGCTCTTGTTTTATAGGTTATGCTTATGGCGCAGGCCGTCATTCTTCTTCCGTTTCGATAAGAGAGATAAGGAGTGAGCAATAAGACGACGGCTTTAATAGCACTCATTCCCATCACCTACGAAACTCCAGTATATCCCCAGGCTGGCAGTCCAGAACATCGCATATCGCATCCATAGTTTCCAATCTGATTGCTTTTGCCTTTCCCGTTTTTAATATAGAAAGGTTAGACATTGTTACCCCTACCCTCATGCTAAGCTCAGTTAAAGACATCTTTCTTTTAGCAAGCATTACATCTAAGTTTATAATTATTGGCATAATATCATTTTATTATGAGTCATTAATCCATCGAATTAATATTCCCTATTTTCCCCATTTTTAAAGATGCTAATTATGTTTTATTTCCTGACATCATAAAGACAAACATTTATTTTGACTTTAGATGGCGTTAAATATTATTGTAATACACGATATTAATATCGAAATTCAATAATAACACTATGTTTTACAATATAACGACATTCATACTGACAAAAGTATTTTGGAATAATTTTTGCTGCTAAATTATTGTATAATTAATACGTGTAAAGTGTAACGTTTTCAGTAATTTATGTTTTCTAATTGCCTTAAAATTCTTACTTTTGCACGTTCAAACACATAAAGAGTACCAAAGCATATAAATGAGACAACTCAAAATCACGCAATCGATTACCAATCGCGAAAGTCAATCTCTAGACAAATACCTTCACGAAATTGGTAAAGTGGATTTAATTACCGCGGAAGAAGAAGTAATATTAGCAAGAAAAATACGTGAGGGCGATCAGGCTGCATTAGAACGTTTAACTAAAACCAATTTACGCTTCGTGGTTTCGGTAGCAAAACAATATCAAAACCAGGGTTTAACTTTAGGGGATTTAATTAACGAAGGAAATCTGGGCTTAATTAAGGCTGCCAAGCGTTTTGATGAGACAAAAGGTTTTAAATTTATCTCATATGCTGTTTGGTGGATTCGTCAGTCTATTTTGCAGGCAATTGCTGAGCAAAGCCGTATTGTACGTTTACCACTTAACCAGGTTGGATCTTTAAGTAAAATCAGCAAAGCCTTCTCTAAATTAGAGCAGGAATTTGAGCGTGAGCCATCTCCTGAAGAATTGGCAGACATCCTGGAAACGACTGTTGATAAGATTTCTGACACGTTAAGTAACTCAGGAAGACACGTATCAATGGATGCTCCATTTGTTCAGGGTGAAGAAAATACACTACTAGATGTATTGGAAAATCATGAACCGAACACAGATAGCAGTCTTATAAACGAATCCCTTTCGGAAGAAATTAAACGTTCATTGTCTACTTTAACAGAAAGAGAACGTGAAATTATTGTTCTTTTCTTTGGATTAAGTACAAATCATCCACTATCTCTTGAAGAGATTGGAGAGAAGTTTAACTTAACCCGTGAGCGTGTACGTCAGATAAAAGATAAAGCACTTCAACGTTTGCGTCATACATCACGCAGCAAAATCTTGAAATCATATTTAGGATAAGAGATTAAAAATATATTAAAGTAAAAAAGATCGGGTATGTACCCGATCTTTTTTACTTTTGTGACGTTCTAACCAAATTTAACGGCATGCTAAATAAGTACCAATCGGAGTTTCAATACTGGATTGAAAAGGAAAAAAAGGCAATTCAATTAATCAATATCGTAGGGCAGCTATGGTTCGATAAATCAATTGAGCTGGTACTATTCAGAAAACCCTTGTTTGACATAGGTAGCAGTGAGATACTTTCCCACCATCAATACGCTAAGGAAGTTAGCGGAAAAGACATTAACATTTATGAAACACTAGAGTTAGCTAAAACAATAGCAAACAGTAACCTCGAACCTTCCAGGATTGACATAGGAAGATTAGCTGCCGAATGGCTTGAGGATAATAACACCAATATCCAGGATTTCGTAATTGGCAAGCTCAGCAAACATATTGGTAAAGATAAGATCAACTTAAAACCTAAGGATGTAATCTTGTTTGGATTTGGCCGTATCGGGCGCATAGCTGCAAGAGAATTAGTTTTACAGGCCGGAAAAGGAGAACAATTACGGTTACGTGCAATCGTAACCAGAGGCCACAGCGACGAAGAACTCATTAAAAGAGCAGAACTAATGCGCACTGATTCTGTTCATGGCCCATTTAATGGTACTATACTCGAGGATTTTGAAAACCATGCACTAATTATAAATGGGCAAACCATTTATTTCGTTGAAGCTGAACAGCCCGAAGACATAGATTACACAGTTTATGGAATTCAGGATGCCTTGCTAATTGACAACACAGGAGTTTTTCGTGAACGGGAAGACCTTAGCAGGCACTTGCAGGCAAAAGGAATAGCAAAGGTATTGCTTACCGCTCCGGCAAAGGGTAATGTACCCAATATTGTAACGGGGATTAATGATTTAGAGATTGACTTTGATAAGGAAACCATCTTTTCTAACGCATCCTGCACGACTAACGCCATAGTCCCTGTATTGAAATTAATAGACGATTGCTTTGGAATTGAAAAGGGACACATAGAAACGATACATTCTTACACAAACGATCAAAACCTACTGGATAATTACCATAAAAAATACCGAAGAGGTCGCGCCGCAGCATTAAATCTCGTAATTACCGAAACAGGGGCAGATAGAGCTGTAGCTAAAGTACTTCCTCATTTGGGAGGCAAATTAACAGGGAATGCGGTACGTGTTCCTACACCCAACGTATCCTTGGCCATACTAAATCTATCACTCAACAAAGTATCATCAAAGGAAGAAATCGGCGAAATATTGAAACAAGCCTCCCTTTTTGGGAATCTGTCTGAACAAATCGAATATTCAATTTCCAATGAATTGGTAAGTACAGACCTCATAGGCAATAGCCATTCGGCTATTATAGATGGGCCTGCAACAATTATGGCCAAAGACAACAAATCTGTAGTAATATATGTCTGGTACGACAATGAATATGGTTATACCAGACAGGTTATCCGTCTTGCCAAAAAAGTTGCAGGCGTAGTTAGGCTAACTTATTACTAGAAATCTATATCAATAAGGCTGCTTAGTGGGATATGAACCCCGCTCTTTAATTGAAGGTATCTTTCAGTAACAGACCAAACGGTAGTACTAACTGTTTTTGGTCCCTCTGTAGTGTTAAATGTAATATCCGCTTTTGATTTAAATTCGTTTCCCAGTCGTTGTGCGGAGTTTAACTTATCTCTTAATTCTTCTGTGTGATTCTGATCGGCTGAAACGATTTTACTGATATCTATTGATTCTTTTTCTATTAATTCCCCTAACATAGTATTATGACTTATTCTTACTTAAATATGCATTTAATCTATTTAAATAACAATAGGACATGAAAAGAGTTACAAATATCATTCTATATCTTTACTTTAGCATTATATACCAATCATAACAAAATGAGAATCTACCCTTTAATACTCCTTAGCTTATTATTGAGCTGTAGTTCTGTCAAAAAAACAGATGCCCAAGCTGGAAGTCAGCTACTTAAAGATGTAGAAGTATTATCTTCCGATGTTTATGAAGGGAGAAAAACAGGGACAAAAGGCGGCGAAATGGCACGTGTCTATATAGCGTCCCGCTTTAAAGAAATTGGTATAAAAACTTTACCATCATTTTCTGGCTATGAGATGCCATTTACCTTTACAGACAAAAAAGGAGCTGCCATTGAAGGCAAAAATATGCTTGCATATGTAGAAGGAAAGAGTAAAAATATAATCGTTATATCTGCTCATTATGATCATATTGGAATTATAAACAATGAAATTTACAATGGAGCCGACGATAATGCGTCGGGAGTTGCTACCTTATTAAAACTTGCCTCACACTATGTAAAGAACAAACCTGATCATACTTTAATTTTTGCTGCATTTGATGCTGAAGAAGCAGGTTTACAAGGAGCAAAAGCATTTATAAAAAATCCGCCCGTTCAACTTGAGAATATCAAACTCAATATAAATATGGATATGGTGAGCCACAACGACAAAGGTGAGCTTTATGCATGTGGGACATTTAAATACCCTCAGTTAAAACCGTCTGTTTTTAGCAAGAATTCTAAAATAAAAATAATTTTAGGCCATGACGACCCAAAACTGGCTAGCAATGACTGGACAAATCAAAGTGATCACTCGGCTTTTAACGACAAGGATATACCCTTTATTTATTTCGGAGTGGAAGATCATAAGGATTATCATAAAGCTACTGACGAGCTTAAAAACATCAATCCTGCATTTTTCACTAATGCAAGTGAGGCAATCCTTGAAATAACCCAAAGACTAGACCATCAGCTTTATTTGAAGTCGGTAATTAACCAAAAGAAAATAATAAATTAAGCAAGGGTTATTTTCGGTTTTCAATCATCCCAACAAATTCACCACTCGATTTACCTCCAAGTGCCTGCAAACGTGTTGATTTAGATCTATCCGTGGTAGTGGATACTTTTGCCTGGCTGGTAACTGCTGTGCTTGGGGCCAGGATATTAATGGCTTCCGCAGTACAATCATCTTTGGGATTACCAAAATCATACATCACATCATCTATGGCAAACTCATACCCCTTAACATCGGGAACCATTCCGGTATAATAACCGCCAACACCGGCAGAGTTTTTAGTTTCAAACATTGAGAAGTAAACGTCGTACTTGTTCTCCAGGGTTATAGGGAAAAAACCAACCGGTTTTCCATAAGAGGTCTCTCCTACCAAACTAACAGTCATGTGAGGCTTAAGGCTGTTTATTACAAGTTCACTAGCAGAAGCGGTATACCGCTCTACAATGAACACCACATTCTTCACTCCCGTTAAATTCCCCGTCTTTTGGAATGTAGTAGTATTGCCGCTTACGGTATAATCACCATCAAAATAAGTTCCTGCGGCCTGACCATCATCATTAACAGCTGGCTGATTCTTTAATATCGTAGCTTTTTTGTTCTGCATTGTGGAATTATAGTGTTCCGTGAACATTACGCCAGAAGTACCGGTAGGCGCAATCAGATTAATAAGGTGTTGTGCTGTACTTATATAACCACCACCATTATACCTCAGATCAACAATAAGATCGGTTACTCCTCTAGCAGCGAAATTATTGAAGACTGTGGTTAGTGCACTTTCAGAATTTTCTTTATTTGAGAACCTTGCATAGGCCAGATAACCTATCTTTTTACTACTGGCTGTAAAAACTGTATCTTTATATACAGGACTACTTTTGTAACTGCCCTTGGTAAGTGTCTTAGTAAAATCTACATTTCCTTTTTTCCCTACTAATGTTACTGAAGCCCCTTCAATTGCACTTTCTATTTTATCTACTTCTGCATTAAAATTAGCACCATACTCTACTCCGCTGACTTTTATAATTTTATCACCTCTTACAACACCGGCTTTAGCGGCAGGAGAATTAGGATAAACAGCAGTCACATAGACGGAATAATCAACCTCAGACGGAGTTTCAGGCAAGTCAAAATATCCGAATCTTAAGCCAACATCATTTCCATTCCCCTTCAGATCAACGGATAAACTTGTATTTGGAATACTTGCAATAGGATTTTCGTCATCTTGATTAAAAATATAAGAGTATTTTGGATATGGCCTATTATTTAAATAATCTGGAGATTTCGATGCCTTAACTATATTATATAAGTTAGTTTCATACTTCTCGAGATCCGTTCCGCCTGCACTATATTGTCGCGGCTCAAAAGCATCGTAAGTAGGCAGGGCGTCGTTCCAGAAATAAACCTCCTTGGCATAAAGAAATAAGGAATCATTCGTTAATTCTACCCTATTTGTTGTAGGAGTTTGCTTGGTATTTTGCGAACCCTGCGGTTCCGGATCAGGTGTAGTTTTATTCTTTTTACATGCACTAAATACAATGCAAACCACCAGAAATGAACCAATTAGGTAATTTTTTACAAGGCTATTTTTCATTTAAATAATTTTATCACCAACACCAGGTTCGGAGGTATAAACGTAATTAAGGTACTAATAGTTTATCAACATTCAAATACGTTAATCCTGTATTTACTGCACATTCTTCATCTAATTTGAGCTTACCAACCATCAGCACATCTTCTTTCTTTAAATTATGCTTGTCCAGAATCATTTGAATCCCTTCTGGGGAAGGCTTAGAAGCAGTTTCTGCAGCAAAATAGACAGTAAGATGGTTTTCTAAGCCATGCCATTCCATTTGCTTGATCTTATTAAGTTGCATCATAGGATCGCCATTGGTGAATATAAATATTTCCTTACTTTCAACGGTGATCTCCTGCAGAAAGCGAAGCATCTCGTTAAACATCAATAGCTTTAAGGGCAGGCGTGCGCTTAAGAAAAGCAAATCAAAATTCACTTTATACTTTAATGGTATATCAAGTTGGGCTGCTGTTTTCTCAAAAATATCCTCGCTACCCGTTGCAAGGTATGTTTGCTGCATACTTTTAAGAATTTCGTCAGCGCTTATTTGCTCTGCATATTCTATAAATTGAGCAAATAAATAATAAACCTGTAGCAAGTAATCCTTCTGTGGATAAAGGACATCATCCAGTTCAAAAACAAATGCTTGCTTATTTTTCAAATAATGTTCAAATGCCATTAAATGTTAGTTAAATGGATGATCTGATCTTTTTCGGGCATTAGCACCTGAATATTAAACTCCTCAAAAAGCACCTTCGACTTTAGCATATCGGCAATCTCAAATTCATGCAAAGGTAAAACCGCATCTACCCCCTCGTTGAGGCAATGATTTAACAAATTATGGGCTATAATTTCATCATTTCGCGCTCCTAAGGAAATGAAATAGTATCGTGCAGATGGAAAAGAAGGCATATCCCCATAATCAGCCAGCACAATATTATGATCTGCAAAAGCTTTAATCAGTTTTAGCGACTGTGCAGATTTCCCTCCCGTTATTAATATCTTCAAAACTTAAATAATTAAACCGTCTTTCATTGTAACCACCCTATCGCTAATCTTAGCCAGATCTTCATTATGTGTAACAATCACAAAAGTCTGTTTAAAATTATCTCTAAGGGTAATAAAAAATTGATGTAGTGAGTTCGCATTTGCCGAATCCAAATTACCGGATGGCTCATCAGCAAGAATAATTGCCGGATTATTTATCAACGCTCTTGCTACAGCGATACGCTGTTGTTCGCCACCAGATAACTGATTAGGCTTATGGTCTGCCCTATCCTTTAGACCCAAAAGCTCAAGGAGCTCAGTTGCCCTTGCCATTGCTTGTTTTGTAGGCACCTTAGCTATAAATGCAGGGATACAGATGTTCTCAAGAGCAGTAAACTCGGGCAAAAGATGATGGAACTGAAAAACAAATCCAATATTCTTATTTCTAAAAACACTTAGCAATTCGCCCGATAGCCTGTTGACCTTAGAACCATTAAGTTCTACCGTACCGGCGTCGGGCTTGTCCAGTGTACCTAAAATATGGAGTAAGGTACTCTTCCCTGCACCTGAAGCACCTATAATACTTACAATTTCGCCTTTTTTGACCTCAAAATCTACTCCTTTTAATATCGGTAGATTTCCATAAGCTTTTTTTATACCTGTGGCTTTTAGCATAAATGCAAACTTACAAAAACATAGCACAAGGTTAAACAAATTATGATATAACAAATAATCCTAAATTTTTCTTGGAAGTTCAGATTTATCGCTTAACTTTGAAAAACAAAGTACTTTTAAAATGAGTAGCAAGGAAGAACAGCTAAATGCATTGAACGACATCAAAAAAATGATGGATCGTTCATCAAGATTTATTTCTTTAAGTGGGTTATCAGGAGTTTTTGCTGGTCTTACTGCACTGGTGGGCGCTTACCTTGCTCATTTAGAAATAGCAAATAGTGTAAATGGCACTTATGAATATGGTTTTACCGAGGATGATCTGGAAGCCAATTTGATTAAAATTGGCCTTGGAGTACTTATTGTTGCGCTTATAGGTGGTTTTCTCCTTACGCTTAGACAAACCAGAAGAAAGAAATTACCATTCTGGGACAGAACCTCTAAAAATTTATTGATCAACTTAGCAATTCCACTATTCGCGGGAGGTCTATTTATTATTGGGCTGCTTCTGGCCCATCCTGGCACTTATGGCTTAATAGCACCTTCTTGTTTGTTATTTTATGGACTGGCTTTAATTAATGCCAGTAAGTATACTTATACTGACATTCGCTTTTTGGGTCTTTGCGAAGTTATACTTGGATTGGTAGCGATGTTTAATATTGGATACGGACTCTACTTCTGGGCCTTTGGTTTTGGTGTGCTTCATATTTTTTATGGTTTGCTAATGTATTTTAAGTACGAAAGGACTAAATAATGAAGAACCCGATAGGAGCCCTTAACAAGATATTTGATAGTCGGATAAGACTTGGTGTGATGTCTATTCTGATTGTAAATGATAGTATTAGTTTTAATGAACTGAAACAAATGCTGGAGCTTACAGACGGCAACCTTGCCTCCCACCTGAACACTTTGGAACAAGCGGAATACTTAAAAGTTCAAAAATCATTTATTGGAAAAAAAACAAATACTACATATATGCTTACAGATCTGGGTAGACAAGCGTTTAAAACTCATTTGGATGCTTTAGAAAAGATGATTAAAGGCCTTTAATTTTTTTTATCTAATTACTTTGAAATACAAAGCACTTTTAAAAATCAAAAAAAATGGAAACAACGTCAATTAATCAAATTACCACCATTGCCAAAGAATGCACTAAATATTCATTTGTTGCAGGATCTGCACTCTTTTTATTTTATTTCCTCACAAAATTCAGTCCCTTAGTTCCAGTAGGCCTCTTATACATCATGCTTGCTTTAGTGATCAATTCAATTGTCTTTCTGAGTTTATTGATTACAATAATCGTTCACCCAGAGCATTGCCTTACACTGTTAAAAACAGCAGTTGTTATGCTATTTAACCTCCCTGTAGCTTTTGCATACATGTGGGTAGTTACAAATCACCTTTAATCTAAAAATAATCTACACTCACATGAAACAGCGGATAGACCTACAGCTCCTTGCAGCAATTGGCGGCGGCATTCTTTTTAACTTTCTTTTCTGGATGGAGAAACAAGCCCTTAACCTACTTATTTACACACTTTTTTTAAGCATCATAACGTTACTGGATCAGGAAAAGCCTAAAACTAAAAAGTACTACATTATCGCCGGCAGTCATCTTCTGGCCGCAATAATGGTAGTTATCAATCAATCAGATCTGAATATCATCACCTGGTATATCAGTTTTGCGGTTATGATAGGCTTAATTCATTTCCCTTTATTAAGGAATATTTTTACCGTATTGCTTGCGGCATTTTTACAGATTATTACGGCCCCGATAAATCTTTTAAAAAAAATAATGGCCATTCACTTTAGGAGCCTTTCTTTTAAGCCTGTCTTAAAAATCGTAAAGTACATTATTATCCCTTTTTTCGCCATCATGCTGTTTAGCATGCTTTATAGTGAGGCCAATACTGTTTTTGCCAATTACCTTAATCGAATTACTACTGGCATAACCACATTTATAAACAACATAGTCATCTTCTTATTTCCGGAATTAAGCTTTGAACGCTTCATGCACATTGTTCTTGGGATTGTGTTGAGTGCAGGAGCTTTTATCAGTTTAAAAAGGCTTGAACTTGAAAAAATTGAAGTTGGCTTTGGTGAGCAGTTAGTACGAGAACACAGGAATAAAACAAGCAACTCCATTGGCTATATGTTTATCGAAGTTTTTGCTGAAGGTTTGTTGAAACGGATGATGGCTTTAAAAACTGAAAATATCATTGGTATTATTTCATTTACAGCATTAAACCTGCTATTACTTTTATTAAACACCATTGACATAACTACATTATGGCTGGGTAAAAACATTGAATCGAATGGAGCTAAATATTCAGATGCGCTTCATGATGGCACAAATGTATTAATAGTAAGTATTGTGATAGCTATGATGATTATTGTCTACTTTTTTAGGGGAAATCTAAATTTCTACAGTAAAAACAAAACAATCAGATTACTGGCCTATTTATGGATATTCCAAAATATTTTTCTGGTCTGTTCTGTGTTACTTAGAGATTACCAGTACGTAAATGCTCTTGGATTAACCTACAAACGCATTGGTGTATTCGTTTTCTTATTGCTTTGCACAATAGGTCTGGTTACTGTTTACATCAAGGTCGCTCAGCAAAAAACCTTCTTTTATCTGTGTAAAATAAATGGTTTCATTTGGTATATATTACTGCTTGTTTTCGGCTTTGTAAACTGGGATGTTTTGATTGTGAGCTACAACATTCACAACAGAAACTCCATTAACTTGGATCTTGATCATTTAACCGATTTGTCTGACAAGACCCTCCCCCTTTTGAATAAGAATAAGACTATACTTAGAAAATATTTGAACACCTCAAAATATGCTTCCAAATGGAGTAACGACACAATCCGTGTCGCTACAAAACCAATAGCACCAACGGATGCAGAACAAATTTTAGCTTTTGAAAAGGATTTAAACCAACGCAACAACTCGTTCAAAGCAAAATACAATGAAACATCATGGCTTTCGTGGAATTATCGCGACTGGCAAACAATGCAATTTCTAATTAAAAACCACCTATAATCCTAAACCCTACGCTATGCACAACTCATTGTATTGGATGAACTATTTTAGCCAAAACTTAAAGAATCAAAGAATTGACTGGAGCATTAACCCTGATTTAACTGCATTTGAAAAGAGCAAGATTTTAAAATCACTGCAGGCCTGGCAACTGGGAGAAACATCCGAAGGAACAAATCTGGTAAATGCCGCCACTAAACATGCTAAAAAATTGGATGATCCACATTATACAGAGGCTATTAAGCTATTTATTAAAGAAGAGCAAAAGCATGGTAATAATTTAGGCCGCTATATTGATCTTATAGGCGAGCCGCGAATAAAAAAGGACTGGGGTGATAGTTTATTTAGAAAAATAAGGGGGTTAAACACGGACATGGAGTTTTGGACCATAGCTGTAATTACAGTTGAAAGTGCGGCTCAAATATTTTACCAGTGCTTAAAGGATGCAACCAACTGTAAATTGCTTAAACAAATTAGTACAGATATTTTAATTGATGAGGCGGCTCATATCATTTTTCAAATTGAGAGATTAAGTCTGATATATAGGAATAAGAACTCTTTTATGAGAACTATTACCTATTATTTTTATACAGGCTTCTATTTTTCTACAGCAATGGTGGTTTGGCTTGCGCACAGGAGATTATTTAACGCAGGTCGGGTAGACTTTAGCTGCTATTGGATCAAGATGAAACTTAAATTTAAAAAGACGATTAAAAAACTGAAACCCGAAAGCGAAAATATAAACACTGAAAATACCTTTAGCCATTTGTTATAAAGCTTTTGAAATTGTAGATTTGAACAAATTTTTTCAGCATAATGAATATCCACGAATATCAAGGTAAAGAAATACTTAAAAGTTTTGGAGTAGCCGTACAAGAAGGTGTAGTAGCCGACACGGTAGAGCAGGCTGTAGAAGCTGCTAAAAAAATGAAAACTGACTACAATTCTGACTGGGTTGTAATTAAAGCTCAGATCCACGCTGGTGGTAGAGGTAAAGGCGGCGGTGTAAAGCTTGCCAAAAACCTTGATGAGGTTAAGGAAAGAGCTTCTGCTATCTTAGGTATGCAGTTAGTAACTCCACAAACTGGTCCAGAAGGAAAGAAAGTTAACAAAATTCTAGTTGCTCAGGATGTTTACTATCCAGGTGCATCTGAAACCAAAGAATTCTATATCAGCGTATTGTTAAACCGCGCTAACGGAAGAAACATAATTATGTATTCTACTGAAGGTGGAATGGATATCGAGGAAGTTGCTGAGCATACTCCTCATTTGATCTTCAAAGAAGAAATTGACCCTAAAGTTGGTCTTCAAGGATTTCAAGCTCGTAAAATAGCTTTCAACCTTGGTCTAAGCGGTCAGGCTTTTAAAGAAATGGTAAAATTTGTTACCGCACTTTACAAAGCTTACGACAGCACTGATTCTTCAATGTTTGAAATCAACCCTGTTCTAAAAACATCTGATGATAAAATTATCGCAGTTGACGCGAAAGTAGATTTAGACGAGAATGCTTTATTCCGTCATCCGGATTATGCTGCAATGCGTGATAAACTGGAAGAAGATCCTACTGACGTTGAAGCAAGCGAATCAAACCTTAACTACGTTAAACTTGATGGAAACGTAGGCTGTATGGTTAATGGAGCAGGCTTAGCAATGGCTACTATGGACATCATCAAAATTGCAGGTGGAGAACCGGCTAACTTTTTAGATGTTGGTGGTACTGCAAATGCACAAACGGTTAAAGCTGGTTTTAACATCATCCTTAAAGATCCGAATGTGAAAGCAATTTTAATTAACATATTTGGCGGTATTGTTCGTTGTGATCGTGTTGCCCAAGGTGTTATTGATGCTTATAAAGAAATTGGAGATGTTCCGGTTCCTATTATTTGCCGTTTACAAGGAACAAATGCTGTTGAAGCTAAACAATTAATAGATGACTCAGGGTTAAAAGTTTTCTCTGCGATAGCATTAAAAGACGCTGCTGATTTAGTTACGAAAGTATTGGCTTAATCTATAGCTATTCAAATAAATCTTTATTAAAAGAAAAAGCCAATTGTTAACTCAATTGGCTTTTTTCATTTACAAAAAAACAAACAGGCTTGATTTCTGTTTAAAACACACAAAAAAAATAAGAATTCTACTTTTAAAATAAGAAGAGGCATACAATCATCCAATTGTATGCCTCTCTAACCAAATATAAATTAAACGAGCATTACAAATATAGTGTTTTAAATTTAAAAACAACAAAAAATTGATTTTATTTAAATAAAAATCGAAATATACACCACATAAACAAACAAAACACAAACAAAACACACAAATACATCAAAAAAATACAATAAAAAACAACAAAAACACAAAACAACAAGCAAAACACTCAAATAAAAAGCAACAAACAACACATAAACAATTAAAAAAACGAAAAACACACACCAAAACAATAAAAAATATCAAAAAAACTTCAAAAAACATTACAATCATTTAAAAAAACCAAAAAAGTAAAATCAGAACAAACCACAGTAACTTTAATAAGCTACTAAAATATTCCCGCCCATTTATTAAAGGAAATCCTTATTTTTGACGCGCTCCACAAGAAAATCATGATTAAAAGAGAAAAAGTAAAAAGTTTGTTAGATACAAACGAATTCGACAGAGAAGTTACGGTTATGGGATGGGTGCGAACATTTCGCAACAACCAGTTTATTGCAATAAATGATGGCTCCTGCATTGGGAACATCCAAGTCGTAGTGGATTTTAATAATACTCCGGAAGAACTTTTAAAGCGTATTACTACAGGAGCTGCAATTTCTGTAAAAGGAAAAATTGTAGAATCATTAGGAAAAGGTCAGAGAGTAGACATTAAAGCTGAAACTATAGAAATATTAGGTGATAGTGATCCTGAAAAATTCCCTCTTCAACCTAAAAAACATAGCTTAGAGTTTCTGCGCGAAATTGCTCACCTGCGTTTCCGCACTAATACTTTCAATGCAGTCTTTAAATTACGTCACGCACTAGCCTTTGCTATCCATCAATTTTATAACGAAAGAGGTTTTGTATATATGCATACACCTGTTATTACTGCATCAGATGCAGAGGGTGCTGGTGAAATGTTTAAAGTTACCACACTTGATTTCGACAACACACCTCGTACAGATGATGGGAAAGTAGATTATTCGCAGGATTTCTTTGCGCGTGCAACTAATCTGACCGTATCTGGTCAGCTGGAAGGTGAGCTTGCGGCGATGGCCTTTGGACAGATATACACATTTGGCCCTACTTTTAGAGCAGAAAACTCAAACACAACACGCCACCTTGCTGAATTTTGGATGGTTGAACCTGAAATTGCCTTCGCCGATCTTGAAGACAACATGCAGCTTGCCGAAGACATGTTGAAATATGTGATCAGCTACGCGCTTGAACACTGCAAGGAAGAGATTGAATTCTTAAACAACCGTTTACTTGAAGAAGAGAAAACAAAACCTCAGAATGAGCGCAGCGAACTATCTTTAATAGAAAAGCTAAATTTCTGCCTAAATAATGATTTTGAGCGACTAACATATACAGAAGCTATTGCGATTTTAAAATCTTCTAAACCTAATCAGAAAAAGCAGTTTAAATATCTTATTGATGAGTGGGGAGCAGATTTACAATCGGAGCATGAGCGCTTCCTTGTTGAAAAGCATTTTAAAAAACCAGTAATCTTAACTGATTATCCGGCCGACATTAAGTCGTTCTATATGCGTCAAAATGAACCTGATGCTCAAGGCAGAAAAACAGTGGCTGCAATGGACATCCTGTTCCCAGGCATTGGCGAAATCATAGGAGGATCTCAAAGAGAGGAGCGCTTTGATAAGCTAACCCAAAGAATGGAAGACCTTAGTATCCCACTAGAAGAAATGTGGTGGTATCTGGACACCAGACGCTTTGGATCGGCACCACACTCTGGTTTTGGATTAGGATTTGAACGACTGATATTATTTGTAAGTGGAATGACAAACATCAGAGATGTAATTGCTTTCCCTCGTTTCCCTAAAAACGCAGAGTTTTAACAGACTCATAAAAGATATAAAAGGGGTCTATCACGTGATATGACCCCTTTTTTGTGAACTATCATTCTGAAATAAAATCAGAATGATAGTTTGTTTAAAACTGCCGCCATCTCCTTTGGTTAACCAAAGGAGATGGCGGCGTAGGCTACCTATTCTGATTTTGATTCAAATCATCTGCAAACGAGTTTGCATGTGTATAATCAACCAATGAAACTTTATAATCAGAAGGCACAAAACTTGTTGATACGCTCAGTGCCATTCCCAACTCAAATCTTAAAGGGTAAGGTGATTTCAATAAACTTCCTTCTGGAATATATGGGAAGCTTTCCATATATGATTGCATTACATTAGGGGCAATCCTTCTGTTAATATAAGCCCTGGTCAATTGATAGGGATGATGTAAACCCGCAGCACCCAATAACTCTACAGCACTTCCAACAGTAAGCCTATGAAAATTATAAACTCTAACAGTTTTATCTCCCACCACAAGGCCTTTCATTAAACTTGGGTCCTGTGTTGCCACTCCTGTAGGGCAAGTGTTACTGTTGCACTCTAAGGCCTGAATACAGCCCAATGCAAACATCATTCCTCTTGCCGAATTACAAAGGTCAGCACCAAGCGCTATATTCTTTACCAAATCAAATCCTGATGCTACTTTACCCGATGCAATAATCTTAATGTGCTTTTTCAGGTTAAAACCTACCAAAACGTCGTAAACAAAAGCAACACCTTCTCTTAATGGCATACCCACCGCATTAGAAAATTCCTGTGGAGAAGCTCCTGTACCACCTTCGCCCCCATCAACTGTAATGAAATCTACGTAAGTACCTGTTTCAACCATAGCTTTACAAATGGCAAAAAATTCACTTCTTCTTCCAATACACAGTTTAATACCAACTGGCTTACCACCAGAGAGTTCCCTCAGTTTCTTTACAAAGCCCATTAATTCCAAAGGGGTTTTAAAAGCTGCATGAGCTGGGGGCGAGATCACATCGAACCCTTCTTTTACCAACCTTATCCTTGCAATTTCAGGAGTAACCTTTTTAGCTGGCAATATGCCTCCATGCCCTGGCTTGGCACCCTGAGAAAGCTTAATTTCAATCATCTTTACCTGATCTGTACTTGATCTTTCAGCAAAGGCTTCATAGTTAAACGTACCATCATGATGACGGCACCCAAAATAGCCGGTTCCAATTTGCCAGATTAAATCTCCTCCGGGATTAGCATGGTAATCACTTATACCACCCTCACCTGTATTATGAGCAAAATTACCCATCTTGGCTCCGCCATTTAAAGCCAGAATAGCATTCTGACTTAATGAACCGAAGCTCATGGCAGATATATTATAAATACTTGCAGAATACGGCTTTAAACACTCAGGACCCCCTACCAACACACGCGGATCTTCATTAAGCTCAGTATGACTAATTGCCGAAATACTATGGCTCAGCCATTCATAACCATTTTCATATACGTCTAGTTGAGTACCGAATGGAATCGTGTCATTTTCTCTTTTTGCACGCTGATAAATCAATGAGCGACTAAGTCTGCTAAATGGCTTACCATTGGTATCACTCTCTACAAAGTATTGATAGACCTTTGGTCTTAAGTCCTCCATAAAGTATCTTAATCTACCTACTACCGGATAGTTCCTAACTATACTGTGTTTTGGTTGATACAGATCATAAATACCCAACAAAACAACTGGTCCTGTAAAAATGAATAACCACCATAAAGGTGGATAAGTAAGGCCCAACATTACAGTAAGTGCCACCAAAAACGCCGCAATTGCGATAAATGCTTTTCTCATATTCCTTAATTTAATAAAAACATGCCAATAGAACAATTATAATCTGATTTCGGATCAATATTTTGTAAATTTACACATGCTTATTAAAATCTATCCTGAAAACCCAAATCCCAAGGCGATTGAGCAAGTTGTTGAAGTATTGAAAAAGGGAGGAATAATCATCTACCCAACCGATACCGTATATGGAATGGGTTGCGATATTACCAATCATAAAGCCATTGAAAAGATTTGCCGTTTAAGAGGCGTTAAGCCCGAAAAGGCTAATTTCTCTTTCATCTGCTCAGATTTAAGGCACATTTCTGACTATATAAAACCTATTGATACCACCACATTCAGATTACTTAAAAAGGCTTTACCGGGCCCATTTACATTTATACTTAATGCAAACGGAAATGTGCCAAAGCTACTAAGCTCTAACAAGAAAACGGTTGGTATAAGGGTACCTGATAATGATATTGCAAGAGAAATTGTTCTGCAGCTTGGAAATCCAATTCTCTCTACCTCTATCTATGATGACGATGAAGTAATCGAATACTCTACAGATCCCGAACTGATCCACGAAAAATATGAAGACACTATAGACATCGTAATCGATGGCGGATATGGAGATAATGAACCATCTACAGTTGTAGACTGTACCTCAGGAGATTTTGAAATCATCCGTCAAGGAAAAGGAAACCTGGAAAACTACCTATAAATGGCCAAAATAATAAACTTACAAGCATTTAAAGACTTTTTACGATCAGGACAAATTGGAGGCATACTCCTTATGGTATGTGTTGCAATCTCTCTGTTTATTGCAAATTCCAGTTATAAGGATGGTTTTTCTGCATTACTAGCTACAGATTTCGGCTTTACATTTGGCTCTGGTTCTTATGTATTTACGATTTCTGCCTGGATAAATGATGCACTAATGGCGGTCTTCTTTCTTCTTGTCGGCTTAGAGATCAAGAGAGAGCTTGTAGAAGGTGAGCTTTCATCTATTAAAAAGGCTTCTTTGCCTGTAGTTGCAGCACTTGGAGGTATGCTGGTACCCGCATTTATTTATTTTGTTTTAAATAAAGATACCGCTACTGCATCCGGATGGGGAATTCCAATGGCTACCGACATTGCCTTTGCCTTAGCTATCATATCCATGCTGGGCAAAAGTGTTCCGGCCTCATTAAAAATATTTCTTGCTGCCCTGGCCATTGTTGATGACCTTGGTGCCATATTGGTTATCGCCATTTTTTATACAAATGAGGTACATTTTCATTACTTACTGATGGCCGGAGGTGTACTTGCACTATTACTCGTATTTAACTTCTTTAAGATAAAACCGCTTTATTTTTATCTTATACCCGGAGTGTTCTTATGGTACTTCATTCACCACTCAGGCATACATGCAACAATTGCAGGGGTATTGCTTGCCCTTACCATACCGACCAATTCGGATAACACAGAATCGCCTTTAGAAAAGCTTGAACACTTATTAAACGGTCCTGTAAATTATTTTATCATGCCAATCTTTGCGCTGGCCAATACCAACATCACCTTTCAAAAAGAAATGCTTGGCGGTTTAGTATCACCACTCGGTCTGGGAATTGTGATCGGTCTTTTTGCCGGCAAAACAATAGGCGTTACACTATTCTCCTGGCTTGCAGTAAAATTGAAACTGGGAACACTTCCATCGCAATCAGGCTGGAAACACATTATTGGCTTAGGCATGTTGGCTGGTATAGGATTTACCATGTCCATATTCATATCCCTGCTTTCATTTAGTGATGAAATGCATGTAACCGAAGCAAAATTTGCGATTCTTTGTGCTTCGGTTATTGCAGGATTAGTTGGTTTTGTTTTCCTAAAATCTATTAAAGGAAAAGCGCCGGTTAAGGCTTAAATTCTTTCATGAAGTGTTTAACACTGCCCTGAACATCATTGGCAGACAAGCTTTTAACAAAAGCAGTACCTATAATTGCGCCATTAGCATATTTACATGCTTTATCAAAGGTTTCTTTACTACTTATACCAAAACCTATCATGGTTGGGTTTTTAAGTTTTAATGAAGCAATTCTTGAAAAATATGCTTCGGTAGTATCAGATACCTGAAGGTTTTTTCCTGTGGTTGCCGACGATGATAACAAGTAAATAAATCCATTGCTTAAACCGTCGATTTTACGGATCCTTTCTTCAGAAGTTTGAGGGGTAACCAGAAATATATTACTTAAACCATATTTAGCAAAAACTGGCTCATATAACTCCTCATGTTCAACCATTGGGAGATCCGGAACTATGCATCCATCTACACCTACCTCTGCACAAGCTTTACAGAAATTTTCTACACCAAATTGAAGCATTGGATTTACATACCCCATTAACAAAACCGGAATAGTTACCGTTTTACGTAAATCTTTAAGCTGCTCAAACAACAATCTTAAGTCCATACCATTATCAAGTGCTTGTTTACTACTCGCCTGTATTACCGGACCATCAGCAACAGGATCGGAATATGGAAACCCTATTTCTAATAAGTCTGCTCCTGAACGTTCTAACTCTTCTGCAATTGCCACTGTATCTCCAAGATTAGGATAACCGGCTGTATAGTAAATTGATAATATATCTTTCTTTTCCTGAAATAACTTTTTAATTCTATTCATTTCTTTTATAATCCAAAATATTTCATGTAAGTATCCATATCCTTGTCACCGCGGCCCGACAAGCAAACCACTACATTCTCCCCACCTTTAAAATTCATTTTCTCCAGATAAGCCAGTGCATGGGCACTCTCTATTGCAGGGATAATACCCTCCATTTGAGTAAGCAATAAACCAGCTTCCAAAGACTCATCATCAGTTATGGAAACATACTGGCCACGACCGGTTTTAAATAAATGTGCATGCTGAGGACCAATGCCGGGATAATCTAATCCTGCCGATACAGAATGAGGTTCTACCACCTGACCATCTTCTGTTTGCATCAGAATACTTCTGCTGCCATGCAACACACCTTCTTTACCTAAAGTAGTTGTAGCTGCCGAAAACCCGCTATCAACTCCTTTACCTGCAGCCTCTACTGCTATCAGTTTTACCTTTTCATCATCAATAAAATGGTAGAACATCCCTATGGCATTACTGCCACCACCGACACAAGCCAATACATAATCTGGCTGGTCATTACCCGTTTGTTCAATCAATTGTTTCTTAGTCTCTTCTGAAATGATAGATTGAAAAAGCGCCACCATATCTGGGTAAGGATGTGGCCCAACAACAGAGCCTATTATATAATGTGTATCTACCGGATTATTGATCCAATCGCGCATGGCTTCATTAGTAGCATCTTTTAATGTTTTACTTCCTGAAGTTGCAGGAACCACCTTAGCACCCAGCATTTTCATTCTGGCAACATTGGGAGCCTGTCTTTGAATATCAATCTCTCCCATATATACTACACATTCTAATCCGCGTAATGCACACACTGTAGCAGTAGCCACACCATGTTGCCCGGCACCGGTTTCGGCAATAATACGTTTCTTACCTAAACGTTCTGCAAGCAATATTTGCCCAATGGTATTGTTGATTTTATGCGCACCTGTATGATTCAGGTCCTCACGTTTCAGAAAAATATTGGCGTTATATTTTTGCGATAACCGTTTAGCCAAATATAGTGGCGAGGGCCTGCCCACATAATCTTTAAGTAACTGATGAAATTCCTTTTGAAAGTCTTTATCCTCAATAATTTTAAGATAATTCTGTCGTAATTCTTCTACATTCGGATATAGCATTTCCGGAATATAAGCTCCGCCAAAATCTCCGTAGTATCCTTTTTCATTTACAAAATAGTTCATAGTCTTGTTCTTAAATCCTTGATTGAGTGACCTCAATAGGACAACATATTTTTAAAGTCAATCAATTTATCTATATCCTTTAACCCAGGCTCCAATTCAAACTTGCTATTAATATCAATAGCATAAAAACGCACATCTTTTATTCTGTTTATTTCATCAATACTTTCCAAATCAATTCCCCCACTTAAAAAGTATGGTTTATCTAACACATATTTTCTAAGCAATTCCCAGTTAAAAGTTCTTCCAGAACCTCCATGGTCAGGAGTTTGGGTATCAAACAAAAAATAATCAACTGCGTCAGCATATGCTTCCAACTGTTCAAAATCAAATTGCTCATCAATTCCAAACGCCTTTATTACTTCTATGTCTAACAATGCTTTTAGCTGGCTGCAATAATTAGCCGATTCACTTCCGTGTAATTGAACAGCATGTAGTCCATATTCCAGAGCCCGTTCAACAACTATTCTAAGTTCTTCATTTACAAAAACGCCTGTTCTTTTGATATTAGAAGGCAGATCCTTAACAAACTGAGCTGAAAGGTCTGCAATAAATCTTTTTGAGCCATTATAGAAAATAAATCCCATATAATCAGGCTGCAAGTCTGCCACCATTTCAATGTTTGATGGCACCTTCATTCCACATACTTTCAGTCTCTTATCCATTACCTTGATATTAAGTTTTTAAAACTCTTCAAAGCACTCTTGCTCATTAAAGAAGCTTCTGCTTCATAAAAACAATCCGCAAAAGATTTAGTGTTATCTATTGTCTGAATAGCAAGCGCAGCATTACAAAGCACAACATTTCGTTGAGCATCTGTACATTCATCGTTTAGCACATTCACAAAAATCTTTGCTGAAGATTCAACTGTATCTCCTCCTTTTATTTCCTGCTCATCAATCTTTGCAAACCCAAGATCAGCAACAGTTACCAACGACTCTCCATTTTTACTAAAAGTTTTAAAATCGCAAGTCAGCGAAACCTCATCAAAACCATCAACTGCATGCAGTATCGTATAGTTTTTATCAGTATCCTGATATAAATAAGCATATAACCTTGCCAGTTCCAGACTAAACACGCCTACAATTTGATTTTTTGGTTGGGCTGGATTTACCATTGGCCCAAGCATATTGAAAAAGGTTTTAACCCCTAATTCCTTACGTATAGGGGCAACTATTTTCATTGCCGGATTAAATAATGGAGCATGGATAAAGCATATTCCTGCCGTATCTAAACTACGTTTTAAAATATCCTGTTCGTTAGTAAATGTATAACCCAGATACTCCATAACATTTGAGGAACCGCAGCCGGATGACACACCATAATTACCATGTTTAGCCACTTTGTGACCTGCACCAGCCACAACAAAAGAAGCAAGTGTAGATATGTTGAAGGTATCTTTACCATCACCGCCTGTTCCGCAAAGATCTACAAGCTCATAATCTGAAAAGTTCAGTTTCACGCAAAGATCAAGCATAGCATCGCGAAAGCCCTGAAGCTCGGCAACAGTAATGTTCCGCATCCCATAAGCTGTAATAAAAGCAGCAATCTGCGAGGTATTAAATTCGCCTAAGGCAATAGAAGTAAGTATCTTTTGTGCCTCTGCTCTGCTAAAGGTTTTGTTTTCAAATAGGTGGTTAAGTATTTTCTTCATGTTATTTCCTTCTTAAAGAAGTTTTTCAAAATGTCGTAAAACAAAAAAGGTTGCCTTAAGCAACCCTCAAAATATTTTTATATAAAATAAAACGTTCAAAACGGGGTTACACTACGCTATTGCGTTGTGCCACCACCAGTTGTTAAGTCCGTTTGTAAGTATCATTATAGCAAATATGGAATTGTTTTTGCAAAGCAGCAAATCTTTTATCAAAAAAAATAAAATTTATTACTTCATTGCAAGAGGGCTTTACTTAATGAGCGCGTTCTTTTCCTTGGTAAAATGATTAAAAACCAGTTTATCTGCCAATGCAGGCAATAACTTATTAATCCACACGGTGAGCTTACCCTGACCTGTCATAACCAAAGTGCGCTTCTTGGCTGCAATGCCATCAACGATACGAGTAGCCACTTCTTCCGCTGTCATCATTTTACTTTCTTCCATACTTGTTTCGCCATGAGAAGCACCATCTTTAGCCAATGCTGTAACCCGAATATTAGAAGCCGTAAAACCAGGGCAAGCGACCATCACATGAACACCGGTTTTAAGCAATTCGGTCCGCAATGACTCCATAAAACCATTCATGGCAAACTTGGAAGCAGAATAACCTGTACGACCAGGCAAACCACGATATCCTGCAATTGATGATACGCCTATTACACTGCCTTGTGTTTTTAAAATCTCGGGCAGCGCATATTTAGTGCAATAAACTGTACCCCAGAAATTCACATCCATTAGATTCTTCAAAACAGATAAGTCCAGGTCATTGAACAATGCGCGCATAGATAAGCCTGCATTATTGACTAATATGTCTATCCTGCTGAAAGTGACTAAAGCTTGTTTAACAAGCACTTCACATTCCACTTCCTTGCTCACATCGGCCTGAACTGCAATAGCCCTTATACCATATCTTGCCTCCAGATCAGCGGTAATTTCGCAAAGGGTAACATATTGCCTGGCACCAAGAACCAGGTTAGCACCGCGTTTGGCAAACTCTTCAGCACATGCTTTTCCAATACCAGATGATGCACCCGTAATTATGACTACTTTATTCTTAAAATCCATTCTAATTATTTAATTAATGAGTTTTCATAAGGCACTCTGGTAATAATAGACCTTCCCAGTGTAATCTCATCAGCATATTCCAGCTCACCACCAAAGGCAATCCCCCTGGCAATTGTAGTAATTGGTATTTGAAAATCTTTAAGCCGCTTATACAAATAAAAGAGTGTTGTATCACCCTCCATGGTAGCGCTCAGCGCCAGTATGATTTCTTTTACCGGGGTTGTAGCAACGCGCTGCACCAACGAATCAATAAACAAATCAGATGGTCCTACCCCGTCCATTGGAGATATGAGTCCGCCAAGTACATGATAAACGCCAAAATATTGAGAAGTATTTTCCACAGCCATTACATCTCTGGTATCTTCTACTACACAGATCACTTCCTTTTCGCGCTTAGCTGCCGAGCATATTTCGCAAATATGGTTATCAGAAATATTATGACAAATGCCGCAATGCTTAATTTCTTTTCTAAGCCTTACAATTGCATTTCCAAAATGTTCCACTTCCTCCTGCTCTTTATTTAATAAATGCAGAACCAACCTTAACGCTGTCTTTTGTCCAACGCCAGGTAACTTCGAAAATTCGTTAACAGCGTCCTCAAGCAATTTAGAAGAAAAGTTCATCTTACAAACTTAGATAAATTGTAAATGTAAATTTATATTTATCTCCTGATATTTAATTTTTATAAGTAGAAACTCATGAGGGTTTCTTACATTTAGAATCTTAACTAATCATAAAAAATGAGTCCAATTATACTTTTGTCTTTTCTGCTCGGTTACTTTGCACTGCTAATAGGTGTATCCTATTTTACATCCCGAAACAACTCCGACAACGCTTCATTTTTTATAGCAAACAGAAATTCAAAATGGTACCTGGTGGCGTTTGGAATGATTGGAACGGCCCTTTCGGGCGTTACTTTCATCTCCGTTCCCGGAGCCGTAGGTAAAAGCGAATTTGGCTATTTCCAGTTTATACTGGGTAATGCCGTCGGTTTTGTCATTATCGCCACAGTCCTATTACCTTTGTATTACAGGTTAAATATCATTTCTATATATACCTATCTTGAAAGACGCCTGGGCTTTTGGAGTTATAAGAGTGGTGCCGTTATCTTTTTAGTTTCGCGTACTATTGGCTCCTCTTTCAGACTTTACCTTGTTGCTATCGTATTGCAAAAATTCATATTTGATGCATGGAATGTCCCTTTTTGGCTTACCATCGTCATCTGCCTGGTACTTATCTGGCTTTATACCCATAAGGGGGGATTAAAAACCATTATCATTACCGATACATTACAGACCGTGTTCTTACTCTTATCTGTGGTGCTATCGATCATTTTTATTGCAAGGTCTTTAAACCTGGATATTGCAGGGACTTTTGAAGCGGTAAAAAGCAGCAGCTATTCAAAAATCTTCTTTTGGGAAGATTTTATGGGTAGTAAAACGCACTTTATTAAACAATTCCTTGGGGGTATTTTTGTAACCATTGCCATGACAGGACTTGATCAGGACCTGATGCAAAAGAACCTGAGCATGAAAACAATAGGTGAAGCTCAAAAAAACATGTTCACCTTTACTGCGGTTTTTGTTGTAATGAACATTTTCTTTTTAAGTGTAGGCGCCTTACTGTACCTGTTTGCAGCAAAAAATGGAATTGATGTGGCAGCATTAAAAACGCCAGATCACCTTTACCCTGAAATTGCTTTAAATTACCTGAATGTTATTCCCGGCATTATTTTCATGCTCGGATTAACCGCTGCCACATTTGCGACAACAGATTCAGCATTGACTGCTTTAACTACATCGTTTTGCGTAGATTTCTTACATTTCGATAAAAAGGCTGATCAAAACGACCCAAAACTCGTAAGTAAAAGACATTACGTGCATGTTGGCTTTTCCATATTAATGGTTCTGGTAATCATGGTTTTTAAGCTCATTAATGACGATTCCGTTGTGAACGCCATATTCAAAGCAGCCGGATATACTTATGGACCATTGGTAGGATTATTCGGTTTTGGTATGCTAACTAAAAAAGCTGTAACAGATAAGCTTGTACCTTATATCTGTATCGTCTCGCCAATACTATGCTATATAATAGATATAAACTCATTAAACTGGATTAATTACGCCCTGGGTTTTGAGCTTATCATATTAAATGGTCTAATTACGTTCATACTTCTTTGGATAACTGGGAAACAAACTACAACCCAGACCAAATTTTAAATACTATAATACCTATTAGAATGACAAGTGAAGAGAAAATAAGAAGCGCATTTGAAAACAAGAACTGGCAGGAAATAAAAGTTACCGACTCCTGGCAGATTTTTAAAATAATGGCCGAATTTGTTGACGGCTTTGAAAAGTTGGCTAAAATAGGCCCATGCGTAACCATTTTTGGATCGGCAAGAACTGCTGAAACAAATAAATATTACCAAATAGCGGTTGAGTGTGGTAAACTGTTAACAGATCGTGGCTACGGTGTTGTTACTGGTGGCGGACCCGGCATTATGGAAGCCGGAAATAAAGGTGCACATACAAATGGCGGTAAGTCAGTTGGCTTAAACATCGAATTACCTTTTGAGCAGTTCCACAATAAGTACATCGACCATAACAAACTCCTGGAATTTGATTACTTCTTTGTCAGAAAGGTAATGTTCATGAAATACTCGCAAGGTTTCATTGTTTTACCAGGGGGTATGGGTACCATGGATGAGCTTTTTGAAGCAATTACACTTATACAAACAGGTAAAATAGCAAGATTCCCTATCGTGCTTGTGGGTAAAGATTACTGGACTGGATTAGTGGACTGGATAACCAGCACCATGTTAAACAAGGAGCATAACATCCATGCCGAGGATTTAAACCTATTCAGGCTAGTTGACACTGCCGAAGAGGCTACCGAACATATTTTCAGATTCTATGAGAAGTATGTTCTAAAACCGAACTTCTAGGCAGGCTTTTAAAGAAGGTCATAAATCTTTTCTGATGGTCTTGCTATAACAGCAAGATCATCAGAAACTAATATTGGACGTTCAATCAATATTGGATTTTCAACCATTGCTATGATCCATTCTTCATCTGAAAGATCCTTCCCTTTATACTTCTCTTTATAAACAGTTTCTGATTTACGCACGAGCTCATGAGGGGTAATTCCTAATTTAGCAACAATAGCGTGCAATTCATCCACAGTAGGGACTGTTTCCAGGTAATTTATCACTTCAAATTCCTTTCCGCTATCTTCTAAAATAGTTAACGCACACCTGCTTTTACTGCATCTATTATTATGATAAATTTTGATCATCCTTCTTAAATCATTTTAAATTCTTGCTTTTTCTTCTCCCTCCTTATCCCTTCTGTCTGGAGTCATATTTATTCCTCAAAAACCAATTGTTGGGAGACGACATGCAAATATTTTGCCCTTCCGCAAAAGATTTGAGAAGTCGAGCAATAGGTGTTTTTTCAGAAATGGCTAACTCCGCCAGATACAACCAACTTCATAGCATCTGCTGCAGTCATATTTAACGACTTAATCTTTTCGTTTTTAACAACGTAAACCTGACCGGCAAAAGAGTAAGAAAATGGGAAATAAACAATTGCCTCTCCAGGAAGTCCTATAGATTTAAGATCAGACTGGGTAAGAAAACCTATCCTCTTTAAATCTCCTTCAACCTCTACAAGCACTGGGTGATTAAACTTCTTCTCATCGCCTACAAACGCCTCAGTAAGATCTTTAATAGACGAGTAAATAAATTTTAACACAGGAAGCCTGTCTAAAACTTTTTGAAACCAATTATACATTGGTTCAGTAACAAAATTAGTTACAAAAATTCCTGCAACCAGGATAATGGAAATTACCAATGCCAGCCCTAGTCCGGGAATATTTCTGCTTGCCCCGGTCCTTGGGTCTACCCCCAGAATATTGTTTACATTTAACCAGCTGTCTACCGTAGTAACAGCCCAAATCACAATAAAAATACTTAGTGCAATAGGCAGCACAATCAACAACCCTTTAATAAGGTAATTTAACAACGCCCTACCAATTCTATTCATGATGCAAACTTAGATAAAACTACTCATAAAAATACACTCGTTTTACCCTTTGAGATACATTTGTTAATATTTCGTAGGGTATGGTATCTATTTGTTTTGCTAACTCAGAGATGGTAAGCTTTCCGTTAAAAACAATTACCTCATCGCCAGTTTTCACATCTAACCCAGTTACATCCAACATGCACATATCCATGCATATCACACCAACAGTAGACACAAGGTGACCGTTAATCAGCATTTTACCAACACCATTTCCAAACTTACGGTTATATCCATCAGCATAACCGATTTTAACTGTTGCTATCATGCCTCCATTGGGCAAAGCACCCCTTCTGCTATAGCCCACTGTTTCATTAGGTTTTATAGGCTTTACCTGAGTTACTGTCGTTTTCAAAACAGCTACAGTTTGGAGTCCTTTATTATGAGATAAACCTCCATCAAAACCATACAGCCCAATTCCGAGCCTAACCATGTCCAACTGAGCTTCGGGGTGACGTGAAATCCCTGATGTATTAGAAATATGTCTGATAAATGAATAGTCTATTCCTTCCTTAATCTTATCGGCTACGGAAGTAAACCTTTCCAATTGATGTGCCGTAAATTCATCATGCTTGGGGTCATCGCTACCGACCAGGTGAGAAAATACAGAAATCACCTTTACTTTTTCGGTTTCATTTAATTGTTGTAAAAGATCTGCTAATTCAGTTTCTTCAAAACCCAGCCTGTGCATTCCGGTTTCTATCTTCAGGTGAATAGGGTAATTTTTCACACTTTCATTTAAAAAGCCGATAAAGCTTTTTAAAATGTCAAGATTATAAATCTCAGGCTCCAATTTATGCTTAACTATTGCATCAAAAGCAGAAGGTTCAGGACTCATTACCATAATAGGCATAGAAATCCCTCCTTTTCTAAGAGCCACTCCCTCATCTGTATAAGCTACCGCCAGATAATCAACCTTATGGTATTGTAACAGGTTGGCAATTTCAAAACTACCGCTACCATAAGAAAAAGCTTTAACCATGGCCATAACTTTAACACCAGGCTTTATTTTATTTCTATAGAACTGCAGATTGCCTGCCAACGCATTTAAATCGATCTCCAGAACCGTATCGTGTATCTTTTGGGTAATCAGCTTACTGATCCGGGCAAACTCGAACCTGCGTGCGCCTTTAACTAAAATAGTTTCATTATTAAAATGAAGAGATGGAAAGTTCTCGATAAAAGCTAACGTGCTTTCAAAGAAAGAGGTTTCCATATCAAATAACTCTGCTGCTGCAGAAATATGTGGCCCCACACCTATCAGCCTGTTTACATTTTTTTGCTTAAGCAGAGCAGATATCTCTGCATACAGGTCCTCATCACTTTTCCCGGTTTCATACAGGTCAGAAAGTATAAGGGTCTTTTTAGGATGCTGGTTCTGCAGGTTTAAAAAATCAAGTGCAATGGCCAATGAGGAAATATCGGCACTATAAGAATCATCAATAACCGAACATTGATTGATTCCATTTTTCAGTTCCAAACGCATGCTAACCAGCGTCAGTTTTTCTAGCAAAGCATCCGTTTGCTGAGGCGTGTAATCTAATGCAAGCAGGGTGGCCCAGCAAATAACACCATTTTCAAGAGAAGCTTTATCGGAGAACGGAATTAAACACTCTATTTCTTCGCCTTTAAATTTTGCTCTTATATAATTTCTACCGTCTATTGGCTCTATAAATAAAATCTGAAGATCTGCCTTTTGTTTAAAACTCCAGGAGAATTTTGATTTGCCTGGTAAATCATCTAAACTTAGTCCCTCGGTGTATTCTGGAGCGTAAATAAACAATTCTGCATTTTTAAAGAGCTTTAACTTTTCGAGTAGCTTTTCTCTAACAGATGAAAAACCTTCTGCATGTGCTTCTCCAATATTGGTTAAAATACCTATCGTTGGTTGTATAATTTCGGCAAGGCTATCCATTTCGCCAGATTTGGAAATGCCAGCTTCAAATATTCCCATGGTATGGCTCTCTTCAATTTCCCATACAGAAAGGGGCACACCAATTTGAGAATTAAAACTTTTCGGACTTCGAACTATATTAAAATCAGCTGCAAGCAATTGATACAACCACTCTTTAACTATAGTTTTACCATTGCTTCCGGTAATTGCAATTGTTTTTAGCGTATGATGTTCACGATTGTATTTTGCTAAAGTTTGAAGCGCCACTAACACATCAGCAACCAACAGGATATTAGCATCAGGAAAGCTTTTAATGTAATTCTCGTCACTGATTACAAAATTCTTAATTCCATTTGCATAAGCATCTTTAAGGTACTCATGTCCATTTCTTTTTGCATTCAAAGCAAAAAATAAAGACTCATCCGGATCAATTACACTTCGGCTATCAATTACCAATTTGGTAATTATAGCCTGATCATTGGGTATGTATGATTTTGCACTTAAAATGCCTGCAATAAGAGAAATGGAATAATTGGGATTGCTCATGCCTCAAAATTAAACTTTTTTAAAGAACTGAATGAGGACTCGTTTTAAAAGATGCTCTTTATATGAGCATTTCTAAAACTGAATATCCGTGAACCACTTTTTATAAATCGTCTGATAGGTTCCATTCTCTTTTAAAAGGCCAAGAACTTTGTTAAACTGATCACGAAGCTGAGTGTCCCCCTTTTTCATGGCTATTGCATATTGAGAATCTGTTTTAGGCAGGTACATCCCTACTTTTAGTTTTTTGTTTTTTTGTAAAAAGCCACCTGCAATTGGTGAATCATCGATAAGCAGGTCTATTTTTCCAGCTTGCAGCTTTCTATACAATTCTTTGTTTGTTTCGGCATGCACCATATTGTTGCCAGGGAAATTAACATGAACATATCGCTCTGCCTCGGTTGCTTCTCTGATACCGATTGTTTTATTTCTAAGGTCATTTATGTCCTTTATGTGATCATCGTTGTTGACTACAGCACATAATCTAAAGTGCAAATAGGGATTGCTGAATTCAAGAATATGCCTGCGCGAAGGGGTAACAGTTACTGCAGAGCAGATAAGATCCAGTTCTCCTTTAAACAACTTTTCGAGAATGGTTGCCCATAATGAAACTTCGTACTCTACCTCCAAATCAAGATGTTCGGTGATGGCCCTCATTAAATCGACTTCGAAACCTTCAAACTTTTCAGAATTGTAATCTGAATGCATAGGAAATGGAGCTGCAGAATCTAATCCGACTTTCAGTATTTTTTTTGGTTCCATAGAAGGAGAGTTAACTAAATGACATCCGAACGAAGCTAAAATACGCCTTTTCAACAATAATCTAATAAAAAAACCCTAAAACAAACAAAATGTTTAAGATAATTATTGCTTTTTATTCATTTACAAGACGTTAAAACTGAGCTGAATTAAAATTTTGTTAAAAACACCGAACTTAAACAAGAAATTCTAGTTTAAACATAAATCACACTAATAACAAGCACATTTTGTAATATTGTAAATGCTCGATTCATCAAAAAAACAAACAGTAAAGCTAGATAAGAAAGCAGCTTTAGCAAAAGCTGAGCATTATTGTGCTTATCAGGAAAGATCTCAACAGGAAATCAGAAACAAACTTTATGAATGGGGGCTTTGGAAAAATGAGGTTGAAGAAATCATTTCAGAACTTATACAAACAAACTTTTTAAACGAGGAGCGTTTTACGATGGCTTACGTTTCTGGCAAATTTAAGATAAAGAAATGGGGAAAGATGAAAATCAAACAGGGCCTTAAATTAAAAGGGGTAACTGAAAAGATGATTTTGAACGCGCTAAAAACCATAGATTATGATGACTATTTAGAAACCATACTCATTTTAGCGAACAAAAAGCTACCTTCCATTAAAGAAAAAGATGATTACAAGAGGAAATATAAGCTTACTTCCTACTTAATGGGGAAGGGTTTTGAAAGCAGTTTAATCTCGGAAGTACTAAAGACCAATGGCTTAGCTTAACCGCAGCATTTTTTATAAAAAATAACTTGACGGTAATACAAAAGTATTTATATTTGCAATCCCAAACGGAAACAAGGTTATTAATTATTGTTTTAAAAAGGGAATCATTGGATAATGATTTAATGAAACCAATGCGAAAGTAGCTCAGTTGGTAGAGCACGACCTTGCCAAGGTCGGGGTCGCGAGTTCGAATCTCGTCTTTCGCTCTAAAAACCTGTAAAGGTTTTTAAGTAAACAGTCATCATTTCAACAGATATTGAAATAAGACTATGCTCAGATGGTGGAACTGGTAGACACGCAGGACTTAAAATCCTGTGACCTTAAAAGTCGTGCGGGTTCGATTCCCGCTCTGAGTACAATAAAACAATAATACCAACGCGAAAGTAGCTCAGTTGGTAGAGCACGACCTTGCCAAGGTCGGGGTCGCGAGTTCGAATCTCGTCTTTCGCTCAAAATGCCTTCAGTAGAAGGCATTTAATTTTAAAAGGTTATTCACCTGCTCAGATGGTGGAACTGGTAGACACGCAGGACTTAAAATCCTGTGACCTTAAAAGTCGTGCGGGTTCGATTCCCGCTCTGAGTACAAACCCTTTTTACAGCATGTAGAGAGGGTTTTTTAGTTTAGAAATTTCTAAATATGCATTTAATCAGGATCAATGGGATCAATGCCAAATGTTGTGGAGCAGCGCTATGTTTTTCAATTTTATGCGTACAATTGAGTTAGTCGAAAGAGGAAGAATTCAATATTTTTGACTCCCCTGAACTGTGATCTGAATGCCTTTATTTTAGCGTTGAAAGATTCTGCAGATGAGATGATCAGGCAGTTTGAATCATTTTTGGAACCGCTGCCGTTTGACGCGGCTCAGCGTATCTTTGTTGACGCCGAGATAGGAAGCAATGAGATGCTGTGGAAATCGGTTCAGCAGATCAGGATATAAACTAACGAACTCGTCGTAGCGATCTTCTATGGTGTCACTGATGGATGAGGTCAGTCTTCTGTTATTAGCAATAATATTTCGCTCGTCCAGCAGGCGCATCATTTCACAAAATGCGGGGACGGTTTTTATAAGTTCATTAATGGATTCCCTGTTGATAAGAAGTACGTCTGTGTTTTCCCAGGCGTCGATATAGTACCGGCTTAGTGTCCCCATTGCAGCGCTCTCCCGGTCTCCCATCCACCAGCCTTCGACACCTAACCGCACCATGTGTTCGGAACCTTTATCATCGACCTTGAACATTCTCATGGCTCCCTTAACGATGAATGCATAAGTTTTCGCCCGGTCACCCGCCTGTAGCAGAAATTGCCTTTTTCTTAATTTGGATGGAATCAATTCCTGTCTAAGGGAAATCTTCTCCTGATCTGAAAGTGGGACAGCGCTATATTTTTTCAGATGGTCAAAAAACACCTCGTACATATGGACTCCGTCAGAATTTAAGTATTAAATAATGAAAACAACTGATATTTCATGGTACAAAGATAAGACTAAATAAGCAATATGCCCAGTAATTCCCATTCTTGGAATTATAATATCCTGATTATGTGAACATTGGAGGCTATTTCAAATTCTTTATCAGGTTTGTAAACATTCACCGAAGTATGACTACAAGAAAAGACATAGGTATTTGTCTACAATTTTTACAGGCAAATATCGTCTTTCAGTTCTATTGACGTTGCTGAACTTTGTCTTCGTCAACATTATACAGAAACTGTGAAATGCGATTGGGCAAAAGTCTTTAGACTATTATATTGAACTACATTGCTGCAGCGACGTAGCTCCAAACTTGTATCCTATCAATATCACCGTGGCTATTAATGAGCGTTTACCGACCCTCTTGTTGGCGATACATACATAGTTATTAATTCATTTCAAAAAATCAAATTTATGAGTAGTTTACCAATTCGTGACAGAGAAACGGATCATTTGCTTACAGCAGAAAATGCATTATTGATCGTAATCGACTACCAACCGCCGCAGGTCAATTCCATTGGTTCAATGGACAGACAAACGTTAGTCAACAATATTTGTGGCGCAGTCGAGGCCGCCAAGTTATACGGGATGCCTATGGTGGTGTCCACGGTCAATGTGGCGACTGGACTAAACAAACCTATTATTCCGCAGCTCAAAAAACGCCTGGACGGTGTCACACCTATCGACAGAACTGGCGTCAACGCTTGGGAGGACAAGGAATTCGTGGAGGTTGTACGTGCTACAGGGAGAAAGAAGCTTATAATTGCGGCGCTATGGACGGAGGTGTGTCTGGCATTTCCAGCTTTGGATGCCTTACAAGAAGGTTTTGAAGTTTATGTACCTGTCGACGCCGTAGGCGGGACATCACTGGTAGCGCACGATGCGGCAATCCGACGCATGGAGCAAGCTGGAGCAGTTTCGATCAGCACGGCCCAACTTTTCTGTGAACTGCAAAGAGACTGGAATAGAACAGAAACCGTTGAAGGCTTTATCAAGCTGTACATTGAGACAGGCGGCAACGCCGGTGTTCAATTCTCGAACGATACTGCCGAGAAGAACTAAGCGAAATAGATCGAAGTTGCAGGAGCCTTCTTAATTGAAGGCTCCTTGTCTTGATAATGTATTTTAAAAGGGCGTGCCGTAGCATTTATAAGCAGAGACATGAACACGCCGAAACATAAAGACCGTAATTTTTACCATGGAACGAGAGTCTTGTCTTATTACGTAAGATTGGAGACAATTGGACTTTTTGAGGAAAATGAACACGACCATAGTACGTGTCCATTATGTAATAGTAACCTTGACTGGATATACCAAGCATATCTGCTATTCAACGATCCTTAAACACTTTAAATAGAAGTTTAGAATCAACAGCTAGAGAAAAGCCAAGGTTAAAAAGATCTTTCCGGTTCTGTCTCCCAAGGTGGAGTACAATCTTACCGAATTCGGTAAAACACTCATCCAGTTGATCCATTCCATCGGCCTCTGGGGAGACGAACATCAGGAGCGGCTACGCAGGGTCATTTTAAAGCGTATTTCACCATCATCAGGTGAACCGGAAAACACTTGCAAGGAAATTGCGACAGTTAGCGCTGCGTTGTCTCGTTGAACTAGTTCATGTAGCAGTAAACTGATGATTTGGCCATACGCCGTTTTGAAATAATTTCTTTCGCTTTCCATCTCTTCCTCGTTTCAGGATGCTAGTGCGATTAGTTGATTGTCTAAAGTTATACCTACTAATCGCTTGTACAGCGTTTAAAAAACGATGTGATAAAAATCCTTTTACCCTGACTGTCAGTGATTTTTAATATCGCATTGACTAATAATTGTAAATCACCTGTGAAATGTTCCGAAATTCGTACTTTCGGGAGTACAAGGCCTCTTTACTAAATGTAAAGAGGCCTCTTTTTTGTTTAATCATGCACAGTATTATACAATACCCTGTGCTATCATAGCATCCGCAACCTTAACAAAGCCCGCTATATTTGCTCCTTTACCATAATTAACATAGCCATCATCCTCTTTGCCATATTTAACACAATTCTGATGAATCTGAGCTATAATTACTTTTAGTTTAATATCAATTTTTTCGCGATCCCATGAATAACGCAGTGAGTTCTGGGACATCTCGAGCCCTGAAACAGCAACACCACCGGCATTGGCAGCTTTACCAGGAGCGTATAAGATCTTAGCTTTTTCGAACACATGGATAGCATCTGGTGTAGATGGCATATTTGCACCTTCTGCAACACAAAAACAACCATTTTCTACCAAAATCTTAGCATCGTTCTCATTCACCTCGTTTTGAGTAGCATTAGGAAAAGCCACATCACATCTTATACCCCATGGTTTCTCGCCAGCAAAAAATTGGCAATTAAATTTATCTGCATACTCTTTAATTCTTCCTCTGCGGCCGTTTTTTAGCTCCATAATGTACTTAAGCTTTTCTGTGTCTATTCCATCAGGATCATAAACAAAACCTTCCGAATCTGACAGGGTCAATACCTTTGCTCCTACCTCAATACATTTCTCGGCTGTATATTGAGCAACGTTTCCAGAACCTGAAATCACAACGTTTTTTCCTTTTAATGAATTACCTTTCAGCTTCAGCATCTCTTCAACGAAGTATACCACACCATAGCCAGTTGCTTCAGGACGAATTAGACTTCCTCCCCACTCAAACCCCTTCCCTGTTAAAACCCCTGTAAATTCGCCCCTGATACGCTTATACTGACCAAACAGAAATCCTATTTCTCTTGCCCCTACACCAATATCTCCAGCGGGAACGTCAATATCAGCACCAACATGGCGATATAATTCAGTCATAAAGCTTTGGCAGAATTTCATCACCTCAGCATCAGATTTCCCTTTAGGGTCAAAATCTGAACCTCCTTTACCTCCACCCATAGGCAAACCGGTAAGGCTGTTTTTAAATACCTGCTCAAATGCAAGGAATTTAAGTACACTTAAGTTCACAGATGGGTGAAAGCGCAAACCTCCTTTATAAGGACCAATTGCGCTGTTCATTTGAACCCTAAATCCACGATTAATTTCTACTTCACCTTTATCGTTCAACCAAGGCACTCTAAAAATAATAACCCTTTCCGGCTCCGCAATTCTTTCTAAAATCTTGTTTATTTTATACTTAGAATTCTTTTCACTAAAGGGTATTATTGATTCTGCTACTTCATATACTGCCTGCAAAAATTCCGGTTCATGAGCGTTCCGAAATTCTATTTTACTCATAAATGTCTTGATCGATGAATCCATTGATAATTTAAATGTTATAAAAATGATGAGTTGGCTTAAACGTATAAAAATGTGCTAAGCCTGGAAGTCGTAAGTAAGCGGAAAATTCTTTATAGAAAAGTACAATCAATATTGAATTAGTGATTGTGTTATAACATGCTACAATTTCCTTTATTATTTGATTCCTGGATAAAAATATGTTTTTTTATTCTACTAACAAAGAGTAATGCGCTGATCACGGATAAGATCAAAAAAAAGGGCTGTTCTGGATGAACAGCCCCACGATATTGAGTGCGTTATTAGTAACCTGGATTTTGTTTCAACTCACTGTTTCTGTTGATCTCGTCACGGCTAAATGGTCTAAAATAAATCTTATCGTCCCATTTGCGATTTTCTTGTGCGGTTTCTACAGTTGGTGTGTATGTATAATCATAAACTGAAGTATCATAATGGTATTTCCCGGACAAGGTTTGACCTGCCTTGAAGGTGCCTGAAACTTTAATATAAGTTGCTTTTCTACCCAAAGTTGCAGGTGCTATCATCCATCTGCGGGCATCATGATAACGTTGTTCTTCATATGCCATTTCAATTCTGCGCTCATGACGATAAATTTCGGTTAAAACTTCCTTTGAGCTACCGGTAATTGCAGGCATTCCTGCTCTGAAACGAATGCGATTTAACCACAATACAGCCGAAGCAAAATCGCTTAGCTCTATACTGGCTTCAATATAATTCATTACCGCCTCAGTATATCTGAAGAATGGCCATGGCACAAATTGCGGCATAGAGGCATCCACAATATTCGGATCTGGATCTATAAATTTATGTGTATAATAGCCTGTCCAGCTTCCATTCCAGTTTTCAATGGACCCGCCTCTTGTATCAAGCCCTTTAAAACGGATCTTTTTCCCGTCTTCAATAAGATCATATTCACCGGTTTGTATCTGATTGGCAGGATCTACTGAGCCGGAAACTTTATCCCTGGGTTTCCAACCAGCTCCGTCATATAAAACAGTTGCATAGAAACGTGGATCACGATTTTGATAAGGAGCGGATTTCTGTGCAGTATTGGTCCAACTAAATTTAGTTCCATCACTCATCTCATAATCATCAACAAGCAACCCTATTGGCGTGTTACCTGCCCAGTTATGATAGCCATTTGGTCCATTTGCTCTTCCATAGCGTAAGTCACTACGATCTATAAAATATCTCGCAAAAATTAATTCAGAGGCAGCAGCGACATCTATGCCAGGTGCTTTACTACCACCGCCCATAGCTATGCTTTTATAATTATTACGCCCCTCTTCTGCGGAAACCTTTGCTGTAAGGTCTAACTTGTAACCCATTTTGGCATCCATAACTGCTTTTGCTGCATTTTGAGCAGCTCTCCAGCGTGCATTGCGATCGCCTCCATCATACCCTAATAATTCCAGGTTAGCATAACCTGAAATAAGTATAGATTTTGCCTTTAAAGTAGGAACATCATGAAGATCACTTGCTGCATATAACAAAACACGTGATTTCAATGCTAAAGCAGCCAAAGAACTAGTTTGCCCTTTAATCATTGTATGATCTTTTAAGAGATTAAAAGATTCATCACAATCTTTGACAATGAAGTTTACGCACTCTTCATAAGTGGCTCTTTTTACTTTATAATCATCATTAAGTCCATAGCTTTTTGTAATAAGTGGCACAGCACCATAGTACCGTAACAGCTGCTGGTAAAAATAGGCCCTTAAAAAATAAGCCTGCCCCAACAACTTCGATTTTACAGCTTCGTCAGTAATTGCATTATCGGCACCAGTTAACTTTTCTACAGTGATATTACAGGCACGGATACGATTATACATCTGATCATAGCCCCAGGTTGCATGAACCCAACCTAATGTTGTTGGATTAATGGTACTGGCATTAACCAGATCGATTCCTCTATTGGGATGCGTAAAAAGTGACTCGTCTGAAACTGACGACAACATCTGCTCATCAAATCCCCCCACATTTAACCCATTGTATATCTCGGTAACAAAAGCTTGCACCAATGCAGGGTCTTTCCACACCAGATCAGCATTAATTGCTGTTGGCGGATCTACTGCAAGAAAATCCTTTTTACAACCCGATCCGAACAGCGTTATAAGAGCGATGGAAAATATGTATGTATTTCTATTTATAGGTTTCATATAAAATATTTTAATTCTTTGAACTTAAAAAGTGGCTTTAATTCCTGTATTGATAACCCTTGCCTGTGGATAATATTGAGCACTAGAGTTTGTTGATTCAGGATCCCAAATTTTAATTTTATCCAGAGTTACAAGATTTAGCCCATTTACATATACCCTAAGCGCTGTTAATCCGATTCGTTTTACCAATTCCGGAGCAAACGTATAGCCCAGCTCAACATTTTTCAACCTTATATAATTGTTGCTACGCATCCAATAGGTATTACGTGCTGCATTATTAAAATCGGTATAATAGGTTTTACCACGGTTAGATAACCTAGGAAATTCACTACTCGGATTTTCGATGCTCCAACGGTTTTTGTATGACCATTCAAGGAAGTTACCAATATCACCAGATTCAGTTAATCCTACAATCTGTAAACCTCCTGAAGCCCCCTGAACTAAGGCAGAAAGATCGAATCCTTTATAAGCCAGATTCAAGTTAAAGCCCCCGGTAAAGGTAGGTGTGTTGGTTTTATCCATTCTGATTTGATCATCACCATTGATTTTACCGTCACCATTTATGTCCTGGAACTTCATGTCACCCGGCAGCAAATTGCCAGTAAATGCACTATAGTCGATTTCATTTGCGTCAATTTCTGCCTGATCTTTAAAAACCCCAGCATATTGATACACAAGTTCGGTTCCAGTTGGCATTCCAGTTGAACGCTGCCACGCTGGCGCGCCAGGTGTTTCATCCCAGAATATAATCTTGTTTTTAGAATATCCTCCGTTAACACTTACACCGTAGTTAAGTTCGCCTACATTGTCGTTATAGCTCAACTTAAATTCGAAACCTTTATTGTTTACTTTTCCAAGATTCACAGGAGGTAGTTTATCAGTAATACCTGAACTACCAGGGATAGAGTTACCTCTTGCAATAAGAATTTTTGTACGCTTGTTATAAAACGCATCAAATTCAAAGCTTAGTTTATTATCTAAGAATGAAGCGTCCAGACCTACATTGGAGTTGTTTGCTACTTCCCAACCGAAATCTAAATTAGGAACTCGGTTTTCAACTAAAGTTTGGCTTAACTGATCATTGATCACATAACTTCCAAAGCCCATGGTGCTCAGGTATTGATATTCGGCCAGTGCATCACCGAAGTATGCCTCTGCCCCCATCTGACCCCATGAAGCTCTGATTTTCAAATTATTAACAAATCTCACGTTATCTTTAAAGAAAGGCTCTTCAGATACTCTCCAACCCAATGAAAAGCCAGGGAAGAAACCAAAACGTTTGTCTTCCGGAAAGATGTAAGAACCATCGGCTCTCCATAAGAATTCGGCAAGATATTTTTCCTTGTAATTGTAACCCACCCTACCAAAATAACTCAAACGAGCTCTTTTATATAAATTATTTGGGTCACCTGGATTACTGATCGACTGTTCTTTATCGCTACCTGCTAACAGTTCCTGCAAAGCAGTAGAAATAAAGTACCTTCTAAAGGCAGAAAAGCCATCATTGTCAACCTTTTCTCTGGTTACGCCAGCCATTAAACCAATAGTATGATCGCCTATTTTTTTATCATAATTGATCATTCCCATTAAGTTTGTTGCCAATTGCGCTCCAGCGGTTTCAGTTAAACTAGGATCTGTACGTTCAGAACGTACGGAACCAGTAAGCACAGGCGTTACACCATCTGCTTCAAAAGATTTTTTGTCCCAATAATAAAGCGTCCAAGGCGTTTGCCATCTTTTTTGTCTGCCTGCAAATTTATCAATAGAAGCAGTTCCTGTTACTTTTAAACCATCAACCCATGGAATTCTGATTTCTACTTTACCGGTGGTTTGTAAGTAATCTCTGCGATCTCTGTTATAACCTGTAAGGTCTGTAGTTGTCACATATGGGTTATATCCATACTCAATATCAGGCCCTGGTAAACCATTTGGCCAAACCTCTATTTCTGTCGGTTTTCCGCGCATCAACATCCTGAAAACATCCGATGCATTTACAGTAGGGAAATTACGAACTTCCTCTCTACCGGTTACACCTAATGTTGCAGTTACATATTTGTTAATGTTCGCTTCGAGGTTAATCCTCAGATCGTACTGCTGATATCCGGTTGCGGATTTTTTATAATAGCCATCCTGATCCAGATATCCTAGTGAGATAAGGTATTTGATGTTTTCTGCTCCCCCATTAATTTGTAAGTTGTGTTTTTGTTGTGGAGACCAGTTTTTAAGTGTGGTATTAAACCAATCGGTATTAGGGTATCTCAATGGATCTGAACCATCACGTAGCTTCTGCATCTCATCAGGACGATAAGCCGCACTAATGGTATTTCCATTATCAGTGCGCGTATAAGAACCGGTTTCTTTGAATCCTTTCCAGGCCGCACTCCATTGATCCTGAGGCAAGTCGGCGCCGAATATGTTTAATTCATTCAATATTTCAGCATATTGGGATGAATTTGACATTTTAGGTGTTCTGGTTGGCTGTTGCAAGCCATAGCCATAATCATAAGATAATTGTGGTTTTCCAGATTTACCTTGTTTAGTGGTTATAAGGATTACACCATTTGCCGCCCTCGAACCATAAATTGCTGCAGAAGCATCTTTTAGTACCGATACGCTTTCTACATCATTTGGATTTAGGCGTTCTAAACCGCCTGCCCTGTTAGGCACTCCATCGATAACGATTAGGGCATTGTTATTTCCTAAGGAATTAACCCCACGGATGCGGATGGTTGATCCGTCATAACCCGGCTCACCACTTGCCTGAACGGCAGTTACACCCGGCAAACGACCGGCCAATGAGTTAGAAAGGTTTACCGTTGGTGTTTTTGCAAGCTCTGCTCCTTTAACTGAAGTTACAGCTCCGGAAACGACAGCTTTTTTCTGTGTTCCATAACCAACAACCACAATTTCAGATAGTGCCTGTGCACTTTCTACCAGCTTTACATTGATCGTTCCCTGTTTATTAACCGGAATTTCCTGAGTCTGATACCCCATATAAGAGAATACCAACGTACCATTGTCAGGCACCCTGATGCTGTACTTACCTGTTGCATCAGTAGTTGAGCCCGCTGTGCCTTCTTTTAATTTAACACTTACTCCGGGGATGCCGGCTCCATTGGCATCTGTAACCAGACCTTTCACCAAAATATCCGCCGCTGAAGCATTTCTTAGTCTTATCACTACCAGATTATCTTCCAATTCCTGGAACTCCAGATTAGTGTTTTTCAAAAGTAGCATCAGGGCATCAGAAACAAATATCTGACTCTTTACCAGTGTAACATCTTTACTACCCGAAAGGTCATCCTCGCTATATAAAAAGCGTATATTTCCTTTCTTCTCAAGCACATTCAGTGCTTCCTTTAATTTGACTCTGTGCAGCTCTAAATCAACTTTTGTACCTTGGGAGAAGGTTGAGGCTGATACCTGCAAACATAAGACAAACGATGAAACAAAGATCCAGTTTAGCATCATTATTAGTTTTTTGTTGAGAAAGTTGGCACATAGAACTTTATTGCACAGTTCTTTTTTTTTCATAGATTTGTGAATTTCAAAGTTAAAAATCTGTAATAGTAGCATTTAGCTACTCATGAAGGTTTAGGGGGAGAGAAATGTTAGCCGCATTTAACTCCCTTTTTTGTTAGTAAATGATCACGTCATGTTCTTTAAGTTTAAAGTTAAATGGTTTGATTAATTGCATTGCTTTCAGGGTCTCTTCGATTGTTTCATTTTTAAATACACCTGTAAAGCGATAAGATTTTGCTTGCTCGGTTTCAAAGTTGATTTGCACATTGAACCAACGTTCCAGTTTTGATTTCAGATCTTCTAATGATTCATTCTGAAACACAAGCTGACTATCACGCCATGAAGTTTCTTCGATATATTCGTTATTGCCTATTCGCACAGGCACCACATGTTGTATCGTTAGGGTTATGTCCTTTGGCACATCCGGCGAGGCATTAGACTTAACGTGAATAATTTTTTTATTTTCTACCAATGCAAATTTTTCTGACGGACTTAAAAGGATTTTTTGTTCCGATCTGTCGTTTACTGAAAGTTCAATAGAACCGCGAATCAACGTTGCCTCCGCTTTTTTATCAATGGGATAAGCCTTTATGTTAAATGCAGTTCCTAGAACTTTTATGCAAATTTTATCAGTACGTACAATAAAGGGATGAGATTTATGATGAGCTACATCAAAAAAAGCCTCACCTATCAGATAAACAATACGTTTCTTCTTTTGATTAATATTGCTCTCGTACGAAAGCTTACTATCAGAATTAAGCCAAACTATTGTACCATCGGGCAGTTTAATTTTTTTTCGGATACCTTTTCCCGCAACAATCTGAGTATCGGGAGAAAATTTATCAGCCCTATTGTAGTAAAGAAGAGCGGCAGAAACAATAACAAGTAATATTGCAGCAATGCCAATAAGATTTTTATATTTTTTGAAGCCAGTTATTTTTCGTGTTTCCTCCTTATGCCCAAACTCATCACGAAATTTAAGCCTGTGTAACAGATACGCCTGATCTACATCGGGCAAATCGGTTTGTCCTTCTGAGCTCAACCAGAGTTGTTCTAAAAATTCTTCGTAATAAACGGAATCTGGATACCCTTTTATGAGGTCATTCAGCTCTTCCAGTTCGCTTTTTGTGGCTTCACCGGCTAATTTACGAGCTAACAGTTCTATAATTCTGTTTTTATACATACAGATAATCAGGGTAAGTTTATATTGGTTTGTATGTATAGGACAAACCTTTTTAGAAAACTCCCTAGTCTTTCGTAAAAAAAAATAAAAGTTTTTTTACATAAGGTTAAATTCGGCTTTTAAAACAGTGCTCATTTTTTTAATTGCTGTTACCAGATGAGCATCTACTGTTTTAGGAGAGATATTTAAAATAGATGCCGTTTCTTTATAACTTAACCCGTCTTCTTTTATCAACTTAAATACCAACTTGCACTGAGAAGGAAGTTTTTCGGTTGCAACCTCGAGCTTTTTTTTCAATTCATCATTAATCAATATTTGCTCCGGATTCAGGTTGTCAAGAATAATTTCGAATTCAATATCATCAAGAGAGACCCATTCTTGCTTTGAATGTTTGTTAAGCACATTTAGGGATAAATTACGGGCAATTACAAAGGCATAAACTTTTATATTCCTTACCTCCGATAGTTTTTCTCTGTTCCGCCAAAGGGTAATCATAACATCACTAGCCACTTCTTCTGCAAGTTCTCTTGACTTTAATAAACAAAAACAAAAACGATATAAAGAAGGAAACAAAGATTTGAAAAGCTTCTCGTATGCGTTCTCATTATTATACAAAGCAATATGACTTATCAGACTATTTAGGTCGGGTAAATGTTTAGGCATAGGGTCTATATTTGATTAATCCAAATGTATGAATTAAACCATACCATCCAAATCCTAAAGCAATTCACTTGAAATTTACCTGGATATAAGTATCTGTTAGTCAACAATGGGTAACGAGAAACAAAACCTGCTTCCCTCTCCAATGGCACTTTCAACCCATATTAAACCACTTTCTGCAGTGATAAAGTCTCTAGATATAGCCAGTCCTAAACCAGAGCCAGATTTATTATTTCCATCAGTTGGCACCTGAAAATATCTATCAAACAGTCTCTTTTGGTATTGTTCATCAATGCCTTTTCCAAAATCCCGCACTGAGAATTCAATATTTTTTCCTGTTTCAATAACCTGAATTACTACTTTTGATTTTTCGGAACTGTACCTTAAGGCATTGGATAAAAAGTTGATTAACACCCATGCCGTCTTTTCGATGTCTACACTCACATGTGGGAGGTTATTTCTGCTGATCAACTCCAGTTCTATTGATCTTTGTTCTGCCTGAAATCTAACGGCATCCATAGCATAAATTGCTATTTTTCTTGGATCTGTTTTTACAAAATTCAATTGCAGATTACCGGTCTCTACCTGAGCAAGGTCCAACAACTCACTGGTAATTTTTAACAAACGGCTGCAATCTTCTTTAATGTGCTGTACCAGTTCTTTTTGCTCTGGATTCATGCTTCCTACCCGTTCATCATCCATTAATTTTAAGCTCATTTTTATGGATGATATTGGCGTTTTTAATTCATGAGAAACAGTTGCAATAAAATTGGTTTTAGCCTCATCCAATTCTTTAAATTGGGTAATGTTTTTAAGGATATATACCTCCCCTGCTTCCTTACCTGTTTGCACAGTAGCCTGTTCGCTGTTCTCATCATAGCTTGGCACTATAATTTTTCTACGTTCAAGCTGAAAATACGACTCCTTCTCATCAGCATAGATTTTCATTAATTTATCACCGCCGTCATTTTGCAAAACCCTGTTCAACAGGTCATTTTTTTTTCTCAGATCCAGGGCATTTAGCCCTATAACTTCTTTCTCATTTATGCCTATCAGCTGTGCTGCTACTTTATTCATAAACAGCACATCATTTTTCTCATTTAACCCTATAATAGCATCCTGCATTTGCTCAATAATAGCCTCAATTCTAAGTTTTTCAGACTGAACCTTGGCCAGATTACTACTTTCCCATTTATTAAGTTCAGTTGCCATGGCATTAAAAGAAACCGCCAGTTCAGCAAACTCATCAGAGCCATCAAATTCCAAACGCTGTTTGTAGTTCTTTTTACTTATCTCTTTAATTGCTTCAGAAAATTCGCGTAATGGGTTTGCAACAAAACCCGGAAAATTCACAATAAAAGAGAATAAAATAAGAAAGCACATTGATGCAGCAAAGATCAGATACATGCTCGCCCTTTCTACCGCTGCCTGTGCCGCGGCATTTTTTCTGACTATTGCATTCATGTTCAATTGATCAATAGCACTTAATTCAAGTCTGGCCTTACTTACGGCAGCTTGCCGGTGCTCAATTGTAGCTTCTGGTTTAATAATACCCTGATAAGCCGTGTTTAAATTGGCCACCGCAGCACCTTCACCAGGCTCCGTTATATTTTCACCTTCGAGTACAAGTAAGGCTGCAAATTGGTTGGATACAGTTGCCGGCAGCGGCAAGTCATTTACATCAAGTATCGCCCGCATTTTACGTGTAAAGCTTAATGTTTCATAATTATCTTTTAAAATAACCTTAGAGCTAACTGAAATCTTGTTCATGTAGAACAAAGAAATTGCACCGAAGAAGAGAACCACCACGAATAGGAATCCGAATCCGAGGCGTAATTTGGTTTTTATTTTCATTGGAATACAAATTTATTTTTTCAAGTCTTTCAAGATAGAATTACCAGATCTGTTTCGGTTGCAGAAATATTCCGTAAAAGTTGGTTAAAAATAGCGGTTCTCATAATAATCTGAAATAAATTTAAATGTGGTTTACCGATACAGATTGTTGTAATTTCCTTCTCTCTAGAGATATCAATAATGGTTTTTGTAATGTGATCACTTTTTATTTTTATTACTTCGGCGCCAAGCTCTGTCGCCAATTTAAAATTATTAATCAGATGACGTTGTAAATCAAGTTTAATCCTATCCCCGCTTTCCTTGCTACTCTGTACGTAGAGTACAATCCAGGGCGACCGATAATAAGAGGCTAGTCTGGCAGTTTTGCGGATAACAATTTTGGCCGTATGATTATTTGTAGATATACAAGCCATAAACCGTTCTGGTCTCAACTTAATTTGTGAGGGTATTTCGATGCTTATTTTCCGTTCTAAATGATGGGCCACTTCCTTCAAAGCCAATTCTCTTAGTTGTAAGATTCTTTCAGATTGAAAAAAATTACCCAACGCACTTTGAATTTTACTTTTGTCGTAAATTTTACCAGCTTTCAACCGGTCAATCAATTCATCTGCAGTGAGGTCAATATTTACAATTTCATCAGCCGATTCAAGTATTTTATCAGGGATTCGCTCGTTTATAGGAATACCTGTAATTTTCTCAATCTCGCCATTCATGCTTTCCAGATGCTGAATATTTACAGCAGAGATCACACTTATCCCCGCATCCAAAATATCAGAAACATCCTGCCATCTCTTTGTATTTTTACTCCCTTCAACATTTGTATGTGCAAGCTCATCAACAATAACCACTTCAGGGTGGATATTTATAATGGCCTGCACATCCATTTCTTCAAGTTCCTTGCCACGGTAAAAGATCTTTCTTCGCTGAATTAATGGTAAGCCATACAAAAGCACATGAGTTTCTGCTCTGTTATGCGTTTCTATATAGCCAATCTGTATGTCTATTCCATTTTTTAAAAGTGCATGAGCTTCCTGAAGCATCCTATATGTTTTTCCAACACCCGCACTCATACCTATGTAAACTTTAAATTTCCCTCTTCTGGATTTCTTTACCAAATCGAGAAACTTCCTTACAGAACCCGCTTTATTTTCATCTTCCATAATTCAGCTTAGTTAGATTCCAATCAATTAAAATGATACCGCAATACTTGCAGTTACCGCTGCATTATTATTTACAGGCAATTGTTCACGTACAAATATTTCATCCTTACTTTGATATAATTTACCTTCAAGTCTGATTACTGCATTAGCAATTGGAGCATAATCTACATTAAGGGAATAACCTTTTGTTTTAAAACCATTGGGTGTATCTGTAGATATAAAAATACCGCTTTTATCCTGATAATATTCAAACCTTCCGGCCAATGCCCAGGTGCTATTTATTTTATATTGAGCTATAGCAACAGGCGATAAAACTTCTTTTTTCCCACTATCCCCTTTGGTTTTTTGTTGAGTGCCATAATCCAGGCCAAGTGTTAAACCCAATTGCGCTGTTAACTGGAAAATACCATAAACATTGTTATAAAACCGGGTTACTCTTACTGAATCTACTCCTTCGGCACCCAGATAATTGCTATAATTTACCGTTATTTTATCAGTCGGTTTCCAGGTTAGCTGTACCCCTCCTGCAGGCTGACTATTTCCTTCTTGCCTGGTAATGCGTTGCCAGCCATTCAAATACAAAAGTGCAGCAGTAAACTTCCCATCATTTGTTCCGTAAGTAATTTTAGCGCCCGACTCATAGTAAGGGGTATTTTCTGAAGATATGTTTCTTGTTAACACCCAACAGTCTTTCGAAATTGCACTCTCAAATCCAATGTGCGATGAAAACACTCCTGCATCAAGCCATAAATTAGCCGTTTTGGAGAGTTTCACCCCTGCGTTCGCTTCATAAATGTTCTTTAAAACACCGGGTTCAGCAGCCAGATTTGCATTGGTATAAGTACCTGCCATTACTGCAACATTAGCGCGAATACCGCCATTATCATAACTTCCTTTAATGAAACCGAGGTTCAAATTCACTTCGTTATGGCGATTATGTGAATATATAAATCCAGGTCTGTTGTTATCAGCTGGTTTATTAAAGTCGAACCCATAATAGGTTTCTAAATAACCACTCACCTTAATTTTTGACGTTTCTTGACCGTTAGCAAATAATCCTGTTGATAGGGCTCCGGCTAATAATATTATTCTTTTCATTTGTTTATTTATTGTTTTTTAATTGTTGTTGTTTGTTATGCTATCGTCATCTCTCGATCCTCTAGATGACGATAGCTTTAAACAATCCGTCATTGATAATTTATTTCAGGACGATGATCGGCTGAGCACTTCTATTTTTTTAATTCGTCCAATGCAATATTGAGTTTCAATACATTTACTGACGATGGCCCAAACATGCCCATTAAAGGTCCCTGAGTATTTTTCACTACCAATTCTGCTACTATTCTTTCATCCAGTTTACGGTATCCCGCTATTCTTTTGATCTGGATTATGGCACCCTGCTCTGAGATATTCGGATCGAGCCCGCTACCCGATGCAGTAACCATATCTGCGGGGATATCCGCTCTTTTCAAATAAGGATGATATTTCAATAATGTATCAACCCTATTAGACACGTCCTTTAAATAATCCTGATTTGAAGGCCCCTTATTTGAACCACCAGAACCTGCAGCATTATAACCAACAGCCGATGGTCTGCCCCAGAAATATTCGGGTTTAGTAAAAGATTGGCCCAGTGCAGCATACCCTACCACTTTACCATTTTTGGTTATTTTCTCTCCACCCCCATTGCCTTTTGAAAAACCACCGGCAAACGCTACAATAAGTGGATAGATTACGCAAAGCAGTACCATTAGTACTACAGTAAGGCGTATAGATTGTATAATATATTTTTTCATGATTTCTATTTTAAACAAATAATCCTACTACAACATCAATTAATTTGATGCCGATAAAGGGCGCAATAACACCGCCTATTCCATAAATAAAAAGGTTCCTAAGTAACAGGGCACTCGCACCGATGGGCTTATAGGCAACCCCTCTTAAAGCAAGTGGAATAAGGAAAGGAATAATGATAGCATTGAAAATTACCGCAGATAAAATAGCGCTTTCCGGACTATGTAATCCCATTACATTTAAACTTTGCAATGCAGGAATGGAGGCGACAAATAAAGCCGGCACGATGGCGAAGTACTTGGCAACATCATTGGCGATTGAGAAAGTAGTTAAAGTACCCCTGGTAATTAACAGCTGCTTGCCGATTTCAACAATCTCTATAAGCTTAGTTGGATCGTTATCCAAATCCACCATATTTCCAGCCTCTTTAGCAGCCTGAGTTCCACTGTTCATTGCCACACCAACATCTGCCTGCGCTAATGCAGGTGCATCATTGGTGCCATCGCCCATCATTGCTACCAATTTACCCTGGGCTTGTTCCTCTTTAATGTAATTCATTTTATCCTCAGGCTTAGCCTCGGCAATAAAATCATCTACCCCTGCTTTTTCAGCGATAAACCTAGCTGTAAGCGGATTGTCACCGGTAACCATTACTGTTTTAACCCCCATTTTTCGCAGGCGTTCAAAACGTTCGCTGATACCAGGTTTTATGATATCCTGCAACTCTATTACTCCTAAAGCTTTTTCATTTTCCGAAACAACTAAAGGCGTACCGCCATTATTAGCAATAGTTTTAACCTGTTCTTCAATATCCAAAGGAAATGGATTCCCTGCCGCTAAAACAATATTTCTAATGGAATCAAAAGCGCCTTTACGAATCCTTCTTCCATCTGCAGTATCTATCCCACTTGACCTGGTTTCTGCTGTAAATTTGATAAACTTAGCGTCCTCAGGTGCAACTTTAAGTACTTTATTTTCCTGAGCCGCCGCAAGCTCAATAATTGATTTGCCTTCTGGGGTTTCATCAGCAAGCGAGCTTAACACGCAGGCATCTGTAAAGTTTTTAATTACAATTCCCGCTGTGGGGTAAAAGTTAGTTGCCTTACGATTTCCAATAGTAATGGTTCCAGTTTTGTCAAGCAGTAATACGTCAATATCACCAGCAGTCTCGACAGCTTTACCAGATTTTGTAATCACGTTGGCCCTTAAGGCCCTGTCCATCCCTGCAATACCAATGGCAGACAATAAGCCGCCAATTGTTGTTGGTATTAAACACACAAACAATGAGATTAACGCAGCTATGGTTATCGGTGTGTTTGCATAATCAGCAAAGGGTTTTAAGGTCACACAAACGATAATAAACACCAATGTAAAGCTGGCCAGCAATATCGTCAGGGCAATCTCATTAGGTGTTTTCTGACGGGATGCACCTTCTACCAAAGCGATCATTTTATCTAAAAAGCTCTCGCCTGGCTGAGTGCTTACCTGCACCTTAATTTGGTCAGACAATACTTTGGTACCGCCTGTAACAGATGATTTATCACCACCAGATTCACGAATCACAGGAGCAGATTCTCCGGTAATCGCAGATTCATCTATTGTTGCAATCCCCTCAATGATCTCTCCATCTGTTGGAATGATATCACCCGTTTCGCATACAAAAACATCACCTTTTTTAAGTTGATTAGATGAACGCATTTCAATTTTGCCATTGCTTAATACTTTAGCAGGCGTTTCTTCTCTTGTTTTTCTTAAACTATCGGCCTGTGCTTTTCCTCTGGCTTCTGCAATCGCTTCTGCAAAATTGGCAAAAAGCACTGTGAGTAGTAAGATGAAGAAAATACAGAAATTATATAGAGGAGAGCCCTGATCTGTATGACTCATAGAGTATACTGTAACATAAGCCATAATCAGCGTACCTATTTCGACAGTAAACATAACCGGGTTACGAACCATCACTCTGGGATCAAGCTTGATAAAGGATTGTTTTAATGCTGTTTGTACTAAAGCGGGTTCAAATAATTTATTATTCTGAGTTTTCATTTCTACTTTATTAATGTAAAATATTCTGCAAGAGGACCTAAGGCCAAAGCAGGGAAATAAGAAAGGGCATTTAACACCAGGATCACGGCAAAGGTCATCAGGCTAAATGTTAAGGTGTCGGTTTTTAACGTACCTGCAGATTCTGGTATATATTTCTTAGCACCAAGTAAACCTGCAATTGCAATAGGGCCAATTATTGGCAAGAAGCGACCTAGCAATAAAACAAACCCTGTAGCCACATTCCAGAATACATTATTATCGCCTAAACCCTCAAAGCCAGAACCGTTATTGGCATTTGAGGAAGTCATTTCATATAACATTTCAGAAAAACCATGGAACCCTGGATTGTTCAACCAGTTTTTAGGTTGCACTGCCCATGCTACATCGCCATGATTTGTAAATAGGTAACTAGCTATTGCTGTACCAGCCAAAATGAGGAATGGACTTAAAAGCGTTACCAGCGCAGCTATCTTAATTTCCCGTGCTTCTACCTTATGCCCTAGAAATTCGGGTGTACGGCCAACCATCAACCCGGAAATAAACACTGCTATAATCAGGTAAATAAAATAGTTCAACATACCTACACCACAACCTCCGTAAAAGGAGTTAATCATCATTCCCAACAACTGCCAGGTACCCGTTAATGGCATAGAACTGTCATGCATACTATTTACTGATCCTGTTGAAATAATTGTAGTTACGGTACTCCAGTACGCAGAAGCAGTAGGTCCGAACCTAACTTCTTTACCTTCCATTGCACCTGTGGCCTGAGAGATTCCCATTTTTGCAAGAGCAGGGCTCCCTCCCAATTCAGAATTAATGGATGGAATAAGCAGCATCAGCATACCAATAGTCATTACACCAAATATCATCCAGGCCATTTTTTTGCGGCGGATGAAATAACCGAAGGCAATAACCATAGCAATTGGGATGATCACCTGTGCAATCAGTTCAACCATATTTGTTAAGTAGTTCGGATTTTCCAATGGATGCGTAGAGTTTGCACCAAACCATCCACCCCCATTAGTACCCAAATGCTTGATGGCAATAAAGGCAGCAGCAGGGCCCCTGGAAACATTCACAGTATCTCCTTGGACAGAAACAAACTGATCTTTAGGCTCGTAACTTGAGGGACTACCATTAAAGGCAAGTACAATTGCCATTACGAGAGATAAAGGAAGTAAAAGACGTGTAATTGATTTTACAAAGTACTCCCAGAAGTTACCTAGTTTACTCGCTGTTTTATCTCTGAATGCTTTAAAGAACACAACAGCCGCAGCAATACCAGTAGCGGCACTCACAAACTGAAGAAACATCAACACAAAATGCTGTGTTAGGTATGTCACTCCGCTTTCTCCTGAATAATGCTGCAAATTACAGTTAACCACAAAGCTTATGATGGTATTAAAAGAAAGATCAGGAGACATTCCTGGGTTTCCGTCAGGATTCAACGGTAGTTTATCCTGATACATCAATACAAAAAAACCATAGATAAGCCATACCAGATTAATAGTAAGTAAAGCTTTCATGTGTTGTTTCCAATTCATTTCTTCCTTGGTGTTGATTCCGGAAAGTTTATAAATTCCGTTTTCAACAGGTTTTAAAAAGTCTGTCCAGACTTTTTCGCCGGCAAATACCTTAGCCAGGTATTTGCCTAAAGGAACAGCTATTACCAGTGTAAGCAGGTAAGTAGCAATAATTCCAAGTAATTCAGTGTTCATAGCTTTTAATTAAAATTTTTCAGGTTTGATTAGCACATATATCATATAGATGAATACGGCGATTGCGATTAGAAATAATACGATCATAATTTTTAGATTTTTTCGAACCAGTCGATTGATTTGTAAACCACCCAGCAGAGTATCAGCAGGGCTAGAAAGAGTAGTATTGTTAACATTTTAGTATATTTTAGAAACCAATAGCCAAGCTACGTACCAAAGCAGGAACAAAAAACTACAACTCACTGATTATCAATAAATAAAATATAAAACAACAAAAAGAGAATGGAATGAAAATAAAAAACCCTTCCATTTTGGAAGGGTTTTTTATCATTATGAAAGGCTATAGCTTTAAAGCTGAACAGTTATTTTTAGTTCTTCAATTTTGCGATATAGCGTGGTAAGTCCAATGCCTAACAAGCGGGCAGTTTCGGTTTTGTTACCTCTTGTATATTTTAATACTTTAATAATATGCTGTTTCTCAACAAGCTCCATTTTCATGGGATCTGTCTCCCCTACCTGTTGTTCCAAAACGTGAAACTCATAAGGTAACAGATTAGCAGTAACTGAGTTCCCATCTGCAAGAATAACCACACGCTCAATTACGTTTTTTAGCTCTCGGATATTCCCTTTCCAATTGTGCTTAAGGAGCAGCTCAGCAAAATCATCCCCCATTACAAGTTCCTGCTTGTTTACTTTATTCGCAAACTCTTTTAAATAATGTTTGGCGATTAGTAAAATATCTGATTTTCGTTGAGATAAAGGTGGAAGTTCTATCGAAAATACTGAAAGTCGGTAATAAAGATCTAATCTGAACTTCCCACTTTCTGCTGCCGTTTTTAAGTCTCTGTTGGTGGCAGCAATAATACGAACATTTACTTTACTGGTTTGAGTATCTCCTACCTTTATAAAGGTTTGATTTTCCAATACCCGAAGTAACTTTGCTTGCAGATCCAGATTCATCTCACCAATTTCATCCAGAAATAATGTTCCCTCGTTGGCTTCTTCCAGCAAACCCTTTTTATCTCTTATGGCTCCTGTAAATGCACCTTCTTTATGGCCAAACAATTCACTCTCTAAAAGTTCATGATTAAATCCGCTACAGTTTACGGCAACGAAAGGCTTCATTTTCCTTAAACTTTCATAATGTATTGCTTGTGCAAATACCTCTTTTCCTGTACCTGTTTCACCAAGTAAAAGCACAGTTGTATCTGTACCGGCAACCTTTTCTGATAACGCTATTGCTTCCTTAATCGCCTTAGACTGCCCTAATATGCCATTAAAATCATACTTTCTGGCTACTTTATTTTCCAGTTCACTAATCCTAAACTGGAGTTTGGCTTTATCTAATGCTTTATAAACAAGAGGGATGATTTTATCATTATCATCCCCTTTAGTGATGTAATCAAAAGCGCCGTTGCGCATCGCCATTACACCATCTTGTATTGTCCCAAAAGCAGTCAGGTTGATCACCTCGGTATAAGGCTTTATTTTCTTGATCTCTTTTACCAGCTCAACACCATTAATATCAGGAAGTTTTACATCACTAATTACTACATATACATCCTGAGCAGCCAGAATTTTCAGGCCCTCTTTCCCTGTATTTGCCTGAAAAACCTTAAAGCCTTCCAGTTCAATGATGCGTGCCAGCAGGCTACAGATCTTTTTCTCGTCGTCTATTATTAAAACGGTGTTTTGCATCGCTGATAATTTCAACAATATTAGCAATTATTCAAGACAAGTTGCTGCTCGTAGACGGTATCATCTATAATAGAAACGTTAAAAACATCCTGTCTTACCGTAAATCTACACCTTGTATGGTTTCTAATTGTATTTAGAATCTCCTTTTCCGTATAATTATGATCATAAACAATTTCCACGGTGAAGCGGCACTCTTTTGAGTTGCAATTTTGTCCACCATCCATATTTACATTTGTAACAGTCATTTTAACTGGATCTGGAAGGTTAGATTCAATTGGGAATGTATATTCAGAAAACCATAAAATATCTGTTAAAGCACTGCAAATAACATTAGTTCCTTCTGCGCCGGCTGCGAGGCTTAATTTTGGGCAAGCAATACAATCAAGAGTTATTTCGCACTTCTGGCTGGCTGATGTTAACGCATGGACATTAAAATTTTGTTTATAAGGGTCAAATAGCATAGCAGTACATAAGCAATTGCATCTTTTTTTACCCTCAAGAATATTGTAGTTAATGCAGCTTTCACAACCTTCCCAAAAATGTTCATCATGTGTAATTTGGTCGAATGTTACCGGTTCAAAACCCAATTGAGAATTCATTTTCATAATAGCCGCTCCAGAGGTAATGCTAAATATCCTGGCCTCCGGATATATTCTTCTTGAAATTTTAAATATCCTATCCTTAATTGCCTTTGCTACTCCTGCATTTCTGAATTTGGGGGCAACAATTAAACCGGAGTTAGAAACAAAAGAGTTGTTTTCCCAAACTTCAAAATAAGAGAAACCAACCCATTCACCACCCCCGGTTACTGCAATAACTGCTTTTCCTTCTTTTATCTTTTGCCCAATAGATTCGGGACTGCGCTTTGCGATTCCTGATCCTCTGGCAATTGCCGAAGATTCAGTTTCTTTAACTATTTCATCAACATGTTTTATATCAGCGACAGTAGCGATACGAACAAATATCATTTGATTTTCCATTTTTTTAAAAGATTAATGAACGGCTTTATCAAATGAGGTGCCCATATGGAGTTTAAATGCAAGAAATGCCCTTTTCAGCTAAATAAAGCCTCTTAAAGCCTATCGCTTGCCTTTTACCTGACAAAAAGAGTCTTCCAATATGGTATGGTTTATTCCGTTTTGGGTAGGCAAAATGATAAAAAAATAAAGTTTGAAAAAAAAAATATAAATAAAGTCTACAATTTTACTAGACTTTATTCATATTTGTCCCATAGTCATGTGGCCGAGTGGTTAGGTGAGGGTCTGCAAAACCTTTGACGGCGGTTCGAATCCGCCCTTGACGTCCAGTTCAATTTCTACATTGTCTGAATCATTAGATGTTTGGTTAGATCTAAGTTTTGTTTAAAAAGCAGCCAGGTTGGATGACCTGGCTTTGCTGTTTAACAGCAAAAATGTATTCCAGATCAGAAGAAAATTATTGCACAAAGAAACGGGGATACAGCAATCCGCCGTATCCCCGCTATCTAAATTAACGCTCTCATATACATAGACGACTAAATATTCGATTTATTGTATAGGAGGCAAAAAAAATACTATTTTTCATAAAATTCAATTGGGAGCTGGTCGGGATCAGAAATAAAAGTAAAACGCTTACCGGTAAACTCGTCTACACGAATCGGTTCAGCTTCCACACCTTTACGACTAAGCACGCCTACTACCTTATCCAGATCATCAACTTCAAAAGCAAGATGTCTTAATCCTGCGGCTTCTGGCCTTGATGGACGTTTAACCGGATCGGGGAAAGAGAAAAGTTCTATAATGTAAATTCCATTCAATGCAAGATCTAGCTTGTACGACAGCCTTTCTGCTCTATATACTTCTCTAATTATTGTAAGTCCTAAAACATCAGTATAAAATGCTTTCGAAACTTCATAGTCACTACATATTATTGCAATGTGATGGACTTTATTTATCATATTCTCCTTTCGTTTTATTTCGCTCCAATTGTAAGTTTATAAATCTCTCCCTTGTTTCCCGCTAAAAGAATAAGCTTACCCTTTTTTGCTTTTTGGACCACATTGAAGCTTGAGGAGGAAATATTATGCCAGTTCAGTCCCCCATCTTTAGATACATCAGTACCAGATGTGCCAGTTGCCAGTAATAGCTTTGGATTTACATAAGTAACTCCCGAACGGAAACCGCTTACAGGTTTTAGCGGTTTCTTCCAGCGCTGTCCTCCATCGTTGGTCAACAACACATTATTGGCATTCTCTTTATCTTTCAAATAATTTCCACCTACAACTATTCCTTTGTTCTTATCAAAAAATGCGATAGAGAACGGGCCGGTACTGCTTTCCCCCTGTAAAATAGGGCATTTAAAAACCTTCCAGGTATATCCATAATTGTTTGAAAAGTAAATATTAGATACAGCGCCCCCCGTAGCAATCCACACTTTCCCCTTACCCATTGTTTTTATGGTAGATCCGCTGGCCGCGAAGCTGGCTTCACCGGAAGCCATGTTTACTGTCAGATTAGTTGAAACATCTGTCCACGATGCCCCACCATCCCTTGTTCTCAGCAGCTGCATCTTATTCTTGATGGGATCACCAAACGTCATTCCTGTTTGCTCATCCCAAAAGTCCATGCCATCGAGAAAAATTGCAGAGTCGACATTCTTATAATGCTCAGTCCATGTTTTACCACCATCTTTTGTACGTAAAATAAACGCAGGAGCGCCCGCATTTACAACTATGGCCCTATCAGCATCAAAGGCTTCAATGTCTCTGAAATCGAGCGTTTCATACCCAGCCGGCATTATCCATTGCCAGGTTGCACCTCCATCAATAGTTTTTCCAATGCTGCCATTGCTACCACTTACCCAGGCAACCTGATCAGAAACAATAGACATGCCTCGTAAGCTTGTGTTTGTACCACCTGTTAAAGGCGTTAATTCATAGGTTTGCCCATACCCTAATAAGGGCAAAAAAAGTAGGCACCAGATTAGTTTTTTCATTATTTAACTCTTTTCCAAACTTCTGATCTGCCAATTAAAGAGATACCTACATATCCTCTCATGTTTAGCTGACCGTTATCTTTAAGTGTCATGTTGCAGCTATAGGTCTTACCCGACTTAGGATCGTATATAGTCCCGTCAGTCCATTTACTCCCTGCAAAAACAAAATTTTTAAGTATTTCTAATCCTAGTATGGGTCTTGATTTCAAGCTTGCATCAGGATTTTTTAAATCCGTTTTAACAATTCCTTTGTCGTCTTTAGTTTCTTTGAGCCAAACTATTTTACCAAAGTATTTATCTCCCTTTTGGGTGATTTCTACATGAGCCTCACGGGTTGAATTGATCCATTTTCCAAGGATGGCATCCTTGTTTTGTGTAAAACCAGAGAAAGATATTGCCGTGAAAAGCAACAGCAGCGAAAAATATTTCATCATCATAAGTTAGTGTTTCTTAAAGGTAACAAATCAGCCAAAGAATAAGAAAAAAACTTATTCTACCAGCTCCTTTAAAAGAACAGAAGAAATGGCCGCATAATCATCATTAAAATGATGAGTGCCGGGAATGGAGGTTACTTTGATGCCATTTCTCACAAATTTATCCTTAACATCAGCATCTTCTTCTGCCCCAAAAATACACAGGGGTTTTAATGATTTGATCTTTTTCATTTCAGCAATTACATCATATTTATCATTCGAGCGTCCAATGCTAAGCATGTCTGCAATATGAATTTCAAAATCGGCCGTCACATCGGGAGAAAGTGAAAAAACTGCTTTTAAATCGCCTTTCAAATCTGCCGACAACCTACTTGCCAGAAATGGAACAACCGAAGCACCAAAAGAGTACCCCGCGAGTACAAAGTTTTCCTTTCCAAGCTCCTGTTTGTAATAAGCAATAGCCTTGCTTAAATCTACAGCTACACCCTCTGGAGTCTTAGCATTCCAAAAATATTTTTGTGCATCAAGCCCAATTACCGATAGTCCTTTTGATGCCATTGATTCGGCTAGGGATTGATCAAAACTGGTCCAGCCACCATCGCCAGAGATCATAAAAACGAACGGCAGATTATTCTTTTTACCCGATGGGACCAACGTTAATGGCATTTCACCGGAATAGGCTTTTGGTTGTGTAGTTTTAAAGAAATCATAAGCAGATTTTTGTTCATTAAAGGATGGGGCAGCCAATACTTTTTTATATGCTGCGTTAAAATCAGGAAGCCAGTTATTAGCGATAGAGAATCCGTGCCCTACTTTTGTCAATGTTACAAGTTCAGTCATAGGCATACCCTTTAAAAAAGCAGCAGTAGCATCAAATGGACAAGTCTGATCTTTCACTCCATTTAATACAATAAATGGAGCCGTTAAGCTTTTTGTAGCTTCCAGATAATAAGAAACTCCTGGTTTTAAAACATGCTGTGTGAGACCGGCGCCCTTACACATAGGTTTTTTAATATTAATATCAGGGCAAAAGCCTAAAGCTATAGCGCCCTTAAATGTATTTGCAGGAGCTTGTGCCAATATTCCGTATACCAAAACAGCCCCATATGAGTAGCCGAGAAGTACTGGCTTATGATAGTTGGTTAATTTATACTTCTTTTGGATAAAAAGGCTCAGTTCTTCGAAATCTGCTGCCGGATATAAGCACTGAGCAGACACTTTTGATAAATAATTACCATAACGTTTGCCATCAATACCTAACACCAATGCTCCCTGATTGGCAATATTTTTTGCCATATTAATAACTCCATTCTTCCAGCCGCCATCTCCTGAAACGAATAAGGCAACAGAGGTTGGTGTTCCGGTAGGGTGATATACGGTTATTAAACCAAACTTCTTATACGTTACGGAGTCAATTTCGCCAGCTACGCCCTTTGTTATCCACAAACAGATTAGCATAAAGCATAAGGCAACGCATCTTTTCATCATTAGGGTTTAATTACTTTAGTTAAAACATTGGGAACCTGCAAAAGGTCATAATCCTGATCATATATCAAATACTTATTTTGCCATACCGGCGAGAACTTCTCTTTTGATGCGCGCAGTCCCTTGTAATGAGAAAATGACCTGATCTTTTCGTAAGCAAATCTCATAGATCGCTCGGTAAAATTATGCGGTGTTGTAAGGCCCGACAAAGGGGCAAAACCTAAGTTAACTGCACTATAATTCTGTTCCTTAAGGTGGTTGAATAAGGCTACCATAATAAAATCAATAACACCATTAGGAGCATCGGCAGTTTTTCTGATTAAATCGTAAGTTCCCTCGCCCTTTACATAATCAGGTATTACATTTAAAAAGGCAACAATCTTTTCTTCTGTGTTTTCTACCGTGATTATAGTTTGATTTTTCAATTCATCCCATATAAATATACCTTGCGAAAACACTATTTCTTCGCGTTCTGTTTCTTTAAGCCACTCGTCAGATACAGATTTAAGCTTTTGAAGCAAACCATCTTTTATAGGACCATTATAGATCTTTGTGTGGAATCCCTGATCTGAAACTTTTTTTAATGCATTCCTGATAGACTTTCGGCTTCCCCCCTCTAAAGAAAAAGTGGTCAGATCAACTACGCCCTCCTGCCCCAGAAAAAGCCGCTTTTTACCCAACGAAACAAAATCATCCAGGCTTTCTTCCGACACCCTGTAATAAAGGCTTTTCATCCCGCTTTCCATACAATATCGGTCAAACGATTTGATAAAGTCCTGTCTGTTCTCTGGCAGTGTAACCGGAAGCTCCAAAACCACAGCAAAATTACCAGCTATCCGATAGGCAATAAATCCTTCAAATTCATCTGTGGTGTAAATCAGCTTATCTCTATAAGTTTTGAAATAATCAATTGCTGAATTACCATATTTTTCCAGATCAGCTTTAGCCGCTTCAAATTCCTCTTCTGAAGTATCCATTTTCAAAATATATGGCCTGATCAGTGTATAAATTAAGAAGGCTATAGATAAGAATCCACTGATGTTAATTGAAAAAAGGAAACCTCTGGCAAACGCATCTTGCGGTACCAAATCAGCGCTGCCAACTAGTAAAAAATTTTGTAAAGTATATCCGATGGATTGCAGCCAGCTAAAGTCAATATCAAAATGTTTTTCATCAAGGAAATAGAATCCAATAACACCATAAAGCAGAACAGCCAGGATACTTAATAAAGTTGTTTGAATGCCAATGAACCTTAACCTGGAATTGTGTTTTATGTAATACTCTTTTCTTGACCCCATTAAAATAACCAGCACAATTATCGAAAACCCTGCCTCTTCATAATCTATTGCTTTAGTTAAATGCCCTACCAACGAAAGTATACACAAAGCAACCGCAAAGTACCATGCCATTCGCAATCCTTTAAGCATAAATGCGGCTGTCACCAGCAGAAACAATCCGGCAACAAGTACAAAGTAATTGGATACTCTAATGGCCTCTATTGGGAGAAAATCTTTAAGAAATGCAAGCCTCGAGTGGATTGCAGGAGTAAGTACAGAAACAATATTAATGATACCCAACAGCAACAGTAGCAAGGCAGGTACAATTCTCATTAATAGTTTATTAATTTTAAGGAGGAAGCTTAAGGCACCAAGACCCAGTGGAATCCAAAACTCCATAAAGCGGTACAGTAATGTAATTGAAACTGCCGCCGCATTTGAGTAACCCAATCTAATTAAAATAAAAGCCATAGAGGCTTCTACAGCGCCAAGTCCCCTTAAAAAAGGAGAGATAATTAAAAACACAACCGCAACTACGTAGCTGATAGTAGCAAAAATTAAAGACGGGTTCATGTCTAATGCCACCATCGCAATATAGATGTGAATAATGCCAACAACTTCTATCAGCATACTGTAAACGAATGTTGAAAGAAAATATTTACGTTTAATTTTATTGTTTCTAAACTCCGCAGCAAATACTTCAACGGTAGGAAGATATTTAACAATGAGCTTATAAACTACTCCTTTTTTTATAACCGACCTGTACAACAAATAAATACCAGTAATTAACAACAGGGCTGCTAACAAGCCAAACCACTCGCCCTGACCTAAAGTTCCCTCTAAAACGCCATAAACAAATACAGGTATAGCAACTACCAGTACTGACAAAATGCCCACAAAGCCATATATAGATGAAGCAAAATTAATTTGCGACCTGCTTAAACCTTTCCTTTCTATTGGCGTACTAAAAAAGGCTAACGATGAGACCCCTCCTGCCGGCAAAAAGACACTTACAAAGTTCCGTTTTAAAAAAAGGATGGTGCCATCTGCTACTGAGATCTTGCTCGATACCGCTGCAAATGACGATCGGTACATCATTCCATGAATAAATACATAAACTACGCTCAACAACATACCCGCAGTTAACCACCACCATTTTGCCGTTATAAGCAGTTGCTTTACGTGATGTATTTCGCCGCGCTCCTGCTTAATAAACCAAATAGCAAGACCAATAAAAAAAAGAGTAAAAATATAGCTGGAAATGATCTTTCCGTTCTCGCGAATAAAGGGCACAAAAAATTTGAAGCGCTTCATTAATTGGAATAATTATAGTAGCAAAGAAAGTTTTTTTACTTTATAAACTTACATAAAAAGAAAAACATCTGTTTTATATTTCAACAATAAAAACAGATACAATTCAAATTGCATCATAATTTACTTCAAAGGGTCTAATGTCCATTCCCGAGCCATAGCTAAAGCATAGACATCATGTCTGTCTAAGTATTAACTGCCACATACCAAATACTTATAAAAATACCGGTAATTAAATTATTTTTGTGTGTGGAGCGACGTCAGTTTATATCTCTTTCTTGTTTTGCAGGATTTATCAGTTTATATCCTAATTTCCTGACTCTTGCCGGAGAATCTTCGAGCGCTGAAAAAGGTTTTGTAATGACTATAAATGGCAAAATTGAGGCAAACGCGATGGGACTTACCTTACCACATGAACACATTGTTACCGATTTTAAAGGTGCAGAGCCTGATACGCGTCCGGAATATGACAATGAAATAACGGCAAACCTATTGCTTCCTTATTTAAAAGCAGCTAAAAAATCCGGCATCAATACCATTATTGAGTGTACTCCTGCCCATATCGGCAGAAATGTAAAATTACTAAGATTACTTTCAAAAGCTAGTGGCATTAACATCATAACCAATACAGGTTATTATGCAGCAGTGGGGCAGAAATACTTACCCAAACACGCCTTTACAGAGACTAGTGAAGAGTTAGCGGCAAGATGGTTAAAAGAATGGGACAATGGTATTGATGGAACCGATATCCGGCCTGGTTTTATAAAACTTGGAGTAGATAGTGCACCACTGAAACCCATTGAAGAAAAGCTGATTAAAGCCGCAGCAATTGCCCACCTAAAAAGTGGTTTAAAAATAGCCATTCATACAGGAAATGGTGCCGCTGCACGTGAGGAAATCGAGATCCTCATGAAAGCGGGAGTGAGTCCGGAGGCTTTAATATGGGTACATGCACAAAATGATACAACAGGATTTTTCCATGTTGAACTGGCTAAAAAAGGTTGTTGGATTAGTTTAGATGGCATTAATGAAGACAGAGATTCCATTGTTCAATATCGAAATCATATTTACAGATTAAAAGGTGAAGGCCTGTTACATAAAGTATTAATTTCTCATGATGATGGTTTTGCCGTTACAGATGAAGGTGGGAAAGCTGCTTTCAACGCTTTTCAAAATGGCAACTCAACACCTTACCATACCATTTTTGGAGTACTAAAACCCTCCTTATTTGAATTGGGGGTTACACGCGATGAGTTTAAGATGATGACTGTAAGTAATCCGGCAAATGCTTTTCAGATAAAAATCTGCCATCAGGGTTAAATATTAAAGCCGCTCATCGTTTACTTTTTTGAATCATCGGCCGCAATTACAATAAAGCATACGATCAATATTGCACTGTATTCAATCCCTCCTGCTCCATGTTCGCCAACAAACCAACCATTTTCTGCATGTATGATTATAATACCAATGGCAAGCATTATGATGAATCCTATTGAAATCCATTTCCTGAAATATCCGGCAAGGAGCAATAGCCCTCCCATTATTTCAAATGCAGTAATTCCCCAAACAAAAGCGGTGCCGTACACAAAGCCCTTACCGTTTAGAAAGCCCCCAAATCGCTCAATAGTTCCACCAGTAATTCGAACAATGGCATGAGCAAAGAACAACATACAAGTAAATACCCGTAAAAGAACCAGACTTTGGCCTAAGGTGATAAAAGGGAATGATTTCATTTTGAGATTGGTTTCCATAAATATATAGAAACCAATCTCAATTATTTTATAGTTTCTTTTACTTCACCACAGGCGAGCATGTTTTCACCAAAATAAGGGTTCTTAATCTCTTTTTGGTTGCTTAACCACGATGCTCCTTTATCATTCAAAGCCATTGGGCAATAATCTACATATACCTCACCGGAACTTAAACCAGATGCCTTTACTCTTTCTATAAAGTTTGTGCTCAATTCAGCATATGCAATTCTCTGCGCATCAATATCAGTTGCTGATCCTATTTTTGCTACTAGTGTTGCTAAAGAAGCGCCATTAGCTAAATCTTTTGAACCTAACTCAATTGCATTGGCTGCCACCTTTGCCTCAGCCAGGTCGCCTTTAACAAGTGCGTTGGTTAAATGAACATAATGCTGATAAACCGCATTTAATTTATCGTCTTTTAAACTTACCGCAGCGGTACTCTTTTCTGTAGCTGCACCATGCCCTTCGCCTGCGGCATGATTGTGACCTTCATGCGCATTTGATTCTGCTGTTTTTTGCGGGTTATTGCATGCAGTAAATAAGGTTACTGCTGCCAAAGTGATAACGAAATTAGTTACTGTTTTCATCTTCTTCTTTTTTAATGATTGTGTGTCTATTATTATTTTATTTTTAGTCCTTCAACAGGATTTTTTCCTTTTTTAAGGATGTACTCACTATATAAAAGATAAGCTCCTGTTACGACAACCTGATCTCCATTTTTCAGGCCTTCGGAAATTTCTACTTCATTATTATTCTCCTGTCCTGTTTTTACCAATCTGGGCTCAAAGCTGTCTTTACCATTTTTAACCCACACGTGCATGCCTTTACCATCTCTTATAACCGCATCAACCGGTAAAGTCAACACATTACTTTTACCTGCTGCAGGCAAAAAAACATTTGCCTGCAGGCCAGGCTGCCATTGATTTTGAGGATTAGCAATACTTCCCCTGATCTGTGTAAGCTGCGTTCCGGATTGAAGAGATGGAGTAATAAAGCTAATTGTCATTTCCTGTGGCTGATCTTCCCATCCGGCAATAACTACTTTAACTTTCTGCCCCATCTTTATATTTTTTGCCTCGTTTGGATAAACATCGGCCTCAACCCATAACTGGCCATATCCTTCCAGTCTTAAAATCGGACTCCCTTCTGTTACATACTGACCCTGAGTTACTGATAACTCAGCAACCACACCACCCTCGGGTGCATAAAAAACTACATATGGATCCTTCTTTTGAATTTTAACAAGCTGCTGTATCTGACTTTCAGATTGCCCGTACAACAGTAGTTTCTGTTTTGCAGCGGCAACAATCTGCCGTTCTATTTTATCTCCCTGGAATTCTTTCTCCTGGGCTATTGCCATCAGGTATTCCTGCTGAAGTGTAGCCAACTGCTCTGAATAAAGCTTGTATAAAGGTTGCCCTTTACCAACCTTAACACCGGTTTCCCTTATGTACAATTGCTCTATTCGGCCGGCAATTCTGCTAGAGATATAACTGCTTTGCTCGGGGTTAACGGTAAGCCTTCCATTAAGCTGCTTAGCTCCTGAAAGGTTACCTTCGCCAATCAACATAGTAGTAATATTTGCCAGGGCTTGTCGCTTTTCATCTATTTTCAGTACCTTTTCATTGCTGTTTTTTTCAAATCGAACCAGGTCCATTCCGCAGATCGGACAAGTACCCATCTCATTTTTTATCACCTGTGGATGCATCGGACAGGTAAACGTTTGCTGTTTCGCTGCAGTCATTTTACCCTTTGATTTATCCTCACTGCTGCAGGCAGCAATGAATATCGATGGAACCAAAGCCAGTAAGGCAATCTTTTTTATAAATAATTTCCGTTCCATAACTTAATTTCCTTTGTTCTCAGTCATTTTTATGAAGCTTTCGCTGTCTACCAAATAAGCTGCTTTTTTGCTTACCTCCCAGCTGCTGATGTCTTCTTTAATCTGTATCATCCCGGCAATGGTAATCCCCGACTTTACAACTTTAGGGGTAACCACATTACCTTCCTTTTTAAAAACCACTGTTTTATTACCCAGTGATACTGCGGCAGATTCCGGCAGCCACCATGAGGCCGGCAGCAGTACAGGAATTCTGGCAGTAAGTAGCTCACCTACCCTAAAGTTTGGTTTATTAAGGTAAGTGCGGGCAATAGTAAAGTTCACCCCATCTTTAAAAACGGGCTGTATCATACCTATACTAGCATTCTGAATAGTACCTTTATCAGCAGTTTTATAGAATAAAAATCGATCTCCCTTTTTTATAAGCGATGCCAGAGCAGGCTTTAAGGAGAATTCAGCGATCAGTTGGTTAGCATTATAAATGGTAAAAAGCGATTGGCCGGCACTCACATATTGTCCGGCGCGTAAAAATACAGGAGAATTTACAGGCACTGCGCTTGCAGGAGTAGCGGCAGATGAGCTTCCTCCACCTCCCATATTGTCCATTCCGTCGCTACCAGATGATGGTGCAGCTACACTTGGTGAAGCGACTGGTGCCGCAGATTTTTCAAGTATGTACCCATCAGCATTGCTATACACCGGAATGCGGTAGTTTACCTTTCCTGTTTTTATTAGCTGATTAATACTTGCAGCACTCATCCCCAACAACATCAATCGCTGCTTTGCACCTTGGAGCATCATCTGATCAGTTCCTGTGCCCTTTAGGAATAGTAATTCCTGTTGTGCGGCAGCCAGGTCCGGAGAATAAACCTCCATTATCAATTGCCCTTTTTTAACAGGCTGGTAATTGTATTTGATCAGCAATCGTTCTATTCTTCCACTCACTCTGCTTGCAATGCTGTTCTGATTTCTTGTATCGTAATTGATTATGCCCTGGGCCTCTACTGTAAATATTTTGGTGCCATATTCAGCCTTAATTACAGGGAGTGTAGATACGACCTGCTCATTTGAGGGTTTCAGCAAGTGAGAAAGGTTACTGTCAATATTTACAACACCAGGATCATCATGATTCACGTGCTTATGGTCATTACCTCTGTTACAAGAGCTAATTATCAAGGCGCCGATCAACACCATTGCAACCCATCCGTAGGCATGCCGCTTAGCGATATAATTCTCTCTCATAATCGGCTATCATTAAATAAAGTTTCAATTTCTCGTCCAAAACACTGGTTTGCATCATAGTAAGTGCTTCCCATGAATCAATTACCTCAGGGAGTTCCATTTTATTTTCACGGTAATTTAAAAAGTTCACATCCAGTGATTTTTGCAGTGTTGGAATAATCTTGCTTTCCATAGCATCAATACGCTTTTGCATGGATTGGATTTCGAATTGCATACCATAGAGCATTCCTTGGGTTTCCTGTAACATGGCAGCCTTTTCTTTATCCATCGCCTGCACTTCATATTCCATTCCTTTTACTTCTGATTTATACATTTTTGAAGACCATGGGGCAATCGGAATGCTTACCATCCCCATTACACTAAAAGCCTTCGGCATCATCTTGGTTAAAGGCGACATATGATCGAACCGCAGCTTAAAATCGGGTCTGCTTTGCTTTTTCATTGCTTCAATATTCAGCTGCATGGATTGGATATTGTAATCCATCTTCTTAATATCATTTCTGGCCAGTGCCAAACTCCCGGTATCAATAGCATTTGCCTGCACAAACTTTGGGTGATAACTAGTATCAATAGCTATATCTGCATTTCCCGGCTGGTTCATTAAACTATTTAACCACGCCCTGGATTTAGCAATATCACCTTCCTGCATGCGGATCATATTTCTGTTTTCCTCAAGTTTTGCGGTGGTTTTATACACGCTACCCAATTTCGATTGATTAAAGGGATACCTGATTTCTTCAATCTTCTTCATGGTTTGCATGATTTTTTCATTCTGTTTCAGCACTTCTATTTTTTGTACTGAAACCAGCCAACCGAAATACAACCGCTTTGCCTGCGTTTTATATTCATTTAAGGTAATGCCACGGGTTTCATTCTCTGCCTTACCCTTCGATTCGATATAGCGCCTGTTGGCGTTTAATTTAGATAGGTTTGGAATATCCTGTTCCAGCTGTATCATTACAGATCCTTTATCCCTATCGTCCATAAGTTCCTGACCGGGATAAGGGGTCATAAATGTACCCACACCAATCATTGGTGCCATCCAGGCAGTTGCCGCTTTAGCGGTATGTTTATAGCTCTCGGCCTTTAAACCATACGATTGCAGCAACAGGTTATTTTTATCTATACGGTGCAAAATCGTATCCAACGAAAGCACCTCTCTTTGTTGTGCTGTTGTGTAAAATGGCAGCAGCAACAATATCCATGTTAATTTTTTAATGATGTACATCGTGAACCTCCAGTTTTCCATATTTCCTCAATTCATACTCTTTGGACATTAAAAAGATAAGTGGTGTAACCAACAGGATGTGTGTAGAAGAGGTTAGCACCCCACCTATCATTGGCAGCACTATTGGTTGCATTACATCTACCCCAACACCACTGGCCCATAACACCGGTACCAATCCGAATAGCGACACACAAACCGTCATAAGCTTGGGTCTCAACCTTTTTGCTGCACCATGAATTACATATTCTCTAAGGTCTTCCTTGGTAATTGTCTCGCTCGAATTACCTTTTAATTTGATCAGTTGTTGCATCCCATCATTGAGGTAAATTACCATCACAATCCCCGTTTCCACAGCAATCCCAAACAGGGCTATAAAACCTACAGCTACGCCAACAGACAAATTCACTCCCCAGAAATAAATCATGTAAGCACCCCCAATTAAGGCAAAAGGAACAGTGATCAGACTTAAAAATGCCTCTCTTATAGAGCGAAATGCAAAATAAAGAGAGAAGAAAATGATCACCAAAACTACCGGAGCAATCCACATCAATGTTTGCTTACCCCTTATCAGGTTTTCATACTGGCCGCTCCATTCCAGAAAATAACCCTCGGGAAGAACGCCCTTCTCTTTATTCAGCTTTTCCATTGCATCTTTAACCGTGCTGCCCAAGTCTCTATCGCGAACGTTAAACATTACAGCACCACGAAGAATAGCATTATCGGAGCTGATCATTGGCGGGCCATCTTCAAACTTCACATCGGCAACTGCCGATAAAGGAACTTCACCAAAAGAAGCTGATTGAAGAGGGATTCTTTTAATGCGCTCCACACTGTTACGGTATTCCTGAGCAAGGCGTACGCTGATAGAAAAACGCTGTCTGCCTTCAATGGTATTACCAATAGTTGCTCCACCAAGTGCACTTTCAACAACCTGATTAACGTCGTCTACGTTTAAGCCATACCTGGCCAACTCTTCTCTTTTTACATCAATAGACAGGTATTTACCACCTGTAATGGGCTCTACAAATAAATCGCTTACCCCAGGCGTACCTTCTAATGCTGCTTTTACCTTTTCTGATACCGAAGCAATAGTATCCAGGTTTTGTCCGAATACTTTTATTCCGACATCGGTACGGATACCGGTAGCCAACATATTGATCCTGTTGATGATCGGCTGTGTCCACCCGTTTACCACACCCGGAATTTGAAGCTTGGCATCCAACTCCGCCACAATATCCTTTTTAGTGATGCCCTTCCTCCATTCACTTTTTGGTTTTAATGTAATGATCGTTTCGATCATACTAATCGGCGAATTATCTGTAGCGGTATTTGCTCTTCCCGCTTTTCCAAGAACCTTATCTACCTCAGGTATGGATTTAATAATCTTATCCTGCACCTGTAATATCCGTTTAGCCTCTGCATTTGAAACATCAGGCAAGGTTACCGGCATAAACAAAATACTTTGCTCATCTAATGGTGGTATAAACTCCGTTCCTAGATTTTTAAGCAAAGGAATTGTGATTAGCAAAGCGATGATATTAATGGCAATAGTTGTTTTTCTCCATTTCAATACCGTTCTGATAATTGGTTCATATACTTTTTCTAAAACCCTATTTACCGGGTTTGCATGATCAGGTCTGAATTTCCCTTTCATAAAGAAGGAGATCAGTACAGGAGCCAGTGTAATCACCAAAAAAGCATCAACAATCATGATAAATGTTTTGGTATAAGCCAGCGGGTGAAACAATTTACCCTCCTGTCCGGTGAGCATAAATACCGGTAAAAAAGAGGTTATGATAATTACCGTAGCAAAGAATACACCTCTGGATACCTGTTTGCTGGATTTAGTGATCACCGCGAGGCGATCTTCTTCGCTAATCCAATCCGGAGATTTGCGAAACATATTTTTAAACCAGTTCATCATGATGCTGTCGTTTTATTTTGATCCTTTTCCCACTGTTCGTATCGCTCTGCCAAATGCTTATAAGCATTTTCACTCATGATAATTCCATTGTCTACAATTACCCCAATGGCCAGTGCAATACCGGTTAGGGACATAATGTTGGACGAAATATCAAAGGCATTGAGCAGGATAAAACTTGCGGCAATTGTAATAGGAATTTGTATAATGATACTTAGTGCACTGCGCCAATGAAAGAGGAATACAAATACGATTAGGGATACTACGATCATCTCTTCAATCAAAGTGTTTTTTATGGAGTCTACAGATTCTTTAATCAGTTCACCTCTATCATACACAATATCAAATTTTACACCCTTAGGCAAGCCTTTTGACACTTCCTTCATCTTTTCTTTCACCCGATCAATTACCTCCGCAGCGTTTTCGCCATAGCGCATTACTACAATACCGCCTGCACGTTCGCCCTTACCATCCTGATCAAATATGCCTAATCTGGTTTCTCCAGTCATCTGAACCGTAGCCAGATCAGATACTCTTATTGGTGTACCGTTCTGATTCTTTACCGGGATATTCGAAATTTCTTGAATGGATTTGAGGTAGCCCGATGTTTTAATGATATAGCCCATGTCGCTCATTTCAAACTTTCGCCCGCCCGACTCGTTATTATTACTCCTAACTGCAGCTATTACCTGAGGCACAGTAAGTTTATAATACAATAACTTGTTTGGGTCTATCGAGATTTGATATTGTTTCTGAAAGCCACCAAATGAGGCAATTTCACTTACTCCGGGAACGGTTTGCAAAGCGAACTTTACATACCAATCCTGTATTGCACGCTGCTCGCCCAAGTCCATTTCCGGAGCATCTAAGGTATACCACAATACGTGGCCCACTCCCGTTCCATCAGGACCAAGTTGCGGAGATACACCTTCTGGCAAGGTTCGGGATATGGTACTGATCCGTTCCAAAACCCGCTCTCTGGCCCAATAAACATCAACATCGTCTTCAAAAATCACGTAGATAAAGCTCATCCCAAACATGGAAGAACCTCTCACATACTTAATCTTAGGAATCCCCTGCAAATTGGTTACCAGCGGGTAAGTCACCTGATCTTCAATTAACTGTGGCGATCTGCCCATCCACTCTGTAAATACGATCACCTGATTTTCTGAAAGATCAGGAATCGCATCTATTGGATTTTTTTGTACGGAGAAAACTCCCCATATAAATAACCCTGCGGAAAGTACCAGCACAATAAATCTATTGCGCATCGACCATTCTATAATTTTATGTACCATTTATAATAACCCTCTTTCTTTTAGTTATTTTTTGTCTGTACTCTTTCTATCGTATTGGCAGCATGAAGGTAGTTTGCTATAATTTTCTTGTTTGGCTGTAACCTTCTGGGTATCATGCCCTGCCGCTGCAACTTTTTGTTGAATGCCTTCAGTTGTAATTTTGGTACTATCGTAGCTTACCGTTAATATTTTAGATTTTACATCCCATACAGCTGTATTAACACCATCAATTTTAAGGGCAGTTTCAATGCTTTTTTTACACATCCCACAGTTTCCTGATACGTTAATTTTTTCGGTTTTAGATTGTGCAAATACAGCACTACCAAGGAAAGTCAAGCCGACTACCAAAAGAGATCTTAATGAGTTCATCTTAATACGTTTTAAAGAAAATGATATAAATAAATTTGGGGTTACAGTAATGCTGCAACCGGGGCACGAATGTGCCAGGCATTAGAAAAGAAAGAGGGTATTATATTCTGTAGGTACAGTTTTTTAGATAAACAGGCACACGCTGTCCGTTAGGTGGTGCATTGCTTAATGCTTCCCTTATAATTTTAACAGGCACCATGGCCTGATAATTAAGAAATAATTCGGGTAATATAATGGCTGCCGACGGCTGATCAAATTTATAAACCGCTTGATTTACTTTTTGAGAACTCTCAACCTTAACCTCGTGCTTAACATCTTTACAGCATGATTTCTTTTTAGATTCGGCCAAAGGCATTTTACAGAAATCACATAATTTGCCAGATTGTTTTGTCATGCTCCAGCTTACCAGCTTGTCCATGCAATAATGAAAATGCACAGCTGCCCCACTGGAGACACCCAGGTAGAAAATGGCAAGTATGGTAAGCAGTGTTCTTTTCATTATAGCTCAAAGATTGGAAAAAGAACGGAAAAACATTTACATAATTCCGTTCTTTTTTTATATCACGATTTATTTACCGCACGTTTAGGCTTTATCCAGTACAGATAATCGCTCAATACACTTAATCAAACTGTCTCTCCAATAAGGTACCTCGATTCCAAAAGTTGCTTTGATCTTTGTTTTATCCATTACAGAGAACTTAGGTCGGCGAGCTCTTGTTGGATAAGCAGAAGTTGGAATTGGGCCAACCTTTACTTGTGTATTACTGATGTCAAAAATTCCTTTTGCAAAATCAAACCACGAGATTGATCCTTCATTACTATAATGATATACCCCATATTCCGTTTTACCAGAAGCAATAACATCCAAAATCGCACCGGCCAAATCAATAGCATAAGTTGGTGAGCCAATCTGATCAGCAATGATATTTAACTCATCACGGTCCGCTCCCAGTTTCAACATGGTTTTCACAAAATTATTTGCATACTCAGAGTATAACCAGCTGGTACGAATAATGTAATGTTCATTCAGATTATCTATAATATCTGTTTCGCCTTCAAGCTTAGTCAGGCCATATATGCTAATGGGTTTTGCTAAATCATCTTCTTTTAATAATTCCGGAATAGCGCCTTCAAAAACAAAGTCTGTAGAAACGTGAACTAATTTAGCACCAAATTCTTTACAGAGCAAAGCGATATTTAATGCCCCCTGCTTGTTTATTAATCTGCACAGATCCACATCATCTTCAGCTTTATCAACAGCCGTATAAGCAGCACAATTGATTACATATGCCGGTTTTTTCTCGGCAAACAATGCCTTTAGTTTCTCAACATCAAGGATATTTGCTGCACTTTCATCCGGGAAGTCTAATGTATTAACATTTCTATTTGTGGCAACTGCCTTAAGACATTGTCCTAGTTGTCCTGATGCTCCTAATACTAGTGTTTTCAATCTAAAATTGAGTTATGGGGTTAGCTATTACTTTTTCCAAAAATAGCATTATAATGGAAAACTTGCGCTTAAATCATTTATTAGGAATTCATATTCCATTCCTCATGGAGCATCGAATATAAAACCAGGTCTAAAAATCTTCCATTCACCTTTTCTGACTGCCTTAAAATCCCTTCTTGCTGAAAACCCAGTTTGCATGGAATTGCCTGACTTTTCAAATTCAAAGTAGCTGCTTTGATCTCAATACGATGTAATGCCAGTTCCTTAAAACCATAATCAATTAATGCCTTACAAGACCGGATCATGATACCGCGGCCTTGTGCACTTTCTGCCAACCAGTAGCCAATTGCTGCACTTTGATTAAAAACATTCAAATAATGCAAGCCAATTCTGCCTGCTGGCTGATCATCAAGCATGATCACAAAGCTGACTTCAAGGCCCTGTTCATAAAGCTGCTCACATTTCCTGATGTAAGTGATAAGGTTCCCTACAGATTGCATGTTGGGCACCCAGGGTAAAAACTCAGATAATTGCGCCCGACTGCTGTTTATAGCTTCCAACAAACCTTCTGCATGCTTCACGGCTGTTTGCTCCAGTCTGATATTTTGATCAATTGTTATTACCATTTCTTCTACACCTTATTTACTTTTCATATACGCCACTGATTGATCTATCATCTTGGTTAATACTTGTATATTAACATCGGTCAGTTTTTTAAGATAAATACAGCCTTTCCCTATTTTATGCTTACCCAATTGCAGCAGCAAGTTTTCTTTATCTTCAAAATCACAAGCCATATACAAAACAATAGCAGTACTTCGCGGAGAAAATCCGATCAACGGGGCATCTCCCTGATGACCACTGGCATATTTGTAATGATAACTACCAAAGCCTACAATTGAGGTCCCCCACATTTTAGGTTCATATCCCGTCTGTTTTTCCATCAGTGCAGCGATCAGATAGCAATCTTTTCGCTTTAGAGAATCTGCCACTTTTTCCAGGAAATCACGAACATCCAGATTTGTGGCAACAGTTTTATTTTTAGCCATAAGATGAAATTAATAAAACACTTTCCAATTAACAAACCGGCCAAAGTATTAGGCATAGCAAAACAACATCGCCCTATCCCCAATCCCATCATCTCGACCACAGCTAAGGATCGGTCATTGATAATTTACTCAGGACGAGATGAGGATAGCACGAGAGTCGGTTGGTGACCATCATTAGTTTTTGATTTTTAAAGATTATTTTTTGAAACCAGGTGAACGAAAAAGTTGTTTCAATATCAGATGCTATTATTTTAAATCAAAAAATATGAAAAAGATAAGACCCTGTTTGTGGTTAGACCATAATGTTAAAGAGGCAATTGACTTTTACACCTCCGTATTTAAAAAATCAAAAGTGCTTAATACCAGCTATTATCCAAAAGATGCACCTGGTTTTGGCGGGGAAATACTGGCCGTAGATATGGAAATAGAAGATCAACAGTTTATATTGTTAAACGGAGGCCCACAGTTCAAATTTAACGAGTCAGTTTCCTTTGCTATTGAGGCCAATACACAGGAAGAAATTGACTACTACTGGAAAAACCTTGTAGCTGGAGGCGGTGAAACATCACAGTGTGGATGGTTAAAAGATCAATTTGGTTTATCATGGCAGGTATCGCCGGCTATATTAGGGCAACTTTTACAAGATAAAGATGCAGATAAAGCCAAACGCGTAATGGATACAATGATGAAGATGACCAAGATCATAATCAAAGATCTGGAAGATGCTGCAAAAGGGTAATTTACCTATCTACCCGTATCTGGTACGCAACCGACCAGATGCAGGCAGTTCAAGATTAAAAGATCAAAAATTCAGCTTTCATTCATTAGTTCCGATATTACTTACTAACTAATACTGTAAAAAAAGGTTCTTAATTCTTCAGCAAAAATATCGGGCACTTCCAGTGCAGCAAAATGCCCACCTTCTTTCATCTTCTTAAAGCTGACCACATTTATAAAACGTTCTGCCCATTCTTTGGGAAACTGTGCTTCCCTTGGGAATATGGCTACACCTGCGGGCACATTACTTTTCTGCAATGGTTTCGAGCCATTCCATTGCGCTATAGCATCCACTTTATACATTCTAACGGAAGTAGCTACGGTTTGTGTTATCCAATAAATCATAACATTAGTGAGCAATTCATCCCTTCCGCCAAATGCCTTTTCTAAAATCTCAGGAGAAGCACCGGCGTTGCCAAAGCTAATTATCCAAGCAGCAAGTGCAACAGGCGAATCGTTCAAACCGTAGGCTATTGATTGTGGTTTAGTGGAGTGTAGCATAGCATATGCGCCTTCACTGTACCACCACTGTTGGACAAATTGCTGAAATTGCTTTTCAGCCTCTGTCATAGTATTAGGATCCTCCTGTCCCATAGGATAACCAATATCTGTAAAATGTACACCGGCGACTACCCCGGGATATTTAGACGCTAATGCTTTGGTAACTCCCATTCCCACATCGCCACCGGCAGCATAAAATTCTTGATAACCTAACTTTTCGGTCATCAATACTTTCCATAAATCAGCGACTGCTTCACTGGACAGAGCAATCTTTTCAGAAAATCCGAAACCTGGAATAGATGGGATAACCAGATCAAAGTTTTGATCACCTTCGGTTAATAATGGAATGATTTTGTGAAAGCGATAGTAACTATCCGGCCAGCCGTGGGTCAGTAGAAGCGGTTTGGGGTCATTACCTTTCCCTTTAATATACTGAAAATGAATTTTCACACCATTCACATCAGCAATGTACTGTTGGTATTTATTGAGTTTCGCTTCTTGTTTTTGCCAATCGTACTTATTGATCCAGTAATTCACCAGTTCTTTCATATAAGTTTCGCTGGTACCAAAGTTCCAGTCGGAGCCTTCCGCCTCACCAGGCCAGCGGGTATTTTTCAATCGATCTTTTAAATCATCTAACACTGGCGGAGGCACCGATAAATTAAATGTTGCTAAGTTTTTCATTATTGATGTTTTTATTTCGACATCTATCGAATTTACTTAAAACCCTTGTCACTAACAAGCATAGAAAACGTATAAACAAGTACTCGTATAGCAAATTTATGGTGTCAATCCACCCTCGTCGATCGTGATCAGTCTACGGAATTTTGCAGGTGTGTTAACCGGGGCGTCAGCGGGGTAGCTAATGTAATTCAGTTTAAGGGTGTCGCCAGCAATACTAAAGGTGGCATTTTCGTAAAGTGCGTAATTTGTAGGGGTCCTTTGAACTGGTTTTCCTGGTTCCTGCTCCAGCTTTTCAGTAGTAGTTATGTTTAATCTGTCGCCTTGGATCTGGTAAGTTCCGATGAACCGGGTGCTACTTCCATCGCTAAGGCCAATAGTAAGAAAAAAGCTATTGTCGTTGGCGAAATTCAGGGATCGCCTCAGTCCGTTCAGGTCCATTTCCTCCCAGTTTCCCTTTATAAGATTTTCGGGATTTACATTCCTGTCTTTTTTACAGGAGAAGAAGCTAAGGGAAAATAAAAGTAATACTGAAATTGTAGTTGTCAAGATTTTCATAATCAAAGTGCTGGTTTGTTATTGATGTATACGAGTACATTAGCCGTAACGCTACAGCTTCAATAACAATTCTTCAAAAAGGCAAAAACCCTCACATCGAGGTCACTCTTTCGCCTCAATATCGTGATCAAGTAAGGCATTTTTGTAACCAAGTGAATAATTAATAGCCCCCCATGCAGTTAGCATGGTAATAATATCTTCCTCTTTTAATGGGCCTGTAATTTGATTTTTACAAAATTCCAGGTATTCTGTTTCGGTCATAATCTCTACAGTTCTCTATACAAATTAAAAAAACTCCCCATATGAGAAGTTTTCTTTAGTACCCGCAAATGTACTATTATCGAAGAAATTTAAAGAGGATAAAAAAAGGAATTTGTCGTATTCTGCCCTTATTTAGTCGTATATACACCACCAAAAATTAATTTTTCTAGCGAAATTTGTATTATTAAAAGAGAAAGGCGGGTACATAAGTTAAATCAATACCTCAAAACACAATTGAAAATGAATACCAGTATGAGTAAAGTAAAAGTTGCATGTTTTTCTATTTCGCTAGATGGATTTGGTGCAGGCACCAAACAAGATCTAACTAATCCTTTGGGAATAAGAGGCGAGGAACTTCACAACTGGATTTTTCCAACAAGAATGTTTGGGAAGATGATAGGTAAAGATGAAGGAAGTGATGGTACAGATAATGAATTCGTGGAGAAGTCGTTCGAGAACATGGGCGCCTGGATACTGGGGCGAAATATGTTCGGACCCGTTCGTGGACCATGGCCAGATAATGAGTGGAAGGGCTGGTGGGGCGAGGAACCACCTTACCATGTTCCAGTATTTGTTTTAACGCATCACGCTAGAAAACCTGTGATCATGAAAGGAGGAACAACGTTTTATTTTGTTACCGATGGTATCGAATCTGCGTTGGAAGAAGCCAAAAAAGCCGCGAACGGAAAAGACATTCGTATCGGTGGCGGGGTTTCAACGATAAGGCAATACTTACAAACAGGCCATATTGATGAGCTACATCTAGCAATTTCACCTGTCTTCTTAGGTTCAGGAGAACACTTATTTTCGGGAATGGATATGGCGGCTCTTGGCTACAATCAGGTACAAAGAGTGGCCGGAGAGAATGCTACACACATTATCATAAAGAAAGGATAACTAGACAGGTGTTCCACTTAATAATGGAACACCCGTACTAAATAATAGGAAGATCAACGTTTTTTTATTCTCTTAGCTTCATCTGAAACTCTAGCAAAATACTTATCTCTTTTGCGTTTTTCATGTTCAGAAGTAGAAAAATACCAAGCTTCTTTTCGCAATTTGAGGTAACTGTTGTACACTTCAAATTCTAAAAAACCGTTGTTTATAGCTTCGACAACTGCACAGCCAGGTTCATCGACATGCGTACAATTCTCAAAACGACAGGATTCTGCAAAATCAGAAACATCGAATATATCTGCCAGTGCTTCAGGATTGTCCGAGGCTAAACCAAATTCTCTTACGCCCGGCGTATCTATTAAGATACCACTATCATCCATCAGAACCATTTCTCTTCGGGTTGAGGTATGTCGCCCTTTGCCTGAGGATTTGCTTATTTCAGATGTAAAAAATACTGTCCGTTCACATAATGCATTGATTAAGGAACTTTTCCCAACCCCTGATGATCCCACAAATACAATCGATTCTCCTTGCTTGATAAATTTTCGCACAGGAAGTATTGTTTCGGGAGAAAGAATACTTGTGAAAAATATTGGCATTTGGTGGACAATATGTTTCAGCGATTCATCTACCTGATGGCGGCTAAACTCCAAATCGGATTTAGTGAGTATCAATATCGGTTGAATATTTTCTTCTAATACCTGAATCATAAAACGCTCCGTTCGGCGAACGCTGAAATTGCCATCAAGGCTTTGTACAATAAACGCCTTATCAACATAGGATGCAATAGCTTGCCTGTCGGATATTGTACCACTCTTTCTTCGGTACAGTGTATGTTTACGCGGTAAAATATCAACAATTATTCCTTTGTTGTCGTCAAAAGGCTGAAAAATAATCCAATCGCCTGTACACGGAAGTTCAAATAATGACCTTCCATAAAGCAAATTACCGGTGAGTTCGCACAATAGCAGCCCCCCCTCGGTAATCACCTCATAATTGGTTTTGTTTACTGCGGAAACACGACCATGAAAAAGATGTTTGTATTGTGAGGTTTGTTTGAGTTGGAACAGACTGTCGTTCCAACCGTATAATGATAAGTTATTCACTACTTATAATTTAAAATGATGAAATAAAATTGCTTAATTCTCTATCATCCGGACGGTTTGCTCCATAGAAATCACCTTTGGCAATACGGAAACTACCAAGTTGGCGACTTTAGAAACACGACACCCGGAATCAGGCAATCATTCCAATCGCTAAACTATAATATGTGAATAGTTGTCTTTGCATAAGACACGAAAGTACAAAAAAACTAATTCAATGCCTTAATTCTAATTAAACGCTAAAAATTTTATGATTTACAGTCGTCTTCTTATGACTACTGTAAAAAACACGTTGTATTCAAACATTAAGCTTATAAGATTGTAACTTACCTGGCATTAATCCAAATCGCATTATGTTTTCAAAATTTTATAAACCACTAGCCCTAGGCATCGCCCTTCTATCGTTAAATGCGTCCAGCATGGCACAAACCGGCAAGCCGGTTGAAAAAAACAAGGCCAATAGCGACTATAAACCTGCCTTCGCAGGACAAACCCGTATTGGCAGCGTTAAAACCAAAACTCCGTATACCGCTAAAGTCATCAGCACCGAGCTAAAGGGCCCCTGGGGTATGCAGGCTTTACCCGACGGCCGTTTACTGATCAGCAGTAAACCGGGAACCATGCAAATATTGACAACTGCCGGTAAAATTGATAAAACCATTACTGGTTTCCCGGAAGTACAATTTCAGGGACAAGGTGGTTTACTGGATGTGAACATTGACCCTGATTTTACCAAAAACCGCATGGTTTACTGGACCTACGCGCAGCCGGGCGAAGGAGCTACCCTGGCTGTAGCTAAAGGTAAATTATCGGCAGATGAAACAAAACTGGAAAACGTGAGCGTGATATTCGAAGCCAGCCCGCGTTTTAAAGGTGCCGGCCAGTTTGGTTCACGTTTGGTGTTTGATAAACAAGGCAATATCTTCATCAGCTCTGGTGACCGTCAATCGAACGATATCCGCGCGAAGGCGCAGGACCTAAACGCGACCACCGGTAAAATTATCCATATTACTAAAGACGGCAAACCTGTTGCCGGTAACCCGTTTATAAGCCAGGCCAATGCTAAGCCAGAGATATATGCCTATGGATTGCGTAATCCAGATGGCCTGTCGATTAACCCCGTTAACGGCGACCTCTGGGAGACAGAATTTGGCCCCCGTGGTGGCGACGAAATTAATTTAATTAAACCAGGTGGCAACTACGGCTGGCCTTACGTGACTTATGGCATTGAATACAGTGGTGAAAAGGTCTACGATGGTATACAACAGAAAGAAGGTACGGTGCAGCCGGTTTACTATTGGGATCCCGTTATCTCGCCGGGCTGCATGATGTTTTACACCGGCAACATCGCTGAGTGGAAAAACAACCTCTTTATAGGGGCACTAAGTGGGCAACACATCATTCGTTTGGTCATAAAAAACAACAAAGTTGTAGGTGAGGAACGTTTGCTTTCCGATAAAAATGAACGCTGGCGTTGCATAGCCACCGGTAAAGATGGTGCTATTTACGCAGCAACAGACAGCGGTAAATTATACAAGCTGGCTAAGCAATAATTGTATCACCCTCACTCATACGAAAATTGTAGCATTGAGTATGGAGGTTAAACCTTATGACATCCAAACAAAACGCCTGTAAATAAATTATTTACAGGCGTTTAAGCAATTACTTAAAAGATCAAAAAAGGTGACAGATCATATTATTTATTGCGAACGCTTTGGAGCAGATGGTATGGATAGCCCATTTCTGCAGCAATAAGAGTTTCCCATCCATATTTTCAAAGGCATGGAATAGTTACGACATTATCGTTCTTCAGCGCTTCGGGTCCATAAATTGACCAATACGTTTTAAATTATTTCTTTCATACTTTCGGTAAAAAAATCAATTTCTTCAATTGTATTGTAATAGTGAGGTGATGCCCTAACTGCCCATTCAACACCCTTCTCATCAAAATCAATTATACCAAACTGCCTGTAACTAGGCACCACGTTAATTTTTCTTTTGAGCAACTCACTAACAATTAATTTGGGGTTTCCACCCTTTACATGAAAAGTTATTAAACCACCCACTTCGGGCCCTTTATCAAGTACTGTTACTTTATCGATTTGGGAAAGCCGATCTGCTAGATTAGCTGACAACAATTTTACCTGTTGCCATATCTTATCTTCACCAATATTGAGACAATACTCAATGGCCGTAGCCGTGCCTAAAACCGTCGAATAGGCAAACTCCCAGTCTTCGTACCTGATCGCTGTGGGTTGTTGTTGATACTCATCCCTGCTTTTCCACTCGGCACCCCTCATATCAATAAACATTGGTTCTAAGCCGGTATGCAACGCTTTATCAGAAATATACAAGGCGCCGGTGCCACGGGGCCCCCGCAGAAATTTCCGGCAGGTAACGCTCAAAAAATCGCATTTTAATTCTTCTACATCTAACTTCATTTGTCCTGCTGACTGGCAGGCATCTATAATATACCAGGTTTGGCCTTGGTGTTGTTGTATATATTCATGATAGATTTTGGCGATATCTTTAACCGGTTGTACCAGACCAGAGTTTGTGGGGATGTGGGTGATAGCGAAAAGCCTTGGTTTATATTTTTTTAACTTTTCTTCTAGGTCATTTAAATCAACGCCGCCGATTGCTGCATTATCTATCCTGACAATTTTAACACCCAACCTTTTTTGCAGAGATAAAAACTGTATTTGGTTCGATACAAAATCATCGTTATCCGTTAGTATAACATCGCCCGGTTCAAATGGGATGGACGATAAGGCCCTTGTATAGGCATCGGTAGCGCTGGCCGTAAAAGCAATATTGGAAGGTTTACAGTTAAATAATTTTGCGGCTTGCGTATAGAAGTTTTGAATCGCTGATGCCCTTAGCGCAGCTGCTTCATAGCCACCAATTTGAGACTCCAGCTTAATATGGTCAAGCTGTACCTGGGTTACGATATCAGGCATTAGCCCCGAACCGGCATTATTTAAATGGAGGACATTTTTTGTTCCCGCCGTTTCCTTCCTGAACTTTTCAACTTCTGCTGCTGTGAACGCACTGTTTGAAGGTAATATAATCTGTTTATTTGTATTCATTGTATTAATTTTTGATGCTTAACTATATTCGGCAATACATTCAATTTCCACCATCGCGTTATAAGGCAAACCTTTTACAGCGATCGTGCTACGGGCAGGGCGATGATTGCCAAAACACGCTGCATACGTCGCATTCATTTGAGGAAACAAGGCCATGTCCGTTATAAATACATTTGTTTTTACAACATTGATCAAGGTAAGGCCTGCGGCCTGTAATACGATTTCCAGGTTATCAATAACCCGTTTGGTTTGTTCTTCGATAGTGACCGCTTCGATTTCCATAGTATTAGGATCTATCGGCGTTTGACCGGAGCAATACAATAAATTGCCTGTTCGTATGGCCTGTGTGTACGGTCCGATGGCTTTGGGCGCCAATGCTGTAAATATTTGTTCCATATCATTAGTTTTCTTAACGCAAAATTACCGGCGCCACGCTGATTAATTTCTTCGTAATTCAATGATGTACAATTAAATTATTTATTTTTATAAAAAAAATGGGTAAAGTATGCATATGCTTGATGAGTTTGATAAGAAGTTACTGCGACTACTTCAACAGAACAACAGGTTAACTGCAGATGAGCTCAGCATGCAGGTCAGTTTAAGTCAAAGCGCGATACAGCGAAGGCTAACGAAGTTGCGAAACGAGAAAATTATTGAAGCAGATGTTTCTATCATTTCGGCTTCAGCAATTGGAATGGCTATTACTTGTATCGTGGATGTAGTATTGCACGAGGGTAGCTCAAAAGACATTGAGAAATTTAAGCTTACCATGCGTAACTGTACAGAGGTTGCACACTGCTATTATGTTACGGGTACTTATGATTTTGTGTTGATCGTCAATACAAGGGATATGGGTCATTTTGAAGCCTTTTCTAAAACGCACTTGATGGATAATCCTAACCTTAAGCATTTTTATACCCATGTGGTGATGGACAAGGTGAAGGTGAGCTATGGCGTTGTTATTTAATAGTTTTAAGTAATCGCCGGTATTTATATATCTTTTTTGTCGGCATAATTTATTGTCGTCGCTACATTTGCGACTCCAATCTATCCAGCGTTTCAGACGATATCTCCAGATAGGCTGCTAAATTGATCTTTGATAACCGCTGAATAAGTCCAGGATTGCTTTTAAGCAAGTCCCGATAACCTCCAGTAGCATTTTGGGTGAGTAGGCCGTTCAATCTGGAATTGATCACCGTCAATCCGTACTCCAGAATGTAGATATACATTTTATCCCATGAAGGAATCGTCTCACCTAAGTTAAAGAAGTCATGATGAGAAATAACTAATAATTCTGATTTTTCAGCTGCTTGTATGTATTCTGAAGACGGCTCCCGTGATATAAAACTTGACGTTAGGAAAGTCTGCTCAAATGCCATGAACCGTGTGATTGGACTATGATTCTCACTGCTGTAATATAATCTAAGGCATCCCTTATTGATAAAAAATAGTCGGCTGGCTAACGCCTCTTTCCAGTAAATCATCATGTTTCTCTACCGTTAATGTTTTAAAGCAGGAAGACCACAGCTACTAATTGCTCCTCATCCAGGTCGGTTATTTTCGGTATTAAATCTTCTAGCACCGTTGTCATTATTGCTATCGCGTAACTAAAATTCAATGTTGCAGCAAAACCTTTCAAGAAACGTTGACATAGGTCAAAATCCACCTAAAGTTGGAACTTCAGGATAAGAAAATTAGAAACTTAACGCTGCTTAATTATCTGCATAAAAAGACCTTCAGATGATTTTAAAGGTCTTTTTAAATTTCCAATGCGATTATTTTCGGAGAACTTATCGAATATTGGATAAGCTGGATGTACCGATCAAAAAGGATTACGTAGAACATTAGAAGGGTTGTACCCAATTAAAAGAGTTATCCAACACTTGAAATGGGTCTATCGGTGTTACCCTCAGGCGCAATCTGCCCCTTACTTTGTCGTTTCTACCCCGCCTTGTTAGCAAAAAAGATCTTGATATTTGTTTAAACAATAAACTAATTATGATGAGCAATACCAAAAAAGTAGAAGAGTTTATGGCTAAACTCGAACACCCATTGAAAGCGGAAATGGAAGCAGTACGCTCCATAATTGTAAACGCCAATCCAAAAATCGAAGAAGACGTAAAATGGGGAGGCCCCAGCTTCGCCTATAAAGAAGAACTGGCCACTTTTAACCCCAGGATCAAAAACTATGTCGCACTAATCTTCCACAAGGGCGAGCTATTGAATATCAAATCTGACTTTCTGGAGACCGCGACCAAAGGAAAGGTATACGCCAAGTTTTATTCCATGCAGCAGGTGAGGGAAAACAAGGAACTGCTTGAAAAAATGGTGCATACCTGGATTGCACTCATGGACAAATAGGCTGTACCTGTAGGCCTTGCAAAAGGCATGAAACTAACTCTTTCTCATTGGCTATACCACTGCAAAAGCAATAGCAGCAATCCAATCAAAAGGCTCAGAGGTGAATACAACCTGGTATCATTCCTTGCAAAAGCGGTCTTGCGGTACCGCTTAAAAAAGCCTACATAATTAAACTCCCCAATCGCCCTGAGTATAAAGATTCCCGAAAGCAGCCAAAGCCCGTAATGGTCTAACCATTGCGGTAAATGTACTTTTAGCAAGCTGCCTTTAATCAACACCAATAGTCCAAAGCTAAACAGACCTGCGGCAACAATCAGTGTCGGCAAAATACCGGGCATGACTCCCCTAGTTTCTTCATCTTTAGTTGGAAAAACTGCCTCACTTCCCCACCTTCCACCCAAAGCCCAATACACATGGACCGCTGAAAGAAAGAGAAAAACGCCAAACAAAATAATCGCGATCAGAGTATTCATATCTTTATCGTGTTAAAGATAGTATTTCAAAGCAAATAGCTAAAACACCTCACTTTAAGTACAAACCAGTCCGCATCAGTAAATCGAACTAAACATGTTTATCATCATGTTTTTTCGGGTTAATTTCCGACTCGGTGATCTCCTGCTCCATTTTTTTCTGATTCTTCCTATTGCGGCTGATCAAAAAAATGACCAGCAAAATCACCAGCAACACAACCACCCCTTCCACTATGCTATTCCTCTCCATAAATACCTGTTAATTAAATCTTCAAAAGCCAAGACCGAAAGCCTATATCAGAAACAATCCGCCTAAAGGATTGTTTAATCAACAGATAGGCTAATCTCTTAAATCAACCATCCCATGGAAAAGAAACTAAAAAGAATCCAAAACAATGGATTTGTCACTTAAACAGTTTAGCAAAGGGAGTTTTCGTCTGCTCCCAGATGCAGACAAAAAATGGGGTTAGCTTACACCATCCCCATTTACAACATCATTTTTAAACAAATCTTATTTATTTGATCTTTTGTCCTTATTTATATCCCTCGTTTTGTGTAAGATTACTGTTTTTAACGATTTCATTATAAGGAATTGGAAAGAGCGAATGATAAGGTTTAACATTTTTTGCGCCCTCCACATTTTCAGTAGAAATAGCAGCGATGGCGTCAGTCAATTTATTCCAGCGACTCAGATCCCACTTTCTTTGAAATTCCCCAACGAACTCTCTTGCTCTTTCATCCATAATAAAACTTCTCAATTGTTGCTGATCCTTATTATTGTCCAAATCTGGTAAGCCTGCTCTCTTTTCAATCATGTTGAGATAAGTAATCGCTTCAGAATTACCCAGTTCATTGGATGTCTCTGCAAGAATCATAATTACATCGGCATACCTCAGGAAATATAGATTTTTTTCACTACTTGTACGATTTGCAGTAAGATCCCAGAATTTGGGCCCAAACCAGGGACGACCGGGTATCGGGCCCTTTGTAAAAGTTTGCCCATTAAATCCCCAGGATAGTGAAACTTCTCTCCTTTGATCTTCGGGCTTATATAAATCCACTAACAACTGCGAAGGATAATATTCAGGATATGACTGTAGAAGCGTAGTTCCAAAATTAACCCCGCCATAAGTTCCGCCTTTGGCATCACCTAACGGGAAAAACCAGGTGTAAAAGGAATTAACAACAAAATTCTGATTGGTCTCCGCATTGCGTTTATATTGTATCTCAAAAATGGATTCCTCATTGTTCTTGCTTTTATTATAAGGATCGAATAAATCCGCGTACTTGGGAAGAAGCATATATTGGCCGTCTTTCTTTACCTGAAGGGCAGCATCATATGCATTGAAGAGGTGGCCTACTTTGATAAAGGTGTGGTGAAGGAAGTTGAAGGGATTAAAAATGTTGCTTTCGGTTTAAGTATGGGCGACTTGGTAGGAAATAATCCTGATCTTTTTAAGCCTTATATTAAGGCGGTTCAGAAAATTGGAATTCCCTGGTACAATTTGATGGGAAACCATGATATTAATTTTGATGTTACAGATGATAAAATGTCTGATGAATCCTTTGAAGCGCATTTTGGACCTACCGACTATGCTTTTAATTATGGAAAGGTGCATTTTATTGTTTTGGATGATATCTTATATCCCGATCCAAGAGGCGGAAAATCCTATTGGGGTGGTTTTAGAAAAGAGCAGATCGAGTTTGTTAAAAATGACCTGAAGTTTGTTCCTAAAGATAAATTAATTGTTCTTGCTTTTCATATTCCTATGGGCGAGGCCGGAAATAACAATGGCTTCAGAGAAGAAGATAGAATTGCCCTTTTTGATCTTTTAGCTGATTTCCCTAACACCTTGTCACTTTCAGCACATACACACAACCAGAAACAGATATTCTTTACCAGCAAAGATGGCTGGAAACAAGATAAAGCTCACCATCATTATAACGTAGGGACTACCTCCGGTAACTGGTACTCTGGCGAACTTAATGAGCAGGGTATTCCCATTTCTACAATGAGTGACGGTACGCCAAAAGGATATGCCTTTATTAATTTTAAAGGTAACCAGTATGATGTAGATTATAAGGTTGCTGGTAAAGAAAAGACATACCAAATTGAAATTTCTGCACCAAAGGTGGTAGAACATAATAAGAAAACCTCTGCGGGAATTTATGCTAATTTCTTTATGGGTTCAGAAAATGACAAGGTGATTTATCGGGTGGATAATGGCCGATGGAAAAAGATGGAATATATTCAGGAAAATGATCCTGCTTTCCTAGGTGTATTGCATAAATGGGACCATACAGAAACGTTATTGTCTGGCAGACGTCCTTCTGCAGCGGCGGAAAGTAAACATTTGTGGAGAGGAACTGTACCTAATGAATTGGCGCCAGGCGAACATACCATAGAAGTTAAGGCAACAGATATGTTCGGCAAAAACTTCACCGAAAGAAAGACCTATCAAATTATTAAACGACAATCATTTTTTGAGATTTCACCCTTTTATAGCTAAGGATAGTTAATTAAACAGAAGTACACAGGTTGTCGTAAGCTAACGCTACCAGAATAGTTAGTTTTAAACCCATGGTGATCTGTTGCCGGTTTTCCGCAATCAATCCGGCAGCAGGACCCTAGGCGGGACTATTCACTGAATCCAGATCGGGTAATCATACGCGATTATCTTCTTTTCTCCCCTATAAAAGGCAAAAATATAAGCGGTTTTTTGGGCAGAGACGTCCAGGTGTCCCAGCAGGACCAGCATCAGAATTATTATTGCTTTATTACTTCTAGTTTACAAAAATGTCTTTTGAATGGTGTTAACCTGGTCGTTGTAGAACCTGGATACACTTTGCAAACCTGTAACTGCTGCAGATATATTGGTAAAAGAACCAATAAGGTTTTTAAGTGTACAAATAAAAATTGAAAAGTTGATGTGATAGATGCGGACTTTAATGCCGTTCAAAACATCGCTTTGCTTGGGGTTGCCGTAAATCTACCCGAAAGATGCAATAGGTATAGTTGTACTGTACATTATTGATGTCTGAAGCTCAATCCATCATAAAGTGTGGTTGGGTAGTTTACTACCCATAAAGAATTGGACAGCGTCAATGGTATGATCGACCTGATTTCCCCGGAAGTCGCAAAAGACCACTATCAAATAGATCGCTATCCTTTCTTTATTGAATTCTACCTCAGTGGCTTTGCCAGTGGATATTACATTATGACCGAGATCCTCCCCCTACTCATGGATGAGCTGCTTCCGCAGGGAATTTTCAGGGTCGGAATAGGGATCAACCGGAAAAACATTGCGGCAAGAAAAGTGCTGGAAAATGCAAGCTTTACTACAATGCCTCTTTTGATCTGATCCAGGATCTATATGAAAGCCGCTAGTCGGCATTAAAACAGGTCATTACAAAAACGGATAGGCCGTCGTCCTTTTCACCTCAGACAATGCCAGAAAACTCTGTACGCCCCCCACATAAGGCAAATTACTGATCTTCAGCTTCAGAAACTGGTCATAGTCGGCCATACTCGGCAGGACCACCTTGAGCATAAAATCATAATGTCCGGTCAGATGATAACACTCCATCACCTCAGTATAACTGATCATTTGTTCCTTAAACATCGTCAAGGTATGTTCCAGGTGATTGGTCAGGTTAATATGTGGAAAAGCAATAAAAGTCCCGCCGACCTTTTGCAGATCAAGTAAAGCCACCGTAGAACCGATAAACCCCTCTGTTTTTAATTTTCTGATCCGTTCGGTGACCGGATTGATTGATTTGCCTACCCGGTCTGCAAGCTCCTTAAAAGGCATTCTACCATCAGCCTGCAACAGTTTCATTAGCTCAAGATCAGTTTGATCCGGTTTAAAAGATTCCATCCTCATAATAAGTTTTTGGTTAGTATGGATCCGGCAATTCAGCAAAGCCAGACCTCAAGACCAAAAGTATACAAACGGCACCAAATCTGGTAGAACGTAAAAATCAGCTGAAAACCAGCAAAACTCCTACCCCATAGTGTACCCGGTACGCATCTCTCGACAAACAAAAAAACAGAATAATGTTTCCTTAAAACAGGCTCCCCATGCTGATACAGAATTAAATGAGGCAAGAATACGCCTTAACAGTAAAATTTACCAAATTCACGAACACAATACCAATAAAACACTAAATAACAGAACTTTACAACCGAAATACCAACCAAATTTTTCAAAAATGAACGGAAATAAAAAACACAATTTCGGCGCGGGGCCATGTATTCTGCCCGAACCTGTATTGCGAAAAGCAGCCGAGGCGATCATAGACTGGAACGACATGGGCCTTTCCATACTGGAAATCTCCCATCGTTCCCCTGAGTTTGAGAGCGTCATCCGTAAAGCACAATTACTGGTCAGGGAATTATTACAGGTGCCCGAAAGTTATGCCATTTTGTTCTTGCAGGGAGGCGCTAGCACACAGTTCAGCATGGTCCCCATGAATTTACTGCAAGGGAAAAAAGCAGCCTACCTGGATACTGGTTATTTTGCCAGCAAAGCGATCAAAGAAGCCCGGCATTTCGGAACACCTGTTATTGTGGCCTCCTCAGAAGACAAAGCCTATAATTATATTCCCGACTACTTTGAGCTTCCCCGCGACGCCGCCTACCTGCACCTGACTTCCAACAACACCATTGAAGGTACCGAGCAGTTCGAGTTTACCAAGCAGCCTATCCCTGTAGTCTGCGACATGTCCTCAGATATTTTCTCCAGGATGATCGACATCCGCAAGTTTGACCTGATCTATGCAGGAGCACAAAAAAATATGGGGCCAGCAGGAATGACCATGATCATCATCAAAAAACAGCTGATGGAAAGTATATCCCATACGCTCCCATGCATGTCTGATTACCGGATCTTTGAGACCAACAATAGTCTTTATAATACCCCACCCGTTTTTGCTATTTACACCACTATGCTCAACCTGCTTTGGCTAAAGGACCAGGGAGGGGTAATCGCAATTGAGCAGAAGAATATCCGAAAAGCCATGCTCTTATATAACGAACTGGACCAGAACCCGCTTTTTTATGGTCTTGCCCAACCTGCACACCGTTCCAGGATGAATGTAACCTTTAAGCTTTATGACCAGTCACTTGAAAACGAGTTCCTAAAGTTTACCGCAGAAAGGAACATCGTGAGCATCAAAGGTTACCGCACAGTTGGCGGCTTCAGGGCCTCCCTCTACAATGCGCTGCCACTGGAAAGCGTCCAGGTGCTGGTTAAAGCAATGCGCGATTTCGCCTTTGAAAATAGAAAACAGAAAGAATCCATTGTACGGGAAGAACCGGCATTGACTCACAACTGATAACAGCGATGAGAGAGATCAGAATAGAACAGGCCTACACCAAACGGGACGAGGATTCCCTGAACAGGTATTTAGTGGATATTGGCAGAATACCGCTCATCAGCCCTGAGGAGGAAGTCCAGCTGGCCAGAAGGATAAAAGCAGGGGATCAGGCTGCAGTGCATAAACTGGTCAGGGCAAACCTCAGGTTCGTGGTTTCGGTAGCCAAGAAATACCAGGGCCAGAGGCTACCGCTGAGCGACCTGATCAATGAAGGCAATATCGGATTGATGAATGCAGCCCGGAAATTTGATGAAACCAAAGGATTTAAGTTTATTTCCTATGCGGTATGGTGGATCAGACAGGCGATCATGCTGGCCATGACAGAAAATACCAGAATGATCCGGGTTCCGATGAACCAGGTACTGGCCATTCAAAAGATCAGGAACCATCAGAGTCTGCTGGAACAGTTACTGGAAAGAGAGCCAACCAATGCGGAAATAGCCGAAGCAGCCGAAATGCAGGAAATGGCCGTAATTGATCACCTGGGCCGCAACACCATTACCAAATCGCTTGACGAAAAAACGGGCCATGATACCGAGCTGGATTTTTGTAGCTTCCTTCCCGACCCTAATGCTGAGGCTACCGATGAAGAAATGACCCGCCAGTCCATACAAGCTGACCTGAATAAACTCCTGGGTTTTCTGACAAAAAGGGAAAAAAGAATCATCGGAGCGCTATTTGGCCTAAATGGCAGCAGGCTGATGTCCATGGAAGAAGTTGCAGAATGCAATGATCTGAGCAGAGAAAGGATAAGGCAAATCAAAGCGAATTCCATCACAAAGCTTAAAAAACATGCGCCAGAAAGGTTTCTGGAACATTTCCAGAGATAAATGGTTTATGTAATATAGAGGTCTTACTCATGCTCTGTTGTATTTTATACAAACGCGTAGCCATTTCAAAACGTTCTTTATAGCTTCTTTTTAGACCTTCTCTTAAAAGTTCCAATTCGGCCTGGTCAAATGCTTGTTTCCTTTTGTCCATGAAATATTGACCTTACAACTGTATCAAATTTACATGAAATGCTTGTCATTTAACAAGAAGGGTTGCAGATATTAACCTGTAACCCCTTTAATAACTTTCCTAAGAAACTCTAACACTATACAAACACAGTGTTATATTTCAATATTCGATTATGCCTTGTGAAACTTAAAAAGATATGAAGAGATTGAGTTGGTAATCAGTCAGATATTTTCAAAGACTTGATCAGGCCATCAGTAAATTCAAAATGGTATTTAAACACAATAGGACTGCCGTCAAATGTTCCAGAGATTCTGGCACTTAACAAACCCAGTTCACCAGAACCAGAATATCCAATGGGTTCCATAACAGTCTGATATTTTTCGTTCACCTCTTCAGTCCACGCTTTGATCTCATTTCTGCCGCGATGATTTTTGCCCTCATCGAAGACAACGGCGTCTGGGGTAAAACAGTTTGCATATGCAGTGCTGTCATGGGCATTCTGTGCTTTCACTAATGCCGTAATAAGATTTGGTAAATTCATTGTATTATTTTTAAGGTTATTAAATAGTTGATATCGTTCCGCCATCAATTACATACTCGGTCCCGGTTAGGTAACCTGCTCTTGGAGAAACCAAAAACCCAATGAGCTCCGCCACCTCTGCCGGTTCAGCAGGTCTGCCGAAAGGTATGCCCCCGAGTGCATCCATCACGCTTTGGGTTGCCTGTTCTATTGTACCATTTGAACTTGCCGAAATTCTTTCCATCATCCTGATTGCAGAATTGGTCATTATCCACCCAGGCGAAACGGTAAGCACTCGAATACCTTTAGGCGAAACCTCCTTAGATAAGCCTTTGCTGTAATTGATCAATCCTGCTTTTGCCGCAGCATACGGTAAAGTAGAATCGTACAAAGGCAACCTGCCCTGTATACTTGCGATGTGAATGATGACCCCATTTCCACGATCGATCATCTGTGGTAAGAAGCCACGGTCTAAGCGGACTGGGGCAAGCAGGTTTGCCCTAATGGTAGATTCCCAGTGCTCATCCGTCAGCTCAGCAAATCCACCGCCTGGCGTTTCTGAACTACCAAGATTATTGACCAGAATGTCAAGTCTGCCAAACCGACTCAATACTTCCTCAACCACTTTTTGCGTTCCAGTTGGGGTACTTAGGTCAGCTGCAATAAAATGTAGGTTTTGGTTGGGTTCCTCCGGATCATTTCTTGCACTGATAACAACTGTTGCTCCTGCCCTAAGCAAACGTTCTGCTATAGCTTTACCTGCCCCTTTTGTGCCACCAGTCACCAAGGCGATTTTATCTGACAACTCATTCTCGAAATTAAATTGTTCCATACTTCATTTATTTAGGACAAATTTCAGGTATACAGACAGCCCTTGCAAGTACGGAAAAGCGAATCAGATAGGGATAAATTCATCCCTTATTTGCCATTTTGTTACATAGCGTTACATTTGTCTTATGTACGAAAGGAAAATTGCAATGAACCTCAACTGTGGGCTGGATCTAATTGGGGAGGTACTATATGGAAAATGGAAAATCCGTTTGCTCTGGTTTATCAATGAAGGTTACCAGCGTCCAAGCGAATTACAACGCAAAATCCCTGAAGCTTCAAGAAGGGTTCTGAATGTGCAGTTAAATGAACTTGAGTCTCACGAATTGGTGACAAAGGTTATTTTTCCTGTATTGCCACCAAAGGTTGAGTATAGCCTAACCGAATTTGGTAAAACATTGATTCCTGTTATAGCAGCCTTGGGCAAGTGGGGTGATGACAACGACCATCACCTGCGGGAGGTGATTACGAAAAGGATGGAATCCATGTCTGCTCAGAGGGTTTCAAAGGATAATTCATCATTTACGCATAAGATAGACTAACTATTAAAAAGGTTAAGTTTTAACTTCCCCCCCTATTTCTGCAATCAGTTCTTCTTCTGTAGGTAGATAAGGTATGTATTTAGTAGCGAAGAGTCTGGGATTATCATTGATAACTGAATACGTAACTACTGTTTCACTTTTTTCAGTACAAAGAATAATACCTATTGTTGGATTGTCTACTTCTGGTTTTTTTTAGAATTTGACCCACATGCTGATGGGCAAGTTACCAACTTTTAGATCAATTAAAATGAAAGCCTTCCAAATTCCAATTTAGTGTTCTAATATCTCCTTTAAATTTTGCAGATCCTTTGTCACAGCTTTTGCGTCTTCATTGAATTCACTATCTGTTCTGCCTGGCATCCTAAACAGCATAAAAGTGAACTCGCAACCGCTGTTATTAGCAATGACCCGCATTGGATTGTCGACTGTTTCTCCATTGGGAAATGTGACCTGGTGATCTATAATTCCAAAATCATTTGAGGAGGCAAATTTTATTGTCATGGTGCCAATCTTAGTTTTTGCCAGCCAAAGCTCTCCCTGTTTGTTTATCGAATCAATAAAATCTACCCATTTTGGGAAATTTTCAGGATTTGAAGCAAATTGGTATACCTCCCTGGCGGACTTGTTTATGGAAATGCTAATGATTTTTACCGGATAAGTCATGGTATTTGTATTTATCGTTTGTAACGTTGAAGACTTTATAGGGTTGGACGAATCTTGACAAGCGGTTAAGAGTAAACAGCCCAAAGTTATGATGGTAATTATTCTTTTCATTTTACTTGAATTTAGTGGTTTATTCAGACCAAACCGCCAGTTCATTACCATCAGGATCGATGAAGTGGAAACGCCTTCCACCTGGAAAACTAAAAATATCCTGCGCTATTATACCACCGGCATTCATAACTTTTTCTTTGGTAGTTTCAATATCCTTTGAATAAAGGATAACCAATATGCTTCCCTTTACAGGAATGCCTGAAGTAAAGCCGCCATCAATATAGTCACCTTCAAAAGCTGTGTAATCAGGGCCATAGTCCGTAAAAATCCAATCAAAACATGCGGTATAAAATCTTTTGATCTGCTGAATGTCTTTAGAGAGAAATTCCAGGTATTGGATTTGTTCGTGCTTAAGTTTGTTCTGTGCGGGTGTACTGGTCATGATGTTGTTAGATTATAGCTGCAAATGTAATTGATAATGCTAATCCGGACTTTGGAAAAATGCGACAAAATTTATAGTTCCTTAGGTGTAACTCCCGTATAAGCCTTTATGGCATTGGCCAAATGGGCATGGTCATAATAACCATGTTCAAAAGCAATTTCCAACAGACTTTTCTTTGATGATTGTTTCTCGATAGCAGTATGCACAAACTGAAAGCGGGTTATATTAATAAATTCTTTTGGACTGATCCCAATATGCAGTTTGAAATATCGTTCTAGCTGTCTTACAGTTATGATGGAAAGACCATCACGGACTTTTATAGTAAAGAGGGTCAGAAAAAATATATCATAGATACAAAGCAAAGTGCTGTAATATGGAAAGGCTCTATGCTACTAGGTTCATGGGAAGGTTCTAAGTTTCTTGGTGATGGTTCCGGTACAGGGGACGTCGATATATTAAAAGGAGAATTGTTGATCGAAAGCCGTCGCCTGGTGGAAGGTACAATTGAAGTCGACATGAATACAATTGAACAAAAATTTGATCATCCGGGTCCCCACAATAAATTACCTGCATTTTTTGATGTCAAAAAATTCACTGTTTCTACATTCTCAATTACCAAAGTTGAAACAGTGAATGATGGAAAAACTGAAGGGAGGAACGGGAACATGACCATTGAAGGGATCGCGAAAATAAAAGTTACAGGGAACCTGACCATGGAAGGGATCACGAAGGCAGTTACTTTTCCAGCCAGCATGCTTTTTAAGGAAGGAATGGACGGAACTGTCGTGATGATTGGCACGCTGATCATTGATCGAACAGAATGGGGTATCGATTCTGCATCAGAAAAGCACTTTGACAAGTCTGGTGATGGAACTATTTCGGACGACGTTAAACTCTTTATGAAAATCGTAGCAAAAAAATATAGCAGATAATTTGAGATTCAGGTCTGTAATTAATTCTACATCACTTAAAAAAGTTTCGACATCGCCGCTCGGTCTGTGTTGATTATCTCTATCATGAATTAAAGTTATATAATGTTCCGAGTAATATTCAAATTTAATTTGAATATTACTCGGAACATTATATAAAAATACGAAAAGATACCGCCCATAAGAAATGCATACTCTTCTATTTGTCCAATTTATGTTGAACCTTTTGGAGTAGATCGTGTGGATAGCCCATTTCAATGGCACTAACCTTTTCCAGTCTTTGTAATTGATTTGGAGATAGTATTACCTTTAGTGCTTGAAGACTTTCTTCTAGGTGAGATAGCTTTCTGGCCCCTATTATCGGAAAAGCATTTTTAGTCATGGTCCATGCAAATGCTATCTGGCCTACTGTTGCATTGAGTTCGATTGCAATCAGTTCCAACTCATCAATGATAGCTTTGGTTTTAGGATCTTCTACATATTCGTTAGAGGAACCGATATTCAAGCGTCCAGAAGCTCCCTTACGATATTTTGCAGTCAGCAACCCGCCAGCCAGTGGAGAATAGAGCATTCTGCCCAATCCAAAATGAGCAGATACGTCCATTAGCTCGCGGTCAGCAGTTCGCTGAACTAAATTATATTCCATTTGTAATGCTGTAAGAGAGAAAGTATTGGCAATCGTCGCTACTTTCCACGCAGGAAAATTAGCTAGGCCTGTATATAGAATTTTCCCCGATTTGACCAGGTCTTCCAGGCCACGGACAATTTCATCGATTGGGGTAAGCCCATCATCATAATGCGGCATAAAAATGTCTATGTAATCTGTTTTAAGCCTTTTTAAACTGGCCTCCACACCTTGCCTCATTGCTTTGCGATGATTCCCTGAATTCAATGGTGAGGGCTCGTTTTCTGCGCTTCGGGTATATTTGGTGCTGATGATAAAATTGTGACGCTGAGTTTCAATGAACCTTCCAACAACCTCTTCCGCCTCACCAAGCTGGTATTGATCTGCCACATCAATAAAATTACCGCCAGCATCTGCATAGGTGGTCAAGATTTTTTCAATATCTTTCTGGTCAGCACCGTATCCACGGCGACTACCCAAATTTGCCGCCCCAAGTACAAGTTCACTAGCAGGTAGTCCTGTATATGTTCCAAATAATTTATTCTTCATGTGCTAAAGGTCGAAAAGCCTTATAAAAAAATCAAGTACGGCTAAATTTAGCCATATCGGAAAAGACAAGCTGATGACCTATATTTGCATGATGTATGAAAGAAAGCTACCCATTGATCTTGAATGTGGTCTTCATCTTTTTATGGAGGTAATGAATGGCAAATGGAAGATTGCACTAATCTGGTGCATTCATCTGGGTATTAAAAGGCCCGGTGAATTACATCGCCGCATACCAAAAGCATCACGACGCCTTTTAGATACCCAATTGAAACAGCTAACTACTTTGGGCATAATCTCCAAGACGGTTTTTGATCAGTTACCTTTAAAGGTGGAATATGAACTCACAGCACTGGGTGAAACCTTGATACCTGTAATCGAAACTACGGCGCATTGGGGAGAGAAACATAGGGAAATACTTGAACCCTTCTTTTTAAATCCCACCATAAAATGAGATTTGCCGCCTAATAGAATTCATTTAATAAAGCGATCTTCCAATCCCCCTTAGATGCAAAAGCCTTTAGTAGAAATACGTTGAACAAGGTTAACAAAGACTATTCTAGTTCACCAAAAGGTCACCTAAAAAATAGTCTGCTAGGTCAGATAAATTTCAAACTTAGAGTTTTCACCAAAAGGTAACGAAGAACCACTGTCTCCGAAATACACAGTTGTTAAACTAAAGAGGCCTATCATGGCTACTTTTCCCGAAGCATATACATCGGTAAACTCGATGCGATTGACACGCCCTATTGGGCACCGTGTGTGATTGTTGGTTATATTTGCAGCAGACATTTACCTTAATATAACATGATTGATATCTCTCTTTTAACAGGAACCAGTTCGCAGGATGGACTGGGCATTTATCGTAAACATCATCTGTACGCGGTTTTACTTGAAACACTGGCAGATCGCCAATACTGTTTGCCGGATGACTTTTTTGAAAGAATTGTTCGGCACATGAATGAAGAAATCAAATGGAACGCAACGGCACCGGATATCAGCGCCGCTTTGCTGTACCTGAACTGTATCGGAATGATTGAAGCTCGTGAAGAGGATAATGGTGTACGAATCACGGTCAAAGGAATGCGTGCATTAGAGGATTGCCGATTTCAGCAATTGGCCTCGTCCGCTTTTTTTAACTATAGAGGGATGAAGAACAATGAACTGGGGATTATTTTTGCTTCGTTTTCCCTGATCGTATCCCTGGCAGCTTTCATTGTGAGTGCCTTGAAATAGAAGAGTCGTCTTGGAATGTTTTTTTTCGACAAGAAAATAAAAAAATCCTGCCGAAAATCCAGCAGGATTTTACCCAAAACAGTTATTTCCTGCCATTTACTTTCGTTGTTTTTTAGTTCCTGAACTTCGGTACGGCCTTCGGCTGCCAGGTTCTTGAGATCTAAATAAGCTTTACGCAAGCGTGTGCCAGCGGCTTTGTTATCTTTTATAGAAGATCAGGCAATTGGGGAGACGTTAGCCTCCCTAGCTCAATGGTCAATTCAGAGGATTATTTAAATTTGACGCCCTTTAAAAAATCCTGAAGTACAGCTTCCCCTTGCGCGAGATCTTTCTTTTTAAACTCAATACGTCCTTTTAACCCCTTTTTATTTTTATCCTCAGACATAAAATAGTAAAAATATTCGTCACCCTTGTTGCGTTTGCGAATAAGATATTTTGTGCCGTTGAGCGTTACGATATCTACCTTATCATTGGTCCCAGCTGCAAGTATTTCCTCTCCTTCTCCCAAGATTCGATCCCTACGCTCTTCAAGAGTGGTGTTGTAACCTGCGGGATGTTCAAAGTCTTCGAAGCCTATCAATACGTCTCCTACTTTATAAATGTTTTTTAATCCTTTAATTGCAGCACGTTTAAAGTTCTCTTTCTCATACGATAAGATTACTTCCTTGCTTTTCTTCTCCACATTACCAGGAGCTTTAACAGACGCTACCTTACTTAAAGGTTCCTGTAAATTTATAAGTGCTAGAAAGGAGATTAGGCTGATTATTATAATTGTTTTCATACCTGTATAGTTTAATATTTAATTAATTACGGGCAAGGTATTAACTCTACTGCGCCGCTTGAATTAAGTCTTAATGCTTCATAGTCTGAACTATTTGGGTTAGACTTAAACAAATTTGAAAAGGCACCAAATTTTGTTAAGAATCTAACTCCGGGAGGCTGATTGGTTCCAGTACCCCCAATTGCAAGATAGGAGTTATTATAAGCATCTCGTCCCATATTTTTATAATTAGTATATTCCGCGAGAAATGCTGGCCAGTCTTTCACCGTCGCAACATAATTTCCATATTGAGTTACCCCCGTTATTGATACGTTGTCCTTTTAAAATTAACGCCAGTAATGCCGCTGGCGATTACATCCGGATGAGTAAGATTTTTTGCCATGTCAAATATTTTCTAATTCTATCATTCAAATCGTAAAATATTTCTCCTGAGCAGGCAGCGTCAAAGCCGATCAGTTTCCCATCAAGAGGTAAATTAAAGGTGATTTCGGAATCGAAAAGCTCAAAGCTCGCTATTTTTCCGGAAATGATCCGAACACCTGCGTCTTTTTGCGCAGAAGCGGAATTAAATGTCCCCGAAAATAATGCAATAATAGCAAGAGTAAATATGGCGTTTTTCAATATTCCATAATTAGATAGTTCGCTAGGAATATACAAATTTGTTATTTACAGATAGCTTGCATTCGGTATATATTTCAGTGAAATTCCGAAATATACAAGGCTTAGTACGAAACTTGATAAACCCTGATAGTATTAATTATTGTTTGCCGGAATTTAACCCTGATCGACTTCGGTTCGCTTAAGGTATGCTGTTCTCTCTGCTAGGCATAGCAATTTTAAATTCTGTCCATTCTCCAATAGTTTGCAAAGAAAATTTAAAATTATGATTATAAAGAATCTCTCTTGTTAACATCAGTCCAATACCCTGCCCGTTTTTTGTCGTACTAAAGAATGGGGAGAATAGCTGCCGGCTCACCTCATTTGAGATTCCGGGTCCGGTGTTGGAAATTGAAATCATCTGCTCTGCAAATAACGTTTTGATGCGTATCGTCCCCAACGGGTCTGCGGCCTCAATCGCATTTTTCAGTATATTGATGAAGACTTGTTCTAGTTGCTGGGCATCCGCAAAAGTTTCAAATACAAGTGCATCCAGATCCCATAACCAGTTCAGCTGTTTTTTCTTCGCGCCGGCTTCCATAAGCAAAACGACAGAACGAAGCAAGGAGACCAATTCAACAGTATGCTTAATGGGCTCAGGAACACGGACGACTCTGGCAAAATTCGACATCAGCTCGCTCAAACTGTGGTTGCGGTTAATGGAAGTGTTTAAGGCCGCATCATAATCTTCCTGATCTTCCTCGTTCAGCTGATGCTTGTAATTTAAGCAACTGTTGAGCATTGAATTGATGGCACCGATCGAATTGTTCACCTCATGAGACATCATTTTGATCACCTTCTCGTAAGCATTTTTTTCCTTTAGATAAATCTCACTGGTTAGCTCTTCAATTGTAATAAATGCCCGGGAATATCCCAGGTCAGTAAAGGTCGCGCTGTGGCATTTGTAAGATTTTATCCCATCCAGGTTAATTACTTTGGCTTCATTTGCTTCTAACATTAATAGTTCCTCAGCAAGTCTTCCGCCGATTTGGCCTAATGACTTTCTTAGAACCTCATCTTGCTGCAGGTCAAATATGCTGGCTGCAGCAGGATTTATAGAAGCGATAAGTCGATCAAAATCGAATATGATGATCCCGGAAGGAGATGCCTCAATCAGTTTTCCCAGAAAAGAACTTTTTTCCACCTGCAGTAAGCGCTCATGTCGCAACTGTTGGATCATCAGGTTGTAGACATGGATCAGTTCATCCGTTTCCGGGTGACCAATTTCGCTTAACCGGGCACTGAAATCCTTGTCTTTTAGGCTTTCAATTCCCGAGGAGATGATATCGAAGGTCCGGCTTATCGACTGATAGAGCCAATAAGAAAGCAGCAATGAAACAAAAAGCGCGATTTCCCCGATAAAAAATGCAGTGCGATCTGCCGTATAAAGTTTCGTGAGTAGATAGATAAATACCGCATGAACAGCAATTACTCCCAGTAAGACTTTAGCTTTGAGTTTCATAGGGTATATGGTATTTTTCCAGTTTGCGATACAACGTCCCTCTGCTTAAACCCAGTGCTTTAGCCACCCTGCTGATGTTGTTTTGATGAAAATCCATCGCATTCCTGATCATGGAAAGCTCCATTTCATCAATCGACAATGTCCCCACAGCTGGCAAGGTCATGGAGGTATTTGATAATCGTTGCACTTCCAGGTGCTGTTCAAAATCCTTGATATCGAGGTCATCCCCCTCACTGAGCAATACTGTACGTTCAATCAGGTTTTTAAGTTCGCGGATATTGCCAGGGAGTGAAAGTGATTTCAACCAGTTCGAGGCTTTGTTATCAATTTGCAACCTGGGCCGTTGATAAATTTCCTTAAGATTACGGAGAAAGTAATTGGCTAGAATCGGAATATCCTCTGCACGTTCCCGCAGGGGTGGTAAACGGATAATGATCAGGTTGATGCGGTAGTAAAGGTCTTCTCTAAAATTTCCCGCAACGATCATCTCCCGCAGATCACGGTTGGTCGCACAAACCACACGAAGATCCACCGCCCGGGTCCGGCTGTCCCCCAGCACCTCGTATTTACGATCTTGTAGTACCCGTAATAGCTTTACCTGGCTGTTTAAGTCCAAATCCCCTATTTCATCTAAAAAAATAGTGCCTTTGTCCGCCAGCTCAAAGCGGCCTACCCTATCATTGCGTGCATCGGTAAAAGCACCGCGTTTATGGCCGAACATCTCACTTTCAAACAAGCTGGAAGAAATGCCTCCAAGGTTCACCTTAACAAAGGCCTTATTCCTGCGGGAACTGTTCTGGTGAATGGCTTCAGCGATGAGTTCCTTCCCCGTGCCACTTTCTCCGATAATCAGTACTGATGCGTCAGTGTCGGCAACCCTCGCAATGGTCTGGAGGATCTCTAAAAGCTGCGGATCTTCTCCGACAATGTTTTCAAAACCATATTTATCATTCAGCTTCTTTCGGGTCATTGCACCAGGGCTATCCTGTTCGGTAGATAAATCCAGGGCCGTTCTTAAGGCGCGCATCAGGTGGTCATTGTCCCATGGTTTATTGATGAAATCTGCTGCCCCGAGTTTCATCCCCTCCACCGCCAGTTTGATCGAGCCCCAGCCAGTCATTAAAATGACTGGCAGCAGGGGCCTTGATTTTTTGATCTGCCGCAGCATCGCCAGTCCGTCTTCTCCCGAGGTTTCCATGGAAAAATTCATATCCAGCAAGACAGCAGCTATTGGTTTCTCTTTAAGATGTTCGAGTGCTTCTTCCTTGCCATTTGCCTTGATGGACTTGAATCCGTTCTGTTTCAACAACAGGTTCAATGAAGTACATACCGCAATATCATCATCAATAATCAAAATCATAGGAACAAATTAAAAAGTTTATTCTTCATGTAAAGCATCCGAAGGGTTAAGCCGCGCTGCTTTCAGACTCGGATAGAAAGCACAACTGAGCATCAGCAAATACAAAAATAACGCAGACCCTAAAATACTCAAAGTTCCATAATAGAGGTCTAAGTATTGCATAATTAATAGCTGACCCGCGATCAGTACACCAGGTAAAATACCTAAGGTCGTCAGTACCATGGCTTCCAGGAGAAATTGTTTCAATACATCCCCCGGACTTGCTCCCATGGTCACCCGCAGACCAACTTCGGCTTTACGCTTTGAAAGATTATAGCTAAATACCCCCGAGATTCCCAGAAAGACATTGATCAGCAAAAATGCAAACACCAGTAAAGTGATACTCAACTGAATGTAATCTGTTTTCTGTGCATACTTTTTGACCAGGGTCAAAGAAATGTTCTGCTTGATCAGGATTTGTGAAGCGTCAACCGAGTTGACAGTTTTCCTGATCTGTTCCTCCAGTGGCTGGAAGTTGTTCGTGTTTTTTGATTTCAGCAAATAAGTTGTCGCAGCGGTTTTCAATGGAAGAAAAAATCCTGGACTCAGATCAGCTCCTGTATTTTCTCTGAACGCCTCTGATACGCCGACGATCCTGGCGGATTTGGCACCGACCAAAATCGTCTTTCCAATAGGGCTTCCCTCCTTGAAATCACGTTCAGCGAGATCTTCAGTAATGACAATCGGAATCGCATTTAACACCTCATCTTTAGCTGTAAACCATCGTCCTTCGATTAACTTAATGCCCAGCAGCTTCGAATAATCCTCATCCACTCCAAATCCCAGGGCTTTGCTGGTTTGGCTGTTATAGGTGATCTTTTCTTCATCGCCCCATTGTAGAAAGGGAATTACCTGGGTACCACTTACCAGTTCGATCTCCTTAATGGCCTGTAGCTTTTGCTTAATCAGTGCACTATAGGTCAGTTTCTTTTCCTCCGGCATCTGTTGAAAATCAAGTGAGACTAGCCAGGCATCTTCATACTGATAACCCAGTGGCCTGAAATAGTTACCTAACTTCTTCAAATTCAATCCCAAACACAGAAATAAAGCGGTAAAGGTGACAAACAACTGCAGTAACAGGAAGAAATTCGCTTTTTTCCTGTGCATGATCATTTTAAACAAGTGCAAAATCATAAGCTATTCCCTCCTTTCAGTGCATAGGTGACATCCATTCGGGACATTTTCCAGGCTGGATAAATCCCGGAGACCAGTCCAAGTAACAGGCAACTAAAGAGACAGAAGCCAAATACCCGCCAACTGATGATAAAACTGTCGGTCGGCATTTTGAATAAAGGGTCGAAAGTATTGATAAACTGGACCAATAACTGCGAAGCGTAAATAGATAAACCAAGCCCGATCAATCCACCTATTAGGGTGATGATAATGTTTTCAGTCACCAGTTGACCTACCAGGGTACCGGAAGTCGCCCCAAACGATTTACGGATGCCAATTTCTTCTGCCCGTTCGCCGATTCGGGTAACATTGATGTTCACCAGACTAATTGCGGGGATCAGCAGAAAAAGGATCAGTACGATGCTGATGATGATTGCCGTCTTTCCATACTCGGGTTCATCATCATTAAAAGAGCTGCTTTTAGCAAATTGTTCCAATGCACTGAATGCATGTACCTTTACCGAATCTGCACCGGAAACCGGATTTGCCTTCCTCAGGAGCCCTCTTAACTCCGCACGTACCTTTTTCAGGTCATTCGTTTTTGCCAGCAACATGGCATTATAAGTACCTTCCAATGCTCTATCCGTCCGTTGGATATTGATGTCCGTAGTAAAAGGAACATACACATCCGCATAAATTCTACTGAAAGGCGTTGCAGGCTTCACCACACCGATCACTTGATAAGAAATTCCGTGTATCGGAAATATCTTACCAAGCGCAGTGCCATCCTTAAAGAAATAACTTCTGGTTTTTTCATTGATCACCGCAACCCGTGCACCTTTTTTGACTTCGCTGTTATGAAAAGGTTTTCCCTCCAAAAAATCAAAATCGGTGATCTTCCAGAAATTTGCATCGGAAAACTTGAGCACATGACCGGCAGTCTTTCCATTAAGAAAAGAAATAAACTGCCTGGTGGTAAAATAGGAAATGGCCTCGGTGCTTTCCAAATCGTGTATGTTTTTTTGAAGAAAGCCGATGCTGGGTACCGCATCTGTTTTTTTACCGCCCTTATATACCGATACCTTATCCAGTATCAGGGTCCTTTCCCGGCGGACTTCCGGTGCATTGGCACTGACGATCTGATCGAGAAAGGAGGCAAATACCGTGATTACCATAATGGTCAGGCTAATGCCAATCAGGGTGAGTGCTGTATAATACTTCTTGCGAAGCATCACTTTAAAAGTGAGTTTTATATAATTTTTTAACATGATTTCTAGGTTATACCGGTTAACTGACCTGCTGGCCATCAAAGAAATGAATGATCCGCTGCGTTTTTTTTGCCATGTGCTGATCATGGGTGACCATAACGATCGTTGTCCCATCGGTTTTATTCAGGTGCAGCATTAAATTCATCACCTCTTCTCCCATAGCGCTGTCCAGGTTCCCTGTGGGCTCATCTGCAAGCAGGATTTCCGGATTGCCAATAATGGCGCGAGCAATAGCAACACGCTGACGTTGTCCGCCCGAAAGCTGATTGGGGTAATGCTTGCTACGGGCGCTCAGGCCCACTTTCTCTAAAGCCGCCAGCGCCCTTTTGCGTCTTTCTGCACCGGAAATACCTCTACGGTACAGCAGCGGCAGTTCTACATTGTCAATGACCGAAAGGTCATTGATCAGGTGGTAGCTTTGAAAAACAAATCCCAGTTTAAGATTTCTGAATGCAGCCAGGCCTTTGCGGCTCAGCGAATTCACCGGTTTCTGATCGATCGCGATGGATCCCGCAGTTGGTGTATCCAATAGCCCCATGATATTCAGCAGGGTACTTTTACCACAGCCCGAAGGTCCCATGATGGCCACAAACTCACCTTTATTGATGTTAAGGTTGATCTGATTAAGGGCCGTTGTTTCAATGGTTTTGGTACGGTAAATTTTTTCTATGTTAGATAATTGTATCATTTCAATTTGAGTTAATAGTTGTTATTCTATGATTTTACATTCAGTAATGAGAAATTGAAGTTCCGCTCCTGGTGGTTTAAAAGTTACCATTAATTTTCCATTTTCACCCGTCAAAATGAGCATTGATTTGTCCCTGGGCTCGCCCGGAATTTTGCTACTCAACAGGCTGTAGCTGCTCATACCGTTTTGAATTTCCCTGTCCCATGCGCATGCGGAAATAGAATCAATCGTACTTCCAATCACCCTGTCCTCCCCGTTTACCTTAGAACTGATCAGGATGCTGTCCTGACTAAAGCGGATGATCCCCTCGGTTTTGACAAGAGTACGGCTTCATCCCTGATTTCCGTGACCTGGCTAAATTTCAAAAACAGGTTTTTAGGGCATTGTCCGGCACAAAGGCTACAAGTTAGCGTACTGAGCATTAAAATAATAAAGTGTTTCATATGATTCCGTTTTTTATGTTGTGAGCTGATAGAATGGTAGGTTTATATTTTTTTATTCGTGGCAAAATCATAAAGTGTCAGCAGCCGGAGGTTGAAATAAGCATTCCAGAAGCTTTTTAAGGAATAGATGTAATCACGGCGTGCCTGATCCTTTTCCTGCAGTGCAATATTCAGGTCGGTGATGCTCAGATCGTTCAGAAAGTACCTCTTTTTTGCGATTTCATAACGTTCATTTGCGGTGACATCTGCTTCCGCATTGGTTTGCATTTGTTCCTTGATCATGGAAAACTGTCTCAGGGTGGTAAAGATCTCCTGCTCAAAATTTATTTGTGCCTGCTTAATGGTAGCGGTTATCAGTTTGCGGTTGGACTGTGCTGTTTTGACCCTTGAGGCGGATCGGCCCCAGTCCAGAATGGGAATCTGAAAACCAAGCCGTATTTCCTGCTGGTCTTTGGCATTGCTATAAATTCCCGGAAGCTGATCTGCGACATTGGTCAATCCAAAAGTACCGAACAGGTTTACTTTTAAGCCATTTTCGCCCTTTGCCTTAGCCACCTCCCGATCTGCTTCTAGCAGGGCCCTTTTAAACTCTATCACTTTCTGGCGGTTCTCTTTTGCCTGCGCAATGGCAACTGCACCATCGACCTTGAAAGTCAATAAGTTTTCAGGAAGGAGGAGCTGGATCTGATTGGTAGCAGACAAGCCGATAAAAGATTTCAATTGCAGGTCAGCGGTTTCTGCATCTACATTTGCCTGTGCTACCGCTTTCCTGCCATTCAATACTCCCAGCTTCAAGCGAAGTAATTCATCTTTTGATAATTTTCCCAGGGCAGCCTTCCCCTCGCCAATTTTATAAATGGTCTCGTTGTTCGACAGGTTCTTAGCTGCAATATCCTTGTTAATCTGCGCGATCAGTAGACCGAAGAAGAGTTCTGAGGCGTCCCGGCCCACCACTTCCATATCTTCCCTGTACTTTTTCTGAGATTCTTCATACCGCAGCGGCTCAATCTTCTGATCCCAGGACAGCGAGTTGAATGCAAACAATGGCTGGTTCAGCCCTATGATCAGTGGATTCCCATTGTAACGGGTTTGCTTGCGGTCAAAATCTGAGAACCTCAATACATTGGAACCCAGGAATACCTGTCCGCCAGTCAGGCCGATATTTTGTGTCAGCCCCAGATTGAGTTGTGAATTATCGTTAATCACCGGTTTAAATTCTACCGTTCCATCCGGCTGGATCACCGGGATATTCGTTTTACTGAACTGAGGCAATGTTCCGTCGAGCGTTAACTGTGGATTATAATTTGATTTGAACGTTCGATATTGCCAGTATTGGTTCTCCCGAATGGTTACTGCCTGCACTGCCGCAGTGGAATGCACCTTTGCAATCCCGATCACTTCAGTCAGGTTTAGTTTTAGCGTATCACTGATGCCCTGGCTTTTTCCAGGTATAGTGATGAGGAATCCCGCAAGTAATAAGATGGGCTTGAACATAGACTTGTAGCTTATTTAAGTTTAATTACTTGATCTTTATTTTGTCAAGGTGGATAAAGTCCTGCATCTCTGAGATAATGACTTTTTCTCCTACTTTTATGCCCGAAAGGATCTCGATATAGTCGGTACTGCTTTCCCCCACTTTCACTTTACGGGACAGCGCATGATCACCTTCAACCACAAACACCTTTTGTTCTTCCGACCCGGTAAATGCAGCACCATTCGTTACCCTTAACGCATGTTCTTTATAGGAAGTGACCACGAAAACATCGGCTTTTAAATTGGCGCGGAGTAGCTTTGAGTTTTTGTCGCTTAAATTGATGGCAAATTTTACCGTTCCGTCCTCCACTGCCGGCTGTACATTGCTGATCGTACCACGCAGGTCACTTTTATCGATCCTAACCAAGGCGGTCCTGCCCGATTTGACCTGGTCTGCATACGTATCAGAAATGCTCGCTTCCACTTTAAAACTGGTTAAGTCGGCAATACGTACCAGTTCTTCCCCTTCATTGATTTCTGAACCGATCTTGCTGTTGACCCAGGTGATTACCCCATTTCGGGGCGAGGAGATGGAGGCATTTTTCAGTTTATCACTGATCCCTTTAATGTCCTTTTCACGGATGTTTATTTCATAGCCCAGGCTCCTCAGGTCTGCCTGCATCGTGGCCTTCTGGTTATCCATCTGTTTTTTGATTTGCTGTAGTTCCAGTTTCGCTACATTTAAAGTCAAACGAGCCTGTTTGACATTTTCATCTGTACTTCCACCAATCGCTAAAAGCGATTGTTCATGCTCCAATGCTGTTTCCAGGCTACTGATTTTCATCCGCTTAATGGCATACTGTGTCTTCAGTTCATCAAGACTCTTCTCCAGACCCAGGGACAATTGGTTTATTTTATTACGGTTGACATGCTGTTCCTCGTTCAGTTTTTCAAAGGCCAGCAAGGAAGCTTCCTTGTTCAGGCGCAGAATCGACTGCCCAGTTAAGACCTTTTCACCAGCGTTAAAAAGTACCTGTTCAATTCTCGCATTAACCGGAGAACTGATGGAGAATTCATATTCCGGTGTGATGACGCCCGATGCGGGCACCGTTGCTTCCATCCTACCTGTTTCCGCAATTGACGTAGTCAGGGAGCTGAGTTTCACCGCCGGTTCAAGTATATTTTTAAATTGAATAAATCCGAAAGCGATTGCCACAACGACAATGGTAACGACAACGTATATCCTGGTTCTTCTCCAGGCTTGTTCTTTGGATGAAATTTCACGGTCCATATTTACAATAATTTGAACCCAGTATTCCAATAGAAATGCCAGAGACAAACACATGTAAATGAAATAGTTACAGTAACTAAACAAAACTTAACTGTCTCATTGTGGACAGTGTGTCTTAAAGTGAACAGGAAACCTAAAGGATATTTTTTTCAGAAAGGAACCGTTAAGTATAACTTTAACTCACGATAGTTGGAAGAACAAGGGAAGCTGTTCCAATTGTTCTACTCTAAAATCCCGAATAGTAGTCCCAAATAATTGAGCGATCGCCTTAAATGCATTGTTTTTTAGTTCTCCAAGGTTCATTTGTTTTTTTTGCAAAAAATAGTTAAACATTTAGGCATAGCAAAAATAAAATATTAGCTATTTAAATCTACCAACCCCCATAGCAACATAATATATTATCTCCTCCTTATTGGCTCATTTAGCGTGTCCAGTTTTGGCGATACCGCTTGATTCCTTAACTTCAAGATATGAAAGTCAAGGAATCAAGCGCTTATGTAAAAGCTAGATGTAAGCTTTTATCTGTTTACTTTGCAAAACGCGGATGGGGCATGTCTGATGGAAAGAATAATAATATACTAATTTACGTTTCTTCAGAGCAACCTTTCTTGTACACCACTAACCAATTTGCAAATATTACTGCTAAAGCTGATTTGCATATTGAGCCGACTGGGCTTAAAATGAGCAGCGTCACCTATTTATTCTATCATCAAGGAGAGCTTGTCAATGAGGTTATGGTTTGGCCTTGTATTGAGTTTGACAATTAATCACCCAAAATAGAACTGTATATAATACTGTATTATTGAAAAAATAAAAGCCAATAAGTATTTAATTTATAAGCTTTTATAAAAATCGTACTCCTAAATTCTTATTTAACGAACAGTTTCATTGAAGACATGAAGAAAATCAGGGATATTCATAAGTTCCAGACCTACTGGTAAACTGGCAAGGATTCAAATATCGTATCGATCATTTTTAATTATTTTTTTGGTATATTTACTTAATGGAAAATAACGAACTCAACAATAAGCAATTCAATTTATCTAAACCACTTTCTCTTATTGGACTATTGGTATTTCATCTTTTACTTTATTACATGATTTTTAACTAACATGATTGAGATAAATAAATACTTTGACCGCAAAGCAAGAAGCAAGGTCTACAGGTTATTAAGCCTTATTACACTTCTCAATTTGGTAGGTGCAGTGGTATATGTAATTATCACGGGATAAGGTTTGGTTTGATTACACCGCTCCCTCCTCAAATAATGACAATCCTCTGTCTACAGGCTGAAAAAATTGTTGAAGCTAAAATCAAAAACAGATTGTATCGGACTAAAAATCATCTCGCAACTTTCGTATTTGTTCAAGTGCGGCTACGTCAATCTGATCTTTTGGGCGATTAACAATCTTCTTATTCTCAATTAGTTGATTAATGTGCGAAAAAGGAACATTTACGTTGTCAATATCCGCAATAGAGGCCATTTCCAAACATTCGTCAAAGGTATATCCCTCAAGCCCCTTCATTTCAATGAGTATATCCAAACGGAGACCATTGTTAAGGTGAAAATCGGTCCAGTCAAGTATAAATTGCATGGTTTCGATTAGTGGATAATCTCCCATATTACATTTTACAAATGCTTTTCTCAACTGCTTTCTATTTTCTAAGGTGTCTTTTAACCAGATAGCTAAGTCACCTGTAAAACGTTGGTAGCCGTGTAAATTGGTCACCTAACCACCGACCATAATATATTGCACATTATACTCTTGAAATGCTCTCCAAAAATTGAGTATCTCTTCATCAAAGATGTCCACAAATTATTTACTGATAAATGGTTTATGTGATATAGAGGCCTTACCCATGGTCTGTTGTATTTTATACAAACGCGTAGCCATTTCAAAACGGTCTTTATAGCTTCGTTTGAGGCCTTCTTTTAAAAGTTCCAATTCGGCCTGATCAAATGTTTGTTTCCTTGTGTCCATGAAATGTTGACCTTAAAATTATATCAAGTTTACATAAAATGCTTGTCATTAACAAGGGGGGCTGCAGATTATGTTTGCAGCCCCCCTTTAATAATTCTCAGAAGAAACTTTAACACCATGCTAACACAGTGTTAAAAATATGTACTCGTCGAAAACCTTCTGTCACATAGTTTCTTGAAGGATATGGAACGTTTAGCCAACATTGCAGGTGGCCATTTTGCAGAACCCCTTAGTAGTGATTTCAAGAAAAAACACCAATGTAGATTTACCCAAAAAGAAGGCCAGATCTTCCATTATCAAAGATTTATGAATTATATGGGTGTGGTTACCTGAACAAGAAGGGACCGAAAAAATAACCAAAAAGTCAACATGTGTGTATGTTTTGGTGTGTATATTTTCACCAAAACATACACACTAGTGATTTATTAAACAACTCACCTGACTACTAGACAAATGTGTGTTTCCTAGCGGTGATATCGATCAGTGGTCCAATAGAGAGCTGAAGTCCGATATCTTTTTTAAGCGTCTGTAATTGAAAATTGGATAAATCGTATGCAACAATAGCGTACAGCCCTTGTCTAATAAACAAAAAGAAGATGCACATGAAGAAAATGAACTTGAATTTGGAATTTTATATACCTCGTAATCCTATATTAAAGCGGTATATTGAAGGCTACTATTTTATGTACGAAAATAGTACAGAGGGGACCGAACGATATTGGACCTTTCCTAATAATTATTGCATCGTTACCGTAAATTTTCAATCCTCTGTAATGCTCAGCGAGCATAAAATTGCTATTGTGCCTTCAACAGAACAGAACATTCATGCCAGTACGGTACATCATTATAATCAACCAATTGAAGTATATTATGAAAAACCCATTCATGAGATAACCATTTATTTTAAGCCACTTGGCATAAGCCATTTCGTGAGTGATCCTGAAATTATATTTAAGCAAAACAAAATGACGGAATTCACTCCACCTCATCTGGATTTCGGGAGATGCTATGAAAAAATCTTTGCTATCAAGAACAGAGAACTACAGAGAGAAGCACTGGAAGCCTATTGGCTATCCAAGCTGATCGTTAAAGATCTAACATTCGTAGAAGAGATTTTAACAGAGATTGAATCTGGTAACAAAATAGAGCACATTGCGAAAAGACATCAGATCTCCAGAAAACACCTGAACAAAGTGATACTGAAGCATCTTGGCAAATCACCAAGCGAATACCGTAAAATATACCGGTTTAGAAGTGCAATCAACAACGGGGAGTTAAAAAAACTTACACAGTTAACCTACGAAAATCTATTCTATGACCAATCCCACTTCATTAAAGATTTTAAAACGCTAACGAACGTCAACCCCAAAACCTTTTTTAAAAAGGTAAATACGAATGATTCAACTGTCTGGCTTTTTATTTAACTGGTAACAATTTTACAATTTTTCTGGATTTCTTTGCCATTCCTTTGTCTCAGGTATTTACCTATTTAACAAAAGTCATTATGAAGAAAATAATAACCTCTTTATCGTTCAACATGCTGCTCGCGTGCATCGCCATAGCAAGTTCAGCTCAAATTTCTCCGCGTAAAATTGACTCACTAATGAAAGATGCACTGACAAAGTTCAACGTTGCCGGAGCCGCCATTGCTGTGGTTAAAGACGGAAAGGTAATTCACCAAAGTGGCTATGGATTAACTTCCATAGAAGAAAAAGTACCTGTTAATGAGCTAACCAACTTTCAAATCGCATCCAATACCAAGGCTTTCACAACGGCAGCGCTTTCTATTTTAGTAGATGAGGAAAAGTTAAAGTGGGAAGACAAGGTGAAGGAACATATTCCAGAATTCAAGATGTACAATGAATATGTAACCGACAACTTCAATATCATAGATCTTGTAACCCACAGAAGTGGGCTTAGCCTGGGAGCCGGAGATTTGATGTTTATCCCTGACAGTTCGGATTTTACGATTAAGGATGTATTAAATGCCTTCCAATATTTCAAGCCCGGCTCTGCCTTCCGGACAAAATACGATTATGATAATTTGCTTTACATTGTTGCGGGTGAAATCATCGCAAGAGTTAGTCACATGAGCTATGATTCATTCATTCAAAAACGCATCTTCGATCCGTTACAGATGAGCAATTCATCAGTTGGAAGCACAAAAGGTAAAAATAATTATGCGGTACCGCATTCCAATACCTCGGGTACGATAAAGAAAATCGACCTGTTCGATATCGGGATGATTAGTGCAGCAGGTGGAATTTATTCGAATGTATCGGATATGTCTAAATGGATGATGATGCAGCTCAATAGGGGCAAGTACGGTAGCGGATTGACATCCACATTGTTCTCTGCACGGAACAGTGGGGAGATGTGGAAGATACATACGGTTTTGCCCAATTACCTATCCGAGCGATACAATACGCATTTTAATGGCTATGGCCTGGGGTGGATTCTAAATGATATGAAGGGAAATTTAGTGGCGTCACATACGGGCGGCTTGCCCGGAATGCTCTCGCAAGTTACACTGGTGACTGATCTCAATTTGGGAATAGTTATTTTAACAAATACAGAAAGCGGTGGGGGTAATCTTACTTTTGCAGTTACCAGAGCAATTATGGACGCCTATCTAGGGCTGGATGATGCCGGATGGATAGATATTGCATTTGAGAGAACTAAAAAAAATGCAGGGTATGTAGATGAGATTACTAAAAAAGTCTGGGAAAAGGTTGATTCCGCTAAAAACGTTAAAATAGAAGCCAAGAATTTTACAGGCACCTATGAAGATAAATGGTTTGGAAAAATGGAAGTGTTTTTAAAAGATAAGCAGCTTTACATTAAAAGCTTACGATCTCCGAAATTGAATGGTCAAATGTATTTTTATAACGCAAATACATTTGCTGTAAAATGGAAATATCAGGATGTGAATTGTGATGCCTTTGCAATGTTTTCTTTGGGTGAATCCGGTAAAGCTATTTCCATAAAAATGAAAGGTATCTCCCCTAGTATTGATTTTAGTTTCGATTTTCATGACCTGGATCTTAAAAGGATAAAATGAAATAGCGACGGTCAACGGTTAACGCGGGATCTTTGAACTTCGGGATCATATAGGGGATAGCAAAAACAAAGGAAAAAATTCTTGGCAAACCATCTGCCCTGACCAGGCCCGGGCTGTACATTATTGAACAATGCGCTGTCCAATAACGAACATCAAAATCACGCAAACCGCATGGCCAAAGCAATTACAAGCACTTTTTTTCTGGCATATTGTTAGACATATATGGAAAAAAGAGCACTATGTATACGATTAGTTTAAAAATTGCTTTAAGGAATCTTTGGAGAAACAAGAGCTTTTCCTTGATCAACATTGGTGGGCTGGCTATTGGGCTAACCTGCTGTCTGCTCCTGCTCCTATATGTAAGCTATGAATGGAGTTATAATAAGCAGTTTAAAGACATTGATAAGATCTATTATACCAAGCTAAACATTAAGTTAAATAATGAGCTGGTTACGTTTGATGCTTCGCCAAATATACTGGCTCCGACAGCCTTGCGTACCTTACCGGGTATATCCCACGCGGCCAGGTTTACTACCGAGCAAATTAACCTGTTCAACTATCGTGAAAATGCGTCTAAGGAACGGGTGATTTATGCCGACCCTTCCTTTCTAAAAATATTCAATTATCAGTTCCTTAGAGGGAATGCTGCTACCGCACTGACTACTCCCCAGAGTGTGTTGATTACGGCAAGTACCGCCAAAAGATTTTTCGGAGACAGTGATCCGATTGGTAAGAGTATCAAATGGGATAACCGAAAATGGTTAAAAGTCTCGGCCGTCATTGAAGATATCCCCCAAAATCAAAGCAATAAATTTGACGTATTAATGCCCTGGGCATTTTTCGAACAAGAAAATCCTGACGTAAAAAATAGCAGCTGGGGCAGTGTAAATACCCTTACTGTAATTAGTTTAGTGAGCAAGGAAAGCTTTGCAGCGGCTGATGCCGGCTTAAGAAAGCTGATTGCTGCAAATGCTCCGGGCAGTATCATGGAAGCCTTCCTGTTTCCTTACAGCAAGGTTTACTTATACGACGATTTCAAAAACGGGGGCTCCGTGGGCGGAAAAATTGATCAGGTAAGGCTGTTCCTTTTTATGGCTTTTTGCGTCTTACTTATCGCATGTATCAACTACATGAACCTTTCTACGGCAAGATCAGAGAAACGGGCAAGAGAGGTTGGAATAAGAAAGACCTTGGGATCTTCCAGAACATCAATAGCGAGACAATTTCTTTTTGAGTCGTTTTTAATCTCTCTTTTCGCGATCATTATTGCATTTGTACTCACCGAGCTATGCTTAGCCAAACTAAACCAACTGCTGCAAATCCAGATGGTAATGGATTATAACTCTTATACCTTCTGGACTGCTTTGATTTCGCTGGTAGTGATCACCGGATTAATGGCAGGAAGCTATCCGGCTTTCTATCTTTCCTCTTTTATTCCGATCAAGATTTTGAAAGGTTTCAAAGGTTCCGGACATAGCTCACTATCGGTTCGCAAGATTTTGGTTGTGATGCAATTCAGCCTTTCTATTTGTATGATCATTTGCGCTATTGTCATTTACAATCAGATCAGATTTATCCAAAACAAACCCCTGGGCTTTCAAAAAGACAACCTGGCACAGCTAGCAATTGAAGGAGAACTGGTGAAACCTGGAAAATTAGCATTGCTTAAAAAGGAATTACACGCTGCAGGTGCAATCACTTACGCGACTGAGTATGCCAACTCTTTTGCAGCAAATGGGGGATCGGTCACCGGTGAGGTTTATTGGCCTGGCAAGCCCGCAAACACCAGCATTTCATTCAATCACCGGAGCATAGGATATGATTTCACCAAAACAGTAGGCGCAAAACTGCTTGAAGGGAGGGATTTTTCGTCAAAATTCGCCGCAGACAGCTCAAGCTCAGTGATCCTAAACGAATCTGCGGTAAAGACCATGCAGCTTAAAAATCCAGTAGGTACCGTGATCAAATGGGAAGGCAGGGTGCTTACTGTAATTGGTGTGCTTAAAAATTACAGCAATTCTTCCATGATATCAGCGCCCCAGCCAACCCTCTTTTACTACGGGATTAAGCCAAGTACCATGCTGTTGTTACGTTTAAACCCCTCGCAAAATTTAAGCAGATCCACACAGATCATTAAAGACCTGACCATGCGCCTTAATCCCTCCTATCCGATCAATTTGCAATTTATCGATCAGGAAATGGTTGATAAACTTAAAAATGAAAAGCTGTTAAGTACCCTTTCGAGCTTATTTGGCTGCTTTGCCATCTTTATTTCCTGCCTTGGCCTTCTGGGATTGGCTTTTTACATGGCAGAACAACGTAACAAAGAAATTAGCATTCGTAAGGTATTGGGTGCTAATTTAAGGAGCATACTTATTTTATTGAATAAAGATTTTATAAAATTAGTGGTGCTGTCAAATATAATTGCCATTCCGATAGCCTATATCCTAATTAACAGGTGGCTGCAGAAATACGATTATAAAGTCGATATTGATGCCTGGCCCTTTTTAATCGCTATGCTGCTATCCATATTCATAGCGGTGCTAACTGTAAGTTTTCAAACGTTTAAAGTAGCCCGTGCGAATGCAGTTGATGCTTTGAAGTATGAGTAGGGTACATCGATCCATATAGTCTATGGACTGGCAGGCTTCATTGTCCTTGTATCGATCAGTTCCGGTACAATATATCTGAACCTGATACCCCAGTTAGTTATACTGTCTTGGGATCTGCCCATACAGCGCACGGCGATGATTAGAATAAACGTATTCATGTTTAGATTGAACTATGCAAAAGTGAACATTCCATAAAGCCAGAAATTCGTCAAAAAAGAAACATTGTAAGCCAAAATGACGTTTGGGGTTTAAAGTAGCAACAAGTGTTCTAAACTAATCTGCTCTTCCCCCTATACCAGATTGAACCATTAGCAGGAGTACTTAGAACAACGCTGAAGTAGCTAAAAGCAAACTATTTACAATACGAAAGCGTGCTTATATGAACTATAAAGTCACAGTTCATTTAAAATATTTTTTAAGAAAAATTGCAGACCACTAACTATCGTTTTTTCATCCAAAGCATACTGCTTTTCGCCAGGTGTGATTACAAATGCCTTCCCGATCTGCAAATCATCCAATACATTATAGAAGCCTTTAGAAAGAGTCGGAACTGTGGCGTATTTAATTTCAATAGCAACAACAGGTTTAAGCCCATCTACCAATATAACATCACATTCGGCTCCATGTTGCGTGCGGTAATAATACATCTCCAGATGCCTCGGTTTCAGCTGATAAATCTGCTCAATGACATAACCTTCCCAGGAAGCGCCGACAATCAGGTTTAAGGGAAGTTCAGCACTGCTTTTGATTCGGTTTAACTGATGTAGTAAGCCACTATCCCGAATATAAACTTTGGGTGCTTTTACTACTCGTTTTCCCACGTTGATATACCATGCGGGTAATTGCCTAACCATGAAAGCCCCCTCCATAAAATCCAGATATCTCTTAATTGTTGTGCTACTCACACCCAATGCCCTGGCATAATTTTCTGCGGTCCAAATGCTTCCGGTATTTGCAGCCAACATATACCAAAAATTACGGATAAGTACCTCGGAAAGGTTGACTCCAAAAAGCAGGCTAAGATCACGCTCTATATATGCCCTGATAAAGTTTTCTGCCCATAAAGAAAATTGCTGATCGGTAGTACTTGTTAGTGCAGTAGGAAAGCCTCCCCTAAACCAATGCTGCTCTTGCGAAATGCCACTACCAATCGCTTCCAATAGATTCACCGGTGACATTTCAGCAAAAGCAATACGACCAGCCAAAGATTCAGAAACCCCTTTAACCAATGCTGGTGATGCTGAACCAGTAAGTATAAACCTTCCGGCCATTCTATTCTGATCAATAATAGGCCTTAATTGTCGGAATAGATCTGGTACACGTTGAATTTCATCAAGAACTATACAAGCATCTTTATATTGTTCAAATAAGAATGCAGGATTCTCCATACGCGCAATGTCATCATCATTTTCAAGATCAAAATATATCACTTCCTGCAGACTGTTTTTTAACAATTCACGGGTGAGCGTAGTTTTCCCTACTTGTCTTGGACCTAGCAAAGCGACAGCTGGAAATGTCTTAAGCAACATATCCAGTTCTTGTTGTATTCTACGTTCGATCATAAATCAAAGATAAGCAATATACCGAGTAATATTCAAATTTAATTTGAATATTACTCGGTATATTGCTTATGTATTGCTTCTATAAATATTAGCAGTAGATTTTCACATTCAATACTGTTTAGAAACAATATGGTCCCAAGTCAATTCGCTACACACTGTGGAGCAAATCTTATCATCACGCCTCCTTGCGCATTGGCAAAACCACGTATCCATTTCAGGTATTCATCCCTCCAGGATTGCTTATATTCTATATTCTGCTTTTCTGACATGCTGTTATTATTGACACAAAGTTAGGCAATGTTATGGTCATAAAAAATGTAGAAAGCCAGATTCAACCAATGTGCCTCCTTCCTTCATCAAAGTTCAAACATTCAGTTCTTTTCAGCCACTTCGCTTAAATAAAACCCTTTTCGACCTCATTTTCAACCCTCATAATTAACCTGTTATGGCTCCATTTCAATTTTCTACACAGTGTGTAGAATTTGTGTTGCTCAGGGTAGGTAAGGTAAGAGTGCTTGAGTATGAAATGTATGGGTGATAAGAAATGTAATATACGTCGCGGAAGGTATGCTATGAAGTAATATGTTCGAAAAAAAAGATTAGATGCCTACCAGATTAAAATAGTTCTAAGCTAATCTCCTCTTACCCCATTACCAGACTGGACCGTTAGCAGGAATACTTTGAACAATGCTGAGGTAGTTGAAAACAATGATTTTGAACTAAAAAACCGGACTTTGAAGAGCTCAAAGTCCGGCTGTACCGATCAGCAGGAATACTTTGAACATTTAAATCGCTTTTTATTGCTTATTGAACCTATAATCGAGGATTTGGAAAGAAAAAAATTCATTTAATCTGGTGTCAAAAATCAAGGTGATTTTCGACTAGATCACCTTGACCAGATTATAATAGAACAAAAAAGTTGGCAAATGCCGTTAATGGTATTTCGTACTCCTTCAGTTGCCCTAAATGCTAAATCACTTTATTTATTCTCTCTCGGTTCTACTTCAATGCAACATCCCTCTTGTCTAAAAATTCACCAATAGCCTCCCTAATGTCAATCCCAGAACGCTCTGCCAGCACAATCAGCCACCAAATGCTTTCGCCAAGTTTATGTTCCAATTCTGCTTCAGAACCAGCTTTGGGCCAACGTTTTTGTTGCGACATAATGTTACGTCCGACCAATCCCGCATCGGTTAAATAAGCTAGAGCATCTTCTTCTACAGTCCATTCACTCCCATGGTGTAACAGCTCCAGTTCATGGTATTTTTTTCTAATTTCCACAGAGCGACGAATGATTTGGTCAAAATTATCTATATCCATATTCTTATTGTTTTCATTATTGAATTAAATCTGCTCTTACAAAAGCTATCTTGCCTTCCTTGAATTTAAAATCAAACGTACCTCCAATTTTACCTTCAGGAAAATTTCCTGTAAACTGAACTTCAAGATGCGTATTTTCTTCATCAATTACCTTAAGCTTTACCTGCTTGGTAAGTGTATTGTATCCGATAAAGTAGCTATCAAAATATTGTTTAATTCCCTTATGCCCTTCAAATTTCCGGCCTACCGATGGATCATCTAAAACAGCTTCGCGCTGATAAAAGCTAAGATATTTTTCAATATCGAATGCATTGCTGGCAGCAATCCAATTTTCGATAAATGTTTCAATATTCATATTATTACTATTGTTTTGCCCACATTGGATTTGTTTTTAATATAGCCATATGTACTGGGCAGGATGGAGAATGAGCTCCGGGAAAATAGCCAATGCTCATTAGGAATTCATTTACGATTTCACCACCCGTAAAACGGAATGTTTTTTTGAACAGTTTTACCCATTCTTCTTTGGTTTTTGGGTGATGGTGCTCCAGCCATTTTTCAAAACTGCCATATTCATTTTGCAATAGTAAAATGGTTTTTGCGTTTTCAATCGCTGCATTAACCTTAAGCTTGTTACGGATAATTCCAGGGTCGTTCAGTAATCGTTCACGGTCTTTCTCGATATAGGCTGCCACTTTCTTGATGTCAAAACTATCATAGGCTTTACGTAAGTTTTCCTCTTTTTTAAGGATAGTTTCCCAGCTCAGCCCCGCTTGATTTATTTCCATAATCAAGCGACCGAAAAGCTCATTGTCATCATGAATAGGAAATCCGTAATGATTGTCATGATAATTCTGGTGAAGGCTTCGGCCTGGTTCCTTCATCATAGGTATATAGTCGCAGTAACTCATTGTTATTAATTTATGTTAATACAAGGATGAACTAAACTGTGAGGTTTAAGTTCGTTAAAACGGAAGGTTTCGTTGCCATTTTGACGAACATTTTATCTATGCTTTCAAACAGTTTACTTCCCTCTGTTTTCGATTGTCTGAGGGTCGATGGTATTTGGTGCTGCGTGGTGTGAAAGATCTCCTGCCAACGTGATGATGAGTTCCCTGACCGAAAATTCCCATCGTCCATCCACACGCTTAAAGGTATCATGGTAACGCCCCACGGCAATTGGTTGTAAAGAAAGTCCTCTTTCGGCATCAGCTTGTAAAATGGAAAGATAGGATACCGCCGTAGCCTCATTTGCATCTTCCTGAATATCCAAAACCGTGTTGGTAGTCAGGTGCGCCGTTCGAAGAGTCCCGTCAGCATAGACCTGCAAATTTTTGCTCAATTGGCTAACCACCTCATCTTTACCTTCCATCATATTACCTGGGGATATGATTTTCCCGTTGGCAAATAAGTCTCCAACCTTATCGAATTTGGCTTGATCTACATAATGCGTGTACCGGGCAATTAAGTTTTGGATCTGTTGTTCGCTGCTCATCTTTAAATTTGATTTTTTTGTTAGACATTATTCTCGATTAAATAAGTATCAGGAATATCTTTAATGATATCCTCACCATATGCCGAGCCAGGTGATTGATAGCCTACTTTAAAGTCGCCATTTAAGATACGATGCACTACAGCTACTACCGAAAGCGGTGTAAGGTCATATCCCGAAGGGGCATCTACATAAGCTTTTACTACTTCCCCGTCTTTGCCTGTAAGCTCAGCTGAAATTCCATTTCTCCCTGCTGCACGTTCTTCCTTGGTCGGTCCATCGGGCAGGTTTTCGGAAGTTAAATCCTGAAGTTCTGTGGCGGGCAGTTTCAAGGAAAAAAACTCTTCGATATTTGGAATTCCCGTGGATTTATAACTCAGGATAATTCCTCCCAGGGGCGTTGGCATACATTCAACGTCCTCTTGACCAAATGAAAATATTTTCGACTGTGGGTCAGGATTATCAATAATTTCACCATTTCTACGAATCAATATGCCCAGGTCAGCGATGTTCTTACTGCTTAAAACTGACCCTCTGGAAAAACCGCCGTAATGTCGGAAACCCACTTTCAGATATTGAGGTTCTGCCACTAATTTTGAAAGATGCACCACCAAGGCGTCATAGCTTACAAAAAGTCCCGCACCTGATATCAACTGTACTCCAGCTTCCCGAGCTTCTCCGTCCAGCGATTGCGCCAATCGGTAGGTCTCCAACTCCGCACTGATATCCAGATAGTGAACGCCAGCTTTCAGGCAGGCTTTCATCGCCTGTTCGGCAGTAAATTTAAATGGGCCAGCTGCATTGATTAAAGCCTGTTTACCTTCTAATGCTTTTTTCCAAGCGTACTGGGTATCTACATCAAAAATGTGATAGCCAACCGCTAATTCTTCTGCCAATTTTCGGGTTTTATCGGGTTCCCGCCCTGCAATCTCAAAATCAATATTTAACTCCTTTGCTCTCGCTGCAATGATTTTTCCAGTATATCCGGTTGCACCATAAATCAGAAGCTTATTTTTCTTTTTGTCCATATTCTTATATTATTTAGGGTTTAAGCATTATAATGATGGATTTGATCCTCCGTCAATAATGTAATTTACCCCTGTGATATAGGATGCTTTTGGAGAGACCAAAAAGCCAACCAGTTCTGCTATTTCCTCCGGCAGAGCCATCCTTCCCAAAGGAATACCGCCGAGGCTATCCATCAAATTTTGTGTTACCTGTGCTACGTTCAAACCTGATGTTTCGGCCAGTGATTGAAGGTAGCCATCCATGGTATCTGTCTTTACCATTCCCGGAGAGACCGTGGCGACCCTTATCCCTTTTGAGCTAAACTCTTTCGACAAACTTTTGCTGTAATTGTTCAGGGCAGCTTTGGCTACGGCATAACCGCCCAATGATTGATATACCGGAAGGGTGCCTGTGACTGAAGAAATATGGACGATGACACCGCTTTTCTTTTCCACCATCTGCGGCAATATTGCCCTGTCTATGCGTACGGCAGATTGAAGGTTTAATTGCAGGTCACTCTCCCAATGTTCATCGGTAAGGGCTCCAAACCCACCCGAAGGACTGGTAGAACCACCCATATTATTGACAAGAATATCGATTGATCCAAATTTTTCATTGACCTCATTAACAACCTTGTCGGTTTCACCAGCAATAGTCAGATCTGCGGCGATGAAATGATGTTTTGTTTGCGTTTCTATAGGGCGGGTTCTTGCCGTTACAATTACGATTGCACCAGCATTCGACAACCTTTCGGCGATTGCCCTGCCTATGCCCTTTGTTCCGCCAGTTACCAGGGCCACTTTGCCTATAAGTTCTTTTTCCATTTTATCTTTTTTAAATTGAATGACCTGTCGAAACCAATGTTCCCGATCTTATTATTTTTTTCTATTGTTAAACTACCCGGTAATTAAACAGCTGGAAATGTCCCGCCATCAACAAGCATATTGGCTCCCGTGATATAACTGGCGCCATCGGATACCAAAAAAGCAACCATATTCGCAATTTCTTCTGGTTCGGCCAAACGGTTCATCGGCACCCCGCCCAGGCTATCCATAAGCTGTTGTGAAGCTTCTGCTACGGTTTTGTTAATGGTCTTTGCATAGCTTTCCAAAAAAGTTTCCATAGCTGTTGTTTTGACCATGCCCGGGGAAACTGTATTTACCCGAACACCGTGTTTGGCAACTTCATTGGCAAGGGTTTTACTGTAAGCATTTAAAGCCGATTTCATTATACCATAAGAGAAATTGGACTGGTACAAGGGTATCTTGCCATTCAGTGAGGAAATATGGATTACTACTCCCGAGTTCTTTTCGATCATCTTTGGAACCATAGCTTTATCAAGCCGTATAGAAGCTAAAAGATTGAGTTCGATATCACTGTTCCAGTCGTCGTCGCTGAGCATCTGGAAACCTCCTGCCGGAGAGGAAGTACCGCCCACATTGTTGATCAGGATATCCACCGTTCCGTATTTTTCGATGATTTTACCTGTCAGTTCCGCTATATTGCTACTGTGGGTCAGATCGGCCGCTATAAAATGATGTCCGCTTTCTTCTTCGGATGGTTTTCGTGCCGTTACCACAACTGTTGCCCCATTGGCTGCCAGCTTATCTGCTATGGCTTTTCCAATTCCTTTTGTTCCACCTGTAACCAGGGCTATCTTGCCCGATAACTCATTATTTGATTTTCCCATTATTGATTGTAATTATTGAAACATTTGTTTCAGATTTATTTAAAAAATTTAGTGTTGTTTTGTCACCGGGTCACGCAGGATGGTCTGCAGATGCGCCTGATTTTGTCCCAATTCAAAGTGGGTCAAGTGGATTTCGTGGTGCATTCCAGATTTTTTAAATCCATTCTCCGTAGCAAATTTTTGGAGTATGGGCAGCGTTTGCAATTCTCCGGAAAAAGGACCCTTGTGCAAAAGCTGTACACAGGTTCCTGCCGTGTAGGTAAAGTGTTCAAAGTCTTTTGCGAAAGGGAGCTCGCTTGTTTGCCCAATCTCTTGAATGGCTTCCGCTTTTACAAAGTCAGGAATACGGATCGCAATACGGTACTTCAGCAAATCTAAATCTACCGTTGTATAGAAATTTCCGATATCTACATATCCCACTTCTTCCTCATCAAACCAGTAGAATATTTCTACCACGCTGCTCGAAAATGCCAAATCTATTGCGGCATAATGTTGCTCTAATACAGCAACAAATTCTTTGACAGCAGCTTTCTTTTTATAGAAAAGAGCCGTTCCGGGGCTTCCTTCTCCAAGAATAGCGACATAGTTTGCTTCGCCTATTTCCACTACTTCTGGTTTTTCATTTGCCCAGAAATACTCTTTGTACTCTTTTAATATATTCATAATTTTAAAACGTTTGTTTCAGATTTTGGCAAAAAAATTATTGGTTGATTTGTTTGATCAGGAACGCCGCCATATTCTTGATGCGAGTTTTGTCTTTATGGATGATAAAAAATTCGTGCCAGCCACTAAAGTGATTGATGATATAGTCCGTCAGCATAGCTGCGTCCTGGCTTACCGTTATTTCTCCTTTTTGGATTGCTTTTTCCACCAAACCGTTCAAAAGATTATAGGTAAAATCATTATCGACCTTGATGATTTTTTGCACCTGCTCGTCGGTAGCAGCTACCTCAAAAGTAGTTTTAATGGCCAAACAACTATTGGGTTCGTTCGTAATAACATAAACCGAGGATTGGATAAACTTTTCGATCGCCTTTATTGGAGATTTGATAGGCTCCAGTTGCTTTAAGGCTTCTTTCATTCTGGTCTCGGTATAATGCTTTATACTGCGGATAAAAAGTTCGTGCTTGTCGCCAATGGTATTATAAAGGCTGCTGCTATTGATGCCCATAGCCTCGGTCAGATCACGCATTGTGGTGCCATTATAGCCTTTCCTCCAAAAGACATCCATTGCCTTGGAAACCGCCAACTGTTCGTCAAATTCAACATTTCTCGCCATGATTCAGGTGCAAAGATAAAAATTATCTGAAACATTCATTTCAGAATTTGTCTGGTTTAGATCATTTTCTCCAAAAACTAATGCTGATCCTTTTGAATATACCTTTGTCAAGCTAAGCAAACAATTTTATAAATTAATTTTGCAAGCTCTTCTTATAGTCTGAAGGGGAGAACGAAGTTTTACTTTTAAAGAGTTTATTGAAGGATTGCGGATGTTCAAATCCCAAATGATATGCAATTTCAGCAATGGTCAGTTCATCCTTAGCCAGATATTCCTTTGCCTTTTCTATCACTTTTTCGTGGATTAAGTGCTGGGTATTCAACCCGATAAGATTCCGTAATAGATCGCTCAGGTAACGTGGCGTAACATTAAGATTTTCTGCTACTGAATTTACGGTCGGCAGTCCCTTAATGAGTAGTTTATTATCTATAAAATAGTTTTTCAAAAGTTCTTCCAATCTGGAAAGAATATCATTGTTTACAGCCTTTCGGGTTAGGAATTGCCGATCATAAAAGCGGTTGGAATAATTGAGCAGAAGTTCAATTTGTGAAATGATTACATCCTGACTGAATTTATCAATGCGTTCGCTCAGCTCCTCCTGAATAAATCTGTAAATACTCAGAATGGTTGCTTTTTCCTTCTCGGAAAGATAAAGAGCTTCGGCTGCTGAGTAGCCGAAAAAACCATATTGTTTGATCTGTGTATTTAATGAATAATGTCGAATAAAATCGGGATGGATGTGAAGTGCCATCCCATTATAATCTGCCTCTTCGTCTTGCATTTTCAATAGCTGTCCGGGGCCTATCAGACCGTAACCGGCATTGTTCAGCACAACATCCACAGCATGGGATTGTAAAATAGTCGAAACTGTTTTTTGAATTGCCGCACCATCAATAACATCCAATTTCACCAAGGTTACGTTTGGAAGCTCTTTTAATTCGTTTTCCTTTTCAGGATTTCGCATCGTTGCAATAACGTTCCAGCCTTTTGCCTGAAATAATTTAACTGTTGCCTTGCCCAGCCCAGATGAGGCCCCAGTGATAAAAATTGTCTTTTGCATAATTTCTTTTTTAATTAACTATGCAAATCTGGGCATTCCGTAAAGCGTGGAATTAATCGAAATCGAAATATAGTAAGTCAAAATGACGTTTGGGGCTTGAAGCCGCAACAAGTGTTCTAAGCTAATCTCCTCTTCCCCCTCTACCAGACTGACCATGAGCAGGAATACTTTGAACAAGGCTGAGATAGCTTTTAAGGCCGATTTTACACAAAAAAACCGGACTTTTTATGTTCAAAGTCCGGTTTATACCCTAAGCATGCATACTTAGAACAGTACCCGGGAGCAGATTCGAACTGCCACGCCGTTGCCAGCACCAGCCCCTCAAGCTGGCGCGTCTACCAATTTCGCCACCCGGGTATCTTGCTGCAAATATATATTTATTCGCAATATAATGTTAACCCATCGTAGGCTAATTTAATATTATCTGGCAATTCTTTTTCAACAACCTCATGAAGTCCCATATTATGGCTTATATGCGTAAAATACGTCTCCTCCGCCCCTATCTTCTGTGCAAAAGCAATTGCTTCATCTAATGTGAAATGTGATATATGCTGTTCCTTCTGCAAAGCATTTACAACGAGTATCTTAGCACCTTCTATTTTAGCAATTGTTTCTTCAGAAATAGTTTTTGCATCTGTGATATAAACAAAATCATTTATCCTGAATCCCAATATCGGAAGCTTATAATGCATTATATCCAGAGGTACTATTGTTGTCTCGCCAACAGGAAAAGCCTCGTAAGCTATGGTATTTAAATCAATTTGTGGTAAACCGGGATAGTGTGCTTCAGCAAAAATGTAAGAAAATTCCTTTTTTAAAGTATGCTGAACACGTTCTGTTGCATATATCTCGATATTCTTTTTCAGCAAATAATTAAATGGCCTGATGTCATCCAAGCCTGCAACATGATCTTTATGCTCATGAGTAAACAAAATAGCATCCAGATCTTTTACATTTGCCCTAAGCATCTGGTATCTGAAATCTGGTCCGCTATCAATAACAATGGTCCTATCGCCTGTTTCTATCAGTACAGATACCCTTAAACGCTTATCTTTATGATCGGCAGACCGACAAACTATGCAATTACATGCGATAACAGGAATACCTTGCGAAGTGCCTGTTCCTAAAATCGTGATCTTCAAAATAGAGGAGTTACTGTCATAACACCAAACTTAGAAAAAATTGTTAAAAAAATACAATCTTACCTCAAGTCAACCACCTCTACACCCGGATACTTCTTAGCATCAAAAGCAAATGTAGATTCAGGAACCTTAACATTAGGCACAAAAGATTTTATAGAATAGGCATACTTGTTTCCGTTCTTATCAAAGATCAGTACATTAGAAATCTGTTTTGCTACCTTATCAATACTTAAACGAATCTTGAAAAAAGATTTTTTAGTATCTATCGGCGATAAGTCAATCATTTGATAAACCTTTCCACCAACCTTACTATCTCCTGTATACAAATATTTGTACCCCTTTTCATAAAGTGTAAAAATCTTTGCAGGGTTTATTACATCATCGCTGTTGTCAACATTTGTAAGTTGTACTTCTTTATCATCTTTCAAATAAGTCCACTGGCTTTTTCCATCACTTATTAAATCCTGATTGGTCATGGCAACCTTGTATTTATTGGCCCTAGCCTTAGCATACAAGGTACCTTGCTGCGTTTCTTTAATTTTTGCTTGTTGATTATCTACTGTAAAAGTGAAATCGGCTTTAACAACATCGTATAAACGGTATTTTTTACTAACCTCTGCTAATATGGCTTTTGCCTTGGCATCGGTTTGAGCGTAAGAGGACAAGGTAACTCCCAACACAAACATCAACAACACTATCTTCTTCATCATGTTCTTTAATTATTTATTAAGCTCATTCAAGAACTGTTCCAAAGCGTAATCATCGGGTATTAAAACTTCCCTTGCCTTACTTCCTTCAAATGGGCCAACCACTCCTGCAGCTTCAAGTTGATCTATAATACGGCCTGCTCTATTATAGCCAAGTTTCAATTTTCTTTGTATTAAAGATGTAGAACCTTGCTGATGCATAACAATTAACCTGGCGGCATCTTCGAACATAGAATCTCTGTCGTTCGGATCAAAATCAAGCTTCGCTGACTCTGCTGCTTCATCAATATATTCTGGCAGCTGATAAGCTTCCGGATAACCACGCTGAACGCCAATAAATTCAGAGATCCTATCAACCTCCGGTGTATCAACAAATGCGCACTGCAGCCTGATCAGGTCATTTCCTGTAGACAATAGCATATCCCCCCTACCAATTAACTGATCAGCACCACCGCTATCCAAAATAGTTCTTGAATCTATCTTAGACAATACCCTGAATGCCAAACGTGCCGGAAAATTTGCCTTTATAGTACCCGTTATTATATTTACTGAAGGACGTTGGGTTGCAAGCACAAGGTGAATACCAACCGCGCGTGCAAGTTGTGCCAATCGGGCAATAGGCGTTTCCACTTCTTTACCTGCAGTCATCATCAAATCTGCAAACTCATCAACAATCAGCACTATATACGGCAAAAATCTATGCGAGTTATTCGGATTTAATTTTCTTTTAATGAATTTCTCATTGTATTCCTTCAAATTCCTAACCTGTGCATCTTTTAACAGATCATAACGCTGATCCATTTCAATACAAAGAGAATTTAAGGTATTAATTACCTTTTTGGTATCCGTAATAATGGCATCAGCTTCTCCTGGTAGCTTTGCCAAAAAGTGACGCTCAATTTTATTAAACAAGGTTAACTCAACCTTTTTAGGATCAACCAACACAAATTTAAGTTGCGAAGGATGTTTTTTATAAAGTAACGAGACCAAAATAGAGTTAATACCTACTGATTTACCCTGACCGGTAGCCCCGGCAACAAGTAAGTGAGGCATTTTAGAGAGGTCAGCAATATAAACCTCATTAGAAATGGTTTTACCAAGTGCAATAGGTAAATCCATCGTAGTTTGCTGAAACTTCTCTGTAGCCAGAATACTTCTCATCGAAACCATTTCCGGATGCATATTAGGCACCTCAATTCCAATAGTACCTTTACCAGGCATTGGTGCAATAATACGTATGCCTAAAGCAGCTAAACTTAAAGCAATATCATCCTCCAGATTTTTGATCTTCGAAATACGGACACCAGGTGCCGGAATAATTTCATAAAGCGTAACCGTTGGTCCTATCGTAGCCTTAATCTTATCAATCTCGATGTTATAATGATTTAAGGTTTCAACAATCTTATTCTTATTGGCTTCCAACTCATCTGCATTAACAGATATTTTATTGGAACCATAGTTTTCCAGCAAGTCCAGATGAGGATATTTATAACTGGCCAGATCCAGCGTCGGATCATAATTGCCAAATTGCTCCACAAGCTCTTCCGATTTCTTATCTTCTTCAGTTTTTTCAATAGTCAATTCCGGCTCAACCTTAGGAACCTCCAGAATAGGAGATTTAGGTCGCTCATCAGCCGCTGGCGAAAGCACTACTGGTGGATGCATAACGTTTACTGCCTGCGTAAATACTGGGGGTTTTTCCTCCTCAACTTCTCTTTCTTCAAATCTTGATGGGGTAACAACGATGTTCTGTTCTTTTTTACGCTGGTTACCTAGTTTATCATTCAGTGTAAACTCAACCGGCTCAGAGGGCATTTCGTTTTCGAGCTCAATATTATCAGGTGTTTCAGGAACAATTCCCCCATCCTGTTTACGCAGAGGTAGTTTAAAGTCTATGTTATAGGCAATTATTAAAATCGTTAACCCTAAAAAGGCAATTAGCACTCCTACTCCTGCAGTCCCAATCTGGGCAGTCAGCAATTTATTAGTCCAGTAGCCAAACTCACCCTCTAAAAAATGAGGGGCATTAGAAAAGAAAGCGTGACAAAACCCAAAGGTTAAAGAGATAAACAACAAAAAGAAAAGACTATAACCCAATGTTTTTTCAAGGGCGAATATTTTTACCTTAAACAGCAATCTGTATCCAATAACAAAGAATACAAATACAAAAAGAAAAGAGGCCAGGCCAAACCATTCGTAAATAAATTGATGGGATAACAACGCACCTATCTTGCCAAGCCAGTTCTGCACTACCGGAGGAATATTTACCTGCTGCAGTTCCTCGTAAGTTTTAAACAAATTACTCCAGCCACCATTTGCATCTATTACATAACTGTGATCTTCTTGCCAGGTAAATAAGTATGAAGTAAAAGCAATAAGAAAGTATAGTGAAAGAATGACAAAAAACAAGCCTACGATCTTAACCGCCCGCCCATTCTGAAAATCCAAACGGGGTAATATTTCTGATCTCTCCCTGAATTTCTTTGTGCCTTGCGATCTGGAGCCCTGCTTATCAGCTTGATCATTTTTAAAAGAATTGGACTTAAATTGGTTTCCCCTTACCGACATTTTTCTTACGAATATTAATAATCAACAAACTTAAATAATATTATTGCCATCTATGCTAAGATATTACAAATACCGCTAAACATCGCCTAATTCAATAAATTTATTCAAGGTAAAAACGTTTATTTCTTCAAAAACTTTTAGACAATATGCATCTTCTCAAAATAAATTCCTAAGGTATTTTAAACCTTCTCACTTAATTAAAGTCATAGATACAAAGCGTTTAAGTTTTGATTTTTTAGATATAGTTTTGTTTTAGGGTAATCCCGTTTAGTGTTTCACTAGGCGGGATTTTTTTTAGATAAAACATTTTTAGCTAAGTTTGTTAATTTTATTAAGCATTTTTAATTTAAATTTAACAATGGACATTGCTCATCTTGAAAGTTTAATCGAAGCCGATAAGAAACAAGAGATATCAGATCTTTTAACCAAACAGCCGCAGCTTGCCAGTCAAAAAACAAGCCACGGGATATCTCCGGCGTTATTGGCATGCTATTACAGAAAACCTGGAGTTGCTTTATTAATTGCAAGTTTTGTAGCAAACCTCACCATATTTGAAGCCTGCGCATTGGGCAAATATGAGCTTACTACCCAATTGGTCGCTCAAAACCCAGATTCAGTAAACGCTTTGTCGGCTGATGGCTTTACGCCCTTGGGCCTGGCTACTTATTTTGCCAATGAGGAGATCTGTAAATTTCTTATAGAAAGCGGAGCAGATGTAAATATACCTGCAAACAATGGTTTTAATGTATATCCCATTCACTCGGCAGTAGCTATTAAAAGCTACAACATCACCAAAATGCTGATCGATGCCGGGGCAATAATAAATGTAAAACAACAAGCGGGTTTTACGCCTCTGCATGCGGCTGCCCAACAAGGGGATATTGAAATAATTATTCTATTGCTAGAGCATAATGCTGAAGTAAATAGCAGAATGGAAGGAGGCAAACTGCCTGCCGATCTGGCTGAGGAAAAGGGTTTCTCTGAAATCGCAGAAATTCTGCGAGTTTAGCTTTAAAAAGTTAAAATCATTTATACATCCCAAATACGCAGGCGAATCCTTTTGATATAGTGTCTTACATCAAGAACAAGTGCTGCCAGAATATAAAACACAATCGGAAAACCTACCGCTAAAAAGGAAGAGTAGATAAAGAACAGCCGGATTTTACTAATCGACATATTTAAACGCTCTGCAAGGTAGGTACACACCCCGAAACTTTGCTTTTCAAAAAAGGTAACAATGCGCTGGAACATATTATTTCTTTTAAAATTTTAATTCCTATACCACAATTTAAGCATTTTTTTTGAGTACAGTAATATTTATTTAGTTGTAACAACGCTTGAGACATAAAAGCATTGTGTGCTTTTGTCCCCGAATCTAAATATTTAGTGATTATTATATTGTCCTCAGCAGGAACCCGATCTAAAAAATCAAGTACCCTATCCATAAACTGGGGCTGATCTGTATACTTACCATAAGCGAAGAAAAACACACAAATGGTGTTTATGAATATGCTTTGAATAGATTTTCGTCCGGGCTGAACATTTACATGCTCAGTGCTTTTGTTAACCTAAACTATCCACCCACACTTTGTGATGGGATGGGCTTTAGACATCAATAATGTACAGTACAACTATACATCCCGCATCTTTCGGGCAGATTTACAACAGCACCAAGCAAGCAAAGCAATGTTTTGAGCGGAATTAAAGTCCGCATCCATCACATCAACTTTGCAATTCAAAAACACTCACTTAAACAAGTACTAACTTATATTTTTTGCTTTTTATAATTTGTGATGAACACACCCAGGATAATCAGGACTGTAGCAATAATGATGTCAAACGTAACAATTTCATCAAGAATCAACCAACCTAAAAACAATGCAATAACGGTATTAAAATAAGAAAGTACAGATACTTCGGTAGCAGTAACCTTTTTTAAAGCATAATGATAACAGAAATACCCAACAACAGATCCAAAAATTGCCAGATAACCTACCGCCATTAAACTCCTTAAACTCCATGAAGCTATATGTGTATCTCCAGAGAAACCAAAAGCAAGTCCAAGCTGAATTACAGCGGAGAATGCAAATTGATAGAACAGATCAAGAAAAATATTATCTGTTTTAAGGGTGTATTTTTTAGTGTAAATAGTTCCAGAGGCCCAGCCCGTAACGGCAAAACATAAAAACATAATCCCCGTTTTATAATTAGGATCTAACAGATCGCCTAAACCCGCTCTAAAAATAAAAGCTACTCCCAAAAAGCCAATAATTACACCTACAAAACCTTTTAAGCTGGGCCTTTGTAAACCGAACAGTACGCTTCCCAAAAAAACAACCAGAGGACTTAGTGCATTAATCAGCGATGTTAATCCACTAGGTATGGTTTCTTCTGCTACAGTAGTCATTCCGTTAGCAACAACAATCATTAAAACAGACACCAGCAACTGCCTTCTCAAATAAGGCCAGTTTTTCCATTTCAATTCATTTTTACTCAGCAGTATCCCCATCAAAATTAAGGATGCAAAGCCTTGTCTTATTGCGGCTACAAACCATGCAGGAATGGTTTCTACTGCAATACGAATCCCCAGGTATGTTGTCCCCCAAACAACAGCAACACCTATTAATGCAAATATTAATTTAAAGTCAGTTTTAGCGGTCATATCAATTTCGCAGAGAGTAAGATCTGCTCCATCTCTTTTTGTACGCTTAAAGCTTCTTCCCTTGCCTTATCAGCAAAGTCCTCGCCTTTGCTCGCATAAATGATGGCTCTTGCAGAATTCACGAGTAAGCCACATTCTTTATTTAAGCCATAATTACAAACATCGGCAAGGCTACCACCCTGTGCGCCAATACCCGGCACCAATAAGAAATTATCGGGAGCCAATCTTCTTATATTTTCAAACTCAGAACCTCGCGTAGCACCTACGACGTACATCAATTGCTCACTACTTGCCCACTGAGAAGAAATTCGAATCACTTCTTCATACAATTTACCATCCGGCGTTTCATGTAACTGGAAGTCGCTATGACCTGCATTTGAGGTTAAAGCCAAAAGGATTACCCATTTATCTTTATATTCCAGAAACGGACCAACAGAATCCTTTCCCATATAAGGAGCAACAGTTATAGAATCAAAACTCATATCGGACTTGGCTTCATTAAAAAAAGCATCTGCATACATGGCCGAAGTGTTCCCGATATCTCCTCTTTTTGCATCGGCAATTGTAAAAATATCTTTAGGAATATATTGCCATGTTTTAATTAAAGTTCCCCAACCCTTTAATCCCATCGACTCATAAAAAGCAGTGTTAGGTTTGTAAGCTACACACAGATCTTTAGTTGCGTCAATTATCTGCTTATTAAATTCCAACACAGGGTTTTCGTATTTTAATAAGTGTTTTGGAATATTTTCCAGAACCGGATCAAGGCCAACACATAAAAAAGATTTCTTACTTTTGATTTGTTCAAATAACTGCTTCTTATTCATCAGAGGGTAAATTTTGTGTGCAAAGATGCCAAATTTAACAGTGATTTAATGCCTATTTAAAAACTTTTGAATGAAATTATTTTAAACAATTTTAAGTTTTTCTTGGAGATTAGTTTACAAATACATACAATTGCAACATAATTCTCTAAAAGTTTATCTGATCATTCCAGAAAATCCAATAAAATTTTGTCTTCTACTATCTTTTATAGCCGTATTTTCTGCTCTGTTCAATTGGTAAATTCTATTTTTAAAAATTTCTCTACACCCATATAATGTTTAATAAAACAGAATTAAATGAAAAACTCACAGCCGAATTGCGTGAGATTGCAAAAACTCAAGGCATACTAAATGCCGATGAGTTACGTAAGGCTGAACTGGTTGAAATTATTGCACAAATAACAGAACAAGAAACAGGCGCTCCTGCAGCTGAAGTGACTGAGGTAGCAGCACCAGCTAAAATCAGTAAAGCGAAAACTGTAAAAGATACTGGTACTGCTGAAAAACCAACCCGTAAAAGAATCCGAATCCCTGCAAAGGAAGAAGAAGGCCCAACAACTAAACCTTTCAACAGGGCATCGTTGTTTGATCCGCTTCCTGGATCGGAACAACGATACGCAGAAGAAGCCGCTGAAGAAGTAGCCATACCGGAGGCTGAGCCTCAGATTGAAGCTACTGAAACACCTTCAGAAGTTACAGAAACTGCTCAGTCAGCCCCTGTAGCTGCACCTACTCAAAACGTTCCTTCAGGTGAAAACAAAAAAGGCAATAAGCCTCAAAGAGACGAAAACAGGCCTAAAGGCCCTAACGTTGGTGGTCATCAAAAACAAAACGAGAATAGCTATTCAAATCTTGATTTTGATAATACCATCACCAACGAAGGTGTTTTGGAAATCATGCCTGATGGCTATGGCTTCCTTAGATCTGCTGATTACAATTACCTTTCCTCTCCGGATGACATTTATGTGTCTCAGTCGCAAATCAAACTATTTGGTTTAAAAACAGGTGATACAGTAAAAGGAAGTATCCGCCCTCCAAAGGAAGGCGAAAAGTATTTCCCTCTGGTAAGGGTGGAAACTATTAACGGACGGTTACCAGCTGATGTTAGGGACCGTGTTCCATTTGACTACCTTACTCCTTTGTTTCCTACTGAAAGGTTAAATCTTTTCACAGAAACCAACAACTATTCTACCAGGATCATTGACCTGTTTACCCCGATAGGTAAAGGGCAACGTGGTTTAATTGTAGCGCAGCCTAAAACAGGTAAAACCAATTTACTTAAAGAGGTAGCCAATGCAATTGCTAAAAATCACCCTGAGGTTTATCTGATCATATTACTGATAGACGAGCGCCCGGAAGAGGTAACTGATATGGCAAGAAGTGTAAGAGCTGAAGTTATCGCTTCAACTTTTGATGAGCCTGCAGAGCGTCACGTTAAAATTGCCAACATCGTTCTTGAAAAAGCAAAACGTCTTGTAGAATGCGGTCATGATGTAGTAATCTTGCTAGATTCTATCACCAGATTAGCCAGAGCTTACAACACAACTGCTCCTGCATCAGGTAAAATCCTTTCTGGTGGTGTGGATGCAAATGCATTACACAAACCGAAACGTTTCTTTGGTGCTGCACGTAACATAGAAAAAGGTGGCTCTTTAACCATCCTTGCAACTGCGTTAACAGATACCGGTTCTAAAATGGATGAGGTGATCTTCGAAGAATTTAAAGGTACTGGTAACATGGAACTACAGTTAGATCGTAAACTATCTAACAAACGTATCTTCCCTGCTATCGATATTACTGCATCGAGCACGCGTAGAGACGATCTGTTACATGACAGAGACACTTTACAACGTGTATGGATCTTACGTAACCACCTGGCTGATATGAATGCACAGGAAGCTATGGAATTTGTACAGGCACAGATAAAAGGCACAAAATCGAACGAAGAGTTTTTAATTTCGATGAATAGCTAATAAATGATTAAGAAGCATATCCCTAATGCAATTACCTGTGCAAATCTGTTCTCAGGTTGCATCGGAATAGTTTATGCTTTTAACGGAGCTCTGGAGACAGCAGCATACTTTGTGCTGCTGTCCGGAATCTTTGATTTCTTTGATGGCTTTGCTGCCAGATTACTAAGCGTAAAATCAAACATCGGAAAGGATCTGGATTCTTTGGCCGACATGGTGAGCTTCGGTTTCCTGCCGGGAGTGGTAATGTATCAACTACTTTCGCAAAGTGACTACGCATCACCCTACCTGCCTTATCTGGCCTTTATTATTACGGTATTCTCTGCACTAAGATTAGCGAAATTTAATAACGACACCAGGCAAACGGAAGATTTCATCGGTTTAAATACTCCAATGAATACCTTGTTTATAGTTTCTCTGCCATTTATTCAAAAAGACTATCCCTCGGTTATCAATTCTACCTTGCTTCTTATTGGATTAACGGCACTATTAAGCTGGTTACTGGTAAGTGAGATTAGAATCTTCTCTTTAAAATTCAGTTCAACAAGCTGGGCTCAGAATAAAATAAAGTATATTTTTCTGATCATATCAGCACTGCTGCTGCCTTTTCTAAAATTTGCAGCGGTTCCTTTTATACTGGTGTTGTATATCGGATTGTCAATTTTACATTTCAGGCGTATCCCTGCAGCTTAAAGATCTTTTTCAAGATCTGCTTTTGCACGATCTAACTGTTTGTATAAGATGGGCACAAACTCAGCAATTTCAGCAAATGCCTGAGGCAATGCTTCCACATCAATAAGCTCGCGGGCATTATGTTCAATCATCTGCATGTGCAGTTTAGCATCTTCCCTTCCAATATAAGCAAAGGTAGGTTTCATTCTATGCGCACAGGTTGATACCAATGGCCAGTTTCTATCAGCTACGGCACTTTCAAGCTCAGAAAGATATACTGGTGTTTGAACTTTAAAAAGATCTATCATCTCTATGATAAACTCCGCATTATCTGCAGACATCTCTCTTAAGTAAGAAAGATCTAAAGGCTCATCATTTTTATTTACGTTAATCATTGGAACAAAAATATAATTAAATTTTAGATACAGATAAATTATCACGTAATCTTTCTAATATTTCGCGAACAGTCATTTTTAAAACCGGATGCACATAATCAGGCGCTATCTCGGCCAAAGGCTCTAAAACAAACTTTCTGAATTGCATCTGCGGGTGAGGTATTTGTAATTCGGCCGCCATATCTACCACAATGTCATCATAAAAAATAAGATCAATATCGATTAAGCGAGAACCCCATTTTTCATGCCTGATTCTTCCCAGTTCCAATTCAATTTCCAGGGCCTTATTTAGCACCTCAGTGGGTGTGAGTTTAGTTTCAACACCTAATGCAGTATTCAAAAAAGAAGGCTGATCTTCATTGCCCCAGGCCTCAGTCTCGTAAACTGACGATCTTATAAACACCTCTCCTATTTCATTAGCAATTTGTTTAATGGCATCTTCAATCAACTGTTCCCTATCGCCAAGGTTGCTACCCAGTAACAAATAAACTTTTTTAGTATCCAATATCATATAAAAGCCTCAGGCTATTTTTTTACTTATATTTACAAAATAAATATTAAACCACCACATGAGAGAATTTTTCAAGTATGTTTTTGCAACCGTTGTTGGAGTCATCATTTCACTTGTCCTTTTTACCCTGTTATTTGTAGTAGTTATTGTTGGTGTTGTTTCGTCTCTCGAGAGTGATAAAACTGTTAGCGTAAGCAGCAATTCTGTACTTTATTTAAATATGGATCAGGCAATTAAAGAGCGAACTCCAGATGATACTTTTTCAAATCTACCAATTGTAGGGGGCGATGGCGAGAAAAGTATAGGATTTAATGATATCCTTAAATCTCTTAAAAAAGCAAAAACAGACGATGATATCAAATGCATTTATCTGAATGTTACCTCTCCAAATGCGGGCTTTGCAACATTGCGCGAGGTAAGAAATGCTTTAATAGATTTCAAAACCAGTAAAAAGAAAATTATAGCTTATAGCGAGGTTTATACTCAGAGTGCTTATTACCTGGCCTCTGTGGCCGATAAAGTTTATCTGAACCCTGAAGGTGCCCTTGAATTTAAAGGTTTAAGCTCTCAGGTCATGTTCTTTAAAGGAGCACTGGATAAATTAGGTATCGAGGCACAAATTATAAGAGTAGGTTCTTATAAGAGTGCAATTGAGCCATTTATTACCGACAAAATGAGTGATAAAAACCGTGAACAGGTTACTGCTTATTTAACCGGAATGTACAATACATTTCTTGACGGAATCGCAGAAAGCAGACACATCAGTACCCCAACCTTACATCAGATTGCGGATGATTATAAAATTCAGCAGCCAAAAGATGCACTTGCTTATAAGCTGATTGATGGGCTTAAATTTAAAGATGAAATTCTTGATGAGCTTAAGTCTTTAAGTGGTAAAGACAAGAAAAGCAATATCAGCAGCATAACTATAAACGATTATGCCAAAAATATAAACGCTGATAAAAGTGAAAGCGGCAAAAACAAAGTAGCTGTAATTTATGCTGACGGAGATATTGTTGGTGGAGAAGGTTCTAATGCACAGATTGGTTCTGAGCGCCTTTCCAGAACCATTAGAAAGGCCAGATTAGATTCGAGCATCAAAGCTATAGTATTGAGAGTAAACTCGCCAGGCGGCAGCGCACTTGCCTCTGATGTGATCTGGAGGGAAATTATTCTTACCAAAAAAGTTAAACCGGTAATTGCTTCATTTGGTGATGTGGCAGCATCCGGAGGTTATTATATTGCTTGTGCAGCAGATTCAATTTTTGTACAGCCGAACACAATCACGGGTTCTATTGGCGTATTTGGGGTAATCCCTAATTTCCAGAAATTACTGAACTCCAAACTAGGGATTACATTTGACGGTGTTAAAACCGGAAAGTATGCCGATATCATGAGTACAAACCGCCCTCTAACTGATGGCGAAAGATTAATTATCCAAACTGATGTAAACAGAGTCTACGATACCTTTATTACTCATGTATCCGAAGGACGTAAAAAGTCTAAAGCATATATTGATAGTATTGGAGGTGGTCGTGTTTGGATAGGTACAGATGCGGTAAAAATAGGACTTGCAGATAGAACCGGAAGCTTTAATGATGCAATTGTTTCTGCAGCAAAAAAAGCAAAAGTGAAAGAGTACAGAGTAGTCGAATATCCTGAAATGATAAGCCCATTGAAGTCATTTATGGAAAGCAGCACAGATAAAGTAAAAACATATTATGCTAAGCAAGAGCTTGGCGATAGCTATCCAATTTATCAGCAAATAAAATCAGCTATTTCAAAATCAGGCGTACAAACACGTATGCCATTTGAAATAAAAGTAAATTAAAAGATCTTTACTTTTATTATTTAGAACACGCCGCCATACTTTAGAATACACCGTCATCTCTCGACAATAGGAGATGACGGCAGCTTTAAACAATCTGTCATTGATAATTCGTTTCATAATGACGATCAAAAAATCACTGAACCTTATTCCAACCCGGATGTATCGTTAAATATGTACTATTTACTGGTACTTTTTTAGGGTGTACTGTAATAGCTGTAGTAAAAAAATGATCTCCTTTATTCCTTACATCAAAAGCAATTCCTTCATCCTCTGCATCATAAACAATCAAAGTATCTTTCTTAACAGTACTCACATAAACTTCTGCCTTTTTTACATTTGGGAAAACTGCCTTTATCTCATCCAGAGATACTCCAATCCTTAAACCCTTATCAGTCCTGTAATTCGAAGCACTCACCACAATCTGCTTTACATCTTTGGTAACCATCGTGCTATCCTTGTAAGAAGAATAAACAGACAACGCCCCTTTTTTGGCATCAGTTGAATCTCTAAGATACCAGATCCCCCACGCCTTTCCCATCGCAGCATCACCATCATTTGGGTTCCCTAAAATCTTAAAAACCTCCTGCATGTCCTGCCCTAAAAACACTTTGTCGATCGACTTACCCGGAACAATCATCAGATCTCCCGAATATTCAGGAAATGCACCGGCAGGAAGACGGGCCTCTTTGTCCTCTTCTGTCGCCTTTTTATTCGGTCCATTGCAGCCCAAAACCAGCGCCAGCAAAAAAACACTTAAAATATTGAATTGTCTCATAGCTACATAAGGTAAAAAAACCATGCCAATAATAGATTAATCAAAAAACCGAGCGTTTTTATTTAATTTAGCAACGATGGAATCATCCTAAAAATAGCTCAATGGAAAACAAAACTATCGCCCGTACCCTCCGTCTCCTGTCTCAATTGATGGAACTACATAATGAAAACCCGTTTAAAATAAAATCAGTAGCTAATGCTGCTTTTAAAGTAGATAAACTACCATTTGCCATTAAAGATAAAACACTCGAAGAAATTGCACTCATAGATGGCCTTGGCAAAAGTATATCGGCAAAAGTATGGGAGTTGCTGCAGACAGGATCTATGGTTGAACTTCAGACTATCCTGACCGAAACACCCGAAGGAATTGTAGAAATGCTTGGCATTAAAGGTATTGGCCCTAAAAAAATATCAGTTATCTGGAAAGATCTCGCTATCGAAAACATTGGTGAGCTTTATTACGCTTGTAATGAAAACCGACTTATTGAAGCAAAAGGCTTTGGTCTGAAAACACAGGAAGAGATCAAGAAAGTAATTGAATTTCAGATGGCAGCGCATGGCAAGTTCCTGTATGCCCAGGCAGAAGGATTTGTTAACACAGTATTTGCAGACCTTGCCATCTGGCTTAGAAGCATCAGTGGAGAGCCCCTTTTAGGCGTTGCCGGAGCATACCGCCGCTGTCTGGAAATTATCGAAGAAATAGAACTCGTAATTGGTGCCGAGCACATCGATGAAATAGTGACAAGAATATCAGAATTTGAACCTTTACAATTTGAAGCGCAGGACGATGATGCACTTATAGCACACAGCCCTACAGGTCTTAAAATCAAACTTTACGTGGTAGCCAAACACGATTTCTACCTCAACTGGTTTAAATTAACCGGCAATGAAAAACACGTTGCCGATGTTTTAGCTTTAGCAGGTAACGGTCCCTTTGATGATGAACAATCTATTTATCAAAAAGCTGGTTTAGCATTTGTGGAACCGGAACTTAGGGAGGGATTAAATGAAATAGAATTGGCAAAGGCAAACAAACTGCCTCAGTTAATTACCTACAATGACCTAAAAGGAAGTTTACATAACCACTCTACCTGGAGTGATGGAGTGCATACCCTGGAACAGATGGCGCTTTATTGTAAAGACAACCTGCAATTAGAATACCTGGGAATTTGCGATCACTCAAAATCTGCATTTTATGCCAATGGCTTAAACGAACAACGCGTTTATGCACAGCATCAGGAAATTGATGCACTAAATGCCAAACTTGCTCCATTTAAAATATTTAAAGGAATAGAAAGCGACATCCTTTTTGATGGTTCATTGGATTATAGCGACGACATCCTTAAAACTTTTGATTTTGTAGTCGCATCTGTACACAGCATCCTGCGTATGGACGAAGAAAAAGCTACTTCAAGATTAATAAAAGCGATAGAAAACCCATATACTACCATATTAGGACACCCTACCGGCAGACTATTGCTTAGCAGAAAAGGTTACCCAATAGATTATGCCAAAGTAATTGATGCATGTGCTGCAAATAAGGTAGTTATAGAAATCAACGCAAACCCATTGCGCTTAGATCTGGATTGGCGCTGGCATCGCTATGCGCTTGAAAAAGGCGTTATTTTGTCTATAAATCCGGATGCCCACAGAACAGAGGGTTTCCATGACATGAAGTACGGCGTGTTAGTTGGCAGAAAAGGAGGCCTGGAGGCTAAACAATGCTTAAATAGTTATTCTGTAAATGAAATAGCAGATCATTTTAAAAACAGGATCAACAATATTTAATCATTATAAAAGCCATTATGCTTACCTTTGACCTATAATAGAGCATGCTAAAAGAAAAACTACATAATGCACATCACAATAATCCCGTTCCGGATATATTAGTTATAGGCGATCTCATGTTAGATCACTACATCTTCGGATCGGCCACCAGATTATCACCGGAAGCACCAGTACCAATTCTAAATGCCCATAGAGAATCAAAAATTATTGGTGGTGCAGCAAACGTCGCCAGCAACCTGATTGATCTTGGCGCTAAAGTTCATCTTGCCGGAATTGTTGGCAATGATCTGTTTGCGGCCGATGTAATAGAGATTTTAACAACAAAAGGCATAGATATTCGATTGATTTTAAAAGATGACAGCAGGGTAACTACCGTAAAAACACGGGTTATTGCTGGCAATCATCAAATTGTGAGAATAGACAAAGAGGATATCCACAACATCTCTGTTGAACTGGAAGAATCTTTTTTTGCTTTCATTACCCCCTATATTGAAAAAGCAGACATTGTAGTCCTTTCAGATTACAATAAGGGCTTACTTACCCCAACCCTATCCTTAAGAATCATTGATTACTGCCAGTCGCTTGGTAAAAAGACCCTTGTAGATCCAAAAGGAATGGATTATAGTAAATATGAAGGTGCTTTTCTTATTAAGCCGAACAAGAAGGAACTGGCAGAAGCCGCCAAAGCCGAAAAGATCAATTCTGATGAGGATTTAATTAAAGCAGCCCATGTGATTCTGGATGCCACAAAGGCGACCTATCTGATTGTAACACTTTCGGAAGCAGGAATTGCGATTATCACTAAAGAAGATTATAAAATCATACCTGTTGCCGCCACCGAAGTTTATGATGTAACCGGAGCCGGCGATACCGTAATAGCCACTTTAGCGTATTGCCTTTCATTAGGCTTTAGTGTTGAAGAAGCGGCAACTATTGCCAATTACGCGGCATCAATTGTGATCAAACATATTGGCAGTGCAACTACCAGCATTGAAGAAATCATTGCATCTTTAAAAACCAATTAACATTCATGGTATTAGACGAATTAAATCATCATAAGCTAACCATTGAGAAAGTCATTTCGAACCTTGTACCTCAAATAGAGAGCAGCTGTAAACTAATTACCGAGACCCTGCTTTCGGGTGCTAAAGTACTGTTGGCAGGAAATGGGGGAAGCGCTGCCGATGCACAGCATATTGCTGCAGAACTTACCGGTAGGTTTGTTAAAGAGCGTAAGGCACTACCTGCAATTGCGCTTACAGTTGATACTTCGGCACTAACCGCAATAAGCAATGATTATGGTTACCATAGCGTATTTGAACGCCAGTTGCACGCGCTAGCCCATCCTTCAGATTTATTTATTGCGATATCTACAAGTGGCAACAGCGCAAACATTATAAACGCCTTAAAAGCAGCAAAAGAAATTGGTTGTAAAACACTAGGCCTCTCTGGCAGAGACGGTGGCCAGATGAATGGACTTTGCGATATAAATATTGTAATCCCTGAAGACAATACTGCCAGAATACAGGAAATGCATATCCTGATTGGGCACATTCTTTGCACCGCAGTAGATCAATCCTATTAATTATGGCAAAAGATTCAAAACAGGTTCTTGTACAAAAAATAGTATCCAGAAATGCGCTAATTGATAAGTCCCGTAAGTGGAAAGCTGAAGGTAAAAAAATAGTATTTACAAATGGTTGTTTTGATATCATACACCCTGGTCATATCGCTTACCTTGGCGAAGCTGCCGATTTGGGAGATGTACTTGTTGTTGGTTTAAATACCGATAATTCTGTATGCAAGCTGAAAGGCGAGAACAGGCCAATAAATAATGAGTTTAGTCGCACGCAACTTATTGCATCTATGTTTTTTGTTGATGCTGTTGTCCTTTTCAGTGAAGACACCCCACTTGCTTTAATTAATGCAGTTCAACCTGATGTATTGGTTAAAGGTGGAGATTACAACCTCGATAATATTGTGGGTGCAAAAGAAACAATTGCTAACGGAGGCGAGGTTAAAGTACTTAACTTCCTGCCTGGTTATTCATCAACAAGTATTATAGAAAAAATAAAAGGTTCACAATAAGCAATTATTGATTTGAAAACACCTAAAAAGATTATTGTAATAAGGTTTAGTTCCATGGGGGATATCATTTACACAACCCCGATAGTGAGGTGCCTTAAAGAACAATTACCTGATTGCGAAATACATTTCCTTACCAAATCCGCATTCAAATACATTTACCAGAACAACCCCTATTTAACTAAGCTTCATACGCTTAAACCAAAGCTATCTGATACCATTAAAGATATTAAAGCCGAGAATTTTGACCTGATAATAGACCTGCACAATAACCTGCGTACTTCTATTATCAAATTCAAAACCGGACTGCCCTGTTCTACTTATAAAAAAGATAGAATAAGCAAATGGCTGGCATTAAAATTCAAATGGAATAAACTCATTTCTGGAAAACATCTGGTAGACAGATACCTTGAAACCGTGAAGTTTCTTGGTGTTAAAAATGATGATAAACCTATTGATTATTATATCTCTAAAGCATATCATCTGTCGGAATTTCTACCTCCATCTCACCAGGAAAAATTCATTGCATTTGTTATCGGAGCGACTCATTTTACCAAAAGGTTGCCTAATGATAAGATCATAGAAATATGCAATCAAATAAATCTTCCGGTGGTTTTATTGGGAGGTAATGATGTAAAAGAGAATGCCGATATCATTAAGGAGGCTACCGGCGATAATGTATACAGTACATGTGGGATTACAAATCTGGATCAATCTGTTTTTCTGATCTCTAAGGCCCATAAAGTAATTGGATTTGATACCGGGCTAACACATATTTCAGAAGCCTTTGACAAACCATTGGCATCTGTATGGGGTGGTACCACACCTGATCTGCTAGGGGTGCATCCTTATAAAATATCACAATCATTAATTGTCGGAGAAGACCTGGCCTGTAGGCCGTGTTCAAAGTTTGGTTTAGAGAAATGTCCATTGGGACATTTTAAATGTATGAAAAACATTCATACCGATAAGATTGTTAGTTTTATAAACTCATAAGAACGCTTATATGAAGCAATTGCTATTAGTAAGACACGGTAAATCAGACTGGGCTAATTCCCATCTTTCAGATTTCGACAGGCCATTAAATCCAAGGGGACACAGAAACGCACCAGAAATGGCGGCAAGAATACTTCAAAAAGACCTTGTTCCGCAATTATTGGTAAGCAGCCCTGCTTTAAGAGCAATTACTACCGCTAAACATTTCTCGCAGGTTTGGCATAAATCTCCTGATCAGATAAAAGAAGAAACTGCTATTTATGAGGCTGATGTAAACACCCTTTTAAAGGTAGTAAACAAGCTTAATAATAAATATAACAGAGTAGCCATATTTGGGCACAACCCGGGATTTACAGATTTTGCAAACTACTTAAGTGATGCGAGTATCTATAATATCCCTACCTGTGGAATTGTAATGATAGAATTTCCTACAGATAACTGGGCTGAAGTCAGTCACTTTGGCGGAACGCTGATTGAATTCGATTCGCCCAAAAGTGCTGATGGTGACTAAAAATGAAGGTGCTTAACTGTAAGCCCGTTATTAATTAGTTGCATTAGCGAATCCACCCCTATTCTTAAATGAGTCTCCACGTAATTGGTGGTTACACTGCTGTCGCTTTCGGCAGTTTTTACGCCTTCAGGAATCATTGGCTGATCTGACACCAGTAGTAAAGCTCCGGTAGGTATTTTATTGGCAAATCCTGTGGTAAAAATAGTTGCCGTTTCCATATCTACTGCCATGGCACGTAGACCTTTCAGGTATTTTTTAAAGTTCTTGTCGTGCTCCCAAACCCTGCGGTTGGTGGTATAGCAAGTTCCTGTCCAATAATCTCTTGAGTGATCTCTTATTGTTGTTGATATTGCTTTCTGCAAAGCGAAGGCAGGTAATGCCGGTACTTCTGCAGGCAGGTAATCGTTTGATGTCCCCTCGCCTCTTATAGCCGCTATAGGTAAAATTAAATCACCAAGTTGGTTTTTCTTTTTTAACCCTCCGCATTTGCCTAAAAACAAAACAGCTTTAGGAGAAATTGCGGTGAGCAAATCCATCATAGTGGCCGCCATTGGGCTTCCCATACCAAAGTTGATGATGGTAATACCATTTGCAGTTACACTTTGCATCGGCTTGTCTAATCCTAAAATAGGGGCATTGCCGTTCCACTCAGAGAACATTTGCACATATTTACTAAAATTGGTTAGCAGTATATATTCTCCAAATTCTTCTAATGGCCTGCCGGTATATCTTGGCAACCAATTCTTAACAATCTCTGATTTAGATTTTAAACCACCTTTTACAGGAGATTCAACTTCTTTAGTTTTTTTTGCTTTCGCTACTACTTTTTCATCTTTTTTTACGTCTTTTTCTTCGTTCATATATTTATCCTTTCTTTATTATTCTTTTTTGAGCTTTATGCTAAACTTCTGCTATTCATTTAAGTCCAAGCTGGTCATCATCCTTCGTGCTCCGTCTTCCTGAATCTTGTAACCGTTTCGTCACCTCTCCTGATGTCGAGACGACGAATTCACGACTACCTCATTACTATCTCTTTGCATTTCCAATGCTCAAATCCTGGTATAACAAGCCGCTTACCTAAATAACAAGTTAAAAAAAAATCCCCGGTAAAACCGGGGATTTGAATTTCTAAGCAGCTTTTAACTTTTTAAAGTCGGCTTTCTCAAATTTCTCCACGGCGTAGTCGAGTGAAATACTCAATTCCTGGACGCTCGCGTCCGATGGTATTTCAAACATCGCATCAAGCATAATCGCTTCGCAAATGGAGCGTAGGCCCCTTGCACCAAGTTTATACTCCATTGCCTTATCCACAATGAAATCTAAAACCTCATCTTCAAATACGAGCTTTACATTCTCATATTCAAACAGTTTCACATACTGACGCAACAATGAGTTCTTAGGCTCGGTAAGTATGTTGCGTAAAGCCTGCTTATCTAATGGGTTAAGGTGTGTTAAAACCGGCACACGACCAATCAGCTCTGGTATTAATCCAAACGATTTTAAATCCTGAGGAGTGATATATTTGTACAGGTTTTTAAGATCCAACTCTTCGTCATCCTTTTTAACCTTATAACCTACAGCTTGCGTACGCAATCTGTTTGCTATTTTACGTTCAATACCGTCAAATGCACCCCCGCAAATAAACAAGATGTTATTCGTGTTTACAGGGATCATCTTCTGATCAGGGTGCTTACGACCACCCTGAGGCGGAACGTTTACTACAGTTCCTTCTAAAATTTTTAACAGGGCCTGCTGTACACCTTCTCCAGATACATCTCTGGTGATTGAAGGGTTATCACTTTTACGTGCCACCTTATCAACCTCATCGATATAAACGATACCACGTTCTGCCGAAGCCACATCATAATCAGCAGCCTGCAATAAACGTGTTAATATACTTTCAACATCCTCTCCCACATAACCAGCCTCGGTTAGCACCGTTGCATCACATATACAAAAAGGCACATGCAATATTTTTGCAATGGTTTTAGCCAGTAAAGTTTTACCTGTCCCGGTTTCACCTACCAGCATGATGTTGGATTTTTCAATCTCAATCTCGTCGGCTTTATCAATCTTCTGACTCAACCTTTTATAGTGGTTATACACTGCCACAGAAAGTACTTTTTTTGCATCATCCTGACCAATAACATATTGATCAATATGTGCTTTAATTTCCTGTGGTTTTAATAAGGTGATCGAAGGATCTAAAGCTTTACCTTTTTTGCTGCCCAACTCCTGCACCAGAAGCTGATTCGCCTGAGCAACACATTTATCACAAATGTATGCATCAAGTCCTTCGATAAGCATTAAAGTATCCTGCTTACCTGAGCCACAAAAAGAGCAACGTGATTCTTTATTTTGTTTAGCCATTTTTAATCTTTCTTACTACTGGCAACCAGCACTTCATCAATCATTCCAAAACCTTTTGCTTCCTCAGCTTTCATCCAGTAATCACGGTCAGAAGCTTTTTCTACCCACTCATAAGATTGTCCGGAATGATTAGAAATGATATCGTACAGTTCCTTTTTTAATTTTAGCATCTCCCTAAGGTTGATCTCCATATCAGAAGCCACACCCTGAGCACCACCAGAAGGCTGGTGAATCATTACACGTGAGTGAGGTAATGCCGCACGTTTCCCTTTAGCTCCTGCTACCAATAAAACCGCTCCCATTGAAGCCGCCATACCGGTACAAATTGTAGCCACATCAGGTGTGATGTACTGCATGGTATCATATATACCTAAACCGGCATAAACTGAACCACCTGGTGAATTGATATAAATTTGAATATCTCTGTTGTTATCTGTCGACTGTAAAAACAACAATTGAGCTTGTATAATGTTTGCATTTCCGTCATAAATAGCATCACCTAAAAAGATAATCCTATCCATCATCAAACGAGAGAAAACGTCCATTTGCGCTACATTAAGCTGGCGTTCTTCGATGATATAAGGTGTCATGCTTTTTGGAGAGTTGTTTGTTGCTCCAATAAAACGATCAACATTTAAACCGTTTATACGGTGATGTTTAACTGCATATTTTCTAAACTCGTCTTTATCTATTTTCATAAGTTCTTATTTTTCTTTTTATCAGTTATGAAGCTTCCTCAGGAGGTTCCATAAGTTCTTATTTTCTAATATTTGCCACCAAAGTAGCTAAACTAAATTGTTAATTTATTGTGGCATTGTAAAATTTGAATATCTTTTATATAAATAAGGCGGCCTTAATAAAGCCGCCTTATTTTTAAAACTATAAAATTAATTGTGTTTACTGTTACCAGCCTTTCTTATTTTAATTCTATAAATTTATTATAAGCTATTTCTTTTTGGTCTAAAGTAGCAACTGATTGAATGTGTTCGAAAACTTTAATCGCTTTTACTTCGTCAAAAATACGGTTAGCGTTGTCTTTCTCTTTAAGGAAAGTAGCAGTGTACTGAGCCAATTGATCTTCCGGCATCGGAGCTGGGCTGTACATTCTAAATTGTGCGTCTAAACGTTGTTTTGCTGTTTGGAAAACATCTTCGTATTTAATCTCGATGTTATTGTCTTTAATCAATTTGTTTTCGATTAAAGTCCATTTCAAGTTTTTAGCGAAATCATCATAACCTTCAGCTAATTCTTCGTCAGTTAGTTTTTCGTTAGTAGCTTTTAACCATTTACGTAAAAACTCATCTGGCAAATCAATTTTAACACTGTCAGTAAGTTTAGTATACATATCGTTTTGTAATTTACGATCTGCATCTTGCTTAAACATGCTTTCGATTTCTTCTGTAATTCTGGCAGTAAAACCAGCCTCATCAGTTACTTCACCTGCACCAAATAATTTATCAAAGAACTCTTGATTTAAATCAGCTTCCTCTAAACGGTTTACATTTTTAACCGTTGCCTGGAATTTAGATTGTAGTTCTTTGGCATCTTCTTCGCTGATGTTTAACAATTTGGCTATAATAACCTCATTTTTATCAAAAGCTTTTTGAACGTCAAGTGTAACTACATCATCCTTTTTTAAACCAATTAAAGATTTTAAAATCTTTTTATCAGTAACCTGATCTAAACGAATAGACCCTGTTTGTATAATGCCACCTTCAAAAACTGAACCATCAGCAGAAAGTTGTGCTAATTCGGCATAAAGTACGTCTTCTTCTGCCGAAACTTCAGGGTTTGTCATTTTGCCATAGCTCTTGCGGATGTTTTTGATACGCGCAGCTAAAGTTTCTTCGTCGGCCTTAACGACATATTGAGTAAACTTATCTTTAGAAGAAAGGTTTAAATCAATAGCTGGTGCTAATCCTAATTCATAATCAAATTCAAACTCGTCCGTATAATCCCATTTGAATTCTTTAGAATCGTCCATCACAGGTAAAGGCTGACCAAGAATTTCCACCTTATTATCAGTTAAGTGTTTGTTTAAAGTTTCACTTAACAAATTGTTGATTTCTTCTACAAGAATACTTCTGCCATACATTTTTTTGATGTGAGCAGGAGGAACCATTCCTTTACGGAACCCAGGAAGGTTTGCTTTTTTAGCTTGTTCTTTTATAGTCTTATCAACCTTTTCAGTATAATCTTCAGGTGCAATTTTAATTTTTACAACTGCGTTTAAGTCGTTAATTTTTTCCTGTGTAATGTTCATCTTTCTGAATCAATATTTTTATAACCGTCTTTATATAAAAATTCCCCCGTGTTGCGGGGGAATTTTTGTGTGCGGAAGAAGGGACTCGAACCCCCACGCCGTGAAGCGCCAGATCCTAAGTCTGGTGCGGCTACCAATTACGCCACTTCCGCAGTTAGGATTGTTTTAGGACTGCAAAGATAGAGATAGTTTTCAATTCTCAAAACCCTTTTCAAAATATTTTCAATAAATATTTAATACTCCTCTGCCCTATCCTCATTACTTACTCACCATCAAAATTTCACCCTTCTGATAACCAGCAAAATACATTTAAAACTTTTAACGCATCAATAAATTTCATGCATTAAAAAAAAATGAAATATTTTTTCATTCAACTGTTTTCCGGCAGAGCCATCTCTAATTTTCGATCAAAAAACCACAAGAATACTCGTTGTCCTGAAATCATGCTATACCACATCCCGTCGTCTCGGCGATAGGAAAGATCTCTTGATCACGAAGTAGCTGCGAAGCAAACCGGCATAACAAGAAATCTCTCCTATCCAGATGACGGTGTATAAAAATGAAGTTTATTAAATGCCGTTCACCCAGATATAAGCCGGACATTATCCCTTTGAAATCCCCTTTAACTACGGATCAAAAACCCACGTAATCTATTACCTATACCCCAATCCCATATTGTAGAATAGAAAGGCCCACTTGTCAGCAATCTCTTCAATAGCCTTATCTGTCGGTTTACCGGCACCATGCCCGGCGTTGGTCTGTATACTGATCAGCACCGGTGCATCACCTCCCTGCCGATCCTGCAGTGTTGCCGCAAACTTAAAAGAGTGCGCTGGCACAACCCTGTCGTCATGATCAGCTGTGGTTACCAATGTTGCAGGGTATTTACCTCCTGCTTTTAAAGCATGCACAGGCGAATACTTATGTAAATATTCAAACATCTCTTTTGAATCTTCCGACGTTCCGTAATCATAGCTCCAGCCTGCTCCTGCCGTAAATTTATGGTAGCGCAACATATCCATTACCCCAACAGCCGGAAATGCTACCTTAAACAGCTCTGGTCGCTGCGTCATGGTAGCCCCTACCAGCAATCCGCCATTTGAACCACCCATTATTGCCAGGTAATCTTTAGAAGTATATTTAGTTGAAATCAAATACTCTGCCGCTCCAATAAAGTCGTCAAATACATTTTGCTTTTGCAATTTAGTTCCTGCAAGATGCCATTTTTCACCATACTCGCCACCCCCACGCAGATTTGGGACTGCATACACACCTCCCTGCTCCAATAAAACAACTATAGAAGTACTAAATGCAGGAGTTAAGCTGATATTAAAACCTCCGTAACCATATAAAACAGTAGGGTTTTTGCCATTTAGCACTATTCCTTTTTTATAGGTAATGATCATTGGCACCTTAGTACCGTCTTTTGATGTGTAGAATATCTGCTTAGATTCGTATTTTGATGGATCGAAATCGATTCCCGGCTTTTTATATACTTCCGATTGGCCTGTAGTTACCGAATATCTAAAGATTGTAGTTGGGTAAACATAGGATGTAAAGGTATAAAATAGCTCCAGCTCCTTCTTTTTACTGCCAAAGCCAACAGCCGTACCTATCCCGGGCAACTTAATTTCATGCTCCAGTTTACCGTCCATATCATACTGCAATACCATAGAAACCGCATCCTTAATGTAATTAGCGAATAACTTCCCTCCACCGGTTGATGGGCTTAATACATTCTCTGTTTCTTTAATCAGATCTTTCCAGTTTGCAGGTTTGGGGTCGGCAGCGTCGACAGTAACGATACGCCCATTTGGCGCGTCAAGGTTTGTATATATGTATAGCTTGCTGCCAATATTATCAATAATACTATGGTTTTGTTCCAAATTATCAACCACAGGGATAATGGCAGAATTGGCTGCAGAAAGATCTTTTAGGTACAATTCATTGCCTGATGTAGAATTAGCAGCAGAGATAATCAAATAACGTTCATCTTCTGTTAAGCCTGCGCCAATATACCTGCGTGGGGTTTTTGCACCGCCAAATACCAGTTGATCGTCTTTTTGTGGTGTTCCCAGTTTATGGAAAAACAATTTGTGCTGTTCTGTTAAGCCTGATAGCTGGCTTCCCTTTTTAGGTTTGTCGTAGCTGCTGTAATAGAAGCCTGTATTGCCTTGCCAGGCTATACCAGAGAATTTTACGTCAATCAGTGTATCGCCAATAATTGATTTATCGGCTGAATGCATCACAACAACGCTGGTCCAGTCTGAACCACCCACCGATAGCTGATACGCTACTAAACTACCATCTTTAGAAAAACTGATATCTGCCAATGAGGTGGTTGCATCGTTAGAAAACGTATTTGGATCAAGAAATACTTCAGGCTCGCCGCCTTCCTTTTGGCGATACAATAGGCTTTGATTTTGCAAACCCGTGTTTTTATAGAAATAAGTATAATCGCCTTCTTTAAATGGCTGAGAATACTTTTCATAATTCATTAACTTTGTTAATCGTTCTTTTATGGCTTTTCGGTAAGGAATTTGGGCCAGGTACTTTTGGGTTACTGCATTTTCTGCTTTTACCCATGCTTTTGTATCCTCAGCACGATCATCTTCCAGCCAACGGTACGGATCTTCTACTACAGTTCCAAAATAGGTATCTTTTATGTTTTCTTTCTTTGTTTCCGGGTAAGTTATCGCCATTTTTTGTAATGTATTGGTTTTTTGAGCCTGAGCAAAAATAGGGAACATAATGACAAGTGCGATCAGGCTGTTTTTAAATGTTGTTTTCATAGCCAAAATTGTTTTACCTAAAATTTAATATTGAGATTATGCTCATAAAAATAAACAAAAAAAACGCACACAACACTGTTACTTTTCTTTATTACTACGAATACGTAACTTGGGCGCTTTAATTAGCTTTAATGAAGAACTTATTTTGCAAATCGGCCTGTGTTGGACTGGCATTCATGTTAACTTCCATCGGTGTTTGGGCTCAGGTAGATAAAGACACCCCTTACCATGCATCAGTTACAAAAATAAATGCACTGGTACACACAAAATTAGATGTAAAGTTCGACTACTCAAAACGCCATCTAATTGGTAAAGAATGGGTAACATTAAAGCCTTACGCCTATCCTACGGATTCGCTAACTCTGGATGCACAGGGCATGGATATCAGAACCATTGCTTTGGTAAATGGCAAAAACCTGCAAACATTAAAATACACTTACGATGAGGAGCAGTTAAAAATACAGCTGGGAAAGAAATTCTTACCAGGCGAAGCCTACACCATTTTTATTGACTATACGGCGAAGCCTGATGAATTAAAAGTAAAGGGCAGTGCTGCCATAACCGATGCAAAAGGACTTTATTTTATTAATTCCGACAGCGCAGTTAAAGGGAAGCCGGTACAGATCTGGACACAGGGTGAAACAGAAGCTTCTTCTGCATGGTTTCCAACAATAGACAAACCAAATCAAAAAACTACAGCCGAAATTAACATTACTGCGCCGGCTAAATATGTAACCTTATCAAACGGGAAACTGGTAAGTCAGCTAAAAAATGCCAATGGAACCCGTACAGATACCTGGAAAATGGATCTGCCACATTCTCCTTATCTATTTATGATGGCAGTTGGCGATTTCAAGATCTATCGTGACAAATGGAACAATAAGGAAGTAAACTATTACCTGGAACCTGCTTATGCGCCTTTTGCCAAACAGATTTTCGGGCTTACCCCAGAAATGATTGGCTTCTTCTCTAAAACACTGGGTGTTGATTATCCCTGGAATAAATATAGCCAGATTGTAGTTCGTGATTATGTTAGTGGCGCAATGGAAAATACCACTGCCACCTTACACGGTGCTTATGTACAACGCACACCAAGAGAAATGCTTGATGAAAATTTCGGACAGGCAGAAAGTACGATAGCGCACGAATTGTTCCATCAATGGTTTGGCGATTATGTTACTGCCGAAAGTTGGAGCAACTTAACTGTAAATGAATCGTTTGCCAATTATAGCGAATATCTATGGGCAGAGCATAAGTATGGAAAAGACGCTGCCGACGCACACAATTATGAGGACATGAGCCAGTATTTGGGTTCTAAAAAAGCGTCTTTAAAGAACCTGGTACGTTTTCATTATGCGGATAAAGAAGAGGTCTTTGATGCTGTGTCTTATCAAAAAGGCGGTCGCATTTTAAACATGATGCGCAACTATCTGGGCGATAAGGTTTTCTTTAAAGGCCTAAATATCTATCTAAAACAAAACGCTTTTAAAAATGGCGAAGCTCATCAATTACGCTTGGCCATGGAAGAAGCTAGCGGACAGGACATGAACTGGTTCTTTAACCAGTGGTATTTTAATGCCGGTCACCCGAAAATAAGTATAGACTATGCATGGGATGAAAGTGCGAAAACACAAAAAGTAACACTTAAGCAAACTCAGACGGGAGATCCTTTTACCTTGCCTATGGCCATAGATGTGTATACCGGAGCCAATAAAAAACGCTATCAGGTAACATTTAAAGATGCTGTGCAGACTTTTACATTTGCCAGTGCAACCAAACCAGACCTTGTAAATGTTGATGCCGACAAAGTTTTATTAGCTGAAAAAGATGACCATAAATCCTTAGCTGAGTCTGCATTTCAATATGCGCACGCTCCTTTATTTATGGACAGACTTGAAGCGATAGAAGCTGCGGGAAAAAGCAAGAAAGATACAGAAGGTGCAACGGTGTTACTTTCGGCATTAAACGACAAGTATTACACGTTAAGAATGCAGGCGCTTGATTCCATCGCTGCAGGTGATTCAGAACTTTTTAAAACTGCAATGCCTGCCATTCAAAAACTTGCCACCTCTGATCCCAATACCCTTGTACAAGCACAGGCAATTTCTATTATAGGCGGCAACAAAAATGCTGCTGATTTAGCATTGTTCAAAAAAGGACTTGAAAGTAAATCGTATGCAGTTCAGGGATCATCATTAATGGCCCTTGCTTTGCAACAACCTGAAGAGGCCCTCACTATCGCAAGAACGCTGGAGAAAGACAACAAAGCATCACTTACACAAGCAATTGCATTTGTTTATTCCAAGTTTGGTACTGAGAAAGAATTGCCTTTCATTAACGAAAAATTTACAGCAATGTCTGCTCAGGAACAAATAGAGATGATTCCTGCTTATGTAAACATGTTAGGTAAGGTTAGCGACATTAACGAGCTAAAAAAGGGAGTTGACCTTGTTAAAGCCATTGGATTGAAATACAAAAGCTATGGCTACAATAAATATGTCACTAACTTCCTGCTGCAACTTAAAAAACAAAAACAAGGAGATCAGGCTGCTTCAAGCTACATTGACAGCGCAATTGATGAATTGAAATAGCAAGCAACAACTTGAATTAATACAAATTTTATAGACAAACTACACAAATGACAAAGAAAACCATCTTATTTCTGGCGCTTTTAGTTAGCGTAACACTCTCGTGTAAAACCGTGAAAAAAATTATCCAAGCCCCTCCTGCCCCGGTAGAACAACCAGCCGGTGATACTGAGCTTGACAACATTAAAAAAGACCTTCCTGAAAGTCAGGTAGAGCGTACAAACGCCGGAATTAAATTCACATTTAGTTCAGAAATATTATTTCCTACCAACTCTTCTTACTTAAATGAAGGTTCAAAAAAGAGTATTGCCGATGTTGCAGAAGTTTTAAAACAAAAGGATGCCAACCGTCAAATTCTTATTGAAGGACATTCGGATAAAACGGGAACCGCAAAATACAATCAATGGTTATCAGAAAAGCGTGCCGTATCTGTAAAAACTTACCTCGTTAGTTTAGGTATTAACGGAGATAGAATTCAAACTTCAGGATTAGGTGATACACAACCTATTGCAGATAACAAAACTAAAGAAGGACGTTTAAAAAATAGAAGAGTTGAGGTTACCTTGTTGAAGTAACAACAACTGTTAAAGATAAATAATTCAACCCAGCCGGCCGGTTAATAAAGTTCCTTTTGAAGCTGAAACAGATATTGAACTGCTTTAACCAGTCGGCTACCATACCAGGAGAACATTTCTCCATCAACCAGCATTACTTTAGCATCGGGTATTACGGCCCTTATTTCTTCAAGATGCGATTCCTTGAAAGGATAAGGTTCTGAGGATAAAAATATCAGATCGGGTTTTAATTTAGCCAATTCATTTAGCTCAATTTCAGGATACCGCTTCTCTTTAATAACATTGCTAAGGCCATTTAATGCCAGTATATGATCTATAAAGGTATCTCGGCCAGCCAACATATATGGTTTTTTCCAGATCAGATAGGCAACTTTTTTATTGATTCCGTTTTGTAGGGCTAGAGTTTGAAGGTCGTTAAAGCCTGCGCTGATCAGGTGATTTAAATAAGATGCTTCCGGCTGCCTGTCTACCAGTTCACCTATTTGGGCAATGGTTTTCTTTGCATCTTCCAACGTATAAATATCGCTCATCCATACCGGATAATCCTCCATCAGTTCTTCGATCTGCGACTGCTCATTCTCTTCTTTATTACCGATTATGAGGTCGGGTTTTAAATCCCTTATCAGCTGGATATTTAGTTTCTTAGTCCCTCCTATTTTGGTACGCTCTGCAAACTTTTCAATGGGATGAATGCAAAATTTAGTAAGCCCGATGATTTCCTGATCAAGCCCAAGCTCGAACAAAAGCTCTGTTTGAGAAGGCACTAAAGAAATGATCCGCCTTGGTGGATAATTGATTAAAATTTCTCTGTTCAGCTGATCTGTAAAACTGCGTTGCATGATACAAAGATAGTTGCATTATGCGTAATTTAATGCAATCGTCGAGGACGAGGCAGCGACAAAATGACTTATTCGTATTTCAATGCGTCCACGGGATTTGACTTTGCAGCACGGTACGCCTGCCAACTCACAGTAAACAACGCAATCAAAATGCTCGATACTCCGGTAAGAATGAATGCCACCGGGCCAATTGAAATGTGGTAATCAAACTGCATCAGCCAATTATCCATAATCAGATACCCTATTGGCATGGCTAGTACCATCGCAATCATAACTGTTTTAACAAAGCTTACTGACAACAGGGTAATGATACCAGTAATGGTTGCACCCAGTACTTTACGTATACCGATCTCTTTTGTCCGTTGCTCGGCACTAAAGGCCGACAATCCAAATAAGCCAAGACAGGAAACGAATATGGAAAGGCCGGCAAAGAGGTTCGATATCATGGACAGCATCTGTTCATGCTCAAATTTCTCGGCCACCAGGCTATCAACAAATTTGATCTCTACAGGGAAATCAGGATTCAGTTCTTTTGTGATTTTGGTGATCTGATCAATATTTTCCCGGATGTTCCGCGTGGTGTTTAATCGCATTGTGATTACATCGCTGTTTTCAGCATTGAATACGATGGCCATTGGGTGCAGAGTTCTTGTAGGTTCGTCCCACAGTACATCGGCAAATACGCCCACCACGGGTCTTTGTTTCCCATTAAAAAGGACTTGCTGACCAAGGGGTTCTTTAAACCCCATTTGTTTTACAGCGGTTTCACTGAGCATTAGTGCCGACGAGTCTGAGGCAAGGCCTTTACTAAAATCGCGTCCGGCAATTAATCTGATATTATTGGTTCTCAGGAAATCATAAGTGGTCTGGATAAGATCAAATGAAATCTTTTTGTCTCCTTCTCTCATACCCTGCCACTCAAGTCCGCTGGTATTTGAATTCTGAAAAGCAATACTTCCTGATGACTGGGTTATGGCAGTTACTGCGCCAGAGTTGAGCAATCTGTCTTTGAACAGGTCAAATTTGGGATATAGGTTGCCCTCATGAGGCATTTCGATCAGTGCATTAGTATCATATCCAAGGGGTCTGTTCTTTAAATATTGCAATTGCTGATAAAGAATAAGCGTTGCCACAATCAGAACAATTGCAAAGCCGAACTGGATGATAACGAGTGCCTGCCTAAAGCTAAGGCTAAAAGTGCTTTTAAATACTATGGTTTTCTTTAAAGCCTGAACCGGGTTAAATGAAGAAAGGAAAAACGCAGGATAACTACCGGCGATCAGGCCGGTAAACAGGATCAGACCGACTACAGCAAGCCAGTTTAGCGGACTGCTATAATTGATCTGTAATTTGGTGTTCAACAAGCCATTGAACGCTGGCAGAAGTAGTTCAACCAAAACTATTGCAAGTACCACACTAACTATGGTTAGGATAAATGATTCGAGCAGGAACTGCATTATTAATGATGTGCGACTGGCCCCTATTGTTTTCCTGACACCTACTTCTTTAGCCCGTTTTTGAGATCTGGCGGTAGACAAGTTCATAAAATTGATACAGGCTATAGCAAGGATACCCAAGGCAAGTATAATGAAGATGCGTACTTGTTCGATCTGACCACCATCGGCTATACCATTAGTAAAATGGCCATATAAATGGTATTTTTCAAGGGGATATACAAAGGGGGCTGCTTCAAGCGCCTTTGTTCCGGTATTTCTGGCAATGGTGTTTTTTATCTTTTGATTGAATGCATTGGGATCGGTCCCATTCTTTAGTGTAAGCAGTGTAAAGTAGGAATAATTGCCCCAATTAGATTCGGCTGGCCATCCATTCAGGTTCTCGTAAAGTTTCCAGGGTGTCAGACATTCGAATCCATAAGTAAAGTTTGGCGGAAGATCCCTGATCACCGCAATGACCTTCAGGTTGGCCTGGTTTTCAAATCGCACAGTCTTATTGAGTACATCCACAGTGCCAAATAACCGTTTTGCAATGGTTTCTGTGAGTACAATCGAATTTGGATCGTCAAAGGCTTTGTCGGGATTGCCACTCAGGTAGTCAAACTTAAAAATTCGTAGCAGATCAGGATCCGCATAGCGGCCTTCTATCTTAAAAGAATTCTGCCCATTGGCCACCAGTCGCCTGCCGGCCCATAACACCCTGCTGATGTGTTCAATCTCTGGACTTTCTTCTTTTAGCACTAACGGAAGCACATTGGAAACCTGCGGTGTGGTTCCGGTAATGCTCTTATCGGTACCGTAAAAATTAACCATCAGATGATAAGTGTTTTCACTATTCCCAAATTGCTTATCATAACTCCACTGGTATTGTACGTAAAGCAATAACAATAGGCTAGCTGTAAGACCAATGGCAAGCCCACTGATATTGATCAGCGAAGCGGTCTTGTGCTTTAGTAAATTCCGAAAAGCAATTTTAAGATTGAGTTTGAACATCGCTAATCAGTTATTCTTTAAACAGTTTGTTGAACCACAACATCTTCCTTAATAACCCCATCCAACAAATGCAGAATGCGGCTACCATATGCAGCATTAACTTCAGAATGGGTAACCTGAACAATGGTAATTCCCTCCTCTTCATTTAGCTTTTTAAAGAGATCCATAATCTGTAAAGCTTGTGCAGATTGCAGGTTCCCGGTAGGCTCATCAGCTAAAATAATAGACGGCTGCGCTACCAAAGCACGTGCAATGCCCACCAATTGCTGCTGACCTCCTGATAACTGATTAGGGAAAAGATCACTTTTGGCCACCATATTAAATCTATCCAGAATATCAGCTACGCGGCTTTTACGCTCAGAGCCAGGTACTTTTTTATACAATAGTGGCGCCTCTATATTTTCGGCTACCGTCATTTCATCAATAAGGTGATAAGCCTGAAACACAAAACCAATATGGTTACGGTATAGCTCTATGCGCTTACGCTCGTTTAGTGAAACTACATCTTCGCCCATAAATTCATACTGTCCGTAGGTAGGTTCTTCGAGCATTCCCAATATATTAAGCAACGTCGATTTCCCGGCACCGGATGGCCCCATTATGGAAACAAATTCACCCTGTTTTATACTTGTGGTTACGTGACGAAGGATGTAGCTTTTTACGCCTTTGTTAGCGTAATATTTCTCTATATTTTTTAATTCTATCATGAGATTATGTTTTAATTCTATTCGTATTTTAAGGCATCAATTGGGTTGGTACTGGCGGCTTTGTAGGACCTGAGACTTACAGTGATCAGGGTAATAACAATAGAAAGCAGCATGGCGATCATAAAGGGCCAGATACTGAGTGGTGCTCTGTACTCAAAACCCTGAAGCCACTTGGAAACAAATATATAAGAAACCGGCCAGGCGATGAGGTTGGCGATCAGCACCATCCAGAGGAATGAGCTGTTCAGCATCCTGATGAGTTCTGCTGTGGATGCTCCAAGTACTTTTCGGATGGCTATTTCTTTGGTCCGCTGTGTGGCGATGAAGGAGATCAATCCAAACAGTCCTATGAAGGAGATGAAGATGACCACGCCTGCAAATACTTTAAAAAGTACGCTCATAACCCGCTCCGTCTCATAGAATGAGCTGATCTGATCGTCCATAAAACTGGAGCTGTACACATAATCAGGAAATGTCCCGTTCCATTCACCTTCAATGGCTTTCATGGCCTGAAGAAGCTGGCCCGGTTCCATTTTCACAGCCATAAGGTTGTAGGCATTTTTGTAGGAGAACAATGCTGTGGGCTCTATTTTATCATGCAGGGAAAAATTATTAAAGTCTTTAACGACACCAACAACCGGCATCTTACGGCCTTGAGTTTCTATAAATTTTCCAAGGATTTCATTGGGGTTGCTAATGTTGAGCTTTTTTAGCAAGGTTTCATTGACGACGGTTTCTTTAAGGGTATCTGTTTTGGACAGGGTTCTCCCTGCGATCAGTTTCAATGAAAAGGTGTTGATGTAGTCACGGTCCGTCGATTTCACGCTCAGCTGGAAGTTTTCGTCCTTGGCACTGTTGTATTTAAAGCTGGAGCTGTTGTTGTTACTGGATGAAGGGGCTGCATTGCTAAAACTGACTGCTTTCACACCATTGACATGAAGTATTTTCTCCTTTAAGGTATTGAATTTTAGTTGGCTCAGACTGTCGGACGGTACATTGACCAGGGCAATGGCGCTGGTGTCAAACCCTAAAGATTTGGCCCTCATGTAGCTCATTTGATTGATCACTACCAGGGTGCCTACGATCAGCACAGATGTGATGGCAAACTGGATAACCACAAGCGCCCTTCTGAGTCCGAGTGCTCCTGCGTTTGCGGCACTGATCTTATTTTTTATCGCAAGCGCAGGGCTGAAACCTGATACGATCATTGCGGGATAAAAGCCAGCCAGGAAACTCACCACCAAAACCAACAGGGCCATGAAGATGAATATCACGGGATGCCCAAACAGGCTAAAAGAAATATCCCCACTGAACAGGTTTCTCATTCCCGGAAGGGCTAACTCTGTAAGCACACTCGCAATCAGCAGTGCAATGATGGTGATCAGCGCGGTTTCGCTTAAAAACTGCCATACCAATTGTTTGCGCCTGCTTCCCATTACCTTGCGGATACCAACTTCCTTAGATCTGCTCACGGCTTGGGCAGTGGCCAGGTTAATAAAATTGATACAGGCAGTAAGCAATAAAAATGAACCAATAACGATCAACCCGATGATCTGACCCTCCGGCATGACTTTATTGTTAAAGTTGCTGTATTTTTCGTTGTAATGGATATCACTTAAGGGCTGAAAATAGTGGTGTTCCTTGCCTACGCTTCCTTTTTCATAGTATTTATCGATAAGTTTCAATATAGGAGCTTTAAGCGCTGATGCATCAGCACCTTTTTTTAACAGTACATAGCATTCGGAACTCGAGGTTACAGATTGCCAGCTATTCAGGCTTTCGTCTTTGTAGGTCAGGTAAGAAAGGACTACATTGAAAGGGAAACTGCTGTTATCCGGAAAATCTTCAAAAACGCCGGTGACTTTGAGGTCTAACCTGTTTGCAAATTTGAGGTGCTTGCCGACGGCATCCTGCCATCTTCCAAAATATTTATCTGCCGTTTTTTTTGACAGGGTAACGGTGTTAGGGACTGACAGAGCCTTGCGGGGTTCACCTTCAAGCCACTTGATCTTAATGATATCGAAGAACTGGGGTTCAATATAATAAACGCTTGATGCTTCTTTGACTTCAGGTCTTGTGGTGGTGGCCGCGACCTTGATGATACCTCCTGATTGCTGAACCGCAGCAACCTGCTCTACCTGAGGAAAGTCATTACGCACTGCCGCTGCGAGTGGTCGCGGCACTCCTTTGGTATAAAATTCATTTTCACCCGGATATGTCCAGGAGGATACGATCCGGTAGATCCTTTCTTCATTTTCGTACCCCTTGTCAAAGCTCAACTGGTATCTTAAAAAGATAAAAATAAGCAGGCACGCGGCCAGTCCGATGGATAACCCTGCGATATTTATGAAGGTGTATCCTTTATATTTCCAAAGGTTTCTTAAGGCGATTTTTAAGTTCAGTTTAAACATCTCAATTCTTATTAATCTGGTTATTCGTATTTAAGCGCATTAATTGGATTTGATTTAGCTGTTCGGTAAGCCTTATAGCTTACAGTAAGCAAGGATATTGTGATTGTACCAAGGGCAGCCAGCGCAATTATCCACCATGAAATTGTAGTATGGAACTCGAAATTATCCAACCATTTAGTCATCGCATAGTATGCAATAGGCGCCGCTAACACAGTTGCGATAAGAATCATTTTCACAAACGATAGTGATAAAAGCTGCATTAAGCTTGCTACCGAAGCACCCAGAACTTTTCTTATTCCAAACTCTTTGGTACGCTGCTCGGCACTGTAAGATAATAAACCGAACAAGCCTAAACAAGATATAAAAATAGCTAAACCTCCAAACAGATTAGATAACAAACCCAAGGTTTTCTCCTTACTTAGCTTTTCGGCATATATAGAATTCATAAACTTAATTTCTACAGGATAAGCCGGGTTTATTTCTTTAGTGATGCTTGTAATCGTTTCTATGTTTTGTTGCAGATTATTACCCTCATTTAGGCGCATTGTAATTGCTCCTGTGCCACCTTTGTTAAAATAAACGATCATAGGATTATTTGATTGATATGGGGAGTCCCATACATAATCATCAAAAACGCCAATGATGGTGCTGTTGCTATCAAACATTTTAACAATTTCGCCAACCGGCTTTTTTAATCCCATTACTTTAACGGCAGAGGCACTGACAAGAACTGCAGAAGAATCAGAAGCATATTTCTTATTAAAATCGCGGCCACTGATCAGTTTAATTCCATTGGTACTGATATAATCGTAAGTAGTTCCAACTCTGTTAAACAACACTTTATTTTCAGGATTTGGCATCCCCCGCCATTCTATACCGGTAAAATTAGACCCATGATGTGATAAGTTAACAGATGACTGATACATGTTTGTAACGGCCCCAGATTTTAACAATCTTGTTTTAAGCAACTCAAATTTCTCTTTCAGCTGCCCATCCTGCGGCATTTCAACCAGTGCATTTACATCAAATCCTACTGGCTTATTTTTTATAAACTGAATCTGCTTATAAATAACCAGCGTAGAAATGATCAATATGATTGTAAAACAAAACTGCCCAATTACCAATACCTTTCTTAAACTAAAAGAAAAGAAGCCCTTACCTTCTACATTTCTTTTGAGTGATTGGGTAGGGTTAAATGAAGATAAATAAAACGCGGGGTAACTGCCCGCGATTAGCCCGGTAAGCAATATAACAGATAAAAGTCCTAACCAGATATAAGAGCTAAAATAAGGGATGCTCATTTTAATATTCAGCAGGTTATTGAATATTGGCATAAGCGCTTCTATTAATGCAATGGCAATGATTACACCAATTAATGTAAGCACCATTGATTCGGCCAGGAATTGAATAATTAAGGATCTCCTGTTTGCCCCTATCGTTTTCTTTATACCAACTTCTTTTGCTCTTTTTTCCGACTTTGCTGTTGCCATATTCATGAAGTTGATACAGGCAATTAAGAGTATACCTATAGCCAAAGCTGTAAAAAGCCAGATCTGTTCAATGTCCCCACCTATACTTTTACCTTCTTCAAATTTTCCATAGAGGTGCATTTTACTTAATGGGAAAAGAAAATTAGGCTGAGAAACCTCTTTGTTGTTTCTTTTAATGACCTCATAAATTTTCTTATTAACCAGATCAAGATTTGCATCTGGCCTCAGGGTAACCAATGTGACGAAGCTGAAATTACTCCAGTTTAAATCTCTGGCGCCCTCATCTACTATTTCATACAGGGACCAGGGCATTAAATAATCGAATCTATTTGAGCTGTTTTCCGGAAGATCTTTTATAACAGCTGTAACAGTCAAGTTCTCTTTCTCCTGATACTTAACAGTTTTGTTTAATACGTCAGTTGATCCAAATAAAGTTTTAGCAGTACTTTCGGTAAGTATTACTGACCTGGGATCTTTTAGAGCTGTTTTAGGATCGCCATGAATGAACTTATAATCGTACATTTTTAAAATGTCCGGTTCAGCAAATTTGGACTTCCTTTTAAATCCGTTAATTCCATTTGCAATTAAACCGGTATTACCATAGTCCATCCTGCTTATGTATTTCACTTCAGGAATTTCCCTTTTAATTAGTGGGGCAAAAGCTGTTGTTGACCCATTAAAGGTTACGAAGACCTTCTCTTTGTCGTCAAGAACGTTAGTCATCACTACATGTACATTTTTCGAATCTTTTGACTGTTTATCAAAGTTCAGTTCATACATTACATATAGCAACAGCATTAAACATGCTGCAAGGCCAATGGCTAAGCCAACAACATTTATTATGGAAGAAACCTTGTTCTTCCAGATGCTTCGCAGTATGATTTTAAAATTCAGTTTGAACATTTTGCCATGATTTCTTTTCAGGTTGCTAATCGTATGCCAAATTAAAAACAACCACACACAAACCTCATAATCAGGTATTTAATATCTAAAAATAAGCATTACATGTTCATTATCGAACAGACCCCGTACAATAATGAACAATATTCAATTATTCATATTTCAAGGCATCGACAGGATTAGATTTGGCCACTTTAACAGATTGTATGCTCACGGTTAAAATGGCAATCAGAAATGATAGTCCAACGGCAATAGCAAATGGCAATACAGATATCGCTACTCTAAAACTATAAGCAGACAACCAGTGGTTGATAATGATATAGGCAAGCGGAAAAGCTATGAGGTTTGCTGTAACGACCAGCTTGATAAAATCTTTATTTAATAGCGTAAGAATATTTGCTGTACTTGCACCTAAAACTTTACGAATACTGATTTCTTTTTTACGCTGTTCTGCCATAAACAAGGCAAGGCCCAATAAACCCAGGCAGGAAATAAATACCGCAAAGCCACCAAACCAGTTAGACAGCGTTCCTAATAGTTTCTCGTTTTGAAGTTTTAATTCGAAATCATCATTAACAAATCTGTGGTCTACCGGAAAATCAGGATTAAATTTCTTAATGATATCATCTATTGTATTAACTGACGAACTCAGGTTCTGATCAGGATTTAGCCTTGCTATGATGTAATTATAATTGCTTGTTGGGTTATACATCACCAGGGGGTTAACTTTCTGATAGGGAGATTCCATTACAAAATCTTTCATTACTCCAACAATTGTTACCGGAGTATCATCCCATTTTATTATTGCTCCAACCGGTTGTTTTAAACCCATTATTTTTACTGCCGTTTCATTAACCAGAACATTTACAGTATCTACAAACCGAGATGAAAATTCTCTGCCGGCAATAATTTTGGCACCAGTTGTTTCAGTAAAATCATAACCCGTCCCTCTGTAATTAAATAAGATCAGGTCTTTAGGATTTTTGCCTGGCCAACTAAAATCAAAGGTGGCATCGCCAAACTGATTTAAGCTATGACTAAAATAGGTAACCGAGGTAACAGCACCTGATTTTAAAAGTTGATCCTTTACAAGATCCAACTTCACTTTTCCTTTTAAATTGCCCTGAACCGGTATTTCTATAAGGCCATTTCTATTGTAACCTATTGGCTTGTTCTTAATGAAATTTAACTGCTGATAGATTACACCAGTACAAACAATTAAGCATGCGGCAAATACAAACTGAAACACAACAAGCACCCTTCTTACGGAAAGTGATGAGCCGCCAACTGCAGTAAAACCCTTTAATACTTTTACAGGTTCAAATGAAGAAAGATAGAAGGCCGGGTAACTTCCGGCAATAAAACCAGTAATAATGGTTAAACCTATCAGCGTACTCCAGAACTTCCAGTCTTGATAATTAATAACCAGTTGAATATTGAGAAGGTTATTAAAATACGGCAAGCTTATCTCTATCAAAGTAAAAGCAACCAGCATCCCTATAAGGGAAAGCACCATGGATTCCAGAAGGAACTGCCCAATAAGTGATTTTCTTGAAGATCCAATAGCTTTACGTACGCCAACTTCTCTTGATCTTTTCTCAGACCTTGCGGTAGAAAGATTCATAAAATTAACACAGGCTATCAGAAGAATGCAAAAAGCCAGAACAATAAAGATTCTGATCTGATCTATTTTACCACCGGTTGATTTTCCGTTTTCAAATTTATCGTACAAATGCCATTTAGATAACGGATGTACCAATCCCTCATTTTCGGAATTTTCCCAGTTCCTTTTGTAAATACCTTTTATCTGATCGCTAACATTATCAAGATATTTATTGTCCTTCAATTGCATTAAGGTTAGAAAGGAATTGCTTCCCCAGGTGGCGTTTTTCACCCAGGCATTCAATTTTTCATTCAATGACCAAGGCATCAGATAATCAAACTGAATTGTGGAATTTTTCGGAACATCTTCAATTACAGCCTCAACCTTTAATGGTTCGCTATTTTGGAATTTTACGATCTTATTAACTGGATCTTCATCACCAAATAAGTTTCTAGCCATTGTTTGGGTCAGTATAACTGAATTTGTTTCTTGCAACACCTTCAAAGGATTGCCCTTGATAAACTTATAATCCAATATTTTAAGAAATGAAGGGTCTGCATAAACAGCCGACTTTTTGAAGTTTTTTTGTTTATAGCTGATTAATTCATTAGCAGGATATGAAGAACGCGATGCATAAGCTACCCCTTGAATTTTCTCTCTGATTTCTGCAGCCATTGGTCCTGGTGTATAACCATAAGTAACGATATCGGTACTGCTTACCGAATTAAGATATACTAAGTATGTTTTCTCATAGTTCTTAAACTGCTTGTCGTAACTCCATTCATAGGCCACATACAGCAACAGCACCATACAGCTTGCTAATCCAATTGCTAACCCGCCCACATTAATTAATGTATACCCCTTGTTTTTCCAAAGGCTACGTAGTGCTATTTTTAAGTTTAACCGAAACATAAGCTTAACATTTAAAAGTTATCTGTTATTCGTATTTCAAAGCATCAATAGGATTTGCTTTTGCCACTTTTACCGATTGTACACTTACAGTGAGGATAGCTATAATAAGTGATAGCGCCGCTGCTATTGCAAAAGGCAGAGCTGAAATACTAACTCGAAATTCATAAGCGGATAGCCATTTGTTAACGATGATATAAGAAAGTGGAAAAGCAATAAGATTAGCAATACTTACCAGTTTAACAAAGTCTTTATTTAGCAATGTTAAAATATTTGCAGTACTAGCACCTAAAACTTTACGAATACTGATTTCTTTTTTACGTTGTTCAGCAATGAATAACGCTAAACCTAATAAGCCCAGACAAGAAATAAATATTGCAAAACCGCCAAACCAATTAGAAAGGGCGCCAAGGAGTTTTTCATTTTGAAACTTATATTCATAAGTATCTGCTACAAACCTCCTATCTATAGGGAAATCAGGATTTAAAGCTTTAACAATTTCATCAATCTTATCAACGGAGGTACTTAAATTTTGGGCAGGATTTAACCTGATGATAACGTTACTAAACTCTTCAGCTCTGTTATAAATAATCATCGGCTTCGATGTTTGATAAGGCGATTCAGTCACTACATTTTTCATTACACCTATAATCGTAACTTTGGATCCATTAAAATCGATCTTTGTACCAATAGATTGTTTTAATCCCATTACTTTTATTGCTGCCTCATTAACGAATACATTAAGTGAATCGGCTTTTCTTAAGAATTCCCTCCCACTAATCATCTGCGCCCCGAGTGTCTTAGTAAAATCATAGCCAGCGCTACGGTAATTAAACAGCACCTTATCATTTACATTTTTACCAGGCCATTCAACACTAAACGTATTATTTCCCTCATCACCTAATGGGGTGCTGAAATAAGTTACACTTGTAGCCGCCCCTGATTTTACAAGCTGATCTTTAAGAACATCCAGTTTCTCACTGTTAACGAAATTGCCCTGTGCTGGCATTTCTATTAACCCACCATTATCATAACCAATTGACTTGTTCTTAATATAGTTTAACTGCTGGTAAATAACTGCAGTGCAGATAATTAAACAGGTTGCAAAGCTGAACTGAAAAACAACTAATATTTTACGAATAGAAAGTGAAGAGTTGCCAACATTGCTGACCCCTTTTAATACTTTAACCGGCTCAAAAGAGGACAAATAAAAGGCTGGGTAACTTCCAGCAATAAAACCTGTTGCTAAAGTTAAACTGAGTAAAGCCACCCAAAACTTCCAGTCGTGATAATTTATAGCCAAACTCATATTTAACAATCCGTTAAAGTAAGGCAAACTGACCTCTATTAAAATAAAGGCGATAACCATACCCATTATTGCAAGCAACATTGATTCTGTCATGAACTGGCCAATGAGCGATTTTCGGGAGGAACCTATCGCTTTGCGTACACCAACTTCTTTCCCCCTTTTCTCCGATCTGGCAGTAGAAAGGTTCATGAAATTTACACAAGCGATTAAAAGAATACAGAAAGCAAGGATAAAAAAGATTTTGATTTGGTCTATTTTGCCTCCTATTGACTTCCCATTCTCAAATTCACCATATAAATGCCATTTTGATAAAGGATGAAGCAGAGCTTCACCATTGGCGTCTTTTGAATTCCTGGAATAAATCCCCTTCATAAGCCCATTCGCTTTTTCGAAAAAACTGTTGTCTTGTAATTGCACGAGTGTTAAACAGAAATTGCCGCCCCAACCTGCATCTTTTACCCATGGGTTTTGATTGGCATATAGTGCCCATGGCATTAAAAAATCGAATCTGATACTATTGTTTGCTGGGATATCCTCAATAACGGCTTCTACTTTTAGTATGTCTTTGTTGTTAAATTTTACCGTTTTATTCACTGGGTCTTCATCGCCAAACAGATTTTTCGCCATGGTTTCTGTAAGGATCACTGAATTAACCTCTCTTAGCACCTTATCAGGATTCCCCTTTATAAATTTATAATCCAATATTTTGAGAAAAGAAGGCTCAGTATAAACTGCACTTTTTTTGAACCTCTTTTCTCCGTTACTAATTAACTGATCATTAGGATATGTAGAATGCGAGGCATACGCTACGCCAGGTATTTTTTCTTTAATTTCATTGGCCATAAGACCTGGCGTCCATGCCCAGCTAAATACCTGCGTATTGGCTTTGGAATTATTATATACCACATAGGTTTTATCATAGTTCTTAAACTGCTTATCGTAGCTCCACTCGTAAGCAACATACATCAGCAATACCATACAGCTTGCTAAACCAATAGCCAGGCCACCTACATTAATCAATGTATAAGCCTTGTTTTTCCAAAGGTTTCTTAATGCGATTTTGAGATTGAGTTTAAACATTTTGGTTAAGTTTAGGTTATTCGTATTTCAAGGCATCAATTGGGTTTGCTTTTGCCACCTTTACTGACTGCACACTCACAGTGAGAATCGCTATAATAAGTGATAGAATTGCTGCTATTACAAATGGAACAACAGAAATAGACACTTTAAATTCATACCCAGACAACCACTTATTGATTATGATATAAGCCAGTGGAAATGCAATTACATTGGCAATAGCTACCAACTTTACAAAATCCTTATTAAGGAGTGTTAGTATATTAAAATTGCTGGCACCTAAAACTTTACGGATGCTAATTTCTTTTTTACGCTGTTCAGCCATATAAAGTGCCAATCCTAATAAGCCAAGACAAGAAATAAACACTGCAAAACCTCCAAACCAGTTTGATAAGGTACCCAGCAATTTTTCATTGGCAAACTTACCTTCAAAAGAATCATCTACAAATGTTCTGTCTACCGGATATTCGGGATTAAGTTTCTTTACGAGATTATCTATAGTAGCTACCGACGCACTAACATTTTGGTTAGGATTTAAACGCGCAACAATAAATCTGGCTTGATTTTCATTCTTAGCAATCAGAACCGGTTTAGCCTTTTGGTATGGAGATTCCATTACATAATCCTTAAGCACTCCAATAATAGTTGCATCAGTACCGCCCCATTTTATCTTGCTGCCAACAGGCTTGGCCATTCCCATAATCTTTACAAGGGTCTCATTAACCAAAACATTCAGGGAATCAGCAAACTGAGGGCTAAAATCTCGCCCATCAACCAGTTCCATAGCAGTTGTTTTAACCAGATCATAGCTTGTAAACCTAAAATTTATCAGGATCTTATCATTTAAATTTTTGCCTGGCCAACTTACGTCATACCCATTGTTACCACCACCGGTTAATCTTTGCGAAAAATCAGTTACTGATGTTACAGCGCCGGATTTCAATAATTGGTCTTTAAGTATTTCTCTTTTAGCCGGAGTTTTCAAATTCCCTTGTATAGGAATTTCTATCAGGTTATTTTTATTGTATCCAATTGGCTTATTTTTAATGTAATTCAATTGCTGATAGATAACGATAGTGCAAACAATTAAACAGGCTGCAAATACAAACTGAAAAACCACCAGTCCTTTGCGGACAGACAGTGAAGAACTTCCTGATAAAGTAAATCCCTTAAGTACTTTAATTGGGGCAAAAGACGAGAGGTAAAATGCGGGGTAACTGCCCGACAACAAACCTGTTAAAACTGTTAAACTGAATAGCGTACCCCAGAATTGCCAATTGCTATAATCAATTGACAATTGAATTCCTATTATGCTGTTAAAATAAGGCAAACTAATCTCTATCAATACAAAGGCAATAAGCATGCTCATTAAGGCCATAAGCATTGATTCCATCATAAACTGCCCTACCAGGGCCTTCCTGCTCGAACCTATAGCTTTACGTACCCCGACCTCTTTGGCTCTTTTCTCAGAACGGGCCGTAGATAGGTTCATGAAGTTTACACAGGCAATAAGGAGGATACAAAAGGCAAGTAAAAAGAAGATTTTCAATTGGTCAATTTTGCCTCCAACAGGCAAACCATTTTCAAATTTGCTATACAAATGCCACTTAGATAATGGGTATAAAAAAAGCTCACCATTGCTGGTTTTATCGTGAGATTTGATCATCCGATGAAACTGTTTATTGGCATTTTCGAAGAAAGAGTTGTCTTTAAACTGAACAAATGTTAAGCAGAAATTACTACCCCAGGATGCGCCTTTTGTCCATTGATTTAGTTTCTCATACAATACCCATGGCATCAGGAATTCATATTGAATACTGCTATTTTTTGGCACATCAGCAATAACTCCCTCTACTTTTAACTCTTCGCTATTGTCAAGCTTCAATGTCTTATTCAAAGGATCTTCATCTCCAAAAAGATTTTTCGCGAGTGTTTCTGTAAGCACTATGGAATTGGGGTTTTTCAAAAATGCTGTAGGGTTTCCTTTGAGCACCTTCAGATCGAATATCTTAGTGAAGTCTGCATCTACAAAGACACTTCCTTTTTTAAAGCTGTTTTGTTTATAAGTGATTAACCTGTCAGTTGGATAATCTAACCTTGCTATTCTCTCTATTCCTGGAACAGTTTGTTTTGCCTCATCAGCTAGAACTCCAGGAGTAGCCGGAAAGCTAAAAGTTTCTGTAGGTGTTTTCTGATTGTTATAAACAATATAGGTTTTATCGAAGTCTGTGAATTGCTTATCATAACCCCATTCATAGGCAACATAAAGTAGCAGAATCATGCAACTGGCCAGTCCTATACCTAAGCCACCAATATTTATAAGCGTAAAGCCCTTGTTTTTCCAAAGGTTTCGTAATGCAATTTTTAAATTCAGTTTAAACATTTTAGATTAGGTTTAGGTTACTCGTATTTTAATGCATCGATAGGATTGGCTTTGGCTACTTTTACCGATTGCACACTAACAGTAAGAATGGCTATAATTACTGATAATCCGAATGCTATTGCAAAGGGCAAAATTGAAATTTCGATCCTGAACTCATAAGCGGAAAGCCACTTCTTGATAATAATATAGGCCAAAGGAAAAGCAATCAGATTGGCTATGGCTACCAGCTTGATGAAATCCTTGTTTAATAAAGTGAGGATATTGTAGGTACTTGCTCCCAGTACTTTTCTAATGCTCACCTCTTTTTTCCTTTGCTCTGCCATATACAGGGCTAGCCCCAACAAGCCCAGGCAGGAAATAAATACTGCAAAGCCTCCAAACCAGTTGGACAAGGTACCCAGCAATTTTTCATTCTGAAACTTGGTTTCAAAAGCATCGTCCACAAAAGTTCTTTCTACAGGGTAATCGGGATTGAGTTCTTTTACAATCTCATCAATTTTAGCCATCGAAGAACTAATATTTTGCGCAGGATTTAATCTTACCAAAATCACACTTACCTCATCTAACTTATCTGAAAAAAAGAGCATTGGTGCCACCTCACTATAAGCAGACTCTACTACAAAATCTTTCATTACACCTATAATAGTAACCCGTGTATCACCCCATTCTAGGACTGTTCCCAGAGGATTTTTAAGTCCCATTGCCTTTACAGCCGCCTGGTTGACAATCACATTACTTGAATCTGTATATTGAGGAGAAAACTCGCGGCCAGCCACCATTTCCGTTCCTATAGTTCTCACAAAATCATAACCTGTACCCCGAGTATTAAACAGAAGGCCATCATTTGGATTTTTACCTGGCCAATCTATTCCAGTGGTATTATTTCCTCCGCTACTGATGTCAAGACTAAAATTGGTCACATTTGTTACCGCTCCTGAGTTAAGTAACTGTTCTTTCAGCAGGGTAATTTTTTTAAGATCCTTTAAATTCCCATGAGCAGTGAGCTGTACGAGGTTACCTTTATTATATCCTATGGGTTTGCTTTTAATAAAATTCAGTTGCTGATAAATAACAGAGGTGCATACAATGAGGCATGCAGCAAATACAAACTGAAAAACTACCAATATTTTACGCACAGGGAGCGACGAACCCCCGCTTTTGAGACTAAATCCCTTCAATACCTTTACAGGTTCAAATGAAGAGAGATAAAAAGCTGGATAACTGCCTGCCACTAAGCCGGTAAATAGAGTCAACACCAAAAGCGTCGTCCAAAACTTCCAGTTTTGATATTCAATAGCCAGGTTGATACCCAATAGGGCATTAAAATAAGGCAAACTAACCTCCATAAGGATGAAGGCGATAATCATCCCTATCAAGGAAAGCAATACTGACTCCAAAATAAATTGTCCGACTAATGATTTCCTCGATGATCCGATCGCTTTGCGCACTCCTACTTCTCTGGCTCTTTTTTCTGATCGAGCCGTAGAAAGATTCATAAAGTTAATGCAGGCGATCAAAAGGATGCAACCAGCTAATAACGCATAGATTTTTATTTGATCAATACGCCCACCGACAGATTTTCCATTTTCAAAATTATCATATAAATGCCATTTAGAGACAGGATGGAGAAAAATTTCTGATCCTGAATCTGTATTATTACGCTTTACAATGTCTTTTGTCTGGCTATTTGCCTGTCCAAAATATTTATTGTCCTTTAGCTGGACTATATTTAAACAAAAAGAATTACCCCAGCCAGAATTTTTAACCCATGGATTCGTTTTTTCGTAAAGGCTCCAAGACATCAGGCAATCGAACTGGATGCTACTGTTTTTAGGCACATCCTCTATTACACCTTCTACCCTCAGAGGTTCTTTATTATCCAGTTTCAGTTCTTTGTTTATTGGGTCTTCATCTCCAAAAAGTGTTTTGGCTAATGACTCTGTCAATACCACAGCATTAATATTTCGTAATGCAGTATTCGGATCTCCTTTTAAAAACTTGTAATCGAGTATTTTCAGAAATGAAGGATCTGCGTGTACCACTTGCTTTTTATAACCATTCCTTTTATAGGTAATCAGCTTATTGTACGGATACGTTGAATGCGATGCATATTTCACTCCAGGTATTTTCTCTCTAACCTCGGCAGCCATTACTCCAGGGGTCCAGGCATTGGTATATATCCGATCAGAGACATAATCATTCTTATAAATTATATACGTCTTTTCATAATCGGTAAACTGTTTATCATACCCCCATTCGTAAGCTACATATAGCAGCAGGATCATACAGCTTGTCAGGCCAATGGCTAGTCCACCTACATTAATGAATGTAAAACCCCTGTTTTTCCAAAGATTCCTTAATGCAATTTTTAAATTCAGTTTAAACATTTTAGCGCAGGTTTAGGTTATTCGTATTTTAATGCATCAACAGGATTAGCTTTTGCAGCTTTATAAGCCTGAAAACTTACGGTTAAAAAGGCGATTACACTTGTACCAAATATTGCGGCCACTATAATCCACCAGGAAATTGCGGTGCGGAATTCAAAATGCCCCAGCCATTTATTCATTAGATAATAAGCGGCCGGTACACCAATTATAATTGCGACCAAAATCATTTTCATAAATGATACAGAAAGCAGCTGCATGATACTGGCTACCGATGCACCCAGAACTTTACGTACACCAAATTCTTTAGTACGTTGCTCTGCACTATATGCTGCCAGACCAAATAACCCTAAGCAGGATATAAATATAGCCAGCCCGCCAAATAGGTTTGATAAAATACCAAGAACTCTCTCCCCCTGTAGCTTTTTGGCATACAGATCATTAACAAACTTCAAATCAACCGGGTAAGCAGGATTTATTTGTTTGGTTACCTGGTTTATGAGTTCGACATTTCTGGTTAAACTATTGTCTGGGTTAAGACGCATGGTAATCTGACCACCCCATCCTCTATTAAAAGCGACTACCATTGGTCGGTCAGTATAATATGGAGAGCCCCAAATGAAATCATTAAAAACTCCTACCACAGTGAAATCATTTCCATGGTATTTTACAGGTGTACCAATTGGGTTTTTAAGTCCCATCAATTTCACGGCGGTACTGCTCAACATGAGTGCTGCAGTATCTGAAGCAAACGACTTAGAGAAATCACGTCCCGATATCATTTGTATTCCATTTGTTTTGGTAAAGTCGTAGGTAGTGGCAATCTGATTAAAAATTACATCTTTATCTGCCTTGCTCATTCCAGGCCATTCGAAATTCCAAAAACTAGAGCCACTATTCGATAAACTTAAGGACGATTGGTATAAAGCGGTAACCGCACCGGATTTTAATAGCTCTGTCTTAAAAAGATCAAACTTCTTTCCCAGTTCGCCATCCTGAGGCATCTCAACCAAAAGATTTAGGTCATAACCTACCGGTTTGTCTTTAATAAACTGAACCTGCTTATAAATAACCAGGGTAGCAATAATGAGGATAATTGCAAAACTAAACTGACCAATAACCAGTACCTGTCTTAAACTAACAGGAATAGCTTTTGTTCTTGCAATTTTTCTTTTTAGGGTTTGTATAGGATTAAAGGAAGAAAGATATAAAGCAGGGTAACTTCCAGACAGTAATCCTGTTAACAGGATTATAGTTGTAATACCAACCCAATAACCGGTACTATAATAATCGATACTAAGTTTTATATTAAGCAGGTTATTAAATGTTGGGAGTAAGATTTCGACCAATACAATGGCCAGCAAGACGCTTATAACCGTTAATAAAATGGATTCTGTGAGGAATTGAGAAATTAAGGAAGCCCTACTTGCTCCTATTGTTTTTTTAATGCCAACCTCTTTTGCCCTTCTTTCGGATTTGGCCGTTGCCATATTCATAAAGTTAATACAGGCAATAAACAGGATGCCTAGTGCTAGGGCAACAAATAAGTAAATACGTTCAATATCACCACCCACACTTTTCCCATTCAAAAATTTCCCAAACAAATGTCTATCTGATAGCTTAAATATAAAAGCCTCATCTGTTGCATCTTCATTGTTTCTTTTTATGATTCCTTTCAGCTTAGCATTTATCGAAGAAATGTTTGCTTTTTCATTTACACGAACTACGGTTTGCCAGTTGTAATTTCCCCACTGAGGCCGTTTTACCCAATCTAAAAGTGTTTCAAATAAAGACCATGGCATCAGAAAATCAAATGTATTTGAGTAATTGGCAGGCAAGTCTTTAATAATACCTGTAACCTTTAAATCTATCTCGTTGTTATAACGAACTGATTTGTTAAGCGCATCACCATCTTTAAACAGCAACTTTGCCATCCGTTCAGTTAAAACCACAGACTTAGCTGTGTTTAAAGCGGTGGAAGGATTGCCTGCAATAAATTCATAGTTAAAGATTTTCAGATTATCGGGATCAGCATATTTAGCCTCTTTTTTAAAGCTATTTTCTTCATTGGCTATTAATTGTTGTCCGGCATTACAGATGCGACTTACAGCGTCAACATCCGGAATTTCAAGTTTTATAGCCGGTCCAATTGCATTGCTTGTGGCGTCCCCAGTTTCCTGAATGTTACCTTTTGCATCTACAAAATTGGTCATCACCTGATAAACATTTTCCGAGCCCTTAAATTGCTTATCAAAACTCCATTCATAGGATACATATAGCAGCAGTAAAAGGCATGATGCAAGTCCTATTGCTAAACCAATAACATTAATTATTGATGAAGTTTTGTGCTTCCACAGGTTTCTTAAAGCTATTTTTAAATTGAGTTTGAACATTTTGTATTATTTAAGGTTATTCATATTTTAATGCATCAGCAGGATTCGTTTTCACCGCCTTTCGGGCCTGAATACTCACCGTAAGTACAGTAAGAACCGTAGATAATAATGCTGCAATAAAGAAAGGAAAAAGAGGAATGTCTATTCTATAAGCAAAGGTTTCTAACCATTTCTTTGCCAATACATAAGCCAGGGGCCAGGCAATAAGATTAGCAATCAATACTATTCCAATGAAAAAGGTATTTAGCATTTTAAACATCTGAAAATCTGTAGCACCAAGTATTTTCCTGATAGATATTTCCTTAATTCTATTGTTGGTTGTAAATGCAGAAAATGCAAAGAGTCCCAATACTGCAATAAATATGGTTAGCATTGCTGCAAAGAAAAATACCGACTGAAGTTGCTCCTGCTTTTTGAATAGCTTACCATACAACTCATCCAAAAATTCATACCTGAAATCTTCGCCATCAAGCGTATTAATTTCAGACCATTGCGACTTAAGTGCTGCAAGCGCAGAAGTCATACTACTTTGGTTGATATTTACCATTATCTTTATTTTCTTGTCATTGCATGGATTCTTTATCGCGTATATTGTTGGCGCTACAGCTGCTTCAAACCCCTGAGCTTTAAAGTCCTTTACAACACCAACTATTTTATAATCCATATTGCAACCTCTAATTACCTTACCTACTGGATTAGTTACTCCGTAACGTGCCGCTGCAGTTTCATTCAGAACTGCCGAACCGGCTGTATCAGCGATAAAATCTCGGGAAAAAAAGCGCCCGCTTTTTAACTTAATATCCAGCGTTTCAAAGTAATCAAAGTTCACATCCAGAAAGTCCATTGATAATTCCTTACCTTCCAATTTGTAATTATTTGTGCCGGGCTTAGATCCATCCGGTATGTCTGAAGCTACAGTTACGTTGTTCACTCCAGGTATTTTCATTATTTTGTTTCTTGCACTTTCAAAATCTTTAGGCTTATTGTAGAACTGGATATTTTTAACAAAAACCACCTGTGATGGTTTAAACCCTTTATCCTCTGCCTGCATATATTTTAGCTGATTGTTTACAATCAGCAAACCTGCGATAAAGATGATGGCAATTACAAACTGACCTGCCAGAAGAGAATTCCGCAACCAAAGCGTTTTGTAACTGGTTTGCATATTGCCCTTTAAAACTGATGCTGGTTTATAACCGGAAAGTACCAGAGCAGGGTAAATACCGGAGATAACTGTAACCCCTAATAAGATCAATATAAGTTGGCCAAAAAGAGACGTATTTCCATGCCATATAGACAATGGAATACCAAATAAATTATTAAACAAAGGGAGCAGCATTTCGGCTATAATAAGCCCTAATATTAAAGCTAGCAAACATTGCATAAATATCTCTGTAAGGAACTGAAACGTAAGATTAAAGCGATAAGCCCCCAGCACCTTTTTTACCCCAACTTCCTTTGCCCGTTTGGTAGTCTGGGCAATGGTAAGGTTTGTAAAGTTGATACAAGCTATAATGATAATCAGGATACCTAAGCCAAAAAGCGCGACTACAATCTTATAATTAGTATCATTGCCCGCCATTGGCTTTAAATGCAGGTTCTTTAAAGGATCCAGAAAGATAACAGAACGCCCTGCAATTCTATGGTCGTTTGCAGACATACCTCCTTTAATAAGCTCTGCCTTAAAAAGACGATCTATTTTTTGCTGGAGTGCTTCGATATTTGCTCCCTCCTTAACCTGTATAAAAGTTCTAAAATTATTTGTGCCGTAATCCTTATTATCTAAACCAATATCCTTTGAGAGCGATACAATATCAAACTTTATATTAGAATGCTCATCTGTCCTTTCAATTGTGCCAAATAATTTAACTGGCTGTGCATCTTTTTTTGGTCCGAGACCAACCATTATGGGAAATACTACTTTCTGATTTGGGAATAGCTCTTTAATAAATAATTTAGGAACATACAACTGGAATCCTGGGTCATTTTCATCAACTGACTTTGCATCCGGCCAAATGTTAAGCATTCTAGCAACTCTAAACTCCATCAACAAAGCTTTGGTTGAATAAACCCTGCCCTTTTCTGTATTGATTGGAAATTCAAACCAAGTAGGGCTCATTTTTCCAGCTACTTCTACTTCCGGAAAATTATCCTTAATTAATTTGGCAAGGGGTGCTGGTGTGTATTCGGTTTTAAAGTCCGGCAAGCTTCTGCCTACCTGATAAATTCTGTCATAATTCGGCACATCTTTATCATAGTTGGTTTCATAAGTAACATACAGGATTACTAATATAAAAGCCGCCAAAGCAATGGCAAGTCCACCAATATTAATCGCTGTATAGGCTTTGTTTTTCCAAAGGTTGCGTAGGGCTATTTTCAGGTTGAGTTTAAACATGCTGATTATTCGTATTTAAGTGCATCAATAGTGTTTGCCACTGCGGCCTTATATGATCTTAAACTCACAGTAATTAGAGTAATCAGCATGGAAATACTCATGGCCAGCACAAAAGGCCATATCGTTAAGTCCATACGGTAGGCAAAACCAGACAGCCATTTATTGACAAATAAATAAGCCAGTGGCCAGGCAATTAAATTGGCAATGAAAACCATTATCAAAAAAGAGCCGTTCAACATTTTCACTAATTCTACGGTCGAAGCACCTAGAACTTTTCTGATTGCTACTTCACGAGTCCTTTGGGTAGCTACAAAAGAAATTAAGCCGAACAAACCGATAAATGAGATGAAAATAATTACGCCGGCAAAAACTTTAAACAATGCACCGGTTATTTGTTCGCTCTCATAATAACCGTTTATTCTGTCGTTAACAAAATTTGCCTGATAAATACCGTTTGGAAAAGTGCTGTTCCAAATTCGTTCAACCTGTTTCATTGCAGGCATAATTTGTTTAGCATCTATTTTAATAGCGACATTCCAATATTCTCGTTTCCCAGGAAAAATTGCAATTCCTGAAATACTCTCTTTTAATGATTTATCATTAAAATCTTTAATTACGCCGGTAATTGGTAGGATGTTGCCGCTTGCATCTATCACTTTACCTATCACGTCCTGAGGATTTGTGACATTAATTTTTTTCAGAAACGTTTCATTCACCACACATCCATTAGCCGTATCGCTTTTTAGAAAAATCTTACCTGCAATTAATTTAAGGTCAAAAAGCTTGAAATAATTTTCATCTGCTCTTACAGTTCTTAATTCAAAATCTTTATTTTTTATTCCGTTATAGGTGAAATCAGTCGAATTTACATCGTTTGATAATGGTGCTGATTGGCAAAAACTAAGAGATTCAATCCCAGGAATCTGCAATATCTGTTCTTTAAACGTATTATACTTAGTCTTGCTTGTGCTATCGGTCAAAATGCCAACCATTGCAACTGCATTCGGGTCAAAGCCTAACGATTTCTGTTGCACATATTCCATTTGCCTGATGATTACCAATGTTCCGATAATCAAAACCACAGTTATTGAAAATTGAACGACAACCAAAATTTTACGAAGGCTTAAACTGCCCCCATTTAAAGAAATTTTATTTTTTATAGCCAAAACTGGGTTTAATCTGGAGATAATAAGTGCAGGATAAAAGCCAGCAAGAAAACCCACAAAAACAACCAGAAGCGCCATGAATACTAAAATGCTGATGTGACTGAAAAGACTAAATTCAATTTGGCCTTTAAAGAGATTTTGCATCGGCGGTATTGCCAGTTCGGTAATAACACAGGCGATTAACAGTGCGATTAAGCTTTGAGCAAAAGTTTCGGTTAAAAACTGTGCGATAAGTTGTTTCCGCTTACTACCCATAACCTTGCGAACACCAATTTCTTTTGAGCGATTTACCGATTGAGCAGTGCTTAAATTTATAAAATTGATGCATGCTGTTAGAATAAGGAACAGGCCAATTATTGCTAAACCATAAATTTCACTTTTACCAATTGTCGATTCAAGGAAATTATCGTATTGTGTACTAAAATGAATATCTCTTAATGCCTGAAGTTGATTGTTTTGATTACCAGCAATTTTTTGAATCGGATAGTACTTTTTATTAAACTTATCCAAAGATACCTGCATATCTGCAAGGCTTACTCCATCCTTTAAAAGAACATAACTTGATGAACTCGAATTAACAGAATCCCAGTTCGTGATATTCCGGCCATAATATGTTTGATAGCTAATAACGATCCCAAGCGGAAAACTGCTGTTTTGAGGCATGTCCTGTATTACCCCTGTTACCTCAAGGTTTGTTTTGGGACCTATGGTGATGGTTTTGCCAATAGCATGTTCTACTGTCCCGAAAAACTTATTTGCAAATGCTTCGGATAAAACAACGGTATTAGGCTTAGATAGTGCTTGTTGAGGATTGCCATAATGCCATCTGATATCATTAAAAACTTCAAAAAAATCAGGGTCCGCATAATATACCGCTTCCTGTGTTTTAATGACCTCTTTTCCTGTCTGGTCTTTCACATGCAGAATACCACCACGCTTTACGATCGAACCAACTTTTTCAAACCCTGCAATTTCATTTCTTGCAGCTTCAGCAAAAGGAACAGGAACTCCCGCAGAATAATCATCAAAGGCATTATACTTCCAGTTGGTTACTACTCTAAAAATCCTTTCTTCATTTTTATACCCCTCATCAAAACTCAGCTGGAAACGGATAAACATAAAAATAAGGATACAGCTGGCCATCCCAATTGAAAGACCAAGCACGTTTATAAAAGTATATCCCTTGTTTTTCCAGAGGTTCCGCAGTGCTATTTTAAGATTCAGTTTAAACATAGTAGCCTAGTTGTTAAGGTAATTAGATCAATTCCTCTGTACGCCCTTTATTTATTTTTTCAGAAATAACATGTCCATCCTTTAAGTTGATAATTCTGTTAGAGAAACTGGCATCGTGTGAAGAGTGCGTTACCATTACAATGGTCGTTCCTGTTTCGTTCAGCTCACACAATAACTCCATTACTTCATTACCATGGGAGCTATCCAAATTACCAGTAGGCTCATCGGCAAGTACCAATTTAGGTTTGGTTACCAAAGCTCTGGCAACAGCAACACGCTGTTGCTGTCCTCCAGAGAGTTGTTGTGGGAAGTGTCCGCTTCGGTTTACGATGTTCATCCTTTCTATGATCTCATTTACAAGGCGCTTGCGTTCGCCTGCAGCAACTTTATTATAGATCAGCGGCAGTTCAATGTTTTCAAAAACTGTCAGTTCATCAATCAGGTTAAAGTTCTGGAATACGAATCCCATATTACGTTTTCTGAAGTTAGAACGTTCTCTTTCGTTCAGTTTCAAAAGCTCAGTATCGATAAATTTATAACTACCACTTTCGGGTTTATCCAGCAAGCCCATTACATTTAATAAGGTAGACTTGCCGCAACCGGAAGGCCCCATTATAGAAACAAACTCTCCTTCTTTTACATGAAGATTAATACCATTTAAGGCAGTTGTTTCTATTTCTTCAGTTTTGTAAACTTTTTCCAGATTCTCAATTTTTATCATGGTTATATTTTTATGGTGTTAATCTATTTTATCTATGCTATTTTTTCATTTTAGTAACAGGAAAGCTTCTCTGCTCCTCGCACAGATCAGAGAAAGCCTTTCCTATCTAACTAACTAAAACTAAACTAATTTCTATTTACTAACTTCAATTATATCATACTGATTGAACTGATCATAAGATGAAGTAATTACTTCCTCATTCTTTTGCAAACCTTCCAGTACTTCATAATACAGATGATTTTTACGTCCAATCTTTATATTTCTTTTTGTTGCTTTCCCGTCTTTAATTACAAATGCCCATGAGCCGCCAGTGCTTTGAAAAAACTGTCCCTGTGCAAGAAGTAAGGATTTGCTATTGTCAGACAAGGTTAGTTTTACCTGCAACGACAAACCTCTTCTTAAGCCATCCGGCGATGCACCATCAAATGTTAATTCTATCTGGAACTGACCGGCAGTTACCTCAGGGATTACCTTTTTAACCGTTAAGCGATACGTTTTACCGTTAAATTCGCAGTTTGCAGATTGCCCTTCTTTTACCCTGTTGATGTAATATTCATCAACACCGGCCTGTAATTTATAACCCTGTAACACATCAATTTTACCAAGCATTTCATTAGCATTATAGGATTTACCTGTTACCGGATCATATGATGATAAGCGACCTGCAACGGGAGCTTTAATGGTCATATTCTCAATGTTCTGCCTAATGGTTTCTAAACTTTCGTTCATTCTGCTTATGGAGAAATCTATTTGTTGCAATTGCATCGTACGACTCTGGTTCTCTTGTTTTACAGCCTCTTTCAGGATTTTTTTACGACCTTGATAATACTCGTAATCCTGGCTTGATATATTAAACTCCTGCAAGGTGATTACCTTTTTTGAAAACAATACGCTGTCTATTTTATACTTACGTGTTGCCGTTCTTAAACTATTCTCAATGTCCATCATATCCTGGCTCATCACCCTTTGGTTTTGTTCAAGATCTAACCTAAGCTTGCGGAGCTGATTGATTTGTTCAATTATGCTGGTTTCACTGGAAGTGTAATTAGATAAAGCATTAGGATTTGTTATTCTTAAAAGAGGCGTTCCTTTTACTACACTGGCTCCATTTTCAGTAAAGATCTCTGCAACGGTACCACCTTCAGGAGAACTAACAATTACTGAAGTTAAGGGAACAACACTGGTATTTAATAAAACTACATCTTCGAAATCTCCATAGAGTACTTTATTGATGGTGATTTTATCGGGATCGGCATTGTAAACTTTGTTTAAAGACAAACTGTAACCATATGCAACAAGACCCACAAAGATCACTCCTCCTACCAGCATAAGGATTGTTTTCTTGTTGAATCTTTTTTTCTCTATTTTCTTATCCATTTTATTTTCTACGCTTAACACTTACCGCTAAGCCAAGTATATGCCAACTGCTCAAATAACTTTTACATTACTGTAAATCAATCAATTAAATATAACACAAAACAAAACATGTTCAAAATCGGACACTCGATGTACATCATCGAACACTTTTACTATTTTTGGTTAACAAACTTTTATTACAATGATAGATGCAACCGTTTTAGTCATTGATGATGATGATGATATCCTTTTAAGTGCAAGATTATTTTTAAAGCAGCATTTTAGTCAGGTAATCACCTGTAAATCACCAAAAGAAATTAATGTATTACTAAGCCGTAATGAGGTAGATATCATTCTGCTAGATATGAACTATCAAAAGGGAGCAAGTGATGGACGAGAAGGGATTTACTGGCTGGAGCATATTCTTTCCATAGATAAAGACTATGTCGTAATATTAATGACAGCCTATGGCAATGTTGAACTTGCTGTACAAGCCATTAAAAAAGGTGCCACAGACTTCATATTAAAGCCATGGGAAAATGAAAAATTGTTTGCCACACTGTCTGCCGCTTCAAGATTAAGGCAGTCTAACAAAAAAGTTAAGAAACTGGAGCGGATTCATTCTTCTTTGCAAAAAGACATCAACAGGCAGTTTGAAAATATTGTAGGAAACTCAGAACCTATAAAGCATTTACAAAACACGCTTGTAAAAGTAGCACCGACAGATGCCAATGTATTGATACTGGGCGAGAATGGTACAGGCAAGCAAGTGTTTGCTTATGAATTACATAAACTCTCGCACAGAAAGAACCAGATATTTATGCATGTAGATCTTGGTTCTTTAAATGAAAACCTGTTCGAAAGTGAATTATTTGGCTATGCCAAAGGCGCCTTTACTGATGCAAAAGATGACAAGCCAGGAAGATTTGAAATGGCTGAGGGTGGAACAATATTTCTGGATGAGATCGGTAACCTATCCCTGCCATTACAGGCAAAACTGCTAAGTGTAATTCAGAACCGTACGGTTAACCGTTTGGGAGAAAGTAAGGAGCGTAAAATCAATGTGCGCCTGATCACGGCAACCAATATGCCACTTAATGAAATGGTCTCGAAAGGTACATTCCGTCAGGATTTACTTTTCAGGATAAATACAGTTGAACTGCTTTTACCAGGATTAGCACAACGCGGAGATGATATTCTGCTGCTAGCAGGCCATTTTCTAAATACTTTTAGTACCAAATACCATAAAAGCATTCTGGATTTTGAGGCCAAGGCTGAGGCCATGTTGCTAAATTACCACTGGCCGGGTAATGTCCGTGAGTTACAGCACGTAGTGGAGCGAGCTGTAATCATGTCGGACAGTCTTAAAATCGGGGTAAACGACCTGCAGCTTAGTCCACAGAAATTTGGCAGCAATACGCCCATCCAATCGGACATGGGATTGGAAGAAATGGAAAAACTAATGGTGCAAAAAGCAATAGATAAACACAAAGGAAACATATCAAGAGCCGCAGCAGATCTTGGGTTAACACGTGCAGCACTTTACAGACGTATAGAAAAATTCGATTTATAATGTTTTACAAGCGTTTTACCTTCCGTTTAATAAGTCGCCTGCTGGTCATCAATGCACTGGCCGTTCTGTTATTTTTTCTCATCAAAAAAACGGAGCTATGGTTTACCATAATAGGTTTAAGCATTATTCTGATTGGCACAATGCTAAGCCTGTACTATTACATTAACCAGATCAGGGACGACATCAACAGGTTTATTCTGGCAGTAAAAACGCGCGACAATACCTTAAACTTCAAAAACAAAGCAACCAGAGGTAGTTTCCCCGAATTATATGAATCATTTAACGATATCATACAGGTTCAAAAGGATATACAGCTAGAAAAAGATTCCATGTTTCAGCTCATAAAAACTATCCTGGAACAGGTTCCCGTAGGTGTGATTGTGATAAAAGATGAAAGAGAGGACACCAAACATGAGGAAATTGTATTCTTTAATCAGGCTGCTGCCCAATTGTTAAATGTACCTGCATATAAATACTGGCATAGGCTAAGACAACATATCCCTCAATTTGCTACCGAGATAGAATCTATTGGCAAAGGAGGTAAACGGTTTATGGAACTTAAAATACAGGAAAAACTAATCCAGCTATCTACAGAAGTAATTCCATTAAACCTTTATAATACAGACTATACCATCATATCCTTCCAAAACATTAAGGACGAAATTGAGCAAAAAGAATCAGAAGCGTGGAACAGGCTCATTGGGGTTATCTCACATGAAATACTGAATTCCATAACCCCTATCAGCTCGCTTTCTAATACGGTAGACGGTATGATTGCCGACAAGCAGAGCTTAAATTTCGAACAACTGGAAGATTTAAAACCTGCAATAAAAACCATAAGGAGAAGATCGGAAGGCTTGCTAGACTTTGTAAAAGATTACCGTTTAATAGCCGAGCTACCAACGCCAGACTTACATTACCATACCATTGGTGAGATTTTGCAGCACATTAAGGTGTTAATGCAGCCCTTTGCCAGCGGCAGAAACATCATACTAAAAGTAGAGCAAACCTCCTCAAAAATCAGTATCAACATAGACTTAAAACTGGTAGAGCAAGCATTGATCAACCTGGTTACCAATAGCATTTATGCACTTGAGGGCACAACAGAACACCCTGTTATTGAAATTAGCTACAGGCTGGATCAGAACAAATTATATTTTGAGGTAAGTGATAATGGTAAAGGCATCGAACCAGAGCTATTAGAAAAGATCTTTGTGCCATTCTTTACCACCAGAAAAAATGGTTCGGGTATTGGCTTAACCATTACCCGAAACATTATGAAAATGCACCATGGAAGTTTGGAAGTAGCATCAGTTCCTTTCGAAAAAACTACTTTTTCTCTGGTGTTTAAATATCAATAATTAAATTATGGTTCCATCCGGTATAATAGCGCCTTTTTTCACTACTATAATACCATCCTTAACGGTATAAAGTTCATGATCGCCATCAGGTAAATGTGCCCCCCCAATAATCGTCACATTGTCGCCTATCCTGCTGTTTTTGTCAATTATCGCGTTTACAATTTTACAGTTATCGCCAATACCTATCAGTGGCTTAGTCCCTTTTTCCTTCTCTATTTCTATCAGGGTCTGGTATTTATCGCTACCCATTATGTAACAGCTTTCTATATGAGTACCCACCCCAATTCTTGCGCGGATACCAATAACAGCATGTTTTATGCATTTAGCCTGTAAAATACAGCCTTCAGCAATAATGGTTTTATCTAAAGTTGTACCTAAAATCTTTGATGGCGGCAACATGCGGGCACGTGTAAAAATACTATGACTGCTATCAAACAAATTGAATTTAGGAATATCATCAGTTAAGCCAAGATTAGCTTCAAAAAACGAAGATATATTACCTATATCAGTCCAGTAGCCATCATATTGATAACTTAACACATCATATTCAGTAAGCATTCTTGGAATAATCTCTTTTCCGAAATCTTTCTCATCTTCATTTTCTGCAAAAATCTTGATTAAAAGATCCTTATTAAAAATATAAATACCCATAGAAGCCAGATAATCTCGGCCCTCGGCATGCATCTCCGGACCAGTATCTGAAACCCAGTCTCCGAGATTAGTTTTAGGTTTTTCAATAAATGAAGTGATGATATTCTGTTCATTTGCCTTAAGAATCCCGAAATCAGGGGCGTCTTTAGCATTTACAGGTATGGTTGCGAGCGTAACCTGTACCCCACTATCGATGTGTGCCTGTACCATCTCTTTAAAGTCCATCTGATACAACTGATCTCCTGATAAGATAAGCACATATTCAAAGTCGTGGTTCAATAAGTGATGCATGGTTTGTCTTACCGCATCAGCAGTTCCCTGAAACCATGTCGGATTCTCGGGCGTTTGCTCAGCTGCCAGAATATCAACAAAGGCCAGACTAAAGTGGCTAAAGTGGTAAGTATTTTTAATGTGCTTATTTAAAGATGCAGAATTAAACTGCGTTAAAACAAACATGCGGTGTATACCGGAATTTAAGCAATTGGAGATTGGGATATCAACCAATCTGTATTTCCCTGCAATAGGCACAGCAGGTTTAGAGCGAGTTTGTGTAAGAGGGGCTAACCTAGAGCCCTGGCCGCCGCCAAGAATTACACCCAATACTTTGTCAGTCATGTTCATTCATATTTAAATTTGGTAAAGATCAATATACTGTTGTGCCGCATTATCCCAGGAATGATCGAGCTGCATCATAAACTTACGAATTTCTTTCACTTTTTTGTTATCCAAGTATAATTCATAGGCACGCCCCATTGCATGGTTCACGTCCCATACACTGGTTTGGTCGTGGCATATCCCAAAACCGGCATCACCAATATCAATTACCGTATCTTTAAGCCCTCCAATGCGCCTTACAATAGGTATTGTACCATATCTTAAAGCATACATCTGATTTAAACCACAAGGCTCTACCCTACTTGGCATAAGCAAAAAGTCTGCTCCCGCATATATTTGATGAGAAAGTTGTTCATTATACCCTATATAAGCATTGTAATTTCCCGGAAAAACATCTTTTAAATGGTTTAGTCTTCCTTCAACCTGCGGATCACCGGAGCCTAGCACCAATACATTTATATCGCCATTTGCCTGATGCAAAGCATTGTAAAATATATCTGGTAACAGATCTGCTCCTTTTTCTCCAACCAATCTGCCAATAAAGGTGTACAAAGGTTTTTCCGGATCCAGGTTAAAAACACTGCAAAGCGCCGCTTTGTTTGCCTTTTTACCAGCTTCAACTGTTTTAACGGAAAATTGCTTTTCGAGCATGGCATCTGCCGAAGGATTCCAAACATCATTGTCAATCCCATTTAAGATCCCTACAGATTTCCCACGCTCCTGTGCCAGCAAATCTTCCAGTCCGTTTGCCCTAAAGCTTATTTCATCAAGGTAACTTGGAGATACGGTAGTTACCCTCCACGAACATTTAATTGCTGATGCCAGCGGGTTAATAGAGCCTCTCCAATCAAGCTGGCCTGATTTCCATAAGTCGAAAGGTGGAATGTAATGAAGTTTATCCCAGCCAAACTGCCCCTGGTATTGGGCATTATGAATGGTTAATATAGTAGGTACGTTACTAATATTTCTAAACTGGTGGCAGTATGACATCATAAAAGGAACCAGTCCCGTATGGTGATCGTGGCAATGAATAACATCGGGGCGGTGCTCCCATTGTGAGATCCAATCTAAAACGGATATCTGGTAAGCTAAAAAGCGTTCTGTATCATCGTCATAACCGTACACCTTTTCCCGGTCCATAAGACCGGAAATGTGTACCAGGTAAAGATCAAAACCAAGCTTATTGGTCTTCTCTCTGAAGATTCTTACAGGAAAGTTATGGAAGCCCAATTTACTCCAGCCATCATACACCACCTCAAACTCATTCTCTTGCATAAATTTGGTCTGATAGGCAGGCATAACAACCTTAGCTACATGTCCAAGTTTATTTTGATACTTAGGCAAAGCACCAACAACATCCCCCAAACCACCTACTTTCGCAATAGGATAGCATTCGGCACTAAGGTGTATAATTTCCATAATCTGAGGTTTTAAAAATCACTCTCAAATTAGCGATTACAATAGGGAAAGCAAATAATTAAAGGAAAAAAATTTAATAAAAATGACGTTAGTTAGTTTTTAAAAAAACGGCCTACTATTCAGCGTCTGGAACCTGCTACGCTGAAGAAGCGTAAATAATTCCCAGGTCTGTTCATCGCATATCCATTTTTTTCTAAGCGCAAAAGCTAAGCAACTTTATTTTTATTGAACTAATAGAGGGGTGAGGTAAAGGGATGGAGGAGAGAAGGGGAAGGGTAAGGGGGCTGGTAAAGGAATGAGAAAAAGCGAGAAAACATTTGTTAGGTTGAGCGTCTAGTAAAAAATCAATTGTACCGCGAACAGACCTGGAACCTTTTGCCCTGAAAAAGGGCAAAAGATTCCAGACGCTGAGTAATGTATTGATTTTTTTCAAAAGCAATTGAGAAAACTAATCTGCAATTGCTCTGAACATCAAAGCAGCAACAGTTAAATTAGTTCTGCTGTCAATTAAAATGGCAGCGCCATTAGCTTTATTATCCGTGTAAAAGTCAAACGCAAGGACATCAGCAGTTTTGATTACAATACGGCCGATATCGTTTAATTTAAAGTCGTAAGCTTCCTGTTTTTCAAGAGTATTGATATCAACTTTGTGTATGATCTCGCGAACTTTACACTTGGTAACTTTACTATTGTGCTGCAATAAATAAGTAATGCTCTCGTCAAGAGGACGTTTATCCATCCAGCATACATCAGCTTCGATCAGCTGAGCGTTTTGAGGTAAGTGATCAGAGTTTACCAATACATCACCACGACTAATATCTATATTATCCTTTAGATGAAGTGTTACCGACTGACCCGCATGTACCTCAGAAGGAGTTTGATCAAATATCTCTATACGTTCAATAACTGAACTGGTACCAGAAGGCAATACTGTTACTTTATCATTTACATTAAATGAACCACTAAGCACACGACCAGCATAACCCCTGTAATCATGAAGCTCATCAGTCTGAGGCCTAACCACCCATTGCACAGGCATACGGGCAAGGTTATAATCAGGTCCTGTCTCTACATCAACATTCTCCAGGAAATGAAGCAGACTTTGGCCTTTATACCAAGGCATGTGTTCCGATTCATTAACTACATTATCACCTTTTAAAGCGCTAATAGGAATAAAAGTAACATCCTTTAGGCTTAAATCAGCAGCAAGTGTTTTGTACCTGCCCGTAATCGTGTTAAATACGTCCTCACTAAAATCAACCATATCCATTTTGTTTAAGCATACCACAACATGCTCAATACCCAATAAAGAAACCAGGTAAGAATGTCTGATGGTTTGCTCGATCACACCATTACGTGCATCGATCAAAATGATGGCAAGTTTGGCGGTAGATGCACCGGTAATCATGTTACGGGTATACTGAATATGACCCGGGGTATCAGCTATGATAAACTTACGTTTCTCAGTCTGAAAATATTTATAAGCCACATCAATGGTAATTCCCTGCTCTCTTTCAGCCCTTAGGCCGTCGGTTAAAATAGCAAGGTCAATTGATCCATCATCGTTTTTACGGTTAGACTGCTGTAGCGCCTCTAACTGATCAGCCAAAATGGAATCTGTATCATATAACAGCCTTCCAATAAGTGTGCTTTTACCATCATCAACACTACCGGCTGTAAAAAATTTAAGTAAATTCATTAAAAGTATCCTCCTTTTTTGCGGTCTTCCATTGCAGCTTCCGATACCTTATCGTCCATGCGGGCTCCGCGTTCACTAATCTTTGATGCGCTGATTTCAGCAATGATATCTTCCAGTTGATCTGCGTCAGATTCAACCGCAGCAGTACAGCTCATATCACCGACCGTACGGAAACGTACTTTCTTGTGCTCAACGATGTCCTCTTCATCCATATTTAGGAACGGAGAAGCAGCCATTAGCTGACCATTACGGGTAATTACATCCCTTTCATGAGCAAAATAAATAGAAGGCAGTTCAATGTTCTCACGACGAATGTAATTCCAAACATCAAGCTCAGTCCAGTTGCTGATAGGAAAAACACGAACGTTCTCCCCTTTGTGGATCTTTCCATTATAGATGTTCCACAGCTCCGGACGCTGACGTTTCGGATCCCATTGCCCAAACTCATCCCTTACCGAGAAGATCCGTTCTTTAGCGCGGGCTTTTTCCTCATCTCTTCGGGCCCCACCAATACAAGCATCAAAACCGTGTGCAGCAATAGTATCCAAAAGTGTAACCGTTTGCAGAGAATTCCTGCTTGCATTTTTACCTTTTTGCTCTACCACTTTACCCTGATCTATAGAATCCTGCACCGAACCAACAATCAGCTTTTCGCCAATGCGTTCAATCATTTTATCCCTGTAGGTAATGGTTTCCTCAAAGTTGTGTCCGGTGTCAATATGCACCAAAGGGAAAGGAAATTTACCTGGTCTGAAAGCCTTTTCAGCTAAACGTACCAACGTAATTGAATCCTTACCTCCCGAAAACAACAAGGCAGGTTTTTCAAATTGCCCTGCAACTTCACGTAAAATGTGAATTGCCTCGGCCTCTAATTCGTCTAAATAATCTAAATTATACTTACTCATTTTCTTTGTTGCAATTACGAAGTGGCATGTAAACCACACTCTTTTTTTGATTGATCTTCCCACCACCAGCGGCCGGCTCTAAAATCCTCGCCTTCTCTTACTGCTCTTGTACAAGGAGCACATCCTATACTAGGGAAACCCTTATCGTGTAACGTGTTGTAAACAATATTATTCTTTTTGATGTATTCCTTCACCTCATCAAGCGACCAGAAAAAGATCGGGTGAAACTTGATCAACTGATTTTGCTCGTCCCACTCCAGGTTGGTCATATCGTGCCTGTTTACAGATTGCTCAGATCTGATACCGGTTACCCATAACTGATTACCGTTTAAAGCACGCCTTAAAGGCTCCAGTTTACGAATTCCGCAGCATTCTTTTCTATTCTCTACTGATTCATAAAAACTGCTCGGACCTTTTTTATTCACCATTTCCTGTACAGCTTCTGCCTGGGGGAAATAAGCCAATATTGGCTTCTTATAAATTTCTAAAGTACGATTCCACACATAATAGGTTTCAGGAAACAACCTTCCGGTTTCCAATGTAAAAACCTCAATAGGAATATCATTTGCAAAGATCATGTGCGTAATTACCTGATCTTCCCAGCCAAAGCTGGTAGAAAAAACAATCTTACCGGGATACTCACTTGCAAAGAATTTAAGTGCATCAACCGGATCAAGTCCTTTTATTTTTTCTGCTATTTCTTCTAATTTTTCCTTCATGACTAAACTAATTTGAGGATAAAGTTGATGATGCTTCTTAAACTTACCAGAATGACAAGAATACCTACCGAAACCATAATGGTTTTAGCAGAAATCTTGTTAGATACCCTTGCCGCAATTGGCGATGCAAGTGCACTACCGATAACCAAACCTCCTACCGCTTCCCAATGTGCCCCATTTAACATGGTTATAAAGGTTAGCGAGCTCATCAACGCAATAAAAAAGCGCGTTATCTTTACTGTTCCTAATGAAAACCGGGCATTTCTTCCGCCGGCTATTAAGCTCGACAAAACAATAGAACCCCAGCCTCCGCCACCAACAGCATCAATAAAACCACCAAACAAACCCAGCAAAGAAACCTTCTTTATCTTTTTCTTTGGGCCTGTTGTTTTGGCATTTGCTTTATACGCTTTAGAAAGGATTACAAACCCCAGTATTAAAGTATATAAAGAAACAACCGGCTTGGTATAATTGCTATAATGCTCCAATGATGATAATAAGTATGCTCCCGTTACCGCACCCACAATTCCGGGGATAAGCAATAACCTGAACAGTTTCCAATTTACATTACCAAAGCGATAGTGCATCCAGCCAGCTATACCGTTACTCAAAATCTCAGAAAGATGGACACCCATACTGGCCGAAGCCGGCGGAACACCCATTGCCAAAGAGAATGAGGTGGTAGTAACACCGTACGACATTCCAATCGCACCATCAATCATCGCAAAAACAAAACCTCCCAGCAAGAACCAGTAGAACATCGGGTTCAGATTTTCAATATAAGCCTGAAATTCCGGTTCTTTATGCCAAAATGCAGTAACAACAATTACAAAAGAAAATACGATTGCCAGCCATATCAGCCACTTCATCTTACCTCTTTTGCTTTTCTCTTCCTTATCTTTAACTAAAGAAGATTCTTCATCTTTAGTTAAAGACGATTTTTCAGTAACCAATAATGATGTTACTTCATTCAATTTTTTAACCTTCGAAGCAAAATCACCATTAAGTGTATTTCTAAGTGCCTCCATTTGCTGCAAAGTATCATTCAACTCGTCAGGCAAACTATCATTTAACACTTCTTTCAACCGTTTTGCAATGGTTGGCGATTTACCGTTGGTTGATATTGCTATTTTAAGGTCGCCCTTTTTAACAATAGAACCCAGGTAAAAGTTACACAGGTCAGGTTTATCAGCAAAGTTAACCAGCAAATTGCGCTGGTCGGCCTGTATCCTGATCTCCTGATTCAGCAATTCATTATTTGTAGCTGCCACAACCAGATCTGCACCATCTAGATCGGCGGCAACAAACTCTTTTTGAAGTACTGTTACATCCTCATGTTTATCAGCAAGCTCCTGCAGTTCAGGTAAAATCTCCAGCCCTATAACGGTAATCCTGGCATCAGGACTATTGCCCAATATGGCTGTTAACTTTTCCAAACCAACCGGGCCAGCGCCGACAAGTACGGTATGTATGGTATTCAATTTTATGAAGACAGGAAATAACTGATTGCCTTCCATAAAAACTACAATTCTTCTTTTAAAGCTTGGTAAAAATTCCTGATTGGCTGAAAAGAAGGATGTAAGGAAACCACCTGACCAAAGATCAATAATGCCGGTGCTTCAATACCTTTTTCGTCTACCAGTTCCACAATCGTATCTACTGTACCCACTGCTAGTTTCTCATTCTCTGTTGATCCGCTTTGAATTGCAGCAACAGGCAATAAATTCTTACCCTCGTTCTGAAACAGCTTCACAATCTCTTTAAGCTTACCCAATCCCATCAATACCACTACGGTAGCTTTTGACCGGGCAGCCTCATAAAGATCATTAGATATTTTTCCGGAAGCGGTAGTACCAGTTACCACCCAGAAGCTCTCGCTAAGTCCGCGATGGGTAACCGGGATTTGCTGCAAACCAGGTACAGATATAGCGCTGGACAAACCAGGTACAACCGTTACCGGCACACTGTAACCCACAGCAAAGTCCAATTCCTCGTATCCCCTGCCAAACACAAACGGATCGCCACCCTTTAAACGAACCACATGGCCGTAATTCAGGGCATAATCGATCATCAGCTTATTTATTGCATCCTGACCATACGAATGTTCACCAGATCTTTTACCAACATACACCTTAATGGCATCAGGGTTGGCATAATCTAAAACTCCTTCATTAACCAAGGCATCATACAAAACCACATCAGCAGTTTTAAGTGCATTAGCACCTTTCAGTGTGATCAGTTCCGGATCACCAGGACCAGCGCCCACAAGCGTGATCCTTGGCTCTCTGTTATATATATTTTTGTGAGTGATCATTAGGTTACTCCCCTCTTGTTCCTTTAATTGAGTTATAAAAACGCTCAACATCAGCTAAGTAAGCTGTTGCAAACGCTTCTGTAGGCTCGTTTTTGTTAATTTGAAGTACCAGGTCATTAAATGAACCCTCAAGTACAACTTCTCCGGTTTCAACGTAGTTCTTATCGAACTCTCTGATCACACCAATCTGAGTGCTGCTGTTCACACCTTTATCAAGCAATAAAGCTTTGGCCGAACCGACAAATACTGCATAAGTATGATAAATGGCATCAGACCATGCCCCAGCTTCATACGAAGCCTTCGCCCAACCTAATTTCTCTTCAGATTCCAGCAACAAAGTAGCCACAAGATCTATTACCACACCTGCACATTCACCCACACCAATCGCAGTTTCAAAAGTTTCTTCATGACCCCAATCTACATACTCTTCGTCTTTAAGATTGGTAAGATCAGCAAGCGGTTTCAACAATTGATAAAAATAGTCCTTCCCATTTCTGTCATAATACTTGTTAAAGCCTTCTTCTTTTTCAGCTTTAGCACCAAAGTCGTTTAACAAGGTTCTTAAAACATCGGTAGCACGTTTAGACGGCGCTTTAATTACACGTTCAGCTACCCGGCCTTCGCCGTTACCAACTGTACCGCCGCCAAGCATCACCTGTACTGCAGGTACAACTTTACCATTAGCCTTTACCGAACTGCCGTGAAAACCAATGTGAGCCAAACCATGCTGTCCGCAAGAGTTCATACATCCGCTGATCTTTATTTTAAGGTCCTTGTCGTAAATCAATTCCGGATATTCCTCATAAATCACGTCTTCCAAAGCAACCGAAAGCGACATACTGTTTGATATACCAAGATTACAAGTATCGGTACCAGGGCAGGTAGTTACGTCGCCAACACTATCAAACCCAGGTTTCGCAAAACCTAAAGCTTTAAGTTCAACATATAATGAAGGCAAAGCACCTTCTCTAACATATTTCAATAATAACCCCTGATTCTGGGTAACACGAATCTCGTCTGCAGCAAAAGGACTAATTGCATCAACCAACTTGCGGGCAAGATCAGTTGGGATATCGCCTTTAGTTACTTTGAGGTACACACCATAAAAACCCTCTTGTTTTTGAGCAAAAGCATTAGTAGCGCGCCAGTGTTTATAATCCAATGAATTCACCACATCGTCCAAAGCAGGATAATCCAATAATTCAGGTACCTGAGGATTAGGTACAGCATCACGGTCTATTTTAAAAGATTTTGATTTATTGGCAACACGCTCTTGTTCAATAAGCCTTACAACTTCTTCTAAGCCAAGTTTCTGAACCAGGTATTTTAAACGCGCTTTATTTCTGTTGGTTCTTTCCCCGTAACGATCAAACACCCTTAGCATTGCTTCAGCATAAGGAATGATCTGGTCTTCGTGCAGAAAATCGTGAACAGGTTCAGCTAAAAATGGCTGAGCCCCTAAACCACCACCTAAAACAACTTTAAAACCACGCTCGCCTTGTTCATTAATTTTTGGAATAAAACCAAGGTCGTGGATGTAACTAAATGCCGTATCTGTTTCATCAGAAGAGAAAGAGAATTTAATCTTTCTGCCCATCTCCTGGCAAATAGGGTTACGCAAAAAATATTTAAAGAATGCATGCGCATAAGGCGATACATCAAATGGTTCGTTTGGATTTATACCTGAATCCGGAGAAGAGGTTACATTACGAACAGTGTTTCCACAGGCTTCGCGAATGGTAACATCATCACGTTGAAGTTCTTCCCAAAGCTGAGGAGTCCTGTCTAAACTTACATAGTGAATTTGAATATCCTGGCGGGTCGTCAGGTGTAAGTTCCCGCTTGCATATTCATCAGATACATCTGCAATACGTAAAAGCTGATTGAAAGTTACTTTACCAAATGGCAGTTTAATACGTACCATCTGAACGCCGGGCTGTCTTTGGCCATAAACACCACGCGCCAGACGCAGGCTTCTAAATTTCTCATCATGAATTTTACCCTCACGGAATTCCCTGATCTTCTTCTCAAGATCGATTATATCTTTTTCGACAATAGGATTTTCTAACTCTGTTCTAAAGCTCTGCATCTTTTGTTAGGTCTAATTTAAAAAAAGCTTCTTTGTCGGGGAGACTGAAGAAGCTTTTAAAAGTTTTGTTCCAAACAGTCCGTAGTACTACCCTTTCATGCATTGCATGATCCTGTAATTAAAGCTACAATTCACTGTTTTCATAAAGCAAATATATAAAGTATATAGGTTTGGTAGTACATAGAATTGTAAAAAAAGAATTAATACACTAATTATCAATCAGTTATTTTGCAATTTAAAACCATTCAATATTAGCTAAGTGAATGCTTTATAAAAGGTTACGACGTTATAAATGAATATATCCAGCTTTACTTCGTGTTAAGCCACGAAGAAATGTTAACATAATGATAATATGAAATTTACACTATCTTTATGTTGTTTTGTAATTCTTAAAAAAATATGTCATGAAAGATAAAAAAAAGGGATCTGCTATTAAATCTGCTATCAAGGAACTTCGTAAATCATTAAACACTCAAATAGCCACAGGAATTGAAGCAGTAGTTACAGGATTGGACTACAACCCTAAAGATGCCAAAAAAGAAATCAATAAAGCAGCAGCTAAATTAGCAAAAAAACTATCTAAAAAGCTTAAAGTAAGCAGCTCTGATTTAATTGAGGCAAGCACTGTAACTAAAAAAGCAGAGGCTCCAGTTAAAGAAACCGCCGCCACTGCTAAAGTTAAAAAAGTAGTTACCAAAGAGCCCGCTAAAAAATAAGGCTGTATTTAAGCGTTATTTAAGTAAGGAAACAGACTCAACTCGCTCTGCTACCGGGTGATTGGCAGTAAACTTAAAGCCCAGAAAATGAGCTAATGTTTGCGCAAACTGTTCCTGATAAATCTGCGCTTCAGTAGTCATTTCTCCCCTAGCCGGAGTATCCGGACCAATAACAGCTAACCAGGTTTCGTTTGAGTGCGCTGTTTCTGATCCATGACTAACCCAGCCTTTATCTATGCCGCGACCATGATCCGGGCAAATCATAATGGTGGTGTTATCCTTATAGAAAGGATCAGCCTGAAGACTTGCCCAAAGACTAGCAATCATTTTGTCCAGGTAATGACCGGCATCAAGAAAAGAATCATATTGCCCGGAGTGTCCAAACTCATCAGTATCAATAAAATCTATATAAACCAGTCGAGGATGATTCGCTGCTATATAGGTTTTAGCCAGGGCATAGGTCGTTAAATCGAAGCGTTCTGAGGCACCAAACGTATTGGGTAAAAGGTACTGCAATTCATTGGCCAGCTTTTGAGCCTCCGTTAAGTTTGCGCCTTTTACATCCTCATAAGGGTTATACAAAGGCATTTTATTCCTATTACGGTTTACTATGTTTCCTACTGCAGCCCAACCAGCAAAAGTTACCACCTTATTTTGATAACCTTTTTGCTTGTTTACAAACTCAAGCACATTTTCATTAGGGTTATCCGGATAGCTGTTCGAATTAATTGCCGGATCATAGTACCCACAAAGTGTTTCGCTCCTGCCGGGATAAGAGAACCAATATTTGTTTTTAACATTCACGTAATTCTTTAGGTCGCGGTTGCCGTATAGTTGTCCTTGTTTAGCAATGGTATTCCAAAAAAAAGGCATCAGCTTTTGTCTGCGCTCATTTGCAGTAGCTGCCCAATACTTTTTAACCAGTTCTGCTGAATCCTGCTTACGGTATTTTTTCGGGAACAACAATGAAGAGTCTGCCCCCTTGAAAATTTCCTGCCAGCGATACCCATCAATAGAAATAAGGATCAGGTTTTTTGTCTTACCTTTTTGAGCAAAGGAAGAGACAGTTGCAGTCATAAAAATCAACACAAATACAAGTAATTTTGCTTTCATAATTTTTAGTATATATAAACTTTAAGATTTAATAACAATAATTTAACAATGAGGTGTTTTTGAGTTAAATCCACATAATAGACACTAAATTAACCAAATAACTACAAGATCACAAACATATTTTTTTTAAAAATGTTTACAAATATTAAAAACTAAGCCAATCTATTGCAAATTTTATTTTACAATTATATTCTAGAAAAAACTGCCCCCGGACTTCAACCTGCAAACATGAAAAGATGCTACGGTTTTGTGCACGATCCCAGAATGGGCGTCATCGACGATACACAGTAATGTCATATTGAGTAACATACCAAACACTTTGCCATCCAAGCTGTAATTTTAATTCGTTTATAAAATTACATGAAGAGAAGAATCAGTGTTTTGCCACTAGCTGTAATAGCAATACTACTTTTTGTTTTGAACTGGTACGTGCTTTCGGGCATCAGAACAATAAGCTCAAACTCGTTTACCACCCCACTGTTTTGGGGTTTTATCGCGCTCACCACGGCCGCCCTTATTTACTCCATTATAAGAATGCGCGACAATGGCATGGATCTGCTTTTTAAAATAACCACCCATGTTTTCCTGATCCTGTTTGTCACGGAGGTGATATTTTCGGCATTCCTGCTGCTGGGCGACATATACAGATTGATCACGCAAGGACCCAGAAATATATACTGGGTCGAATTTGCCCTGCTGGTCGTTCTGTTTGTAATCTTGATATTTATTTACGGCATGATTAAAGGAAAATATGCCTACAGGGTAATTAAACACACCTTATTTTTTGATGATCTGCCTTCAAATTTTGATGGCTTTACCATCACACAAATCTCTGATGTACATGCCGGAAGCTTTAAAAATCCGACAGCAGTACAAAAAGGCATCGACCTGGTCAAAGCACAAAATTCTGACCTGTTTGTATTTACCGGTGACCTGGTAAACAATAAAGCCGAAGAAATTAAACCCTGGATTGACCATTTTAAACAAGTAAAGGCACCATACGGACAGTTTTCTGTTTTAGGAAATCATGATTACGGCGACTATGTACCATGGAAAAACGATGCAGAAAAGAATGCAAACCTGCAACGACTAAAAGAATACCATGAAGAGTTGGGCTACAAATTGCTACTCGACGAAGAGGTAACCTTACACAAAGACGGACAAAAAATTGTACTGGCCGGAGTAGAAAACTGGGGAATCGGCTTTGGCGAAAGAGGAGACTTAAACAAAGCTTTAGCAGGCACAGCGCTCAATGACTTTAAAATATTACTTTCACATGATCCCTCACACTGGGAAGCAGAAGTAGTAAAACACCCCTCAAAAGTACACCTTACCCTAAGCGGGCATACACATGGCATGCAATTTGGTATAGAAGCATTAGGCATCAAATGGAGCCCTGTAAAGTATCGCTACGCACATTGGGCTGGCATAACAAGCAGAAATGGCCGGTTTTTAAACATCAACAGGGGCTTTGGTTTCCTGGGATTTTCGGGCAGGATTGGCATATGGCCAGAGATAACTGTAATAGAATTGAAAAAATCGCCTGAAATAAGTTAAAATACCTACTTTTGTACCTCGTTATAAAAAGCATATTTGCAACCCCTGAATGGAAGAAACACAAGATCTGAAAAGGATATTTCAAGACAGAAAAAGAACTAACATCTTAAGAAATGCCGAGCAAAACACCATTTCTTACCTCGTAAAACGGGTTCCTTCATCCATCAGCTCAGACATGCTAACCTTTGCAGGCACTTTTGGTTCGGTCCTGGTTCTGGCAGGTTTTATTTTAGCTACATACGACAACCGCAGTTTTCTATTGCTTGGCATTTTAGGTTTAGCTATCAACTGGTTCGGCGACTCGCTTGACGGAAGAATCGCTTATTACAGAAACATTCCAAGAAAATGGTATGGCTTTTCTTTAGACATTATAATGGATTGGGTAAGCACAGTACTTATTGGACTGGGTTATATGGTATACGCCAGAAACGAATACGAACTTATCGCATTCGTTTTTGTGGTTTTATATGGTTGGGCAATGATCATTTCGCAGTTACGCTATAAAATAACGGACATCTACAGCATTGACTCGGGCATTGTAGGTCCTACCGAAATCAGAATCATACTGGCCCTAATACTTATTGCTGAGGTTCTTTTTGGACACTTAATAGAATATTTTGCTGCAGCAATCTGTATCACGCTGTTTATCATCAACTTTTTAGATACCAGAAAACTGCTAAAACTTGGCGATATTCGTGACAATGCAGAGCGAGAAGCTCGTTTAGCCAAAAAAGATAGTGTTTAATGAGTAAAAAGAATGCCGTATTTGTTTTTGCCAAAGCCCAGCTTTCTGCCTTTACCGGTGGAGTAGTTGACTATCTGGTAATGATATTATGCACAGAACTACTAGGCATTCATTACACCATTTCTATTGCTATCGGCGGAATAGTTGGTGCAGTGGTTAACTTCTCTGTAAACCGCTACTGGACTTTTACCACGGCAAATGCGAACAAAGCCCCGGTTGGACAACAACTGGCCAAATTTATATTTGTTGTTTGCGGCAGTATTTTATTAAAATCATCAGGCACCTATCTATTTACAACCTGGCTAAAGATAGACTACAAAATAACCCGGATTATGGTTGACATCCTTGTATCTCTGGGCTTCAACTACGTTTTACAGAAATACTGGGTATTCAGAAGAAAATCTCTTTAAGCTCTCAAAACCGACCTGATCTCTTCATTAAGAATTTGTAATATTTCAAATGTTTAGTTTAACTAAACATATATTTATATATATTTAACTTTTGAAAGAAAAAACAGTCTTACTGTACAAACCCGTGATCCTGATGCCTAAGCATAAACACGTCATCTTGATCAAGAGAACGACGGCAGCTTTAAGACGACAGATTGTTTTAGTAAAATTTTAAACCACAAACAAATGAAAAGATTAATTATTGCCTTCGGCTTATTCTGTTTTACGATGCAGCTCAATGCGCAGGTAAAAAAAGTAAAACATGTTGTTTTAATTGGATGCGACGGATTTGGCGCCTATGCAGTACCTGATGCTAAAATGCCAAACCTAAGAAAGTTGATGGAAACAGGATCATGGTCGCTAAAAGCCAGATCTGTACTGCCTTCTTCAAGTGCTGTTAACTGGGCATCGATGCTTATGGGCGCCGGACCAACTGAACACGGCTTCACAGAATGGGGCAGCAAAACGCCGGAAATTCCTTCCGCCACTACCACAAAATACGGTCTGTTCCCATCTATTTTTAGTGTAATCAGAGATCAGAAGCCCAACGCTAAAACTGCAGTAATTTATAGCTGGCCGGGCATCGGACCACTAGTAGAGAAAGATGCGATCAGCATTGTGGTACCAGGAAATGATAATGATGATTTTTGCGCAGATACAGCCGCCACTATTATCAAAAGAGACAAACCTTATTTCACTTTTGTACACCTTGATGAGCCAGACGGCACAGGCCATGGTATTGGACACAGAACCCCAGCATATTACGAGCAACTTCAAAAAGTTGACATCAGAATAGGCAAGATTGTACAGGCGGTAAAAGATGCAGGCATAGAGAACGAAACCATCATTATATTATCTGCTGATCATGGCGGAACAGGTAAAGGACATGGCGGAAAATCTCTAGACGAGGTCCAAATTCCATGGGTAATAAATGGCGCAGGAGTTAAAAAGAACCACGAGATTAAAGATGTAATAATTACTTATGATACCGGCGCAACCATTGCCTGGATACTTGGCTTAGAAGCACCTCAAAGCTGGAGAGGAAAAACTGTGGCAGATAGCTTTTCAGGAATATAACATATTCCCACCCCAGCCAATACAACAAGAATACACATACAGTATAAGTGCAGGGCTAGAATACCCTTTTGCATTACCCTTGGGATACCGTTTTGGTATTCCAAGGGTAATGCAAATGGCATCTTAATAGTAACTTCCTTATGTTCTTATAGCCTATGCATATAATTACTACCATATATTTATTAGTAACCAGACATAATTGATGGTAAGTTACCCCCAATTGAATTCCAAATTTTACTTACTTTTGGATAAAACGCGAAAACCATGGAAGACGATATTATCCTAAAGATCAGCTACAGAATAAAAGAAATACGAAAAGAAAAGAACATTACCATACAAGAGCTCGCTAATAGAGCCGGAGTAAGCAAGGGTTTGATCTCACAGATTGAAAATAACCGTACCATTCCATCGCTACCTGTTCTGATGAACATTGTACACTCTTTAAATCTTGATCTGACTGGCTTCTTTAAAGACATCTCCCCTGCCAATCACCAGGAAAAGGTTTTTGTAATCCGCGCCAACGACTATAAACCACTCAAAAAAGAAGCAGCCAAAGGATTTAACTACCAGCGCATACTTGCCCGCAACATTCATGGCGGCCCTGTAGATTTTGTATTATTGGAACTTAAAAAGGGCGCACGTCGTAATAAGATGGTAACCACCGATGCCTTTGAATACAAATATCTGATAAAAGGGAAAATTGACTACCTGATAGAAGATAAGAACTACATTCTGGAAGAAGGAGATTCTATTTTCTTCGATGGAAGGTTAGGCCACAACCTATCTAATATTGGCGACTCTGACGTGCTCATGTTGGTTGTTTACTACTTCATCACAAACGACTAATCAACACCCCCCTTTCGTACAAATAGTTTATAAATACTAAATACAAAATCAGTGTATTTAAGCTATTGTGAACTATTTATCTTAAAATACATCGTTCAGATACAGTAAATGACATATACAGTAACTTTTATATAATTTTTTGCCTGAAATTATATATTCAAAAGTTTAGCATTTCTTAACATATTGTTTACATAAAGTATTTATATTTGTATAAATACTAAACAATAGTATAGCCAAACTAAACTTTTAAAATATGAAAATTTGTTACTTATTAAAAAAGACAAGTCTGCTCACGATAGTGATGTGGCTTTTAACTTTTGGTGTTACCTACGCCCAAAGTACAATTACAGGCTCTGTAGTTGATGAGAACAACCTGCCACTGGCTGGAGCTTCTGTAAAGATTAAAGGCAATAAAAGTGGAACGACCACAAACACCGAGGGTAAGTTTAGCATTTCTGCCGCCTCAAACACCATTCTTGTAATTAGCTTCATTGGCTATGCACCAAAAGAAGTCAACATTGGTTCGCAAAACTCAATAAATGTAAAGCTTGATCCTGACCAGAGTGCTTTAAATGAAGTGGTGGTAACCGCTTTGGGTATTAAAAAAGAGAAAAAGCGCGTCGGGTACGCCGTACAGGAGGTTAAAGGTGAGTCACTACAAAAAGCAATAGCACCCAATGTAGTGGAATCACTTACCGGAAAAGTAGCCGGCTTAACCATCACCAATAATGGAGGGGACTTTTTCTCCACCCCTGGAATATACCTGAGAGGGCGAAAACCGCTATTGGTGGTTAACGGAGTTCCCACAGATACCGATATGTGGAACATCAGTTCAGACGACATAGAAAACGTTACCGTATTGAAATCAGCTGCAGCTTCCGCACTTTACGGTTCCCGTGGAATTAATGGCGCGATCCAGATCACCTTAAAGTCTGGGAAATCAATAGATCAAGGCACAACCATTTCCATCAATTCCTCTACAACCTTTCAGGGTGACTTCATACGTATTCCCAGAGCACAAAACCAATATGGACCAGGAAATGCCGGACAGTACTCGTTCGGTACGGGAGCTGCAGGTGGTGGTGGCATCAATGATTATGACTACTCCATCTGGGGACCTAAATTCGATGGCAGATTAATTGCCCAGTACGATTCGCCAATCGATGCTCAAGGCAAAAGGATCCCTACACCATGGGTGGCCAGATCAAGTGACAACCTTGGTAATTTCATGGAAACCGGCCTCGTTACTTCAAACAACTTTTCCGTGCAGACCCAAGGCGAACATGGCCATTTTGCAATTTCCAATACCTATAAATATTCAAAAGCTTCCCAGCCGGGCTCCAAACTGGACGTCAATATCACCAGGCTAAACGGAACCTTAGATATATCCAAAGTATTGTCACTTGAAGGTTCATTGCAATACGATTATCAGAATTCCAACAACAGGCTTGCAGCAGTATACGGCCCTACTTCTATCATCTACGACCTTGCCATCTGGGGAGGTGCACATTTTGACATCAGAGATTTTAAGAATTACTGGGTACCTGGCAAGGAAGGAGTTCAGCAATTCTTCGTGGAAAACTGGCGCTACAATAACCCTTATGCCTTAGCACATGCCTGGCAAAAACCCTATGAGAAAAATGACATCTTAGGAAACTTAAAACTAAACTTCAATATAAACAGCAAACTTAATGCGTTCATTAGAACCACATTAAATACCTATTCATTAACCGAAGAAGAAAAAATTGCGGTAAGTATTTACAACTATGACATTTCAGACCGTGGTGGTCGGTACCGTTACAGCCATGATAAAATCCTGGAATCCAACACCGACTTTTTACTGAGTTATTCAGACACCTTTTTAAATAAAAACTTCAGCCTGGATGCGACTCTTGGGGGAAACCAGCGTTTTCACAATGCCGATTTCTTTGCTGCCTCAACAACAGCCTTGGTGGTACCGGGAATCTTTAAGTTAAGTAATTCTGTAGATAAAGTAACCCCCACCAGTTCAAAGTTTAGAAAAGGAGTGTATAGTGCTTATGGCTCAGTGGATCTGGCTTATAAAAACTGGGCTTATTTAGGGTTCACAGGCAGGGTCGATAAGTCATCTACCTTACCGCAAAAGAACAACTCCTTCTTTTACCCATCTGTTTCCCTAAGTACGGTGTTAACTGACCTTTTCACATTTCCAAAAGCCGTCAATTTCTTAAAACTTAGGGCCTCATATGCAAAAGTAGGCGGTGATTATGACATCAGCGGCAGCACTTACCAATTCTATAACGCAACCAATACTTACACCACCGGAGACAGGTACCGCAACTTGCCTATTGCTGGTTATCCTGACGTACTGGATAATCCGAATCTCTCCCCGGAATTCAATAGAGCTTATGAATATGGTGCAGAGGCCAGGTTCTTCAACAGCAGACTGGGCTTTGACTTCTCTTACTACGAGAACAATTACGGGCCGCTGATCTTCACCCAACGCTTTTCACAAACCTCGGGATATGAAGGGAAACAACTAAACGGAAAAACAACCCAACGCAAGGGTGTAGATTTCTCCGTAAATGCGATACCGCTGCGTACAGACAATTTTACCTGGTCAACTTTGGTGAATTTCGATATGGGAAGGGAATACCTGACCTCGTTACCTCCCCTACCTGATGGTACACCGCAGACACAAGAAGGAAGAACAAAAATAGGTGGACGTATAGGAGATTACTGGTACAACGAATGGGAAAGAGCCCCGGATGGACAACTGGTTATCGAATCTAATGGCTTACCAAGAAGAACAGATGTGGTGCGTCTGGTAGGAAACACCCAGGCCAATTTTCTGCTAAGTATGAGCAACACCTTTACTTACAAAAACTTTTCACTTAATTTTTTGGTTGATGGACGATTTGGTGGAGTAACCTACGACAGTTATGAAAGGGATTTGTGGCGATCGGGATCACACCCGGATGCAATAGGCCCTGAAAGAGAGCTTTCGAATATTGCCTATGCAAATAAAACTGATCCAAAAACCATGCAAATTCAAGGGGTAAAAATCGTAAGTGGTGAAATTACCTACGATCCGGAAGGAAATGTTTTAAGTGACACCAGGAAGTTTGAACCCAGCACTTATAAAGTAGACTACCAAAACTGGGCAGGGGGCTATAAAGGCGCCTGGGAAAGTAATGTCATTGAAAAGACCTTTGTTAAACTAAGGGAATTGACGTTAACCTATAGCCTGCCGGCCAACTTCCTAAAACAAAAATTCATTAAAAAAGCGTCCATATCACTGGTTGGCAGAAACCTATTGTACTGGACGAAGGATAAGACCTACGGTGATTTGGATACCTATACATTGAGTACAGGTGACACAGCTTTACAGCATCCGGCACAACGCACCTATGGCTTCAATCTAAACTTTAATTTCTAAAACTTTTGATGATGAAAAACTTTATAGCAAAAGCAATAGTAGTGTTGAGCATAATAAGTCTGGCTACTGGTTGTAAAAAATTCGATGACCTTAGGGACAACCCCAACAATCCGGGGAAAGTACCGCCAAATCTTCTGTTTACAGCGGTTATACCACAACCGATCTCGTCATTTTCCGATGATTACATTAGCGCACAATACCATCTTTGGTCGGCAGTTGATAATGCTGCAGCGGTAAGCTATCGTTTCGGCAGTAATACTTTCAACTATGAAACCCTTCGCAACATCGATAAGATGGAGCAAGAAGGTGCAGCAACCAATGCACCGGTTTACGCCATAATGGGCAAATTCCTTCGTGCATACAACTACATAGAAATGACCAAGAAATTTGGCGATATCCCGCTTTCTGAAGCCATGAAGGGAGATGCACTACCTCAGCCAAAATACGATTCACAAAAATCAGTATACCTGCAGTGCCTGAATTGGCTTGACCAGGCCAACAGTGAATTAGGTACTTATATCGGCACTCATCCCCTGGAAAAAATAGCCGGTGACTTTTACTATAACGGCGACTTAAAAAGCTGGCAAAAAGCAATAAACGCTTATACCATTAGGGTATTGATATCGCTGAGCAAAAAAGCAGATGATGCAGACTTGAAGATCAAAGATCGTTTTTCAGCGATCATCAACAACCCAGCTCAATACCCACTAATGACTGGTTTGGCTAACAATATGCAGATTACCCATAGAGATGAGGATGGCTTTAGAGGAAATTACAATCCAAATGCGGCCGTATATCGTGCAAGTGTGGTATTGGTAGATACTTATGTAGACCTGCTGAAAGGGTATATGGATCCGCGTTTACAAAAAATAGCCGACCCTACGCCTGACGCGTTAGCGGCCAATCCGACAAATGAGACTGCTGTAAGAGAAGATTTTAATTCGTACGCTGGTGCAAACACTGCTGCAAGCGGCGCAACCAATGTATCGAGAAAACAAAATGGCGAATTATCACTTCCAAACGAAAAACGTTACTGGAATTTTATCGGGCAGCCATCGATACTAATCGGTTATCCTGAACAGGAATTAAACATTGCTGAAGCCGCCCATTTGGGATGGATTGGTGCCAGTGCAAAAACCCATTACGACAATGGTGTAAAAGCATCTATGGAATTTTACACTGTAGACCTTTCAGCGGCCAATGATTATGTGAATAATAAGGCACCGTATCTACCTGGAGCTGCCGGCTTAAAAAGAATACATGAACAAATGTACCTGGCCCTTTCAGAAAATTCAGGCTTGGAATCATTCTTTATGACCCGTAGAACAGGAGTACCTACCTATAAATTCTCAGATGAGAATAGTGTAACCAAGATTCCGGTTCGCTGGGCCTACCCTACTGCAGAAGATACCGACAACAAAGCGAATTACAGAGCCGCACTGAGGGCTCAGTTTGGAGCCGAAGTAGACGACAGAGACCAAATAATGTGGTTGTTAAAATAATGGTTGGTTAGTTGATGAAGGGCCGTTTAAACGCGGCTCTTTTCACTAATTTTACATAAACCAACCATCCTGTTTAACAATGACCAAAACAACGTCTTGAAAAGCAACTAAAAACAATAAAAACAACGTAATAATGAATAATATATCAACTCAACCCTTTTCAGTTAATGGTAAAACGTATACACCGCCGGCAAAACCCATTGTGGTAATTTGCATGGATGGCTCCGCAGATGAATATCTGGATACTACCATGGCACATGATCGAATGCCTAACCTCAAAAAAATGGCTTTGCAGGGCTACAGAGGTATGGTGCGTGGTGCATTGCCATCATTTACCAATGTAAATAACTCATCCATAGTTACAGGCGTTAGCCCTGCTGTTCATGGCATTTGCGGTAATTTCTTTTATGATACAGTAAAGGATCAGGAAGTAATGATGAACTCCTCGGAATACCTTAGAGCAGAAACGCTTCTTGCCGCAGCTGCAAATGCCGGCCGTAAGGTTGCAGTGGTTACTGCAAAGGAAAAACTGCGCGACATCCTTTCTTACAAACTAAACGGCATCGCTTTTTCGGCAGAAAAAGCAGATCAGGCAAAACTGGATACCCATGGGATTGAAAATGCAGAGCAAGTTATTGGTCACAAAACACCAGCTATTTACAGTGCCGAAGCCAGCTTATTTGTATTGCGTGCCGGTGTTGCTTTAATACAGAACGGAATGGCCGATTTCTTATACTTATCATTAACTGATTATATGCAGCATACTTATGCACCTGATACGGAAGAATCATTGGCATTTTATGAAGCTCAGGATGTTGAGCTAGGAAAAATGCTTGACCTGGGTGCTGTTATTGGTGCTACGGCAGATCATGGCATGAATGCAAAGGTTAAAGCCAACGGCGCGCCTAATGTATTGTTTATTGAAACCATGCTTACCGAGAAATTTGGCAATGGCTTTAGAGTGATTTGCCCGATTACAGATCCTTATGTAAAACACCATGGCGCTTTGGGTTCTTATGTCGCCGTGCATATAGACGACACATCAAAAGTTAACGAAGTGAAAAACTGGCTTGCGGTACAACCGGGAATTACAGAGGTATACGACAAAGAAACAGGATGCCGCATACTTGAGCAACCTACCGACAGAACAGGAGATCTCTTTGTATTGTCGGCCCGGGATGTGGTTGTTGGTAAAACCGCAGCTCATCATGACTTAAAAGCACTAGATGGCACACTGCGCTCACATGGCGGCAGGTATGAAGAAATGGTCCCGTTGGTTGTTTCTCATCCGCTAAATGCGACCTACAAAATGAAAACACAGGGCGACCCCCGCAATTTCGATGTGTTCGATTTTACCGTTAATGGTACTAATTAAGTAAATGATGTTAATTAAATATTAATCGTCATCCTGAGCACCCGGCATTAGAAAAAATACAAAAAAGTGGTAATGACAATCATACTATCGTCTCGACGATAACGGGATGACGACAGCTTTAAACACCCCATCATTGGTAATTTATATAAAAAATGAAAGAAGAAGATATTAATAACGCTCGCAATATTTTAAAATTGGCATCACTAATTGCCGGCAAGCCTGTCTCATCAGGCAATCAATTGGCTGTACGCAATCCCTACAACGGCGAACTGGTAGGAACTGTGGAAACAGCTGACTTAAACGACACCAACAACGCTATTGAAACTGCCCTTAAAGGTGGTGTTGCAATGACTCGCTTTGAAAGATACACTGTGCTTGATAAAGCCAGAACATTGCTCTTAGAAAGAAAAGAAGAATTTGCTCAGCTGATCACTTCCGAATCTGGCCTGTGTATATCTGAAAGCACTTATGAAATTGGAAGGGCGCATGATGTGCTTCTGTTTGCTGCTATTGAATGTCTTAAAGACAATGGGCAAATATACTCATGCGACATATCGCCCAATGGCAAACAGCGCAAAATATTTACTACTTATGAGCCGTTGAAGCTTGCGGTAGCCATCACTCCTTTTAATCATCCGCTAAACCAGGTTGCACACAAGATTGCTCCCGCCCTGGCAGCCGGGACTCCGGTGATTTTAAAACCATCGGAAAAAACACCTTTAACGGCTATTCGCTTTGTAGAGTTATTGTATGAAGCAGGCTTACCTCCGTATATGTTAAGTGTACTTTTAGGAGATACTAAAGTCGTTGCCGAAATACTGGTACAAGATCCAAGAATTGACGTTGTTTCTTTTACAGGCAGCGTTGCTGTTGGTAAAATGATAGCGAAAACAGTTGGCTACAAAAAGGTAATTCTTGAACTCGGCGGTAACGACCCACTAATTGTCCTGGAAGATGCGGACCTCGATCTGGCAGTGGAATTGGCTGCCGAAGGATCATTTAGAAACTCTGGCCAGCGATGCACCGCAGTAAAACGTATTCTGGTACAGGAAAGTATTTCTGAAGAATTCACCAAACGATTTGTTGAAAAGGCTAAAGAATATACCTGTGGCGATCCCGAAAATGCTGCAACCAAAGTTGGGACAGTTATAGATGAGGAATCGGCCATATACCTGGAAAGTGTGGTAAAGAAAGCAGTTGCACAGGGTGCTAAAGTTTTACTTGGCGGTAAACGTACCGGTGCTTTATTGGAACCAACTGTAATTACCAATGTGCCCAGAGATGCACAAATGGTAGTACAGGAATCTTTTGGCCCGCTTGCCCCTATTTTAACATTCAAAGATATAGATGATGCCATCAAACTTTCAAACGCTACCGCTTTCGGCTTATCATCTGGAGTGGTTACGGTGAATATGGATCATGCCATCCGTTTTGTAAAAGAACTTAAAGTGGGTACAGTAAATATTAATGAAGTACCCGGATACCGGATAGAAAATTCTCCGTTCGGAGGAATTAAGGATTCGGGTTTAGGTATAAAAGAAGGAGTAATTGAGGCGATTAAGTGCTTCTCTTATGTAAAAACATTTTCAATGCCCTGGTAATTATGACAAAGAATATTCAATATGATTTAATAGTGGTGGGCGCTGGTATACTGGGCACTTTCCACGCATTACATGCGCTTAGGTTAGGTAAAAGTGTACTGCTTACAGAAAAGGATCAATATCCTGTAAATGCTACCGTACGAAACTTTGGACAGGCAGTGGTATCGGGTATGTCATCGGACTGGTTTGATTACGCCAGAAGGTCAACCGAACTGTATCAGGAAATTCAACAGGAAGCCGACATCAGCGTGCGGAACAACGGCACCGTTTATCTTTCTTCTGATGATGATGAGACGCAGTTACTGCATGAGCTAAAGGAACGGATGGATGCGATTGATTATGAGGCCAATTTGCTATCTGTAGAGGATTGTTTAGCGAAATGGCCCTCATTAAAAAGAGGATATTGTAAAGGAGGGCTGTTCTTTCCACAAGAAGTAAGTGTAGAACCAAACAAGTTGATTTATCAGTTAATTGAATATGCTGTTGCTAAATACCCTCAGCTTACTTACATGCCTTCAACAGCAGTTTTAGATTGCGTCGTGGTAGGTGACCATGTTGAGATTGCCACTGCTGCCCGGCAAACATTTACTGCAGAAAAAGCAATTATTTGCAATGGAGGCGAGTTTAAACTGCTGTTTGCAGATCTGTTTAGCCAAAGCGGGATCATATTAAGCAAACTCCAGATGATGAAAACTGTCCCGATGCCCGAGGTACAGCTGGAAGGGAATATCTTGACAGGATTGTCTATCCGCAGGTATGAGTCATTTCAGGAATGTCCATCTTTCTCCGGAATTTCTACTCCTGAACATTATAAAGAATGCCAGAAATGGGGAATTCATATTCTGTTTAAGAAAGCAGTAGATGGTTCAATTATAATTGGTGATTCGCATGAATATGCCGAGGTAAATCATACAGATGATCTTGGTTTTGGCATTAACAGCCACATTAACGAACTGATGTTAGCCGCAGCACAAAAGATTGTAAGCTTTGATGTACGTAGAATAGCAACGACCTGGGCCGGCTTTTACCCTCAGCACGACAGTAAGCATATTGTGGAATATGATATTGAAGACCGGATACACATCAGAACTGCCATTGGAGGCAAAGGAATGACGTCCTCAGCCGGATATGCAGAGGCAAGTATAAAAAAAATTTACAACTAGGCAGACTCAGATAAACTCTACGATCAATCCTTATGAAGCGAATAAACCATTTACTGGCCAACTCGAAACTCTTCTTTATTATCTGGTGTATGCTTGCCGCCTTTGGCACTTACTTTTGCATGTACGCTTTTAGAAAACCTTTTACCAATGGAACCTACACCGGGATAACACTCTGGGATCTTGATTACAAAGCGATCTTAATAATTGCGCAGCTTATGGGCTATATGCTTTCTAAGGTTATGGGCATAAAGATAATTTCGGAACTTAAGGCATCGGGCAGAAAAAAGCTGATCATTTTCCTTATTCTTTTTGCGGAGGCGGCACTCCTTCTTTTTGGAGCAGTGCCGCAGCCCTACAATTTCTTTTTTCTGTTTTTAAATGGCCTTCCACTCGGCATGGTTTGGGGAATTGTATTTAGTTATCTGGAAGGCAGACGCTTTACAGAAACACTGGCCATGGGATTAAGCATTAGCCTGATCTTTTCATCGGGAATGATCAAAACAATCTATTTTACAGTACATGAATGGATGCCATTGGTTTCCGAGTTTTGGATGCCCGCATTGATAGGCATACTTTTCTTGCCGCTGTTTCTCACTTTTGTTTGGATGCTTTCTGTGATTCCTGAACCTACAGAAACCGACAAGCTTTTACGCGTTGAACGTTTACCGATGAATGCTGAAGATAAACGCTCGGTGATGGCAGAATTTGGTTTCGCTATTTTTGGTATTGGTTTGATCTATATGATGCTGACCACCATGAGGGATTTTAGGGATAATTTTTCAGTTGAGATCTGGAATGAAATTGATAGTCATTGGGATAAGGGTGTATTATCCCTAACAGAAACGATTTCGGGAATTATCGTATTAATCGCTATAGGGAGTCTTTCGATGATCCGCAACAACATACGCGGTTTTTGGGCCACGCAATATCTGATTGCCCTTGGCCTGGTACTTAGCGGTGGTAGTACCCTGTTTTTCCAACTGCATCTGATAAGTCCTTTTTGGTGGATGTTACTGGTAGGAATGGGTATGTTTTTAGCCTACACCCCTATTCAGGTAGTGCTATTCGACAGGATGATTGCATTATTTAAGGTAAAAGCCAACGCAGGATTCTTTGTTTATATATGTGATTCGGCAGGATACCTGGGCAGTGTATTCTTACTGCTTTACAAGGAGTTTTTCATGAAGGATTTAAGCTGGTGCAAGGTGTTGATTCGGTTCAGCTATGCGCTTACGGTGATTTGCCTGATCCTATTGGTTATGGTGTCCCTATTTTTTAACCGTAAAATCGGCATTAAAGGTCCGATTACCGGGGTATTGGATAGAAAGGTTTAAAACTGGCCAGATAAAGAGAAGCCGAAAGCCTTATTTTGATACATGGGCACCACATTAAAATCAGAAGCTTGCTTACCCATGATCAGCTTTTTTAAATGTGGATATACCAGATAACTTATTTTGGTTGACAAAATACCAAAGCCGGCCCCTGCTACCACATCACTAACCCAGTGCCTGTTGTTATATAACCTAAAAACGCCTGTAGCGCCGGCAACGGCATATCCGGCATAACCTATCCATGGCGATACATCTTTATATTCCTGCTTTAGAAACTCTGCTGCAGCAAATGATGTTGCGGTATGACCGGAAGGAAATGAGTTGTTGGTGCTGCCATCAGGGCGAAGCCTGTGTGTATTAGATTTAACAATAAGTGTAGAGGCTTTCATTAATCCGAAAGAGATTGCATAAATACCTGTAGCATCTGCAAGGTTGTGTCTGCCTTTCACACCTGATAGATTTAAGGCATAAACGGCTGCTGCAGGAGCATATTGCATAAAATTATCGGCATGTACGGAAAAGAAAGGATGATCCTCCTGTAATTCATTACGGGTACTTACATCCAGGTCGTGCACAAAATTATTACCACCTCCCATTGCTCCATATGTGAGAAACACCGCAGGAATAATAAAGGGTGCGACTTTGAAAGTATTCTTTTTTTGAGTCAGGGAGTCTGTTGGGTCGGAGTACTGCGCGAGACAACAAAAGGGTAAACAAAGGATAATCAGAAAGCCGTACTTCATTTTTAATATCTTCTTATTAAATTCTTTGCCAAAACTAGCTGCCAATTTTGTAGTAACTCTGAAGTTCTCCCTTGTTCAAAAACTCACCGTAAAAATGTGCCGTAGATCTTGGTACGCATAATTTAACTTAAAATGATATAAGTTACAAATTTGATTAGATATAGCAAGACCTAAACCCATTCCTTCTGAGGCTGCATTTTTATAAAATCTTTCAAAAACCTTATCGGCAATCAACGCTGCATCTGAGCTGGTATTACTGATGGTAAGCTGGCTTTCATCTAATTGGATAAAGATTTCACCATCTTCATAGTTATGACGGATGGCATTACTAAGCAGGTTATTAATCAACATATCGGCAAGATGCTTGTTCATATTGATTTGCTTGTTGGCAAGATCTGTTTTGAGGCGTATGTTATGCAAGTGAAGCAGTTCCTGAAATTGCCTTGTTTTTTGCCTGATCAAATTATCCAGGTCAATTGTTTCCTGATCTGCTATCAGGTTGTTCTCGATCTTGGCAAGCATCAGTAAGGACTGGTTAAGGCGGGATAACTTGCCTACTGCAACATATATATCTTCTATAAGCTCCCCTTGCGAATCACTGAATGTTTCTGTTTGGATCAGTGTATCAAGTTTCGAGTTGATTACAGCCAAAGGCGTCAACATTTCATGAGAGGCATTATCTGTAAAACTCTTCAGCTCCCTATAATCTTGTTTTACCCGTAACGACATTGCTGCAACGGCGGTATTTAGCTCTGTAAATTCATCAATTTTGGTTGACTCTATTTTTATATTATTTTTATCTGCCAAATTAAAGGCCTTCATTTGCGACAATATGCCATAAAATGGCTTCCATATGTTATCGAGTATAAATCTATTGATTAACAATAGGGTAATCAATAGCAGTATGGTTACGCTAAGGGTTATTAAAAATATTATTCTGACAAGGTCTTCTGCCTCTACTCTGGATTTCGTTACCGTAACAGAATACAGTTTTCCTTTTACTTCTATTTCACTGACGAGGCTTCTTCCCGGTTCTATCCTTTGTTCTGATTCATTAAAATAATCATTATAGAAATACCTGCGTTCAAGATTATAATTGGGATCTAAAAGGTGATAACTCACCTTCTGCTCTTTAAAACTACCTGCTTGTGGTAATTTACCATTCGTTTTTACATAGGCAGCAATTTCATCTTCTTCAATAGCCAAATCCCTGTCCAGCTGATCCGTCAGAATATAATGGATTACTGAGTAATAGATAACTCCTGTAAATATAAAAACAATAATAGAGGCGATTAAGGTGACTCTGTTATATTTTGCAGCCAGTTTCATATATTTTCGAATTTGTAGCCAACACCATACATGGATTTGATGTAGTCTTTGCACCCCGCTTCAATCAACTTTTTCCTTAAGTTTTTAATATGGGTATAAATGAAATCGAAATGATCGGAAAGATCCATTTCATCTCCCCACAAATGTTCTGCTATTGCGCTTTTTGTAATCACCTTGCTGTGATTTGCAATAAAATAAACAAGTAGATCATATTCCTTACGGGTAAGGGTTAATACATTATCTCCTATTTTTACACTCATCGCCTGGGTATCGATATGTATTTCATCAAAAGTGATAATGTTGCTGCCATCATAACTTTTTCTACGCACTATTGCCGTTACCCTTGCTTTAAGCTCAGAAAGGTGGAAAGGTTTTACCAGGTAATCATCGGCACCGAGATTCAGTCCGTCAAGCTTATCATCAAGTGAGTGCCGGGCAGAAATGATGAGTACACCTTCTTTTTTATTGATCTTTTTAATCGCACGCAGAATTTCCATCCCATCGCCACCAGGCAATGTGAGGTCTAAAAGAATACAATCGTAATTATAGATATTGATTTTCTCTATTGCTGATTTATAATCTACCGCAGTTTCGCAGATATTACCTTCCCCTGTAAAATAGGTAGTAATACTTTCACGCAGTGAGCTTTCATCCTCTATCAATAGTATTTTCATTTTGGGGGTGTTAAAATTTAAATTTAGCAATAAAAAAGGCAGTTACTAGCTTTGCAGATGTCAACAACCAAATATGACAGAAAGGTAAAATCAAACTTTGAAGAAAATCTGTAGCGCTGCTGGCTATATCTAAACTAGCTTTTTCTTTTATGATGGATAAGCTTATCCATAGCCTCCTGAAATGATCCTGCCCTGGTAACCTCTCCGCTATTTACAAAGAAGATTTCATCGGCATTTTCTATGGTATTTAAACGATGAGCAATAATTACCAGGGTAGTTTCTTGTGGCAATTTGTCCAATATCTCACCCAGTAGTTTTTCTGTTATGGTATCAATATTTGCTGTCGCTTCATCAAGAATTAGGAGATCCGGCTTTCTGAGCACCGCACGCATAAAAGCGATCAATTGTTTTTGCCCCAGACTTAAGCTGTCGCCCGAAGAAAGAATCTTTGTTTCTGCTCCATCATCAAAAACTGAAACTAACCCCTCTAGTCCGGTAGCTTTAATTATAGCTAAGAAACTTTCCTGATCATATTCATGATATTGTTCATTGCCGTATAAGATATTCTCTCTAACCGTTCCTGTAAATAAGAATGGTTCCTGAAGTATAAATCCAATTTTCTTACTCCTTTCCTCGGGAGTATAAGATTTGATGTCTTTCCCATCCAAAAGGATCGATCCACTAACCGGATCGTATAAGCGTGCCATAATGGATGCTGTTGTGGTTTTGCCTCCACCTGTAGGACCTACCAGGGCATATGTTTTTCTTTTTTCGAGCTTAAAATTCACGTTGTGCAGTATCTCATTACTTGTTGTATATCCAAAATGTACGTTTCTGAATTCAAGTAATGAATCTGAAGCTTTTGCAACACTTCCGTTAACAATATCCAGATTACTTTGCAGAGATAACATACGGGAGATCCTATCCCAACCCGCAAGCGCCACCTGGAAACTTGTCCACAAAGCAGCCAACTGTCTTAATGGGTTATAAAAATTAGTAGCGTAAGCCAAATAACTTACCAGCAAGCCGATACTGAATTCTGAAGCAGTTATGAGGTAAATCCCGTAGCTCAGCACAATTAATTGCGCCAAAGCGGAGAACAACCCAAATACAGGTAAGAACATGTTGTTTGCCATTCCTGTGCCCATGGCAGTTTTATAATTATGCTGGTTGGCAACATCAAACTTTTTTCTAAAATAGTCTCTTCTGTTAAAAGCAATTATCACCTTGAAGTTGTTCAGGCTTTCCTGTATTTCGGCGCTTAGCCCACCAGAACTTTTTAAACTTAACGCATTCCTTTTTCTTACCCATGGCGAAACACTTCTTGTAAAAATCAGGATAACTAAGGCCGGCAGCAGGGTAGCCAGCCCAAGCTTTATATTGATAGATAATAAGAATACTCCGGAACCGATCATCGTAATAATACTACTGATGAACTGCATTAGGGCCTGAGAAAAGAATTGACTCAATTTATCCGTATCATTATTAACCCTTGAGATCAGATCACCTGCTTTGTTCTCATTAAAGAAGGCTACCGGTAATTGCTGGATTTTATTAAAGATTACGTTTCTTAACTTAAAGATGGCGCGCTGAGCTACCCCTCCCATCCATTGCGTTTGTAAGTAACTGCTTACAAAAGCGATAGCATACATGCCTAGTAAAATACCTGCAAATACCAAAACGCCGTGATATTTTCCGGTTTGCACGTAATGATCTATCGTATACCCTATTAAAAACGGGCCAAGGAGGTTAAGTGACGCGCTGACAAGAATTGCCGATAAAGAAAGAAATATACGCTTCCTCTCCTGGGCAACCAGATTCAACAGGTTTTTGAGACCTGTCCAGGATGAACTTTTTTTCTCCTGCTCGGCTATGCTGTTCAGATTATAATTCATAGTTGCTTGTGCTTTTTTGTGAATTAAAGATCTGTACATATTCAGGGCTCGTATTCATAAGCTCTTTGTGGGTTCCGGCAGCCAGTATTTCGCCCTGCATAAGCAAAATGATCTGTTCATAATGCTCCACCGCAGCTATTTTCTGAGTTACCGATATGAGCGTTAAATTAGGGTAGTTGCGTTGAATATTTTCAAGTATGCGCCTTTCAGTCTGATTATCTACCCGCGCCGTAAAATCATCGAGCAGCAATACATTTGGATTTATAGCCAATGCACGTGCCAGCATAATCCGTTGCTTTTGTCCACCGGAAAGACTCAGTCCCCTTTCGGAAACGCTGGTATTTAAACCTTCTGGCAATGATTCCATAAAATCTTTTAGTTCGGCGGTCTCAATTGCCCTTTGTAAAGATTCGTCTGTTACCGTTTCACTAAAGGTAATATTTTCACGGATGCTCATATTGAACAGGATACTATCCTGAAAAACAAAACCTAGCTTTTGGTAAAAAGATTCACTTTTATATTCATCTATTTGATGTCCGTCGAATGTTAACACACCGCCGTCGGGTTTAATTAAACCACTAAGCAAATAGAGCAATTGTGTTTTACCCGCTGCTGTTGGCCCAATTACCGCAGTACGAGATCCGGGATGCACAGAGAAATCGATATGCTTTAATACAGGTTTTTCACTGTAATTAACGTTTATATCTTTCATTTCTATAGCTCCGGTTAAATTAGCTGTCAGCTGACCCGTTTCAATTGTATCTGGTCTTTCTAGCATTTCGCTGATCCTGCCATAGGAAGCAGTAGCCTGAGCGATTACGTTACTCATAAAACCTATGATCAGAATCGGAAAAATTAACAATGCCAGATAGCTGTTAAAAGCAGCAAAATCACCCAAGCTCATTTTGCCGTTAATTACATAATGGCCACCTAGTACCAGGATCATCAGACCCGCCATATTAGCAGTGAATACAATTATGGGGATTAACCAGGCAAATAGCCTGAGGATTGAAAGTCCAATATCTTTGGCCTTATTGCTCGCCTCAAAAAATTTATCATATTCCAGCTGTTGCGAATTAATTACCCGAATTAACATGGCCCCAAGGATACTTTCATTAATTACTTTATTTAACCAGTCTATTACTTCCCTGCTTTTTTTGAATAGCACACGTACCTTGCCCAATACGATAAAAAACGTACCTCCAATAATTGGAATGATGGCCATTACAATTAAACCAAGTTTCCAGTTGATGCTAAGCAGTAAGATACTTGCTCCAATAATGATGAACAGGGAAGATACGATAGAAACAATGGCCTGGGATACAAACAATTTTATTGAATCTACATCGGAAGTAAGATTGGTAAGTAAACGGGATGGGTTGGTGGTTTGTATGTAGGCAAAGCTTTGTCGGGATATTTTATCGGCTAACCGGGTTCTTAAGTCTCTTGCTACCTTTTCTGAGGCATAGGTTTGCATTAAACTTTGCAGGAAACTGAATAGAAAGATGATGAGTACTACCACTATAAACTCGGTAGCAATGGTTTTATATGAAAATTTGCCTCCACTATATGCATCTATACCACTACCAATAAGTTTTGGTATCCAAAGGTTGAGACCATTGCTGAGCAATGCAAATAAGATGAGTAGCATAATCAGGCCTGAATAAGGTTTAAGCAAACTAAAAATGCTTTGACCCTGTTTCGTTTTCTGTTTTGGACCCTGACTATCTGAATTTTTCATTTTCAACTTACGAAATTGGGATTTTTTTTCAATACTATAACCCAATATCAATTATAATTCAGTTATTTTTAAGTTACGAAAATGAATCTCGGCGCCCTCAGATTCTAAACACAGGTATCCCTTTTTTACGGTTGATTTACTTATCCCATTTACGAACTTGCCATTCACTGATAATTTGATGGTTCCATCCACACAAACCACGGTATAACTATTCCATTCACCTTTTCCTTTGCAACGGTTCTCTACAGATTTACTGCGTTCGCCCCTTGGATTGTCCGGAACTGTTTGTACACCCCCAACCCCAAAAAGTTCGCCGTGAACATATGCAATAGGTGGCTTTTCCCCATTAGTAATATTTTGATTTACCCAGTCAAGCTCAAGCATCTGTACTTCTACCCCACCGGGCAGGCGATTCTCTGCTCCTGGTTTTGCATCACTCCATACAAATACTCCGGAATTTCCGCCAGCTTCCATATGCTTCCATTCTACCTGAAGTATAAAATTCTCATACAATTTTTCTGAGCGCATAACGCCAATGGGCTTGCCTTTACAAATGAGCAGATCTTTGTCTACTCTCCAGGTATCGGGATCGGTATTTACATTTATCCAATTAATCGACTGTCCCTTGGCTTTATCACCACTGGTTGTTTGCTCAAATTTTAACTCAGTCCCAAATTTAATAGATTTTGGTTGCGCGTATAATGATGATTTGCAAAGTAAAAGAAATAGAAAGGTCATACCTATCCCACTTAATATTCTCATACCTATACAGGTTAAATTACTTTAGTGATACCTGGTAAAGCTACCGGATGGTCTTCCCATTTAAGATCCCAATGATAATCCTCTATTTTCGGGCCTAGCGTTTCGGTAGATTTCATGACTTGTTCTAAGGTCAGCGTTTGACCACTATATGCAACCATGCGCCCCCAAATAGCCAACAGGGTGCTGTTTGCCATTTCTTCGCCCTGGTTTATTGGATTTCCACTTCTTATACCAGCAAAAAGTTCATTATGTTGAGTTTGGTACATATTATTTTTCTCTCCATTATAGATCCATTTGTTTTTCCCGGTGATTTCATATTTACTGCCAACATTAATAACTGCATTTCCATCTGAGCCTAAAACGTCTACACTGTTGCGATGCGATGTCCCCTCCTGCTGTCTGCAGAAATGGTATCCCTTAACTCCATTAGCAAACTCATACTCGATTGCAAAATGGTCATATATATTACCAAAGATTTCATCAACACGAACTTGTCTGCCACCAGTTCCCGTTGCACTAATCGGCATTTTTCCGCCCATTGCCCATGACATCAAGTCCAAGCTATGAACAGCCTGTTCTGTTATAAAATCACCCGAAAGCCAACCGTGGTAATGCCAGTTACGCATTTTATAGGTGAGATCAGTCCAATCCGGCTGGCGAGGGTTTGACCAATTTCCTGCACCATTCCTGAATGTAGAAACAGTTCTGATATCGCCAACATCACCATTTAAAATTCTTCCGAAAGTGGCCCTGCTTGGCAGATCATAACGGAAACAAAAACCAGACACCAGTGAAAGGTTTTTCTCGCGTGCTTTTTTTGCTGCATCTAAAACTTTACGTATCCCGGGTACATCAACGGCAACAGGCTTTTCACAGAAAACATGTTTATCCGCATTTATTGCAGCGGTCAGATGGTCGGGTCTGAATGCCGGCGGGGTTGTAAGCAAAACAACATCAACTCCAGAATCTATTAGCTTTTGATAAGCATCAAACCCAATAAATCTATTCTTCTTATTTACTTTAACCCTATCACCTCCAATTTCTACAAGAGCCGCATATGCACCTTCCAATCTATCCTCAAAAACATCGGCCAAGGCAGTAATTATAACATCAGGGTCAGCTTGCAATGCTTGCGCTGCAGCACCCGTACCGCGGCCACCGCAGCCTATTAAACCTACTTTAAGCTTAGACTTCGCTGAAGAAAACAATGGAGAAGCAAAGCCCGATTGATAAGCCAATGTACTTCCTACAAGTACCAGACCCGATTTTTTCAAAAACGATCTTCGATCTGTTAAATTTGGAATTGTAATTTTAGTCATAATATTAGGTTCATTTGTTTGGTTGTGTTCTCCCTGGCAGGAGTAGTTTCATTTTGTACTAAATTTATGGTTAAGTTATTTAAAGATGTTATTATTCACAAAAAGATTACTTAAAAAACGTGTAAAACCATAAGAGATCTAGTAGTACTTTTTCGTTACAAATTGAGTCGTCAACAATAATTTCATTGGTTAAATGATAAAAAAATTGCATGATGATGTCCAATTTCAGAAATTACAATCGTCATCTGTTTTTAACCATTAAAACTTAAACAAAATGAAAGAGTTCTTATTTGTATTTAGAAATGATTATCAGGCAATGAACGCAGGTTCTCCTGATGAAATTCAAGCTGTAACAAAAAAATGGATGGATTGGATAGGCGGCATTGCTGCACAAAACAAACTGGTTGACCGGGGTAACCGTTTAGGCGATGAAGGCAATACTGTAAAACCTGGAAATGTAATTACCGATGGCCCGTACATGGAAATAAAAGAATCTATTGGAGGGTATACTATTGTAAGGGCTGAATCATTAGCAGAAGCTACCGAAATGGCTAAAGCCTGTCCTATCTTTCAGGTTGGTGGCAGCGTAGAAGTGAGGGTTATTAACTCTTTGTAGCCCCTTAATTTCAATTCGTTTAAAAAAACGAAAAGCCTTTGTATTTTGCAGAGGCTTTTCAATTTTGAGCGTGTAACTCATACCAGTTTCACTATGGAACAAACAGAAGAATTAATACCGCATTTATTTAGAACAGAATACAGGAAATTAACTGCTGTACTCACTAAAATATTTGGTCTGGAACATATAGAAATTGCGGAGGATATTTCAAGCGATACTTTTTTGATGGCTTCTGAAACCTGGGGGATAAAAGGTCTGCCCGAAAACCCTGTTGCCTGGCTCTATACTGTAGCAAAAAACAAGGCCAAAGATTATTTGAAAAGGAATACGCTGTTTGATCAAAAGATCATGCCGCACCTCCAAAACAATAGCTCCGAAATTCAGGAATTTGAAATTGATCTGTCGGAACAGAACATTACAGATTGCCAGTTGCAAATGATGTTTGCCGTGTGCCACCCTTCAATTTCATCTGAAGCGCAGATAAGCTTATCGCTCCGTGTGCTCTGCGGTTTTGGAATTGATGAAATAGCAAATGCCTTTTTAACCAACAAAGAGGTTATTAACAAGCGACTGTTTCGGGCTAAAGAAAAACTCAGGATTGAACAGGTTAAAATCGAATTTCCTAATCAGGGAGCAATTGAGGGCAGATTAGAAATGGTTCTAAGAACTTTATATCTTCTTTTTAATGAAGGTTATTATTCATCTGGAAAAGATGTAACCTTAAGAAAAGAGGTTTGCCTGGAAGCCATGCGTTTGACTAATCTGCTACTTGAAAACAAAACAACAAACAAACCAGCCGTAAATGCGTTACTTTCCCTAATGTGCTTTCATGCCTCCCGTTTTGAAGCAAGAGTAAATGTAAACGGAGAAACCATACTTTATCAGGATCAGAACGAGAAACTTTGGAATGAAGAACTCATTATTCAGGGAGAATACTTTTTAAACCAGGGTTCGGCAGGCAATAAACTTTCAAAGTACCATCTGGAAGCAGGTATTGCCTATTGGCATACCCATAAGCAAGACACAGCTGAAAAATGGGAAAGCATTTTGCAACTTTATAATAAGCTGCTTCAACTAGAATACTCGCCAATTGCAGCATTAAACAGAACCTACGCCTTATCAAAAGCCAATGGTAAGAACCAAGCAATTGTAGAGGCAGAAAAGCTCAATCTAAAGGATAATCATCTATATCATGCCCTCTTGGGTAATTTATATACGGGAATTGACAACGCTAAGGCACGGTCACATTTTCAAAATGCATTAAAACTAGCTAAATCAAAAGCTGATAAAACGATAATATCCAAAAACATAAGTGATCTTGGTTCTGATTAATGATTTAAATTTAAACATCAAACAAAGACTCGAGCAAACGATAACAAACTGATCCTTATTTTCCCAAGAGCAATCTGGCCTGTGTTCCCCATTGGCCAATAAAAAGGTCTGGTTTGCCATCTCCGTTTACATCACCAACAGCGATCCCCCAGCTTCTGCCTACTGTAGATTCCGGAATGACCTCATTGGTCACTAATTTAAAATTTCCTTTGCCATCATTTTGCAATGCCTGAACTTGCATCGGTTGGAAAGGAGGAATCTTGAGCGAACTTAAGATAATGTCTGGATGGCCATCATGGTTGAAATCAAAAATTGCCCCTGCATAAGTAGAGTATTCTTGCTTAGGAATCCTTTTTACCGTTTCATCTTTAAAATTCCCCTTACCATCATTAATCAGCAAACGAGCAGTAGGATCTTTCTCAAATGCACCACCATTGCTTGTCAGGTTAAGAAATAGAATATCAGGGTGTTTGTCTCCATTTGCATCGAACACTAAAACTTCTCTTGTATGTAAAGGCACCAGTAGCTCCAGCTTTTCTGCATGTTCAGTGAAACGTCCTTTGCCATCATTAAAGAATAAACGATTGGGAGGAACCTCATTCCCTGCAATTAAATCCAGATGTCCATCGCCGTTTAAATCAGTCAGCTTAACTGATTGTGTTTCCCAGCGGAGTGCAGGCAACCCTGTTTTTGTATAATCAATAAAGTGCCCCGGCTTTTCCGGGTTATTTAGCCACAGGAAATTCTGAGGCGTAGGTCCGGTATTTCCAACGACAACATCCAATAAACCATCTCCGTTTAGGTCTCCGATGTCCAGTCCATTCGCTTCACTTTTTGCAGGCAATCGCTCGCTTACATTTCTAAAAGTGCCGTCTCCATTCCCTAAATAGAACTCATGATTTTGATCATCTTCGGCAACGAAGATGACATCTAAGTTTCCATCTTTATCAAAATCTCCTGCACGTACGTGTTCTGTATCGTGCGATTCTTCTGCAAAAATGCCTTTATTCCAGGTAAATTTTCCTGTACCATCGTTTAGGTACAATCGGTTGGGCAAATTTTCTAACGCCAATATCGCGTCCAAATGACCATCTTTATTCACATCAGCCAAAACCACATCCAAAGCATGTGCTTCTGCATCAATAGGCAAATGAGTTAGGGTAACATCTTTGAAATACTTACTTTCTACGCCCTGCGAACAAGCATTATTAATAACGACAAGGCTTAGTAAAGCCGCAATCGTATAGAATTTTCTGAATGGAGAAAGCTGCATAATTAAAGTTAATCATATTTTTTTAATCCATTCCGTTGAGTATGGTGAAAAAAGAAATTCAAAACAAAATGATTTTTCATCAAAAGTTGTTTGTATTAAATCTAAATAAGAATACCTTTGCGGGCAGTTTTAATCTTTACACGAACAATTATATGCCAGATTCCCAAATCAAAACGCATGCAGAAAACCAATCTTCCTTATTAACATATAAATTATTACTGATTTTATCAGTGTTGCTTCTTATTGTAACACCTGTTATCTCATTTGCACAAAACAACAACAATTCGAAGGCTTCGCTATCAGGTATAGTCAATGATAATGAAGGCCAACCGCTTAAATATGCGACTGTTGGGCTGAGTGGCGGTAAAAGCATTCCGACAGATAAACTTGGCAGATTCCTGATCAAAGATCTTTCTGCCGGCGTTTATCGTGTTAGTGTCAGCCTGGTCGGCTATCAAACTTCAGTCAAAGAGGTAACGCTTATTGCCGATACCACCACCGAAGTTTCTTTTGTGCTTGAAACAGGAAATGCCCTTTCTGAAGTAGTTGTTACTGCTGGTAGAAAACCAGAGAGCTTGAAGGATGTTCCCTCTTCAGTTACTATTCTTACCGCGAGAGATGTAAAGGAGCAGCTGAATGTTAACCCTTCAGTTACCGCCATTCTTGGAAACACCGTACCGGGACTGGGAACTTCCAGTAATAAGGCAACCAATTCAGGGCAGACCCTACGCGGCCGTCAGGTATTGGTACTGATTGACGGGATTCCCCAATCTACGCCGCTTATGAACGGAAGTCGTGATATCCGTACACTTGACCCGGCAGCTATTGAACGCGTTGAGGTCATTAAGGGTGCAACTTCTATTTATGGTAATGGATCCGCAGGTGGTATTATTAATTTCATTACTAAAAAACCAGCGGCTGATCAAACGTTTAGCGGCACTAGCAGTGTGGGGATAAATGGTAACCTGGCCCATCCATCAAACACAACAGGATACCGATTTTCGCAAACTTTTTCAGGAACGATAAATAAGTTTTCCTATGTGGTGAATGGAACATACAATTATACCGGGGTATTAAAGGATGCTAAGGGAAACGTGAATGCCCAGCCTGATGGACTTGGAGAAAATTCACTTTATAATACCTTTGTTAAACTTGCTTACAAACCAAATGAACATAGTGAAATTATTGCTTCATATAACCTGTTTAGAAGCGTACAAAGCAGCGATTATATCAACGTAACAGGGAAATATGGCGAAAATCCTTCAGTAGGTAAAAAAGGAGATGATCCGGGAGAAGCTGCAGGTACACCATATAACCACAACGCTTTGGTTTCCTATCATAATGATGCGCTACCCTTAGCCAGTTCTCTTGATGTTTCAGCTTATTACAATAGCTTTATTTCTATGAACAGGTATGTAGAGAAGGCAACGGCCTGGTACGGCCCAGGGCAAACGAAGATACAGTCGTTCAAAAAAGGTATGCGCCTGACATTGAACACACCATGGAAAATGGGTACTTTTGGAGATGGAGAGTTGACCTACGGACTCGATCTGCTGAGCGACAGAACCAATCAGGTTCTTACCGATGGCAGAGTATATATTCCGGACATGAACATGCTTAATCTTGCACCATATGCCCAGATGAAGATGGACATAATGACCAATTTTGTTTTGAAAGCCGGAGTCCGCTATGAAAATGCCCGTGTTAAAGTACAGGATTTCAGCACAATTGCCAGAGGGCCTAACGGCGAAGGCAGTATTGCTGTTACCGGGGGTAAGATTCCTTATCATAGCACCACTTTCAATGCTGGCTTACGATACAACAAACATGATATCTTCAATCCTTTCGTGAGTTTCTCTCAAGGGTTTGCAATCAACGAATTGGGTCGTATATTAAGAAGTGCGACCAGCAATACACTGGAGAGCATTGCCACAGATCCTATTATTACCAATAATTACGAAGCGGGCTTCAGCAGCAGGTTAGGCATTGTTAATTTAACCGCATCTTATTATATCAGTACATCTAAACTGGGAGCCAACCTTGTTGATGTTGGGGGGTACCTTGTCCCTCAGCGCGAGCCGGAACGGATCCATGGCTACGAAATTTCAGCTGATGTTTACTTTAGTCAGAAATGGACTGCAGGAGGCAGCTACTCTTATGTAGAAGGAAAAGCAGAACAAACAGGCGGCGCAAAAGTATATATGAATGGCTTACGCATTGCGCCACCTAAAGCAACCGCTTACCTGGGCTATCGCCCGTTGAGTTCGCTTGATGTAAAACTATACTGGGTATATACCGAGGGTCGTGATCGTTTTGATGTTCGCGCTAATGGTTTATACGCCAACAGTGAGGGTCCGGTTAAACCGGTAAGTCTTTTCAACCTGTCGGCCGGTTACAGATTTAACAGTAGATGGTCAGTCGGACTGGGTGTAGAGAATCTGCTGAATAGCTCGTACTACCCTGTAGTAAGCCAGTACCGTGCCATTGATGCAGAATATGTACGTGGCAACGGCGCAACCATGAATCTGAATCTTTCTTACAACTTTTAATAATGCTGCGGAAATTTTTTTTCTGGTTGCATAAATGGCTGGGTCTGATTACAGGCCTGGTTGTTTTGGTTGTTAGTTTAACTGGTTGTATAAATGTCTTTTCGGATGAACTGAAAGAATACTTTTATCATAAGCGATATTATGTAGAACCCGAGGGAAATCGCAACTTTTTAAATTTTAGTGAGCTGCGCAATCAGGCACAAAAGGCTCTTGGCCCGAAGATTAAAATTACCCGCTGCGAGATCTATCCCGCTAAAGGCCATACCTGGATATTTCGGGCATCGCTTACAGATAAAAAAGCCATCGGACACTGGAACTATTACAAGTATTATTACAGGGTCTATGTAAACCCCTACAATGGGAAAGTAGTATACGTGGAGGACACGCGAAACGAATTCTTTCAACTGATCTTGAACCTGCACATGAACCTGCTATTGGGGGACTCAGTTGGCGGCATGGTAACAGGAATTTCGGCACTGTGTTTTTTTGTTTTACTGCTGAGCGGTCTGGTTCTCTGGTTTCCTCGAAAATGGAAGAAAAAAACCTTCAAAAAGGGACTAGTATTTAAGCGCGATGTGGGAATAAAGCGAAGGATCTATGATTTGCACAATACATCAGGTTTTTATATCCTGATTCCGGCGATCCTGATCTGTGTAACAGGTTTGGTCTTTGCTTTTCCTTGGGCCGATCAGTCCGTTCAGTTCCTGGCTAATGGTGGAAAAGCTGCTGAAAAGCGGGTTATTCCATTATCTACGCCCAACGACACCTACCATCTTCAGCCGACCGACAGCGCGATTACCCATCTTTTTCAGTTGCATCCTCAAGCCGATATACTATCGATCCGCTTCCGCGAAAAGAATACAGATCCAATGGATGTTCAGGTACGGCTTGCCAAAAATCGTACACACGTGTTCGAATGGTATTATTTTGATCGTAACAACGGCAAACTGCTGATGAAATATGGCGACCGGGACATAAAGGGTGGTGAGAAATTCAGAAGCATGAACTACGACCTGCATACCGGAGCCTATGCGGGCATCCCAACCAAACTTTTCGCTTTCTTTGTTTCATTAATCTGTGCCAGCATGCCTATCACAGGCTTTTTAATGTGGTACAACAAAGGGAACAAAAAGAAAAATAAGAAAACCCTTTCTTTCACATAGTTTCTTGAAGGATATGTAACTTTCGCCAACATTGCCGGCAGTTTTGTTGCAGAACCGCTTGATAGGGATTTCAAGAAAAAATACCAACGCAAATTCACCCCAAAAAGAAATCCCAGAGTTTCCTTTATCACAGATTGAGTGCGGTATAACCGCAGCGCAGACTTTATTTATGCTCCCAGATAACCCGATCAGCTTACTTGGTTTGTGTCGGACGTACCTCTATTTTACTTGGCAATACATTCGGATTCATGTTCAGCAAATTAACAATTATTTCACCAATGTCCGATGGTTGGATCTTCCAGGAATCGGCATCATTTGGGGTATGCTTATTAAAATGAGAGGTCACCGAACCCGGCATGATGGTGGTCGACTTTATGCCGTATTCCCTCAAATCTAGCATTGCAGCCTGCGTAAAGCCCACTACGCCGAATTTTGAAGCGTTATAGCCCGATCCACCTGCGAAAAAATTTGTGCCTGCCAGACTGGCGATAGTGATATAATATCCTTTATTTAATTTGAGCTGCTGCACCCCTGCTTTGAGCGTATGAAACGCTCCCGTCAGATTGGTGGATATCATCGCGTTCCAATCCGCCAGACTTAACTGATCCACAGGAGCAAACTTTCCTACGCCGGCATTCGCAATAAGAACGTCCAGCTGACCAAAAGTTTCTACGATCTGTTCCACTGCGCGGGCTTCATTTTCAAAGTTTGAGACATCAGAAGCGATAGCCAATACATTTTCAGAACCGAGTTCTTCCCTTGCTCGTTGCGTATCTTCCAGTTTGCGGCCCGAAATGGCTACTTTCAAACCAGCTTCTACCAGTGCTTTAGCGATCCCAAAACCGATGCCTTTTGTTCCACCAGTAACGTAAGCCACTTTATTGTTTAAATTTTGCATATGAAATTGTTTTATGGAGCTTGTAAATATTTTTTTGCTTAAAACCTCCAATTCTTATTCCAAAATATAAAACATTGGACAATTGAATGAAAGATGTGCGAATAAACTTTCTAATATATATATCAGAAGCATGCAATGGTACGTCCCTTGTTCAAAGACAATCTTGCTACGATGGGTGCACTTAGAACTAATTCGCGCACTATGATAATTTATTAAAAATCGAGAGGGTTGCTTTTTTATGAGCAACCCTCTCGATTTTTGGCTTTGAGCCCGGTTAGTACTCGGTGCAAAATTCTATCCCTACCAATTGGGGCATGATTTAAGGATTATTTGCAGGATATCGATTGATCCATTGGAACTGTCTGATCATGATGAAGTACATTGAAAACACATTTGTTCAGTAGCGTTTTCGATTATTCTCATAATTGTAAGTGCCTAATCAAAAATTTGTGAAGGGCTATTCACCTCTAGAAATCAGACCTAAGTTTACTTGAGTCATAAAATTTAGTAGGATTAGAAGCCATACATGCCGCCCGAAACCGAGATTTGCTCACCGGTGATCCAAGCTGCATCATCAGATGCGAGAAATACTACAGCTTTCGCAATATCTTCGGGCTGGCCTCTTCGACCAAGTGGTGTATTGGCAATAAACATTTTTTCATAATCACTCCCAGTGGTTACACCCGCACTGGTTGCGCCTTCTGTTTCAGTAGCGCCAGGCAAAATAGAATTGATCCGAACTTTTTTTGCACCCAGCTCTTTTGACAAAGCGATGGTGAAGGCATCTAGTGCAGCCTTGGTTGAAGAGTACAAAGAGGCATTCGGAAGTGGATATTTACTTGCACCCGAACTGATATTAATTATGTTGCCTCCCTCATCACCGAAAAGTTTCAATGCTGCCTGGATAGTCAATATAGGCCCTAGCACATTGACATTAAAACTTTGGCGAAATGCTTCTACTGAAATCTGCTCAATAGGTGCGTACCCTTGAGATACTGCATTGTTAACTAAAATATTTAATGTTCCATAAGCATTTTCCGTTTCTTCAAACAGCCTAATCACATCAGCTTCTTGAGATACATCTGCCTGCACGGCAATGGCTGTGCCTCCATTATCTGTTATGGCTTTCACCACTTTTTCTGCACTTTCTTTACTTGAGGCATAATTCACTACAACTTTTGCGCCTTCTGCAGCAAAATGTTTTGCTATTGCTGCACCTATTCCTTTTGAAGCACCGGTAACAACCGCCACTTTGTTTTTTAATCTGTTCATTCCGAATTATTTTAAATACTTAATAGACAGTAATAAATCCGCACTAAACGTGAGGCTATTACTTAGATAAATAGGTCATGCCACCATCAACAAGTAATTCGGCACCCAACATGAAAGAAGAATCATCTGAAGCTAGGAATACCGCTGTCTTACCGATATCTGATGGTTGGCCGATCCTGCCAATTGGCATCACACTAGCAAAGTGTGTTTTTAGAGCTTCGATTTGTTCAGCAGGAACAAACTTGTCAAATGCCGGCGTATCCGTTGTACCTGGTGTAATTACGTTTACTCTAATCTTTCTTTCTATAAGGTCATTTGAAAACCCTTTTGCCAGATAGATTACTGCTGCTTTTGCAGCGCCATAAAGCCCAAATGAAGGGTAGGCACGATGTGCTGCATTAGATCCGATTAGAATAACAGAACCACCATCATTCATGTAAGGCAGTGCTTTTTGAACAGTGAAGTAAACACTTTTTAAGTTTAGGTTCATGGTTTTGTTATAGTCGGCTTCAGTCGTATCTGCCACGGTTCCGGCAGTTCCAACACCTGCGTTCGCAACAACCACGTCTATCTTACCAAATTTTTCAGCGGTTTCTTTAAACACCCTCTCCAGATCGGCTAGATTGGTTACATCGGCGTTGATGGCTATAAAATCATCACCAAGCTGTGCCACAGCACTAGTTAGGGTTTCCTTGTTTCTGCCAACAATAGTTCCGACTGCGCCGTCATTTTTAAATGCTTCCGCAATACCAAAGCCAATACCACTATTGCCGCCTGTAATTACCGCGACTTTATTTTTTAACTTATTCATGATTTTTGTGATTTAATTAACATATCCAAAGATGCAGCCTCATAACGGGCTGAGTATTGACTTAAGTCATTAAATACACTTGATAAAAATCAATTCATTTTAAGGAGTTCTTCCTTATCCTACTTAAAGTCTCGGGGGATAATCCCAGGTAAGATGCGATCATGTTTTGTGGAAACCGCTGTAGAAAATGTGGATATTCATTAACCAATTCTTGGAAACGCTCTTCGCCGGAATGGCTTATGGCAGACTGCATCCTTTTCTGTGCTGCAATGGTGTAATTTTGACTGATAACGTTTTGCATTGCCGAAAAAGCGGGAATGGGCTTTATAAACTCATCAACAAGCGCATTCGTTATTTGAAGAATTTCCATATCCTCCAGTGCTTGTATATTAAATCGACTTGGTGTTAATTGATAAAAACTTTCAAAATCGTTTAACCACCAGTTTTCGACACTTAATTTCAGAATATGTTCATGCCCTTTTTCATTTACTGTAAACGTTCTAGCTGAGCCTTTTACGATAAATCCAGTATATTTACATATATCCCCCTCTTGTAGAAAATATTGTCGCTTTCGTAGTCTTTTTGACTTGAAATGTGTCATAAATATTTGCTTCTCGTCATCTGAAAGTATCTTGCCAGAAAGTTTTTGAACATAATCAAAAAGCGCTGAGAAATTGGACATCATATAAATATCTATAAAAATAAGATCAAAAATAGCCTTTTTTGATCTTATTTTTATAGTCTTTTATCACTTGAAACTCCCTTGAACTTACTTTAACGGCCGCTTGGGAAAAGCTATACCCTTATGATCATCCCATCGCCGTCTACAGATATAGGTAGTACACGAAAACTAACAAACCATTAAATAAATCAAAACAGAAACTGACCACTAAAGGATAAAATTGAAATAAGACCATGAAGGCAAATACCAAGAAGAGCTTCCAAGGCAGGATTGTGTTTTGGACGAAACCCAATCCTGGTCTATTTCATTAAAAAGTAAACCTTACAAACGGCACAGGGAAAAATCCCTGCTGGTAATTGTTTACGACTTGTCCGGTACGGGCGTTCCAATCCTGTCTGAAAATATTATTGTTATTGGTAACGTTTTGCAGGTCCAGCGAAATTTCTAAAGACGATTTTCGGTATTCCTTCCGGTAGGATAGCTTTACATCCGAACGGAAATAAGGCGATTGCCTTAATGAAAAAGCCTCTTCTTCGATAAACTGTATTTCGCCGTCTGCAATAGATGCTGTAATGTCCACAGGTGAAAGATAGCGACCTCCGACGGCAGAGATCTTCATTGAAATGCTGAAATATCTTTCCCTGTTGAACTTCCATTCCTTGCCTGCAAGGGCATTGATTACATAACCCATATTAAACGCCGTATTTCGCAATACCCCATCGCTTCCCTGATATTTGGAATCAAACAGGGACGTGGTAAGCAGGTAATAAAGTCCTTTTGAAAAATTCCTTTCAAGCGTAAGCTCTACGCCGAAATTTCTTCCCTTGCCCTGGTTGATAAGACTGTCCCGCAATGTAGGAGTGGCATCTGCTCCAAGATTGATGGTCGAAAAAGAAGACGGATGACTTTCCACAGGCAGGTCATACAACGACTGGTAATAAAGTTCGGTCTTCAGGCTTGTATTATTGTTTAATTTCCAGCTGTGTGACAACACAGCATGGTTGCTTCTTATAAACCCTAAAGATTCATTTGTATACAGGTGGTCGGACGGAGTGGATGTTACAACCGTGTAATTTAACAGATTGTCCATTTGGCTGTGCATTCCGAAACCGAAGCCTAAAGTATGCCTGTTGTTTATTTTAGCATTTAGCCCGATTCTTGGCTCTATGCTTTGGCTCTGGGAAATATCCAGATATTGGTAGTGCATCCCTGCGATAAATGTCCACACATCGTTCATCCTGTATTTCCATTGAGCGTAGCTCTGCAACAGGTTCAAACCGCGTTGGCGGTCAGCAATTACAAGGTCGTGTACGCCGGCATAGATCCGTTTGTTGAGTATGGAAAAGTCGGTATAGTCATTGGAAACCCCTGCAATAAGGCTATGCCTTGCATTTAACTTATGATTCAACTGAAAGACAGCAGAATATTTTTGCGTGGAGAATTTCCAGTGCCAGTCAGGAGTAGCGATATCGGGTTTTACCGTACTGATAGAATCCCTGTCAAACCATTCGTTCGTACTGCTATAACCGACTGTTATTTTCGCAGTAGTCTTATTATTTAGCAGATGCTCATAACTAAGTCCTGTAATGTTGGTTTCGTAATCGGCAAAACGATTGGAGTAGCTATTTCCATAAGCCTGTCCGTCGGGATCATAATCTTTGCCCAGGCTCACAAATGAACTTCTGCCCCATATACCGAACAAACTCAGGTTTCCTTTTGCCCCGACTGATGAGTTTACTTTATAATTTACATCGTAGTAGTCGGGTTGCCCTCCGCCAGTACCAAAGTTGAGCCCCAACTGCCGGAATACAGAAAGGGTGGAATATCTGGCATTTACGAGGTAGGATGCTTTTTTAACTTTACCGATCGGCCCCTCTGCTCCGGCTTCAAATCCGTTGAAACCTACTTGTCCTACAAATTCGTGCTTGTCTTTATTTCCATTTCGCAACCGTAAATCAAAGACGCCCGCAACAGCGTTACCATATTGGGCGGGGAAAGCACCTGATATAAAATCAGACTTGGCTATCAGGTTGTTGTTCAGCATACTTACAGAACCTCCCATACTGTTCAGCGCACCGAAGTGGTTAGGATTGGGAATGTTAAGACCTTCAAACTGCCATAACATAGCATTTGGGGAATTGCCTCGTATAATGATGTCATTTCTTGTGTCATTGGTGGATACCACTCCGGCAAAGTTTATAGCCATCCGCGCAGGGTCGCCAAAAGAACCGGCGTATCTTTTGGTTTCTTCCATATTGAACGTGCGGACGCTTACAGTAGCCATTTCATTGTTGGGTGATTTCCTGTTAGGAGCGCTAATGACCGCTTCATCCAACATCTTAATTTTTTCACGCATTGCCACATTATTAAGTTGAAGTTCTTTCCCTGCGGTGATCAATAAATCGGAAAGAAACAAGGGTTCGTATCCAACAAACGTAATGATAATAGATTGCCTGCCTAAAGGAACTTCCATAAGCCTAAAACTTCCAAGCGAATCTGAAAACGTGCTTATCCCGGGGTAATTTGCCATTTGTATTGTCGCACCACCGATAGGGGCAAACGAGGCATCGTCAACTAATTTCCCGTTTATAGTTTGGGTTTGGGCTTGTACATTGCTGAAAAAGGCAATGAGGAACACAGCCAATAAAGTGGCCTTATAATAGATTGATTTTGCTGCCATAATTCGATACATTTGTCTCAGGAAATTATTTTGGACAAATTTCCACAACAGGATCTCCCTGTTCATTGATTTGGGTCAATAAAGAAAGTACCCTAGGAAAAACAGTCTATTGAAGCCCGCTAAGTTTATGTTTGAAAATATTCATCAGTATTTTTTGCAATTTTTACCCAACCTTTCTACCGGGGCATGGGAGCCTCTTACTGAGCTTTTGGTAGTGAAGTCTTACAAGAAAGGGGAAATTATCAGTGATTTGGGTTCTGTAAACAAATGGGTTTCCTTTATTGAGAAGGGGGCGGTGATCGCATTTGATTTGTCTGACGGGAAGAAGACCGTCTATGAGTTCTTTTTTGAACATCAATTTACAGGAGATTATGAAAGTTTTTTGACGTCCCGTCCTGCTAATTATGGAATAGAAGCCTTGGAAGATTGTGAATTGTATCATCTTCATTTCAACAGCCTGCAAAAGCTGTATGAAAGGTTTCCTGAGTATGAACGCATTGGCAGGCTCATTGCAGAAGCTCAGTTTTTGCGTGTTACCCAAAAAAACGCCAAGTTGATGGGAGAAAAGCCCGAAGAGCGGTATTTGAATCTTATAAAAGAAAGGGAAGAGTTGATTCAAAGAGTACCGCAGTATTACGTGGCATCTTATCTCGGAGTTACGCCCGAAGCATTAAGCCGGATCAGGAAAAGGCTGGTTTCAAAATAGTTGCAACACTGCATAGTGGATAATGGAACCGTTGGCCGGAAGAAAATTAAGAAGGGGCCGTCTCATTTTAACTTTCCATAAGCTAATTTGTTTAAAGGCTATGGCACGCGGAAAAACCTCCATCATCCTTTTTAAAGCAGACTTGCAACATCAAGTGATGTTGTTCCCACCCGATCTTAACGATCTGATTACTGCTAAGATCACCCCCTCTACTCTAAGTTTGTTTATTAAACAAGAAATTATAGGATTATAAAGTGTTCAAAGAATCCGTCACTATCCTGATCGAGAATCGAACACACTTATAGATATAAATGTATGATTTATAGAGTTTTACAAAAGAAATGAAAATTAAAAATACGCATTATCGCCTAGTAGATTAAAGGACAAAGCCCTAACAATCAGATTGTTAGGGCTTATTTACTCGCTTTTCGTACCCAGCGCCGGAGTCGAACCGGCACGGTTTCCCACAGGTGTTTGAGACCAGCGCGTCTACCAATTCCGCCAGCTGGGCATTTGCTTATTCAGCGGGATGCAAATGTATTAATTGAATAACTAATTACCAAGACTTATTTAAATTATCTTCTTTAAGTCTTTTGTCTACCCAAAAAGGGGCAAATGGCACTAATGATGCAAACCCTATGAGTACCACCTTTTTAAAGCTCCATTTATACTCTTGCCATGCCATAATTAAAAAAACAATATACAGCACAAATAAAAGGCCATGAGCCCAGCCTGTATATTTCACAGCCAAAGGCATGTCGGCCCAGTACTTTAGGGGCATCGCAATAAATACCAGTAAGATGTAAGAAATTCCCTCAGCAACGGCAATTTTTCTAAAAATGGATAATGTGTTCATATGTATGGATTTGCGGCAAAGGTATCCAAACAATCATTGTAAAAAAGTAGCATTTTACTTTTTTACAATGATTTAACAGCTAGCCTTATAAATTGGCAGCTTTAGCAATACTTTCTCTAAGTCTTAACAAATACTTAGTACGATAATACAAGTCCTTTATTGCAATAAGTGTTTTATCCTGTTCCGCTGAGCTCTGATGTTCAAAAGAAGTTGTAAGTGATAAAATTTCATCCGACAGCCCCTTCTCCACCCCATTAACAGCATCCTTTAGACTTGCCAGTTTCACAGGGTCAGGATCAAATTGCAAATCCATCAGCGCCTCATTGATATCCATCATCTCCATTAAAAAGCTCTGAGGCAGAACATAGTTCTCACCTTCCTTTAACAAGCCTTTTAATTCCAGAACATAATGTAACCGCTTCTGCGGATCACTTAGAACCTGATATGCTTTATTGTTTGCCGTACTTAACTCCAGTACCTCAGCCTGTTTCTCATCGTTTTCATTAATATAAAAATCAGGATGATACTTCTTACTAAACTCATAAAACTTTTGCTTTACAAGAGCCACATCAGGATTAAAGCTTAATGGTAAGCCATAAAATGCAAAATAATCTGTCATAAGGGTTTAATGCATTACGGCCTTAAATATGTCGTTGCCGAGCACAAAAACCATCAAGGACAATAGCAGAACAAAACCAACTATCTGGGCGCGCTCCATAAATTTATCGCCAAGAGGCTTTCCTTTGATCATCTCTACAATAAGAAATACAACATGTCCCCCATCCAAAGCTGGTATAGGTAACAGATTCATGAATGCTAGAGCAATAGAAATAAAACCAGTAGAAGCCCAGAATCTAGTCCACACCCACTCTCCGCCATAAACTTTACGCGCAATCTCTACAGGGCCCGAAAACGCTTTGTTTGCCTGGATCTTGCCAGTAAGCACTTTCCAAATTCCTTTACCATTGTCACTAAAAACTTTCCAGGCCTGGTTAGCCCCTATTGGAAGCGAAGCAAAAAATCCATAATTAATCGTTTCTTGCTTAATTTCACTTGACGTAAATCCAATACCCACTGTACCGCTGGTATCTATAGGGACTTTAACAGACAACTTCTCTGCGCCTCTATTAATGCCTACATCTATCGTTTTACCTTTATATTTCGGAACAAGAGATCTGAAATCAACATCATAGTTCACAGGTATGCCATTTAAAGAAGTAATTTTATCGCCTTTTTTTAAGCCCGCTTTCTCTGCAGCCTTTCCTGTAACTATGCTGTCTATCCTAGTGCTTAAAAGAGGCATCCTGCTAATAAACGCTTCAATTCCTAAATCAGAAACCTTATTTAATATATTCTCAGGCACTTTAATATCTAAAGTTCTGTCCCCACGAATAACTGTTAAATTTGTATTTCCCAACAAAACCTTTGAACTGATCAACTCATCAAAGCGAATTACCTTGTTTCCATTAACGGCAATTACCTTATCTCCTTTTTGAAGTCCGATTTCTTTACCGATACTTCCGGGATTAATACCATTCTGTACAGAACTATTAGGAATAAATGTTTCCCCGTATTTAAAGGTAAGCATCCAGAAAATCAGGATACCAACAACTATATTAACAATAACACCACCAAGCATTACTATTAAACGTTGCCAGGCTGGTTTAGATCTAAATTCCCAAGGCTGTGCTGGCTGATTCATTTGTTCGGTATCCATAGATTCATCTATCATACCTGCTATTTTAACATAACCACCTAATGGTAACCAACCAATCCCGTACTCACAATCCCCTTTCTTAAAACTAAACAACTTAACACCCCAGGCGTCAAAAAACAGATAAAACTTCTCTACCTTAATTCCAAAAGCACGTGCCGCAAGAAAATGTCCTAATTCGTGTAAAATAACTAATATCGATAATCCCAGAAGTAACTGGGCCGCCATAATCAATCCGCTCATATATGATTTTAAATGTTTCTAAATTTGACTGTAAAAAACTTATTTTGTTACCAGCTCGCCCGCAAATATACGTGTATGCTGGTCGGTTTCTAAATAATTATTAAGAGTTGGTGTCGCTATAAAGCTGATATCAGACATACATTGTTCTATTATATCGCTCATTTCCAGGAAACCAATCTGATTTTGTAAAAAAGCATTTACCACTACTTCATTAGCAGCATTAATGATGCAAGGCATATTTCCTGCTTTGCGTAAAGCCTCAAATGCAAGGTCAAGATTTCTAAAGGTACTTCTATCAGCCTTTGAGAACGTAAGCTCCGGATAATCCATAAAGTTGAAACGTTTAAAATTGCTGCTTATTCTTCCAGGGTATGCAAAAGCATAATGAATTGGCAATTTCATATCAGGAAGCCCCATCTGAGCCTTCATAGAACCATCATTAAACTGCACCAGCGAATGTACAATAGATTGAGGATGTACAATCACATCAATCTGGTCCACATTCAAATCAAACAGCCATCTTGCTTCAATAACTTCGAGGCCTTTATTCATTAAAGACGCAGAATCAATAGTGATCTTTGCGCCCATTACCCAGTTGGGGTGTTTAAGTGCCTCGACTTTGGTAACATTAGCTAAAAAAGCACGCTCTTTCCCTCTAAATGGCCCACCGGATGCGGTTAAATAGATCTTTTCAATTGTATCAACTGCCTCACCTACCAGACACTGAAAAATTGCGGAATGCTCAGAATCTACAGGTATAATTTTTACCCCATATTGCTTTGCTAAGCTAGTTATCAAATCACCGGCAACCACCAGCGTTTCTTTATTGGCCAGGCCAATATCTTTTTTAGCTTCAATAGCAGCAATAGTCGGTTTTAAACCAACAGAACCTACTATTGCAGTAAGTACCAAATCTGTCTCTGCCAAACTAGCTGCTTCACACAATGCTGCTTCACCTGCCAAAACCTTGATGCCTGTAGCTGATAAAGCCGCTTTTACTGATTGATATTGACGCTCGTCGCCAATAACAACCATTAAAGGCTTAAATTTTAATGCCTGGGCAATCAACAGATCAGCATTTGATTGTGCTGTAAGCGCTGTAACCTTATACAACTCCGGATTTGCCTCAATAACTTCTAAGGCCTGTGTTCCTATTGAACCGGTTGCGCCTAAAATGGATATGTTTTTCAATTTGTAAAACTACTTAAATTATCAGCAATCTTTCTGTCGTTCGATAATCTTGGAACCTTATTCTGCCCGCCAAGCTTACCCTGGCTACGCATAAAATTCACAAAGGCATCTTTTTGTAAAGAACGAATGATCAGTGGCTGCAGTATTTTTCCCTCAATGAGGTCAAAATAGTAAATATTCTTCTTTTGTAGTGCTTCATCTACTTTTTTACTGAATGCTTCAATATCTTTAGGAGGATTAGAAAACTCCACAAACCACTCGTGGTAAGGCAATTCGCCTGGTTTGGTTTCTACCTGAGGAGCTACAGTAAATTCTGTAATACCAACACCTTCCTGGTTAGCTACGGTAAGTAAAGCATGTTCTACCTCTTCGCCAATTACATGTTCTCCGAAGGCTGAAATAAAATGCTTAATACGTCCTGTCACCAATATTTTATATGGGTTTTTAGATACAAACTTAATCGTATCTCCAATGCTATACCCCCATAACCCGGCATTTGTATTGAGTATCAAAGCATAATTCTTTTCTAGCTCCACATCTTCCAGGCTTACTCTCAAAGGGTTATCATTATAGTACTCATCGGCAGGAATAAATTCATAAAATATGCCTGCATTTGCCAGCAGCAACAGACTTTTATCCTGCTGAGAATCCTGATAGGCGATAAATCCTTCGGAGGCAGGATAAGTTTCAATTGTATCTATTTTCTTGCCTATGCTTTCCTCAATTTTAGCCCGATAAGGTTCGTAATTAACCCCACCATACACAAACAAGCTAAAATTTTTAAAAATATCTTTAATTTTTTTGCCTCCGGATTTCTGTGCAAGCCTGTCAAAATACATTTGCACCCATGGTGGTATGCCCGAAATCAGGGTCATATCCTCGTTAATGGTTTCTTCTACTATTGCATCAACCTTTTGCTCCCAATCTTCAATACAATTTGTAGCATAAGAAGGCAAGCGGTTTCTCTGTAAATACCCCGGAACAAGATGGGCAACTATACCCGATAATCTGCCTACATTAATTCCATTTTTTTTACTCAGCACAGGGCTTCCCTGCAAAAAGATCATCTTACCATTAACAAATGCGGTGTTACCGGTTTGGTGAATATAAGTAAGTAAAGCATTACGGGCAGCTTTAACATGCTCGGGCACCGATTCTTTGGAAAGTGGAATGTATTTAACGCCCGATGTGGTACCAGATGTTTTTGCAAAATAAAGAGGTTTACCTTTCCACATTACATCCGGTTCGCCTGCAACTACCCTTTCAATATAAGGTCTTAACTCTTCATAATCCCTAACAGGCACCGCCTTTTTAAAGTCTTCATATGTTTTTACAGAGGCAAAACCATGATCCTTACCAAAGGCTGTACCTTTTGCAGAATCAATGAGTTGGCTTAAAGTTTCCTTCTGTGCGCCCACTGCATTTTTTTTCCATTTATTGATGCCTTTTACAATAAAGGCAGCAAACGGTTTACTTAATGCCGCTTTTAATCCCATAAGTTCTGTTTAAACTATGTTATGTATAATATCAGGCTCAGCATCTCCCTTGTATTCACTCATCATTTTACGATAAGCAATAGTTAAAGCCACACTTGATAGCGGAACAATAATAAAGGAGCTCAAAATATTTATAAAGAATGAGAACACCGGCCAGTGTATGTAACTAAAAAACAAATAAAGCAGGTGAAAACTTAATAGCACTAATAAAAGCAGGAAGATCTTTGTAAAATTGCCTTTTGTAGTGGCTAAGCTAAACTTTATAGACAGAAATGGGGGTAAATCTTTATCGATTATAAAAAACGGAAAGAAAGAAATACGGATCCATGTAATGAATATTGCAATTACACCAACAGAAATAGCCACATTGGTTATCACTTCCATTTTTATCCCTGTGTATATAAAAGGAAAAGCGATCAATACCACTATCGAATACACGCCTACAATACAAAGCATAAAGTAAAGTGTTGCTACCAGGAATCTGATAATTTGTTTCCGGGTGGGAATGGTGCTTACAATGCTTACATCATGCTCTTCGTCATCCAGTAAATGAAAAATATACTTAAACAGTGACAGATTGATGGTAAAGTAGAACATCACAAAAATGAAAGCCATCAATATGCTCAATCCCTTACTCACATCCTTTAAAAAGAATGCCATTAAGCCCGAAGCATTAGAAGTAATAAACATCAAAAAGCACAGCGTCGCAATAGAAAAGTAATTCCTTTTGGTCACTGTCCAGGCCTTGCTAATCACCTCATTTACAGCAAATGTACTCTCCTTTAAAAATTCTATCATTGTTGTTTAAATACTACTCTTTTAATAAAATCCTGCATAAAACCCAAACCGTAGGCAGTTAGCTGAATGAACGCTGCAATAATGCTCAAAAATGCAACTTTTAATGACTTATTAACCTGCCATGAGTGAAAAAATATCAACATAAAGTATATCAGCATTACAAAGTTACAAATGAATGCCAAAGGCCAATATAATATATTAATAAGCACAGTAAATATTACCGTACATGTAAATGCTGCCGGAAAGAAATGTACCAATTTTAATTCGGAGGGGAAATGTTTATAAATATTTATCCTGGCCCTGCCAAAAAAGTGCAGCTGCTTATAGAACTGGCTAAAACTTGTGCGTCGTTTATGAAAAACTCTGGCTGCCGGAATTAGACCGATCTTAAAGCCGTGTTCGTGGATACGAATACTATATTCGATATCCTCTCCCAATCTTGTTAAAATAAAGCCGCCAACTTTTTCCCATACTTCTCTGGATACCCCCATGTTAAAACTACGGGGATGAAATTGTCCGATATGCTTTTTATTGCCTCTTATCCCTCCGGTTGTAAATGGAGAAGTCATAGCATAGCTGATGGCCTTTTGTACCGGAGTAAAACTTTGGTGTGCAGCATCAGGCCCACCATAAGCATCCAGTTTATGTTCAAAAAGATAATCCTTTACTATTTCAAGGTAATCCTCAGGGATCAGACAATCGGAATCAAAAATCACAAAGAAATCGCCTTTGGCCCTTTCAAACCCATAATTACGCGAAAATCCTTGTCCCTCGTTAGGTTTAAAGAAATATTTTACATCAAGCGAGTTGGCATATTTATCAACAATAGCCTTAGCATCATTTACAGAACCATCTTCAATTACCAATACTTCGAATTGGGTATAGGTTTGCCTGGTAAGCGTAGTAAGCAATTCATCAATCTCCTGGGGGCGATTGTAAAGGGGAATTATAATCGAAAAAAACATTTGTTATAAAATCTCCTTTTCTATTAAATATTGATTACGTTCTGGTGCATTTCTGGTCACCAGTTCTGCAACAAAACCAGTTAAAAACAACTGAGAGCCAAGTATTATGGCTACCAAAGCAATATAGAACAATGGTTGATCGGTTACATCTCTTTTATACGGAATGGCCATAGATATATGATATAACTTAACGCCAATAAGCCATAAGGCCATAAATGTTCCTACTACAAAACTCAGCACCCCTAATGAACCAAAAAAGTGCATTGGGCGTTTGCCAAATTTACCTACAAAAAAGATAGACAGGAGGTCTAGAAATCCGTTAACAAAACGGCTCATTCCAAACTTGGTAACCCCATATTTACGTGCTCTATGTTCTACTACCTGTTCCCCTATATTCTTAAATCCTGCCCATTTTGCAATTACAGGAATGTAACGGTGCATCTCGCCATAAACTTCAATGGTTTTAACCACATCACTACGGTAAGCTTTTAAACCGCAATTAAAATCATTTAATTGAATGCCCGACATTTTGCGGGTGGCTGCATTAAAGAGTTTGGTGGGTATGGTTTTGGTAATCGGATCGTAACGCTTCTTTTTCCAGCCGGATATAATATCAAACTTTTCCTCTTTTATCCGACGGAAAAGCTCGGGTATCTCATCCGGACTATCCTGTAAATCAGCATCCATAGTAATTACCACATCACCCTGTGCAGCCTCAAAAGCAACATTTAAAGCCGCAGACTTACCATAGTTTCTTCTGAATTTAATTCCTTTTACTGAACTATATTGTTGCTTTAAATCTTCAATTATGCTCCAGGAGGTATCAGTACTTCCATCGTCAACAAAAAGAACCTCATAACTAAAGTTATGCTCCTGCATTACCTTAGCAATCCATGAAGTTAATTCAGGTAACGATTCTTCTTCATTATATAGGGGGATTACAACAGAAATATCCATGTGTGATTACAACGCTTAAAACTGTGCAAACTTACGATTTTTTTCTGTTAGAAGACTAATACACTTGAGCCTTAGGCGGTGAATGAATTTGGGATTATTTGGTTTTCAATATATCCTTTAATGGTATCATCTAAAATATGTCCGATTGTCTCACCACAATAACTTCATGTCCACAAGGAGGTAATTTCGTTTTCAGCTAAGGGAATTCCTTTTCAAACTTAACAAATATGCATTCACAAAATTGTTAAGTTTAGCCACCATCTGAGCCCTATTATATCCATCTCAATCTTAACACGCCGGTTAGAATCAAACTGTAACAATATTAGCCGTTCCCAATAAATACTTAGAGAATTACTATAATTAATCCCATTTAATTATAAATTTGAATAGTTATTAAATTAAATCACACAATGATAAACATGCGTAAATCAGTTATCCTTGCTACATTAATGATGGCAGGAATTAACATTGTTCAGGCTCAAGATGCAAAACCTGAAGACACCGAAGTATATACTCCAGTTCCTAAAGTAGTATCAACACCGGAGCTTACAATAGCCCCTCCTTCTGATGCTATTATACTTTTTGACGGCAAAAACCTTGACCAATGGGTAATGACTGAAGACAGGTCTAAACCTGCTGCATGGACAGTTGCCAACAAAGTATTTACCGTAAATAAAAAATCGGGAAACATAGAAACCAAAGAATCATTTGGTAATTATCAGTTACACCTGGAGTGGCGTGTGCCTGCAAACATTACTGGCAAAGGACAAGGCAGAGGCAATAGCGGACTTTTCCTTGCTTCTATTGGTAAAGGCGATGCTGGTTATGAATTGCAAATTCTTGACTCTTATAAAAACGACACTTATACAAATGGACAGGCTGCAAGTATTTACAAACAATTTGTGCCTCTCGCCAACCCAACCCGCAAACCTGGAGAATGGAACAGTTACGATGTAATCTGGACTGCACCTACATTTAACGAAGATAAAACTGTAAAAACGCCTGCCAGAGTTACCGTGTTATTTAACGGAGTGTTGGTTCAGGATAATACTACATTATTGGGCCCAACACAATATATCGGAGCTCCTGCATACAGACAAGCTCATGGCCCTGCACCAATTAAGTTACAATCTCATGGAGATCCTAGCGAGCCGTTGAGTTTCCGTAACATCTGGATCAGAAATCTGTAATATCCATTAGTATACATCATAAGAAGAGGCCGTTGTACGGCCTCTTCTTATGATGTATGTATTTCTGTGATGTTTTTAGTTTTGATATTTCCCCGACACAGCTTGTCCCTGGTAATCAGTTAAAAGCCTGACGAAATTCCAGCGGCGATAAATTCGTCTTTTTTTTGAAAAGCGTGCTAAAGGATTGCGCGTGCTCAAAGCCTAAGGCATAGGCGATCTCGCTAACCGAAAGACTGGTCATGGAAAGTTTTTCCTTGGCTTTCGCGATCAGTTTTTCATGAATATGCTGCTGTGTGTTCTGTCCGGTATGAGCCCGAAGCAAGTCACTCAGGTAGTTCGGCGACAGGTTCATCTGCGCAGCAATATATTGTACCGTGAGCAAACCCTGTATGTCGCTGTTAAAGTAGTCATCGATTAACTGCTCGAACCTGGTCAGCAGCGCTGAATTATTATTCTTGCGGGTCAAAAACTGCCGCTCATAAAAACGGTTGGAATACTTTAGCAGGCTCTCGATCTGCGTCAGAATGATCTCCTGGGTATGCTTATCGATATGCTGGCACTCCTTATCAATTTTATGGAGGATTGTGATCAGGTCATCTTCTTCCTCGGCCGACAGGTGCAGCGCTTCGTTAACCGCGTAATCGAAAAAACCGTAATGATGAATGCTGTTCGCCAGAGTATGCTGTAACAGGAAGTCCGGGTGAAAGATCAGGAGATAACCGGAACCGCATTCCATATTTTGGAGGTCCAGTTGTTGCACCTGATTAGGGGCAGTAAAACTCAATACTCCTTTATCGTAATCATAATGCTGCTGTCCGTACCTGATTTTGCCCTTGGCTTCGCGTTTGAGCGCCACGCAATAAAAGCGGTTAACGAAACCTTTCCAGATCTGGTCTTCCAAAAAAACACTTTCCGCCAGATTGATCACGCTCACCAGCGGGTGGCGGGGTTCTGTTAAGGATAGCAAACGGTGAAATTCCGATATGGAGTTAATGGCGTTCATAAACAAAATTAATCAATTAAGCCCATACTGAACTCATCATAAGGCGCGCCAGTATCCGTACCTAAAGGCACGATGCTTTCCAGTTGTGATAGGTCCGCCTGAGTTAAAACAATAGTTGTTGCCGCAATGTTTTGCTCCAGGTACTTCCGGCGTTTCGTTCCCGGGATCGGCAGGATACCTTTGCTCATGATCCAGGCCAAAGCCAGCTGCGAAGAAGTCACCTGCTTGGCTTCAGCCATTACTTCGATAGCTTTCACCAATTCAATATTCTTGTCGAACTGTATGCCCTGGAAACGCGGGATTGCCCTGCGGAAATCATTCTCAGGCAGGTCATTGATGCTTTTGATCTGTCCAGATAAGAATCCACGGCCCAGCGGTGAGTAAGCTACAAAACCAATACCCAATTCCTTTAAGGTTGCCAAAACCCCACGTTCTTCCACTGTCCGCTCGAACAATGAGTACTCACTTTGTACAGCAGTGATTGGGTGCACGGCATGCGCCCGCTTAACCGTTTCAGACGAAACTTCCGACAAACCAATATAACCCACTTTACCCTGTTGAACCAGCTGAGCCATCGCCTCAACCGTTTCCTCGATCGGCGTATTTTTATCCAGACGGTGCAGGTAATACAGATCGATGTAATCCGTATTCAGATTTTTGAGCGAACGCTCCAAAGATTTCTTTACATAATCTTTCTTACCATTGATGGCCCAGGTTACCTTATTGTTATCATCGATTTCCCAGCCAAATTTGCTCGCCAAAATATACTGATCACGTTTACCACTGATCGCTTTAGCAATCAACTGCTCATTCTTCAGCGGTCCGTACAGATCGGCAGTATCTAAAAAACTACCGCCTAACTCAAGCGAACGTTGGATCGTCGCGATGGCTTCCTGCTCATCCGCAGGACCATACATATGCGCCTTTTCAAAACCCGTCATCCCCATACAGCCCAGGCCGATCACAGGCACAACCAAACCCTGGCTGCCCAATGTTATTTGCTTTATTTCCATGACCCAAAGGTCGGTTAGCCAAATCGCACGCATGTATGCAAACCCCTGAAGCTTGTAAGCAAATCAAGGAATGATTTTTTAAACGCCTATAAACGTTTCGACTTATGGGAGGATCTGACTTACTTTGAAATAGCGTTATCTCAATATTTTTGTAAAATTGGGTTAGAGATAATTATTTGATATGAATTTAACGCGGCTTACTCCTCGTAAAGGGGTTGTTCCTTTTTAATAACAGCTGCACCAATTAAACTGATAATCAAACCATATATCGTATAACTCACTGCTACTCCAAATCCTATAAAAAAGATCATATAAGGTCTCATCATCTCTACCCCTTTAACCTTGTTTTCATCATCACCAGCCGCAGCTTTTGCTGAATCCATTAGCTGATTAAAAGCATTCGTATCTAAGACCTTATAATAAAGGATAGTAAATACAGCTATAAACAATCCTGCATATGCAGCTACTTTAAAGCCCGAAGAAAAAGCTTTACCAAAGCTTATATATCCCCCCAATTCCTTTTTGTATGTAGTTTGCACAAATACAACAGCCATAATAAATGGAATATAGGAAGCTAGCGAGTATATAATTTTCTCTGCTACACTGGTATTCGGATTGTTCTGATCAACTCCTAGCCACTTCATTACAAACATAAGCACAAGGAAATAAACAGAATATGCCATTGCGCTTTTAAACGCCAGCATATTTGGATTCTTTTTGGGTTCAACTACTACTTCTTCCATTTGAAAGTTTTAAATAAACGTTAATATATAAGTTAATAATAAAAACTATTGCCTAAGCTGTAGCTGCATTAAAATTAGCGATTAAGGTATACACCGCAATATCAAACTCTTTGTTTGCACTAAAATCCTCAAGCTCTTTAATGATCTTATCATTGGCCTTAGGCTGATGGAAGAAAACCATGAAAGGAACAAAAAGCTCTTCCATTTCTTCACCCAGATCTATCATTCCGGCATGACTGCAGATATCTTCAACACTTCCTTCAATCAATTGCTGATTGCTGATCAGGTCTTCATAAATATGAAATTCATCCTGAAACTCGTCTTCCTCAACCAATAAGAATTCTTTAAGGAAATCACCTAATTCAGGTTTTATACGCTCATCATGACATTCATTGATATACAACAAAAGGTTTAATAACTCTGTTCCTCTATCTATTGTTTCTTCTTCAATCCTTAGCCACTCTTCAGAGTCAAGATAGTCTTCTTCAAGTTTTTTAATGTCAATAGAAAAGAAATTAATCATCAGCAAATCAAAGAATACTTCTCTAAGTTCATCAAATGATGGATGCTCATCAAAAACTTCATCAAACTCTTCAACTTTCTCTATAAAGCCAAGGTCTTTGCTAAACACTTCAACAAGGCTTTCCTCTAACTTAACCGAGTCATTACCAGATACTGCAGCAAATTTATCTAACGATGCAATTAGTGCTACTTTTACATGATTATCCATATGATTGTAATTGTTTGTTATTATATACCAGTTGAACTTTACCGGTCAGTTTTTTATTTAATAGCGGAGAGTTGGCAGATTTTGAATAGTTGCTTGCAATATTATACTCCCATTGTAAAGCAGGATTATACACTGTAAAGTTGGCTTCAGCGCCTTCTTCAATCACAGGAATTGCAAGACCCAGTAATTTACGGGGATTTACAGAAAGCTTCTCGGCTATCTGCGTTGCATCAAGTCCAGCTTTAATAAGAAAAGGTAAAACAGTTTGCAGGGCAATGATACCATACGATGCGATTTCAAACTCAACATCTTTAAATTCAATCTCATGCGGGCGATGCTGCGATCCTACTGCATCAATAGTTCCGTCTTTTAAACCTGTAAGCAAGGCCTTCACATCAGTTTTACCACGCAAAGGTGGCTTAACCTTATAATTGCTATCAAAATCATTCAGCAGCTCCTCTGTAAACACCAAATGATGTGCAGCTACATCACAAGTAATTTTAACACCATCCTTTTTAGCTTTCTTTATAAGCGCTACAGATCCGGCCGTTGAAATATTACTAATATGAACAGGAGCATCATGATAAGTGGCTAAAAAGATGTCGCGACTAATGTGCATTTCCTCTGCCAATGATGGCAATCCTTTCATTCCCAATAACACGCTGGTTTTACTTTCGTTAATCTGCGATTTTCCTGCGATGGATTTATTCTCTGGATATACCATTAAAAGTCCGTTAAAGCCCTGGGTGTATTGTAAAGCGCGACTCATAAAGCCATCGTCAACAATAGCTTTTCCTCCATCAGAAAATGCGACTGCACCGGCCTGCTTCATGTCGTACAATTCCGCAAGCTCTTTACCTTCTAGTCCCTGACTAACCGCTCCTATTGGCAGCACATCTACCAGGTTGTTTTTTGCCCTGTTAATAATGTATTCAACTTCGGCCTTAGATTGTACCACGGGCTTAGTGTTTGGCAAAACAGCAATCCCTGTGAACCCACCTGCTTTAGCAGCTTCGGTTGCCGTATTAATATCTTCTTTGGTTTCGAAACCTGGATCACCGATTGAACAGTTTAAATCAAAGAAACCCGGAGAAAGAACAGCACCTTTGCCATCAAAAACCTGTTCATTTTTGGAGGGAGCCAGGTTGTTTCCTATAGCCGTTATCTTTCCTTGTTCTACACGAACATCACATTTCTTTTGATTGAACTGGCTGTTTGGATCGGCAATAACTATACCCGTGATAAGAAGGTTCATGATATTTCTATGTTTTTTATGTTATTAAAGAATCTAATAAGTAGTATTTCACCGGCTAAAAAAACAATAGCTAAAATTAGGCAAAGTTTCCATAATTCACTGCTGCTATTTTTTCCCTCGATATTTAATGATTGTGCATCCTTTTTAGAATTAAATACTGCCACTTTTTGTTTGCCAAACAAGTTGTTAAGCTCCGTTTCCGCAGCATAATGCATATCAGATTCCGTGCGGTTGTCATTAAATGCTACAACGGCCAAAACAGAATCTGCTTTTTTTAATTCATAAAAGCCAGATTTCTTTACCTGATCTGCTACATATAATAAAGTTTTTCCGGCAGTTTGTCGTACTTCAGGGATAACTTCAAAGTTATCCGACATCAATTTTAACGACTGATTAGCAAGAAGACTAATTTTTTCACTTTCCAATAGATTATTGAGGCCTATTGTATAATACAGTGGTTGCTCTTTTGCACTTGCAAAAGCGATCTTATACATTAAGGGTACAAAAACCGGGTGCTTAGGCAGGTTGCTATCTTTAATATCCAATGAGCTTGATGAAAGATATAGTTTACCAGCCCCTGTAGTATACTTTGCAAAAAGGAAACGATTTAAAGGCAATTGCAAAATGCTTTCTTTAGCACTTGTATTCTGCTCAGTATAACTAAAATACCTGGTTACTAAAGGCAGATCTATATTTTTAGGAATCTGATCGAACACATCTTTAAAAACAGAGTTCTTTAAATCCATACTACTTGCTAATGGTAGTCCCGAATTTAATTGCTGAACCGCAGGCAGCGACAAGCCGGTTAAGAACGAAGTGTAAACACTGCTATTTGCATCAAGATCAGGGAAGATAACTACTGACCCTCCATTTTGCACATAACCTTTTAATTGTTGAGCCAAGCCTGAGGATGGTTCTTTTAGTCCGTTAAGAACTATTAAACTAAAATCTGAAAAGCTAGAATATTTAATGTTCGACTCAGGCATTTCGGTAAGTTTAAAATAACTGTCGGATGCAAAGAGCGCCTTTATGAATTTATCAGAAGAATTGCCTGTAATGTTTAGCACCTTTAGCTCATTACTTACCTTAAAGCTAAAATTCAGATCATCATCAAATGTTAAAGGAAAGTCTTTAATACTAATAACGCCTTTTTGCCATCCGCTTTTTAATCCGCTAAAAGATAAAGTGTCATTAACTGATTTACCTGCCCCAACATTTACATTACTAATTGCTTTTTGTTGCTTGTTTATGGTCAGCTTCAAGGCTATACCCGAAGCATCCTCTTCACCATAATTTCTTAATTGAACCACAACCTTCTCTGCTTGCCCTGGTTGGTGTACCGGAGAAAGAGTCCAAACACTATCAATCGAAATATTTGGAAGGCTATTCGCATTTAACTTAATTATGGTATAGCTGATCTCCTTATTTACAGCTAAAGGTTTATTACCCGTAAAACTATTTTGAAAGTCGGAAAGCAGGTAACAGATTTCGTTTCTGCTGGCCGAAAAACTAGCCTGTTGTCTATGGAGAATTTGTTGTAAAGTCTTATTTGCAGGTGATATCTTAATTTCATCCAGCAATTGAATAAACTCTTCTTTATTAACCAGTCTTTGGTGCTTGCCTTCAAAATCGTTTGTAATTAATTGAAACTGATCATTAATATCGTATGATCTAACAATTTCCTTTGCCTTTCTTTTAGCTTCGTCAAGTAAACTCCCTTCCTTGTTTACGGTCTCCATACTATAAGAGTTATCAATATATATACTGATAACATTTCTCTGTCCTGGATTATGTTTGTTGCCTGAGGGAATAAAAGGTCTGGCAAATGCCAGGACAAGAAATACAATGGCCAATATCCTGCACAAAAGCACAAGTAAATTTTTAAGCTTTTCTCTCGAAGAATTTTGCTCCTTTGCCTCCTTTAAGAATTGTACATTACTAAAATATACTTTCTTAAATTTTCTGAAATTAAATAAGTGAATTACAATAGGTATGGCTATTGCCAGCAGTGCGAAAAGAAAACCTGGGTATAGGAAATTCATTAAAAACCAAAGGTAGAACTTTTACATGAATTTTTTCATAGCATCCCATAAAGTTTCATCTAAACCATAAACATCTGGTCGGAACTGCAAACTACCGTTTTTCGACCATGCGGTTATGTAATTGATGATCAAGGGGACAGGTTTTTTAACGCCAAACCATTTAGGCCTTAATTTATAAACATTTACTGTATCGGCTTTTTTGGCCATTTTTTTCCGGTAAACCGCCATTCTATTGGTATCTATTGGCGGCAGGTTTACTTCCATCCTTAACTGATCGTATTCGTATTTATCTTTAACCAGCGTTTCGGCAAATTGTAACGGTTTTTCTACACGAACACAACCATGGCTTATTGCGCGGTTGGCTCTGGAAAAAGCGCTTTTATTATTCGTATCGTGCAGGTAGATGCTCGAGCCATTGTCGAATATAAATTTAAACTTACCTAAAGCATTCCCCTCTCCTGAGCCTTGCTTGAATTGGAAAGGCAGCTTTTCTCTGGAATACTTACTCCATTGAATGGTATCAGGCTCCCCTATTTGTTTACCCTTATAGTAGACTTTGATGTTACTGTTAGAAAGATAATACGGATCTCTGACTGCCTGCCAGTAAATCTCACTCTGTGCAATGCTAACTGGAATATTCCATATCGGATTTACCTGTATAGAGTTAAGTTTACTGTACAATAACGGCGTTTCATGATTTTTTGGCTTATCATCAAGATTTCCAGATTTCAGATACTGCTTAATTTTATCTGCATAACCTTCCTCGCGTTTTCCCCCAACACAAACTTTCATTTGGGTAAGTGTGTCTTGGTTTTTAAACCAGGTAAGCGAAAAATCAGGGATATTTACCTGCACATACTCGTCGCCAAGCTCTGGCAATTTCCAGCGCAAACGCTCCATATTTACCATAATGGTTTTTACCATATAGCTTTTACTGCCAGAGTCGGCCTTGTATTTCGAGAGTTTATTCTGGAATACCTGATAATCCGGAGAAGAAGGCTGGATGCTCGTTAGTAGTTTTTGAATGTCTTTTGTCTGCAAAACAGCAGTTACACTTAAGCTATCAGGTCTTTTTACCGGCACATAATACCGGCTAAATAATTTCCTTGGATTGATGCTACCGTAATAAACAAAATTATTGTATTTGATAAGTCCCTCGGCAGCATTAAGTTCCAGATCGGCAATTACAGGATAAACCTCATTAATTGAGTTGAATTTATTGGCCTGTAATGTAGCCAATAGTGATTTTATTTGCTTATACCTAAATAGATTTGGGCTAAAGCCGTGCTGCTCACTCCTGCCTATATAGTTTTCCAGACTATCTAATCCGCCATTTACAAAGAATTTTGTAACCAATTCAGGTTTATACTCATTCGTATAATAATAATTTGTTAATGTATTGGGATTCGAAAATTTAGATTTTAAAGAATCAAGGTGTTTTTTAAAAACACCATTATATACAGCAGTATCAAATTTTTTGTACAGTTTATTTTTGAAATGATCTGACAGTACAACACCCACTTCAGGTATATCCTTAAACCAATTACACGATGATAACATCGTTATTAACACAACAACAGGCAGTACAGTTTTTTTCAAAGCAAGGGAGTTAGCGACAAATTTAGGCGTTTTTTTTATACTTAATGCTTTACCTAAACAAATTAAGTGCCACTTACTATTTCTTAAGCTCCAAACTTCCTTACTTTAAATATAAACGAAAGCATAAAATATCTTCCCAATCTGTTTACTTGTCTATCTACAATTACGTTATCAAACACATCTCTTGAGATACCCGAATTTTCATTAAATAAATCAAAACCATCCAGACGCAGGGTGCCCATGTCTTTTTTAAGAAACTTGTACTCCATAAACAAGCGTAATATAGTAGGGTTATTCACAAAAGAATTATCATAACCAGAATTGATCTGTTTAGTAAAATCGTAACCAAGAGTGAGATCTTTTAAAAAGTAATTACGACCTTCTATCCCATATTCAAAGCGATTGGTCTGCCGATCTTCGAAATTGTCTTGCGAATAGGTAGTCCTATTTTGCATATAAGACGTCTCTATTTCGAAATTAACAATATTTTCCAGGTCTACTCTAAATTCCAGTTCTTGTCTCCATACTGCATTTTTTGCGACGTTTTTATTTTGATCAACAAAAGCAACATTGTTATTTAAAGAACCCCAGCCAGAAAACTCTAGCGTAAACTTACGCTCAAAGAATGGCTTGGAATAGTTATAGTCTCCACTTAAATTATAAAAACCGTCGGTATTGGTATAACTGGTTATCTGATTTACTGTATTTGGGATCAGCACTTTAGTAGTTACGATCTTATTTTGTGTTTGGTTATAAGAAATGTTGGCCGATAACATGTGCCCACGGTTCCAATCTGATTGTTTGTAGCGGGCATTTACACTGTGAATAAATTCAGGCTTTAAGTCGGGATTACCAATCACTACGTTTTGAAGGTTAGAATTATCAGCAATTGGCTGTAGTTGTAAAAACCCGGGTTGGTTGTTGCGTCCCCAATAATTGAACTCAAATGACTCCTGATTTGAAAATCTATACACCATTCTGGCCGAAGGGATCAGATTAAATGTCCTTTGTTCTGTACTGATGTCTTTACTGATATTTTGTCCTTTAAGTACGGCTGGCTGACCATTTACACCTAAAGTATAATTAAACTTTTCACTAATAAAACGATAGTTTACCCCTACTTTATTGGTAATAAACTGATAATCGTAGTTATTACTTAAATCCGGATTAAACACCTCTTCTCCGGTAAGCACATCACGGGTATCTCTGGTGCTGGAAGTAGCAGATCGGCTATAATTGTAGTTGAATTCTATAAATGTTTTACGCCACAATGGCTCCATGTAAGAAAATCCCGAGTAGGTACCAAGGGTATGGCTATTCTGATCAGTAAGTTGATTTTGGAATCTTGTAGAATCAATCCCATCCTCAGTAATCAGGTAATCATTAGACACATCCTTAAAGTTATCGCCATTAGAATAGTTAAAACCACCCCAATAACTAAAATTCCTGCCTTTCTTAGAAAACTTATGATTGTAAAACAAGTTAGTTTTCATAAATAAGGAGTTAGCATTATTCAGGTTTTTACTATTGCGGTTAGTGATCAGGTCTTCTTGAGTAATAGTAGAAAGGCCACCACTACTACCACTATTTGTATTGTATGTAAATTGTGGAGACACTTTAAGGTAATTCATAGTATCTCTCTTATATTCTACATTACCATTAAACTCATGATTATACCTGTTGTTTAAATTATCGTTTCTTGAGTCCTCTAAACGGGTATAACTATCAAGAAAGTTCTGGGTATGCGAAGTACTGACAGTATTATTTTTAGTGTTATCAAAGTTATAGCTTGCATCAGCAGAAAGTTTTGGGCTCCACTCATTTCGATAATTCAATCCACCTGCATTTCGGGTAGTAATTCCATCACCCCCACCGCCTCTGTTGTTTGCATTATTTATTGTACCATCAAAAGAAACCTGTCGCTCTCCTTTCATACTATTGCCCCTAAAGCTGGTATTATACCTATCGGAATTCCCTACCCCTCCCTGGGCCCGGGCAAAGTATCCCTTTTTTTTATCCTCTTGGATGGTTAGGTTCAGTATTTTTTCGGGCTCACCTGTTTTTATGCCTGTTAATTTAGCCTGATCACCATAGTCATCAATAAACTGGAGGTTTTTAATGATGTCGGCGGGTAAATTTTTAATGGCAGTAGCCACATCAGTACCAAAGAAATCCTTTCCGTTTACTTTTATCTTGGTTACCGGTGTGCCTTGGTTAGTTACATTTCCATCTTTATCCACCTTTATACCGGGCAGCTTTTTCAATATTTCATCTACAGCATCTCCTTCTCTCACCGGAAAAGAAGCGGCATTAAAGCTTACTGTATCTTCCATAACTTTTACAGGCGGGACTCCCGAAATAACTACTGCGTCCAAGGTATTAGAAGCTGGCTTTAGTTTAACATTAGGAATTACCAGACTGTTACCTTGCGTAATCGTGTATTGCTTGGTAAAAGTATCAAATCCAATAAATGCTGCTGTTAAGGTAAATTGTTTGGATTTAACCTTGGTAAAACTGAAGCTTCCGTCTGAATTGGCCGAAATACCCAGGCTATCCTTAACCCAGTTAATTCTAACGATGGCACCGGGCAATGGCAGCCCTGCGGTATCTAATATGCTTCCTTTAACCGTGTAGTTCTGTGCTTCACTGGTTAAAAAAGCACCAGTAAGCGCTACAAGTAAAAGAATTGATTTAATAAAATGGTTCATTTGGTTGTGTGTGTGCCATAAAGGTACAATAAGCTTTGCTAAAGCGTTTTAAGCGTAATTAACATGTTACAACAAACACGGTCGCCAAATTCAGAATACCAAGATCGGGAAGCCCATGCTATCGCATGGGCACCGATCATTTCGATTGAGAGTCGCTGGGCTTCTTTATATGAGCATTCATAATTAGTCTTTTGTTTTTGGTAAGATATAATCCATTGGCACCATATCTGCAACCTTTTCATAGCCCCAAAAACCTTCATAGAGCAATGACCCGGGATCATAAATACCCCCGTTCTCATAAAAGTTGATGGACGATTTTAATTGATAAACCAAAGAGATCTGAAACCTCGAATATTCTGGCGGTCTTTCAATCTTGTAGCCTGAATGACTTGCATAGTTTCTTGTTTCCTTTTCTTTTTTAAAAACGACATACAGTGCATCTTTGTAATTGAGGGTTTTTAGGCTGCTTAATTTTTGTTTAACCAAAGTATCTGTTAACACCTTCCCTCTGGTTAACACCTCCAAAGTATCTGGCTTATTCTTCATTATAGTCCAATAACTCAGAGAATCTCTTCTTTTCTTTAAGCTTATTTGTTTCCCTCTTATATCAGAAAAGTAATTAATCTTAGCCTCAGTCAATGTATCCGGCCGTTTACTCTTATTTGGAGCCTTTACCAGCTTATTAATAATAAAGCCATCTTCCTCAATTGAGTTGCGGTATAAGGACCTAAAAAAATGTTGGGGAGAACCTAAGTAGGCTACTTTTCTTTTTTCCTGATAACCTCTTATTTTTGATCTTGTGCCCTTGATTTCCTCAAAATAAGGATAGCCATAAAATAAGACAATCTTTGTTTCTTCATCTTCTTCAAAGTATCTAAGCAGATATTTAATTCGGTACCCCAATGCTTTATTTTCTACAACAATAAATTCATCAGCTATTGCTTTTAAGATGTGCTTTTCCTCATCATAATCAAATTGTATTACCTCAGGGTTAGTAATTTTGCACTTTTTGGAGTTTGGAGATGCGCCAATGAAACTTTCTTTAAAGGCCTTAAGGCGCGCTTCACGACGTGGGTCTAATGTAATTACAACCTCTTTTAATTGCTTAACGTTTTCCTGAAGCTTAAATTCTATATCGGCAGATTTGCTAATGATTGTTACATTCTGATTGGCAGGTAAATACCCAATCATTTGAACAAGCACATTATAATTTCCTTCCTTTAAATTTCGAATCACAAACTTTCCTTCATTATCCGCCACAGTTCCTGTTTGGTATCCGCTAAGCAAAATCCCTGCGCCCGGCAATGTTTCTCCATTTTTATCTTTAACCACCCCAGAAATAGCATACAAACTCTGTGGCGGCAAAACTTCATTCTTATTCTTGGCAATAATCATTACGATTTTATTTTCGATAATGTAGGTTACAGGCAATTCTTCAAAAACAGTACTCAACACCAAATCAATGCCCGCATTTTTAACAGTTATACTTACCGGTTTTAAACCCTGAAGTAAAGAGTTATCGTACAAAAAGTCATAACTACACTGTTTTCTGATCTCCTTAAAAACTGCCGATAATGCTGCATTCTTTAGCGATAGGGTGATGCCTTGCCCATTTGCATTAGATGTGGTATGCAGAAATACAATCAAAAAAAATGCGAATATCAATCTCATCTACTCTGTAACTATAACTCTATTTCCGTCTATTTTAAATTTAACCTTACCTGTTACTTCTAATGCTTTTAAAACAACCGAAATATTTTTTGAACGGGATACAGTACCACTTAAATGCAGGTTCTTATGATTTCCATTGTCAATAATTGCAACATTATACCATCGGGCAACCTGGCGCAGAATACTGCCAAAATCTTCGTTATTAAATATAAAATCTCCATTTTTCCAGGCCACAGCCTCCTCTGTATCTGCCTTACGAACACTCAGGTTATTTTTGGCTAACAATGATTCCTGGCCAGGCCGTAAAATCTTTTGTTCATTATGGTTGGATACCTTAACAGATCCTTCTAATAATGTCGTTCTGGTTGCATCCTCATCACTATAAGAATTTATGTTGAAATGAGTACCCAATACTTCGACCTCTTGTCTATCTGTTTTCACGATAAAAGGATGGGCTTTATCTTTCGCAACTTCAAAATAAGCCTCGCCTACAAGTTCAACTTTGCGCTGAAGTGAGGTAAAAGTTGCTGGAAATGTAAATGTTGAAGCGGCGTTTAACCAGATCTTTGAACCATCGGGTAAAACCACCTGATATTGCTGTCCCCTTGCCGTAGTTATACGATTTAGTTCAGCATTGTTTATCGCTGTTTTCTGCTCATTGTTCTTTAAAAATTTAGCTTTATAGACCAATTTCCCGTCTGCAGTTTTAAAAATAGATACATTTGTTTGTTCAGCAATCATACCTATCGGCGCATCAGATAAAATTATCTTTTCCCCGCTTGCAAGAGTTAAAGTAGCCGTATTTTGAGCAGGTGCTACATCATTAGTGATATTTGTTACTATAGCAGCCTTAGGTTCGGGACTGATTTGCTGATTGTAATAAAACAAACCGCCCCCAATAACCATTGCCAAGCATGCAGCAGCAACAGCCAGATACCATAAGTGTTTTACTTTTGCCGGGGCCTTATCTTCCATCAGCGATATGTAAATCGCTTCAGTTTCCTGATTCAGCTCATCTTCAGAAAGTACGGGAATATCATTTTTAGAAAAATAATGCAGCCAATATTTAGCAGTTTGTTCATCAGCAGGAGTCGCTGTACCTGCACTCACTTTATCCAAAACTTTTTTAATATCTTTCCTTTCCATTGGCATATTAGAATTTCCGCTGATTTGAATTTGAAATTCCACTCTTTGTAGATATAGACAACTCAGGGTTACCAAATGGGGACAGCCTGTGAAAATATTTTACACAAATCAGGAATTAACAATAAAAACCAAATAAATAACAAGACCTAGTTTTAATTTCAAGTGCTTCATTGCCCTTTTAAGCTGCGTATTTACCGTGGATTCAGCCACGCCTAAATGTTCAGATATATCTTTTGCAGACATATATTGTTTGCTTCGCAATTCATAAACCTTTCGCATTCCTGGTGGCATTGCCGCTATTTCTTTTTCTATCATCGTAGCAATATCCTTCTCTCTTATCAGAAAATCGGTTTCTTCACTATCAACATCTATGTAATGATTTCCTTCATCAGCGTATCTGCGCAAAACGTCTTTATGTTTAAAAACGTTAAAAATTTTATTAAGAACAGATTTATAGAGATAACCAGAAAGGGTGGTTTTTAAATGGAGCGTTTCACGGTTGTTTAACATCCATGCAAAAACATCCTGCACTATATCTCTGGATTCTTCTTTATTACCAAGTTTGTGATAGGCATAGAGATAAAGCGGCTTATCGTGCCTCATGTAGATTTCCCTAAACGCGGCATCGTCTCCAGACTTAAATAGCCGGATTAACTCACTTTCGTTATATTTGGTATAGTCTAACATATTAGCAACTTCTCTAAAGTTAACTATTATCTGAATACTCAAATCAGAAAATATCCCCGTATTGAGAAAATTACAATAGGTGAATAAGAGCGTACACTAGCGGCTGATGGGGTTAGGCCCTTTCTAGGGTTTGGGGGAGGGTCAATTGCCCTATGAACGCCCTGGCAAAGCTCCACCGCACTTAACTCCCTATCAAGTTTGAGGAGGTTTTGGCTCCTTTTTTTTGGTACAACAGCTAGATATTAATTTTAAACCAAATTTTATTTGGAATTGCGATTTCAATCTATATATTTGCATCTCCTCAGGATGCTAGCCATTGTTGATAAGGAACTTAAATAATATTATGAACACTATTTTGAACCATCATTTACATTTGCACCATCGCCAATTGGCGATGTATATGTAATGTTTTGTACTTCAAAACTTGTTTCCGACCTTATTTTCTTGTTCAATTCAATAATAATCAAAAGCACATTTGAAAACACTTAAAATCGCTATCCAGAAATCGGGTAGATTAAACGAAAAATCAGTAGAAATCCTTAAAAATTGTGGTCTATCTTTCGAAAACTACAAAAGCTCATTAATTTCAACCGTTACAAACTTCCCATTGGAAATCCTTTTCTTAAGAGATGATGACATTCCGGAATATGTACAGGATGGAATTGCCGATCTGGGTATAGTTGGCGAAAACGTAATTGTGGAGTCTGGCTCTGAAGTTACCTATCTTCAAAAATTAGGCTTCGGTAAGTGCACCCTTAAAATCGCAATTCCTAACGAAAGTCACATTACAGAAATTGCACAATTGGAAGGAAAAGCCATTGCAACTTCTTACCCTGTAATCCTTGAAAAATACCTTAAAGACAGTCATGTAAATGCTGAGGTTCGCACCATATCAGGATCTGTAGAAATTGGTCCGGGTTTAGGGTTAAGCGATGCGATTTGCGACATCGTTTCAACTGGTGGAACATTGAAAAGTAATGGCCTAAAGCCATTCTCAGAAGTGATGAAATCTGAAGCTGTTTTGATTGGAAAAGAAGGTTCAGAATTATTACCAGAAGTTCAGGAGTTGTTGCAAAGGATCCGTTCGGTACTGCGTGCAAAAGAAACCAAATATGTTGTGCTGAATGTGGCTAAATCTAACCTTAAAAAAGTTGTAGATCTTTTGCCTGGCGTAAAAAGCCCGACTGTAGTTCCATTGTTCGATGAGGACTGGGTTGCTGTACATTCGGTTATTGCAGAACATGATTTCTGGGAAAAGATCAATAGTCTTAAAGCAGCCGGCGCACAAGGAATTGTTGTTATGCCTATTGAAAAAATCATTGCTTAATCATAAGATTACAATAGAAAAATGCTTATTTTATCATTAACTAATAGTTAAACTTAAAATATAACAACTTGAAAATCTACAGTTATAAAGACTTATCTAAACAAAAGATTGAATCGATCTGTTTAAGGCAGCTGGAAGACGACACTACAATAAAAGACCGTGTTAAAGGCATAGTCGATGCGGTTAGAACCGACCGAGACAAGGCCTTGTTTAACTTTGCAAAACAGTTTGACCAGGTTGAATTAACACAGCTGTTCATCGGCAAAAAAGAGATTGAAGAGATTGCTACATCAATTCCTGCAGAGGCAAAGGCGGCTATTGACACGGCCTATCAAAACATCCGAACCTTCCATGCGGCTCAGGCCAATAAAGAAGAAAAGATAGAGACAATGCCAGGTGTAACCTGCTGGCGCGAAACAAGGGCTATTGACCGCGTAGGCCTTTATATCCCTGGTGGCTCTGCTGTTTTGCCCAGTACTTTTTTGATGCTGGGGATACCGGCTATACTTGCAGGATGCAAAGAGATTGTGGTATGTTCTCCTCCTCAAAAAGATGGAAAAACAAATTGCTACCTAGCCTATTGTGCCTTGAAATTGGGAATTGAAAAGATCTATCTTGTTGGCGGTGCACAGGCAGTTGCGGCAATGGCTTACGGAACAGAAAGCGTACCTAAGGTATATAAGATCTTTGGTCCGGGTAACCGTTATGTAACGCAGGCAAAACAGCTGATACAGTCGACAACCATGACTGCAATTGATATGCCGGCTGGTCCTTCAGAGGTTTTAGTGCTTGCAGATGAGACTGCCAATCCGTCATACGTTGCTTCCGACCTACTTGCACAGGCTGAACACGGCGCTGATAGTCAGGCCATACTAGTCTCTACCTCAAATGAAATTATAACTAAAACACTTGAACAAGTTGACATTCAACTAAAAGAGCTTCCAAGAAAAGACGTAACCGCTCTTGCAATAGCAAATTCGTACGCTGTACTGGTAAATGATCTGGAACAAGGCATGGAATTTAGCAACACATATGCTCCGGAACACCTGATCCTTTCTACAGATCATTTTGAACCGCTTATACCGCTGATAGCTAACGCAGGATCAGTATTTCTGGGCAATTTAACCCCGGAAAGCGCAGGAGATTATGCGTCGGGAACTAACCATACTTTGCCTACAAGTGGCTTTGCAAAAGCTTATTCTGGTGTTTCACTTGATTCGTTTGTAAAGAAGATTACCTTCCAGCACATCACTCCTAAGGGTTTAGAAAATATTGGAGGCACTGTTGAGGTACTTGCAGAAGCAGAAGGCTTAAGGGCACACAAGAATGCGATTAGTATTAGATTGAAAGACATAGTTTAATAATCCGTCATCTCTCTCTTCGTTCGAGATGACGGTGGCAAAAATTAATCCCCTTAACATGGATATTAATAAATTACAAAGAGAAAACATTAAAAACCTTCGCCCCTATTCTACAGCGAGGGATGAATATAAAGGTCAGGCCAGCATATTTTTGGATGCAAATGAGAACAGCTATGGCTCTCCACTAGATCAGAATTACAACCGCTACCCCGATCCTTTACAGCTTGATCTTAAAGATGCGATCAGCAAAATCAAAGGAGTTCCAATTGAAAATACCTTTCTTGGAAACGGAAGCGACGAAGCGATTGATCTTCTTTTCAGGGCTTTTTGTGAACCGGGAATAGACAACATCATCATCCTTCCTCCCACCTATGGCATGTATGAAGTTTCAGCAAATATCAACAATGTTGAAATACGTAAAGTCGATTTACTACCTAGCTTTCAGCTGGATCTTGAGGGCATTGCAGAGGCTATTGATGAACACACTAAACTGATCTTTATCTGTTCACCAAACAACCCTACCGGAAACTCAATTATCCGTACCGATATTGAAACAGTGCTGGCTAATTTCAATGGCCTGGTGGTGATAGATGAGGCGTACATTAACTACGCAAAACAGCGCACATTTATTAAAGAATTAACGGAATATCCGAACCTTGTGGTCTTGCAAACTTTCTCTAAAGCCTGGGGGTTGGCAGCGCTGCGTTTAGGTATGGCTTTTGGCGCCCGTCCAGTTATAGATGTACTGAATAAAGTTAAACCTCCATACAACATTAACCAAGCCACTCAGGATATTGCTTTAAAAGCTTTAGAAAATATAGAACAGGTAAATGACTGGATTAAAATTACTGTTGAAGAAAGAGACAAATTAAGTACAGATCTGTCAGCATTGGCCATGGTTAGAAAGGTATATCCATCTGATGCTAATTTTATACTAATACAGGTTGATGATGCGTTACATACATACAATGCCCTGGTAGACCAGGGTATCATCATCAGAGACCGATCTAAAGTATCATTGTGCGAAGGATGCCTGCGCATCACTATCGGAACCACCCAAGAAAACGAAACCCTCTTAAAAGCCCTAAAAACACTATAATGAAGAAAGTATTATTTATAGACCGTGATGGTACACTCATTAAAGAGCCCGCGGATGAGCAGATTGATTCATTTGCCAAATTAGAATTTTACCCCAAAGCGCTTTACTACCTTTCAAAAATTGCGGCAGAACTGGATTATGAGCTTGTAATGGTTACTAATCAGGATGGTTTAGGTACAGATTCTCACCCAGAGGAGCACTTCTGGCCGGTACATAATTTCATTATGGATACTTTTGCTGGTGAAGGCGTAGAATTTAGTGAGGTAATTATCGACAAGACCTTTGCCCATCAGAATGCAATAACACGCAAACCCAATACAGGTTTACTGCAACACTATTTTACTGATGCTTACGATCTGGACAATTCATTTGTAGTTGGCGACCGTATAAACGACGTTATTCTGGCTAAAAACCTTGGTGCAAAAGCCATATGGCTCTGCAATAATGATCAGCTCGGCGCTAATGAAAAGCTTGAAAAAGCCGAGCATTTAACTGAGTATATTGCTTTAAGAACCCAAAATTGGGTGGATATCTATACCATGCTTAAAGCCGGAACAAGAACAATTAGACATGAACGCAATACCAATGAAACCAAGATTAGCATTAGCATTGATCTGGATGGAACCGGTAAAGCGAACATCGACACAGGGTTAAATTTCTTTAACCATATGCTTGATCAGATTGCGCGTCATGGAAGTATTGATTTACGAATCAAGACCAATGGCGATTTGCATATAGATGAGCACCATACTATCGAGGATACTGGCATTGCACTTGGAGAAGCTTTTGCCAAGGCTATAGGAAACAAACTTGGTCTTGAACGCTATGGCTTCTGCTTGCCTATGGACGATTGTTTGGCTCAGGCAGCAATAGACTTTGGCGGACGTAACTGGATTGTTTGGGAAGCAGATTTTAAACGCGAAATGGTTGGCGATATGCCTACCGAAATGTTTTATCACTTCTTTAAATCATTCAGCGATGCGGCAAAATGCAACCTGAACATTAAAGCCGAAGGCGAAAACGAACATCATAAAATTGAGGCTATATTTAAAGCTTTTGCCAAGGCAATTAAAATGGCTATTAAGCGTGATGCTGAAAAGCTCGTTTTACCTAGTACTAAAGGAGTATTGTAGCGTATAGCAGATGACCAGGAGCATAATAAATAAATATAATGACAACTGAAGTATTTACACCACAAGACCTGGACCAGATCAATGGTACGATCAAGCCCAAACATAGGAAAACACTATTCGTGTTGTCGCTGGGTGCGTTGGCACTTTGTTTTTTATTGCCTTTTTTCCCCGGTAAGCATGGCCGTCTCTCCCCTTATCTTGAAGGTACTTACTGGCACGCTTTTATTTTCTACCTGATATTTTTTTCTGCTTCGATGCTGCTAGTCTACTACAGACTTATCATGGGTCTCAATCAGGACCTGCGGGACGGCGAAAAGATTGTGGCCACTATCCCTGTAAAAATTAAGAATACCTTGATTTTTGGTGGAAAGTTCGCGCTTATATTTGAAAAAGGACGCTTGTTACATACACCAAAAATCACGTTACCAAAAGAAGAACTGGACAATTGGCAGGAAGGTGACTTGGTAAAAATCAACCTATTATACAAAAGTGGGGAGATATTGAATTATAAAAAAGTAAACAGTAAAGATCTATGATTGGAATAGTAAACTACGGCGCTGGCAACATCTTTTCCCTTACTTCCGCATTGGAAAGGTTAGCTATACCCTTCGGAATGGTAAACACAGAAGCTGATCTGGACAAATACACCCACATCATTATTCCAGGTGTGGGACATGCAGGAGCTGCAATGAGTAAACTGGAACAAACAGGACTGGTTGAACCAATAAAAGCATTAAAAAAACCAGTGCTAGGCATCTGTGTGGGCATGCAATTACTTACCGAACATTCGGAAGAAGGAAATGCCAACATGATGAACATAGTACCTGTTAAAACAAAACTATTCGATAAGAATCAAGGGATTAAAATCCCGCACATGGGTTGGAATAATATAGATCATAAAAACAATTCTTTGTTTGAAGGTGTTGAAAATCTGACACAATTTTACTTTGTGCATTCGTACTTTATTGAATATAACCCTACTTTTGATATCGCGACTGCAAATTATGGTAAACCATTTTCTGCAGCAGTGCAAAAGGATAATTTCTATGGCGTACAATTTCATCCAGAGAAATCTGGTATCGCCGGAGAACGTTTATTAAAGAATTTTTCAAACTTAAAACAGTAAAATGTACATAATTCCCGCAATTGATATTCTAGATGGTAAGGTTGTTCGCCTTAGAGAAGGTGATTATAACCAAAAGACAGTATATGATGTTTCCATCGCTGAAATGATAGACACTTACCGGTCTAATGGTACAGAATTCATACATATTATTGACTTAAATGGAGCAAAAGGAGATTTCAGTAATCAGGCAGCGCTTTTTGACATCATTAGAAAAACCGACATGCGTGTTCAATATGGAGGTGGTATACGCACAATTAAGCAAGTTACAGATTTGCTTGATGCAGGTATTCATCGCGTTATTGTTGGTACGCAAGCCATTACCAACCCGGATTTCTTAAAAGATCTTAGTACCGAAGTAGGCAAAAAATATGATTATGCAAATCGTATTGTAATCGCTATTGACGTATTAGACGAAGTAATTAAATACTCAGGCTGGATGGAAAGCTCGCCCATTAAGCTATTGGATTACGTTGACAAGTGCTTACAGCTTGGATTTTTTAGGTTCTTGTGCACAGACATCAACAAAGACGGTAAACTGGGTGGTGCGGCCGTAGATTTGTATAAGAAGCTATTGGAGCACTCTCCGTTTATAAAACTGATTGCATCTGGTGGTATCAGCTCAATGGCCGACATTGAAGAACTGGCAAATCTGGATATCCGCTCAGTAGTTGTTGGTAAGGCTATATATGAAAACAGGATTTCTATTGATGAAATTAAGCAATGGAATTTAAAGCAAATGACCTCTCTTTAATCGATGTTAAGCAAACGTATTATTCCATGCCTTGATGTTAAAGATGGGCGCACGGTTAAAGGTGTAAATTTTGTTGACCTGAAAGATGCCGGAGACCCCGTAGAACTTGCCTGGCAATATGCCCAGCAAGGAGCTGATGAATTGGTTTTTTTAGACATTACTGCAACACATGAAAGACGTGGCACCACGATAGAAATGGTGAAATCGGTGGCCCGTCAGCTGAATATTCCCTTTACCATAGGTGGGGGTATTACTACCATTGCTGATGCTGAAGCGCTGTTGAATTCAGGTGCTGACAAGATCAGCATCAACTCTGCAGCTGTCAGAAACCCTTCGTTAATTGAAGATCTGGCTAAAGCATTTGGTGTTCAGTTTGTGGTGGTGGCTGTGGACACCAAGTTGGTAGATGGCAAAAATATGGTTCACCTTAATGGCGGACGATTGATTACGGAACTGGAAACAGAAGATTGGATCCTTAAGGCTGAAAGCTTAGGCGCAGGAGAAATTCTATTGACTTCAATGGATCACGATGGGACTAAAAATGGCTTTGATTGCCTATTACTTGATAAAATAGCGCGAGCTATCAACATCCCTGTAATTGCCTCTGGTGGTGCAGGTAAGGTTGAGCATTTTACAGAAGTATTTTTAGAAACAGGTGTTGATGCTGCTTTGGCAGCCTCGGTTTTCCACTTTGGTGAGATTGCTATCCCCTATTTAAAAAGCGAATTAAAAAAACACAATATACCGGTAAGATTGTAGCAAAATCTTGTAACTAAAGCGGCCATCATCCTGAATTCATTTCAGGATCCCGTAAGAGAAAGATAAATAACATCGCCGGGTGCTGAAATAAATTCAGCATGATGAGATCGTATAAAGAGTTAAAAATGATATGAACATAGATTTTGAAAAAACACAGGGTTTGGTACCTGTAATTATACAGGATGTACATACCCTGGAAGTTTTAATGCTGGGTTACATGAACCAGGAAGCATGGGATAAAACGCTTGCAGAAGGGAAAGTTACTTTCTTTTCGCGCAGTAAAAACAGACTATGGACTAAAGGTGAGGAAAGCGGAAATTTTCTTTTTGTAAAGGAAACGCATATAGATTGTGACAACGATACAATCCTTATAAAAGCTACACCCGTTGGCCCTACTTGCCATACAGGTTCCCGCAGCTGTTTTAAAACTGATTACAACCAGAACTTTATCTTTGAATTGGAGCAGATCATTGCCGATCGTTATGAAAACCCATCAGAGGAATCTTATGTAAATAAACTTCGCGCAAAAGGCCTTAATAAGATCGCACAAAAAGTAGGTGAAGAAGGTGTTGAAACCGTTATCGCTGCATTGGCAGAAACTGATGTGGATTTTGTTAACGAGAGCTCTGACCTGATCTTTCATTTACTGGTTTTACTTAGAGAAAAGGGCAAAACATTGGCAGATATCGGCTTAAATCTAAAAGGCCGACATAGCAAGTAATTATATGTTAAAGCACTTACATACACTTAGCGGTCACCAAAACCCAATTTATGCGCTAGCCAGTCCTGCTGCAAAAGAAGATGTTTTTTTTAGCGCAGGCAATGATAAAGGCGTAGTGGAATGGTCATTAAAAACAATGACCTTTGTTAAGGTTCTGGTGCCCGTACAAAGTTCTGTGTATGCTTTACACAGCTATAAAGATTTGCTCTTTATAGCACAAAGAAGTGGGTTAATTCTTGTATTTGACCTAATGCTTGAGAAAACCATTGCGACTTTAAGTCATCACCAAAAGGGAGTGTTCGATCTAAAAACCATTGCTTATAAAAACGAACTTTTAAGTACCGGAGAAGATGGAACAGTGGCTGTATGGTCGCTCAGTGATTTCTCATTACTTTATAATTTCCCTGTTTTACAGAATACAGTTCGTACCATTGCGGTAAGCAATTCAGAAGAAGAAGTTGCTTTTGGTTGTAAGGATGGAATTATCAGAGTTTATAATTCTTTGGATTATAGCTTAAAGATCGAGTTGAGCAGTCATAAACTCCCAATTACCTCATTACAGTATGCTCCGGATGGATCATCTTTAATTTCGGGTGGTCGTGACGCACAATTAAAAGTATGGACCTTACCGGCCTATCAACTGGTAAACAACATAGCCGCACATATGTTCAGTGTGTATACTATTGCCTTCCATCCTACTCAGCCTTATTTTGCTACCTGCAGTCAGGACAAAAGCATTAAGCTATGGGGAGCCAATGATTTTAAACTTTATAAGATCCTTAGTTTAGAAAAAAACACTGAGGGACATTTCCATTCCATTAACAAACTCATCTGGAGTTCAGATGGTAAATACCTGATCTCTACCGGCGACGACAGACAGGTAATGGTTTGGGAGTTTAATTCTTAAAGTATACTATTTTTTTAAGGAAAGTTTGTTTAAATTGGAGGCTACTAAGTATAAGTTATGGCCAAAGAACATCTATATCAGACGAGTTTAACATGGACAGGTAATAAAGGTTCAGGAACAATGGACTACCGGTCTTACGAAAGAAGTTATATCATATCAATAGACCATAAGGCAGATATCCAGGGATCATCAGATTCGGCATTTTTAGGGGATAAAACTAAACACAATCCAGAAGATTTGTTGGTTTCATCATTATCATCATGTCATATGCTTTGGTTTTTACACCTATGCTCTCAAAATGAGATCATAGTATTGGATTATACCGACAATGCAGTAGGAAAAATGGTCGAAGAACCTAGTGGAAGCGGTCATTTCACTGAAGTTATTTTAAACCCCGTGGTAGTAATTAACAATGAAGACCACGTAGAAAAAGCCAATTCATTACATGAACAGGCAAACAAGATGTGCTTTATTGCTAATTCTTGCAATTTCCCGGTTACGCATAGCCCTAAATGCATAGTAGAAAAGGGTTAAATTCATCAAAATTTTAACTTAGAATCATTAAGTGAATCGCTTAATGATTCTAAGTTTATGAGAATATCTTCCTAATTCCGGGTTATAAATACCTTGATTATCCATTGGATCTATCCTGACTTTGCCCGAAGCATGAATAATATCGGTTGCATTTAGCATAATACCAACATGAATAATGCGACCTTCTTCATTATCAAAAAAAGCTACATCCCCTGGTTTAATTTCTGGCAAAAAATCAACCGTGGTGCCTTGTTCTGCCTGTTGCCACGCATCTCTGTTTAATGGTATCCCATTTAGTTTAAAAACGATCTGCACAAATCCGGAACAATCCATTCCAAACAAATTTTTGCCGCCCCATAAATAAGGAACGTTTTGAAAGAAAAGTGCTGTATTTATCACATCAACCTGCTCAGAAGGAGGAATTACCCCTGGGCTAAACAAAACCTTATATTTTTCAATACCTATACTGCAATAGCCATTATTAAACGAAGGAAGATTACTGCCAGGAGAAATGTAATATTTACTACCCTGCTGATCTGTTATTACATTCCCTATTTCGGCCGGAGCCAGGTATTTGCAACTATGGTTACTTACGAACTCTTCTAAAGGTACTTCTGTTAACTGCTTAAAGTCTATCCAGCCCTCATATCTATCATAAGCATTACGTACTTGCCACCACTTTTCATTTCGTTGAAGTATCTCCACATGATCTCCAAAAAGCAATTGAGATGCAATTTCGGCTCTGTCTGATGGTTCAGATCTTAAGGGTGCTACTGCCACCCTGCACATTCCATAGTATTGTTCCATAGCATAAAATCAATGGTATAAATGTAAACTTTTGCACAGTTATTTTGTTATTTTTATAGTATAAACCTTAATCTATAAGACGATGAACCTCAAAAAAATTTTAATTGCTGTTGATAATAGCACCTGTTCAGAAAAAGCAGCAAAAGTTGGTTATGAAGTAGCGAAGACATTTGGCGCAGAGGTTGCACTTGTCAACATTATAGAACCCGTGCCAGCAAACATCAGCCCTGACTTAACCTTAGCCCCTGTTTTTTTGGAAACTTACGACAACAGTGAAGAAAACAGTCATTTATTATTAAAGGAAATTGAAACTAAATTTAGCCATGGCATAACTACCACATATTTAAGTGTGGTTGATAGTGCTGCACACGGTATTATACAGCAATCTGATGAGTATGGCTCTGATCTTATTGTAATTGGCACATATGGCCGCACAGGTCTATATCACTTTTTAATGGGAAGTGTTGCGGAGCATGTGGCCAGAAAATCGGCTTGCCCGGTTTTAATTGTGCCAAACAAATACGAAGAAAAAGCTTAAATAAAAAAGGACACCCAAAAGGTGTCCTGTATAAATTTGATTAGAAAAGCTAAACTAGTTCTCTTGGTGTAACCAAGCTTTTTTAGCCAATAATTCTTCTTCTGTTTCGCGAACATCCTCATCGTCAACGCAGCAATCTACCGGACAAACCGCAGCGCACTGAGGTTCATCATGAAAGCCTTTACATTCTGTACACTTATCTGAAACAATATAATAGACCTCGTCAGATGCCGCATCCTGTGCAGCTCCAGCGTCTATTTGTTTGTCGCCAAAGTCGATAATACCATTTAAATTAGTACCATCAGAAAATCTCCAGGCAGTGCCTGCATCGTAAATTGCATTATTTGGGCATTCAGGCTCACATGCTCCGCAGTTAATACATTCGTCTGTTATTTTAATAGCCATGTCTTCGTGTAAATCTATTGCTAAGGGTTACCTTTGCATTGCAAATATAACACTTAAACTTTAAAATTGTTGGAAATATGCCAATCCTTACTGCGGAAAAACTAATTATTGCTTTAAAAAAACTTAGTGACTATATAGCCATTCCTGATCAGGGATTCAAAAACCTGATTTTAGCGGCCCAAAACAGCAATGCTTGGTTTACTATAGATGAGGTGGAAAGATCATTAAATGCTTTGCATAAAATGCTTAACCAACAAGATCTGGAGACCTGGTTCAAACATATTACGATTAATGAAAATCCTAAAAAAGTTGGGCTAATATTGGCAGGAAACATCCCTCTGGTAGGTTTTCATGATGTACTATCTGTTTTGGCTACCGGAAACATAGCGCTTATTAAGCTATCATCATCTGATGACAAATTGCTACCCGCCCTGCTCGCTCAATTAATAATTATTGAGCCTCAGCTGACAGATCATATTGTTTATGTGGAACGTTTGAAAGATTTTGATGCGGTGATTGCTACAGGCAGTAATAACACCTCAAGATATTTTGATTTTTATTTTGGCAAGGTTCCAAACATCATTCGAAAAAACAGAAATAGTGTTGCGGTATTAAACGGGCAAGAGAGTCCTTCCGAAATTGCCTCGCTTGGTCATGATATATTTGATTATTTTGGCTTAGGTTGCAGAAATGTTTCTAAACTATTTATCCCGGAGGATTATAATATCAAAGATTTTTTTGAGCCGATAGAGCATTTCAAAGAAATTATTAATCATTTCAAATACAACAACAACTACGATTATAACAAATCTATTTACCTGGTAAATATGGCTGAGCATTACGATAACGGTTTCTTATTGTTAAAAGAAGATTCAGGAATGTCATCACCGTTGGCTGTACTGTATTATGAGCGCTATAAAAACATCGAAGATGTTGCAGCTAAACTAAAGGCAGAAGAAGAAAACATTCAATGCGTGGTAAGTAATATTCCTTTTGAACTAAAAACCGGTGTATTAGGATTCGGAGAAAGTCAGGTTCCAAAACTATGGGATTATGCTGATAATGTAGATACCATAGCCTTCCTTAATAAGCTATAAAAAAGCCAGCCTATTTCATATCTTCTGATATGAAATAGGCTGGCTTTGCCTTTAATGTAACCTGCTATTTATGTATAACACCATTTAATTTAATGGTGATTAAATAAGTACCCAGTTGCTTAATCTGGAAGCCAAATCTTGGATTAATACTAAATGTTGAGCCTGGTGCATGACCTGCCGGGAATGTAGTCAAACTAGCAAACTTACTTGGTATCCTGTAATACATTAGAAAATCTCCATATCCGCTAATTCTCTTGATCGGGAAAGGCGTAATTTCAAAATTACACACCATCGAAGTATCTGTATACGTTACCGGATTAAATTTCGCATATGATTCAAAGGTTGGCCTATCTCCTCTTTTAATGATCTCTCCAGTTTTAGGATTAAAAGGCACCCCATTTTGATCTACAATTTTCACTATTGCATTGGTCCCCTCATCACTGATTTTTGTAATGATCATTTCTGGATTAGCGGATAAAGCACCATTGTCTGTTGCCACCCCATTATCATTAAACCAGCTTGCTGCTATTGCATACGGCTTAAACAACTCCGGATCTCTAAAATGAATTTCGCCAATGTTTTTAAACACCTTTTTTCCACTCTCATTACTAACTTCCACATCAAATTCATACTCAGATCTGGCCGGCAAAAATGATGTACCTGCATTAAACAAGAATTGTCCGCTTGGTAAAAATTCAAAAGGAGGCAGCATTTTCTTCTCTCTTTTGGCATTTACCTGAGCAATAGTAGTATCTACATCCGGGTCAATTGGTTGCTTATAAACATACACTTCATGTTCTTCATAAAATTCCTCAGCTTTTTGGCTTGTACCTTTTTTTCTCACTTCCAGCAATTTAACTAACACTGGAAGTGTTGATCCATCTAGATTTAGTGAGCTTGTTACTATTTTAACATTACCCTGTTCAATCAAAAAAGGGCTGTCTTTATAATACATTGTTTCTCCAATAAAACCTACGGGGATCTTTTTACACCCCACCCAGGCCAAACTTGCGCATACAATTAGTATTAGTGCATATCTTATAATTTTCATTTCTTTCAATTTAATTGAGTAAAAGATTTACCAGTAAAATTTGTGCGTATTATTTAATACGTGGAGCACTCCGTTGGTCGTTAAAATCCCAGAGGTTTGAACCAGTTCTATTATATCCCTATCCTCATCAAGATAATCATCCGGAATCGGATCGGGATCCAGGCCATTTCTTATCTTAGTCAGAAAAAGATACTGCGGTTTAGTGGTTACAAGCCCTGTATAGCTATCAACTTGTTTTAGTAAAATAGAGAAATCCTCACCAGATAGACTCTTGAAAACTTTATTTTCTAAAGAAAGCTGCTCGCGATTAATCTTACCGGCAAAAAGGTGAGACCTTAATGAGTCTCTTAATTCTGGAATAGGCAAACTATCCAATGTATACTTGATATTCTCATCCTGATATTTCTGTTGGATAACGAGCGTCCTTCTTGCCAGAAGAGATTTAATTGAATAATCTGTAGGTGCAAAAAAAGTGTTGCTTCCGTTAATCTCATCTTTCAATCCTGCTTTATCAATAAGGACTATCAGCGTATCAAATAGAGGCTTGGTTTTAAGAAAATCATAAGTTGTCATATTTACATGTGGATCATGTAAATCGCCTCCAATGATATAATCATTCTTTTTACAGGCAGTAAATGCCAGGCAAAAAGAGAATAGAGTTAGAATGTATGATAATTTAATTTTCATGATATTTAATTTAAGAGTCCGCTTATCTTAGCTTTCCGATCCAATATTTATTTTGTGTCAATACTTTATTATCAACAAACAATCCTCTGTTAATAGGCCATTTCCAGCCTTCTTCATCATATCTGGATTGAGGAAAACGATCGGCTCCAAGATAATCCACAACCATTTTGTTTCGCACCATATCATACCAGGTATGACCTTCGCAAAACAATTCGCGAAAAGTTTCATCAAAGATCTCATACCTAAGATCATCTCCACTTCCGGCATAGTTTTCAAGATTAGACCTTCTTTTAACTGCATTTAAGTCAGTAAGTGCCTCTCCGCTTTTATTAAGCAAGGCATTGCATTCTGCTCTCAGCAATAACATTTCTGCCAATCGGAAAATACTGATATTACAATCTATAACAGCGCCTGTTTGGGCATTGGGATCTTTAAAAGTCAAATTCTGTTTGTTTTTACCAATGTATTTTGTGAGGATCATATCTTCAGGTTTCGACCTGTCGAAATAATAGTTGTATCTCGCATCAGAGTCATCTGCAAAAATTGCATCGACCATATCCTTATCAAAAATTGTAGATCTTACTTTATTTGGAACATAAGGAATACCAAGCGTATATAAATAGAAACCGCCGTTTACCTGATATTCACCTTGTGAAAAGTTGGTGCTGATCTCAAATATACCTTCTGATGATTTCCCCTTAAATAGTTTGGGAAAACTTGAAGCGGGCTCTAACTGATATTTTCCAGATGTTGTTATAGAATCAATTGCGGCAACCGCATTATTTAATAAAGTTTGGTCTGTTTCTTTAGTTACAAAATATTTCCATCTGTTTAAATGTGCCATCAAAGCAAAGGCCGCCCCTTTATCAGCTCTAACAATTTCTTCATTACTGGTTTTCCAAGCTAAAAGCTTTACAGCTTTATCCATGTCCACAGCACAAGAATCCAAAACTATGGCTTCAGAAGTACGTGAAATGTTTACAGAAGTTACCGGATCTGGATCATACTGAAGTACCAGAGGCAAATCTCCCCATATACGAACCATATAAAAATAGGTATAGGCACGAATAAAGTAGGCCTCCCCCAAAATCTTCCTTTTATCAGCAGGGGTCTTAAATACATTATCTGGCATTTTGCCTACCTTTTCGATTACGGTATTTGCTTGCGTTATTGTTTTATAAAAGGGAGTCCAGGTTTGGAAATCATCCAGGTAATCGCCTCTGAAATCATTAACATTTAATCCTGTACCATAATACTCATCACCCCTAACAAGAAAGTTTAAGGCATAATCTCCCCCTTGATTAAAAACTCCTGCAGTAAAATCGCCAAACACAAAATTCGACATACCTTGTCCGCCAAGAGTAAGCGACTTCCGCAATAAAGAATAGGCTCCCATTAAGCCAGAAGTGGCGTCATCCTGAGTTTTCCAATACACTCCTTCATATACCGAACCTTCTGGCTTTAAGTCTAATAATTTTTTACAGGAAAATAGTCCTGTGCAAAGCATTCCTCCTAAAAGAAAAATACTTAATGCTCTATATTTTGATAAAATCATGATCTATGTTCTAATTATTAATTATTTATTTACCGTAGCCTAAAAAGAGGCCTGAATACCAAAAGTGAATTTTCTAGGTACCGGATAACTATTTCCCGTATATATTCCAAGCTCATTCACGGCTTCAACATCTGGTAATGTTGATTTCTGGAAAGAGTAAACATTATCTATGATGGTATAAATCTGTAAGCGCTTCATTTTTAATTTCTCAAGCATCTTGGTTGGAAAATTATAGGCTAAATTGATGTATTTGATTTTCGCATAAGATCCATCTTCCATATAAGCTGAAGAGAAATTATTAAATTGATAATAATAATCTCCATAAGGATTTAAATCAGCATAGGTAGCCTTATCTCCCGGTTTACGCCAAATAGGTAATTTATCCAGATTGATAAGGCCGGTGCTTGGGAAGCTTCCAAGTTGTTTGTATTGATCCAGTAAGCTCGATATATAAGTGTTATAAACCTCTCTGCCCAATAAGAAGGTTGTGAAAACTTCAAGAGAGAAATTCTTATAGGTAAAGGTATTACTGAGACCACCTGTAACCCTTGGATTCGGATTACCTACCCTTACTTTATCAAAATGATCCCATACATCATAGTCAAAGTTTTGATCTATCCACCTGTATGAACCAGGTTTTGCTGTTTGTGATCCGTTCCAATAAGTAATTAGGTCTCCGGTACGAGGATCGAAAGGAATTTCATTCTTATCTGAATATACCCCAGCCGATTTAACCAAAAAGTACTCATAAATAGGACGCCCTTTGGTAAGTATAAAAGTAGTACCCGTATTACCATCAGTAACCATAATGTCTCTATTACCGTTAGGCAACGACATGATTTGATTTTTATTGAATGACATTACCAATCTTGGGTTCCATTGAAATTTACTTTCAGGATTAAATACTCTTCCTGTAACATTCAAATCAATCCCTAAATTCCTAACATCAACAGCATTAGTTCTTACTTTATCGTACCCGCTGGTAACCGGCATGATCAAATCGAAAATGAGGTCTGATGTACCACGGTTATAGGCATCAACAGACATGTTTAATCTGCTTTTAAAGAATTCGGCATCAATACCAATGTTTGATTGGATTGATCTTTCCCATGTCAAATTATCCTGGGTAATTGATCCTGGATTATAAGTAACCGCATTTATGCCATCGTAAGTATTTGTGGCAGCAGATCCTTGATACCCTGCGCCCCCATTTCCAGTAATGTATGAGTTAAATGGCGCATAGTAATCTGCCGGTAAGTTACCAGAAACACCATAACTACCCCTTATCTTCAATAAAGACACCCAATTTTCTGCCGATTTCATAAATGGCTCGTCTGATATTACCCAACCTGCAGAAACAGACGGAAAGTGAGCCCATCTGTAATTTTTGCCAAAGCGAGATGAGGCATCGGCACGGAAACTAACTGAAAAGAGATACTTATCTTTATAATCATAGCTTGCTCTTCCAAAGAAAGATAGCATTCCGGAAGCTTCGCGCTTAGACCCCGTTATCATGTTACCGTATGGATCACTAAATACATACTCATTGATCCCTTGGACCGTAGAAATTACGTTATTCCCTTTTCCAATTCCTCCGATTCCTGTATATTCTCGTGTCAGGTAGTTTATGGTATTTCCACCCAGTACAGTAATATGATGATCCGAATTTACGGAAGTAGTATACGAAAGAAGGTTATCTATATTAAAGTTATCAAAATTCGATTTCGATGATTGAACATAAAAATTACCATCTGCATCCAAAATACTTGGCCTGAAGATGTCCCTGCCCCCCCTACTTGATTGTAATGATCCTTGTGTTTGGAAATGAAACTTTTTACTGATATCGTAATTAAGTGTTATACTGGAAGTGATATCGTCATTGATATTCTTATCCTTCACCTGATCAAGCACACCTGTAAAGTTTTGCATATCCACATCACTTATATATAACAATGAAGTAGGGAATGTCCCTGCATTTATTGGAAGTGGATTTTCCCATGGTGCTTGTCCGCGCCCTCTGGCACGGTCTCCTCTTGACAATCTAAACAACGCATCAAGTTTAAGACGCTCTGAAAGCTTAACTCCCATTGATCCCGACATGGTATAACGTTTAAACCCCGTCCCTTTAATAATACCACCCTCGTTGTAATAGTTACCACTAAAACGGTAATTCATGGTCTCCGAGCCACCAGAGGCAGAAGCATCGTAATTTTGAATGATACCTGTGCGGTAAAATATTCCCTGCCAATCGTTCGCGTTATTAAATGCGGGATTTAAACTATCGGTTAGTAACATTGGATATAAACCCTGCTGCTCATGGCTGGCATACTTGTTCAAATAATCCATTTTATACCTACGTTCCTGAGCACCTGTGATGTACTCCTGCATCTCACCTTGTTTAGAAACACCGGTATATGCACTTACATTAATCTCAGGTTTTCCAGACTTACCACGCTTAGTTTTAACAACTACTACTCCGTTTGCACCTCTTGATCCATAGATTGATGCCGCTGCTGCATCTTTTAAAACATCAATGGATTCTATATCATTGGGATTTAATCCAGCAATGAAGTTAGTACCCGTCAAATCTCCAAATGAAGTAACATCCTCACTTGAAATAGGAATTCCATCTATCACAAATAATGGACTGCTCAATGCACGTGCTGCGTTTACTGCTCTTCCGATTGATGAATTACCACGTACAACAAATGTTGGTGTACCGCCTGGCTCACCAGAAAAAGCCTGAACATTTAGGCCCGCCACCCTACCTTGCAGTAGCTTATCAAATGTTGGTGACGGTAAATTCTCTATGTCTTTAGCTTTCACCGTAGATACTGCTGCAGTACTCTTTTTCCTTGATACTTCCTGGTATCCTATAACTACTACATCCTTAAGTGCATTTGCTGAAGGAGTCAATTGAACATTGATTTCACTTTGTCCGGCAATGTTTACATCCTTGGCATTATATCCTATATATGAAAAATGAAGCACACCTTCTGCAGGTGCGTCAATTGTAAATTTTCCATTTCCATCTGTACTAACCCCTTTCGAGGTTCCTTTTAATGTAACAGACACTCCTGGAAGAGGACCACCGTCATCTGATCCTTTAACTGTTCCGCTAATCTTTTTTTGTGCGAATGCAATTACAGAAAACAGTAGCAACAGGCCGGTAAAGAGTTGCTTCTTGTAAAAATTATTCATAAACATTTTTTTAGTTTAAAATCAAATAGTTGAATTCAATGAAGAGAGATTTTCTTTCAATCTGTTAAGTGGCTAGACTATTCCTGGATAGCCATATTCACCAATTGCAATTAGGTAACTTGATTTTTCATGGGTTGGTTAGTTGTTAGTTTAAATAAGTTTGTTAATACAATTAAGGCATACGAATCCCCCGGCTATATTTATTGTAAATAGCCAATTGAGGTTTACCTAATTCCCTCGTTTAAAATTATATATGGTTATTTGTTGTTCTGGTTTGATGCCCTAAATCAAATCCTGGTTAATGGTTAGAAAATGGTTAATAATTAATTATCAAGCTTTTATATGCTAAAATATTATCGTTGTTTTGGTTGATAGGTCTAATCTAGTGTTATTGAAATGTCATTTAACAATCCTTAACAACGCAACCGTTTGCATTAACGAAATAAGATTACTTGGGGTGCTCATATCAGTATATAAGTCTTAAACAATACTGGAAATAATTTAACCATAGTGACATTAATGATCGTTATTCATTACATATGTGGATGCCAAAAAAAATCAGATAGTTAGCTATATCAATAATTCAACACAAACGGTTGCTTTACATAAAAAATGTTATTTGAAGGCCATTAATGGGGTTTTAGCAACAAGCTCGTTCTCTTACTCTTTCCTTAAAAAAACACCTCAAACAACTAATAATAAGGCACTTAAACAAAACATGAATTTTAGCCATTAAAATTTGTTTTTTATGTCATTATAGTAAATGGCATGATCAAGATTCGGATGGCTCCATTAGGGGGCAACAAGATTATTTAAAATACAGAGAATAAGCAGTATATTGTATTGGCTTAAATAACTGTATTGACCTGGGGATATACAAAACTTATTGCATTATTTTTGATTCTGACCTTTAATGCTGCAAAGGTGATGGCACAGGTATGTACCGGTTCTCTAGGAGATCCTGTGGTCAACATAGATTTTGGAAGTGGGAGTGCGGATGCCGGTCCCGATCCGGGTTTTAGCAGTTACACCTATGTAAACGACAGAAATGTACGGGATGGCACTTATACCATTGCAAAAACAACTATAGGAATGAACAGGAACTGGTATACTGTAACCAACCATACCCCTGGTGATGTTGACGGTTATATGATGGTTGTGAATGCTGATTACGGTCCTGGTGTTTTTTTTGAGGCGCCAGTACAGACACCGCTTTGCGCCAACACCAAATATGAATTTGCCGCATGGCTGTTTAATATGCTCGACTATAATGGTCTAAAGCCGAACATCACATTCGTTATATTGGATATGAACAACACAGAATTAGGCAGATACAATCCGGGTGACATTCCTGATCAGAACAACAATTGGCGACAATACGGTTTCACTTTTCGGACCACAGCAGCAACCCAAGTAAAAATCAGAATGATCAATAATGTTTTTAATACAGATCCTAATCCACGCGGGGGTAATGACTTCATAATAGATGACATTACATTTAGAGCCTGTGGGCCAGACATTAAGGCTGGAGTAGGCAGCAGTTTCAACCGGACTCAGGATATTTGCCGGGGAGCAAATACTGTCATCAACTTATCGAGCGTGATAGCCGGTTCAGAAACATTCCATTTTCAGTGGCAAAAACAGACTAATGGTATCTGGTTGGATATTGCAGGAGCTACTGATCCATTAAGCTACAATGTCCCATTTCCTAATGCAAGCCCGGGATCCAACCATTATAGGCTAACCGCCGCAGAACCTGGGAACTTTAATTCGCCGGGTTGTCGTACGGCTTCCCAAACTATAACAATCAGAGTTAATCCTCCGCCAGTAGTAAACCCGATAAGTAACGGGCCTGTGTGTGTAGGAGATGCGATTATGTTACATGTAGATAATGAAGGTACATATATATGGCGAAAGCCCGATGGCACTTTACTTTCGCCAGATAAATCGCCAAAAATCCCAAATGCAACCGTTGGCATGTCCGGCACCTATACTGTTACTGTGAAAAATCTGGGGTGTGAGGTTACTTCTGCAATAAATGTAAACGTCATTCCTCCACCCATTCCGGTTGTAGACAATCCGGCACCTCAGATTTGCGAAGGAAAAAATGTACAATTGAGCGCTTCAGGAGGCACAAGTTATACCTGGTCGCCGGCAACCGGGCTTTCAGATCCCAATATTGCGAATCCCGTCGCATCACCAACGATAACTACATTATATACAGTTCAGGTGAAGAGTGGCACCTGTTACAGGGAAGCTCAGGTAAATGTGATTGTTAACAAAATACCAACTGCTGATGCGGGTCCTGATAAAAAAATATTGCGTGGATATGATGTCAAACTAAGCGGAAAGGTATCTGGTGATGGCATAACATATTTCTGGACCCCAAACACTGATATTGAAGATCAAAACTCCCTTACCCCCAGGGTATCGCCTAAAGAGGATACAGAGTATACCCTGCATGCTGAATCGAATCTAGGCTGTGTAACGGCTCTGGATACCGTATTTGTTAAGGTTTACCAAGGGTTTATTGTCCCAAATGCCTTTAGTCCGAATGGCGACAATATTAATGATGCGTGGAATATCACTGCTATAGATGCGCTGGATGCCCCTGTGGTAAAAGTAATGAATCGTTATGGTACCCTCGTCTTTGAAAGCACTGGCTATGAAAAGCCATGGGATGGAAAGTACAGAAATGAGGATGTTCCAGTCGGTGTCTATTATTACATCATTGATCTGAAAAATGGCATGAAAACAGTCACCGGATCCCTTACCCTGATTAGATAAATACATCACATGCCTTATTTCTCAATTTGAAATACTATTTTTGACCTAATGTATGTTATTAAAGTAAAAGGCATTGCCAAGATCCCTGATTATGTACAATTAAGGGATGATAAATTTACCTTATTGGCCTACTTTAGGGTAGACAGGCCTGATAAATCGCTTGAAAAATTGGGCTTAGGTGATAAATTGCCTTACATTATGAATTTTGTAAATGATTTGCCTTTTGGACAAATTGCTAAAATAGATATTTAAAAATGACAGGAAACGCAGTTATAAATCTAAAGAATGTAGATGTATTTCAACAAAAACATCTGGTTTTATCAGATGTAAATTTAAATGTTGATAAAGGAGAGTTCGTTTTTTTAATTGGTCAAACCGGTTCCGGTAAAAGCAGTTTGCTTAAAATCATTTACGGAGATCTTCATATCGGTAACGGAGACGGACAAATAGCCGGTTTCGATTTAAAAAACCTGGCCATTAAAGATGTACCCTATTTACGTAGAAAATTAGGAATCGTATTCCAGGACTTTCAACTGCTTACCGACAGAACGATTGAAAAAAATCTTGAGTTCGTATTAAAAGCGACGGGTTGGAAAGATCAAGCGCTAATTGAAGAACGCATAAAAGATGTTCTTGAAAAGGTAGGCTTACGTTCAAAGATCAGAAAAATGCCTCATGAGCTTTCGGGCGGCGAGCAGCAACGCGTTGTAATTGCACGTGCGTTATTAAATAACCCTGAAATAATACTTGCTGATGAGCCTACAGGAAACTTAGATCCTGATACATCAGAAGAAATAGTAATGTTGCTTAAACAGATTAGTCAGAGCGGAACTGCTGTACTTATGGCTACCCATGACTATCATATTATAAGAACTTTCCCTTCAAGAATCATCAAATGCGAAGGTGGTATTGTGCATGAAGATGCGCAAATTGTTTAACCGCCAAAATCTGACAAAACATTCCTTTTCAGTCATTCGCGTCAGTTTATTTTAAATAAAACTGCCACCATGACTGATATATTTCATTGGCAAAACTTTTGAGTTTACAATCAAAAATTCTACTATACCATGTTTAGCAAGAAGAAAAAGAACGATAACACAGATCCAATTGTGAAAAATAACGCTGAAGAGCAGATGAATAATACCGAAGATCAAATAAATACTGAAGAAGTAACTGCAGAAAATCCAGTTGCTGAAACCGAAGTTGTGCCAGAGCTTTCTGCCGAAGAAAAATTACAACAAGAAAATGCAGCTTTAAACGATAAATATCTACGCTTGTTTGCCGAGTTTGACAATTTCAAACGTCGTACCCAAAAAGAACGTAGTGAGCTTTTACAAACTGCCGGAAAAGATGTAATAGTTTCACTTTTACCTGTTTTAGACGATTTTGATCGTGCCACCAAGGCTATAGAAACTGCTACTGATATAAATCCAATTCGTGAAGGTGTTGCTTTAGTGCATAGCAAGCTAAAAAGTATTTTAGCTCAAAAAGGTTTAAAAGAAATTGAAAGCATCAACAATGTTTTTGATACCGATAACCATGAGGCTATTACTAAAATACCTGCGCCAAATGAGGAGTTAAAAGGAAAAGTAATTGATGAATTAGAGAAAGGCTACACTTTGAATGATAAAGTAATTCGCTTTGCTAAAGTTGTAGTAGGTAGTTAAAATTATGAGTAAGAGAGATTTTTATGATGTACTTGGTGTAACCAAAAGCGCATCTGCCGAAGAGATTAAAAAGGCTTATCGCAAACTAGCTATCAAATTTCACCCTGATAAGAACCCTGGGGATAAAGCTGCCGAAGATAACTTTAAAGAAGCTGCTGAAGCCTATGAAGTTTTAAGCAATCCGGAAAAGAAACAGCGTTATGACCATTACGGTCATGCTGGTGTTGGCGGCGCTTCTGGTGGTGGATATGGCGGAGGCGGCATGAACATGGAAGATATCTTCAGTCAGTTTGGAGATATTTTTGGTGGTGGTGGCAGTCCTTTTGAAAGTTTCTTTGGAGGCGGCGGTCAGCAGTCACGCGGCGGTCGACGTGTAGCTAAGGGAACTAACCTGCGCATCAAAGTAAAACTCACTCTTGAGGAAATTGCCAATGGTACCGAGAAGAAGATCAAAGTAAATAAACAGATTAGCTGTAAAACATGCGACGGAACAGGAGCCAAAGATCGCTCATCGGTAAGTACATGTAAAACCTGCGGTGGAAGCGGTGCAGTTCGCAGAGTGACCAATACAATTCTTGGTCAGATGCAAACTACCTCTACCTGCCCTACCTGTAATGGTAGCGGACAGCAGATCACCGCTAAATGTACATCTTGCCATGGTGATGGTATAGTTCGTGGCGAAGAAACCATTACAATTAATATCCCGGCTGGTGTAAGTGATGGTATGCAATTAAGCATGAGCGGAAAAGGTAATGCAGCACCTAGCGGAGGTATTCCTGGAGATCTGATCATCCTGATTGAAGAAATACCTCATGAAACCTTAAAACGTGAAGGAAATAATGTGGTTTATGATTTACACGTTTCTATCATTGATGCTGCATTAGGCTATAGTGCTGAGGTTCCAACTATCGATGGTAAAGCAAAAATCAAAATTGAACCAGGTACCCAAAGCGGAAAGTTATTACGCTTAAAAGGTAAAGGTATCCCTGAAATCAATTCATACCACAGAGGCGATGAGATTATCCATGTAAACATATGGACTCCAAAAGCACTAAGTTCTGAAGAAAGAAGCATGCTTGAGAAATTAAGAGACTCTCCTAATTTTAAACCACAACCGGGTAAGCACGATAAGAGTTTCTTCGAGAAAATGAAGGAATATTTCGAATAATAATTAAATAATTTTTTAAAAAGCCATCCAATAGGGTGGCTTTTTTTTGCACTTTTACCATTAAATAAACCTTTGATGAGAGCCGCAGTTATTGATCTTGGTACAAATACCTTTCACCTAATCATAGCAGAAATATCTGCTACAGGGGTTCAGATAATCTATAAAACAAATGTACCCGTTCGGCTTGGTCAGGGGCGCATTAATGAAAACATCATTATACCAGAAGCATTTGAACGTGGAATTGAAACATTAAAGACCTTTAAACAAGAAATTGATAAACACCATGTTCAACAAGCACTTGCAATTGCTACTTCCGCAGTAAGGAGCGCAGCCAATGGAAGTGATTTTGTTGATGCTGCAAAAAAAAACGCGGGCATCAATATAGACGTTATTGATGGCGACAAAGAAGCTGAATACATTTATAAAGGAGTAAAAGCCACAGGTGCAATCAACGGGACATCATTGATTATGGATATCGGCGGAGGAAGCACTGAATTCATAATCTGTAATAACAAAGAACTCCTGTGGAAGAAAAGCTATAACATAGGTGCAGCCAGATTAATGCAGGCTTATTTCCATTCAGATCCAATTAGTGAGCTGGATAAATCAGCTATTATTAGCCATTTAAACAATGAGCTCACAGGTCTAAAAGAAGCTTGTATATTGTATAAACCTGATCATTTAGTTGGTTCAGCAGGAGCTTTTGAGACCTTCGCTGGTATGATCTTAAAAGAAGTGGATATAGCGCATATAAAATCAATACCCATTGAATTTGCGGCGTACGGCAGTCTCTCAGAAAAACTGATTAAATCTACCCATGCAGCGCGCGAAAACATGCCTGATCTCATAAAATTAAGGGTTGATATGATTGTTATTGCTGCAATTCTTACAAATCACGTTCTATCAATGTCTCAGATTAAACAGATCAGTTTATCTACTTACGATTTAAAAATGGGTGTTTTATATTCGTTATCAGAACTAAAATCCTGACAAAGCCTTATATAGCTTTTCAGTTGGCAAACCCATCACATTTGTATAGGAACCAATGATCTTATCGACAGCAACAAGGCCTATCCAATCCTGAATACCATAAGCACCTGCTTTATCAAAGGGATTAAAATTGGCGATATAAAATTCAACCTGTTCTGGTGTAAGTGGATTAAAAAACACTTCTGTAACATCGTAAAAAGAATGCATTTTACCCGCATGAGCAATACTCACACCAGTATATACCTGATGGTTTGTGCCAGACAATTTGGTTAGCATTTCAGTAGCATGGGTTACATCCTCAGGTTTACCCAATATTTCATTGTTATAGGCCACAATAGTATCTGCAGTAATCACTATACTTTCATGGCTATCATCTGCAAAGGCTGCTGCCTTCTTTTCGGCAATGTAAATCGCAATTTCGGCTGGGAGTAAATCCTCCGGATAGCTTTCATCAACTTCCTTCAAAACTACTTTAAAATCAAGATTCATCGATTTCATCAATTCTTGTCTGCGTGGAGATTTTGAGGCGAGTATTATTGGAAGTGTCTGTCTATACATAATTAATATTTGCTCAAAAATAACAAAAGCGACCATATGCCGCTTCTATTATTTTAAATGTTTTTATGATTATTGCCCCCCGCCATTACCATCTTGTCTTTTTTTCATCGCTTCTTTTCGCTCTTCTTTCCAGGTGGTGTAAGCTTTTTTCTGATCGTCGTTTAACAAAGCATTAATCTTAGTGTCGCTTTCCTCGTTAGATTTCACCATTGCAGCCCGCATTGCGTCCCTGTCTCCTGCCGCATCTTCACGCAATTTTTTCATCGCCTCAGCTTGTTCCAGGTAAATGGCAGAAACTTTGGTTTGCTGATCTGCTGTAAGACTAAGCTTTTTAGTCAACATTTCGGTATTTCTTTTTGCTCTCTCTTCAGGTGTTCCTCCTCTGCGACCACCTTGACCCTGTTGTGCTTGTGCAAATGTTATTACACTAAATAACAATCCGCAGATAATCAATAATTTTTTCATACTCTTTTACAATTTTTAATGGTTATAAAGCTTTTAGCTTCGGTTTTGTAAGAGATTGGAGTACAAACAGAGGATTAGGTTTAATCCGGCAGAAGTAACATAATTGTTGCAGGCTGTTACTTCCCGGAATCGGCTGCAGAGGGGCTCTCATCGAACCATTTTTGCTGTACTTTAAGTACTTTTTCAATAATATCCCGAACTGCTGTTTTACCTCCCGGATATGGAGAAATATATTCAGAAATTGCTTTTATTTCGGGTACAGCATCTGAAGGGCATGTTGCCAGGCCTGCCAATTGCATAACTTTAAGATCGGGAATATCATCGCCCATATACAATACTTCGTCGGCCGTGATGTTATGCTTAGCTAAAAGAGAATTAAAAACATCTACTTTATCTGAAACACCCAGAAATACTTCTGCAATGCCTAAACCTTCAAAACGTCTTTGCATTGCTAAACCCCGTCCCCCGGAGATGATACAAATGAGATATCCCCTTTTTACGGCCAACTGTAAAGCATAACCGTCTTTAATGTTAAATGTGCGCAGAAACTCCCCACTGTCTGATGCTATAATATCACCATTTGTGAGCACACCATCCACATCAAAAATAAGGGTGGTAATGTTTTTAAGTTTCTGCAGGAACATATCTTACTAATCCTGGTTATCTCTCCATTCGTAAACCCAGGCCGATTGGATTTGTTCCAAATGACCTTCACTACTTTCTTCTCTGGTTCCTTTAAAATTAGGTAATTCTAGTACCCATTCTATTAGCTCAGTGAATCTGATACGGTATATTTTGGCTTCATTAAAATCGTCACCAAATTTCTCGTATAACTCCTGGGCGATATCCTCATGGTCATTCCAGTATATTGGTAAAGCAAATTTATCTTGCATGTTTTTGTATAATTTATTGATTAATTGTTAGTGACCTAAAAATTCTGATTGATCGGGGATCGTTACTTCTATATCTCCATCTATAACAACACACTGGCAACCTAATCTTGAAGTAATTCTAGGACGAACAGCTCTGTCAATAAAATCCTCTTCTTTATCAGAAATTTCCTGGATATTATCCATTCCCTTTAACACGTAAACATGACATGTGCTGCAGCCGCATACTCCGCCACAGTTATGCTGTAATTCTATTCCGTGATCTAAACAAGCATCAAGAACCGATTCTCCGCTTACAATAGGTAATTCAAGAGGTTCTTTTCCTTGTTCTTCAAAATTTATCTTTAATTTAAAAATACTCATAATTGTGTCCAAAAATAAGCACGAAAAACGGCATTTATAACTATAAATGTGTTTTTTTAATGCTTTTACTTAAAGTTTGATAGATTTCTTTTAATTCAGGCATACCATTTAGTAAATCCTGATGTTTAATCATAGTTTGCTCATCATTCCGAACGGCAGGTCCGGTTTGTACATTTATAGGTAGTTCAGTCTGTACTTTTAAAGCTGTTTCCATTATTAATGGCTTAAGCATCTCAAAGTCGAGCTCAAAATGTTCCACTATTTTATCACTTAATGTGTAAAGATGGTTAACAAAATTACAGGCAAAAACTGCCGCCAAATGCAATATTTTCCTTTTCTCGCTATCCACTTCATAAACAGGCGACGAAAGCTTACCCGCGACACTTCTTAACACTTCCAAAGAATGTACATTGTTTGCCTCAATACATAATGGAACATTCGCAAAATCGATTGGCTTTGCTTTAGAGAAAGTTTGCAGTGGATATAAAACACCGTAATTTTTCAGTGCCGACAAGGCGTCTATTGATGTAGCTCCAGAGGTATGAACCACCAATCCGTTTATATCTTTTAAGCTATAAGATACCGATGAAATGGCATCATCTTTCACGGCAATAATGTATAAGTCAGCAAAACGGTCAATCTCATCCAGATTTGAGATCGCTACTGAGTTTGTGCGCTTTGCCAGCTCAGAGGCATTCGCTAAATCACGGCTCCATACCTGAATCAGATCTACACCCTTTGCTTTTAGTGCATTAGCCAAATGGGTTGCCACATTGCCAGAACCAATACAGACTACTTTCATTAAACAGCTTTAACTTCTTTTTGTCTCCTGAAAATGGATATTAAAAATCCTGCAACCATTACGATGGTACCAATCCAATATAAATTGATGTAAGGGAATTCAATAGATTTAAAAACAACCCAGTCCTTAGCTTGCTGAGGTTTTTCAAAAACCTGCAATTCTACTTTGCCTTGATCAGGAATTACTTTTGTAAACCTAACCCTTAATCCTAAATCATCAATATTACGGGCAAAGTCAAACACGTTATTTCCTTTAACCAAAAAGATGGGTTCAGTTTTATATATTTTACCATTTACGTCAACCTCAATTGGCATACCTACAGCTAAGTCTTTAGGCCCTAATATTAAATCTTTCGCCTGGGGTTTTGGATTTAATGCTTTAACCGTAAGCACCCCACTGCTTGTATGCAAAGTATCACCAACGCTAAGTGTTACAATCCTCGGAGCCTTGTAGTTCTCCTCTTCACTATGTCCTTCATGGTCTCCATGCTCTTTATCTTCTTTCAAAGGAGCACTGGTAACGTGAGTATAAATATCGTAGGTTAGATAATGTTTCGTATCCGGAGAGGCGATAAGCCCCATTTTCTCGTTCGACTGAATATGAGGATTTACTTCGAAATCTTCTTTTACCTTGCCGGTACTTTCATCATAAACTTTAAAGTTCAATTTGTAAAAAGTATTTGGAGCAACAGTAGTATCGCTAATATAGGTAACGGTGTACTTACCCATTTTCTTTGGCTCATTCTTGTAAAGAACAATGTTTTCCCCAGGTTTTTCAGCCTTCTCGAAATCTTTAACCGGAATAAAGTTAGATGCATTTAACGAGATTGGTTTGTTAGTAGCAGCGGCTACTAAAGCGCCAAGCAGCAGCAAAGCGAAACCAATGTGTGCAACGGCCGCACCTACCAATTTCCGCTTACCTCCAAAACCCTGCCCCAGAATCTTCGCGTTAGACATAACTGCAAACACACAACTGAAGGTTAAAAGAATATACATCAGGTTATGATATACATTGGTGATATACACAAAACCGGCAGTAATTACAATTGAGAAAATCACAGTAGCCGCAAGACTGCTATAGAATTTACGGATATCAGTTCTCTTGTACTTCATGAACTGAGTGAATCCTGATATGATCGTTACTAAAATAGCAAACGGAGCCTGCCATTGGTTGTAGTACTTAATGGCATCTATAGGAGGTGCAAAGTTAGTTCCAAATGCTGCGTTAAACACAGGTACCGAAGTGGAGAAAATTACCTGGATACAAGCTACAGTAATAACAAGCGCACCTATAAACATCCAGAATTCTCTTGAATAAGTTTCTTCGTCTTTATTGGTAATAGGCAACTCTTTCCACCTTACAATTAGTAAAATTACCGGTAAAGCCAAAAAGACAACATTGTATAATATCAGGTGGCCAAACATGCCCAGATCTGTAAATGAGTGTACAGATGTTTCGCCTAAAATTCCGCTTCTGGTCAGGAATGAAGCATATAGTACCAGTACAAAGCTGAGAAAGATCAATACAATTGCAGTGAAGAATGCGTGCCCAGTATTTTTAAAGGCAATCATTACGTGTACACCTGCTATAAGGGTTAACCAGGGAATAATGGAAGCATTTTCAACCGGATCCCAGGCCCAGAAACCGCCAAAGTTTAGTGCTTCATATGCCCAAAACGACCCCATAATGATACCTGTTCCCAAAATCATTACTGCAAACAATGCCCATGGCATTGCTGGTTTTACCCATTCTTTATATTTCTTTTGCCATAGTCCTGCAATTCCATAAGCGAATGGCACAACCATGCTTGCAAAACCTAAAAACAAGGTTGGAGGGTGAATAACCATCCAGTAATTTTGAAGTAACGGGTTTAATCCGCGTCCGTCGGATATAAATTTAAGGTAGTTTTTAAAGTTTTCAGGATCTGCAAACACAACTGGTGCCATCTCCTTAAGGTTTAAAGCATCTCTTAAAAGTATAAATGGAGAGCTACCTATTCTTTCGCCAAAGATTTCAACACCTAATAACATTGAAGTTAAAAACGCTTGCGAGAAAGCTACCACTGTCATAACGCCAGTTTCCCAGGTTCTGGCCTTCCACATTAATATTACGCCCAGCAATGATTGCCAAAACGCCCATAACCAGAAACTCCCCTCTTGTCCTTCCCAAAATGCTGACACGATATAATATACAGGCAGTTCTTTTGAAGAGTGTGAATAGACGTAATAGTATTCGTTGTAATGATTTAATATCAGAAAAAAAAGTGTAGCTCCTATACCTATTACACTAAGCCAGTTTATTAGAAATGAGATGCGTCCGATGCGTTTCCATGATTGATCTGCAAGATCCTTATTTTGGGTAGCAAAAAAATAAGAGATGGCTGATAGTAATGACGCAGCGAATGCTAAAACAATAAAGAATTGCCCGACTTTACCCGGAAGGAGGTTCTCTCCAATAAATTGTATATCCATTAAGATTAATTGTATTTTTCCACTTTACCGTCCTTCTTGACTTCTACAAGATCGTTATTATATTTAGATGGACATTTCATGAGTATTTTAGAAGCGTAAAAGGTATCGTCTTTCATCTTACCGATTAATACCAGCTTTTCGGAGCGTTCAAAGTCCTGAGGTTTAGTACCATTGTAAACAACTTTATTTACACTGCCTTTTTGATCCTTCATGTAAAAAGCAAAATGGTTAGCATCCTTCTGAGCGTCGTAATAGGTACCCTTTTCTTTTTCCCAGTATCCCATTACGTGAAATTCCTTAGGATCTTTTGCAGCTTCAGTAAATGTAGAATAGCTATTTGTATCGGCGTTTAGACTAACTAAAAAACCTACACATATCGCTATAGTAATTAAACCAACAATTGCACTTTTTCTCATGGTCGTAATAAAAATAAATTGAACCCTACAAAGATAAAAAATATAAGTACCTAAAGTCTTTTAGCCACCTCCAATTCGGGATGATGACCGTTTATTGATAGTTCTCTGACAAAAAGTGCATTTTTCAGTCTTTATATTCAGATTTTATGAGGTAAGGCATAGTTTTTCTGAGTTTTAGCACTTTTGGGCGAGAAACATTTCTAATGTATGGCTCCCAGCTACGCCTCCTATAATAATCCTGATGTTCGGTTTCGGCTGGATAAATGACTTTAAATGGAACCACCTCAGTTACCACCGGCCTGTTGTAACCATTAATAGAATCAATCCTACTAATTAGGTTGTGAATTATCATTTTCTCTGAGGGCGACCTATAAAAAGCGATCGAACGATAATCAGGGCCCAGATCAGGTCCCTGTCCATCCTCCTGGGTAGGATCATGCGCATTGAAGAATGCTTCGGTTAGTTTTTCAAAGCTTATTACTTTTGGGTCATAATAAACCTGCACGGCTTCTGCATATCCGGTAGTTTTAGACAATACCTCATTATAATCCGGGTTTGGTTTGGTACCACCTGAATAGCCACTTATAACCTTACTCACTCCTTTTAACTCCAGCATACATTCCTGCATTGCCCAAAAACAGCCACCAGCATAAGTTGCCACAGCTTCTCCCCTTTTTGCTGCTGTTATTACTGCAAATCCGTTTTTAGTTTCCAGTTTTTGCGCTTCATTACAGGCACAGAAAAAGGCAGGCAGAAGTATCAAAAATATTAGCTTAACTTTCATAATCAGGCTTTATGCAATATACGCGGATAAACGCACTTTGATTTTAACACCTGGTTTAATTAGCAAACAGATGACAAAAAAAATCCGCACCATTATACGTGATGCGGATTAAAATAGCTGTCTTTAAAACCTATGGCCAGATACCAAGGTTCATATAAGAAACCGCGATCTTGTCAATTGAACCAACAAAAGCAGCTGTCCTTAATGTTTGAACACCGGGTTTAGTAATTAAATTCTCTCTGATCTCATGATAGGAATGCATCATTGTGTCCTCTAATCCTGAATTTACAAGCTCCATCTCAGAGGCCCCCTTAACAATCATTAGACGATTTTCTGCAGGAATCTTTTTACCAGTAAGATTTTCTAAAGTATTGATCAAATTGGCATTAGAATTCTCTGCATAACGATTTTCCATACGTCCAAATGCCACGTGTGAAAGATTTTTTAGCCATTCAAAATAAGAAACAGTAACACCACCTGCATTACAATACATATCAGGAATAATGATTCCTCCCATTTCAGTAAATATTTCTTCCGCCTCAGGCGTAGTTGGCCCGTTTGCACCTTCAGCAATAATTTTTGCCTTTATATTACGAATGTTGTTTACCGTAATTTGATTCTCTAAAGCTGCCGGAACTAAAATATCGCATGGTTGTTCTAATCCTTCCATTGAATTTTTGAAATCAGTCGCTCCAGGGAACCCTAATATCGATCCTGTATTTTTACGATGAGCAAAAACCTCATCAATATTTAATCCGTTTTCATTGTAAATTGCCCCCTCGTACTCGCAAAGACCAACAATTGTTGCTCCGAATTCCGAAAGGAATTTAGCCGAATGATAACCCACGTTTCCTAAGCCCTGAACAATAACACGTTTATCGCCTAATCCTGCTTTAAATCCAATCTTTTTCATGTCCTCGGCAACATTAACGCATTCCTTAACCGCGTAAGCAACACCACGCCCGGTAGCTTCTTTACGACCGCGAATACCATGTAAAGCAATTGGCTTTCCTGTAACGCAACCTAAAGCATCAAGCTGACCAGGATTCATAGTCATATAGGTATCTGCAATCCAGCTCATTTCACGTTCACCAGATCCATAATCTGGAGCCGGAACATCAATACCAGGACCAATAAAATTTTTCTTTATTAACTCAGTTGTGTAGCGGCGCGTTATGGTTTCCAACTCGGCCACAGAGTAGTTTTTAGGATTAATACAAATACCACCTTTTGCCCCACCGAAAGGAACATTTACAATAGCACATTTGTAGGTCATTAGGGCTGCTAAAGCCATTACCTCATCTTCATTTACCATCTCACTGTAACGGATACCACCCTTGGTAGGGCTCATGTGATGAGAGTGTTCTACTCGCCATGCATCAATAACTTCAAATCCATTTCCTCTTCTAATTGGGAACTGGAAACGATACACACTGTTACAGGCTTTAATTTGATTTAATAATCCCTCGGGATGGGATGTGAACTGCGCTGCACTGTCAAAATTTTTACACACGTCTGCAAAAAATTTTGTCTCATTTGCTGAATTAGCCATTATTTGTTTTTTATGAATTTTGAATAAGTTCTCAGTTATGAGTACAAAATTGCACTAAAAAAAATGATTAATACAAATGCTGAATTACTTAGTGTACACCACACACTAGCGTTAAAAAGGCGCAAAAACGATGATTAAACGATTTAAAATTAGTTTTTGTCAGAAGATTTCTTTTCTATTTTTTTTAATCTTTTATCGAGAGAGAATAGATAAATCAACAAACCGACAAGAATTATTACGATACAGATAACAACAACATATATCTTTCCGTTGCTGCGTAAAGCATCAGCCATCTCCACATCATTAGATTGAGCAAATAATTGCACTGAACTTAATAGCAGCATTAAAGCAAATATGATCTTCTTCATTTTAGGAATTTTGTTTGTTTTCTATTGTACGAATCCTGAATCTAATAGTATAGATCCAATATCCAATTATTGACCAGCCAATGAAAGCCGGATATAAAACAGCACGCATACGGCTATCTAAATCGTAACTATTAAAGCCCGGATTACCACCGTTTCCGGGGTGTAAAGAATCTGACAAACGGGGTAATACCATTATGAGTACCACCATCATCGGAAAGGCAAAAATATTGTAAATAGCCGATATTTTGGCTCTTTTTTGTTGCTCATCAATAGCATTTCTAAGTACCAGATAGGCAAAATATAAAAGTATGGCCACCGCTGTAAAATTCTGTTTCACATCAAAACTCCAGAACTGTCCCCAGGTAAACTTAGCCCAAACTGCTCCTGTAATTAAGCCAAGTATACTAAAGATGATCCCCACATTTACACTCTCTATTGCTCTGATATCATCAGATTCCTTTCCGTACAATAAATATTTCACACTGTAGAATACCGAAATGGAGAATAGTGTAAGCATTGCAAACCACATGGGTACATGGAAATACAGGTTGCGAATTGTCTCATTTAATATGGCCAAATGGGGTACTCCCGATAGTAATCCTGCAATGGCGGTATACAAAACTAATACCGACCCTAAAATCTTCCACCAAATCTTGTTCATTATATAGGCTTAATTGTAACAAAGGTAATAACTGGGCAGGGGATTTTAAAGCTCAATCTCTCCATAAATAAGGGAATAGCAGTAATGTTACCGCTGCAACCAGTGCATTTATAATCAAAAGCAGGCCAATCTCATCTAAACTAACACTTCTGTCCAGGCCGTCAATTGCATTTTTTGTAAGCTTGATCAGTACAATTAGCACCGGTATAATAACAGGAAAGCTAAGTATAGCCATTAGCATCCCTCCGTTACCTGCTTTAGACGCAATTGCTGAAATCATGGTAAAAATGGTTGAAAAGCTTAGACTACCAAGCACTGTTGCTATGATGTAAAGACCAAGATCCTGAGGCACATAATCGAATACCATCATGTAAAAAAACAATGCAATAAGGGTAAGCAGCATCATCAAAAGTACATTGTATACCGTTTTAGAAATGATGAGCGCCAGTGGGCTTGCAATGGTATAAATGTATAATTGCTGTCCTTTGCTTTCATGTAAAAAACCTTTTGAAACCGCATTTATAGATGCAAAAAGCATGATAATCCAAAACAATGCATTCCAGGTAATTGGAGCAATACTTACGAAAGACAGAAAACAAACAAAAACGGTTGAAACTACATAAAGCAGAACGCCATTAAGTGCATATTTAGAGCGCCACTCCAGCAGTACTTCTTTCTTAATTAAATATTTTACCTGATGTAGTAGTTGCATACTGTGGCAAAGATAATTTTTAATCGGTTATTTTCGATTCAAATAGGTGTTTTGTAAACTAAATATGAATAATATTGTATTAATAATGAACCCTGATCATGAACCAATATCTTGACATCATTTTAAGAAGCCTTGCTGTTTATGCTTTTATGCTTGTTGCAATTCGCTTAACCGGCAAAAAGGAACTCTCGCAGCTCAACACTACTGATGTAGTATTGATTTTACTGATCAGTAATGCTGTTCAAAATGCTATGGTTGGCAACAACACAAGCTTATTAGGAGGATTAATTGCAGCAGCCGTTTTGTTTGCTTTAAACTACGCTTTAAAAAAGCTCATGTTCAAAAACAAAAAGCTGAGAGACTTTATCTCTCAGCATCCTGAAATCCTTATCCACAATGGTAAATTTAATTTCGACAAACTCAGCAAGTTGGATATCACCAACGAGGAACTTGAAGAAGCCATGAGAGAGCACGGAATTGAAAAATATAAAGATGTAAAATTGGCTATTCTTGAGGTTGATGGAAACATCAGCATCATCAGCGGTGATGAACATCTAAAGCAAACTCAGTTTAAAAGGAAAAGGAAGCACAAATCATTAGGCGATTTGAATTAAGAACTTACTTTACCTGAACCACTTCATTTACCAAAACAACTTTCGGTTTTCTTACAGTTATCAATATAAATGTTCCGGCGGCAATAACATACCATCCCCATTTTAATTTAACCATACCTGCACCAAAGTTTATGAGTTTTTTAAAATGAAGAAAACTAAATGAATCATGTGCCTTAAAGTATATCCCGGCCAGGGTAATTAGCACCAAAACAATTCCTCCCCAACCGGCCAATTTTATGAGTCCGGCTTTATTCGCGAAGGTCCCTATCAATCCAATTACTACCATTACATAAAAAGCAATAGCTAATCTCTGATCTATATCAAAATAATTCCAGCTGCCAATAATTGGAATACGCATAAGTGGGCACATCCCTCCCACAGCCATAATTACTGACCCAATAATTCCTTGCAGTCTCATTTTATTTATCCTTGAGTATTGATCCCCATTTTATCGGCAAAATGCGCACAGTAATCACGCAAATCTTCCACTATAAGTGTTTCTCCTGTGGCCTTTAAAAAACTATCGCCCATAGTTTGCAACGTTTCATAAAAAAAACGCTTCATCTCATCAACAGGCATGTCTTTAGTCCAAAGATCAATGCGCATTGAGTTCTTATAGTTGTGATCCCACAATGCCAGCATCATAGACTTAACCGGAACTTGTTCCTGAGTTTGTGCATCTGTAGATTCCCAAAGGATATTGTCAGGAACATTATTATCGTCTAACTGAACGGTGATTTTGATTTCTGCTTGCTTCATTAACTTATACTAGCTTTTATTATAAATATTAAAATGATGATGAAAATAACTAACACGCCTTCTACAACCCATAGTTTCTTTAGGTTTAAAATAAACCTTCTAAAAATTTGATCTGATATGAAAGCAACAATTGCGGTCAAAAAGCTAAACCCAATAAGAATTCCGGTAATATCCACATATTTGGGATTCCCCTCTTCTTTCTTATTTATCAGCAACATTATGGCGATAACCAGGCAGATGGCTGAAACAATATTAAGCGGGGTCAGTTTTACTTTCAATGTCTTTAACTATTTTTTGAATTTCTTCTTTTTCCAAGCAGGCTGCTTATTTGTTTTATTTCTTGCAGCAGCTGCAATGGCGGCAGCATGTTTTTTCTCATGGAAAGCACCTTTAAAATCAGGATCTTCTTTACGCTTTTGATCGTCAATTGCACGATTTATTGCCTGTTTCTCCTCATAAGGGGTTTCTTCCACAAAAACTTCAGCTGGCAAAGGTACAACAGGAATTTCTTGTCTTATTAATTTTTGTATTTTCTCAATGTAATATTTTTCGGCTGGTGTACAAAAGGTAAGCGCATCTCCTTTTGAATATGCTCTTCCGGTACGACCAATTCTATGCACATAGTCTTCAATGATAATTGGAACATCAAAATTAATCACATGACTTACTTCCGAAACATCAATACCTCGTGATGCGACATCGGTTGCTACCAATACCCTGATATTGCCTTCTTTAAAATTATTTATAGAATTAATCCTTGTATTCTGGCCTTTATTGGCATGGATTACCCTAACCGCTTCTGCCCCAAACTTACGCTCAATGAAACTAAAAATGTTATCGGCTACCGTTTTGGTTTTACAGAAAATGATCAGTCTTTTAAACTCCTCATCATTTTTCATTAAGTGTTGCAGCAGGTTGATCTTTGTTTTAAAGTTAGGCACTTCGTACAAGGTTTGAGTAACCGTTGCTGCTGGCGTAGCTTGCTCCGCTACTTCAATTAAAGTTGGGTGTTTTAAAAAGTCGCCCGCAATCTTTTGTACCAAATTACTCATGGTAGCCGAGAACAAAAGGTTTTGCCTTTTACGAGGTACAATCTCCAAAATCCTATGAATAGAGCCAATAAAGCCCATATCCATCATCTTATCTGCCTCATCTAGCACCAAAAACTTTATGTATTGGGTATTGATATGGCCTGCTAAATAAATATCTAAAAATCTTCCTGGTGTAGCTACAATAATATCAACACCGGCTTTAATCTGTTCAATCTGAGTTTTAGGCCCAAGTCCTCCATAAACCACAACAGTACGTAGATCTGTATATTTAGAGAAAATCTGGATATGCTCGGTAATTTGCATAGCCAACTCTCTTGTTGGAGCTAATATTAATGCGCGCGCAGAATCTCCCTGAGCATATTTCAATTGCATTAGAATAGGCAAAACATAAGCAGCAGTTTTACCTGTTCCGGTTTCGGCAATACCAAAAATATCCTGACCCGATAATACAGGGGCTATTGCTTTTTCTTGTATAGGAGTTGCAACAGTAAAGCCTGCATCAGCTACAGCATTTAAAATCTGTCGATTTAGGTTAAACTCTTCGAAATTCTTGGCCATTCGGCAAAAGTAGTCAAAATTTATTTCCTAGCCTTTGTATTTAACCACCACCTCATCCTGAATTTATTTCAGGACCTCATACCTGCAATGCCTCCTTTCTCTTTGGAGGTCCTGAAATAAATTCAGGATGAGGTAAGCCGAAAAGAATATTTTATTTAAGTTTGATACCATGAATACCATACTTATAAAAGCTGCTTCAATTGTAAATGAAGGCCAAATTGTAGTCGCCGACGTACTCATCAAGGCTGGGTTTATTGAAAAAATTGCACCAAACATTGATGAACCTGCAGATCAGGAAATCAATGCGGAAGGATTACATCTTTTCCCTGGAATGATTGACGACCAGGTACATTTCAGAGAGCCTGGCCTTACAGACAAGGCAGATATCTTTTCTGAAAGTATGGCAGCAGTAGCAGGGGGCATCACCTCTTTTATGGAAATGCCCAATACCATTCCTAATACACTAACGCAGGAATTACTTGCAGATAAGTATCAGATTGCAGCTGAAATGTCTCTTGCCAACTACTCTTTCTTTATGGGTGCATCAAATACTAACATTGAAGAAGTACTAAAAACAGATCCTAAAAACGTTTGTGGAATTAAAGTTTTTATGGGCTCATCAACCGGTAATATGTTGGTCGACAATGAAAAGGTATTAGAAAACATCTTCAAAGAAGCCCCAATGTTAGTCGCAACTCACTGTGAAGATGAGCAAACCATAAGAGCCAATATGGCCTTATACAAGGAAAAGTATGGAGAGAATATAACCATTGATATGCACCCTCTTATCAGAAGTGCAGAGGCTTGTTATATTTCTTCATCAATGGCTATTGAACTTGCTAAGAAACATGGAACCCGCCTACATATTTTACACATATCAACTGCTAAAGAAGTTGCATTGTTCGACAACACAACTCCTTTAAAAGATAAAAAAATCACTGCGGAAGCCTGCGTTCATCACCTTTGGTTTGACGACAGAGACTATGCCACTAAAGGAAACTGGATAAAGTGGAATCCTGCTGTAAAAACAGCTGAAGACAAGGATGCCATTTTAAAAGGAGTATTGGACAACCATTTGGATATTATAGCTACAGATCATGCTCCGCATACCATAGCAGAAAAGGAACAGCCTTATCTGAAAGCTCCTTCTGGTGGGCCATTGGTACAGCATGCACTGCCTGCTTTATTTGAAATGTACCATCAAAAAAAGATCACTTTAGAAAAGATTGCCGAAAAAACCGCTCATAATGTAGCTATTTGTTTCAATATCGATAGAAGAGGCTTTATCAGAGAAGGCTATTGGGCAGATCTGGTATTGGTAAACCTAAATGATCCGTTTAAAGTGACCAGACAAAATGTGCTTTACAAATGTGGATGGTCTCCTTTTGAAGGTCAAACATTCCAGGCCGAGGTAACACACACCTTTGTATCGGGCAATCTTGCCTATCAAAAAGGACGATTCACGACAAGAGAAAACGGAAAAAGATTAACCTTTAACAGGTAATGAATGCAGCTTATAAACCTGAAATACGGAAATTTGTTATCCTCCTATCTCTTTCAGTAATTGTATTTTTAGCTGGCTTTTTTAGCCAGTTCATTGAAAACATTTATTCAGAAGGACTTTACCAGGTCATTTCCGTTATTCAGCGCTTTATAAGCTCACTGGTTCCTTTTGCCCTTGGCGATTTTCTTTACTTGCTGCTTATACTTTTTGTAATCAGAAGCTTATTTCTATTCTATAAAAAGATAGCCCGTAAATCGCTAAAAAAAGCCGATCGGGTAAAAGTGCCCTTACAGGCAGTAAACTTTATTCTTATTCTTTATTTAATCTTTAAAATCCTTTGGGGCTTAAACTATTCGCGCCCTTCCGTTTCAAAACAGCTGGGCATCAACAATGAAAAATACAATACACCTGAGCTGGTTTTACTTGGCAAGTTTTTCATCAATAAACTGAATCATCTCCAAAAAGTAAAGAAAACAAGATATAACATTAAGGAATTAGAGCTTAAAGCAAAAGCTGGTTATGACAAGATGGAGCAAAGAAATTCCATTTTTAAATACCGTAGTCCCGCGGTAAAACCGGTATTAAATAGCTGGATAGTTACTAAAATTGGCATCGAAGGATATTACAATCCACTCTCTGGAGAGGCAAATGTGAATATGAGATTACCGGCTATAGCCCTACCCTTTGTTACCTGTCACGAAATAGCCCATCAGCTGGGTATTGGTCGCGAAGATGAAGCAAATCTTATCGGTTACCTTGTAGCTGCAAATAGTGATGATCCTAATTTTCAGTATTCTGCATCCTATGCGATGTTAAAAAGCATTCTTTTCGAGATCAGAATCAAATCTCAGGAAGATTATGATGCCTTATATGCTACCATTAATACCGGCACCATACAGGATTTTAAAAACGATCGTAATTTTTGGCGCAAGTATAACAGCGAAATGTTTGGGTACATGGATGTTGCTTTCGACAGGTTTCTAAAACTAAACAATCAGGATAAGGGAACAGACAGCTATCAGGATATTGTGCTTTGGCTTTATAACATTCATAAAAAGGAACTTGCCCCTTAAAATTAGTGGTTCAATTAAAATAATTCCTTAGAGATTACGAATTACTCAATGTATTGAGTAATTTTACTCAATACATTGAGTAATTCGTAAAACATGTTCCAAAGACCTCATATTAAAGAACTTACATCTAGAATCTTAGAACCAAGGAAGCACATTCAAGTAGTACTGGGCCCACGTCAGGTAGGGAAAACCACATTAGTTAATCAAATAGCTAAGCAAATCAACACCCCATCCTATTTCGTTTCTGCAGATGCGGTAGCATTTTCTGATAAAGCATGGTTATCTCAACAATGGGAAGTCGCACGACAGCGAATGGCTGTTAATAAGGCTTCAGAATTTTTACTAATTATAGATGAGATCCAGAAAATAAATAACTGGAGTGAAACCGTAAAATTATTATGGGATACGGATACAAGAGAAAATAGACCGCTAAAAGTAATTTTATTAGGTTCGTCAAGGTTACTCATACAACAAGGTCTCACAGAATCACTTGCCGGTCGATTTGAAACTACCTACATGTCTCACTGGTCCTATACAGAAATGAGCAGCGCCTTTAACTGGACGCTTGATCAATATATCTGGTTTGGGGGGTATCCAGGGTCCGGAAATATGATTGAAAATGAAAAACGATGGAAAAACTATATTAACCAATCACTCATAGAAACAAGCATTTCCAAAGATATTTTGATGCTCACACGTGTGGATAAACCTACACTAATGAGAAGACTATTTGAACTCGGATGTTTGTATTCGGGACAAATTCTGTCATTCACAAAGATATTAGGTCAATTACAAGATGCAGGCAATACGGTAACATTATCACATTACCTTGAACTGCTTGATACTGCCGGTCTATTAGGTGGAATTGAAAAATATGCTGCCGATGTAATTAGAAAACGTTCTTCAAGCCCTAAATTTCAAGTTCACAATACTGCATTAATTAGCGCACAGCGTAATGAGTATTTCGATGAAGTTAGGCAAGATCCAAAAGAATGGGGTAGAATCGCAGAATCTGCCATAGGAGCTCATTTGGTTAATTCGGCACTCACCGAAGGCTTTAAAGTATATTATTGGCGCGAGCGCAACAATGAGGTAGATTTTGTATTGGAGCGTCGGGGAAAAGTCATAGGACTCGAAGTAAAAAGTGGCCAAGATTTAAGTATGTCCGGTTTAAATGAATTCCAAAAACAATTCAACCCTGAGAAGATACTGCTCATTGGAAAAAGCGGACTGAGCATAGAAGAGTTTTTGAAGCTTGATCCTGTAACTTTATTTTAAACCTCCTGGTAGAACAAGTTAATTTCCCACCATCTGAAAAACATTACAACCTTAAAACAAAAAAACAGCTAAACATTCCTAAATTTGCCGAACTATGGCAAAAATATCCATCAACCTGGCAACAGGCTCATTCCAGCAGGAAGAAATCATCGTTGGAATTGATTTAGGAACAACTAACAGTCTGGTTGCCTTTATCGATCCGGACAAAAACCCTAAAGTGATAAACGACACTGGTAAAGGTTTATTGGTTCCTTCTATTGTACATTTCAATGCGCAAGGGGATGCTTTGGTTGGAAACGAAGCCAAAGAGTTTTTAATTACAGATCCTTCAAACACGATATTTTCTGTTAAGCGCTTACTAGGCAGGTCATATAAGGATGTAGCCAGCCATCAGGATACTTTCTCTTATAAAATAATTGATGACCAGAACGATTCCCTGGTCAAAATTAAAGCCGGCGACAAGTTCTATACCCCAATTGAATTATCAGCCGAAATACTAAAAGAGCTTAAAGCCAGAGCAGAGCACGCACTTAAAACCCCTGTAAACAGAGCCGTAATAACCGTTCCTGCGTATTTCAACGACAGTCAGCGCCAAGCAACCCGCGATGCAGGAAAACTAGCAGGGCTTGATGTTTTAAGAATTGTAAACGAACCAACTGCAGCTAGTTTGGCCTATGGACTGGGTCTGGACCCTACTCAACAAAAAACCATAGCCGTTTATGATCTGGGTGGAGGCACCTTTGATGTGTCTGTACTTTCAATTCAAAACGGGATATTTGAAGTATTATCAACTAATGGCAATACCTTTTTAGGTGGAGATGATTTTGATCGTGCCATCGTTCATTACTGGATAGACAAAAACAAACTAAACAAAGAAGATCTTGCTGCAGATTCAGGTTTGATGCAAGCTTTAAGGTTAAAAGCCGAAGAAGCTAAAAAAGCTTTAACCACCCAAAATCTATTTAATGAGAAGCTTGGCGAAATCTGGTGCTCAATAGATAAACAAACTTTTGAACAACTAATAGCCGCTAAAGTTCAAGAAACCATAAACTCATGTAAACAAGCCTTAATTGACGCCAAATTAACAATTGAGAATATTGATGAGGTGGTTTTAGTTGGTGGCTCGACACGCACTCCTTATGTTAAAAAACAGGTAGCTGATTTCTTTGGCCGTACTCCTCACGATCAGATCAACCCCGATGAGGTAGTTGCTTTAGGAGCTGCTATACAAGCCGATATCCTTGCCGGAAACAGGTCAGACATCCTTTTATTGGACGTAACCCCTTTATCATTAGGAATTGAAACTATGGGCGGCTTAATGGATGTAATTATTCCAAGAAATGCAAAAGTTCCTACCAAGGCAGGCAGACAATACACCACCTCGGTTGACGGACAAGTAAACATGAAAATATCTGTATTCCAGGGGGAGCGTGATCTTGTTCAGGAAAACAGAAAACTAGCAGAATTTGATCTTAAGGGAATCCCATCTATGCCGGCTGGGTTACCGAAGGTCGATATCAATTTCCTTTTAAACGCCGATGGAATTTTAACTGTGCAGGCTGTTGAATTGCGCTCCGGTGTAAAACAGGAAATAGACATCACTCCTAGTTATGGTCTTACTGATGAAACGGTCGAAAAGATGTTGATTGATAGCATTACGCATGCAAAAAGTGATGTAGCACAAAGGATGCTGATTGAAGCCAGAAGTGAAGGCGAACAATTGGTTTACACAGCCGAACGCTTTATCGAAAAACATGGAACTTTCCTTACCGCAGACGAAATCGAAAACACCAACATCCGTATTCTAGCACTTAAAGCAGCACTTGCTAAAGCAGAGAAAGATGAAATTCTTAAGAAAGCCGACGAATTAAATGAATTTACGCGCCCATTTGCCGAACGGGTTATGGACGTGGCTGTTTCTTCAGCAATGAAGGGAAAAAGCATCGATAAATAACCACCTCAAAGGTTTCTTTATATCGTTTTACGGAAATGAAATATATACTTTTATTTCCGTAAAACTAATTGCGACAATTGTGCTGTTTAGCTCCTACGGGATTCTTTGCTCATATGAGAATTAACCACCTGGCAGTTTTCACGCGTCCTTCTGGCATCAATAGTTTCTATAACAGAATATGCCAGAGCACATCATACTTATATGAACAATATGGTAGAAAGGCCGATGAAATCAGCGATATTAACCATACGGTCATTCTGGTACTCAGCATGGGTTGATGCGGGTCAGCCCTCCTACTAATCTACTCTTTTACTTCTTTCTTTTTAAACTTAGATCTTAAGGCCGCAAATATTGCCGGGAAAAAAGTAACAACAGCAATCACTACAATTACGATATCAAAGTTCTTTTTAACCACAGGAATCTGTCCCAATAAGTATCCTGCCATCAGTAAACTGGTTATCCAGGCAACCCCTCCAATAACATTAAAAAGAGTAAATCTTCCAAAAGGCATTTTTGCTACACCCGCAACAAACGGCGCTATTGTCCTGAAAATAGGCAGGAAGCGACTAAAAATAATGGCTTTACCACCATGCTTTTCAAAAAACATGTGCGACTGGTTATAATATTCAAGTTTTAGTATTCTGTTGTTCTCTTTAAATACCCGAACCCCAAAATAACTGCCTAATTTATAATTTAAGGAATTACCTAATATCGCTGCTACAATTAAGAGAATCAGCATTACCCAAATACTTAAACCGGTATTCCCTCCGGCAATTAAAGTCCCCATGGCAAATAATAAAGAGTCGCCTGGTAAAAAGGGAGTAACTACAAAACCTGTTTCGGCAAAAATGATTAAAAAAAGAATGGCGTAAGTCCAATTCTGATAATCTCTGATGATCTCCTCCAAATGCTTATCAATATGAAGAAGAAAGTCTATTAAAAAAGTGAAAAATTCCAAGTTTTATAAATTAAGCCCAAAAATAAAAATATCATGCTTATTACCATGATATTTTTAAACTTAGAAATGTCATTTAATTAATTAGTGTGCTATAACGTGTCCTGTTAGTTCTGTTGCGGTTACACCATCAACCCAAATGGTATAATTTTTATTTGCTTGCAAATTCGGATCAAGTTCAACCGAAGCAGGTGAATCTACTATATCTGCAACAAATTTAAATTTGGTACCTGGATCTAAATCGATATAAGATGATGAACTTTTAAAAGGGATTTTTTCTACGATTTTAGTTGTTCCAGATAAAACCGAAATCGTATTAAGTAATAAATAATTTAAATTAACAAATCTCACCTTAGCCTTACCTGCAACCGCTGATGGCTTCATATCATCATTGGTAATAGTAGCCATATGCAATTCCTCTTGAGTGCCTTCACTCTTCGATTCGGTATAATAAAAAACCGTTGCGTTAACCCCAATTGGCACACCTACAACTTGTGTAGCAGCGTTAGCTGTTTCCGAACTTACATTACCAAAAGCAAACTGACTATTTCCTGAGGTAACAGTAATATAGCCACTGGATGCACCATAAGGAATAGGAACAGAATTTTTCTTACTTCCGTTCAAATAAAATTCCTGTGGACTCGACCCTCTTACCGCGTTAACAGCATTAATATACGCGTCTCCAACAGGTTCTGGTTTGGGTTCTTTAAAACAAGAGCTCAGGAGTACAACACCCAGAGTTAAGCATAAAAAGAATGATTTTTTCATAGTAATATTATTAAAATTACACTAAACAACGATGACCTGGTCAAAAACCAAGCCATCCAAAATATTTAAATGAGTATTAATTATAGTTATTCAACATTACCGGCATAACCAGCATTAAAACATCTTCATTTTCATCATTAGTCTGTGGAATTAACAATCCGGCACGATTTGGGGTAGAAAGTTCCAATGTAACTTCCTCTCCGCTCAAATTGCTTAACATTTCAATTAAGAAACGTGCGTTAAATCCTATTTCCAGATCTTCTCCTTCGTACTGGCAACTTAAACGCTCATGCGCTTCATTCGCAAAATCTAAATCTTCAGAAGAAATGTTTAATTCACTTCCATTGATTTTTAACCTTACCTGGTGAGTGGTTTTGTTAGCAAAAATAACTACCCTACGTAGTGTATTCAAAAACAAAGCTCTGTCAATCACTAACTTATTTGGATTATTAGCAGGTATTACCGCTTCATAATCTGGATAGCGTTCATCAATCAAACGACAAACCAGGTTTATATTCTCAAATTTAAAGAAAGCGCTTGTTGCGTTATAATCAACAGAAACATTCACATCTGTTGATGGTAAGGCCGCTTTCAATAAAGTTAAAGCTTTTTTAGGAAGAATAAAAGAAGATGTTTTATCTGCTTTACTATCCATACGTCTGTATCTCACCAATTTATGTGCGTCGGTTGCTACAAAAGTGATGTGTTCTTCAGACAATTGACAAAAAACACCAGTCATGGCTGGTCTTAACTCATCATTACTTACTGCAAAAATGGTTTTGGTAATGGCCTCGGTCAATACAGATGCCGGTAAGTTTACAGATGAAGCATTTTCAACAACCGGTATTTTTGGAAAATCATCTCCATTTTCACCGCTCAATTTATATTTACCATCTCCTGCACTAATTTCAATTGAGAATGATGCATCGTCAATATTAAAAGAAATAGGTTGATCTGGTAAAGTCTTTAAGGTATCTAACAGTATTCTTGCCGGCACAGCTACTTTACCGCCTTCTTTAGATTCAACAGCCAAAGAGGTGGTCATGCTGGTTTGTAAGTCCGTTGCAGATATCGTTAAATTTCCGTCTTTAATTTCAAATAAGAAATTTTCCAGTATAGGCAAAACAGTACTGCTGCTTGATGCACCATTTACTGTTTGCAAATGTTTTAATAACGTTGATGTGGATACAATAAATCTCATAGTATGATCTTGTCAGTTCTCAAAAATATAAAAATTACCTTGCATACTTATGTTTGCGGTAATAATGTTGAAAAATTGCGAACGATATTAACAATAGTAAAGGAAAAACAACATTAATAAGCTGCCATTGTAGCTTTTCGGTACGCAAACGCACCTTATCCAACAACCTGATCTTAACTTCTTTATTGCGTAAAGAGATCAAATTATCATCATTAGATAAAAAGTCGGCAATATTTAATAACAATGCCTTATTTCCATAGTTTCTTTCCGTATATCTGTCAAAACCCAATGGAAAAACAGATCCGTCTCTGGCACTTATCTGATTTTTGAAGAGATCTCCATCCCCAATCACTATCATTTTTGTGGGTTTACCCTCTGCAGGCACACCATATTGTTCAGTAATTCCGGCAGGAACAGGTCTGTTTAAAAATACAGATTGAAATTTACCCTCCAATAGCACACCCACAGTTTGCTGAACACTGGCATACTCGCGCGGATCCGGCTGTTCAGCAACCATTTGCAAGGAAAGCATCTTTGGTGTATGGTGCACTTTATTATAAGCCGAGCTTTGTAAAATCACCTTTTTGCTAATTCCTTTTACCCCAATAGTATCAACAGTACTAACAAACTCACTTCTTATTCCATCAATATTTTTTACCAGACTATTAGCTGTATCCGGCATCAGAATTGGATAAAACACCCAGGGTGCCATTTGAATCTGCCCCTGCTGTCCACCCATGCTTAAGGGGATTTCTGCACAATTGGCATCAGCTATAAGATCGTAGTTAACCCTTGCGCCGTATACAAACAGCATATCATCAAGGTTCAGTTTTTTGTTAAAAGCCAATTGCTCTCCTGCTCCTCTTAAACTATCTAAACTGGCGCTCACCTGATCTATACTCCAAACTACCCTGCCGCCGTTCATTACAAAATAATTGATCTTGTATTTTTCGGCTTCTGTAAATTCCCTTTCGGGTTTTGCAATGATCAATAGCTTTAATTTATCTAAACCCCCTTTATCAATTTGGCTAAGGTTTACCCTACCCACGTCGTAACTATCCGACAAACTTTTTATCGCATCATTCAACAGCAAATCAGAGAGCTCACCATTTCCTTCCGTAAAGCCAATTCTTGGGTGCTGTCCGCTCAATATCTTTTGAATGGCTGAAGTAAATACATATTCCAGGTTTTGGATAGAATTATTAATATTTTCTTCATAGTTGCCCGATGCATCGAGGTTTTGCAGCAATTTTAAGGACAACTGATTTCCATTCCCTTCAACCATTGCCATCGGAAATATGGTTTTCTGTGCAAATCCATTATCGTTCTTAATATTTAAGGTAGTAGGCTCTATTCCGACCTGATATAGGTGATTGATAACCGTATCCTGCTCGGTGGCAGACAGCCCGGATATCGGATCAACAAATTCAATATTAATATCAGTACCTGCATAGGCTTTGTAGTCTGTTAGCAGATCCTTTGTAGCGTTTCTCAAACGCTTAAAAGCCGCCGGTAAATCCCCCTCCAGAAAAACAGTAATTGTTATTGGTGTCTTAGCTTCTTTTAAAATCGTTTTAGATTTTGGTGTTAACGTAAAACGCTTCTCTTTTGTAAAGTCTATCCTGGTATAAACGTATTGTGATGCAATATTCAGTAATATTAGCCCTGCCAAAAGACCAATTAATCCGGCACTTTTGCTATTTTTCAACTTTACCATTTTCTCCCCCCTATTACCAGCTTGGTAATTCCCAAAAAGAACAGTACAAAACTGACAAAATAAACAAGGTCACGAGTATCCAAAACCCCCCTGCTTATAGATTGATAGTGCTCATTTACACTTAATCCTAAAAAAATACTTTCCAGATACCGCATCGAAAAAATTTTGCTCAATGCGTCAAAACCGCTGTACGCTACAAAGCAGATAAATACTGCAACGGCAAAGGCAATAACCTGGTTTTTAGTGATAGATGATGCAAATATACCAATGCCAACAAAAGCACTTCCTAATAATAATAAGCCCAGGTAAGAACCAATTACCGCACCAGTATCAATATTCCCGGCTGGCAAACCCAGCTTGTAAATAGAGTAGTAATAAATTAGCGTGGGTATTAATGAAAATAACACCAGTACCAAACATGCAAAATACTTTGCCAGAATAATTTGCCAATCTGTTAATGGTCTTGATGCCAGCAAAATATAGGTACCTTCTCTCCTTTCTTCAGCAAACGAACGCATGGTAATTGCAGGGATCAGAAACATGAATAGGAATGGCACCAAACTAAAGAACCCAGTGAGTTCAGCATATCCATACTCCAATATCGAGGTATCCGGAAAAAACCAAAGCAGCAGCCCTGAGGTCAATAGAAACACACCAATGGTAATATAAGCCATTAATGAATTTAACAAACTAAATAATTCCCTTTTAAAAACTGCGTACATTTATTTGCTTTTAAAAATTGTATCCGGCCCTTAAACCAATAAATGATAAAGTTCCGGCATTCTTTGTCCACCCCTCATATCTGGTGCCTATATCTAAAGAACCTGTACGTGAAATAGGAATTTCAACGCCCAAACCCGGTGTGTAAATAAAAGAAGCTCCACTGCCGTTAGCTGTGGCGATAGACGAGCCGACTTCAGCGGTTCCGTAGATATTTTCAGTTATGAAATATCTTACCCCAACTTTAATTGGAATAAAACTTTGCCTGTATTTCAATGTCCCAATCGTTTCTTTTCCATTGAACCTGATATAGCCTACATTTCCGGTAATGTTTAATGATTTTGATACCGGATGTTGATAAAGTATAGAACCACCTGTTCCATAATTTGCAAAATCTCCAAAATCACCAATAGGTAAGCCCAAGTCGAACCCTATCCCCAGTCTAGGCGCTGCAATTTGAGAACCTGATTGTGCTTTAGCGGTAACCAACTGGAAAAGTCCGGCAGTAATAATTAAGAAAAATATTTTTTTCATTAGTTAAATTTCACTGAGCTGCAATATTATAAAATATAGCTAGTATAACAAAAAAAGGGCTTCCTAATGGAAGCCCTTTTAACTCTTTTCGGTAAATATTAATTATAAACCGAAGTTATATGCTAATCTAAGTCCGATGAAAGACCTTGTAGTTGAATTAGCTGACCATCCTTCATAACGTCCTCCTAATTCGATAGCACCACCATCAGAAACGGGAAACTCTATGCCAATGCCAGGAGCGTAAGCAAAAGCCGTTTTACCACCTTTTTCAGTAGAGAAAGCAGCCCCAAGTTCACCACCTATATAAAAGTTTTCAGCTACAAAATATCTTGCGCCTGCTTTAACAGGAATCGAACCAGAAGTACCGCCTCCAAATTCATCCTTAGCTTTAAAACTCAAATAGCCTGCGCTACCAGTTAAATTCAAGTTAGCGGCTACTGGATGTTGATACAATAGCGAACCACCAAAACCTAGATTATAAACATCACCGAAGTCACCCATTGGAAATGCAAACTCAGCTCCAATACCTAACTTTGGACCTGTCATGGCAACGTCTTTCTGCGCTTTAACGCTTGAAAAAGCAAAAAGACCTGCAATTGCTGTTAGTAAAAATACTTTTTTCATTTCTGTTTAATTTAAATTGTGTAATTATAATCCTTAGATACAAAAACTTGGCCAATCGTTACAAAAAATAAAACTCTACAGTAAATAATTATTAACAAACGCACAATTGACTTATCATATTAAGAAGTCAGTTTTCTAAAAATATCTTCAAGAGACGAAGACTGGTGTTGTTTTTTAAGTTCAGTGATTTCAGCATTTGCTACAATCTTTCCTTTATTGAGAATGATAACCTCGTCGCAAACGGCCTCTACTTCTTGCATAATATGTGTTGAAAGGATAACTGTTTTGTCCTTTCCAAGCTTCTTAATCAGTTCCCGAATGTCGGTAAGCTGATTTGGATCTAAACCTGATGTAGGCTCATCAAGGATTAAGATCTCCGGATTATGAATAATTGCCTGGGCCAATCCTACCCTTTGCCTGTAGCCCTTGGAAAGCATATTTATCTTTTTGTGTTGCTCAGTCCCTAAGCCAACAGCTGCTATAGTGTCCTTAACTTTTTGTTCAGGATGTTGAAGCTTATAAGCATTGGCAACAAACAGTAAAAACTCTTTCACATACATATCGGTATATAAAGGTGTGTTTTCTGGCAGGTAACCAATAATACGCCTAACCTCTAAACTTTGGGTTTGCGCATCAAAGCCGCACAGCTCAGCTGAACCCGAGCTTGGTTTCAGATAACCGGTAAGCATGCGCATGGTGGTAGATTTTCCGGCGCCGTTAGGGCCCAGAAAACCTAATATCTTGCCCGGTTTAACTTCAAAACTAACTTCATCGACAGCCTTTTGCTTATCGTAGTACTTAGACAAATACTGTACTTTAATGCTCAATTTATTTAATTTTTAGGTTTACCGGAGTGATCATCTTCAAAAGTAGAAAAAACACCACTGCATTCATGAAAACCATTAAAATATTTTATCTAAGTTTGCATCATTATGGCAAAAAACACTAACGACGAGCAATTTAAAAATGTAATATCACACGCCAAGGAATATGGTTTTGTATTCCAAAGCAGCGAAATATATGATGGACTAAGTGCTGTATACGATTACGGGCAGTTAGGAGCAGAATTAAAAAACAACATCAAAACTTATTGGTGGAAAGCCATGGTACAAATGCATGAAAATATTGTAGGTATTGATTCTGCTATATTTATGCATCCAAAAATATGGAAAGCAAGTGGTCACGTTGACGGATTTAACGATCCTATGATCGATAATAAAGATTCGAAAAAACGCTACCGTGCTGATCAGTTACTAGAAGATAAAATTGCACGTTACGAAAAAGACGGCAAAACAGATAAAGCTGCAAAGCTGCAAGCTGATATGGATGAGGCTTTAAAAGCTGAAAACCTACAGCAATTAAAAACATTAATTGAAGAACACGAAATAGCATGCCCAGTAAGCGGCACCAAAAACTGGACGGAAGTACGTCAGTTTAACCTGATGTTTAGTACCCAGTTTGGTGCTATGGCCGAAGGAGCAGAAGAGATATACTTGCGCCCTGAAACTGCTCAGGGTATTTTTGTAAATTTCCTTAACGTTCAAAAATCGGGAAGGATGAAAATTCCTTTTGGTATTGCACAGATAGGAAAAGCCTTTAGAAATGAAGTGATTGCCCGTCAGTTTATTATGCGCATGCGCGAGTTTGAACAAATGGAGATGCAATTCTTTGTACGCCCTGGTGAAGACAAGAAATGGTTTGCTTACTGGAAAGAGGCACGTTTAAAATGGCATTTAGCGTTAGGCACCTCTGCCGAAAAATACAGATACCACGACCATGTTAAGCTTGCTCACTATGCAAATGCAGCTACTGATATTGAATTTGAATTCCCATTCGGTTTTAAAGAAGTAGAGGGTATTCATAGTCGTACAGATTTCGATCTTTCACAGCACCAGGAATTCTCTGGTAAGAAAATGCAATATTTCGACAATGATCTTAATGAAGAAGGAAAACCATATGGCAACTATGTACCTTATGTAATAGAAACTTCTATCGGCTTAGATCGTATGTTCCTTTTAACCATGATCAATGCTTTTGAAGAGCAGGATCTTAGTGATGGAGAAAAACAAGACAGCAGAACATTATTACGCTTACACCCTTGCCTTGCTCCTGTTAAAGTAGCAATATTCCCACTTACCAAAAAAGATGGCTTACCGGAAAAAGCAAGAGAAATCATGAACAGCTTAAAACTGGATTTCAACTGTGTATACGAAGAAAAAGATGCTATTGGTAAACGCTACCGCAGGCAAGATGCCATTGGTACCCCATTCTGTTTAACAATTGACCACCAAACGCTGGAAGATGATACGGTAACCATCCGTCATCGTGATACAATGGAGCAGCAACGTATCGATATTAAAGACCTTCAAACATTAATTGAAAGCAAAACAAGCTGGAAAAACTTGTTGAGATAGTATTTCGAAGCTGCCGTCATCTCTCCTATCCTAGAGATGGCGGCTGTTTTAGAACAGATAATATATATCAAACAGCTGTCCCATAGCTCAAATTCATCGCTCTTATTACCTCAAACAAGCATTTTTGCTTTTATTTAAATTAGTTCTAAATAAATTTGTTACTCTAAACCAGAGATACTACTTTTGCGGCCAACTAGAATTAATCTAAATAAAGCAAATGAAACACTTATACAAATTACTTATTCTTACTGGTTTTATATTCTCAGGTCTTACAGCTTCCGCACAACTAGCATCCGCTCCTGCAAGAGGAACTATAGCCGGAAAAATAAAAACCAATGATGGAAAACCTGCTGCTTATGTGAGTGTTCAAATTGTTGAGAATAATAAAAAAACTGCCTCTGATGAAGATGGCAACTTTACTTTTAACAGTTTAAAAACTGGCGAATATACCCTTAAAACTTCTTACGTAGGTTTACAGGTACAAACTCAAAAAGTATCTGTTACTGAAGGACAAACTACAACGGTTGAATTTACATTGTCAGAAAATTCTGCCCAGTTAGATGAAGTAGCTATTAATGGGTATAGAACACCTAATGAAAAACCGGTAAGCGTCGGAAAAATAGCTATTGCACCAAGAGATTTGCCTCAGTCTGTTCAGGTTATCGGCGCTCAGGTCATTGCAGATCAGCAAGCCAACCGCTTAAGCGACATCATGAAAAACGTAAATGGTATTGCATTAGGTGCTAACCGAGGATCTGTAGGTGATAACTTTTTTGCAAGAGGCTATAGTCTTGGTTCTAATAATATTTTCAAAAATGGGGCAAGAACTACTATCGGAGGTTTTCCTGAAGCAAGTACATTAGAATCTGTAGAGGTTTTAAAAGGAAGCTCTGCATTACTTTACGGTGGTGTTTCGGGCGGTGCTGTGGTAAACATGGTAACCAAAAAACCCAAATTTGAATATGGAGGTGAGGTTTCTATGCGTGTTGGCAGTTATGACTTATATAAACCAACTGTAGATGTTTACGGTCCCATTTCCCAAAAAGTTGCATTCCGTTTAATCGGAACTTACGAAACCGCAGGTAGCTACAGAGACAATGTTGACTCTAAAAGATTCTATGTAAACCCATCTCTACTTTATAAAATCAGTGAGAATACAGATATACTAGTTCAAGGAGATTACCTGAAAAGTGATTTCACTCCTGATTTCGGTATTGGTACTGTCGGCAACAAAATATCTCCACTTGGAAGAAATGTATTTGTTAATACTGATTGGGCATATAACAAAACAAATACTGCAACTGCACAGGCTGCATTAAATCATAAATTTAATGATAACTGGAAATTAAATGCAATAGTATCTCTACAATCTTATAATAGAAATTATTTTTCTTCAGAGCGTCCCTTTGCGGATAATGCAGGAGTATGGTATCGTGCACTTACACGTTCTAAAATAAAAGAGTTGACATATAATGAGCAAATCAATTTAACCGGAACATTTAAAACTGGTTCTATAGCACATAATTTATTAGTTGGCATTGATGCGGATCAGTCTGGCACAAAAACCGGGGGTTTCAGCAATCCCAACACACAGCCTGCAAGCACAAACCCTGCAAAGGCAGCCTATTATGATTTGGTGAACATTCTTGATCCATCTTCATTTAACATACCTACAAACATTAACACACCTGAGACTAATCTTCTAACCAATACCAAAGCCCCTGTTTTCAGAATGGGCGGTTTCGCACAGGATTTAGTTGCATTGACAGATAAATTTAAGGTATTGGCCGGTATTCGCTGGACTTTCCAAAAAACGCCAACTACAACAATTGACACTTTGGCGAACGGAAAAGTTGGAAAAGGTGCTGTTGCAGACAAGATTGACAAAGCTTTCTCTCCAAAAGTAGGCTTAGTATATCAACCGCTTAAATCAACCTCTGTTTATGTAAGTTACGCTAATAATTTCACCTCAAATGCCGGTATTGACGTTGCTACTAACGCACCTATGCGTCCCTCGATCATTGATCAGTATGAAGCTGGTGTAAAGAATGACTTCCTGGATGGCAAACTATCTGCAAATGTAACCTGGTATAAAATACTTAATAATAGGTTTGCACAAACCGCTGATTTTAATCTTAGCGGAGATCCTAATGGCGATACCAATTTAAAAGAGTTTACCGGAAAAACCGCCAGTGAGGGATTAGAATTTGATATTTCAGGTACGATAGTAAAAGGATTAAACTTTATTGCCGGATATAGCTACAATTACATGCGTTATACCTCTACATCTGATACCAGGAAATATATTGATGCTAAGGGTAAGGAAACAACTATAACTGGGATAGTAGAAGGCGAGCGTTTGGTAGGTACTACTAAAAATACTGCCAATGGAACATTATTTTACACCTTCAGCGATGGAAGCTTAAAAGGATTAAAACTTGGTGCTTCGGCCTTTTACACGGGAGATCGTAACGGTGGTAGAAATACCAATAAAGCTGGCACTTCTAGCGGAGTAATCCCGGTTAAAGCTTTTACCACAGTTGATTTCTCTGCTGGTTACGCTTACAAAAAGTTCACAATCCTTGGTAAATTATCTAACATAACTAACGAATTGAATTACTATGTTCATGAGAACTATAGCGTAAACCCAATTCCTCCAAGACAATTTGTTACGACACTTAGCTACCGATTCTAGATATTATATTTTACCTATTTAAACAATAAAGGCGCCAATGGCGCCTTTATTGTTTAATATGGCCTGGCTTTTGCTCTTGGTGAAAACATGAAACTTTTTTCTATCTCTATCCTATTTCTATTTTCTGTTTTTACGACTACTCAGGTCAACAGCACATCTGGCGACTACACCTGGTCTAAAGAAGAGTTAAAAATGGCCAATACTGCAGGTAATTCAAATTACCTCAGCGGAGAAGAAAAGGACCTGGTTATTTATATGAATCTGGCACGTATGGACGGTGAAAAATTCTTTAACACTTATTTTCAGGATTTTGTAGCCGCTTACAACAAAAAAGCCATGAAGTATAGCAATTATAATGAGCTTAAAATAACTACAAATAACAAATACTACAGGAGTTTAGCACAGCAGATTAGAGCGGTGAAAGGCCTCCCGATGCTTTGGCCGGATGAAGCTTTAAGCATTGTAGCAAGACAACACGGGAGAGATATGAATCGCAACAATTTTAGCGGGCATAACTCCAGCGACGGAAGGTCTGTTAAAGACAGAATATCAGAGATTTACCCTAAAAGATCTAATGGTGAAAACCTTGCATTCGGGTTTTCTTCCGGTCTCGACAACATTTGTATGTTACTTCTAGACAAAGGTGTTCCAGATCTTGGACACAGGAAAATGATCTTAAATGATTCCTATGGGTTAAACTATATTGGGGTAAGCATTCAACCTCACAAAAAATTTGGTTATTGTGCGGTGATTGATTTTGTGGCTTTACCCAGGTAATTCCGCGTCATCAATATTTCAAAAAGAACCTATCGTAAACTTATTGTTAACAAATCGTTTCCAAAATACTTAGTTTTACTGCCTCTAATTAAAAGCAGTTGAAAATTAAGAACACAAAAGAGGTAAACCTTTACCTGGCACTAGCATATCGGTTTTTTATTGTATTGATTTTATATACGCTTTGCAGATTGGGCTTTTATGCCTTTAACCATAGTTTATTTCAAGGCATTACATTTCCTAAATATCTTGTTATCCTATATGGAGGGGTCAAGTTTGATGTTTCTGCCCTGCTGTACATTAACCTAATATTTATATTATTACATGTTATCCCCTTCCCTTTCAGGTACAAGGAAGGATATCAAAGGTTCTGCAAATGGCTTTTCATTATTACCAACAGTATAGGTATAATGGCAAACTTTGCTGATTTTGCCTATTATAAATATACCTTAAAGCGTACTACGGCAACCGTTTACGATCAGTTTAAAAACGAGCAAAACAAGCTTAAACTATTAGGTGACTTCCTTGCGGACTATTGGTATCTTCTGATCCTTTTTGCTTTGTTTGTCTGGTTATTTGTTAAGCTTTACGATCTGGTTAAAATTAACAAAGCACCTGGTTTCACCTGGCCTATTTATGTGTTACATACCGCGCTTATGCTCGGTGTAGCACTAGCCTGCCTTACTGGAATAAGAGGTGGATGGGGTTTTGGAACAAGACCAATTACGCTGAGTAATGCAGGTGAATTTGTAGACACACCAGATCAGATGAACCTGGTTTTAAATACACCATTTTGCATATTCAGAACACTTAAAGCTTCTAAGTTAAAACCTGTTCATTTTTATGACGAACAGACATTAAATTCGATTTATAATCCGGTTCACATGCCGGCTGATACGGGTAAGTTCAAGCCGCTCAATGTAGTTTTTCTAATCATTGAAAGTTTAGGGAAAGAGCATGTTGGAAGCCTAAACACTGATCTGGACGGAGGAAAATACAAAGGCTACACTCCTTTTCTTGATTCTTTGATTTCGCAGAGTTACACCTTTACACATACTTATGCTAACGGCCGCAAATCTATAGATGCCTTGCCTTCTGTTATTACCGGTGTTCCCAGTATCAGAGAGCCCTTTATTCTTTCCATCTATTCTGGCAATAAAACCACCAGCATTGCTAAATTATTAGGCGACAAGGGCTATGAAACAGCATTTTTTCATGGCGCCCCAAATGGATCAATGGGTTTTTCATCGTACACCCACCTTGCAGGTATAAAACATTACTTCGGGCAAAACGAGTATAAAAAAACTGGCGATACGGATGGTACCTGGGGAATTTGGGATGATCCTTTTATGCAGTACATGGCCCAAACCATGAATACTTTTAAACAGCCATTCTTTTCAAGTTTCTTCTCGTTATCATCTCATCACCCTTTTAGATTACCTGACCAGTATAAAGGTAAATTTCCTAAAGGCCCCCTTCCTGTGCAGGAAATTTTTGGTTACACCGATATGGCTTTGCGCAACTTTTTTAAAACCGCATCAACAATGCCCTGGTATAAAAACACGCTGTTTGTTCTTTGTGCAGACCACGCAACGGTTTCTTACTTCCCGGAGTATCAAACAACGCCCGGCTATTTTTCCATTCCAATTGTGTTGTACTATCCGGGCGGAAACTTAAAAGGAAAGGCCGACAAAGTTGTACAGCAGATAGACATTATGCCAACGGTATTAAACTATTTACATTACGATAAGCCCTATTTTGCATTAGGTTTTGATGCATTTAAAGAAGGTAATGATAACTTTGCTGTAAACAGTAACGATGGCACTTTTAGCTTCTACCAGGGCGATTATCTGTTGGTTAATGATGGGAAAGAAAATAACGCCTTGTATAATTTAAAAACAGATCGTTTAACAAAAAACAACATTCTGGAAAAAGAACCGTTAATTGCAGAGAAAATGGAGAAATACCTGAAAGCATTTATCCAGCAATACAACAACAGGATGATTGAAAATAAACTAACAGCAAATTAATTGCATGCGCAAAGCCTTATTAAAAATAATAGACTTCTTTTATCCCCCATTTTCTCGTTGGTTACCCATTCATACATTCAGATACATGGTATCTGGTGGCACTACTGCGGCCACTGGAATTGTAGTATATTATATTTGCTACAACTGGGTATTGCATCAAAAAGATGTTCACCTCTCTATACCATTTTTTCCAAACTTAATTACCGCACCAACGGCAGCTTTGGCCATAGAATCTGTAATTACTTTCTTTATTGGTTTTATATTAAATAAGTATCTGATTTTTACAAAATCAGATTTAAAAGGCCGGATCCAATTGTTTAGATATGGATCAGTGGTAGCAACCAATATCCTACTTAACTACGCCTTACTTAAGGTATTTTTATCTTTCGGATTCTATCCAACCATTTCAAAGATTATCATTACCACTATTCTAACTGTTTTCAGTTATTTTTCTCAAAAACACTTTTCGTTTAAAGTAAAAAAATAGACCATCGTATCTATTGTCTAATTAATTTTACTTGTTTAAAGCCCGTTATACCATTAACTTAGACAATTAATACAAGAATTTAGTAATGAGTGATTTTAATGACTTTAATAATCCACAAGTAGCTAATTTGCCAACGCATCTAAAGCAATTTATTGTAGAGCAACACTACGAGAAATATACGCCAGTAGATCAAGCAGTTTGGCGATATGTGATGCGTCAAAATTATAGCTATTTAAAACATGTCGCTTATTATCCTTATATAAAGGGCTTACAGCGGGCAGGTCTTAGTATTGAACATATACCTGATTTGCAAAACATGAACGATAATCTTGGCAAAATAGGCTGGGGTGCAGTTACTGTTGATGGATTTATCCCACCTTCGGCATTCATGGAATATCAGGCATACCGTGTACTTGTTATTGCAGCCGATATCCGTCAGATTAATCATATAGAATATACCCCTGCTCCTGATATTATTCATGAGTCGGCCGGCCACGCCCCAATTATTGCAGATGCTGATTATAATAATTACCTGAGTTATTTCGGATCTATTGGTGCAAAGGCCATGTTCTCTTCAAAAGATTTTGAATTGTATGAAGCCATACGACACCTTTCTATATTAAAAGAGGCTGCTGATGTTCAGGAACAGGAAATTGCAAGGGCTGAACAGCGCTTACAGCAAATCTCTGAAGACATGGGCGAGCCCTCAGAAATGGCCTTATTGAGCAGGTTACATTGGTGGACTGTAGAATATGGCTTGATAGGCACCTTAGAAAATCCTAAGATTTACGGAGCTGGCTTGCTGTCGTCAATTGGAGAAAGTTCATCGTGCATGAAGCCTGATGTAAAAAAATTATGGTATAATAAAGACACCATAAACTACCCATATGACATTACTAAACCACAGCCTCAGTTATTTGTGACGGAAACTTTCCAAAATCTGATTGATGTTTTGGAAGATTTTGCAGATACGATGGCATTCAGGCGCGGTGGTTCAGAAAGTATCATTAAAGCTATTGAATGTAAAAACCCCGCAACTGCTGTTTACAGTTCTGGTTTGCAGGTTACCGGTGTATTTACAGATATGGGAATCGATCAGAATGATGAGCTTACGTTTATAAAAACCACCGGACCGTCGGCCCTTGCTTTTGGAGGTCAACAACTTGAAGATCATGGCAAATTTCATCATAAAGATGGTTTCTCATCGCCAGTAGGTAGACTGAAGGGAATTGATACGCTGCTGGAAGATATGGACACATTGCAATTGTTGAAATGCGGAATCAAACCTTTTAACCTGGCCATCCTGGAGTTTGAAAGCGGTATTACCGTAAAAGGTATAGTCAAGATCATCCATCAGAAAAATAAAAAGACTTTCCTTATCAGGTTTGAAGATTGTACAGTTAAGGAAAGTAACGGAAATATACTTTTCCAGCCAGACTGGGGCGTATACGACATGGCTGTTGGTGCAACCATTGTTTCTGTTTTTAATGGCGCAGCAGATAAAGGTTCTTATGAGGAAATTACGCATGTTAGCGATAAGCAAACTCATAAAATAAATTACGATGAGAATACGCAAAAGCTTCATAACATCTATAGAAGCGTGCGCTTGATAAGGGAAAATGAGGTAGGCTTTGAGCAATTACCTGTTTTGTTTGAAAAAGTAAAGACAGAACATCGCCAGGATTGGCTTTCTGCTCTTGAAATTCTTGAAATTTTACACCACAAAAAACTTTTTCCTGAATTGGAAAGGGAAGTTCGCAATTATTTAGAGCTTAAGTCTGAGAACGAAGCTGAACATAAAAAACTGATTAATGATGGATTACATGTAATCGAAAATCCTGTTAGTCAATTAATCACTGAAGAAGATAATTAATGAATATAGTATTAACCGGTGCAAGCAGCGGAATCGGCTTTGAAGCCGCTTTAGAATTTACATTGAGTAGTGAGAACAAGGTAGTATGTATTGCCCGATCTTCTGATAAGTTGCGTAAACTTTTGGAAATAGCGAAAGGCATTAATCCTGATTGTACGCTGCTACCCGTAGAGTTTGATATTGTAAATGACGACTATGCGGCCCTAACCCCTTTTTTGAAAGAAAGACTTGGTAAGGTTGATGTTCTAATAAATAATGCTGGTGCATTAATTAACAAACCGTTTCTGGAGACTACTCATGCTGATCTTTATGAGATGTTTGAAAGCAATGTTGTCGGACATTTTAGTATGATCCAAAACCTAATTCCTTTAATGGGTGAGAGCAGTCATATTGTAAATATTGGCAGTATGGGTGGGTTCCAGGGAAGTGTTAAATTTCCGGGACTTTCGGCCTATTCTTCGAGCAAATCTGCTTTGCATACTTTGACCGAATGCCTGGCATTTGAACTGGCAGAAACTGGTATTAAAGTGAACTGTCTGGCTCTTGGTTCTGCACAAACAGAGATGCTTGAACAAGCATTTCCTGGTTACCAATCGCCGGTTTTAGCTTTCGAAATGGCCAAGTATGTGGCTGATTTTGCAAGAACTGGACATAAATTTTTTAACGGAAAAGTAATCCCTGTTGCAGTAACAACGCCATAATCAACAAGTTATCAACATTTTTAGGGTTCAAAGATAATTTTAATATCTTTAACCCGATTGATATGAAGAAAACCATTATTCTATTCAGTATAATACTTTTAAGTTTTACGGCAGCGAAGTCACAAACTTCTATACCCGTTCAATTTCAGGAACTGGTGCATAAGCTTAGCGAGGAAGTACCGGGTCAGGATAAAAAATCAGCAATCACTACTTCGCCAAATCGCTTATTGGAATTTGCAAGATCCATGCTTGGTATTCGATACCGGACAGCTTCCAGTAGTCCCAGCAAAGGTTTTGACTGCTCTGGTTTTGTAAATTATGTTTTCAGCAATTTTGGATTTAAAGTGCCCCGCTCATCCAGAGAATTTGCAACTAGCGGTGAAGCCAAAAAGCTAGAGGACGCAAAAATTGGAGATGTAATCCTGTTCACAGGAACAAATAGCAGATCAAGAACCCCAGGCCATGTGGGGATTATCTATTCCATAGATGGAGATGAAATCAAATTCATTCATTCTTCTTCAGGAAAGAAAAGAGGAGTAACGATTACAAGTCTCGATGATGGCTTTTACAAGAAACGCTTTATAAAAGTAATCAGCATCCTATAACAATACTATTTTTAACGCTTGGTTTACATTGCCCTGCGCCAACCAGTCCTTAGCAAGTTCATGAAGCTCACGCTCGCGATTATTAGCATCACCAATGGTTGCGTCTAAAATCTCTTTCACTTCCGGTACATTTCTAACTGCATCTATTTCATCGTCTGTTGGCAAATGCTCTATATTACCAAGTTTCCCAAGATCATTTCCCGTGAGTACAATTGAATTACGGACGGCTTTTGGTAGTGCATCAACCCCTATTCCAAGTGTTGTTAATGGTTTAGCTACTTTAAACAAATTTTCCGGTGTAACCCTGCAATACCAATCTCCCCCTAAACGCGCTACAAGATCAATTTTGGCCTGATCAATTTTTCCCTCTTCATCTAATATTTCTTCTTTAATGTGAATTAGCTTTACCTCAGCCAAGATGAGATTACCTGCTCCGGGATTTTCTCCCAGATGAATTATTTCTCTGACCACACATTCCATCTGCACAGGAGCCTCTGCAACCCTTGGCGGCTTAACCAATTGTGAAGGGAGCATAGTAAACCCGGCCTTTTCAAATTCATTTACTCCTTTTGGATATTCAGTACTGGCTAAACTGGTCTGCTGTACCATAGGGTAATTTACAATATTAATAACGCACTCCTTTATCTCTAATATGTTTTCGAGTGTATGTTTGGTTGTATTATCACGTACCCTTCTTGCCGGAGAAAATATACACAAGGGCGGGTTGGTACTAAACATATTGAAAAAACTAAAGGGGCTCAAATTGATATTTCCTGCCTTATCGACAGTTGTAGCAAAACAAATTGGTCTTGGTGCAATTGCATATTGCATATAGTTCTGCAATTGTGCAGGATTAAGCTCTGAGGTATTGAGGGTAAGCATTTTTTATAAGAATTATCTTGTTATTTTGTTTTTAAAACGGTCGTCACCCTGAATTTATTTCGGGGTCCTGGAAGAGAGAAATAGCCTTATAAGTCCGGGATCCTGAAATAAATTCAGGGTGACGGGTGGCAATAGCACGACCTACGATTGAATTATTTCTTCAAAGTCAAAATTTACTTCTTCTTTAATGCCAAAATAGAAAAAACGGTGTCCACCTTCTTGATGGTATTACTTAAATGACCAAGGCCTGTGATTTCCATTTCCACTACATCACCGTCCTGCAACCATTGAGGTTTAAAATTTGGGTTATTTAATAATCCTGTACCGTTTAATTCAAGAAAACATCCGGTTCCAACGGTACCAGACCCTATTACATCGCCTGGTAAAATATCTACACCATACGCACACCGTTCAATAATTTCAGCAAAAGTCCAGTCCATATCGGCCATGTTTCCGGCAGACACTTGCTTACCGTTCACAGTACAAGTCATTTCAAGATTATAAGTACTACCGGTATGCCCTGATTTAGCTGAGGTTTTGTACTCTAACAATTCATCAGGAGTTACCAGCCATGGTCCTATTATAGTGGAAAAATCTTTGCCTTTAGCAGGTCCAAGATTTAACAACATTTCTTCCATTTGCAATGTTCTGGCACTCATATCATTCATAATGGTAAAACCAGCTATATAATCATCAGCCTCTGCAGCTGTAATATTTCTTCCCTTTTTGCCTATTACTACGGCTACCTCCAATTCAAAATCAAGTTTTTGGAAATGGTCAGGCATACATTCAATTTCACCGGGACCCTGGATGGCATTGTGATTGGTGAAATAAAAGATTGGATATTGATCAAACTCCGCAATCATATCAACTTTACGGTTCCTGCGGGCGGCAGCTACATGCTGGCGAAAAGCGTAACCATCTCTGCACGAGGTTGGATGAGGTACCGGGGCAAGCAATTCAAAAAAGGCTTCCTGCTTTGGCGACAGCTCCCCTAATTTGATCTGATTGTCAATTTTTTTTGCGCGTTCCATCAAAACTTCGCCACCTTGCAAAAAGGCATTCATCTCATCAGGCAGTTGTTTATCGCATGAATTTAAATTGTAAATGTGTCCGTTTACAAAAACACCAAGGTGTTCTCTGTCTTCTGTTTTATAGGATACCAGTTTCATATGATCAATAGTTTTTTGTAGTTATTCAAATCTATATAAAAATAAGGCAAACAGACTAAATAATTTTCGCAGAGAATTATCGTCTACAATTTGTTGATTAGCAGATTAAATACTTAATTTAGCCACCGTAAAAGAAAAATGATACAAAGCAATTTTATATATCAGAGTCAGATAGCCAGGCAAGCATTGGCTTCATTTAGATACGCGATGCTTTCCAAAATCATTTTTGCGCAATATTCCTTTTAAGCTCCCCATCATCCGGCTTTATTTAAAACGTTTTGCACGTTTTAATCGTTATTAAATTACATTTTAACCAAATACCTACTGTTATGCCTATATATCATACCTTAGGAACTATACCTGCTAAACGCCACACTGTTTTTCGTAAACCGGATGGTAAATTATACGCAGAAGAATTAGTCTCTACTGAAGGGTTTTCAAGCCTATATTCACTTGTTTATCACTGCCACCCACCTACCATTGTAAAGTCATTAGGAGAACCATATTCTGTAGAGCCTAAGATTGCCCGTGAAAAACACTTACGCCATACCAGTTTAATCGGATTTAATATCAAACCTGAAGATGATTATTTACAAAGCCGTAAACCAGTATTGGTCAACAGTGATTTACACATTTCTCTCGCTGCTCCAAGAAAATCAATGACTGATTATTTTTATAAGAATAGTCAGGCAGATGAGGTAATTTTTATTCATGAAGGTACTGGTACTTTAAAAACAGGTTTCGGCAAGATACGCTTTGAATATGGCGACTACCTGGTGGTACCACGGGGCACCATTTATCAGATGGAATTTGATGATGAAAAAAATCGCTTGTTTATTGTAGAAAGCTTTAGTCCTATCCGATCTCCTAAACGTTACCGTAATGAATATGGGCAATTAATGGAACACTCGCCTTATTGCGAGCGCGACATTAAGCGACCAGCAGACCTGGAGACCATTGATGAATTTGGTGATTTTAAGGTACTGATTAAAAAACAAGGATTAATGTATCCATATACCTATGGAACCCACCCTTTTGATTTTATAGGATGGGATGGCTTTCATTACCCATGGGCTTTCTCTATTCATAACTTCGAGCCGATTACTGGTCGTCTGCATCAGCCGCCGCCTGTTCATCAAACATTTGAAGGACACAATTTTGTAATCTGTTCTTTTGTTCCGCGCAAATACGATTACCATCCGCTTTCTATACCTGCTCCCTATAATCATAGTAATGTAGATAGTGATGAAGTACTTTATTATGTTGACGGAGATTTTATGAGTAGAAAGAGCGTAGTTAAAGGCCAGATCACTTTGCATCCCGGAGGCATCCCTCATGGCCCACATCCAGGTGCAGTGGAAAAATCTATAGGCAAAGAGAGTACAGATGAGCTGGCCGTTATGATAGATCCTTTTAGACCGTTAATGCTCACTGAAGATGCAGTTAATATTGAGGATGAAAGTTATCATAAAAGCTGGCAGGAAAATATAGAATAAAATTAAAAAACTGAAACTAACTTATTATTCAAATAATACTGAAATGACTACACAAACATTTGCAGAAAAGATTGCTAAAGCGCAAGATTTTCTTCCCATAAATGGAACAGATTATATAGAATTTTATGTAGGAAATGCCAAACAGGCTGCACATTTTTATAAAACAGCATTTGGCTTCCAATCATTAGCCTATGCAGGTCCGGAAACAGGGCTGCGTGATCGGGCATCTTATGTACTGCAGCAAGGAAAAATCAGATTGGTATTAACAACCGGGTTAAAATCTGACAATCAGATTTCTGAACATGTAAAAAAACATGGTGATGGAGTTAAAATATTAGCCTTATGGGTAGACGACGCCTACAGCGCTTTTGAAGAAACCACCAAACGTGGCGCTAAGCCTTATTTAGAACCGGTTACTAAAACTGATGAGCATGGCGAAGTACGTATGTCCGGCATTTATACCTACGGCGAAACTGTACATATGTTCGTTGAGCGTAAAAACTACAATGGTTCCTTTTTACCGGGATATCGGGATTGGAAAAGCGACTACAACCCTGTTGATGCAGGTTTACTTTATATAGATCATTGTGTGGGCAATGTTGGCTGGAACCGAATGAATGAAACTGTTAAATGGTACGAAGATGTAATGGGTTTTGTAAACATTCTTTCGTTCGATGACAAACAGATCAACACAGAATATTCAGCCCTGATGAGCAAGGTGATGAGCAATGGGAATGGCTACTCTAAATTCCCAATCAATGAGCCTGCAGAAGGCAAAAAGAAATCGCAGATTGAGGAGTATCTCGAATTTTATGAGGGCGAAGGGGTGCAACATATTGCTGTAGCAACGAAAGATATTTTAGCTACAGTAAAGGAATTAAAAGCTCGAGGGGTTGAGTTTTTAAGTGCACCCCCTGAAGCCTATTACAGTATGATGCCCGAACGTGTTGGAGAAATTGATGAAGAAATAGTGCAACTAAAAGAGCTCGGAATTCTTGTCGATTGTGACGAAGAAGGCTATTTACTCCAAATATTTACCAAACCGGTTGAGGATCGTCCGACTTTATTCTTTGAAATCATACAGCGCAAGGGAGCTCAATCCTTTGGTGCAGGAAATTTCAAAGCTTTGTTCGAATCTCTGGAACGTGAACAAGAACTGAGAGGAAACTTGTAAACTACCCACCCACGTTATCCCATGGGTTGGGCGTCATAGGTCATAGACTCACCTATTGGCAACGCCTCACTATGTTTCTGTTTTGTGTCCGATTGCATCCCACAACCAGACATATATTTATAAACCAGAGCGTTTGGTCGCTTAGGCCCCATCCACGTTCCATGAATGGGTTTTACGCTCTGGTTTATGAAAAAAAATAGTTACTTTCGGGGTTCAAGGCTATAATGTGGAAATAGAGATTAATAGAGTTAACAAGATAATGCTGTTTTGTACACATTTCAAAGCAGCATTTAAATTATTTCAAAAAAACGATCCATTACGTTTAGCCGGAGCTACAGCCTTTTTTGCAAATTTTGCACTGCCTCCTATCCTAATTATATTAATTAGGCTTTTTGGGTATTTTATTGACAGAAAAATACTCGCTTCGAGAATGTTTGAACGCTTAGCCAATATTTTAGATGATACCAGTACAGGGCAGATCAGACAGACCTTAAGAAATATAAGAGGAATTGACCATAAATGGTATGCAACCTTACTCAGCTTTATTTTCTTCTTATTTGTAGCTACTACACTTTTCACTGTAATTAAAAATTCTATGGATCAGATATGGTCCATTGCAAATAAAGAACATGCAGGTTTTATGTTTAAAATGAAGTTAAGAGCGCGCTCCATGATAATCATTTTACTGGCCGGACTTTTATTTACCATGGGGTTTATAACCGACAGTATTCAGGCATTTATAGGCTCCTATATAAACACAGCCGCTCCTACTTTTGGAAAAATATTTCTATCAATATTAAATCAGCTTTTATTTATAGCCATTGTAATGATCTGGTTTACGGTGTTATTTAAATTTCTAACCAATGGTCGGCCAACCTGGAAAGCGGCGCTAAAGGGTGGGCTCTTAACAGCCGTATTATTTACAATTGGCAAGTATATACTTAGAATAATGCTTCCACTTAGCGGAATAGGGAACATTTACGGTACTTCTGGCTCTATTGTTCTAATTATGTTGTTTGTATTTTATTCATCTTTTATATTTTATTTTGGGGCCTGCTACATTAAGGTGTTAAGTGATTCCAAAGAAACTCCTATACGTCCAATAAAAGGGGCGTTTGAATATGAAATAAAAGAAGTGTTAAAAAACACTTAGCATATCTGAGGTTTGGAAATCTGCTCGAATCCATGCATTTCAAATACCGCCAACTTGTTTAATAAATTGTAATGTAAAGTACCAAAGAAGTTGACAATCCCATCTTTGTTTTTACCTTCAATACAGATGTTCTCTTTGACAATCTCCTGGTGTGCTAATTTATGATCAGCAAGAAGGACATCTTCATCCTGAATTTTCACATCATCTGCCTCGATTGAGAACTGATTTAGCAGCTTAGAGAAGCTTTGGCCATTTAGCAATAGTTCTTTGATGTTCATGATCAATTTGATTTAAGTAGGGACGGAAGCATCATCAATTTTAAAGCCAAAAAGAAAGGGCAAACAATTAATGTTTACCCTTTTATAAAAAATGTTAATAACTTGATATTTCTAAAACAATGTATAAGCTAAACCTAAGGTAAACAAACTAAGTTTTGTATCATCATAGCCATCTTTCCCTATTTTAGAAAGCCCTTGTTCGAATCTTAAATCGATACCTAATTTTTTGATATCTAAGCCCGCACCAAATTGCCAAGCAAAGTTCTGACCTTTAAAATTACCAGAAAATGCTTCTCCGACAGCCTTTTTAACTGACTGACTGTCATCTACGATAAAGGAAACCACCGGACCTGTATTGAGGCGCACGCCAATGCCTGCAGCTCCTATTTTTGTTCCTATTAAAACAGGAACATCCACGCTGGTAAATTTCACTTCATTCTCGGCACCGTCACTTTCTCTTTTTAATGTGGTGTTTTTTCCGCTTATGTATAATTCCGGCTGTAAATGAATACCGGCGCCACCAACACGCGCCCATAAACCACCATAGAATCCAGCTCTGTTATCGCTGCTAAGCGTATTTTCTTTACTCAATTTAGACAAGTTGGCTCCTGCCTTTAAACCTAATTGGAAACTTGGTAAAAGTTGACTAAATGCCGCCAGGTTAAAGCAAACAAATAATGCGGATAAGATTAATTTTTTCATATTAGAATGATTTGTATTTTATTAATTAACGGACTATTACTATGTAAAACTAAGAATATTTTTAATTTGTAACTAAATTACGTAGTTTTATCTTAAAAAGATCAACACAATATCATTGCTGTCCTCTTATCCCTCATTATTATTATTTATTACTTTACCAATTTAAATGGATTTTACATTTAATTTATACTCGATTGTTCTAATTTTATTTGGCGCAGCTACGCTCCTGCTCTCTTATTATATCTGTAGAAAAGAAGGAGGAGCCGTTCGCTTTTTTGGCATTATGATGTTCTCAAGTGCCATATGGTCGTTAGCGTATGGCTTTGAATTGGCTAGCACCACAATTGAGCAAGCAAAACTTTGGATAAGTATTGAGTATATAGGTATCTCCATGCTCCCGTTATCCTGGCTGCTATTCTGCTTAAAGCTATCAGGGAAGGATCGTTGGTACCAGAATAAAATCAATATGTTTTTTTTAATCGCCACAGCAGTTATTCCCACATTAATGGTCTGGACTAATGATTATCACCATTTGCATTTTAAAAGCTACCATATGGACTCTACAGGGGGTTTTCCAATGGTCGCTCTTGAAATGGGACCATCATTTTGGATATTCACTTTATATTTCTATCTGTTATTGGCTACTGGAAGCTATTTATTATTCATCACATTCCGCAAATCAGACCCCATTTACAAAAGTCAAAACTATAGCATAATAGTAGCTGCATTTATACCTTGGGTAACAAACATCACCTATTTTTTGGGGTTTAGACCTTTCGGCCAACTCGACATTACTCCCTTTGCATTTATTATTACAGTATTTTTAATCACCATTGCCATCTATCGCTTTAAGCTCTTTGATATTTTACCCGTTGCAAGAGAAAAAGTATTAGAACTAATGCAAGATGGTTTCGTTATCCTGGATAGCAAAAACAGGGTAATTGATTATAACTCTTCTTTCAGAAGATATTTATCAGATATTAAGAAAAATAAAATAATAGGAACTCAGATTGAAGCGCTTTTTCCCGATCACAAAAAACTTGCAACATTGATAAAAGAAAGGCAATCGGGAAAAATAGAAATAAAAATAGAAAACCATAACGGATCATTTGAACTGGAAGCTGAAATTAGAACGTTAAATGAAAATCAGCTTAAATTAAATAGTGAGGCAGTAATTATAAAACTCCAGGACCTTACTACACTAAGAAAAGAAGCCCTACGATCTAAATCACAAACAACAGAACTTCAACAACTTAATCAGCTTAAAGACAGGGTATTTTCAATAATTGCTCATGATTTAAGGGGGCCTTTGGTTAACCTTGGACAAATTCTTAAAATGACATCCGAAGATGTGATTACAATTGAAGAATTCAAAGCGCTGTCCCCCACTTTAAGCAAAGACATTTCATATACCACAGAACTTTTAGATAACATTTTGCATTGGTCTAGAAGCCAATTAAAAGGTTACGGAATCAATAGGGACCTTTTTGATCTAAAAAGCATACTAGTCAATGAAATCAACTATCATTTACCGGCCGCAGAAGCAAAAAGTATTCGAATAGTACAGGATGTTTTTCCGGGTGAGATGGTTTATGCCGATAGATTGATGATACAGATTGTGGTTAGAAATATATTAAATAACGCCATTAAATTTTGTAACGAAAATTGTGAAATACACATTACCGCTGTGTATAAGAAAGGTGGCTTTGTTGAGCTGTGTATTGAGGACAATGGTATTGGAATGTCAGAAATTGCACTCAAAAAAATACATAATGGAGATAACATATCCACAAGAGGTACAATGAATGAGAAAGGCACGGGATTAGGCCTGGTGATATGCAAAGAATTTATGGAAAAAAATGGCGGCAAGCTTATAGTAAAAAGTAAATTAGGTAAAGGATCTTCTTTTTACATATATCTACCGGTAGACGTAAAGTAAAATGCCCACAAGTTGCGGGCATTTTACTGTGTTTAGATTTTTATTTACCTGTGGCGTCGTTTATAGCTTGCTGCTCTTTTAATGCATCAACATTATTTTTGTTACCAAAGTTTTGAGTTTTATCTGCAAAATAATCGAGTATGCCAACAATAGTATCCAAATTATCTGAAACTCTCTGATGCATATCAGGCAAATCTTTCTCTAACCTTTTATCTCCAAGTTCTATATTATCAACTTCAATTTTCCCTATTTTTTGAATTATTGCCTGTTGTGAGTGCTGTAAGTCTTCTAATTCTCTTACGATTTTCTGCATCAATTCAAACTTCTTTAAAGTATCCATATTCGTATTTTAATTAAGATTAATATTCATTTTATATTATAATTCAACCAATTACCCTGCCAATATGTTTTGATTTTTTATAATGAGATCGTCCGGGTATCGTTATATACGTAAATAAATAGGGACAAAATTTGCAATACCAACAAATAACTAATACTTTAGTTGTTTAAATATTACCCGTATGAAAAGAGCACTTCTTGTATTTTTTGCAGTTATTTCTTGCCAGATTAGTTACGGACAGAGTAAAGCTGTTCTTGATAATGAGAAACTCCTGGAATATTACCAAACGCAAAAATATATTGATGCCGCTCAATATTTAAAAAGCATTTATGCCGAGGATACTCAGGATGAAAAAGAAATATCGCAGCTTGCTTATGCCAATATGATGGCCGGCAAACTTCCAGAAGCAGAAAAAAATTATTTAAAGCTCCACGATAAACAACCTCAGAATTTACCTGTATTGTTTAGCCTTGCCAACATCAACCTTAGAAGAGGTAACGATGAAAAAGCTAAAGCCTATTACATGGATATCCTTAAAATCGACAGCACAAATTTTACGGTGTATAAGCAGCTGGCAAATTTAAATAAGGGTGAAATGAACCTGGCTAAAATAGGCTATCTGGAAAAAGCGAATGAAATAAATCCTATTGACCCGGATGTGGTATTTGATTTATGTGAGCTATATTTTAAAATGAACTTTTTTGACAAAGCAAGTAATATATTACGACCGGCCTTAGATGCCGACAGCACCAATCTGCAATTGCTCAAAATGAAAATGCCTATTAGTATGGCAAATAAAAAATATGATGAGGCTATCAAAACAGGCGAGAAATTATTAAGCTATGGTGACAGCTCGACCTTTGTCTTAAATAATCTGGGGAAATCTTATTTCTTCAATCTTGATTATAAAAATGCGTTAAAGAATTTTTTAGCGATAGAAAGCAAGTCGATGGACAGCGAAGCGCTATATTATGCCATTGGACTTAGTTACAGAGGAGTAAAAGATTACAAAAGCGCTATTCCCTACCTCGAAAAAGCAATACAAGAAGGCATATCAACCAAAATTGCCAGCTATTATGGGTTACTTGGAGATTCATTTGAAGGTGTAAACAAGAATACAGAAGCAAATACGGCTTACAAAAAAGGCCTCCAATTCGAAAATAACGGAAGCCTGTTGTATAATATCGCCCTTGTCTATGAAACAAAGCTTAACGACAAGAAGAATGCAATTGATTATTACGAGCAATACTTAAAAACAATCAATCCTAAGGAGCAAACAAAGCTGATTGGATTTATCAAAAACAAGATTGCCGAATTAAAAAGATAACTACCTGTTTACCAGTCTTGCAACATATTTACCTATAATATCAAACTCAAGGTTCACGGTACTATCTACAGTAACCTCATGTAAATTAGTATGTTCAAAAGTGTAAGGTATTATGAATACAGAAAATTCATCAATATCTGAATTCACTACCGTTAAGCTGATCCCATTAACAGATACTGATCCTTTTTCTACAGTAACATTCCCACTATTAGAATCGTACTTAAACCTGTACTCCCAGCTTCCATCGAGCTCAGTTCTCTTAATACATACTGCTGTTTGATCTACGTGGCCTTGAACAATATGTCCGTCCAATCTTCCGTTCATTAACATACAGCGCTCCAGATTTACTTTATTACCTATCTTTAGCTCATTAAGATTGCTTTTCTGCAGAGTCTCTTCTATTGCTGTAACAGTATGGGTATCGTCTGACAGCGCGACTACAGTTAAACACACTCCATTATGCGAAACACTTTGATCTATCTTAAGCTCGTTACTTAAATTTGATTTTACAATATAATGTTTGTTTGTTCCTTCCGATATTATATCTGTAACCTCCCCAAGTGTTTCTATTATTCCTGTAAACATATTTATTAATTAAACTTAACTCTATTTTTCCTCCAGTTGCTTACTACTTCCACCCGGTTTTGCGCTGGTATCACATCTGGTTTTCTCAATGAAATCACTGCGGTTAAAGCCGCCATCAGCGCCTCATCCTCATCTTCTTTTTTTAAACTTTCAGCACTAAAGTATTTGCTTACAAAATGGGTGTCAAAATTACCCTCTTTAAAAGCAGCGTGCTGCATTACAAATTTCCCAAAAGCAAGGGTAGTTTTTATACCCGTAATGTCATATTCATCAATGGCACGGATCATCCGTTCAATTGCCTCTTCCCTATCCTTGCCGTATGTGATTAATTTTGCAATCATTGGATCATAATAGATCGGAATTTCCATTCCCTGTTTAAAACCATCATCAACACGTACTCCGTTCCCCTTTGGTGTATTATATGTTTGCAATACACCTATATCCGGCAAGAAATTGTTTTCCGGGTCTTCAGCATAAACCCTCAGTTCAAGAGCATGTCCGTTAATCTTTAAGTCCTCTTGTTTATAGGAAAGTTTTTCGCCTCTGGCAATCTTAATCTGTTCTTTTACCAGATCCAAACCCGTTATCATTTCAGTAACGGGATGTTCCACCTGAAGTCTGGTATTCATTTCAAGGAAGAAGAAATCAAGATTTTCATCCAGAATAAATTCAACCGTTCCCGCTCCTACATAACTTACAGAACGCGCCACATCTACTGCACAAGCGCCCATTTTTCTACGCGTTTCTTCGGTTAGAATACTAGATGGCGCCTCTTCAATTACTTTCTGATGTCTTCTTTGAATAGAACATTCACGTTCAAACAAATGAACAATATTACCATGAGTATCACCAAGAATTTGAATTTCTATATGCCGTGGCGATGAAACATAGCGTTCAATAAATACAGATCCATCACCAAAAGCTGATGTAGCTTCGCTAACCGCCAATTGCATTTGTTCCTCAAAGTCAGCCGCTTGTTCCACCACTCTCATTCCTTTTCCACCGCCACCGGCAGCAGCTTTAATCAAAATGGGGAACCCAACTTCAACGGCCCTTATCTTTGCTTCTTCAATATCCGTAATTGCTTCTTCGGTGCCCGGAACCATAGGAATATTATATCTCAAGGCAGCGGCTTTGGCCGATAATTTATTACCCATAATTTCCATTGCCTCTGGAGTGGGACCAATGAGAATTAATCCTGATTCTTTAACCAATCTTGCAAAGCCTGCATTTTCTGATAAAAAACCATATCCGGGATGTATTGCTTCAGCTCCGGTAACCTTACATGCCTCTATTATTTTTTCTCCTATCAAGTAGGATTGATTTGACGGAGCCGGGCCAATGCAAATTGCTTCATCCGCATAAAGTACATGCAACGCTTCCCTATCAGCTTCAGAAAATACAGCAACTGTTTTTATTCCCATTTCACGTGCAGAACGCATAATGCGCAATGCGATCTCACCTCTGTTGGCTATAAGAATTTTATTCATCTGTTAAAGTTATTTATGGGCAATTGGATGCAAATGTATTATGTTTTCGATTGCCATATCTATCATTTGCGAAGAAACATCCAAATGAGTAACCATTCTAATTGTATTTGGACCAGTGGTATTACAGGCAATGCCCTTTTCGGCTAATAGATGAACGATATCATTAGCTCTAAATCCTGGCGCTACATCAAATAGTACAATATTTGTTTGGACAGGTAATACAGACGACACATAATTAACTTCACTTAAAGCACTTGCCAATACTGCGGCGTGCTGATGATCGATCGCTAAACGCGCAACATGATGATCTAACGCATAGATACCTGCTGCGGCTAAAAAACCTGCCTGTCTCATCCCGCCACCAAATGCCTTGCGTATCTTCCTTGCCTTTTTAATTGTTTCCTGAGATCCAAGCAGCACAGAGCCTACGGGAGCACCGAGTCCCTTTGATAAGCAAACCGATATTCCATCGAAATATTTCCCATAATCTTTTGCATGGTCGCCGGTAGCAATTAAAGCATTAAATATCCTTGCTCCATCCAGATGAAGTTTTAATCCTTTAATATTACATAATGTGTGAATGGGCTCTATTTGATCTAAAGTATAAGCTATCCCTCCCCCTTTATTTACAGTATTCTCTAAAACTACCAGGCTTGAATTTGGATAGTGAATATTATTTTCATTTATTTCCGGTTCAATTAACTCTGGTGTTAATATCCCTCTGTTTCCATACAACAGGCGAACTGAAGCCATAGAGTGATAAGCGATACCGCCTCCCTCATAACGATACACGTGAGATGTTTGGTCACATATCACCTCGTCCATAGGCTGTGTAAAACACTTAATTGCAATCTGATTGGTCATTGTACCTGATGGACAAAACAATCCGGCTTCCATATTAAATATGTTTGCCAGTTTTCTTTCCAATTCATTTACAGTCTCATCTTCGCCAAAAACATCATCACCTATTTTTGCACTCATCATAGCTGCCCGCATTTCTGCTGTAGGTTTTGTTACTGTGTCGCTTCTAAAATCAACTTTTATTGCCATGTTATTTTTTACTGAATACAAAGATTTATTTTTAATGTTTCTAATGAAAGAGGGATTGATAATTTTACAAAATACAATATAAAATAACGCTTTTAGATAAAAAAAGAATTAACAGCGGCTTTAAACAGATAAAAATCATATTATCGTTCATTTTTAACCAAAAAACTACTATTATAGCGGCTGTAACCTAAATTCATAAAAACAAGAAATTTTATAATTTGGATTTTAAAATAACAAGTGTATTTTAGCCTTAGTGTTTATTTAACAATATGGTAATCAAAAAATCACGAGCAAAATTAAAAAAAACACTGTTTTTAAGCATTTAAAGGCAGAAAACTAACAACTAACCAAAACTAAAAAATTAAATTTATGAAAAAAAACCATACGAAAGTTGTAGGATTATTTACTTTTATCCCGAAAAAATCAAATTAAGATGATAGTTATTGCAGATGGTGGTTCAACTAAAACCAATTGGTGTTTAATTAATGAGGCTGGTAGAAAAATTCATTTTAATACAGAGGGCTATAACCCGTACTTTTCGAGCACAGAGTACATAGTAGAGTCATTAAGAAAAACCTTACCTGATCACTTGGAAACTGACAAGTTGAAAGAGGTAAATTATTATGGAGCGGGCTGTTCTACAGACGCCAAACGTAAAATTGTTGCTGATGCAATGAAGCAGGTTTTTCCTAATGCGGAGATCAATATTGGTCATGACTTATTAGCTTCATGCAGAGCATTATTAGGTGATGAGCCTGGTTTTGCCGCAATTTTAGGAACAGGAACAAACTCATGTTTATACGATGGAAAAGACATCACTTTAAACATTGATTCACTTGGATATTTCCTTGGTGATGAAGGAAGTGGCTGTTTCATTGGAAAAAGAATTCTTTCAGACTATATGAAAGGTTATATGCCAAAAGGGCTTAGAGAAAGTTTCTATGACAACTTTGCATTAACCAACGAAGATATTTTTGATCATATTTATAACAAACCATTGCCAAATCGCTTCTGCGCGAGCTTTAGTAAGTTTTTATATGACTTCAAAGACAACTATGAGGATTATACTTTCTCTACTGTTGAATATGCATTTACTGCATTCTTTGAAAACCTTGTAATTCATTATCCTAACTATAAAGAGCATTCGTTAAACTGCGTAGGTTCTGTTGGTTATAGCTTTAGAGATATATTAAGTATAGTAGCAGACAGATATGAAATGGGTGTTGGTAAAGTTATCCGCTCACCTATAGATGATCTAGTTGATTACCACTTATTAGTAGCCAACAAGTAATAGCAAATAAGCACAATAAAAAGGGCCAGTTTCAATGATTCTGGCCCTTTTTATCTTTTTATTGTGTAGCAAATACTTAAAAGGAAATCTCCTTTTCAAACAATTTGGCATACTTTCTCTTGTCAAATTTATACAAGGTAGCCGCCCTAAAGGAAACACCCTGTTGCTTCTCCTGAAGGTCTCTTAACACGCCGAAGCTTAACATTTTCTTTCTAAAATTTCTTTTATCCAATTTCTTGTTCAAGATAATTTCATAAACATTCTGCAGCTGGGTTAGTGTAAACTTCTCCGGCAAAAGCTCAAACGCTATTGGCTGATGTTTAATACGACGCTTGATCTTTTCAAGCCCTTTATCAAAAATCTGCTGATGGTCAAATGCCAACCTTGGCAAATCCTTTACATTAATCCAGTGTGCCCGCTTTGCATAGGTACTAATGGGCTTTACAGCCTTATCGCCGCCTAAACGCAAAAGTGCATAGTAGGCAATACTTACTACCCTTCCTTGTGGATGTCGGTTAACATCGCCAAAAGTGTAGTATTGTTCCATATAAATGTTACTTAGTCCGGTGAGCTCGTTTAAGATCCTGGAGGCCGATTGATCTAGACTTTCAACTTCTCCAACAATATTACCCGGCAATGCCCACCAGTCTTTAAACGGCTCTTCATTTCTCTCGATTAATAGGATCTTTAATTCTCCCTCGTCGAATCCGAACACCACACAGTCAATCGAAAAAGTGGAATCAAACTTTGGTAAGACTTCTTTCAAAATATTAAATATTAATTACGCTAATTACTCGTTATACAATACCTCTAAATATAATTAAAGGTGGTTTCATTTGTTGTAAAATCCAAATTACAATCTCCTATTTTATCAAAAACTGTATATGAATTTCTCCATAAAGATAGATAAGAATCCCAATTTAGCAATACATAACGTTTACTCTTGGATTTATTTTCGAACTTCCTCTTTCATTAAATAATCCGTTAAGTAAAACAATAAGTATGCTTCTATTTTACTTTTTTTCCATTCCTTTGAAACCGGGTTCAAGCTAGGCACTTATTCTTCTGTTTCAATATATTAAATTTTTAAATATTAAAGCAAATAAATATACTTGTCCCCAAATTACACAGAAAATACAAAATAAATTACTTAGTGTAAAAAATACACCCTATATTCGTATAATAAATCATGAAACCAAATATCAAAAATATCGCTGTGTTGACATCTGGAGGAGATGCTCCGGGAATGAATGCTTGTATTAGAGCTGTAGTAAGAACCGGAATATACAATGGTATAAATATGTTTGGAGTTTTGCAGGGATACCAGGGATTAATAAACAACAATATTAATCCAATGGATGCAAGGTCCGTAAGTAACATTATCCACCTCGGAGGAACAATATTAAAAACAGCACGTTGTCTGGATTTCAAAACTGAAGAAGGACTAGATCTTGCTTTTGAAAATTTAAAAGCAAGAGACATAGATGGACTAATTGTCATCGGTGGAGACGGAACTTTCACTGGAGCCCTGAGATTTGCAAAAAAGCATGGCGTAAAGGTTATAGGTATTCCAGGAACTATTGATAATGATTTATACGGATCAGATTTCACGTTAGGATATGATACCGCAATAAATACAGTTATTGAAGCCATTGACAAAATCAGAGATACAGCCGACTCACATGACAGGTTGTTCTTTATTGAAGTAATGGGCAGAGATTCTGGATGTATCGCTTTAAGAAGTGCAATTGCCAGTGGTGCAGAAGCTGTTTTGTTACCTGAAAGAGAAACTAGTGTTGATGAATTGGTAGCTCAACTGGAAACAGGTGCATCTACTAAAAAATCTTCGAGCATCGTTATTGTTTCTGAAGGACATAAAGATGGTGGGGCCTATGACATTGCCAAAAAAGTGAAAGAAAGGTTTAACCACTATGATACAAAAGTGACTATCTTAGGCCACCTTCAACGAGGAGGCAGCCCGAGTAGTTTTGACAGGATACTTGGAAGCAGGCTTGGCTTTGCTGCTGTAAATGAACTTTTGAAAGGGAACACCATGCGAATGGTTGGCCTACGTGGTAATGATATACACACAACCACTATTGAAGAAGCACTTACAAAGCACAGCTTTAAATTGGAAAGTGATTTATTGGAAATGACTAAAGTCTTATCAATATAAATATGATTGCAGTAGTTTATAGCGGATCAAAAACAGCGTTCTGGAAAATTGCACGGGATGGTAAAACCATTGCCGAATGCACTATGCCCGGCATTAATCCCTGTTTTAATGATCAGAAAGCAGTACTGCAATTTTTAAACAAAAAGGCTACACTGATTAATCATGCCGAAAGCATAAAGAAAATATATGTGTTTGCCGCAGGAGCTTCCTCAGTAGAAAGAAGAAACGAATTGGCAGAAACGCTTGGAATCTTCTTTAAGTACAGCAAGATCACCGTTAGGGATGATCTGTATGGGGCAGCAATTTCTGCATGCTACAATAACAGTGGCATTGTAGGGATATTGGGCAGTGGTGCCAACTGTGCATATTTTGATGGTAAAAGTCCTGAGAAAAACAACTTTGGCCTTGGATTTATTCTAGGTGACGAAGGCTCAGCGACTTATCTGGGAAAGATTCTGGTAAAGGACTTTCTTCAGGAAAAGTTACCAAAAGATTTACAAAGTGAGTTTCAGGTTAAATATAATCTTGACAGACCGCAAATACTTGAGCGTGTGTATAAAAAACCAATGGCTCAGCAGTTTTTCAGTTCTTTCTTCGATTTTTTCCTTGAGAACCGCAACCATAAATATATACTAGATCTAATAGATAAAGCGTTTGAAAGTTACTTCAAAATATATCTGTTGCCAACAATAAAGCTACACCCTGGAAAGGAAATACATTTTGTGGGCCTTGTTGCAGGAACATTTCAGGAGCAATTACGAGAAACAGCAGGAAAACACGGATTAAAAATAACATCAATTACTAAAGAACCAATATATAATTTACTAAACTACTATTCAAATTAATAAGATGAGCAAAATTGGAATAAACGGCTTTGGCCGTATCGGCAGACTGGTTTTTAGAGCTGCTTTAAAAAGAGGATTAGATATCGTTGCAATCAATGACTTAGTTGAGCCTGATTACATGGCTTATATGTTAAAGTATGATACTACACATGGTCGTTTTGATGGTACTATCGCTGTAGAAAATGGAAATCTTGTAGTAAACGGAAAGACCATCCGTATCACTGCTGAAAGAGATCCGGCAAACTTAAAATGGAATGAAGTTGGTGTAGAAACTGTTATTGAGTCAACTGGTTTATTCTTAACTCAAGAAGATGGTGCAAAACACATTGCTGCTGGTGCAAAAAGAGTAGTATTCTCTGCTCCGGCAAAAGACGATACCCCTACTTATGTAATGGGTGTAAATCATCATAAATTAACTGCAGACCAAACTATCGTTTCAAATGCATCTTGTACTACTAACTGCTTGGCACCAATTGCTAAAGTATTAAATGATAATTTTGGTATCGTAGAAGGTTTAATGAGTACTATTCACGCGGTAACTGCAACTCAAAAAACAGTTGACGGTCCTTCAGCTAAAGACTGGAGAGGCGGACGTGGTGGTTTCTCTAATATCATCCCTTCATCAACAGGTGCTGCAAAAGCTGTAGGCTTGGTACTTCCTGAATTAAAAGGTAAATTAACTGGTATGTCTTTCCGCGTTCCTGTAGCCGACGTTTCTGTAGTCGATCTTACTGTACGTTTGGAAAAACCTGCTACTTACGAAGACGTAAAAAAAGCCATGAAAGCTGCCTCTGAAGGTGAGTTGAAAGGCGTATTAGCATATACTGAAGATGAAGTGGTTTCTTCTGATTTTATCGGCGATGAGCATGCATCAATTTTTGACGCTAAAGCTGGTATTTCATTGAATGATAACTTCGTTAAAGTGGTTTCTTGGTATGACAACGAATGGGGCTATTCTAATGCATTAGCTAAATTCGTAGAGTACTACGGAAACTTAAAGTAAAACCCGTTCATACAGGTTTATATTTGGTTAGAAAAGGGATGTGCGTGGATGCGACATCCCTTTCTTTGTTTCTAAGCCTCTTATACCCCATGTATTTCAACTAGTTAGACTCCAAACTAAGGTTCAACATGTGTTAATAATTCTGTTACTTGTATTGCAATATTGAATGCTAATATAGAGATTTAAGCCCTGTATCGAAGGTCTTGTCCTATCCCTATCGGCCACTAATCCGCATAGAGCACATTGATCACCACTTCATAAAAATCCTCCCCTTTTTTGATAAAAGGAGGAGCTTCACCCCATGCTTTCAGGGAGGTTAAATAAAGAGTAAATACATTTTTGATATTCTGTGGATCCGGATATGTCGGATAGAACGCACTGGTGCGGTATGTTGAACCGCCGTGATCAAGTATCGTTTCTCCTGTCGCGCTATTGATGAATTCAAAATAATACTGTGCGTCCAGCCCACCATCGGGGACACCGTCCGGTAAGACCACATAGGTGGCATCGTCTATTTGCCTGCTAACGTTACTGATGGTGCCCACCTCAGCAAAATATTCATTCCAGTCTTCGTCACTGTACTTTACTGTTACCTTGATATCTGTCTGCGCAAAAGGGATGAGATCCTGCGCGTAATTGGCAATTTTCAACTTGATATGCCCCTCCGGGGCAGCCTCTTCTGAGGACTGTGCATGCGGGTCAATAAATTTAACCGGGGAATCCGTCGTAGGCTGAAAAAGATAATACTCCTGTTTTTCGCCAGGCATCACCTCGATCGTCGTATCGCATACCACCTGATTGTTGCGGGTATCATAAAATTCAAATGTTCCCTTCCCCTCCACTACCCGGACCTTACCGGGACTAAAATCCCAGTCGATGGGGTGTCCATTGTATCGCAAAGCGATAGCCGGGCCGGCGTCCGTTTGAAGAGTTGTTAAGCGTGCATCAAAATAAACATCTACAAAATTATGATATGATTTCACGTATTCGTTTTTTTTACAGGAAGATAACCCTGATACCATCAGGAATACTAACCAAATTACTGCTATTTTCTTCATCGTATTATTATATTGCGGTTAAAAATTATAGGTCAGCGACAGGCTAATGCGCTGTCCTTCCTTTCGGCGGTACATGATGGTATCGCCGTCTTCTTTATTGAATTTATTGTCGCCCTTGTGAGGCACCCAATCAGCGCCCTCGGTGCCGCCGGTCATCAACTCCGAATTGCGGTAAAAAAGTGTCCATTTGTTCAACAGGTTGGCCATATTCAGCTTTAGCTCCGCTTTTTTCTTAAAAAACCGTGCATAGAACTGTGCATCCAATTGGCCGGGCGTCTTTTCATATTCCACGGCGTTCTCGATTCCGGCCGTGAGGTTGGTCCGGTATCCCCGTTGGTTGTAGCTCGCTGTAACTCCAAACCGGTCTCCCCAGTACCCCATTCCGAGGTTGAGCAACCAGGGCGATTGTCCGAGTAAGGGCCTGTCCTGTTCCCCTAACTTTTCCTGTCTGAACTCTGAGTTGCCTTGTTCATCGATGACCTTTGCACGCCAGCCTGTCATCACCTTCACATTGGACTTCAGCAAACTTCCGTTGCCATAGACAAAGATATCATCCCACCATTCGTGATCACCGAGGAAGCCCAGGTGCTTACGAACCTCCATTTCCAGCCCCAGGTTGGTTGCCGATTCCATATTGGCGAAGGAGTAATATTCACCCTGTACCTGATCTTTGATCAGTTCTATAGGGCGGTCCAGGTATTTGTAATAGCCTGTCAGGGAAATGATCTCTCCAGGGGAAGGGTACCACTCCAGGCGCATATCCAGGTTGTCTATCAGGGTAGACTCCACCCGGTCTCCGCTGATGTTGGCATCCAGCTCATAGTCATAAAACCCGAAAAAAGAGCTTTCCCGGAAATCAGGACGGATAACCGTACGCGAATAGGACGAGCGTACATTGAAGTCTCTAGTCACCTCATAAGTAGCATTGATCGATGGCAGCCAGCGCCAGCCGCTTTCCATCACTCCCTTCCGAAAACTGATGAACTCATCGGGATTGGGCCCGTATTGCCGCTTGAGCAGATCCTCCTGACTGCTGTTCAGCTGGAAGGATTCACCCCTTACACCATACACTAGGCGCAGCCTGTCCCACATTTTCTGGTCGGCCATCGCAAACACCGAATGCGATTGGATTCGTCCGTCAAAGATTGGACCATTGGTCTGCTGCGCCCAGTAGTAGGCCTGATTGGCGCCACTGCCCATATTGGCCGGATTCAGTACTTCCTCATAAGATGCTTCTATTAAGCTGCCCCGCGAGGCATATGGAATCATCCGCAGCAAAGCTAGGTCGCGCCGCTTGTCATAACCCTGATAACCCAGTTTTACCAAGGTACTGACGGTACCGCCTGTGCCAAAAGCCCTGGAAAAGCCGGTCGCCCAGTTGTAATCCTTTTCATTCACATGCGTCCACATGCGCGAATCTGCCGACACCGCATCGGTACCTGCCTGCGCCGGCGTAGCGATATTGGGCGTTTGAAAATAATATTGATCGCCGATCTGCATGGTCAGGAGGTATTTGAACTTACGCTCGTCCAAGATACGCTGGGTAATCTTATTGAAAGTGACCATCCCGGTCCCCTTGATATCCCAGGGCAGCTGGTATTCACCACTCAGTTGGTGCTGCTGCAACGCCATCGCTTCTGGCAATTGGTACTGCTCTTTGTACGGCTTTGGATTGTCACCGAGATCCGGATAATTCAGCCGGACGGCTTCATTGTAATTATTGCTGTAGGTGCGGGCATACATATTTTTCAATACTACCTTGACGCGGTTGCCCTGCAGCCCGAGGTTGGCCACCAGACCGCTATTGCTATTGGAACGGTACGATTTCCCTGCTCCATTGTATCCATACTTCGTACTATCGATGTACTGTACGCCTCCAAACGGGGCACCTCTCAGGTTGTTGAATTCGTACAGCTGCTGGTCATTGCGCAGGCTGGCACTTGCCGAAAAGCCGAAACGCATCCCATCGGAAAAATTGTACACCCGGCCCAGACTGAAGCGATAGTTCTGGTTTGGCCTCCCAGAGCTCCTGTAGAGTTTAAGCGGCTCTGCCGACAGGCGCTTCGACTGCGCTACAGCATCTAAGCTGCTATACGGAATACCGGAGCCCGGGTAGAGTTCCATCTGTTCAGTATCAGAACCGGGGATGCCCGGTGGCGGTGCGTCTTGATTCTGGAAACTCCAGGACTGAATCCCTTCGGGCTGCCTGGCCGATTGGTCAAAAAAACCAAAGTATTCGCTGGCATGCCGCTGCCCCAACCGGTACATGTCGCTGCCGGCGGACTGGCTGTTGAATCCCGATCCCACCTGGATACTCATGAAGTTTTGCTCGGGGATATCCAGCGTGTTGATGGATACCTGTCCGCCGGAAAACTCTGAAGACACATCTGGTGTAGCCGTTTTATTGACCACTACGCTACTGACCATCTCGGTGGGAATGATGTCGAAAGAAAAGTCGCGCTTGTTCATGGAGGTGCTGGGAACCGCCACGCCATCAAGCATCGCTTGATTGTATCTGTCAGACATTCCGCGCACCACTACGCTCTTGTTGTTAATGGTCGTCAGGCCAGAAATGCGTTTCAGCACCTGTCCCATGTCATTATCCGGCGTACGGGCAATTTGCTCGGCGCTGATGCCATCAGTAACCGAGGCGGCATTTTTCTGTGCCGCATACAGGCCTTCCACTGATGCTTTTTTGTAGGAAGATTTTACAACCACCTCTTTAAGTGAACTTGAGGATATCTTAAGCAGCACATCCAGCCTGGTCAGTTCACCCACTTTTACAACCACATCCGAAATGCGTTTAGTCTGAAAAGAGATGTAGCTTACCTCTACAGTGTAAGTACCAGGTTTTAAACTAATGTTGTAAGTACCGTCAATGCTGCTTTGAACACTCTGCCTTGTTTCTATAATTTTAACAGAGGCACCGGGCAAAGTTTCGCCCTTGTCGTCTACAATCTTGCCAAAAATACGGCCGGGCTGCTGACGAGCTGCCACCTTCAAACGAGTAACCTCAGGTACTGCCTTTTCTTTTATCAGGATCGTTTTTTCAAGGATTTCATATTCGAGAACCTGATCTTCGAACACCAGGTTCAGGGCCTCATCTAGCGATGTCTTTTTTACATTCAGGTCTACTGGTTTTCCTCTCCTTAGCAGTTCGGTGCTATAGAGCACTTCATAGCCCGTCTGCCTGTTAATCTGTTTCAATACGGTCTCCAGTGGGGCTTTTTTTACTGAAATGGTAATTTTTTGGGAAAACACTGCTGAGCTGACCTGCATACAGGCAAGTGTAATGATCAATGCTGTGAGTTTCATAGCACGTATAGTGTTAAATGACGATTTTCTACAGACCTTTTGCAGGGCTGCTCGCGTTCTCTTGCGGGGAACGTTAAAATTCATATTTTTGTTGAAGTTAAGCGGTTAAAAAACTTGATAATTTAATTGTTGCACGATTGATTACAGGCGCTTAATAATACCGGTAGCGTTCCACCGCTATCGGTTTTTACACCTTTGTTTGTACTGGCTTTAGGTCATGAGCAAGGGGGGGTTAAGAGTTAAATAATTATTTAGCTAATTCGATCTTCACGTTTTTGCCGGTAATGGTAAAATTGATCCCGCCGGTGATTTCCAGCATTTTCAGCACCCGAGATAAAGGGACATTCCTGGAAACCCCTCCGTTGAAATGCAATAAGGGCATGTTTTTATAATCTATATCGACATCATACCATCGCTCCAGCTGCTGCATTACCGTTTTCAGGTCATCGTCCTGAAAGCGGAACAGCCCGTTTTTCCAGGCCAGGGCGTTTTCGATATCCGCATCCTGTATCTTCATACCGCTTTCTGTAAGCAGAGACTGTTGTCCTGGCTTCAAAAATCTGGCAGCCAATCCTGTAGGTTTTACTTTTATGCTGCCTTCTGCAAGGGTTGTTTTTACAACCGGTTCATTGCTATAGGCATTAATGTTAAAGTGCGTCCCCAAAACCTCCACCTGCTGCTTTTTCGTAACCACCATAAAGGGCATCCTGCCGTTGTTCTTCATTACTTTTGCCACCTCAAAATAGACCTCACCAGTCATTTGGACTTTTCGTCCGTCTTTTGAAAAGGTTACCGGATAAATAAGTGATGAGCCCGAATTAAGCCAGGCATGTGTCCCATCGGGCAGAACTACCTGATATTGTCCACCCCTTGGCGTGGATATGGTATGATAAGCGATGCGTTCCTGATCAGCCGGGGATGTATGATTTGCTGTCGCTGGGCCTGAAAGCTCATAAACTAGTTTTCCCTCTTTTGTTTTTGTGATTTTAACTCCGGCCTCGCTGTCAAGTTTACCATTGGCCACATCTGTCAGTGATATACTTGTGCCATCAGAAAGGGTGAGGGTGGCTTTGTTGGTCCCCGGATAACTGTCGTTTACTAGGGAGATCTTCGGGTTCGTGTCTATAACGTCTGTTTTGAACAAAAACAAAAATCCGACAAAGATAATCAGGAATATAAAGCTCCCCAAAATCCTGACAGACGGGGCGTAGGTATTTTTCTTTTTTACAATAGGAAAATTCGTTTTTCTGCTGATTTTTGCAAAAAGCTGATTTTCGTAATTCTTTTTCTGCTGTTCATTAAACTGACCGGTAATATCTTCCTTACGCTCAAAATCCTCATATGCGACATCCAGCTCCAGAAGCTCTGCTGCCGTTGCTGTTCCGTTTTCCATTTTTTCAATCAGTTCCAGGAACCGTTCCTTATCCATCTTACTGCTCTTTACCTACAAGACACACTCGTAGCAAAAAACCGCTATTCTAAAAAAAACTTATTTTTAGATAGACAGCAGGTATAGTAAAAACAGGGCAAGGCTAAGGTTGTATTCACGAAAGTCAGCTCTCAGGATTTTCATCGCTTTACTGATATGCTTTTCTACTGTACTGAGAGAAATGCTCAGTTTTTCAGCTATCGTTTTATTGGGCAGATTTTCAATTTTACTCAGCAGGAATACTTCACGGCATTTTTCGGGCATTTTATGGGTAGCTATCTCCATCTTTTGCATAAGCTCTTTTACCTGAAGGGAATGGTCCGGGGTATATAATTGGAGCCGGTTTTCCTCCAAAATACTATTCAGATATTTTTGATGGATATGTTTGGAACGATAGAGATTCAGCACCCTGTGTTTAAGCGAAGTTTTGAGGTAGCCTTCAAGTGTGGTATTGATCTGTAAACTATTTCTGTTTACATAAAGGGTAATGAAAAGATCCTGTAGGATTTCCTCGGCCTCTTCAATGGAATCAAGTCTTTTATAGGCCGTATTTAGTAATGTTTCCCAGTACCTGTGATACAGTTCCCCAAAAGCCTGATGATCTCCGGATTTAAGCAATTGGGTCAGTTCTCTGTCTGTTAATACACTATACTTTGCCATGTTCTATTTGCCTGATGCAAAATCTGTTTGCAATATTAGGCATATTTTTAAGTCTTACCCCCCAGGAAACAGCACGTTTCAATGGTTTTAACAAACAAAAGTGTGCTATTGCATGCAAAAGCCTGTACTTAACGTTCTATTATTGAAATGATAATAAAAAATTCATATTAAAATTTAGTAAAGGCAGATACTAAAAAAATCCGCCTTTATACTGATTTAAGTGCCTTAGGCAAGAGAAACACTCATTTGACGTCAATGATCCTAGCCTTATTAAACTGATCCCGGCTGAATCAGTTTTCATTCTTAGAGAAAACTTCCTTGGCGAACCTGTACATTTCCAGGATGATTTCCTCATATTTATCTGAGCTGTATTTACCGTAAAAGGCGTGCATATAATTAGGATATATTTTCTGCTCCGCCCTGCCTCCTTTTTGTTTGATCGCATCACATAAAAGAAAAGACTGCTGATATGGAATAGTGATATCCGCAGTGCCATGAAATACGATAACTGCCGGGAGATTTTTGCCAGGGATATGATTTATAGGCGAAATCTCTTTTAATTTTGAGATATTATTGTTGTAATTCCTTAAGTATACATTTGATTTCCCAGGAAAACTGCCAACATGATCCTGATAGGTGAAATCGTATATACCATTTGTTCCTATAAATAATTTTGCCCCATTTTTCATTGCAGCCAATGATGCCAAAGGCGTACCGGCAGATCCGCCCGCATAGCCAAAACGGGTAAGATCCAAATTCCAAGCCTTAGCATTAGTTTTTACAAACTGCAGGGCAGCATCCAGTTCTTCCATCCCTTGATCAAAATGACCATTTTGTTGTCTAAGTGTATAGGATATTCTTACTCCGGCAATTCCTCTCGATGCCAGGTATTTAGACTGATTAACAAAACCATTCAAATTACCTCCGGCCCATCCTCCGCCATGAACGTAAATCACGAATGGAGAAGGCCCTTTTCCTTGTTTGGGAATATCAACTTCCATTTCCAATTTGTAACCGTTGTACGCTTTAAAGACGAAGGTCTGCGTGATACAATTGGTATAGTCGTCAGCCCGTATTTTATCTCCCCGATATTTGTAAGGGGTGCATAGATCCTGAAGGCTATCCAAATTAATGAGTTTTTCTATTTCTCCCCGGCGCTCGATTTCACATCCTTTTTCAGTTTGTTTTACCAACATTCCATAACGATTTTTTTGGGCATCTTCGGCATTCACGGTAAATATTTGTTCATACGGCTCGCGTAAGGGCACACCTACGGCGCTATAGGCCCCTTTAGCCACATACAGTTTATACGCTTCATTTTTTGTTAACGGTATATCTGGTACAAACTGAAAATAAGTACCCTTTCTTGATACCTTAAAACTTCCCTTGACTTGCTTGTTGGTTTTGATATCTACCACCTTGAAAGCGTTCTTCACGCTGACAGTATCTATCTGCGGTGAAAAATGCATAACTATTGGTGAGGTATTTTTCACTAAATTTTGGCTACCATTATAGGGCGCCGCATATAAAATATTTGGCGGAAGATTTGGCTCCAGGTAGCTGGAGAAAAACTTTTCAACAACCTCTTCCCTTCTATAACCCAAATCTGGCTGGAACCCTACGGCCATCTCATGACCTCTGTCCAGCATCGGTATGCCTAGCCAATTTGCATCCCGGTCAACCGAATAGGCTTTGACTACATCTGCCCAAACCCTCCAATGATTGGCCGGATCAAGTTTGCCAACTGCTGTGATCATGGGGGCATAATTATCTTTAACAAGTGCCAGGGACCTTCTTGTTCCATTTCCCATGGACTGGTAACCAACCTGAATGTTACTTGAAAATCCCAGATTAGGTTGAGAGCCGTAAGGTTCAACAGGCCCTTTCCATTCATCTGATGCTACATTGATATCAGGATCTCTTGCGGAATGAAGGGGTCAGTTTTGGGTTCTTCCTCACTTTTTGGTGGTTATGTGGGTTTCAGCACCAATCTTTTTCTGAGCAAGTCAAAGCTGGCCCTGCCATACATTTGCCGTTTGATAGTCTTTAGCTTATTTACATTGCCTTCTACCGGGCCATTGCTCCAAGGCAAGCTGATCGCATTTTCGATGGACTGATAATCTCTAGGATTCGTTACACTTCATCCTGGATAAAGGTAGAGAAAAGCATTCATGAGCCAGCCGATTTGCCAAAATTAAAACCATAACAGTGCAAAGCAATGGCGTATGTTTTGAGCGACATTAGATTTGCCGAATACTGAATAGCCCACAACTAGCTTTGATAATACTATAAGCCTATTGATAGAACGAACTATCCGCAATGTCAGTAATAGATACCACAAAAGCCTATTCCAGCACTGCATAGTGGCGACTCCAACCCTTTCACAGCTTAAACCCCAATCTGTGAAGAGGGTTAAAGTGGGAATAATAAGAAGATTACAAACTATTGCAAACTTATATAGCCTTTAAAATAAACCGCAATTGCCATTGGCAATAGTAAACTAGCAATCCAAATAACCCAACAAATCACACGAGTTCTCTTACTATTCCATTGATGGTTTATAAATTCATCATATATACCTTGATGTCTGCCTTTTGCTGCTAATATACGGTACAGTATCCCTAAAATTACAAGGTTTATTACAATGCCTATTACGCGAGTAAACGGTGTAAGGTGCATTATGGATTTATTGACCAGCAGACCAATCAACATCGTTAGGCCGAAGATGCTTAATTCCACTAGTAGCACGGCCCTAAACCATCCGTCCCAATCCTCAGGTTTGTCTTTATAAAAGTAGAGGAAACAGAAGTAATAAAATCTTAACAGCATGCTCGTATAAATATAGAAAATTTATGCTTATCAATCAATTGGGAGACTCGATGACTGTCCCGTTGTGTATTGCACTCGATGATAGTAAAATGCTCCCTTATATCGCACCTAAGGTATTACTGATCTTCGGTCTCATCGTAGTAAAGGTTGACCAGTTCATTGTTGTATTGCGGCATAGTCTTAATAACTTCCTTCTCAGTACCGTTCTTCTTACCAAGGATGTAGAATCTATTTTCCAATTACATTTCGGTTTATAAGCTAACTGGCGCTATGTAAATAGCTTTAGGCAATTTATAGAATACATCAACCGTAACCTGACAAAGCCACATTTCATGATTAAACAATTCCCCCCTATAGGTTTCCATAATATAATTACCACCACCAATAGTATTAGTTAAGTCTTGAACAAGTTTAATCCTGTCGGCACCCTCAAACTGTTCATCACTCATTTCTAAGTAACATTCATTACTATATGCACTAACTTTATCAAGCATCGTATCTGCCCCATCTACCATTTGCAAATCATCAATTGAGCCACCCCATTCAGGCAGATCAATGTACCACTTACCGTCAGCCGTCTTGTAAAATCTAAATGTGTCCTTCATATCTTGTCGGGTGAGGAAATAAAAACCATTTTATGTATATCGTAACTTATGCCTTTATGGATCATCGTTTTACTTTTCTCTGTTAAGAATTTGAAACCAACTGATTCGTAACACTTAATTGCTGCATAATTCTTTACCCAGGTAAAAAGTTCAACGGTATCCGTGTTGTAAAGTCGCTTAGATTCTTCCATCAGCAATTTAATAAAATACCTTCCTAATCCCTTGCCCCGAAGTGATGGTTCTCCTACAAGAATCCTGGCTAATCTTGGGTAACCACTTTCCTGAGGGATGATTTCTCCAAAAGCAAATGGAAGCTTTTCTAAGGTATAGCATATATAAAGATGACGATCTGGATAAGTGTCCTGATAATCCTGAATTTGCTGTTCTGTTAAAGGATAAGAAAAATCTGTCCCAGAGAATTGAAGCAAAAGCGCTGCATCGGTTACCCAATTCTCCAATAATTTAAAATCTGAATTCTTATACGGTTTAAGCATTTCTAAACTTTTATTTTACAGGAACAGAGAACTTTATTGTCTCTCTTGGCAAACATCGTTGATCATTGCAAATCATAAACTCGACCTCCCCTTTAACCGTAGCAGTCGAACCTGCAAGTTGTATTTTTTGGTCAAACACTACCGATTTCTCAAAGTAGCTTACATTTATGTCTAATGTTTTTTCAAATTTAGTAATTGGTTTGGGCTCCAATGTCTTGCTTTTCAACTTATAAGTTTTTTCGGGAAAAAAGTAAATATTGTTTTTAATTGATCTCCTTTTGGGATGTTCAGAGCATAAATATGCCATCCACTTTCCAGGGAGGCCTTTATGTACAAAATTGCTTCAGTGGCGGATGTCTTCTTTGCAGCATAACTCCATTTTACTGGCTTCAATATCTGGCCCTTCACTGTTATGGTAAATAGTGATACCATCACAATTAGAATTATTTTTTTCATTAATATTTTCCTCATACCAATGTTACGAAGATATATTTGGATATTTAATGTCAGAATTTAACTTTGTTAAAACCAAATATTCCTCTTATCTCAAAATTTTATGAAAACTATTTTTTACGCCCTTCTAACAACCGTTGCTTTCTCTGCTTGTCAAGGCAATAAGGAAAATGCCGCAACTTACACTCCGACAGTGCTAACTGCAACAGAAAAATTCAATTATTATCCTGAAACCAAAGGCGACACGTTAGCTCTTATTACTGCCGAAGGTGATAAAAAAGCGGTTGAAGAAGCAACAGAGGTGTTTAGTGTAAAGTACAAGGATACTGTTATTCAAATCCAAACAAATCCGGCAGACAAAGCCTCTGCAATAGGTAAATTTTCTACTGCTGAATATGTAAATACTCAAAAAACTACTTTACTTGTCCAAATTGCAGACAACTCAGGTCTGGTGGCTCCTGTATATTTAATCACAATAACAGATAAAAGACCAGAAGTGATTAGCCTTTACAGAGCATCTAAAGGTAAAGAGGATAAAAAATATACCAAGGGAATTATTAAAACCGGAAGAGATGGTTACTTGGTTAATAATGATTTCTTTGTTGCCAATGTTAACGCTAAAGTTTTCTTAATTAAAAGACAAAATCCGGATGAAAGAATCCAGGGAGAATTTATGTTGAAGTCTCCCGACAAACAAACATTTGCATTTCTAGGCGAAAAATCTTTTTTCCAGGTGCACTATCCTACAGGAAAAGTATATGACCAACCTTTAAAAACTTTACCAACAGCAAAAGGAAATGATCTGTTTGCATGGATTCAGGAAAACTATAAATGGGATAGAGATAAAGAAGGTATTTCACACTTAATCCCTAGCGACAACGATAAGATTGTCGATTTAAAATCATTCAAGTAAGCATTACAAATTGCACATAAAAAAGCGCCTGCATCAACACCTAATGATACAGGCGCTTTTTTATGTACATTAGAGCAACAAAATAAAAAAACTGCATGAAAACATCATTTAAGGTTCCTTTGTTTGCAATGCTTGCAATTCTAACCTCTTGTCAAAATACCGACAAAAAGTCGACAGCAGACAGGACGGCTTTATCACCCTCAAACCCCTTTCTTAACCAGAGCAAACTACCTTACCAGGCACCTGATTTTGATCATATAAAAGATAGCGATTTTAAGCCTGCCTTCGAAGAAGGAATGGAAGTTCATTTAGAAGAAATCCAAAAAATTGCTGGCAATACCGAAACGCCAACATTCGAAAACACGCTTGTCGCAATGGAGAAATCAGGTGAAATGCTGACGAGGGTAAATCGGATATTTGGCCTCCTTACAGGTGCAAATACAAACGATGATCTACAAAAATTACAAGAAGAAATTGCACCTAAACTTGCTGCTCACCAGGATGCTATATCATTAAATCCTGAGTTATTCAAAAGGATCGAATCCATTTATAATACAAGAGAAAAGTTAAAATTAGATCAGGAATCAAAACGATTAATAGCATATTACTATCAGGCATTTGTTTTAGCCGGGGCTAAACTTTCAGAAACAGACAAAACAAATCTTAAAAAGCTGAATGAACAGGAGGCCTCTTTAAGTGCTAAATTTTCTAATCAGCTTCTTGCTGCTGCCAAAGCAGGTGCTTTAATTGTTAATGACAAATCAGAACTTGCAGGCTTATCAGAAGGTGAGCTTGCTGCTGCTGCCCAAACTGCGAAAGCAAATAAGTTAGAAGGCAAGTGGATGTTATCTCTTCAAAATACCACCCAGCAACCTTCGTTGCAAATGTTATCAAACCGTTCAACCAGACAGAAGCTCTTTGATGCTTCCTGGAATCGTGCTGAGCGAAACGACACAAATGACACCAGAAAAGCTATTGTAGAAATAGCAAAAATCAGAGCAGAGAAAGCAAAACTTATTGGCTTTCCTAATTATGCTACATGGAAACTGCAAGATCAAATGGCTAAAACTCCTGCCGCAGTGGAAACCTTCTTTTCCAAGCTCGTGCCCTCCGCAACAGCAAAAGCCAAAGCTGAAGCTGCTGATATCCAGGCTGTAATTGATCAACAAAAAGGTGGTTTTAAAGTAGAACCGTACGACTGGAATTATTATGCAGAACAGGTTCGCAAAGCGAAATACGACCTGGATGAAAATCAGATAAAACCTTATTTCGAATTAAACAAGGTACTTCAGAATGGTGTATTTTATGCTGCCACCCAACTTTATGGCATCACTTTTAAAGAGCGCACAGATCTTCCGGTATATCATAAAGATGTTAAAGTATATGAGCTATTTGATAAAGACAATACTACCATAGGCTTGTTTTACTGTGACTATTTTAAACGTGACAACAAATCTGGAGGCGCCTGGATGGACAATATGGTTGGTCAATCTAAGCTATTGGGTACTAAACCAGTAATTTTCAACGTATGTAACTTCACTAAACCTGCAGCCGGTCAGCCGGCATTAATCAGCTTTGATGACGTAACTACAATGTTCCATGAGTTTGGTCATGCGCTGCATGGTTTCTTTGCGAACCAACAATACCCAAGCTTATCTGGCGCCAATGTTGCCAGGGATTTTGTGGAGTTTCCATCTCAATTCAATGAACATTGGGCAATAAACCCAATGGTATTTAAAAATTACGCTGTTCATTATAAAACAGGTGAGCCAATGTCACAAGCATTGGTTGATAAGATCAAAAAGGCTGGTACATTTAATCAGGGTTATGCATTAACAGAAGTCCTTGCAGCCGCTGCACTCGATATGCAATGGCATAAGCTATCAGCAAAAGATCCTTTGCAGGATGCAGACAAATTTGAAACCGCAGCCTTACAAAAAACACATCTTGATTTATCTTATGTTCCATCGCGCTATCGTTCTTCTTACTTTTTACACATTTGGGGAAATGGCTATGCCGCGGGCTACTATGCTTACCTGTGGACAGAGATGTTAGATCATGATGCATTCTCCTGGTTCGAAGATAATGGAGGATTAACCCGTGCCAATGGTCAACGCTTCAGAGACATGATACTTTCAAAAGGCAACACAGAAGATTACGGTAAGATGTTTAGAGATTTTCGCGGACATGATCCAAATATTTCTGCAATGCAGAAATATAGAGGCTTAATTACAAAATAACATATAAAGGGAACCGGCTAATTACCGGTTTTCTTTTTTAAACCTTCCTCCTATCCAAACCGATAAAAACGACAACACCAGGAACACAACAAGCACATAAAAACAGTTTACGAATACTGTTGCGTACCCATATTTCGCCACATCTACAAAAGGGTAAGGGTAAAATCCTGATGCAGATCCTCTGTATAAGATAAACATCAAATAAATAAAAGGATAAATAAGCCAGCTAAAGGCATCATTCCATTTCAATGAATCTTTAGGTACAAATAAGAACCAGTATGCTACAAATAAAATAGGAATAATTAAGTGGAGTAACTCGTCGACGATCAGTTGTAAGCCCTTTGGTTCCCATGTAAACCTCAATATTAGGTTATAAATTAAAGCCACTACAGTAATGTAAACCGCGGTTGAGGTCAGGGTAGCCGGCTTTGTAAAGAACATGCTTTCCTTTCGTTTCAGTAACAATGAAGTAAAGCACAATGCTACAAGAATATTAGTTAAAACAGTAAAGTAGCTGAAATACCTAATAACTGACTCATCAACCGGTACAATATTGCTTTGCATAGTAAGATAAAGCTGTGCTATTAGTGCAAACCAGCTTAATACAACACCTGTTATTAACAACCAATTACCGCCTTTGATATTGCTTTGTTCCATACTAACACCAAGTTACGGAAAAAGGAATACATAAATGCAAGGCCAAAAAAGTTTAATCATTAGCTATTAAGGGAGAATAATCTTAATCCTTATCCCCTATCTTAGGTAATTGTTAACCAAATCAATAAACTTCCAATAAACGAAGCATTCATGTCCATTTTAAAAGCATTTATAACCACTGGTATTTTCACGGCATTAACATTTAGCTCATCTATGGCACAAGACATTGAACGATGGGACAAACAAGCCAATGAAAAAGAAAATCCTAATGCCAAATGGTTTAAAGAAGCAAAATTCGGTATGTTTATCCATTGGGGCTTATATTCAAAACTTGGAGGCGTATGGAATGGCAAAGATTATTATGGCAGTGGCGAGTGGCTAATGCATCAGGCCAAAGTACCTGCAGCGGATTATGCAAAAGTTGCTAAAGCGTTTAATCCCGTAAAATTTAATGCCGATGAATGGGCCGATCTTGCAAAGGATGCCGGCATCAAGTACATGGTAATTACCGCCAAACACCACGAAGGCTTTGCAATGTACGATTCAAAAGTAAGCGATTTCAATATCGTAAAGGCTTCTCCTTACGGAAAAGATCCTATGAAAGCACTTTCAGATGCCACAAGAAAAAGGGGTATACAATTTGGCTTTTACTATTCTCAATTCCTGGATTGGCACGAGCCAAACGGCGGTGGCAACAAATGGGACTTTGATGAAAAAAAGAAAGATTACTTAAAATATTATAAAGAAAAGTCAATTCCACAGCTAAAAGAACTGCTTACCAATTATGGTGATCTTGGTATTGTTTGGTTTGACATGCCCGGTGGTCTTGATAAGAAACAGACTCAGGAACTGGTAGACAGTATGCATGCCCTGCAGCCTAAGAGCCTTTTTAGCAGCAGAGTTGGGCAAGGACTGGGAGATTACCGCACCTTCGGTGATTCTGAAGTTCCTGCAACACCAATTAAAGGTGCCTGGGAATCCATATACACGCACAACGATTCATGGGGATATATTAGTCATGATATGAACTTTAAGTCTCCCAAAGAGATCATCCAGCTACTTGCAACCGTAGCTTCTAAAGGCGGCAACCTTATGCTAAACGTAGGACCTGATGGAGAGGGTAACATTCCTCCTTATTCTGTGAAATACTTAAATGAAACTGGTAAATGGCTTCAAATAAATGGCGAAAGTATTTATGGAACCACCTACGGATTAATTCCTGCCCAACCTTGGGGCGTGACCACATCGGCACCTGGCAAACTATACCTTCATGTACTAAATAACCCTAGAAACGGAAAAATTAGGATACCAGGCGTAAATGTAGCAGTAAACAAAGTGTATCAGCTTGCAAACAAACAACCGGTTAAATGGACAAAACAAGGTAACGATATTATTGTGGACGTGCCTAAATCCTTAAACGATCACAACACAGTAGTTGCAGTACAGTTCAGCGGGGATCTTAACGATGGTTACACAGCTTCAATACCACAGGTTTCATTACAGTACGAATTCAACACAGTAGATGCAGTAAATGCCGAAGTTAAGGGAAATGCAAAAATACAATCACTTACTTACAGTCATTATTTTGGCGACTGGAAACACACCACCTGCGTAACAAACATGAGCAGTCCAGAGGACGAGGTATCCTTTAAGTTTTCAATAGCAGAACCAGGCGATTATAAAATACTACTGGAATATTCATGCCCGGAAGCAAGCAGTAAACAAGAAGGACTAATGAGCTTTAACCAAACAACCTATAAGTTTCAAACATTAAGAACATCAGAGTTCAGTGCAGGAAAACCATTGTTATTTATTAAACATCCAGTTGCCATTGTTTCTGTTGATAAACCGGGTATTTATACCATAAAACTAACTCCAGACACTAATGGAAAGGCATTATTTAGTTTAAAATCTGTTATCCTGCAGCCGGTATTGTAAAACGACTCTCGGCAACTATATCTTGGTAAAGAAATTCAGGAACTCCTGCTTTTTTGTCCTGCTTAGGTTGATGATCGTGTTGTTGGTCATTACGACCTCCCCTCCTTCGCCCCGGATATAGTGTTTTATATAATCGAGGTTAATGATAAAGGATTTATGCGCTCTAAAAAATGAATGGTCGCCCAGTGCTTCTTCAAATGACGATAGTGTTTTACTTACTAAATGAACCTGCCCGTCGTTCATTATAATATTGGTATAACAGCTAGTCGCTTCAAGATATAATATTTCCTTTATCTTAATGAAATGAAGTCCCTTACTGCTGGATAAGGCTAATGTGTCCATGATTCTGGTTTGCGTAAAGTGCTTAGCCATTTGAAATTGTTTCTTGGATGCTGCGGTTTCGTTGTTTAAAAACCTATCTACGGCATCCTTTAGTTCAGTTTTATCTATTGGCTTTAGTAAATAATCTAATGCATTTAACCTCAATGCAGCAATCGCATACTGATCATATGCAGTAGTAAAAATTGTCTGAAAGTTAAATTCATCAAATTGCTCCAGAACATCCAAGCCGCTCATTACAGGCATTTCTATGTCCATAAAAACAATATCCGGTTGGCTCTCTTCAATAATTAATTTAGCCTCAGTACTTTTCTGACAAGTAGCAACCACCTCAATCTCTTTACAGCACTGATTCAGTAGGTGCTGCAGCGTTATTATACCATGCTTCTCATCGTCAACGATAATAGCTCTGATTGCGTTCATATTTAGATAGTTTTAGCTCTATAATTTTTAGTCCTTTCCAATAAATTTAATTCATTAATTTGTAAAACACGAGAACCAATTAGTAAACGGTAAGTTTTAACTATCAAATGGTTATCTCTCGAAAAAATTCTTTTACCAGTTTAATAAATCATGTTAAGGTAAATATGAACGGCAGTACCTATTGCTTCATTCTTTTCATTATACAGATCCTCAATTACAATCTGGCTGTCGCTACTCAATAGCTTCAGCCTGCTCGATGTAATATCTACCCCATAAGATTTATGTTTAAACTGGCTTGGCATAAAAGATCCGGCCGCCACACGACCAATTCCATTGTCTTTTATTGTAATATGCAGTATGTTTTCATCACTCTTTTCTATCAATACTTCCAAAAGCCCCATCCCTTCTTTATTTCTTAACCCATGCCAAATGGCATTCTCAGCAAAGGGTTGCAAAATAAGCGGAGGTACTCTTAAAGATTCCGGATGAATATCCTTGCTGAACTTAATAATATACCCAAAACAATGCTCCAGTCGAACTGCTTCCAAATTCAGATAAAGCTTCAGCGTATCCAGTTCTTTATCCAGAGAAATAGCGGTGTGTTTAGAATTATCCAGTATATTTCTCATCAGCTTAGAGAAAGTGGTAATGTACTCACTTGCTTCTTCGGTTTTATGTTCAATAACAAAGCTATTTATAGAGTTAAGTGTATTAAACATAAAGTGCGGATTCATTTGCGACCTAAGGGCCTGCATCTCGGCATCTTTTAGCTTTCGCCTATATTGTTCTTCTATCTTATGCTGATGAAACAAGTACCTGTAAACGTAAACTATACCCAGTATAATAAGCCCAAACATCAGGAACAAAAACCACTGCGTTTTATAAAATGGAGCTGGTAAAAATACTTTTACCAACAACCCCTTTGATTGCCAGTTCTCCATGTTGTCCCCCGCCTCAATTAATAAACTATAATCTCCGGGGGCAAGGTGTCTTAAAGACAATTCGGCCTTATTACCTAAGTAATTCCATTTGGTCTCATCCTTAAATTTATAACGGTATATTATTTTTCGCTTATCAATATAAGTAAGTGAAGAGAAAAGCAATTCCAGTTCTGTTTCCCCTTTCTTAAGCTCAATATTTGGATCATTGGTATTAATGGTTTTACCATTTATCTTAATGCCACATAGTTCCAGTTTGTTTACCAGTTGTGATCTAACAATTTTGCTTACATCAATAAAAGATAAACCATTCTCAACCCCAACAACAAGGTTTCCATTTTTCAATTTTCTAAATCCGTAAATCAAGTCATCCCCTGGTAATCCATCTATTTGCGATATTCTGATTACTTTATCGGTGTTCTTGTTGTAAACATTTAATCCTTCCTCTGTCGCAAACCAAATATTTCCATTAGGGTCTTCTGTAATCCCTTCAACCCTATCATTTGCTACATCATAGGTCTTAGTGTTTAGGAGCTTTTTTATCTCCCCATTAGCATTCAGCAGGTTCCAACCGCCATATCCTGAAACAAGTACATTATTATTTGCTGCCGGGGCGATCCGGTTATAATAATCACCAGAAAACATAGAATGATTGGCATTTGCTTTAAACTTACTTATCTCAGTAAAAGCCTTTTGCGATTCGCTGTAAATGGTAATTCCGAAGTCTTTGGGCATCCAGCCGATCAGCCAAATTTTACCATCACTGTGAACATAAATGTCATTCCACAAATTGTCCGACCAAAACTGTTTATCATTCGTCACTAAGCCCTCCTCTTTTTCAAGAGAAGGCCATTTGTAAACCTGAACCGGTTGTCCGGCAGGCAATACCCAAAGTTGTTTATTTTTATAAAGAATGCTTTTTCTTATCGCCCCATTTAAGGGGATTGCCAGCTTTTTAACCTTTTCGTTATCAACAAGGAAAATACCAATATTTGTACTTACAAAAAGCTGATTACCATTAAGGTGTAAGCGCTCACACTTAGCGTTCTTATCAGGTAGTGGTAGTTTGCGCCAGCTCGATGCTTTATAAATCCATAGTAAGTTATCCCTGCCACAGGCGTAGATATCGCCGTTGGGCATTTCAGCAATATCCACCATCATATTCCCCGGTTTTTGGAAATCAGTGGGCAACATCTCATTACTTATCGAGGTGTACCTATTAAACAGCTTCACCAGCCCCTTGTTTGTCGCAATCCAAATAACTTTGGTTTCGTTATTTACAATAACTTCATTAATAATCTGTCCTTGTGTTTTATAAAGTAATTTAGGTCTTAAATCGGTATCGCTTAACAGATATACGAACTGATCAGAATACAATAACCTCTGGTTAATCCCATCAAATACTATTTTGCCCAATCCAATAATCCGGTCATTGTTGGGCAAAGAAGGGAGTTGTTTAATCTCCTGTGTTACCAGATTATACTTTGCCAGCGATCCGTTAGTGGTACCAAAAAGGATTTCTTCTTTGTTGATTCGCAAGGCTGAGATATAGTTTAGGCTCCTTAGTTTAGCATCCGGATGAATACTAAGCTTACCAGTACTCTTTTGCCAAACATATAGCCCACGATTTGTAAACACCCAGATTTCGCCTTTTTGCATTTCTAAAAAAACGATATTCCTTTTTATCTTATCGGGATTTTTATCAGTGAAGAATACCTTGCCTCTGGCGCCGCTCGCATTATAATATTTAATATTGTTAAAATCACTGCACCATATCCTATCTTCCGAATCAACAAAAATATTTTCAAAATGATCGTTGTTTGGATCAGTATCATGGTATTTATTGGCCACAATTACCTTTGGTTTATCATAAAAGCTCTTTAATAAGCACAAGCCATTATAAACATCATGATAATAAATAACGTCGTCTTTAACTAAAAGTGAGGTAATATTAGTGAGGGCTGCCGGATGCTCTAGAAAACGATAACCATCATATTGCGATAAGCCCCTCCTGGTTGCCAGATACAGATAACCGTTTTTACTTAAACCTAACTGTCTTACAAAGTCAGAGGGTAGTCCCTCATCAAATCTGATAATTTCATCCTTTAAATGGCTTTGCGTCTTGCCGAAATAAGGCAAAATACAGAGCAACAATAAAATGTAATTAACAGATGCCTTAATACCCATTCTATATTAAACTTATCAATTTACAGTGTAATTTGCAAATGATCAGTCTATAACTGTACAGTCATCGTTTCTATTTTGCCACTGGAGGTTTCACTTCGGTTGTATCTTTTTCAAGAGTAGGCACAACATAGCCACCAAAATCCAGGGTCACTTTAGGAAATACCTTTTTAAGCTTTACCTCATCATCTTTAGTTATACCTGTCTGATAGAGGTAAATACTATTTAACTCTTTTAAAGCTTTTAACTGCTCTACTCCGGCAGCAGTAACTTTAGTACCAACAAGATTTACGTATTGCAGATGACTTACACCTTTGATCAACGCTACCCCTTTATCGGTAACTGCAGTTCTGCTTAAATTAAGACGGATCAGGTTGTCGAGCTTGGCAACTGCCTGCATCCCTTTATCATCCAAAGCAGTATTGGCAAAATTAAGCCAAACCAACTGTTTATCTAATGGTTCTAAAAGTTTTAACACATCAGCATTTGCCTTTGCGGTTACAAAACTGGCAGATAAATAATTACTGGTACTTAGCACAGGGATAACCACTACACCCGCCTGTTTAAGCTTTTCAATAGCCGCAGCATCTGCTTTTCCAATTTCTTTTTCAGGAATATCTGCCAATTTATTTTCTTTTTTAGCAGCCCCGGTCTGGAAACTTAACAGCAGTACCTTTTCCTTCTCTGATTGCTTAAAATCCTGCACCTTTTTATTAAAGTCAGCCCCTTGTTTTACCCACCACTGCAGCAATTCAATCTCTTCGGCAGTAAGTTGTGGTTTTTCTTTTGGAGGCATGTGATCTTCATTAGAAGGCGGTAAAAGCAATCTTTTAATCAACTCGCTTTCTTCAGCACTTCCCGGAACCAATGTTTTACCATCTTCGCCCCCTTTTAATATAAAGACCTTTCCGTCGAGCCTCAGCTTTCCTTTCTGTTTTTCTGCACCATGACAATTATAGCATCTGTTTTGCAACAAGGGTTGAATCATGTGAGTATATGCCATTGCCTGCTGTACATTTGCAATTGGTGGTATAGCAGCTTTTCCTTTCCCGTCATCTTTTAGCGCAGAACTGATATAATCAGATCCATGAGTAAGTGAGCCACCATAATGTCCGGTAATGGTTATCAAAACAATTAGAACTACTGCTACCAGGTTTAATAAGCCTTCTTTAGCCTGTTTTTTGTACATCGTATAAACAAGCAGCGAAATAACCGACACGCTAATGCCTAGCCATTGATGGATGCCCACCATATTGCTATCGTAATCTCCACTTTGCGACAATAAATAACCGCTTACTGAAGAAAAAACAGCGCCCAGTCCTCCAAGTAAATAAATAAGGGGTACTGCAGGTCTTAATGCCGAAAACTTAACACTTGTTGTAAGCAGTTGAAAAAGGCATCCTAGCAGCAAAATACCTATTGGTAAGTGAACAAGAATTGGATGAAACCGGCCGATAAAGTCGGGAATTGATAGTAATGTCATCTCCTACAACTGATAACGCTTGCGCAGCAGGTTCATCATATAAACATTTATCGCCCATTGGTCTGCCACTGGTTGTCGGGTGTAGGGTAAGGTCTGTAAGTAATCAGGCGGACCAAATTCTGTTAAAATGGTCATCCTTTCGCCTTTCAACTTCTTACGTTCTATAACCTTATCCCACCATTCAAGGTGTGCTTTTATAGCGCCATCCCATTCCGGTGCCCTCGGATCATTAACCTGTGCCCCCTGTGGATGGCCAACTCTGGAATGAATATGACTTACCCTTTCCAATGCAATATCAATAGTTGCTTTCTGATCTGCCAGCAAACTTTCATGTACCACACACCAGTGCGATATATCCAGGGTTAACCGCAAATCAGGATTTTTCTCCATAAAGTTTCTTGCTATAGGTGCACAGAAAAGCATTCGTCCACGATGCGTTTCATGATAAATCGGGACACCAGTTTCTTTACTCTTCTTTGTTGTATAATCTATAAACAGCTTGTTCTGCTCATAGGTAAAATAATCTTTACCAGAATGACAGTTCACGTAAACAGGCTTCTGAAAGCTATTGCCCGTTGCTGCATCCAGATTTTTCTTAAATGTATTTAAATGTGCTGTTGGCTCGCTCTGGCTGCCACCACACAGAAAACCAACCTGTAGGCCATGTTTCTTTAATGCAGTAAATAAATTCGCCTGCGCTTTGCCGTCATCTCCCGGCCACCAAACCTCTATCCCCTCATACCCTTCTTTTTTTGCTAAAGCGCAAAACTCATCAGTAGTACCCGGAAAACCCCAATCGGTAGCCATAAATAACAATTCATATCCTGCCTTTGCTTTAACGTAAGGAATTTCCTGAGCAGCTATTTCGCCTAGTGGAATCAATAATCCGGCAGCTGTTGCCGTTGCAGTAGTTTTTAAAAAATGTCGTCTGTTTTGGTGCATTTATAATTGCGGTAAAAGTTCTTTAAGTAAATTAATTAAGCAATAACATCATGGATAACCTTGCCTGCCACATCCGTAAGTCGGAACGGGCGACCCTGAAAAGGATAAGTAAATTTCTCATGATCAAAACCCAATTGATTCAGTATAGTGGCTTGTATATCAAAGGCATCTACCTTACCGCTTATGCCGCTATATCCGATCTCATCGGTTTCTCCATGGGTAAAACCTTTTTTAATGCCGCCTCCGGCCATCCAAATGGTAAAGGCATCCGTATGATGGTCTCTTCCATTATAAGGGTTCTGAACCCCGTTACGGTTCTCCATCATTGGCGTACGGCCAAACTCCCCACCCCAAACTACCAGGGTTTCTTCAAGTAAGCCTCGTTGTTTCAAATCCAGCAGTAATGCCGTAATAGGTTTATCAATACTGCGGCATTTATTCTTCAGTCCTATATTTAAGGAATTGTTAGGCCCATCGCCATGCGCATCCCAGCCCCAATCAAATAACTGCACATACCTTACTCCTTTTTCTACTAGTTTACGGGCAAGCAGAACATTATTTGCAAAGCAAGATTTGCCTGGTTGCGTTCCATACATTTCATGGATGTATTTAGGTTCGTCATTAATATTCATCACCTCCGGTGCTGAAATCTGCATCCGGTAAGCCATCTCATATTGCGATATACGCGATAATATCTCCGGATCATTATAAGCGGCGTACTCTTGCTCATTAGATGCATTAATGGCATCTATAGAAGCCTTACGCAAATCACGGCTCATTCCATGAGGGTCTTTAATAAATAGTACCGGGTCTCCCTCACTTCTGCATTGTACGCCCTGGTATACAGAAGGCAAAAACCCACTGCCCCATATGCTTTTACCGGCATCAGGAAAACTTCCACCGCTGGTAAGTACCACAAACCCCGGAAGGTTCTGATTTTCGGTACCTAATCCGTAAGTTGCCCAGCTGCCCATACTTGGTCTGCCTAAACGGGGGCTCCCTGTATGGATTAATAACTGCGCGGGTGCATGGTTAAACTGATCTGTCGAAACTGCCTTTAAAAAACTAACGTCATCTACCATTGTAGAGAAATGCGGAAGGTTATCGCTAACCCATGCCCTGCTTTGGCCATGCTGTGCAAACTTCGCCTGCGGACCAAGCATTTTAGGCACTCCGGTAATAAAAGCAAATTTCTTACCTGCCAGCAAAGATTGCGGACAATCCTGTCCATCCATCTTCATCAGTTCCGGCTTATAGTCAAATAATTCCAGCTGAGAAGGTGCACCTGCCATATGCAGGTAAATTACACTCTTAGCTTTACCTAAAAAAGGCGGTGCCTTTGGTAACAAAGGATGCACCGGATCATACAGAATATCATTATTGGTTTTACCTCCCAAACCACAGCTGCCCAACAAGGCTCCCATAGCCACGGCACCAAGCCCCATTGCACTTTCTTTAAGGAAATGCCTGCGTGTGAAAGCCCTAAGTTCAGTTTCCTGAGCTTCCTTTATCAGGCGATGTGCGTTCAATTCATCTCTTGTCATTACAATTAGTTTTTTGTTACCGCTTCATCCAAATTCAACATTGCATTTGCCACAACCACCAGAGCGGCTGTTTCCGGATATTTATCCGTCTGCTGACCTCCAAGAATTTGCTTTGCTTTATCCGGGTGTACTTTATAGTCATTTAGTGCCGTCAGATAAAGATTATCTAACACCTTAAGTTTAGCACCCGAAATGGGCTTATACATCATCCACTGATATCCTTTGGCTATTTGACTTTTTATTTCTTTTCCGCCCTCTTTCTTCATTCTTAAAGCAAAATATTTAGCCATATCTATATACGCCGAGTCGTTAAGCGTAACCAGCGCCTGCAAAGGCGTGTTGGTTCTGATCCTGCGCGGACTACAAACTACTCTTTGTGCTCCGTCAAAAGCAATCATAGATGGGTATGGCGAGCTTCTTTTCCAATAGGTATAAATCGCTCTTCTAAATTGATCTTCACCTGTCGCATTGTTCCAGGTAGCTCCATTGTATGGCGAATTCCAGATGCCATTTGGCTGCCATGGCATTACACCAGGGCCATACATCTTAGCACTTATTATTCCGCTTACAGAAAGATGCTGATCTCTGATCTGCTCTGCAGTTAGCCTCATTCTGGATCCGCGTGCATAATACTTATTAAACAGATCTTTCTTTTTCGTATCCTCAGTAACTCTTGAATCTTGTCTGTATGTTGCGCTCATCACCATTTCCTTAATCAACCGCTTCATACTCCATTTATAGTCATTCATGAGTTGCCAGGATAAATGATCCAGCAATTCTTTATGAGTAGGGTTCATGCCCTGGGTGCCCATATCTTCCAGCGTTTCTACAATGCCAGTTCCAAATAGCTGCTCCCACAAGCGGTTGGCCATAGTTCTGGACAGCAAGGGGTTCCTTTTATCAGTAAGCCACATGGCAAGCCCTAATCTGTTTTTTGGTGCATTGGCCGGCATGGCATAGGCTAAGGATTTAGGAACGCCTGCATGTACTTCTGCTCCGGGTGTAATCCATGCACCACGCTTAAATACAAAAGTTTTACGCGATCTGTCAGACGGATTTTCGACCATAATAGGTATCGATTGCACATTGGCATTCAACAGTGCCCAGAATAATGCTTTATTTTCTTCATAACCTGGTTTACCTTTCCCAGGAAACTGTGGCGAGAAACGAAACCAATCAAAGTATACAATAACCTCGTCCTTATTAGTTGCTGTTGCATTAGTATAAGTTAGGTAAACATCATGCACACCTGTTTGAACCTTAAAATCAACAGCCAGGTTACGGTAACCAGGGCCTTCAGGAACTTTCCATGAGGCAATTACCGGCCCGCCAGGCTTATCTAATCTTAATTGCATACTCCCACCCGGCTTCCCAGATGAATATCTATAGATCAGTTGGTCAACCTTGTTAAGGTTCACTGCAGGAATCCTTGCTACTGCATTATTTTTAAAGAAAAGTGCGATGTTGTTATTGCCTATAATCGCATTTACCATACTATCAGCAATAACAGAGTTGATAACTGGTTGACCTGTTTTTAAGAATTTATGAATATCCTTTGATTTCTCAGGCGATACATTAACCTTTAACCATTTAGTTAATGAAGTCAATTTTGTTTGTAAGGAATCATCATACTGTCTTAACAAAGGATATTCTGACGAAATATCTTCATCCCTTGTATTGTTAAAATAAGCCATGAATTTATAAAATTCGTCATGCTTAAAAGGATCATACGGATGGCTATGACATTGTACGCAGGCAAATGTTGTACTTAACAACCCTTCCCAGGTAGTATTGACACGATCTAACACCGCGGCAACCCTAAACTCTTCATTGTTTGTACCACCTTCATCATTGGTCATGGTATTTCTTTGAAATGCTGTAGCTATATATTGGGCGTCTGTAGGATCTGCAAAAAAATCACCTGCTATCTGTTCGGTAACAAATTCATTGTAAGGCATATCCTTATTAAATGCACGGATCACCCAATCACGATACTGCCAAATGTTTCTACCAACATCGGCCTCATAACCTTTAGTATCCGCATATCTTGCAACATCTAACCACATAGATGCCCATTTCTCACCAAAACGCTGAGAGGCAATTAATGAATCTACCAAGATTTGGTAGGCTTTATCGCCATCTTTGGCTGTTAAGTATTGTTCTGCTAGTTTTTTTGGCGGTGCCATACCGATCAGATCCAGACTCGCTCTTCTCAATAAAGTAGGCCTGTCTGCCTCGGCAGATGGCTTTAACTCCTGTTCATCGAGTTTTTCAAGGATGAAATTATCGATATCATTCTTAGCCCAATCACCACTAGCATCTGGTATTTCTACTTCTTTTACCGGCAAATAAGCCCAATGATCGCCCCATTTTGCACCTTGTTTTATCCACCTTTTGAAAATGTCTATTTCATCCTCGTTAAGCGCTTCATGCTTGTAAGGCATACGCTCCTCCGGATCTTTACTCAGTAAGCGTTTTATCAGCTCACTTCCATCAGGATCTCCGGGTATAATAGCAGGCTTACCGCTTTTAGTAGCGGCAATCGCTTCTTCATGGAATAACAAGCTAAATCCTCCTTGTTTTTTCACGCCTCCGTGACAGGAGATACACTTCTTGTTAATGATAGGTTTTACCTCAGTATTGAAATCCACTTTCTTGTCATACGACATCAGGAGCGAGCATAAAATCACTACAGCAAAAAGGACAAGCAGGACCAATAATTTTTTATTGCGAAAAAATCTCATACGGCATTACAGTATTTGGCTTCAATGTGTTAGTCTAACTTACTAAATATTTCACTAAACAACTAAGGATCAAGCCAAAACTTCTTAACACAAATAGCCAAAAACAATCAAAAAACCAGTTTAAGCTGCAAAACAAACCTTTGCGCAATTTTTATAATGTATACTCATCATCTCTGCTATCGTCGAGGACGACGTGCTAACCAAATAATAAATTACTACTTACCCACTTAAAATTTAATATTCTGTATTCTAACGGCATTCAGAATGGCAAGCAGTGCTACCCCCACATCAGCTATTACCGCTTCCCACAATGTGGCCACACCACCAGCACCTAAAATCAATACAGCTACCTTCACAATCATAGCCAGAGCAATGTTTTGCCAAACTATGTTACGGGTAATTTTACCAATCTTTATTGCAGTTACAATTTTTGATGGCTGATCGTTCTGTATCACAATATCGGCAGTTTCAATGGTCGCATCACTACCCAGTCCACCCATAGCAATTCCGGCATCCGCCAATGCCACAACAGGCGCATCGTTTACACCATCCCCAATAAAAGCAATTTTTAAGTTCTTATCCTTAAGCGCTTGTACTTTCTGCACTTTATTTTCAGGCAACAGATCACCAAATGCCTCATCAATACCTAAAAAGGCAGCTACCCTGCTCACCACACTTTGCTTATCACCACTTAACATTACTGTTTTTATACCCAAGGCATGCATATCTGCAATTGCCTGTTTAGCATCTTCTTTTACTTCATCCGCAATAGTGATATAACCGGCATATGCCTTATCAATGGCTACAACTACTACGCTATCGGTAATGTCATTGATGGCATTATCATAAGCTATGTTAAACTTTTTAAGCAATTTTGCGTTACCTGCAAGCACTTCCCTTCCATCAATAATTCCTTTTAAACCATGACCGGCAATCTCTTCAACCTGTTCTATTTTTATTCCTGAAATCTCATCTGTTGCGTATTCCTTAACTGCTACAGCAATTGGATGGGTTGATTTACTTTCAAGCGCAGCAGCTATCCTGACAAGCTCCTTTTCATTATAGCCATTAGCCACAACTACCTCCTGCACATCAAAAACTCCTTTAGTAAGGGTTCCTGTTTTATCCATCACTACAGTATTTACAGTAGTAATTACGTCCAGAAAATTAGACCCTTTAAACAAAATACCATTCTTAGATGCCAGGCCAATCCCGCCAAAATACCCCAATGGGATAGAAACCACCAATGCACAAGGACAACTAATTACCAGAAACACCAAACCCCTGTACAGCCAGTCGCTTAAGTTATAATCGGCTACAAAAAAATAAGGAACAGCAACCACAAGAACAGCCAATAAAAACACTATTGGCGTATACACTTTGGCAAAGCGCGAAATGAACAGTTGTGTTTGAGATTTCCTGGCGGTAGCGTCCTGCACCATTTCAAGAATTTTACTCAGCTTACTATCTTTAAACAGAGCGGTAACCTTTAATTCGGCAAGCTGGTTCAGGTTAATCATACCGGCAAGCACAGATTCCCCTTTTTCTTTATTGTCAGGTCTGCTTTCGCCAGTCAAGGCAGCAGTATTAAATGTTGCCTTATCAGATGCCAACATCCCATCAAGCGCTACCTTCTCTCCCGGTTTAACCTGTATAATTTCATCAATTTGAACATCAGCAGGCAGCACATTAATTACCTTTCCATCTCTGATCACATCCACACTATCGGGCCTAATATCCAGCAAGGCCTTAATGCTTCGCTTTGCATTACTAACTGCCGAATCCTGAAACCATTCTCCGATAGAATAGAATACCATTACCGCAACACCTTCACTATAGGATCCAATTGCAAAGGCTCCAATAGTAGCTACACTCATCAGAAAAAATTCATTAAAGAAATCAAGTCTAATTGCTTTTCTAAAAGCAAGGGCAAGCACATCATATCCCGCCAATAAATAAGCAGGGATAAACACTGCTAACTGAATAACATTGCTAAATACAATACCAAATCCATACTCCAACACCATCATAACAATAATCATGGCCAGTGCTGTTAATAATGGCCAATGCCCTATTATCCCTGAGGGTTCCGCGGCACCATGGTTGTGCCCGTCATCATCAGAATGTTCGTGCTGATGGTTCTCTTTATGATCATGTATTGCGGTTTTTTTGGGTTCTTCAACCGCACAGCAGTCCTTATGATGATTTGATAATTGCATAACGCTAATATATATATAGCCAAAGGTACAGGCTAGAGTTATGCAATGCTATTGCAAAGGTATAGATGGATTACACTGATCGCATATTCCTTTAATAATGAGGTTCATCTCCTGACGAAAGAAATTAATAGGCAATGAAATATCAGGTATTTTTGTATTTGGCAGACAAAATGTTTCTCTACAGGTATTGCAATAAAAATGAACATGAAGATCATGATGATTTTCTCCATCACAATCTTCCTCGCATAAAGCATATTTTGTAGCGCCACTCCCGTCTTCAATACTATGCACAAGCCCCTTTTCTTCAAAAGTTTTCAATGTCCGATAAAGGGTAATCCTATCCGATGGAGCCATCCCCCTTTCCAGGTCGTTTAAACTGATGGCCGCATTTTGCCTGGTTAAAAACTCCAACACTAACAAACGCATAGCGGTGGGATTAATATCCTTTACCTTTAATTTATTCTCAATGTCTATTATCATAAGCCTTGCACTTTTTATCGAAAATCACATTATTTATGATCGTCGTTCACTTCAAGCCAATGGCCGTCCGGGTCTTTAAAATAAACTTGTTTTACACCATCAACTCTTAAAGTAACTGCCTTACGTGTTCCTGCCCAGTCTTCAAATTCAATTTTTTTAACATTTAGTAAGGTAATGAACTTGTCTACAGAAGGCACACTAAAACATAAATGTTCATTCTTATCATGCTCTACGCCCCCTTTTGCGCCTTGAATCAAGTGCAGATGCCCGGCAGGGCCTATCGAGAACCAGGTATGTCTGCCATCTTTAAATGGCTCCGGTATAATCTCAAGATCAAAAACATCTTTATAAAATGCTGTAGATTTAGCCAGATCAGTAACATACACTGCAATATGATTTAGAACTGCGCCTTGTTGCTTCTTTTCTGCTTGCGCCATTGACTTTTTGAACGGGATTAACATCACTAGAGTTAAAACGACTAATGTAAAGGTCTTCATATAGAATGATTAGGTTTTCTTGAACAAGATGGTTAAAATTCTTGGAATCTCTGTTCTGTTATTGTCATCAAAATACTCTTCAACATCAACCAATGTCAATCCATGCTTTTTACCGGCCTGAATAAAATCAGATATATTATGGTTAAAACAATCTACAATCTGCTTGCCGTCTTCTGTGTCAAACCTGGCTTTAGTACCCGTATATTGCTTAAAAGGGTGCAATTCACCGATGTACACATAACCCTCAGGATTTAAAGATTTAGATACCTGATTAAAAACATAATCCAGATTATCTATGTGTTCCAATATCAAACTAAAAGTTACCAGATCGTATAAGCCATCTCTAAAATTCCAGCGGGCAGTAATATCAGCTTGTTTAAACGCAACCCTGTTAGATGTTATTTTATCTTTTGCCCTGGCCAGCATTTGATCGGAAAGATCAACCGCCGTAATCATTGCGGCTTTTCCGATCAGCCATTCTGTATTTTTCCCTGTTCCACAACCAATCTCCAAAACTTTATTAAATGGAACACGGGCAAGGCATAACTTTAACGCCAAACCCTCCAGATCTCTTGTTTTATTATCGTTGGTATCATATTGTGCAGCCCAGATGTTATAAGCTTGTTTAGTATTCATAAAGCAAAAATAATAAAAAGATCCTGATACCCCATTAAACCCTTATGCTCAAAATATCATGAATAGCATGCTTTGCATTAGGAAACTGAAAGACAAAACCTGCTTCAAGCAAGCGCTTCGGCGCTACCCACCTGCTCTTTAAAACCAATTCAGTTTCTGAGCCTATTAAAAGCATACCAATTTCCAATAACCACTGCGGACTCGGCAATCCAAAAGGAATACCATAAGCCTTGCGGATCAAGCGCATCAGCTCCATGTTTTTAACTGCCTGCGGGGCAACACAATTAACCACCCCCACAAGCTCCTGGCTATTTAATAACCATTCCGTAGATCTGGCTACATCGTGTTCATGAATCCATGAAACGTATTGTTGTCCGTCGCCCTGACATCCGCCTAAACCGAATTTAACAAGGTTAAGCAGACGAGGGAACACACTGTCATTTCTACCCAAAACAATTCCCATCCGCAAGGCAACTTTACGTGTTAAAGCTGTTTCCGTTTCAAAGAATGAGGCCTCCCATTTTTTACACACATCTATAGAAAAGCCATAACCAATTTCTCCAGTGTATTCATCCTGTGGATGATCTTCTGCATGGCGATAAATTGTGGCAGAAGTTACATTGATCCAAAGTTTTGGAGGGTTAGCCATTTCGGCAACTACTTTATTTAACAGTCTGGTAGGCACTGTTCTTGAGGCAATGATTTCTTCCCGATTCTTTTCATGATAACGGCAGTTTACATTTTTCCCGCAAAGGTTGATCAGCAGATCCGCATCCTTAAGTGTTTCGGTCCACGGCCCCTCAGTTCTTCCGTCCCACAAAACGGTTTCCACATTACCTTCAGCAGCTTTACTTTTTCTGCTGAGGATTACTACCTGTCTGGCAATAGTCTTATAATAGTTAGCTAAAACATTACCCAGATAACCGTTACCTCCAGCCAGAACTATTTTTGCGTATTTCATATTCTTTAAATAAAAAGGATCAGTAAAAGGACAATTATTCTGTACAGCACCCAGGTTAAGGTAGGTATATATCCTAACTTTAAAATGCCCATTCTTCTAAAATGTTCCAGAAACATAATGCCTGCCACTCCCATAAAATAAGCTGCATAAAAAAGCGCTGGCAATACCAAAAACTTAGCCATCAACAAAGCAGGTAAGAGCAATAAAGATCCGGCAAAAGATATCGTCATCATATTACCCAGGTACTCCCACTTTTTATCCCATGCCATAATGCTTACCACAATTGCCTGAAAAACAATTTGTCCGCCGCAAATAAAATACTCTCTGTAGGCATCCCCAACAGGCATCAGCTCCTTTAATAAACCCGCATAATGTGTAAGTATAAAACTGGCTATAAACCAGGTGAATGCTAAATAAGTAATGCGATATCTCAATTTAAAAGTAGGCTGGATTGCAAAGCTATCTTTTGTAATTTCTGCAGGTATAATTACTTTTCTATTGTAAGATACAAAAGCGTATACCTTACTCATTATCCAGATAAAAGGTTTAAGAGAAAATAAGGGTCCCAACAGCGGGATTGAATTTGCAAGCACTTTAAACAAACTGTTTATGCCGTATGTTACCTGCCCTGTTTCGGTATCAACCAATGCAATTTCATTAACTGCCCTTTGCTGGTCCACATAAGGACAAACGTTTTGAGGCATGTTCTGATAAGGTTGTGCTCCTGTCGGATCAAGCATTCCAACCTTAGTAAAACCTTTAGTATACAGCTTGCACATAGGGCATTCTGCATCAAAAAGGATCAAGTGGTTTTTTAAGCTTTTCATAAATCAAATGTAAGAACAAATTATTAAACTTTCAAAACTTATTGAAAGTTTAATATAAAACACAAATATGATTACACTGAATTTAGTTAAGTGTTGTGATCTTGTTTATCACATCAAAAAATCCTCTAGAATTTATTCTTATTTAGATTACAATTTACCCGAAAGCTCTTTCGCTTTTTGGTAATTCGGGGTGCCCTGTGGGATCTTGGATAACCAAATTAAGGCCTCTTTTTTGTTGTCTTGTTTGATATAACTCAATGCCACATAATAGGCAGCATCGTACTTAAATGCCGAATCTCCTTCGTACAATTTCTTAAGTACGGTTCTTGCCTCGTGTTCCTGAGAATTCTTTATCAGCGTAATAGAAAAATAATAAGACAGCAATGGATCCTGCGGGTTACTCATATATTCTCTTTGCATGATTTTACGTGCAGCAGTGTAATCTCCGGAGTTATATAGTTCAGCTGCTTTATTAAGCACTCCGGCACTTTCACCACGCTCTGTTACCGACATTTGTTTGCTGATCGCATATTTCTTGTACAAGCCTGAAGACCATGGTGCCCAAATAAACAAACCAATACCTAAAACCACAATTATACCAATCCATATGATAAAAGATTTGTAGTTCGCTTTCTTAAGAGGAGTCTCTGCTTGTTTACCTTCTTCTGAAAAATGTATATTAGCCATTAACGAGTTATAATAAAATATTGAAAAAAGATTATTTAGCCTGCTTTAAAACCAATGCCCCCAATGGAGGGATATTTAAAGAAATAGAATACTCCCGACCATGGCAGTTCTCTTTTAATGGCAGCAAAACTGCCTCATTCAACTTTCCGCTTCCAAAAAACTCTTCGGCATCAGTATTGAATATTTCTTTCCATTTAGCCTTAAATGGCAAACCTACAAGGTAGTTTTCGCGGAAAACAGGGGTAAGATTCAGGATCACAATAAGCGTATCTTTTGCCTTTAAACCTTTCCTAAGGTAAATGTAAATCGAATGCTGGGCATCGTCGGCATTGATCCATTCAAAGCCCTCATGCGAAAAGCTGTGTTCATATAGCGCCGGCTCAGATTTGTAAAGCTTATTGATGGCCCTAACGGTTTTCTGCATTCCCAAATGAGGAGGATGTTGTAACAGGTGCCAGTCTAACGAGTTCTTAAAATCCCATTCATGTGTTTGAGCAAACTCATTACCCATAAAAAGTAACTTGGTACCTGGTTGGGTAAACATATACGCATATAGCACACGCAGGTTGGCAAATTTTTGCCACTCATCGCCTGGCATTTTATAAATCATTGAAGATTTGCCATGCACTACCTCGTCATGAGAAAAAGGCAGCATAAAGTTCTCACTAAAGGCATAAGTAATGCTAAAAGTGAGTTGATGGTGGTGGTATTTCCTGTTAAGTGGATCGTTTTTAAAGTATTTTAACGTATCGTTCATCCAGCCCATCATCCATTTCATTCCAAAGCCTAGTCCGCCGGCAAATACCGGATGTGTTACCCCCGGATAAGTACTGCTTTCTTCTGCAATGGTATGTACTCCCTCAAAGGCACCATACACAGCTTCATTAAGGTCTTTAAGGAATAACGTTGCGCCAAGGTTCTCGCTGCCTCCAAACTCGTTGGTAGCGGCTTCATCGGCCTTTCTGGAGAAATCAAAATAAAGCATGGATGCCACAGCATCTACACGTAGTCCATCAGCATGGAATTTATCTAACCAGTACAATGCATTACTGATCAGGAAAGACCGCACCTCGTTTCTATCGTAATTAAAGATGTATGATTTCCAATCGGGATGAAACCCTTTGCGCATATCGGCATGCTCATACAAATGGGTACCATCAAACTTGAAAAGTCCATGGGCATCGCCTGGAAAATGCGAAGGAACCCAATCCAGGATCACACCGATATTGTTTTTATGCAGTTCCTCTATCAAAAACATTAACTCCTGCGGAGTTCCATGCCTGGAGCTTGCTGCAAAATAACCTGTAATCTGATAGCCCCATGATGGGTAATACGGATACTCCATAATAGGCATCAGCTCTACATGAGTAAAGCCCATATCCAATACATAAGGCACCAGGCTTACCGCTATTTCTTTGTAAGTTAAAACCCTTTTTGGTTCCGATGGGTCGCGCTGCCATGAGCCTAGATGTACCTCATAAACCGACATAGGTGTATTCAGTGCATTTGCTTTTGGGCGCTTATTGAGCCATGTTTTATCCTTCCAGGTATAATCTGTATCCCATACAATAGAAGCAGTTCTTGGTGGATGCTCCCATTTGGTAGCAAAGGGATCTCCTTTTTCTATATCGCTGCCATCAAAGCCTTTAATAGCGTATTTATAGACTTCGCCTTTACCAATGTTTGGGATAAAACCCTCCCATATTCCAGAAGAATCTAATCGTCTGTTAAGCTGGTGCGAAGTTTTGTTCCATTGATTAAAATTTCCGGTAACATTTACTGCCTGGGCATTTGGTGCCCAGACAGCAAAATAAGTTCCATCGGTTTTATTGTGTTGTATAAGGTGTGCACCAAATTTCTCATACAACCGAAAATGCTTGCCTGAAATAAATAATGAGATATCAAAATCGCTAAATAAACTGTAAGCAAGCACTTCCATTAATTATAGATTTTTATTGCTGTGAAATTTTTATTTGATTTAAAACGCAAACAATTAAGCTCATCCAACGTATAATCGGTGATTTCATGATCGTCAACCGTGATCTTATTTACGTTAAACGGTAGGCCAACGATGTTGTAATTATACAGTTCGTAATTAGGAGTATACAACCCACTTCTCGACTGCTCAATAGTTAGTGCGTACTGCGTTCCTTTTACACTGAACTTCTTCTCTGAATAGATGTCCTGCTCATAAGCAAATGTATCACCATGATCTTCGTATAAGAACGAATTCACTTCATAATCAGAAAAATAAACATTAAGCAATACTTCATCAATGTCCTTTTCGCCAACATATTGCATTACAGGATATTCCGGAATTACGGAGCCTGCTCTAACAAACAATGGCATATGATCTAAAGGTGTAGCAATGCTATGCTCGCTCTCTCCGGTTAATACTTCATGCGTCCAGAAGTTATACCATTTTCCTTTTGGCAGATAAACCATACGGGATGCTGCACCCTGCTCTAAAACAGGGCAAACCAATATTTTATCACCAAATGTAAACTCATCCTGACGGTAGCCATTGCTGATATTTTCTTGCTCCAGCATTACCAATGGTCTTAAAATTGGAAAACCATAACGGTGATGCTCCCAGAATACCGAATACAGATAAGGAAGTAGCCTGTATCTTAATTCAATGTATGTTCTGTTGATGCTGGTATATGGCTCTCCGAAACTCCATGGTTCTCTTTCGGCAGTATCGCCGGCAGAGTGTGCACGCATAAACGGAGAGAAGGTACCCAACTGGATCCATCTTGTAAATAATTCCGGATCAGGCTCTCCACTGAAACCTCCTATATCGGTTCCACAAAAAGGCACGCCTGAAACTGACATACGCTGACATTGGATATTGCCAATTTTTAAATGTTCCCATGTAGCTACGTTATCACCGGTCCACACACAACCATAGCGCTGCATACCTGAATATCCTGCACGGGTAATGGTAAACGGACGTTTATTGCGCATTAGCTTTTTCAAGCCATCGTAAGTTGAGCGTACCATCTGCATACCATAAACATTATGGGCTTTGCGGTGCGAACCTCTATAACCATCGTAGTTATGTCTTACATCGTTAGGAAATGTTCCCGAACCAAATACTGCCGGCTCGTTCATATCGTTCCATACTCCTGCAACACCTATATCTACTAATTCTTTGTATAGGTTACCCCACCATTCTCTTACAGTTGGGTTGGTAAAATCAGGGAACTGACATCGGCCCGGCCATACATGACCTTCCATAAAATAGTCGTCGCTACGGCGACAGAAGTAATTGTTTTCCTTACCTTCTTTAAATACCCAGTAGTTATCATCGACTTTAATACCCGGATCTATCATGACAACGGTTTTGAAACCATCGTTTGCCAGTTCCTTAATCATCCTTTTAGGATCAGGGAAATGGCTTTTGTTCCAGGTAAAGCAACGGTAACCATCCATATAATCGATATCCAGATAAATGGCATCGCAAGGAATATTACGTGATCTAAAGCCTTCTGCTATTTCTTTAACCTTCTTTTCAGGGTAATAACTCCACCTGCACTGGTGATAACCTAAGGCCCATTTTGGAGGCATTGGATGAGTTCCTGTTAGGGTTTGATATCTTTTTACCACGTCCATCATATGCGGCCCGTGGATGTAATAGTATTGCAATTCACCACCATCTGCCCAGAAGCTGGTTTTCGAATTGTCTTCCTTCCCAAAATCGAAATAAGAACGGAAGGTATTATCGAAGAAAATACCGTAAGCTGCCTGCTCGTTTACGCCAACATAAAAAGGAATGGTACGGTACAATGGATCCTGATCCCATCCAAATGAGTATGCGTCGGTATTCCAGTTTTGGAAATGACGTCCTCTAAGGTTCATGTTTCCGGATTTATCACCAAGACCAAAGAAATTCTCTTCTGCCCCGCATTTCTTAGTGGCATATACATAGTAACCACCAAATTCTATATTTTCTTCCCAATGCATTGGTGTAGCATCTTCACTCATCACCCTCTGGTTCAGATTATCTGTGAATGAAATGTGGAAATCGTTCTTTCTTACTTTGCAGGTAACGGTATTTGTAGATATCGCATAATAATCCGGCAGTTCTTCTAATTTAAATGTGGTTACCTTTTGGTCTACCACCGGAACTGCATAAGAGAAATCATCCAGAAAAACACCGTGTGGTGCCAGTCTAACCCTAATAATTTCGTCGCTTACTACTCTGATTTCGACTTTAGCATCTCCATCAGCAAAGAAAAACTTATTCCCGATTGTAGTAACGCTTTGTACCGGACTAAGATATTTTTTAACTATTGGTTTTATATCCGTTACCGGATTGTTTAAATGCTGAACTGGCTCCTCAACAATTTCCTTAGTAATTATATTATTTATTGTTTCTTTATTTTCTTCCATGAAAAATCGCTTTAGTAAAATTTTGCTCCCCTTTTGATCATGTAATAGATCGTGTATTCTGTACATACTAAAGTGTTAAATTTTCTATTAAAACCAAAGGATTATTATCATATAAAAATATACGCATAAAAAGAGCCCTGACATTACTATCAGGGCTCTTTTATAAAACTAATTAATTGATGTAGAGCTGTGCTAATTTGATTTTATGGGTTAAATGTAAATCCTATGTAGTAAAGTGCTCCTATTGAAGGGTTACCATAAGAAGTAAAGTAATATTTATTTAAAATGTTTGAACCTCCAAGTTTAACCATTGATTTCACCGAAGGTATTTTTAAGTTAACCTGAGCATCAATTGTGTTGAATGAAGGAACATCTCCTGAAGCAAATGATGAATTCCAGTAGAACTTATCTTGCCAGCGGTAATTAACATTAAAACCAAAGTTTTTAATGATCTCTTTGTTACCAAGACCCAAATTATAACGAACTTCAGGCGTGTTAAAATCATTGATATAATCTGCAGGAAGATCGCCTAATTTGTTGTAAGATACGTTACCGCTTAAGTTATATCCACCTATTAAATAATCCAATCCCAATGCACCTCCATAAGAAGTTACTTTACCTGTTGCGTTTACAGGCACTCCAAATTTAGAGAAGGAATTATCGTCATTTTGTTGAAAAACATCAACTGCTGTAATGAAATTTTTATAGGTATTGTAATAAGCGTAGGCATCTATCAGGAACCTTGACCCTAACAATCCTTTATAACCAACTTCGTAGGCTTGAACGCTCTCAGGACGAACTCCTCTTGGATCAAAATTGTATTGTTTTAACAAAGTTGGATTAGGTGCTCCAGTAGCTACGGATGCAAGGAATGCACGATAACTTACATCAGTATAAGGAATATCTGTTGTAAGCATGTTATACTTATTCAGCATACTTGGGATACCACCAATAAGCCTTTGTAAACCACCTGCTACCGATAAATCAATATATTGATTCTGGGTAGTTGGATTCCGGTAACCAGTTTGATATGATACCCTGATATTATTATCTGGAGCTATTGTTAGTACTCCTGATACTCTCGGCGTAAAGCGGCCATCAAAATTAGAGCTTTTATCATATCTGCCAGATACAGCCAGTTTGAATTTATCATCAAACATTTTTTTAGCGATCTGGGCAAATGCACCATATTCATTTATATCAATTTTATCGTTAAGGTCATCAAAAATAGTTCCTCCCGAACGCAATTGGTAAATTCTATATGAAGCACCAACCTGCAATTCAACTACGTTATTAAGTGCATTTGAAAAATTATACATTCCCTCATAGTGATACAGATTGGTTTTATCGTCAAATTTCGCACCTGTTCCGGAAGCAATTGTACTGTTTACAATTTTATCTTTTGCAGCCTCAAACTGAGGGGTGCCTGGTACAAAGCGGCCCTGATCTGCAATATTTCTTGCAGCTGCGTGAGCTTGTGCATCAGTAATTCCCGGAGTAGTCAATTTTGCTCCTATGTATGTACTGATGTATTGAGGATACCATGTTTGTGATGTTTTTGAAGCTTCGTTAATGAATGCTCCTAAAATAGAGGAGATATACGAATCACCCGAGCGTTCTTGTGTGGTATAACCCCTTACAAAGAAATCCTGTCCTTTTAATTCTAATTTGTATTGCCCGATGCTAAAGTTACGCAATGAGTAACGATCTGAACCGGTATATACTGAAGTACCCGTTCCCCAGTTTATCTGGGCAATACCTTCTATTGTAGGTGTAAATCTGTAGTGTAACGATCCGGAAGTTTTAAGCGATTGGGTATTATAATCAACCAGTGCGTTTTCATTATAGCCTGTTCTTGTTACTTCCTGATTCGGAAGAATGGTTTGATTTTTAAGTCCGAAATAGAATGGCAGATACTGACCAGCTACCGCAGGGCGTAAAGGGGCCGGAACATTTGTATTTATAAAATTCAGATACGCAGGATAGCTTGTTCCCGGATCAAGATTATCAAGCACCGTTTTTGGATTGAATGCACCACCAGATGCTGCTAAGATACCAGCCCGTATAGTAGGCTCAATGCTTTGCTGAACTATACTTCTCATATTTTGCGAGCTTTCATCACCATAAACGTTTATACCATCGTAAGCCGGATCTGATGCCCTGTCTCCTGCTTTAAACGCACGACCATTACGATCAAAGTTGCTATAATTATCTGCCTGCCAGTCTTTTGCCTGAAGGAATGAGAAAGTAGCTTTTACAGCGAACTTGTTATTCCAGGCTTTTGCTAGACGTACATCCAACTGGTTATACTGCTGATTTCCGGTATTGTTATCATTAACATGGTTAATTCCAGACTTATAAGAAAAGCTTGCTCCCTGGTAATCAAAAGGGCTTTTTGAGGTCATAAGCATGGTGCCGCTGATACCACCCGCACCATATAGTGCTGAAGATGCTCCAGGCAATAACTCTACGTTATCCAGATCAAGATCTGAAATACCTATAATATTTCCCACAGAAAAATTTAATCCCGGCGCTTGATTGTCCATTCCATCAACAAGCTGATTAAAACGGGTATTGCCATTTGAATTAAACCCTCTGGTATTTATCGATTTAAAAGTTAAACTCTGTGCACTGATCTCAACGCCTTTCATATTGGTTAGGGCATCATAAAATGAAGGCGCAGAAAGTTCCTTTAATACGGCGGGACCCATTCGCTCTACAGACACCGGGGACTCCAGGATTCGCTCCGGAGTTCTGGATGCCGAGATAACGACCTCCTGACCTAAAACTGCGGCAGTTTCTATCTCAAAGTCCAGATTCGAGGTATTTCCTGTAACTTCCTTCTCAACTGAGGCATATCCAACATAAGAAATAACGATTGTAAATGGAGCGGCTTGCTTAACTGTAAGTGTGTATTTACCACTCATATTGGTGGCTGTGGCTATTGTAGTTCCTTTGACAGTAATCCCAACACCTGGTATTGGTTCCTTAGTGGCTTTATCGGAAACAGAACCACTAATGGTTACATTTTGTGCCTGCGCTACCACCGCGGTAATACATAGCAATAAAAATGCAAAGATTGCTTTAGTAAAAGTTTTATTCATGCAGTTAATTTATATAAGGTTAATTTATTATAAATATAATACATTAATTTAATTTTCCAAATCCAATTTTGATGAATATTTCATTGCCAAAATCGGATTTTGATTGCAATTGATTTAACTTTTATGCTAACTTGCAAAGTCAATTTAAATTCAAAGGAAGTAACAACCAAATACTTTCATTTATGTTTTTGATGTGCCTTTAACTGAGCTATGATGAATAAAATAAAAGCCCTCATTTGCATTGTTATACCAATACTATTAACATATGCTCTCAATACAAAATTCGGTGATACTCCTCCTCTTCTTAGATTTCTGAATCCCTTTACCGGTTTTTGGCAAAACGCAGAAAAAACCACAGTAAATCCCAATAGAAAAATCACTTTAAAAGCTACATTTCAAAATGTTGATATCGCATTCGACGACAGGATGATTCCGCATATTTTTGCGCAAAACGATCATGATGTTTATTATGCTCAGGGTTACGTAACGGCAATGCATCGTTTATGGCAAATGGACTTCCAAACACGTTTTGCGGCAGGACGCATATCTGAAGTGGTAGGCAAAAAGGCCATAGCGCTTGACAAATATCAACGCCGGATGGGTATGGTTTACGGTGCTGAGAAATCCATGGAAGGAATGATGGCCGATCCTAAATCAAAAGAAATGATCCTGGCATATACCGCCGGTATTAACGACTATATCCATTCTTTATCTCAGGCAAGCCTGCCGATTGAATACAAGCTATTAGATTTTAAACCGGAGGACTGGACGCCATTAAAATGCGCATTGTTGCTAAAACAGATGTCGGCAGTGCTAGCCATGGGTTCCGACGAATTTTACATGACCAATATCAGAAAGAAATTTGGCACTGATGTGGTTAAGGATTTATTTCCAGACTACCCTTTTAAAGAAGATCCGATTATCCCTGTGGGCACCAAGTGGGATTTTAATCCGTTGCCAATACCTACGCCTCCTGCTGATGCTTTAAAGGAAATGGTAACAGGGAATATAGAAACCAAACAAAAAGAAGAGGGAATTGGAAGTAATAACTGGGCGATATCAGGGGCAAAAACAGCATCGGGCTACCCTATTTTATCAAACGATCCGCATCTTGATTTAACCCTCCCTTCTATCTGGTACCAGATCCAGCTTCACGCTCCGGGATTAAATAGTTATGGCGTATCATTACCAGGAGCACCCGGCGTTATTATAGGCTTTAACCAAAATATTGCCTGGGGAGTTACCAATGTGGCTGCAGATGTGCTGGATTTTTATGAGATCAAATTCAAAGACAATACCCATAAAAGCTATTGGTATAATAACCAGTGGAAAAATACGACAACCCGACTTGAAAAAATTCTGATAAGGGGCAGCAAAACTGAAATTGATACGGTTTATTATACGCACCAGGGTCCGGTAGTTTATCTGCAAAAGCCCGAAAAGTTTTCTAAAGCTAAGAATATTCCTATTGGTAATGCACTAAGGTGGATTGCTCATGATAAATCTAATGAGCTTAAAACTTTCTATTTACTAAACAGAGGCAAAAACTATAACGATTACCGCAAGGCACTTACTTATTATACCGCTCCAGCGCAAAACTTTGTATTCGCTTCGATTGATAATGATATCGCCATTACAGCAAATGGCAAATTCCCACTAAAGTGGAAAGATCAGGGTAAATTTATTATGGACGGCTCTGATCCTAAAAATGATTGGCAAGGATGGATTCCTGCTTCTCAAAACCCTACTGTTAAAAACCCTCCAAGAAATTTTGTGAGCTCGGCCAATCAATCATCAACTGACCAAACTTACCCTTACTACATTAACTGGGAGTTTAGTCCGTATGAGCGGGCAAAACGCATAAACGACAGATTAGCGGTTATGACTAACGCCACTGCCGACAGCATCAGAACGATGCAGACGGACACTTACAGCATTCATGCTCAAAATATTTTACCGGCCATTTTACCTTTGGTAGATGGCAGCAAGTTAAATGCAACACAAAAAGAAGGATTCTCTTTGGTGTCTGCCTGGAATAAACACTACGATGCAAAAGAAGTTGCAGCAAGTATTTTTGATCTTTGGACCAAGCGTATTCAATACAACATCTGGGATGACGAATTTAGTGTTGATGGTGTTCCAATGCGCTATCCTTCCAGAGACAGAACCGTCCAGCTGATTTTAACGCAACCAGACTCTAAATGGGTCGACAATATTAAGACACCAGAGAAAGAGACATTGAGTGATCTTGTAAATGAAGCCTTTAAGTATTCATGTGATAGCCTGGAACGAAAATATGGGCCTATTGGTGAAAGATGGCAATGGGCTAACTTTAAACACAGCAATGTTCCCCACCTGGCAAAAATACCAGGCTTTGGTTCTAAAACCTTAATGATTGGTGGTGGTAAAATGACCATAGATGCATTAGGCGAAAGCAATGGCCCATCATGGAGAATGGTGGTTGAATTGGGAAAAACACCTAGGGGACATGGCGTATTTCCGGGTGGACAATCGGGCAATCCCGGAAGTAAATTCTATGACAATATGATCGACACCTGGGCCAGCGGAGCGCTATATGATCTTTTCTTTATGCAATCTGTTGACGACCCATCGGCCAAAATAATCTCTAAATTAAAAATATCCAAAAAATAGCATCATGGTATTTATTGTAATTTTAATAGCCTCTTATTTACTTCAAATGGTTTTACCCTGGTGGATAATCGTAGTGATTTCATTTGCGACATGTGGCTTAATCGGTAAAACAGGAAAAATATCTCTATGGTCGCCATTTTTTGCGATCCTGCTCTTGTGGACAGGAATGGCTTTATTCAAAAGTCTACCTAACAACAATATTTTAGCGCTAAGAGTAGCGGGTATGCTGGGTGTAAATTCATGGATATTGGTACTGGCATTAAGCGCTTTGTTAGGTGCATTTATTGCAGCGGTAAGTGGCTTTTGTGGTTATCATTTCAGAAAAGCTGTTCTAATCAAGAAAACCAATTCTTAATTAAATCTTTGTTGTGTATTTTTGCACACGTGAAAGATTTAATCAGGCAAATTTTCTCTATTGAGACTAAAGAACAGTTTGAAAAAGCATCCCTTGAAGTATTTAAACATCAGGCCAAAAATTGTTCAGTGTATCGTGAATACATATCTCATCTAAGGATTAGGCCCCAGGAGATATCTTCATCAGATCGTATTCCTTACTTGCCGATCAGCTTTTTTAAAAGTCATGAGGTACTAAGTTCTGCTGACGAAACGGAGATTATTTTTAGCAGTTCAGGCACTACAGGTATGTCGCAAAGCAGACATTTGGTTACCGACGTTAAAGTATACGAACAAAGCTTTAACCTTGCTTTTGAACAGTTTTACAGCAAACCCGAACAAACTTGTTTTCTTGCCCTGCTGCCTTCTTATCTGGAACGTGATGGGTCGTCTTTGATCTACATGGTTGATGCGCTGCTAAAACAAAGCAAACATAAAGACAGTGGCTACTTCTTGCACAATCATGATGATTTGTTCCAAAAACTAAAACAGCTGCAAGCCTCTGGACAGAAAACAATTCTGATTGGCGTTACCTATGCCCTGCTTGATTTCGTTGAGCAGTACAAAATAAATTTCCCCGAACTGATTGTTATGGAAACTGGTGGCATGAAAGGAAAAAGGAAAGAAATGGTGAGAGAAGGACTGCACGAAATACTTCAGAATGGCTTTGGCGTAAATGCCATCCATAGCGAATACGGCATGACGGAGCTTTTATCGCAAGCCTATTCTTACGGAAATGGAATATTTAATTGTCCACCCTGGATGAAGATCAACCTTAGGGATACCAATGATCCTTTGAGTCTTATCGCAAACAACAAAACAGGAGGAATCAATCTTATCGACCTTGCTAACATCAATTCCTGTTCTTTTATAGCGACCCAGGACCTGGGCCGCGTATTTGACGATGGATCTTTTGAGGTTTTGGGCCGTTTTGACAACGCTGATATCAGAGGCTGTAACCTGTTGGTAAATTAGCTTTCTAATTACTTAGCGATTATCAGGTAGTAATTCTTTTTACCTTTTTGAACAATGATAAACTGATCATTCAATAGATTTTCAGTATTAAAAACTGCTTGGGCATCACCAACCTTTTCTTTATTTACAGATACTCCGCCACCTTGTATCAATTTTTTAGCTTCTCCTTTAGAAGCAAAAACACTCGATTTTTCAGCAAGCAATGTAGCAGCATCAATTCCCTGCTCCAGCTCCGATTTTGAAATTTCAAACTGAGGGATCCCTTCAAATATCTCTAAAACCTGAGTCTCACTTAGCGTTTTGAAAAACTCCAATGAACCATTACCGAATAAAAATTCAGAAGTTTTAATTGCAGTTTCCAATGCCTCAACGGAATGTGTTCTGATGGTTATATCTTCTGCCAATGCCTTTTGAAGCACGCGCAAATGCGGTGCAGTGTCGTGCTCTGCTTCAAGGCTTTCTATTTCCTCACGCGATTTAAGCGTAAAAATTCTGATCCATTTTTTGGTATCATCATCAGAAGCATTAAGCCAAAACTGATAGAATTTGTAAGGCGATGTTTTTGCTGCATCTAACCATACTGCTCCGCTTTCCGTTTTACCAAACTTAGTACCATCAGCTTTTTTGATCAGGTTGGTAGTCACCGCAAAAGCAGTACCTCCATCTTTCCTTCTGATGAGTTCTGTTCCGGTAACAATATTACCCCATTGATCCGAACCACCCATTTGCACCAGGCAATTGTGGTGTTTCCACAAATAGTAAAAGTCATAACCCTGAATCAATTGGTAGCAGAATTCGGTAAAAGAAAGTCCGGAATCCCCTTCCAGTCTTCTTTTAACACTATCTTTTGCCATCATGTAGTTTACAGTAATGTGTTTACCTACATCTCTGATAAAAGTAAACAGGTTCATATCTTTAAACCAGTCATTATTGTTTACCATCACCGCACCATTGCCTGCTGCTTCAAATTTCAAAAACTTAGAAAGTTGTTTTTTCATCCCGGCAAGATTATGTTCTACTATGGCCTCGGTTTGAAGATTTCTTTCGTCAGATTTACCGGAAGGATCACCTACCATACCGGTAGCTCCGCCTACTAATGCATATGGCTTATGTCCGGCACGTTGAAAATGAATAAGTGTCATGATCTGAGTTAAATGTCCTACATGCAGTGAATCAGCAGTAGGGTCAAATCCTATATAACCTGAGGTCATTCCTTCATTCAATTTATCTTCAGTACCCGGCATGATGTCCTGTAACATGCCTCTCCAGCGTAGCTCTTCAACGAAATTGGTCATTCTTATATCCTTTTGCCGCAAATATAGGAAAACCTATGTTATCCTTTAAATTCAATACGCCTCAAAAACGCTTAAACTGAACAAAATTAGCTACTTTTAGGGCAATGAACTTTTTGTCGCATTTTTATTTTGAAAGAGACAATCATGATGCAAACATGGTAATTGGGGTCGTTTTGCCAGATTTTGTAAAGAACGCACAGAAAGACAGCAACTTATACCCATTAAAAGAAAAACATCTTTTTGAATCCGATGCGGATGAAAATTCTATCCTTATTGGATGGAGCCGGCACATTGCAGTAGATGCTGTTTTTCATTCCTCAGCGTTTTTTAAACTGCATACCAATAATTTAAAACAAATTATCTTACCTGCACTTAAAGACAGTCCTGTTAAGCCTTTTTTCTTAGCCCATATTGGTCTTGAACTGGTGCTAGATCATTTGTTAACCATCCATGGAACGGTTAACATCAATACTTTTTACGAGCAGTTAGCCCAGGCTAATAAACAAGCAATAGATTCTTTTCTGAAAAAAAGTGGTGTACCAGATACAAGGGTATTCTTTAAATTCCTGAATAGCTTTATTTCCGGCAGGTACCTCTTTAGTTACCAAAAAATCGAAAACATCTCCTATGCACTGAACCGCATTTGTATGCGCCTGTGGGACAGTCCTTTTACCGAACCACAACTTGCATTGTTAACAGATAAACTCTCTGTTTTTAAGACCAGTATTGAAGATGATTACATGTCCATATTCAGCGATGTGGAGCAACATTTAAAGGCTGGCAATCATTAGAATCCTCAGCATCAAAAATATTTCATATAAATCTCAATTAGCTCCTAAAGCTAATTTGTATCTTCGCTTCTATGTCACTATTTGATATAAAAGATAAAATGGATGCATTGGTTAAGGAGCTTAACCAACACAGTTACAATTATTACGTATTGGCAATGCCTACCATTGCCGATTATGAGTTCGACAAAAAACTTAAGGAACTTGGTAAGCTGGAAAAGGAGCATCCGGAATTTGCAGACCCAGATTCTCCTACCCTGAAAGTTGGAGGCGAAATCACCAAAACATTTACCACGGTAAAGCACAGGTGGCCAATGCTTTCATTGGGCAATACGTATAACGAGCAAGACCTTCGTGATTTTGATGAACGGGTAAGAAAAACCATTGGTGAAAGTTTTGAATACGTTTGTGAACTCAAATTCGACGGACTTTCTATTAGCCTTACCTACGAAGATACCAGGCTTGTAAGGGCCGTTACCCGCGGGGACGGAACCAAGGGCGATGACGTAACCACCAACGTTAAAACCATTAACAACATCCCTCATAAATTAAAAAATGAAGAGGTACCTCCCCTGTTCGAGATCAGAGGTGAAATCTTTATGCACCGTGCAGCCTTTGAGCGCTTAAATAAGGAACGCGAAGAGCTTGGGGAGATCCAATATGCCAACCCAAGAAATTTTGCCGCAGGAACCGTAAAAATGCAGGACTCAAAAGAAGTGGCCAGACGCCCTCTTGATTGCTTCCTGTATTCACTAAATACCGACAAGAATTATTTTAAAACACATTGGGAAAGCCTGCAGACTTTAAAAAGCTGGGGATTCAACGTAAGTACCAATTCCAAACTGGTTGACAATATTGATGATGTATTATTGTTCATTAAGCATTGGGAAACTGAGCGTTTCAAACTATCATACGACATTGATGGCATTGTAATTAAAGTGAACAGCTATGCACAACAACAGGAATTGGGCTTTACGGCTAAATCTCCACGCTGGGCCATTTCATTTAAATTCAAAGCAGAAGAAGTAGAGACCATTCTGGAAAAGGTAACCTATCAGGTGGGCCGCACAGGCGCAGTTACTCCTGTGGCGAATTTAAAACCGGTGCAACTTGCCGGCACTACTGTAAAGAGGGCCACCCTGCACAATGCCAATGAGATTGAAAGATTGGATTTGCATGAGGGAGATAGTGTTTTTGTAGAAAAAGGCGGAGAGATTATCCCTAAAATAATTAATGTGAACCTGGATAAACGCAAAGCCGGTGCACTTAAAATTATATATCCTTCAGTTTGTCCCGAATGCCAATCAGCCCTGATCAGAAAAGAAGGTGAAGTTGCCTACTACTGCCCTAATGATGAAGCTTGTCCGCCACAAATTGTAGGCAAGATCCAACATTTTATTGGCAGAAAAGCAATGAATATCGACGGCCTTGGCGACGAAACCATAGAAACATTTTATCAAAAGGGATTAGTAAAGCACATCAGTGATCTGTATACACTTCATGAAAAAGCCGAAGAACTGAAAACTTTAGACCGCTTTGGAGAACGTTCTATTGAAAATATGCTTAAAGGTATTGAGCAGTCTAAACAGATGCCTTTTGAAAAAGTATTGTTCGGATTGGGTATCAGATATGTAGGCGAAACTGTAGCCAAAAAATTAGCTTTCGGTGCTAAAGATATCGACAAATTGTCGACAGCCAGCCTCGAAGAACTAACCGCAATAGATGAAATCGGACAACGTATCGCAGAAAGTATCATTGAATATTTTGGAAATCCCGAACATTTACATCAAATTGGGCTTTTAAAATCCTACGGACTTCAATTTGAAGCTATAGAAAATGAAATTGCTTTACAAAGTGACAAATTAACTGGAAAAACATTTGTAATTTCGGGCGTTTTTGAAAATTATAGCAGAGAAGAACTTAAGGATCTGATAGAAAGCAATGGTGGCAAAATCTTAAGCGGCATTTCGGCCAAGCTTAATTATTTGCTTGCCGGCGACAATATGGGTCCGTCTAAACTGGATAAAGCGAAGAAACTAAATGTACCACTGATTTCAGAGGGTGATTTATTAGAGATGTTGAAATAATAACTAAACAATGAACAAATTTCATGGAACGGGTGTAGCACTGGTTACGCCATTTAATGCAGATGGGTCAGTAGATTTTGACGGGTTGAAAAACCTGATCAACTACCTGATCGAGGGAAAGGTAGAATACCTGGTATCATTAGGTACTACAGGAGAAGCATCAACACTCAATAAGGACGAAAAAAAGAAGATCTGGGAATTTACAGCAGAAATAAATAATGGCCGTTTACCACTAATTGCCGGTATTGGCGGCAACGACACAACTGTTATTGCGCAAAACATAAAAGATTTTGAAGTAAGTGGTTACGACGCCATTTTATCTGCCAGCCCATACTATAATAAACCAACTCAGGAAGGCATTTACCAACACTATAAAGCACTTAGTGAGTCCAGCTCACTGCCAATTTTGTTGTATAACGTACCAGGACGTACAGGAAGCAATATCAGCGCCGAAACGACCTGTCGCCTTGCTACAGATTTAAAGAACATCATTGCCATTAAAGAAGCTTCTGGAAACTTTGATCAGTTTAATCAGATCATGAGAGATAAACCGGCCGACTTTATGTTAATTTCTGGTGATGATCCTGTTGCAATGCCAATGATATCATTAGGTGCTGTAGGTGTAATTTCTGTGATCGGAAATGCATTGCCAAAACAACTGTCTGACATGATCAGATTATGTCTGACCGGCGATTTTGCTAAAGCACTTCCGCTGCACCTTAGTTTAATCGAGTTTACCAGATTAATGTTTGTAGAAGGTAACCCGGCAGGCGCTAAAGCAGCGTTAAAATACTTTGGTGTATGCGATGATAACCTTAGACTTCCTTTGGTTAAAGTATCACCTGCTATACGTGAGGCAATTATTTCCGAATCGAAAAAGATTACAGCTTAGCGCATTAAATCGTCATCTCTCCTATCGTTGAGATGACGAAAGTTTTAAAACATTTACCCAATAAAAAAAGCGTCGCGATAATTCGTGACGCTTTTTTTATTCATCAAAACAAAAATAAAGTGGTTCTAACCTTTATTTTTTGTTTCTTGAATCTCTAAACGAATCGTTTGAGCTAAGTTCTTAAGATCTTGCATACCTTTACGTACACGAGTACCTGCAGCGCTGTTCGCCTTGTTGTAGAATTTGTCAGCATCAGCTTCTAAAGCTGCTACAAGCTCTTTTACTTCATTAAATTTTTTCATCGTTAATTTACTCCTTTTAGGTTTTTAAGGTTTTGATTAATACTCTATTACTAAAGTAAGATGTTTATTTTACAAAAAAAACTTTTGGATTAATAAAAAAGTGCCTAAAACACTGTTTTTTTCCACATTATAGGGGGTTATACACAATTATTCCGCCTAAAATCGAATTATCCAATTGAAAATCAGATAATTACGAAACAACACAACATAAAAAAGCCCCTCCAATATACTTAGAGGGGCTTTTTTATTAAGTGAATTTTATGCTATTGAGAATTGATTCTCTTTGTAGTATCCGCTTTTCAATTTATCTGAAACTTCGCTAAAGGCATCTAATGTACGCTGTACGTCTTCCGTTGTGTGAACAGCTGTTGGTATTAACCTAAGCTCTATTAGCCCTTTAGGGATAACAGGATACACCACAATAGAACAGAATATTCCGTAGTTCTCACGAAGATCCATTGTCAGTGCAGTAGCATCCAATAACTCGCCTTTTAAGAATACCGGAGTAACCATTGTATTTGTTACGCCTAAATCGAATCCTCGCTCCCTAAGACCTTTCTGCAACGTATTAGCTACATTCCATAATTTCTCTCTAAGTTCAGGATTGTTCTTTAACAGCTCCAGCCTTTTCAACAAACCAATAACCATTGGCATGGGCAATGCTTTAGCAAAAGTTTGAGAACGCATGTTGTAGCGGAAGAAATTAGTCATATCTTCTGTAGAGGCAACAAATGCTCCTATACCCGCCATAGATTTAGCGAAAGTACCAAAGTAAACATCTACGCCGTCGATACAATTTTGCGCTTCATGAGTACCTGCACCGGTAGGTCCCATAGTACCAAAACCATGTGCATCATCAATCAATAAACGGAAGTTGAATTCTTTTTTAAGGTCAACAAGCTCTTTTAATTTTCCTTGCGCACCCGACATACCAAAAACACCTTCTGTTATTACCAGTATACCGCCACCACTTTGCTCAACAAGCCTGGTTGCTCTTTCAAGCTGTTTGCGCGCGCTATCAATATCGTTATGTTTATATACAAAACGCTTACCCATATGCAAACGTAATCCGTCAATAATACATGCATGAGATTCAGCATCATAAACAATAACATCATTCCTATCCACAAGGCTATCAATGATAGAAACCATTCCCTGATACCCATAATTCAACAAGAAAGCATCTGGTTTACCTACAAATGCCGCAAGCTCCTGCTCCAGTTGTTCATGGTATTTAGAGTTACCCGACATCATACGGGCACCCATTGGATAAGCCATTCCAAATTCTGCTGCTCCCTTTAAATCAGCTTCCCTTACTTCAGGGTGATTAGCTAAACCTAAATAGTTATTTAAACTCCACACTAAATGTTCTTTACCTCGGAAGTTCATATGAGGTGCAATATCTCCTTCTAATTTAGGAAATGAGAAATATCCATGTGACCATTTGTGATGTTGCCCAAGCGGGCCCATATGCTTTGTTATCTTTTCAAAAATATCCAATGTTATATGTATTAAGTTTTTTTATTTTTTTGCAAATTTAAGGTTAATATGACTGATACGCAACATCAGTATGTATTAAGGCTAATACGCGATTATTATGCCAAAAAAGCCCTAACATGTTTATTTGCTAAGGCTTTTTATTTTTTTTATCTTAATAATTAATCAACATTATCATGAAGAAATGAGTTATTTGGTCTGATTTCAGTAGATCCATCCTCGTCATTACTTAAAGTAAATCTTGAAACCTGAGACTCAGATGAGTGCTGAACCTGCTGTAACTGCATTTGCTTACGTTTATAAGCCGGCTCATTCTCTAACTCCTGCAAACCATTGCTAGTTCTTAACTTCATACTCAGGTCTTTTAACCTTAAAATCCTTTCTTTTGATTTTTTAAGCTGATCTTCTATTGACTCATCATTTTTGTCATCATCCGCTCCTGCTTCCTGAACTTCTTCTCTATGAGGTTCAACATCATTATTGAATACTGATGCAGGGGTTTCAAATACAAAATCAGTTTCTGCAAGCTTAATTTCGAATTCAAAGCCAGATGACTCTTGTTGAGTTTCCTGAGCTGGTTCTTCTTCAATTAAGGTGTGTCTTACCACTGTATTTTCAGGCTCATCAGCTTTTCTGGCTTTATTGATATTAAATAAATCACCGAAAAGATCAGATTGCTTTATTTCTTCTTTGCCTTTCATAACCGGCTCCTGAACAGGAACGTCAGCTTTAGGTTGTATGAAAGAGTTAACAGGCTCTACCGGACGCACCATAGGTGCTTCTTCAGGAGTTAATAAAGAGATCTTTTTAACGTTCTTTTTATCTTCTTCGCGCTGTTCTTTAGTTTGGAAACCAGTAGCAATAATGGTTACAGACAACCTTTCACCAAGGTTCTCATCAATACAGTTACCCCAGATCAAATCGGCAGAAAGACCGGCTTTATCCTGGATATAATCAGTTATGATCGTTACCTCGTCCATTGTTACTTCCTGTACTCCGGAACTGATGTTTAATAAGATATATCTTGCACCTTCAATCTCATTGTCTTTCAACAATGGAGAAGCCAAAGCACCTTCAACAGCATTTAATGCCCTGTTTTCACCTTCGCATGCAAAACTCCCCATTATAGATACGCCACTATCTTTCATAACAGTACGCACATCTTTAAAATCCACGTTGATGTATCCCGGTACCGTAATAATTTCGGCAATTCCTTTTGCAGCAGTGGTTAAAATATCATCCGCCTGGGCAAATGCTGAACCTAAAGTAAGGTTACCGAATATTTCACGCAACCTGTCGTTAGAAATAACCAGGTAAGAATCTACATATTTTTTAAGTTCATCTAAACCATCGTTAGCCTGCATTTTACGTCTTTTACCTTCAAAGGAGAAAGGCGTCGTAATAATGGCTACCGTTAAAATATCTAATTCTTTTGCAGCTTTAGCAATGATCGGGCTGGCGCCTGTTCCGGTACCTCCACCCATTCCTGCCGTAATGAACAACATTTTTGTAGTATTGCCCAGCATCTGCTTAATATCGTCTATATTCTCTATGGCTGAATTTTTACCAACTTCAGGAATAGAGCCTGCACCCATACCTTCAGTTAAACTTGCACCAAGTTGAACCTTATTAGGAATAGGACTAAACTCCAAAGCCTGCGCATCAGTATTACAAATGATAAAGTCAACACCTGTAATTCCAGAACGGTACATATGGTTTACCGCATTACCTCCACCGCCACCAACACCAATTACCTTGATGATTGACGACTTATCTTTTAACATTTCAAACTGCATATCTTTATGAATCAGTTATTTAAAAATTCGTTTTTCCTGTTCATCTCTCTATGTAATATTAACACTTTTTTAACAGGCGTTTTCCACAACTGTTAAGAATGTGGAAAAATCGTGTTTTGTTGAAAAATATTACGGCTTTATATAATCTTCATCGCTTACATTCATGTCATCCTTGATGAAATCTTTTGTTTTAGCTAGAAGTTTATCAAATAATCCACCACCTGAACGTTTCACTTTCTCTTTATCTTTTGGTCGCTCTACAAATACTCCCGGTTGCTTCATTTCTTCAAGCAGCTCCTCAGCTTTTTGTATACCTTTAATTAACAAGCCAACACTGGTAGCATACATTGGGCTTTTTAAATCATCATAGATGGTTTTAGGCATGTCTTCATATTTAGACAAATGCTCATTCGGATATCCAACACGGCAATCCAATCCGGTTACATATTCAACCAACTGAGACAAGTGTTTCAACAACGCACCACCACCGGTAATGACTACTCCTCCGATTAGTTTTTTCTCATATCCCGAAGATTTGATTTCGTAATAAACATGCTCAATAATTTCCTCCATACGGGCCTGGATTACATAAGCAAGATTTTTCACTGAAATCTCTTTAGGTTCTCTTCCTCTTAATCCCGGAACACAAATAATCTCGTTCTCTTTATTCTCTTCTGCAAGCGCCGAACCAAAACGGGTCTTCAACAATTCCGCCTGGTTTCTCATCACAGAACACCCTTCTCTGATGTCTTCAGTTACGCTGTTACCACCAAAAGGAATAACAGCAGTATGACGGATAATTCCTTCATGGAAAATAGCGATATCGGTAGTACCTCCACCTATATCTACCAAAGCCACGCCCGCCTCTTTCTCTTCATCGCTCAACACCGATTCAGAAGAAGCTAATGGCTCCAGTATTAATTCCTGAGTTTGTAACCCAGCATTGGTTACGCACCTCATTATATTTTTTACCGCAGTTACCTGACCGGAAATGATATGGAAGTTTGCTTCCAAACGCACGCCTGCCATTCCAATAGGATCTTTAATACCCGGCTCATTGTCGATAGTAAACTCTTGTGGCAATACATGGATGATTTCTTCTCCTGGGGGCATAACCAGTTTGAACATATCATCAATTAGCTTGTCAATATCCTTCTTTCCTATCTCATTATTTAACTCTCTTCTGGTCAAAATACCTCTGTGTTGTAAACTTTTGATATGCTGGCCAGCAATACCTACATTAACAACGCGGATTTCGACGTTCGATTGCCCACTTGCAAGTTCTACCGCCTGAGCTATCCCCTGAACTGTTTTCTGGATATTGGATACCACGCCACGTGTTACCCCTGCGGATTCTGCTTTTCCTATACCTAATACTTCTATTTTTCCGTGTTGTGTTCTGCGACCAACGATCACACAGATCTTAGTAGTACCAATATCCAACCCTACTACGATTGGAGACTGAGTGGTTAATTTTTCTTTGCCCATAACTATATTGATTTGTTGAGTTTATTATTCTTGTTTTTCCTGGTATCTGTTTTAATTATCATCCTTTAGTTCTTCAGGCATCTCTTCGCGAACCATCGTATCTATCGGCCTCCTCTCCAGCGAGTCTAACTTAGCTACCCCGGATAAAGAATCAACCTTGTTCTTTTCGCAAACAACCTGATTGGTATATTTTATATTGATGGTTTTATAGGTGTCCCATCCCACCTTAGGCATTGCCTTATCGTAAAAAGCGCGCAAATTCCTCATCTTAACTTCCAGTGAATCTGCAGTTCCTAAAATGATCCGCTGATTGCCTACTCTTGGCACCAATTGAATATCATTTTTATCATCCACAATCAACTGCTCAATCTGCTCATTCCATAATGTATCCTGTTCAATATAGAATGCCGTTTTATACAGATCCTTGGCCAGCCTGGTAATTAAAGTATCTACTTTACCACTAAAATGCTCCATTATTTTTCCGTTCGCCACCAATACACTGGCTGTAAAATTTGGAGAAATAGGCATTTTCAATCCATTCCTGTCGATATAAAAATCCTGATCACTTGCATTGATAATCCTTAATATCGGCTGGCGCTGTTTAACATTAATATGAATTACCCCATTCATATCAGCGTAAACTGTTGCAAAAGCGATGTAGGGATTAGCCTTTAATTTTTGTTCTATTTCTTCCAGATTGATCTGCTCCAGTTTCTTACCAATCAATACACCCTGACTTTGTTTTAAAATTGCATCTACTTCTTCCCTCTCAATAAAGTTATCCGCTCCCGGAATTAAGATTTTAATATTGGTACAAGTCACGGTATCTTTCTTAATGCTCACAAAACTCATGAGCACTATAATTCCGGCCAGACTAACTATCCAGGCGAAACCTTTAAATACCGATCTCCAATTTATCCTCTTAAGCATTTGTCAACAGGGTTTTTAGTGGTTGTATCAATGTATCTATATCACCGGCACCTACAGTTAAAATTAACTCAGGCTGCTTGTTCTTTATGCGTTCTACAACTAAATCTTTTCCACATATCTCTTTGTCTTTCAACGAGATCTTATCTAACAAATACTGCGAATTAATCCCTTCCAGCGGCAATTCCCGGGCCGGATATATTTCCAACAGTATCAAATCATCTGCAGTGCTTAAAACTTGTGCAAAATCATCTGCAAAGTCGCGGGTGCGGGTAAACAAATGCGGCTGGAAGATCACTGTCAGTTTCTTATCAGGATACAATTGTCTTACCGCATTAAAGCAGGCCCTTAATTCTTCAGGGTGATGGGCATAGTCATCTATATAAATATGTTTCGGAGAGTTTACGATATACTCAAATCTTCTCTTTACACCCTTAAAATTACCTACTGCAGTTTTTATCTTATCAGGATCAATACCCAGTTTTAAAGCAACAGCAATTGCCGCCACCGTATTTTCCACGTTATGTTTTCCCGGAAGCATCAGGCTTATTCCCTCAATCGAATGATCGGCATCCTCATAATCGAACACAAAACTTGCGTGCTCCACCCTGATGTTTTTGGCCTTAACCTGCGAATCCAGATCTGCGCTATAACTTATCGAACCGGCAAGGGGCAAACCTTCTTTAGCAAACAGTGTACCTTCAGGCTTTAGCTGACCGGCAAACAACTGAAACGACTCCTGCAATTGCGAAGCATCACCATAAATATCCAGGTGATCAGCATCCATAGAAGTGATTACCGAAATATCCGGATGCAGCGTCAAAAATGAACGGTCATATTCATCAGCCTCTACCACAACTACATTGTTACTGCCAATTAAAAAGTTACTGTTATAATTAGTAGCAATGCCGCCTAAAAATGCGGTACAGCCATAACCTGTGTCCGTTAAAATATGGGCAACTACCGATGAAGTAGTGGTTTTGCCGTGCGTACCGGCAACAGCAATACAAAACTGACCTTTACTAATGATACCCAAAACCTCGGAGCGTTTTTTAAGTTTAAAACCATGCCCTTTATAATAATTCAATATTTCCGAATTCTTAGGGATGGCAGGTGTATAAACTACCAGTGTTTCTTTATCATCTGCCGTAAAGCAATTGGGCAAGGTGTCCTCATTATCCACATAAGATATCAAAACTCCCTCCTGCTCAAGAGCAGTTGTTAGGTTGGTCTTTGTTTTATCGTAACCGCAAACAATGCATTTTCTCTTCACAAAATAACGGGCAAGGGCACTCATTCCAATCCCGCCGATACCTACAAAATAAACTCTTTTTATGTTATCCAGTTCCATTACTCCGCCCCCCCTTTCCAGCTAAATTTAAAACCTGTTGTGCAATCAGGTTATCGGCATCAGGCAAAGCCATCTCACCAATATGCTCAGAAAATGTTTTACACCGCTCTTTATCTTTCAGCAACGATAAAGCTTCAGGCACCAGCGTATCTTCGGCAGAGTGATCTGTTATCAACAGCGCTGCATTGTTTTTCACCAAAGCCAGCGCATTTTTGGTCTGATGATCTTCAGCCACATTTGGTGAAGGAACCAGGATAACCGGTTTTTTAATCAAACACAATTCTGCAATAGTACCGGCACCGGCTCTTGATATAATAAGATCAGCAGCGGCATAAGCCATGTCCATCTTATTCAGGAATTCCAGAATGCGCACATTCGGATGAAAATTCAAACCTAAACGCTCCACAATTCCTTTGTAATAAAACTTACCCGTTTGCCATACCACTTGTACATCTTCCTTCAATAACTCAGGCAAATGTTTTTCAATGCTTTTATTTAAAGTACCTGCACCCAGGCTGCCACCTGTAACCAATATCGTTTTCTTAAGCGGATCAAGCTTTAGCAATTCTGCTCCTGAATGATGCTTGTTTAAAATATCAACAACATCTTTTCTTACCGGATTTCCGGTTTTCAATATATTGGCAGCAGGGAAAAACTGATCCATGCCATCAAAAGCAACACAAACTTTAGCCGCTTTTTTACCCAGCCATTTATTGGTTATACCTGCATAAGAGTTTTGCTCCTGTATCAGGTAAGGAATATTTTTTAATGATGCGGCATACAATATCGGTCCCGATGCATAGCCACCAACTCCAACTACAACATCTGGTTTAAATTCAGCGATCAGCTGCATGGCCTTTTTAACACTTCCTAAAAGCTTAAACGGAAGGCCAAGGTTTTTAATAATAGATCCCCTTTGGATACCACTTATATTTAAACCCACAATCTTATACCCGGCAGCAGGAACCTTTTCCATTTCCATTCTGCCGGTTGCACCAACAAATAATATTTCGCAGGCTGGCTCCATACGCTTCAGCGCATTGGCGATAGATATGGCCGGAAAAATATGTCCGCCAGTACCGCCACCCGAAATAATTACCCTTGTTGGTTTCATCATCTTATTTTATGCCATTGCAGGTATTTCACCTACAATTACTTTTTTACTATTATTTTCTTCAACATCCTTGCTCACACTCAATATTATCCCAAATGCAATACTGGTAAATAACAGAGAGGTTCCACCCATACTCACCAGCGGTAAAGGCACACCGGTAACCGGGCCCAAACCGACAGCAACAGCCATATTTGCAAAGGCCTGTATGGTTAAACTAAAACTTAATCCTGCCGCCAGCAATGCCCCAAATGCCTTGGGCGCCCTGGTTACAATCTTTATACATCGATAAAGCAGTACCAGATAAAGCGACATTACAATTATCCCCCCTATAGTTCCGTACTCCTCAATGATCATTGCAAACACAAAATCAGAATACGGGTGAGGCAAAAAGTTCTTTTCAATACTATTCCCCGGACCTTTACCAAAAACCCCGCCAGAGGCCAAAGCAATTTTGGAATGGTCGGACTGAAATGTTTTATCAGAGTTCTGACGCTCCGGGTGCATATAAGTTTCAATACGTGATTTGTACACTTCCCGGCGTGGACCTAAAAAGGCTACAAAAAGCAACAGTACAAAACCACCGGCACACACCATCATGATTTGCTTAATACTGATACGGCCAATAATCAACAGCAAAATACTTACACCAAAAAGCATTAAAGCGGTCGACATGTTTGCCCATGCAATCAGCACAAACACCACGCAAACAGAGCCCATAATGGGTATAAATGCTTCTTTAACATCCTTAATATTCTCCTGCTTCCTGGTCAGCATCCTGGCCAGAAACGTAATTAAAGCCAGCTTGGCCAAATCCGAGGTCTGAAACGTTAACCCGATCAGCGGGATCTTCACCCATCTCGAAGCATCATTTACATTGGCTCCAAAAATCAGCGTATACACCAGCAGCGGAATCGTAATTACCATCAGCACTTTAGAAATTCCGGCATAGTACCTGTAATCCAAAAGGTGGGCGATATAAATCATAGCAATACCTATCAGCACAAATATCACGTGTTTGGTAAGCAGTAATTTTTCCACTCCTACACCACGCTTAAATGCCAGAGTACTGGTAGAACTGTATACTACCAAAATGGAAATAAGCGACAACAAAATGATGATCAGCCAAATCCAGCGATCTCCTTTTGTCTTGTCCAGAAGTTTATTTATTGCAACCATAGTCTACAATTCTTTAACGGCGCTCTTAAATTGATTGCCCCTGTCTTCATAATTTTTAAACAAATCAAAGCTTGCACATGCCGGCGAAAGCAATACCGTATCTCCTTTTTTAGCAAGGTGATAGGCTACCTGCACCGCCTCGTGAGCAGAAAAAGTATTCACGATAATCTCCACATCATCTTCAAAAGCCTCGTGAATGCGTTTATTGTCTTTACCCAAACATACAATGGCTTTCACCTTCTGGTGCACCATATCCTTAAGCATATTGTAATCATTGCCCTTATCAACGCCTCCCATAATCAAGATCACGTCAGTTCCTACACTCTCCAAAGCGTACCAGGTCGAATTCACATTAGTGGCTTTAGAATCATTGATGTAATCCACCCCCGAAATCTTTGCCACATGCTCCAACCTGTGTTCAATATTCTTAAAATCTCCCATACTTTCGCGGATGGAAGTATTTCGAATGTCTAATACTTTGGCTACTATGCCCGAAGCCATAGAGTTGTAAATATTATGCTTGCCCTGAAGGGCTAACTCTGAAATAGACATGGTTAGTTCGTCGTTTAGGTGTATATTTATGTGTATGTTATCGCTTTCCAGGTATGCCCCGCTCTCAATCTTTTTACGAATAGAGAAGGGATACATTTTTGAACTCACGTTCGTTGTTTTTAAAACCTTTAAAGTTTCAGGGTCATCAGCGCAGTAAATGAAAACATCATCAGCTGTCTGATTTTGGGTGATGCGCATTTTTGATGCTGCATAATTACCCAGTTTATAATCATACCTGTCCAAATGATCAGGTGTAATGTTCAATAATACCGCTATATCGGCTTTAAACTCATGCATGTCATCCAGCATAAAGCTCGAAAGCTCCAGCACATACCAGTCATAATCGGCCGTTGCCACCAAAGCCGCGAAGCTATGTCCAACATTACCGCCAAGGCCCACATTAAAACCTGATTTTCTCAGCGTATGATAGGTAAGCATGGTAGTAGTTGTTTTACCGTTCGAGCCGGTAATACAAATGGTTTTTGCATTGGTATACCGTTTTGCAAACTCAATTTCCGAAACCACAGGAATCCCCTTTTTCTTAATCTCCTTAATAATCGGAGCGGTATCAGGTATTCCCGGACTTTTTATCACTTCAACTGCATTCAATATTTTCTCGGCGGTATGCTGTTTCTCTTCAAAAGGGACACGCAATTCCTCTAAAATCTCTTTATACTGGGTGGCTATGGCACCAAAGTCCGACACAAAAACATCAAAACCCTGTTTCTGCGCCAGCATTGCCGCTCCAACCCCACTCTCTCCCGCACCAAGAATTACAATCCTATCCTTTTCCATTACCGCAGTTTTAAAGTGACTAAAGTGATGATGGCCAATAAGATCCCAATGATCCAAAACCGGGTTACGATTTTAGCTTCATGGTATCCTTTCTTCTGATAATGATGGTGTAAGGGCGACATCAGAAAAACCCTTCTGCCCTCGCCAAACCGCTTTCTGGTATATTTAAAATAGCTTACCTGAATAATTACAGATAAATTCTCTATCAGAAAAACCCCACATAAAATCGGGATCAATAATTCTTTTCTAATCATGATGGCAAAAACTGCTATGATACCTCCAATAGCCAAACTTCCTGTATCGCCCATAAATACCTGGGCAGGATAAGAGTTGTACCATAAAAAGCCCACACAAGCCCCTACAAAAGCACCCGCAAAAATCATCAGCTCACCCGAATTCGGGATATACATAATGTTCAGGTAATCCGCAATCACGGTATTACCAGACACGTAGGCCAGCAGCCCCAGTGTTAAACCAATAATAGCCGACGTACCCGTGGCCAGCCCGTCAATACCGTCGGTAATATTGGCCCCATTGGAAACCGCTATTACAATTACAATCACAAATAACAGAAAAACTACAAAAGCATATTTCTCATAACCAGGGCCTAAAAACTTAAGCACCTTAGCATAATCCATCTCGTTATTTTTATAGAAAGGAACATTGGTCAGTGTTGACTTAACATCCTGAGTATAATAAAAACTCTCTCCCTTTTGTCTTAAAACCATCGGAGCAGTAGTCTTGGCACCTATACCGGTTGTCACTTTTGTATTCGCGGTCTCATCAACAGTCTGCCTTACTACGATATTCGGGTTAAAGTACATTGTCCAGCCAATAATAAGTGCCAGTCCAAATTGCCCGACAACCTTAAAACGACCTGCTAGTCCCTCTTTATTTTTTCTAAAAACCTTAATATAATCATCAACAAAGCCTATAACCCCCATCCAAATAGTGGTTACAATCATCAGGATCACATAAATATTGGTAAGGTTGGCAAACAACAATGTAGGCACCAATATGCCCAGCAAAATGATAATCCCCCCCATAGTAGGAGTCCCTTGTTTTTGCATTTGCCCTTCCAGGCCAAGGTTCCTAACCGTTTCACCCACCTGCATTTTGTGCAGGTAATTAATCAATCTTCTACCGTAAACAGTAGTAATGATCAGTGAGATAATTACAGCCAAAGAGGTACGGAAGGTGATGTATTGAAACAACCTCAATCCGGGAAATTCATAATTCTGATTCAGATACTCGAATAAATAATACAACATTAGCTCATCAAGTTAAATTGTTCCATCAATACCTCTTTATCATCAAAATGATGTCTGACACCATTTATTTCCTGATACTTCTCATGCCCCTTGCCTGCCAATAAAATAATATCACCAGGTTTGGCCAAATGACAGGCAGTTTTAATTGCCTCTTTCCTGTCCACTATGCTTAATGTTTTTCTTTTATTTGTTGGCGAAACACCTTTTTCCATATCCTCCACTATCGCTTGCGGGTTTTCCGTTCTCGGATTATCCGAAGTTAAAATCACTTTATCGCTCCAATCACAGGCCACTTGTGCCATAATAGGTCGTTTAGTTTTATCCCTATCGCCACCACAGCCAATTATCGTAATCACCTGTTCGGTACCTTTTCTTATATCCTGTATGGTGCTCAATACATTTTGTACTGCATCAGGAGTATGTGCGTAATCTATTATTCCAATTATGTTCTGAGTAGAAGTGATGTATTCAAACCTGCCTTCAGCCCCTGTTAACCTGCTCAACACAGTCAGCACAGAAAGCTGATCCTGCTCCAATAACATCGCCGTACCATATACCGCAAGCAAATTATAAGCGTTAAAAGAACCCACCAGTTTAAAGAACACATCAGCCCCGTCAATATCCAAATGCAAACCGCTAAAGCTGTTCTCAATCACCTTTGCTTTAAAATCAGCAAGCTGTTTAAGCGCATAAGTCTTTTTCGACGCCTTGGTGTTCTGAAGCATCACCATACCGTTTTTGTCATCAAGATTAGTTAATGCAAAAGCCGATTTTGGTAACACATCAAAAAATGCCTTTTTAGCTTTAATGTAGTTGTCAAAGGTTAAGTGAAAATCTAAATGGTCGTGGGTGATGTTAGAAAACACCCCACCCGAAAAACTCAAGCCCTCAATTCTATGCTGCACCACCGCATGCGAGCTTACTTCCATAAAGCAATAACTGCAATCGGCCGCTACCATATCCTGTAATAGGCTGTTTAAAGCCAAAGGATTTGGTGTAGTATGTGTAGCAGGGATCACCTCATCATTAATATGGTTCTCCACGGTCGAGATCAAACCAACCTTATAACCAAGCTCCCTGAATAATTTAAATAACAAGGTAGCAATAGTAGTTTTACCATTAGTACCGGTAATACCAATTAACTGCAGTTTAGAAGAAGGATTACCGTAAAAATTAGAAGCCATAATACCCAGCGCAGCAGCACTGTTTTCAACCTCTACATAGGTTACCAGTTCGTTTTTAACCTCGGGCATCGTCTCACAAACTATAACACTTGCACCCGCTTCAATAGTAGCCGGGATAAAAGCATGACCGTCAGACAAAGTACCTTTAACAGCAAAAAACGCAACATCCTTAACAACCTGACGCGAGTCAAACACCAAAGCACGAACCTCCCTGTTGGTTGATCCAACCAGGTTTGTTATTGCTACCCCATATAAAACTTCCTGCAACTGCATCCTATTGTAATTCAAGTTGAACTAATAATCCTCTTCCAATTCTATTTCCGGCAGGTATAGATTGAGCTACAACCTTACCGCCTCCTTTTACCCTGGTTTTTAAACCCGCATTACCCAACAGGTATAATGCATCCTTTAAACCCATCCCTTTTACGTCAGGCATTACCCCTTTTATGGTAGCATGCTCTTCGTAAGGAACACCGTTATTGGTATCAATGCCACTTACAGATTTATCTGCATAAAGCGCTTTAATACCCAGGGCTTTATAAATCTTTTTAACCGCTTTGCTCTCACCAACTTTCGCTTCGGGAGCTTTGGTATTACCTACCAGGTGATTTGGAATGTCGTTGTACATTTCCATATCGCTGGCATAAATACGATCGGCAATCTCTTTAAACACCGGCCCGGCGACTGCCGCACCGTAGTATCCATTTTTAGGGCCGTTAATGGCCACCATAATGGAGTATTTAGGCTTATCAGCAGGGAAATAACCGCAAAAAGAAGCCTGATAGCTTTTCTTAGCCCTATAACCCTTGTTCCCATCGGCCACCTGAGCAGTACCGGTTTTACCCGCTACCCTGTACAATGGCGATCCCATTTGCTTACCGGTACCTTTGGTAATTACCGATTCAAGCATGGCCTGTAATTTTTTAACCGTTTTCTCGGAGCAAACCCTTTCAGAAATCACCCTTGCGCTAAACTGCTCAATCGGATTTCCCAGTCTGCGAATTTCTTTAACAAAAATTGGCGCTATATACTTACCATCATTGGCAATGGCATTATAAAAGGTCAGCATTTGCAAAGGCGTAATCTGCATTTCATAACCATAAGCCATTTGGGGCAGGGTCATGTTTTTATTCCAGCTTTTAAACGAAGGATTTTTTATTACAGGTTTAGTTTCTCCCGGTATCTGCAGCACAAGCCTTTCATTCATATGAATATCATACAGATGATCCGTAAACTGCGATGGATTATCCTGATAAGCTGCATTAACCAATTTAGCTACAGCTGTATTTGCCGATTGCTCAAAAGCCTTCATTACCGTTACCGTTCCAATACCACCATGCGAATCTTTAATCGTATGTCCAGGTATCCGGTAAGTTCCGTCACCCGTAGCTACCATGGTATTGGTATCTACTTTATTATCTTCCAGAAGCGCCATGTACGAAGCCAGCTTAAAGGTCGAGCCAGGATCCTGACTGCCACCAATAGCATAATTAAACTTCTCTTCGTAAACACCTTCTTTAACCCTTGTGTAATTGGCAACCGCCCTCACCTCGCCGGTAGTCACCTCCATCAATATCACCGTTCCGTGATCCGCATCGCTTATTTTCAACTGTTTTTCCAACGCGCTTTGCGCCAGATCCTGCATGTTAATGTCAATGGTCGAAATAATATCAGCGCCCTCTTTAGGTGCGACTTCAGCTTCATCGTTAACCGGCATCCAAACACCGCCAGATATTCTCTGCACCAATCTTTTTCCACTTTCTCCATTGATGTATTCACCATAAGCACCTTCTAAACCAACTCCATTGCTTACATTTTCATTTTTATAACCAATAGTCCTTGCGGCAAGGTATTTAAACGGCTTAATTCTTTTATTTTGTTGAACAGCAATTAAACCACCGGTATATTTCCCTACATTATATAAAGGAAACGTTCTTATCGTTTTCAACTCCTGATATCCAACTTTGCGCTTAATCAATAAGTAACGGGCACTATCACGTCTGGCCGAGCGTAAATACCTCGAGTACTCTTTAGGTGTTTTATCTTTAAAGAACTGAGATAACCTCAATGCCAGCGAATCCACCTTACTATCAAATACTTCATTATCAGTAATACCACCGGCATACATATCCATGCGTAGCTCATACTCAGGAATAGAAGTTGCAAGCAAGCTTCCATCGTTTGAATAGATATTTCCACGTGCTGCTTCCACATTGATATACTTTGTAGAGAGACTATCGGCCATGGCACGCCATCTATGTCCCTCCACAAACTGTACATCGCAAAGTCTGATCAATACTGCCACGGCAAACAGCACAATCAGTCCGAAAGACAGATAAACACGTAATAATATGTTAGCTCTAATATTCATTACTGCTTATTACAATTTTTTTAGGCGGCTCTGTTAATTCTTTAATTCCCAGTGTATCCACCTTTTTAGCAACCTCTGTTAGTTTACTTTTGAACATCAAATCCGCCTTAAGCGACTTGTATTCCCAGCTCATTTCTTTTACTTCCTTACTTAACTGATCAATATTTCTGATGTTTTTAATGGCCATATGGCTATTCGCGATATACAGCATTCCCAAAACCGACAGAAATATCAAAAACGGCAACATCTCTGTTGCAGCCTCCTTACTCACTACCCCCTCAATAAATAACTTTTTAAAGAACTGATTTTCAGATACAGGCTCTTTCTTCTTAACCCTGATATCTAATTCCTCTTCTTCTTCAGGCTCTTCGTCTATATGTTCCCTAAACCTGTTATTCATAACTTCTCTCCAATCCTTAATTTTGCACTTCTGGATCTGCTATTGCGTTCCAGCTCAGCTTCATCAGCCATTACAGCTTTCCTTGTTATTACTTTAAAAGGCTTTTGTTCGTTGCCAAAAAAATCCTTATCAACCTCCCCTTTAAACTTTCCTTTGGCCAGGTAATTCTTTACCGGCCTGTCTTCCAAAGAATGGTAAGACATCACCACCAGACGTCCACCACTCTTTAGCACATCAGCAGTCTGTGCCAGAAAATTCTCCAGCACTTCTATCTCGGCATTCACCTCGATGCGCAGGGCCTGAAAAACCTGCGCCATATATTTATTTTCTTTTCCCTTTGGAATATGTGCGGCAACCGCCTTTTTAAAATCGGCCAGCGTCTCTATCGGGTGTTCTATACGACCGGTCACTACAGCCTTAGCCAGCGACTTTGCATTTTTAACCTCGCCATAAATCCCAAATATCCGGTGCAGCCTTTCTTCAGTATAAGTATTCAATACCTCCGCAGCAGTCAGCTTGCCCTGTTTGTCCATCCGCATATCTAATGTAGATTCAAACCTGGTCGAGAACCCTCGGTCCGGTTCATTAAACTGATGAGAAGAAACGCCAAGATCAGCCAGAATACCATCAACAGCTTTAAAGCCTAATAAGCGAAGGTTATTTTTAAGGAATGCGAAATTCTGATCTACAAAATGAAAGCGCGGATCATCTATCTTATTTCTTTGCGCATCCGGATCCTGATCAAAAGCAATCAGCACACCGTCTTTGCCTAAATGCTTAAGGATCTCTCTGGAGTGTCCGCCACCGCCAAATGTCACATCAACATAAACGCCATCGGGTTTAATATTCAAACCATCGATGCACGCTTTCAACAAAACCGGAACATGGTAATTATTCTCCATTTTCCCTCCTGTTCTTATCCCCCATCACTTCGGCAGCAAGCAGCGCAAAGTCAGCAGGATCTTTATCAAATAATGCTTCGTATGATTTTTTCGACCAAACCTCAATCTTATCAAACTGACAAGCCAGCACCAGTTCAGTATTGATTTCAATACCTACCGATTCCAGTAAAGAGTTTGGCAAATTAACCCTGCCGGTTGCATCCAGCGTCAATTCCGTGGCACCGCGGGTAAATAATCTTATAAATTCTCTGTTTTTTTGTTCGTACGGATTCAGCTTACTCAAGTCCTCCACTATCTTTTCCCATACTTTTTTAGGGTAGATCACCAGGTGCTTTTCAAAACCCCTGTTAACCACAAGTCCCTCTTGCTCAACATTAGGCAATTGTTTTTTTAGGCTCGAAGGGACCATCAAGCGGCCTTTCGCGTCTAATTTACAATCAAATTCTCCTAATAACTGAACCATAATAATATGTGCACTTTTTATGTAGTGTAAAAATAGGTACTTCTACCACTTTTTACCACATTCTACCACAAAAAGTTTTCCACATATTATTTCTCTACCACTTTCCCCCTTTTTTACTATAAAAAGACCATAAAACAAGGTGGGAGGAAGTGGTAAACAAAACAGGCGTTTCGCAAAAACGAAACGCCTGTCCTTAAAATTAGTCAGGTATACTAGTCATTTATAGCCTTAACACCTGGTAATTCTTTACCTTCCATATACTCAAGCAATGCTCCACCACCGGTTGATACATAACTTACTTCATCTTCTAAATTAAACTTCGCAATTGCAGCGGCCGAATCACCACCACCAATTAAAGAGAAAGCGCCGTTTTCTTTGGTAGCTGCAACAACTGCATCAGCAATTGCACGCGTACCCACTTCAAAATTAGCCATTTCAAAAACACCCATCGGGCCATTCCACAATAATGTTTTAGAATCTTTAATGATACCGGAGAACAATTCAGAGGTTTTCGGACCAATATCTAATCCCATCCAGTCCGCAGGAATTTGCCCAGAATCAACTGTACTTTTTTCTGCATCATTGTCAAATTTATCAGCAATAACAGTATCTACAGGTAAAACCAGGTTTACACCTTTAGCTTTAGCTTTATCCAATAACTCCAGGCAAAGCGCCATTCTATCTGCTTCCAATAGAGAAGTACCAATTTCACCACCTTGTGCTTTAGCAAAAGTGTAAGCCATACCACCACCTATAATCAGGTTGTCTACTTTTTCAAGCAAGCTTTCAATTAATAAGATCTTGTCCGAAACCTTAGCACCACCCATAATAGCGGTAAAAGGTCTAACAGCACCATGATTTACTTTTTCAGCATTTTTCAATTCTTCAGCCATTAAATAACCGAAGTATTTAGCGTTAGGAAAAAACTCGGCAACAATAGCAGTCGATGCGTGTGCACGGTGTGCAGTACCAAAAGCGTCGTTTACATATACGTTTCCAAGTTTCGATAACTTTTCAGCAAAGGCTTTATCACCTTTTTCTTCTTCTTTATAAAAACGTAAGTTCTCTAATAAAAGAACTTGTCCCGGAGTTAAATTCTTAGCTTTTTCTACGGCTTCAGCACCAATACAATCATTAGCAAATTTCACCTCAAGATCCAGCATTCTCGAAAGGTCACCTAAAATGTGTTTCAAAGAATTTTTATCATCCGGACCATCTTTTGGTCTGCCCAGGTGAGACATTAGAATAACACTACCGCCATCATTTAAAATTTTATTGATTGTAGGTAGCGCTGCACGCATTCTTTTATCATCAGTAATATTAAAATCTTTATCCAAAGGGACGTTAAAGTCAACTCTGACTAAAGCTTTCTTATCTGCAAAGTTGCATTGATCTATTGTTCTCATTTTTTAAAATTATTGTTTTGTAATGGTTGGTTCTAAATTTAAGCTGTCAAATACGCCGAACTGGCGATGCGCCAAATATAAGAAGCATTACCCATTATTCTTTATAATTTTTTGCACCACATCTACCAAACGTGCAGAGTAGCCCGATTCATTATCGTACCAGCCAACCACCTTTACCAGGTCGCCCACTATAGAAGTAAGCTGACTATCAAATATGCACGAATGCGGGTTGTCTAAAATATCAACGGAAACAATCGGGTCTTCAGTATACTCCAATATTTCGTTCATCTCATTTTCCGAAGCTTTTCTAAAAGCTGCATTGATCTCTTCAATGGTGGTTTCCTTTTTAAGGATACAGGTAAAATCTGTTAAAGAGCCATTTAATACAGGCACCCTGATGCCTGCACCACCCAGCCTACCATCCAGATGAGGGAATATATTGGTAATTGCTTTTGCAGCTCCTGTACTGGTAGGGATTATAGACGCCGAAGCTGCCCTTGCCCTGCGCAAATCTTTATGCGGTGCATCGTGCAGGTTCTGATCGCCGGTCATAGAGTGCACAGTGGTGATGTAACCATCCAGAATCCCCCAATTGTCGTCCAATATCTTAACCATTGGCGCCACATTATTAGTGGTACACGAAGCATTCGAAAGCACTTCGGATTTCAAATCTACCTCAGCATCATTTACACCTAGCACTACCATTTGCACGCCCTTATCACCACATGGAGCCGATATCAGCACCTGCTTAGCGCCCGCTTTCAAATGAAGATCAGCACCTGCCTTGCTGGCAAACTTCCCTGTCGACTCCAATACCAGATCAATTCCCAGATCAGCCCATGGCAGTTTTTCTGGATCAGGCTCAGCATAAACAAGAATCTTCTTTCCATTAATGATTAAGCTGTCATTTTCAAATTTTACAGTCCCCTTAAAACCTCTGTGTACAGTATCATATTTAAAAAGGTGGGCCAAAGTAGCCGGATCTCCCAGATCATTGATGGCAACAACGTTGATGTTTTTTTCGATAGCGGTGCGCAGAAAGATACGTCCTATCCTACCAAAACCATTAATTGCGATATTCATTTTACTCGTTTTGTTCTGGGGCAAAAGTACCTATATTCTTATTAGCACTGGTATAAATTCAGAAGGGATTATTAAAAATTACGCAGGCATTATGCAAGTCACAATTCGTCTGGAGATGATGACTTCGAATTAAATCTCTTGACCATGAAACCATGTTAATCCTTTCAAATTCTCTTCTCTTTCAAAGACCTGGTCATGATATCGCCCTTACCCCCGTCATCCTGTCCTCTCGACTATAACATGGCAGCAATTTCAAAAAATCACCCCTTCGAATAATGCAGCGACACACATCCCGATTCAAGCACCCTCGAATCCACCAGTTTCAAACCCTGCTGCAGATCAAAACCCGTATCATCGAACAACCGCCGTCCTTCGCCAACAATAATAGGATGAACCAAAAAATAAAACTCATCAACCAAACCAAGTGCTATCAGCTCCGAAGGCAAACTAACACCACCAATTGAAATATTTTTACCTGCTCCTTGCTTCAGTTTTAGAACTTCCTCCTCAAGGTTCTCACGAATAAGCTTTGTCTTTCCTTCAACCTTATCTAAGGTTCGGGAGAAAACAACTTTGTCAATGGCGTCAAATGTTTGCGCAAATTCATCCACTACTTTCGTTTCCGATTGTTTTTTTGCTACATCAGGCCAATAAGGAACCATCAGCTCATAGGTTTTGCGCCCATATATAATCAGGTCAACGTTCCGCATGAGATCCGTAAAATACTCATGCGTCCCTTCGCTGCCACCAAATTTGGTATGATCGCAACAACCATCCGCACTCAGATTGATACCATAGATTATCTTTCTCATCTGGTTAGTTTTAGTATTGATTTCTTTAATTGCTTTCCTGTCATAAATATAAAAAAAAAGCGCCACTCCCTTTAAGGGCAAGCCCGACAAAATAAAGGGGCATTTACGCCAAAAGTACCGCAGTAATGTAAACTACCCACACTTTGTGATGCATTGGGAATCTCCAACCAATAATTGGAGATTTAATAACCCACATTTTACGCATACTTTCAATATCTATTATTACTTTTATGTCTACTAACTTCAAAATCATGGCATCACGTATATCAGGCATTGGCGGTATTTTCTTCCGCTCTAAAAACCATGAAGCACTTGCAGATTGGTACGAGAAACACTTCGGCATCAACTCCATGAAAACCGGGTACATCTGGGATCAGGAAGCCGGCCCTACCGTATTTTCTCCTTTTGCTCAAAACACAGATTATTTCGGCAACGATCAGCAGCAGTTCATGCTCAACTTCCGCGTAAATAACCTCGATGGGTTGCTTGTGCTACTTAGAGAAGAAGGCGTAAAAATCGATGAAAAAACCCAGAACGAAAGCTATGGCAAATTCGCCTGGGTTTACGATCCCGAAGGCAACAAAATCGAATTGTGGGAACCGTTAGAGTCTAATTAAAGGGAGAGCAACTTTTCGGTATAATCAACCATAAACAAAGGGATATTAATTAATCCATCATCCTTTTTGAGATTTTTCAATGAATACCTGATTCTAATAGATGGCTGATAAAGACCATTGTACACAGAAAGGCTTTTACTTCGTACATTCTCATCAGATTTCACTTCAATTGGAATGATCTCATTTTTAAGTTGAATTAAAAAATCCACTTCAGCCTACATCGCGCATGCAAAATGCCGCTCTTGTTGGCAATGCCGATTCATACCATGCCCCCACTGGATCACCCGGTTTTCCTTTATAGCTTAATGCCATTTCTTTGGTCCTGCCGAATGCAGTCTGCAATGCAGCATCTGATGAGGTAAAAGTTACCCCGCCATTCTGGGCATAAGCGCCACACCAAAAGCAAAGCAATAAGTATAGAAAAAGGTTTCTTTTCATGCGCTTAATATAAACATATCTAATGGTTTTCATCAACCAGGTACGACTTCACAACAGTAAGGAAACCATCAATAGAACTACATAAGTTATTAGAAGACAGGTTTAGAGATTTATGTATATTTAACACACCAACCCCTAAACCAATGAACCACAATCCATTAACCAATACCATTCAAAAGATCTTTATAGTTCTGTTTTTGCTTGCTCCTTGCCGCTCTTTTAGCCAGCAAACAGACTCAGCCGGTCTTGATCAGTTTATTGCCAAACAGGTAGCGGACTACAAAATCCCCGGTCTTGCTATTGGCATCATCCAAAACAATAAAGTAATCTTTAAAAAAGGTTATGGTGTAACCAGCACCACCAAAGGATTTCCGATAAACACCCAAACCATTTTCCCGATATCCTCCTGCACAAAAGCCTTTACGGCAGCCGCACTGGGCATACTTATAGATGATGGAAAAATCAACTGGGATGACAAAGTCATTAAATACCTGCCTAATTTTAAATTGAGCGATCCATGGATTACCAAAGAACTTACCATTACCGACATTTTAAGTCACAGGTCCGGCTTAAAAACATTTGATGGCGACCTGCTTTGGTACGGTACAAAAAACACCAGAGAAGACATCGCAAAATTAATTCGTTACTCACCAATCCGCACCAATTTCCGTACTGATTATGCCTACCAGAACATCATGTACCTTGTAGCCGGACTTGTTGTCGAATCCGTTACTGGAAAAACATGGGATGAGTTTTTAAAAGAAAGGATTTTCAGCCCCCTCAAAATGACTGGCACCGCAACCAACAGAGATTCCATAACCAGCGAAAGCAATTTTGCCCTGCCGCACATCCAGAATAAACCAATTAAACCGCTCAATATGCACAACATCGCCCCTGCAGGCGGGATAGATTCAAATATCGACGACATGCTAACCTGGATGCAAATGTTGCTCGCACATGGCCGCATTGATGACATCACCATATTAAACGATGGCACTATTAACACCCTAACCAGTGTTAAAACACTGTTCTCAAATAATAAAGACGATGGTTATGGGCTAGGCTGGTACATTAAACACACCAAAAATGGCAAAGTAATTAACCACAACGGAGGGATGCCTGGCTACATATCCAGCGTTGTCCTGTTTCCCGACAGCAGTTCCGGCATAGTAATCCTTACCAACAAAATATCCCAGGTCAACGATGAGCTGGTTAAGGCAATTACCGGGTACATGACCCAAAAAGATACTTTTAACTGGAAGGAAGCCGACAAAGAAATGTCTGGAAAAAACACCGTTTTCGATTGGGACAAGAAAAGAAAACCTCAGCCTAAAAAGAGTGCTGTAATACCAAACTTTAACCGCTATGAAGGTGAATATGAAGACACGGCCTACGGTAAAGCGGTGATCAGACGAGAAAAAGGAAAACCTTTTCTCGAATTGCTTCCCGCTAAGGAACTCTTTTCGGGTTTTTTATATAACATCGATGCAGACCGCTGTAAGATCATCTTTAATGACCCCTTTGTACCCGAAGGCGAAGTAATTTTTGTAAGGGATACCGATAAAAAGATAACGGGATTCAAGCTAAATATTGATTCAAATGATTTCTTATTTAACGATCTCGCCTTTGATAAAATCCCTTAATTTTTCACAAACTTATCTGCTATTAAGTTCAGATTGATACCGTGCTCCAGATAAGCCTTTAGCCCATCTACTACAGTCGTAAAACCACCGCTTGCATCATTAATCTCTGCGAGCAGTTTGTCACCTGTAGTCTGAAAACCATACTGCGTAATGGTAACATAAGTAGTGCCCTCACTCAATGCCTCAAATTCAAAATCAACGGGAGTTGAATACTGGTCCCATTCAATAGCTATTTTTTTATTCGGCACAATTTCTTTGACCAGCACAGAGCTGGAAACATTATACATTTCCCATTCCCAGGTAATCGTTTTCCCCTCCTCTAGTCTGTCGCTTCCTTTGGTAAACCAGAAATGCTTGGTGATCTCAGGATCAATAAATGCTTCAAATACTATTGCCACCGGCCTTCTGATCAGCATTTGCGCTTGCACGCTTGGTGTTTTATTTACTTTTTCCATAGCATAAATATAATAATTATCCACGCCAGATCTGTAGAAAACTAGTTAAGTTTAAGAACAAAAAAAATACTTGTCAGTTTTTCGGTTGTACACTGCGCCCAACTAACCTAATTTTGAAGAAAAGAAACAGAAATGCTGACCAACGAAACCATGTACAACGCCATCCTTAAAAAGGACAACACTTTTGAGGGCACTTTCATAACAGCAGTTAAAACTACAGGTATATTTTGCAGACCAACCTGTACCGCAAGAAAACCCAAAGCAGAAAATGTGGAGTTTTTTAAAACAACCAGCGAAGCCATACGCAAAGGCTACAGACCTTGCAAAGTATGCAACCCGCTTGAAAAAATTGGAGAGACCCCTGATTTTATTAAATCGATCCTGGACGAATTAAACGCAGATCCATCTTTAAAATTTAAGGACTGGGACTTAATTCAAAAAGGTATTGAGCCCAGCAAAATCAGAAGATGGTTTCTTAAAAATCATGGCATTACCTTTCATGCTTACCAACGGATGTTTCGGATCAATTCTGCATTTAAAAGAATCCAGGATGGCGAAGCCATTACTACCGCCGCGTTTGATGCCGGGTACGAATCTTTAAGTGGCTTTGGTGATTCTTTTAAAGCCATCTTTGGCGTTTCTCCGTTAAACAGCAAAGACAAACAAGTCATTAACATCACCCGACTCGAAACACCATTGGGAACTATGTTTGCCTGCGCCGTTAAACAAGGCATCTGCCTTCTAGAATTTACTGACCGAAAAATGCTGGAGACAGAATTCAAAACACTGGCAAAACAATTAAATGCCACGATCATTCAGGGCAACAACCCTCATTTTGAACTGCTAAAACAGCAGCTTGATGAATATTTTACGGGCAAGAGAAAACAATTCACAGTGCCCCTGTTTTCGCCTGGAACAGAATTTCAGCAATCTGTATGGCAAATTCTGCAGGAAATCCCATACGGTGCAACGCGCAATTATAAGCAGCAAGCCCTGGCTTTAAATAAGCCCGAAGCTGTCCGCGCAGTAGCAAATGCCAATGGAATGAATAGAATCTCCATTTTAATTCCATGCCACAGGGTCATTGGCACAGACGGAAGCATGACCGGCTATGGCGGCGGACTGGTCAGAAAAAAATGGCTGCTCGATCTCGAAAAATCAAACTCCTGATTTCTTAATTAAAAACTCATTTCACTCATTCATATCATGGATGAGAAGGATTTCCTATGCCTAAAAAACAGACTAAATTATCATGGAAAAGAAAAAAAACAACTCAAAATGGCTTGCATTGGCAATCGTTTTAACCGCACCAATGCTCTATGTAATAGATATTTTTATCATCAACATGGCAATACCGGGCATTAAAGCCGGTGTAAACGCTACCGATGGAGAAGTGCAGCTGGTGATAGCAGGGTATTTGCTGGGCAGTGCCGCTTTTCTGATCATTGGTGGCCGGGCCGGAGATTACCTTGGCAAAAAGAAAGTACTGTTCTGGGGGCTTTTCCTGTTCACCTTAACCTCCTGCATCTGCGGCATCACACAAACGGCCTTACAACTTAACATTGCCCGCTTCTTTCAGGGCATCAGTTCATCTATCATGGTCCCTCAATCCATTGCTTTTATACAGGTACTGTTTACCGATCCCCGGGAGCAGGCAAAAGCAATAGGCTGGTATGGCGTTACCCTGAGTATTGCCGCTATTATAGGCCAGATATTGGGCGGATATCTGGTAGACAAATCTTTTTTAGGAATTGAGGGCTGGCGGTTGATCTTTTTAATAAACCTTCCGGTAGGAATTGCAGCATTATGGGCCATATGGAAGTATTTAAACGAGACCGTTAAAGACGCCAGCCAAAGCTTCGATTATTCCGGTGCAATGATTTTAACGGCAGGACTATTTTGCCTGATCTACCCCCTTGCAGAAGGCCGCGAAGCGGGATGGCCGCTTTGGAGTATAATCATGATACTATCGTCGGTCCTTATCTTTGCCTGCTTCATCCACAATCAAAAGAAAAAGCTGTTACTGAACATCGCTCCTTTAATAGATGTCTCGCTTTTTAAATTAAAGGAATTTAACATTGGCCTGCTCGCTGTATTGTTCCATTTTATGATGCATACGGCTTTTCTGTTAATGAGTGCGGTGTACCTTCAAAATGGCCTTGGCTTGTCTGCGCTGGATTGTGGCTTGTATTTCGTACTACATGCCGTTCTTTTTATGATATCGGCAATGTTGGCGTCTAAGCTGATTGTTAAATTTGGAAAGCGTGTACTTCAACTGGGTGTAGCCATTATCATGGTATCCTTTGTGCTCCAAATCCTGCTTTTTAAACCGCAGGTAAGCGGGTTCTGCGTCATTTTACTCATTGGACTGTATGGCCTGGGCAACGGACTTGTCCTACCATCTCTGCTTACCATTGCATTAGGAAGCATCCCAACTAAGTTTGCAGGTGTTGCTGCAGGTATCTTTTCCACCTTCCAACAAACTGCTTCAGCACTGGGGGTCAGCATTTTGGGAGGCGTATTTTATTACGAAATTAGCACCAACAAGGCCAATCCCGATTACCTTAAAGCTTTCGATTATGGCATTGCTGCCAACATGGCCTGCCTTTGCTTAGTGATATATATGCTTTACCTCATCCCCAAACCTATTAAAGCTAAATAATGGGGGATAACCATTAATATTGATTATCTTTGAGTAGGCAGCGATAAGTGTATCGCCGTCGAATTTGACTTCATGATCAGACTAAAAAAAACAGAACTCGAAATTTCTGATGATCAATTCCCTGTAGTGGGAATTGGAGCTTCAGCAGGAGGACTAAAAGCCATAAGTCGATTTTTAAAGGCTATCCCTCCGAAGTCTGGAATAGCTTACGTATTTGTTCAGCACTTAAGCCCTGATCATGAAAGTTCCTTACCGGAACTGCTTCAAAAAATATCAAAAATCCCGGTACATCAAATAACAGACGACATTCATTTGGAACCGGATAACTTTTATGTTATCCCCGAAAACAAGATCGTAACCGCTACAGATGGAGTTCTTAAACTCTCATCGCTTGATGATAAACGCTATAAAGTAAAAGTGATAGACCGCTTTTTCTCTTCACTGGCCATTGTGCACCAGGGCTATGCAATAGGTGTAGTGTTATCGGGCTCATTAAACGACGGCACGCTAGGTTTAGAGGCCATTAAGGCCTATGGAGGAATTACCTTTGCACAGGATGAAGATTCTGCAGAGTATAATGAAATGCCCGCAAGCGCTATACATGCTAAAACGGTAGATTTTGTGCTTAACCCCGAAAAAATTGCAGCGCATCTCCTCCACATTAATACGCCATTTTTCAATAACCATATCAACTCAACATCACAGGATAAAGGTTCAAGGGACGAAGAGGTTTTTAAGCAAATACTTACATTACTTCGGGTACGCAGGGGTGTCGATTTTTCATTCTATAAATCAAGCACTTTAAAAAGGCGCATTGTACGTAGAATGGCCTTAAAGGGAACCGACAAACCGGAAGTTTACTTATCCGTTCTGCGCGAAAAAAAGGACGAACAGGATTCGCTGTACAATGACATGCTCATTTCGGTTACTAATTTTTTCCGTGACCCGGCCATCTTCGAAACCCTGTGTACCACCGTACTTTCTTCGATCATAGACCAAAAGAAAAACGGTGAACCCTTACGGATCTGGATTGCCGGCTGCGCTACCGGAGAAGAGGCCTACTCTATGGCCATCTGCTTAACCGAGCAACTGGGTGATAAAGCTTCGGCAATGAAAATACAGATCTTTGCTACTGATATCTCTGAAACGGCAATTAACAAAGCACGTACGGGTATTTACAGGCCTACCGATGTAGAGGGTGTTTCAGAATCTCGTCTGCGCCAGTTCTTTAATAAAATTGATGGCAACTATCAGGTCAGAAAAAGCATTAGGGATATGTGTGTTTTTGCACATCATAACTTTTTAAAAGATCCGCCTTTCTCCAGACTCGACTTAATTACCTGTCGCAATGTTTTAATCTACCTGGAGCCTGTATTACAGAAAAAAGCAATTACGGCCTTTCATTATGCCCTTGCTAATCATGGTTTTTTAATGCTGGGAAAATCAGAAAGCATTGGTAAAGATTCGGATCTGTTTCTTCCTTTTAACCATGCAGGCAAAATTTTTCAGCGGATTGGAATCCCCGGCAGGATTATGCAGGTAGCTACGCAGGGTAGCGAACAGAATTTTAAAAATGTTGACACCAGTGCACGTAAAGGAGCCGAAGAACCGGATATCTCCAAACTTGCAGACCAGGTTGTATTGGCTAAATTCTCGCCTTCGGGAGTACTGGTGAGCGACAACTTTGACATCATCCAGTTCAGAGGGAAAACCGATACCTGGTTAGCCCCCTCGCCCGGAAGAGCCAGTTTAAGTCTGCTAAAAATGGCAAGGGAAGACCTAGTTTTTGAACTCCGGAATTTATTGCAGCTGGCAAAGAAAAACCAAACTCCTGTAGGAAAAAAGAATGTGGCCTTTAGCCACAATGAGCAACAGCAATTTGTGGATATAGAAATTACCCCCATTGTAAAGCCTGAAAGTGTACATTACCTGGTATTGTTCCAAACCGGCTTTTCACCTGTCCGCAAAAGACCTTCATCAAAAGCCGGAAAACTGATTGAAAGCGACAAAGACCTGAGGTTAAAACAACAGGAAATGGAGCTAACCCAACTCAGGGCAGAAATGAGGAGTGCAACCGAAGAACAGGAAGCGGCCCACGAGGAACTGCAAAGCGCAAATGAGGAGCTGCTTTCTGGAAGCGAAGAGCTGCAGAGTTTAAACGAAGAGCTGGAAACCTCAAAAGAAGAGCTGCAAAGCACAAATGAAGAGATCAACATCATTAACAATGAACTTACCGGACGCAACGAAGAACTAAACAATGCAAGGGTATATACGGAGGCCATCATAAATACAATCCGCGACCCTTTGATTATCCTGGATAAAGACTTAAGGGTTAAAAGGGCAACTGACGGATTTTACACCAAGTTCCATGTCACTAAAAAAGAAACAGAAGGAGAATATTTCTACGATCTTGGCGACCGGCAATGGGATATCCCATTACTCCGCGATCTGCTGGAAAACATCCTGCCCGAGAAAAAGATATTGACTGACTTTGAGGTGAGCCATGTTTTCCCTACAATAGGCCTGCGCATCATGAGTTTAAACTCCAGGCTACTGGATGGCTTAATATTACTGGCCATTGAAGACATTACGGATAAACGCAAGGTAGAACAGGGATTAGCCGAGGTGGAATTGCTGTTCAAAGAAAGTAAAGAACGGTTAAAACTTGCCGTTGAGGCTGCAGGATTAGGCACCTGGGATTACAACGCACTTACGGATCAGCTGATCTTTGATGGCCGGTCCAAAGAGCTTTTCGGACTTAAACCCAATCACGACATCACTTACCAGCAGTTTATAAACATGATCCATGTGGATGATCGTGCCGATGTAGACAGAAACCTTAAACAGGCACTTGCCGGCATAAACAACGGTGAATACGAGAAGGAATTCAGAACATCAGGTAATCTGATTAAAAAATTAAAATGGGTTAAATTTAAAGGTAAAGCCTATTTTAATGAAGATAATGAGCCTTATCGCTTTGTTGGAACATCATTAGACATTACCCCTCAAAAGATTCATGACCAGGCGATAAAAGAACTATTACAGCATAAAGATGACTTTATAAGCATTGCCAGTCACGAGCTAAAAACACCGCTTACTAGTCTAAAAGCATCAATGCAGCTGATTGACAGATTAAAGGACGCTTCCTTTTCTGATAAACTGAATTCATTGATTGCCATGTCGACCAGGAGTTTAGACAAAGTAAGTATATTGATAGAAGACCTGCTGAATGCCAGCAGGATTAATCAGGGCCATCTTGAGCTTAACAAAACGCAATTCAACATCGCTAAAATGGTTGATGATTCTTGTTACCACATTCGTGCAGCAAATAAATACGCCATAATTACGACAGGTGATTTAGCACTGGAGGTCTATGGCGACAGCGATAGGCTAAGTCAGGTAGTGATCAATTTTGTGAATAACGCCATTAAGTATGCTCCTGAAAGTAAGGACATTACCATTTCTATAGAAAAACAAAAAGAAAACATTCGGGTTTCGGTAAGCGACAAAGGCCCCGGCATTTCGGAAGAGAAAATCCCCCATCTGTTTGAACGCTATTACCAGGTAGACGGCAAAAATGCAAGTTATTCCGGTTTAGGGTTAGGCTTATTCATCTGTACTGAAATCATAAAGAAACACAATGGAAAAATAGGTGCCGATAGTAACCTGGGCCAGGGCAGCACTTTTTACTTTACCCTGCCTATAAAATAGCGTTAGCGAGTGTGCTGTAGCACACTCGCTGCAACACGGCAATTTCACCTAATGCCCGTGCCCGGCCTCTTCGTTATTTTTCAATTTAGACAGCAGGTCATAAGCCCCCTTTAAAACCACCTTTCCATTTACATCCACACCTAGGGGAACCTGCACCTCTAAATAGCCCCCATCACTTACCCCAATACTCACCTCTACCATTTTAAAATAAGACACTCCCTGTTTCTCGGAAGCCTCCGAAACAAATATGTATTTCTTGCCTCCAAAATCAACTACAGCACTATTTGGCAATGCCTGCACTTTACTAGTACCGGTTTCAATATATGCTTTAAGATATGCTCCCGGAATAAAACTGGTGCTTCCTTTTGAAATGGCATGAACGGTAATCGTTTTATCGGCATTAATTTCCCGGCCAACCAAATCTACAACTGCAATCTGCTCTTCGGTATCGTTAGCCATGGAAAAACGAACCCTTTGACCTGCCTTCACTTTCGAAGCATCTCTTTCAAATACGTTCAGCTCAACATGCAAATTAGCACTGTTTACAATCTCAAACATCGCATCATTCGGATTTACAAACTTCCCTGTATTCACATTTACCTTGGTTACATAACCCGTAATCGGCGAATAAATATTAATCTGGCTTCTGATATTGGCGGCCGATAAACTTGCCGGATTAATGTTGATCAGTTGCAACCTTTGTTTCAATGCGCTTTCTCTTGCCAGCATGGTTTGAAACTGCGCGCGTGCCTGCTGCAGTGTTTTCTTTGCATTAACATTCTGCTCTGCCAGTGTTTGCTGTCTTTTATACTCCGAATCGGCTAGTTCCAGCTGACTTTTACTCTCCAGATAATCTTGCTGAAGCAATACATATTCCTGATTTTGCAAAACGGCAATTACCTGCCCTTTACTCACAGTACTGCCCTGCAATAGTGGAGTCGATTTAACAATCCCGCCCATCTGCGTGGTAACGCTTACCAGATTTTGCGGCGGCACATCAATAAAACCATTAACTTTTAACAAGCCACTTAAATCTTTCATTTCCGGCGAGCCTAGTGTAATGCCTGCGGTTTTATATTGCGTCCCGGTAAATTCCACCGTATTTTCGTCCTCATGGCTGGCAGGTTCTTCTTTAACTGCTGCTGTTTCTTCTGATTTCGGAGTACGCTCTCCGCATGAGGTTAAAACCCCAGCAAACAGGGAAACATAGATGATCACTTGAATAGTTCTTTTCATTTTTTTAATTATAAACCACTGAGGTATTGAAGTGTATAAACTGATTGATTGTATTGATTAATAGCCTGCAGATAGCTAAAATGGGTTTCCGAATACGTCCTTAACCCCTGAAGATATTCTACATAACCGATCTCTCCATTTTGAAACGCGATTTGCGATTGCTTCAAAATCAGGTTGGCATTTGGCAGAGCACTTTTTTTATAATAACCGATACTCCGTGAGTTTTTGAGCAATGCCTGATTGGCCTTATTGTACTGGCCCTGCAGATTGGTCTGGAAAAGTTCATATTGACTTTCGGCAACCTGCTTTTCTATTCTGGCAGCTTTTATACGGGCCAAAAAAGGCTTAAAGAATAAAGGAATGGCTACTGCAGCCTGTACCCCCTGAAATCTTTTACCGCCGTTAAAGTACTGATCCTGCCCGTTTACCGCTTGCGTGCCGATAATGGACTGGTTAAAATAACCTACCGTAAAGTCAGGTCCTGAGCGGGCTTTCTCTACCCCCAGCGCTTTATCTGCAATCTCAATCTGCTGTTTTTGCCGGGCAAGCTGTGGGTTTGCGCCAACACTATTGCCAGCTGCAACATTCCATTCTGCCTGTATAAACTGACCCTTAACAATTTCGACAGGTTCTTGTGTATTGAGCAGTCGCTGCAGTTCAGAAGTATAAGCCAGGATATCGGATTCATTTTCACCCATCTGATTCCTTACTTCATTGTACTGCGTTTCGGCAGTGGTTTTCTCTAACAGATTGGTCTCCCCTGTTTCATACCTTAAGGAAGCTGCTTTTAAGAAATTGCTGTACACCGAATCCTGACTTTGATACAGGTCTTTTAGAGCAATAAAATAAGCAAGCTGCATATAAGTGCTTTTTACCTGATAGGTGAGCTCGTTTTGTGTAACGGCCACATTAATTTGGGCACCCTTGATCTGCGCATCATACAGGTTACGCTGGTTTTTAAACAGTCCAGGATTCGGAATACTTTGGGAAGCACTAAAATTATTGTCCCTTTTAATTCCATTAATTTGTCCGTATTGCACCTCAAGATTTGTTTTCCCTAAGTCGGTCGAACTGCCTCTTAATGCCTGCTGCTGATTAACCTGAAGGCCTGAAGATCTAATGGCCTGGTTGTTCTTAAGGGCAGTTTGCAGGGCTTGTTCCATAGTAAGGGGGCTCCCTTTTAAAGGTGTTTGTTGCGCATTTGCCACAACGGGTACCGTGAAAGTGAGCAAAGCAATAATGACAATTATTGCTGCAGGAACACCTGTTTTAGGCTTACGTTTATAGCCTTCGAAATAAGTATATAACACGGGTAATACGATTAAAGTTAAAATAGTAGAGGTAACGAGGCCGCCGATTACAACGGTAGCAAGGGGTTTTTGAACCTCTGCCCCTGCCGCTGTTGAAATGGCCATAGGCAGGAAACCCAATGAAGCCACGGTAGCGGTCATCAGTACCGGTCTTAAACGGATGGCCGTACCTTTAAGCACTATTTCACCCAATCCGTATTTATCAAGTTTGCGGAGCCTGTTAAACTCGGTGATCAGTACAATCCCATTCAACACCGCAACACCAAAGAGCGCAATAAAACCAACACCTGCAGAGATACTGAAAGGCATTCCGCGAAGCAGCAGTGCAAAAATACCTCCTATTGCCGCCATTGGAATGGCAGAAAATATAAGTACCGATTGCTTAACGGATCCAAAAGAGAAATACAACAAAAGCAGGATCAACGCCAGGGCTACAGGAACAGCAATAGAAAGCCTTTGAGTTGCTTCTTTCAGGTTTTCAAACTGTCCGCCATAAGTGATGTAATAACCGGTTGGCAGTTTGATCTGTGCATTGATCTTTTCTTCAATCTCGGCCACCACGCTGGCAATATCACGTCCCCTTACGTTTAGTCCAACAATGATCCTCCGTTTGGTATCTTCACGCTGAATCTGATTTGGCCCTACCTTAAATTCTACATCAGCAAGCTGATCAAGCGGAACCTGATTGCCGTTAGGTGCTGACACGTAAACATTTTTTACATCACTAATGTCCTGCCGGTTCTGTTGCGACAAGCGCACCACCATGTCATAACGCTGCTCGCCCTCGTAAACTACCCCTGCAGACTGACCCGCAAAGGCGGTATTAAGGGCCTGGTTTACCTTATCAACAGTTAAACCATATTGGGCAATCCTATCCCGGTTGATCTTTACCACGATCTGCGGAAGACCTGTAGCCTGCTCCAGATAAAGGTCTTTTGCACCGCCAACTGTGGAAACAATTTTCCCGATCTTTTGTGAAATATCAGTTAGCGCGTTCAGGTCATCTCCAAAGATTTTAATTCCAATATCCTGCCTTACTCCTGAAATCAGCTCATTAGAGCGAAGCTGAATCGGCTGAGAAAAACCAAAGCTTACGCCGGGCACATCCTCAAGGGCTTTACCCATAAGTTCGGCCAGTTCAACCCTATCCTTAGTGGTTGTCCAGTCTTTTTTATCTTTTAAAATAATGGTAAGGTCACAGGCTTCCATAGGCATTGGATCGGTAGGGATCTCGGCTGCACCGATCTTTCCGATCACCTCTTTTACCTCAGGAAATCTCTTAACCAGGATATCAGATGCCTGATTTACTTTATCTATGGTTTGCGAGAGTGAGCTTCCGGTAAGCAAACGGGTTTCTACAGCAAAATCTCCTTCTTCAAGGGTCGGAATAAACTCTCCTCCCATTCTCAAAAACAGCAATATACTGATGGCTAAAAGCACTACAGACGACACCACCACTGCCATACGTTTACGCAAAGCCGCATGTATAATCGGTGTGTACTGACTTTGAAAGAAATCCATCATACGGTCCGAAAAATTCCTTTGTTGTGTTGCTTTTTTACTTAATATCAGCGAGGAAACCATTGGCACATAGGTAAGCGAAAGCAGGAAGGCACCAAGAATAGCAAATGAAACCGTTTGTGCCATAGGGCCAAACATTTTCCCTTCTATGCCCACTAATGCCAGAATCGGCAGATACACAATCAGAATAATGATCTGACCAAAGGCAGCAGCACTCATCATACGCACTGAAGATTTCTCTACCTCTGCATCCATTTGGAGTTGGGTATAGGCCCTGCCTAATTTATTGGCTGCCAGGATGTGCATGGTGGCCTCCACGATAATTACAGCCCCATCTACGATCAGGCCGAAATCGATAGCGCCCAAACTCATCAGGTTTCCCGATACCCCGAAGAGGTTCATCAATGAGATGGCAAAAAGCATGGATAGCGGAATAACCGAGGCGACTACCAATCCTGCCCGCAGGTTCCCTAAAAAGAGCACCAGCACAAAGATCACAATTAGTGCGCCCTCAATAAGGTTTTTGGCTACCGTACCCATGGCACGGTCTACCAAGGCACTTCTGTCCAGAAAAGGTTCAACAACAACTCCTACAGGCAGGGTTTTATTGATCCGCTCTATTTTAGCTTTAACCTTTTTAACCACATCATTGGCATTGGCACCTTTCAGCATCATTACAATACCGCCAACGGCTTCGCCATGGCCCTTGGTTGTTGCCCTGGTAAGTGCTCCATAACGGATGGAACTGCCCAACTGAACGGTGGCAATGTCGCGGATAAGCACCGGAATTCCATTGGCATTGTTCTTAACCACTATTTTATTGATGTCATCCAAACTCCCAATTAAACCCTCACTACGGATAAAATAAGCAGTCGGTTTTTTATCAATATAAGCCCCACCTGTATTTTGGTTGCTGGATTCCAAGGCAGTAAAGACATCAGCGATGCTTAAATTAAGACCCCTTAATTTATCGGGATCAAGTGCAATTTCGTACTGTTTTAATAAACCACCGAAACTGTTTACTTCGGCAATACCGGGAGTTCCCAATAATTGTTTCCTCACAATCCAGTCCTGAATACTGCGCAGGTCACGGGCATTGTATTTCTCTTCAAAGCCCGGTTTCGCATGGATTACATACTGGTATATTTCACCCAGACCGGTTGATATCGGAGATATTTCAGGATTCCCCAATCCTGCCGGGATGTTGCTCTTTGCTTCAGCAAGCTTTTCATTGACCTGCTGGCGTGCCCAGTAAATGTCCACATCATCATGAAAAACGATGGTTACTACCGATAAGCCGAATCTGGAAATAGAGCGTACCTGTTCAATTTCGGGTATGGTAGACATGGTCTGCTCCACAGGGTAAGAGATTAACCTTTCTACCTCCTGGGTAGCCAAAGAAGGGCTAAGTGTGATAACCTGTACCTGGTTATTTGTAATGTCGGGTACGGCATCTATAGGTAATTGTTTTAGCGAATAAACACCCCAGGCAATAAGCGCGAGGGTAAATAATCCGATAACCAATTTGTTCTGTATAGAAAACTGAATGATTTTTTTCAGCATTGAATTTTAAATTATGTTAAAGAAAAAACCAAGGCAATACATAACCGAATCATTCCATGAGGATAGATCCGCTGCAATAAAACCTGAAATTTAAATTAACCTAACTTAGGTGGCTGCCAGACTGAAGGATCATTGGAAGCAATATGGCCAGGAGCGATATCTGAATACTCTTTATTAACAATTAATGAAACCGAACTGGTTAATAATGTTTGTGTTACAACTGTCGGGGTACTGCAGCAGCAGCAAACGCAAAACGGAGAGCAATCGTCATTTGCCAGGCTGTTGTGATCATCGGCATGCCCTGCTTTTGAAACACTGGTCTGCTCAGCGAATTTGGCGTTGGCGAAATCCTTGCAGGGCGTAAAGCTCACAACAATAATGATCACACAAATAAGCCAACTGAAGAATTTCACAGCAAACAATTTTTCCAAAAGTATAAAAAATTCTAATATTCCGTATCTTATCCACAAATTCAAACCTGTTACTTTTAAGAAGATATGATCAGATCAGTCATTTTTTGGAGTGTTGCCTGCATACTTGCAATATTGGGAAGCATAAAATTTATGGGGTCAAAAACCAAAGCCAGCCCGCAGTCAATAGATCAGCCCAATATCATTGTTATTATTTCCGACGACCATGCTTATCAGGCAATTGGCGCTTATGGCAATAAAATAGCGCATACACCAAACATTGACCGGCTTGCCAAAGAAGGTGCATTATTAACGAATCAATTGGTTACCAATTCTATATGCGGACCAAGCAGGGCCTGCTTTTTAACAGGGAAGTACAGCCATATAAATGGCTACAAAGCAAACGACGGCAAGTTTAATGTGGATCAGCAACTGCTGCCGGGGCTATTAAGCAGTGCGGGCTATCAGACCGCATGGATTGGCAAATGGCATTTAGGCACTTTGCCGGGTAAGACATTTGACCATTGGGAAATTATGCCCGATCAGGGATTTTATTACAACCCTGATTTTATCAATAAAAACAACGATACCCTCAGAACTGAAGGTTATGTTACCAATATCATTACCGATAAAGCAACCCGATGGCTCGACTCCCGTGATAAAAGCAAACCTTTCTTTTTGGTAGTGGGCGAAAAGGCCACCCACAGGGAATGGTTACCAGATATTCAGGATCTTGGTGCTTATGATGATGTAGATTTCCCACTTCCTGCAACATTTTTTGATGAATACGAAGGAAGGCCTGCTGCCAAACAACAGTACATGACCATTGCTAATGCCATGCAGCTTGACCGCGATTTAAAGGTTAATGTGGATTTTAACAATTTCAATCTTTACAAAAGGATGAACCCTGTTCAGCGCAAAGCGTTTGCAGATTATTATCAGCAAAAGGTAACCAAAGATTTTGAACAGAAAAAACCATCGGGCAAAGCCTTAGCAACCTGGAAATACCAGCGCTACATGAAAGATTATTATGCTACGGCAAATTCGCTGGACAGGAATATTGGTGAAATCCTTAATTACCTTGATAAAGCACAGCTAAGCAAAAATACCATTGTAATTTATGCCTCAGATCAGGGTTTTTACCTGGGTGAGCATGGCTGGTTCGACAAGCGCTTTATGTACGAAGAATCTTTAAAAACACCCTTCATAGTAAGGTATCCGGGTAAAGTAAAAGCAGGAAGTACTATAAACAATATAGTGGCCAACATAGACTGGGCACCTACGCTGTTGGATATTGCAGGGGCAAAAGTACCGGCCGATATACAGGGGAAATCTTTCTGGCCTTTGCTTAAAGGCAACAAAACAGGAAAACCAGATAAACCTGTTTATTACCACTACTATGAATACCCTGGTCCGCATTTGGTAAATCCGCACTTTGGCATCAGGACCAATCAATATGCACTGATCCGTTTCTATGGAAAGCTAAATTACTGGGAGCTTTACGATGTAAAAAAAGACCCCAGCGAATTAAAGAATCTGGCTGAGCTTAAGAAATATGCACCGGTTATGGCCGAGCTAAAGAAAAAGCTAAACGCAGCTACCCTGGAATACAAGGATGAGGAGGCCAAACAAATTATAAATAATTTATAATTTGACATTTATTTGATAATATTCCTTATATTCCGTTATTAAAGGGGGAAATTATGAGATTATTATTCATGTTTACATTTTGCCTGCTGGCAATCACTGCAGTAGGTCAAACCAGTCCGGTATCTGATAAAGTAAATGTTGTTTATGAAAAGGACGTTAAGAAATTCCACACGGAAACCCAACCTAAGTATTTTCTGGATAGTACGCTGATTGGAGCTTGTCTGCCGCTCTTTAGTATGAGCGAAATCAAAGACGTTAAAGTAAACTCAGATAGTAAGTTTGGTGAGGTTTACGTGGCAACCAAAAACCCTGGTTCATTCAGGTTTATGACACTGGAAGAAATCAAGAACAAATATGTTAAATCTCCGGCTTCCGCTACCTTATATATGATAGATAATAACCTGTTAAAAGGCAATATAGCCAATGTTAAAATTGATGAGAATTACATTTTAAACATCAATATTTTGTCTGCAAGTGATTTTGGCTCTTTAAAAGGAGCTGTAAAAGACATCGACATCATCAAGATCACTACTAAAAGTGAAGAAAACCTGGAGAGAGCAGGCCAGGTTTACATCAGAGGCACTGAACTTCAGGCAGGATTATAAGCTGGATTACCAGCTATCTGTCCTGAAGGGTTCAGCAGGTAATCCTTCTACATTATACAGATTTCCTTCGGCTCTGTCTTTAAAGGCATATCTAACAGCTACCGGGCTTTTAACCGATTCACTACATACTACAATAGTTTTGCCTTTAATTAATGCTTCGGCAGGATAAAACACCTTGTCCTCCCCTGCAATCTCGAAAGAAATCAGCTTCTTATCATAAGCGGTCAATCCGTTTGGAATCTCATCAAAGCTCAGAACCGCTTTGTCACCCGCTATTTCTAAAGACTTATAAACCGGTCCTTTGAATACGATTCCCTGTTTACCATAGGTATTGTGGAGTGCCCAGTAGGCCAACCTTTTACTGATAACGGTTTTATCGGGCGGATGGATGGTAGTCATACTGCCCACGTCAACACTAACCACCATTCCGGAGTTCGGTATCAGTTTCATTGCTCTAGATTGCGCTTCATACAATAAGGGGATTTGATCGGCATGGTCCTTATATACATTTGGCGCAATCTGCACATAGTAAAACGGCCATTCTCCGCAGTTCCATAACTGTCGCCACTGCTTAACCATAGCCGCCATTTTTTTATCATACGTAAGCGGGTTCATACGGTTATTCTCTCCCTGATACCATAACGTACCTTTAATGGAATAACCAATAATTGGATTGATCATGGCATTGAACAATACACCAGGATTGTTCTTCTTAATTTTAGCAGTATCGGCCGGAGTTTTAAAATCATTGAACCCCTGCAGGCTGCTTGTAGTCATCCACGCTTCTATATCTGTACCCCCAAATGCCGATTGGATAATCCCTACAGGAACTTTTAGTCTTTTCTGAAGTATCCTTGCAAACTGATAACCAACTGCACTGAACTCTTTAACGGAGGCTGCATCGGCACTTTGCCATTTGGCATCCAATTGTGTTTGCGGGGTTTTAGACATTTTCTTTTCTACCCTGAACAACCTGACGCCCGGCTCATCGGCATCGATTAATATCTCATTGGAATTCAGGATTGGCTGATTGGCATATCCCTTTACCGGCATTTCCATATTTGACTGGCCGGAGCATAACCAAACTTCTCCAATAAAAACATCATCCACTACCAGTTTACTGCCATCGTTAAAAGTAATTTTATAGGGCCCACCGGCTTTAGGAGTGGCTACAGCCAGCCGCCATGTTCCTTCTTTTGTAGTGCTTACGCTATATGTTTTTTGGCTCCAGGAGGTAAGCACCGTTACTTTTGCGCCAGCTTTGGCCGTACCCCACAAGGTAGCATTGCTTTGCTGTTGTAATACCATGCCACTGGAAATGATGGCCGGCAAGGTTACATTTGCTTTGAGGACTGCAGTATTCCATAAAAGCATTACAGATACCAGGATAATAAAATATTTTTTCATAGTAATAAATTTATACATTATTCTTTTTTAGTTTCACTGCAAATAATGACCATGTTGCCAGGAGCATTGCAACTGCTGAAACCTGATAAACAATAGAAAGATCTACCTGAGCATCTTTTAGCGCACCACCTACATACACCATTAAGCCTCCTATAATTGTGCTCAGGAAATTAAGAAAGCCATAACCCGTGGCGATGTATCTTCCATCGGCCACTTGCCGTAATATAGGCATTAAGTTCGCATCATTAAAGCCTCTGGCCAACCCAAAAACCAGCATGGCAATAATGGCGATGCTGAATACATTTGTAGAAGCCATGAGAAACAAGAAAGGTGCGCCAAGTGTAAACCCAATAATGAGCATGTACAAACGGCCTCTGTTATTTTTACGGGTCCACCTATCGGCCAGAATCCCCCCTACAATTACGCCCACAAAGGATCCGATCTGAATATAGCCTGTTGCCGAAATACCGGCTTCGCCAAGATTAAGGTTAAAATGATCTTTAAGAAAGGTTGGCAGCCAGCCATAAACAAGCCAGTTTACGATACCCAGTATGGCAAAATAGAACAACAGGATAAAGAAAGAAGCCTCACTAAAAAGCACTTTTAAAGCTCCTGTAAGGCTAATTTTGGGTGTTTGCTCTGCTTCTCCTTCTGTAGCCTCAGCAGGATCAGGTTTATGATCTTTCAACACATACAAAAGAATCAGGGAATATACAATACCAACAATTCCAAAAACATGGAATCCCGAACGCCAGCCCCACAATTCGGCAATGTATCCACCTAAACCACCAAGTGCCAAGCCTGCATATAAACCACTCATATGCAAACCTGTTGCAAGGGAACGGGTTTTTCCTTTATGATAATCGGTAATTAAAGCAAGTGCAGCAGGGATATAGCAAGCCTCGCTTACGCCCATTAAAAAGCGGGCGGCCAGCATTTCGTGAAATGAGCTGGTAAAGCCGGTCCACAAAGTAACCACCGACCAAACCATTACACTAAAAACGATTACCTTTTTTCTGCTGTACCTATCGGCAAAGTAACCGCCAAAAGGACTTAAAAAGCCATACGACCATAAGAACACAGAGGTAAGCAATCCAAATTGTGCATCAGTTAAATTGAAATCTGTAACAATAGGATCGCGCATCGAGGTAATTAAAATACGGTCCAGATAGTTTAAAAAAGCCACTATCCATAGCATGGCTACAATGATCCACGAGTAGAAGGAAGTGGTTTGTCCGGGATTCTTCATTTGTAAGTTGCGATTAATACTTTAGGGGTTCTCACTGCGGGTCTGATTTCGCCACCGGGAATAATTACATTTCCGTTCCAAACAGTTAAGGTTGTGGTTACAGGCGGCCGGGTAGCAAAGGCCTTTCCGTCAGACGTCCAGGTATTGGTAAGGGTATTATAATTTAGGATTCTGTTTGAAAAGCCAGGGTGTTTTTCTTTTAGCACTGTAGCGCTGGCGGCTAGTTTTCCATCATCGCCACCAAATATTTGTAATGAGGATTGTCCGGAGGCAAAAGCTGGTGTTGGGGCTGCCGCTACCGAAGCCGGAAGGTCTGCTATTTTTTTCCATCCTGTTTCGGGATGGTACTGATAAGCATCTTTTAAATACTCGCGGTTACCATCGATCAGCGCTACCCCGCTGAACAGGTAAAATGTACCGCCTTGCGCACCAGCAACACTAAGCATCCTTGGGGCACCAGGCCAGGTTGGCAATACTTTCCAGCCCTTTTCAATTGCATTAAGATCCAGTGCCCAGAAATTATTTCCGGCAACTTTATCATCTGGTTTCTCAATTCCACCGGCAACATAAATTACACTTCCGACCAGCGCGGCCGAGGTATTTGCAATCGCATGAGGCAGACCTGGCAGATTGACCGTTTCAATTTTCCCGTTCATATAATTTAACCTAAACACGTCTGCGCGGTGACCTTTTTCATTGCTGCCGCCAAGAATAATTAAGGCGTCTTTCCAGTTTATGGAAGCTCCATAGCCTAATGGATAGGGTAATTTACCCGCCTCTTTCCATTTCCCTTTGGGGCTTTCCAGAACAAAAATATGATCGTGCCATGCCTTGGCAGCGCCCGTCCAGGGTGCACCGCCATCAGGGAAATTTGCACCACCGGCAACCAGCAGTGCACCATTGGAAACACCGGCAAAGGAACCTGCGAAACCTATGCGATCAGGAACTGGCGGCAGGTTGCTCCATAATAAGCCAGATCTGGAGACCTGCTGTGCCAGCCCTTTATTTAAGAGTATAGTCATAATCAAAATAAGAATTAGATTAAAGGACCTGTTCATCATCAGGATTGTTTAACGATATCGAAAAATCCGATCTCATCAAGGGAAGTTTTAAATTGCGTTGCCTGTGCATCTGAAAGCGGCTCAAGAGGTAGTCGGCAATCTCCTAAATCCAGTCCTCCCATTTTCATGATGGCCCGTTGTGCAGGAATTGGCGGATACTTTACCAAAGCACGAACCATATTTACCGAATGCAGTTGCATGGCTGCTGCTTCTTGTTGCTTTCCTTCATTATAAAGCTTTATTACTTTCAAATACAGCGGAGCCGCGAAAGTATAAGTACTGCCGATAGCCCCCTTGGCCCCTACTGCAAGTGCAGGAAGCAACATTTCATCGTAACCAAAAAGGATATCAAATTTACCGTTCTTATAATTCAGACAAGCCTGGTATTCATGCAAGGTAGAGGCGGTATACTTAATCCCCGCAAGGTTTGGAATTGCCTTTTCTGCCTGTTCCAAAAAGGTGATCATATCCATACCCACACCGGTAAGGGTTGGGATGCTGTAGTAATAAAATGGTGTATTAGGTGCCGCTGATGCAATCTGCGCCATGCTTTTAACCAGATTATCAACACTTGTTGGTTTAAAATAAAAAGCGGCAACAGAAGAAATGGCATCGGCCCCAATCTGCTCCGCATGAGCCGCAAGCTTGCGGCATTCGTGGATTGAACTGTGCCCTACATGCACCAATACAAGGATACGTTTGGCTGCAGCCTTCACATAAGCTTCGGCAATGGCCATCCGCTCTTCAATTGTAAGGTTTGGTCCTTCGCCATTGGTGCCGCAAATAAAAACGCCAGATAATCCATCAGCTATCATTTTGTCGACTATCGTTGGGATAATGTCTAAATTAATTGTTCCATCTTCACGATAAGCCGCAAAAGTGGCGGCTATTAATCCGGTTATTTTGTTCATATATATTTAAATTGTTTGTTGATTATTTATTTTTCGTTGGGAGTTGTAAGCCATTTGGGGTTAAACCTTTTAAGCACCATGGAATAGTCAAAATCGTTGCTGGTATTGGTTTCATACAGGCAATAAATGGTTCCATCGGGGGTAACAGCCACATCAGAATAACCTGATGAACCTGCATTGACTACCTTCTTTACCGTCCAGGTTTGTCCTTCATCGTAACTGACCCTGGCAGTAAGGTTTTTGCGTGGCGGTTTAGGTATATCTTTGGTATCAGGGTTGATAAAAAGCATTGCCGGTTTTTGTTTGTCCTGCAGCATGATGATGGTAGCCATACATATTGGCTCGTATAATTCTTCGTCAAATACAGGCTTTGTCCACCCGCTGATTCCATCATTGCTATAACTAACCCCTCTGCGGTGTTCATCAGAAGCATTTCTGATGTTTACCATTACACGGCCATCGTTAAGCTCAATTGCCATGGTTTCACTTGGGTTTTTAAACTCCGGAGTGTTACCGGCAATAATGGCTCCGCGTTTCCAGGTCTTACCAAGATCATCGCTGTAAATAGTGGCAATACAAGATGGCGCATGGCTTCTTCTTGGTGTAGTTTTAGCCGGATCGCTTAGCCATACAGGCACCAGCAGTCGGCCATTTTTTAATTGTATGCTATGACCCGGACCTGGTGCCAGTACTTTCCAGTTGTACTCTGGTTTAAAGGCCTCAAATGCATAGGTAATGTCAACTGCGGGGCTCCATGTTTTGCCATCATCGGTAGAACGGGTATAGTAAGCAGTAGCATAATCGCGCTGATACAGCAGGTGAATGGTACCCTCGCGATCTACAATTGGTGTAGGATTACTTGTTGGCTGTCCGCTTTTCCTTGCGGCAATAACTACATTATTTTCCCAGGTGCGGCCTCCGTCTGTGCTTCGGCGCATCAGCAGATCCATATCTGCCCAATCACTGGCTGTGCCTATCCTTCCTTCACAAAAAGCAAGCAGTGTTCCTTTTTTGGTTGCCACCAATGCAGGTATCCGCATGGAGGCGTATTCCCCTGCGGGCGAAAAGACTACCGTACTATCAAGCAATGCCCGATCGGCAGATGGTTTTCTTATTTTACATCCATTGCCGATCATTAGCAATAGCAAGCTGGTACAAATTAGGATAAAGCAGTTTCTTAGTGTTTTTTGCATTGGGAAAATATTAAACTTGGTTAGTAAAAACTTCTGGTAAAAGTTCAGCACATTTTTCTCTTACCGGCAGTACCTCTGCCTCTGGGATCCATTTATAGGGCCAGCGCAAGCGGGTACTTATGGGTGTCCAGCCACCTACAGCTGCCATAAATTTATCTACAGCCTGGTTGGAGTATCCTTTATCTCTAATATAAGGAACAATACAGTCATCCATAAATTTCTGGATTCGAGATTGCAGTTCAAAAGGATCTCCGGTGTGATCGGCAATGTTGTTATACCAGCGCTGCGCAAGCCCCGGATTTAAACAAGCTACATTGGAATAAGCACCGTGGGCCCCGTTTGCAATTCCCGTGGCCAAATGATGACCTGGGATGAACACCGAAAACGGGATGCTTATTGCATTCATTTCCTTGTACCACTGCTCATCGCCACCTGCCACTTTACATCCCGCCAGAGGGATACCGGCATGGAGTATTTCTGCAAATTCTTTAGGCAGGAGTTTTCTTTTGGCATGCGGAGGGTTGTATAAAATCAGCTTTATGGGATCGGCCACGGCACACATCACCTTTAAAAAGTCACTGATCTCTTCCATGGAAGGCACAAACCAATCGGGCAGAATGATCTGTATGGCAGAAGGCTGCAACGCTGTAGTACGCTTAATCCTTTCCAATGATATTTTAGGGCTCATATGTGAGCAGCCAATTTGAAATGGCATACCTACAGCATTACATTTTGTTGCCAGGATGCCATTTACTTTATCAAATTCCTGCTCGGTCTGGTTATAGAACTCACCTGCGGTACCATTAGAATAGATTCCATTTACTTCACTTGCAATCAATACATCGATTTCACTTTCCAGCTGCTGGTAATTGATGCTGTCATCATTGTTGATTGGAAGCAGCAAAGTTGCCCAATTGCCATAAATTTCATCTGCCTTTAGTGGAGTCATTTTATTCTGAATTGCGATAAATTAATATCCGTCTGTTTGTTTAATGTTAGGATTGTTTGCAAATACCGTAGTATTTAGCGGCCAGAACAATGGCGTAGTTTTACCAGCCAGATTTGGAACATAGGTGTATACATCAATAGTTCCGCCTTTATGAAAACGGACAAGATCGTACCAGCGCTTGTTCTCAAAAAACAGTTCACGACCACGTTCATCAAGGATCTCGCGTTCCACATCTCCTTTAACCGTAGATGCAGTATAGTTTCCGGTATTGGCCCTTTGTCTTACTTTGTTCAGGTATTCAATTGCCAGTGGTATGTTATTTAATCCGGCGTAAGCTTCTGCCTTCATCAGAAAGATATCCGATAAACGATAGATGATCAAATCATTATCAGACACACGGCCATCGGCATAGATGTTTCCGGAATATTTAGTAATCCATGAAATTTTCGGACCGCTGGCCTGCAGCTCCGTAATCCAGGTATGAGGTATCCTTTTATCATCAGGATTGGTAAATAAGGCCTTTGACTTTGGACTGATCTGGTATGCCCCCTGTCCGTTTGATGAGGTCTGTGCATAAGGAATCTGATCCAGGTTCAATGCGCCATCAATCCCTGTTAAATTAGGAAGTGCGTTTAATCCGTAGTTACTACCAGCCTCATCCCGTTGAAAATAAGCTGCTAGTGCCACTTCAGGATTGGCAGTTGCCCTTACCCCGGTTACGTTTTTATAATCCTGGTTTAGAGTTAATCCCGATGCTTCCACTTCAGTAATCGCGGCGGCGGCGGCAGTAAGATCGGCATCGCCACCACCAAGCACTTTTGCATTCCATAAGTAGGCATCTGCCTTTAGTGCCATTGCTGAACCGTAAGCAAAGCGGTATTTAGACGGATAAGCCGTTTTAGAAAATCCGCTCATAGCCGTAAAATTCTGGATGGCCAGATCAAGATCTGATTGGATCTGTTTCAAAACATCCACGGCCTTTGACCTGGGCAGCAAAGGCACATTTTCATCTTCAACTGCGGTCAGCATTAAAGGCGCATCACCAATGATACGGGTAAGGTTGAAATAAAAATAAGCCCTTAAGGAATAGGTTTCTGCAAGGATCCTTTTCTTCGTATCCGGATTGGTGGCAAAAGGAAATTCTTCGATCTTTTTTAGCAATAAGTTGCAATGCCCGATGGCTTTGTACCAGTCGTTGTAGTTGATTGCACCTGAAGAGGGCGTGATGATCTGAGTCCACGATACGCCAAACCTGGCATTAAGGCCGGCTACAAGTTCTTCGCTGCGCTCGGTACCGTACACGATATTATTGGCGAACAAACGCATATAGGTATAAATACCGGTAACATTGGGTTCAAAATCATTCTCGCTATTAAAGAACATGTCATCGGTGATGCTTGACTGAGGATCTACTTCGAGCAGCTTTTTACAGCCAGGAGATGTGGCTGATAGAGACACGATGGCTATTATAATTAATGTAATCTTTTTCATCTGTTTAAATTTTATTTTAGAATTTCAATGTGGCCCCTAATAAAAATTGTCTTGGTCTTGGATAACCACCCGGATCAAAGCCGGTATATACTTCGGGGTTCAGCCCTTCGTATTTGGTTAAATAGCCAACATTATATACCGTAGCGAAAATATTAAGCCCCGAGGCTTTTATTTTTTCCAGTACTTTTTTGGGAACATCATATGAAATGGAGATCTCCCTGAAGGCCAGAAAATCGCCTTTAGAATACATAGCAGATACATCTGAATTGTAACTGTTGTTATTTCCAAGCGGCGCGTTACGTAAGTAATTGCGCTGTCCGAAATCATAATCTGCAAAAGAGAAACGGGCATATTTTTTACCCACATCACCTTGTTTCTGCCAGATATCCCCTCCGATAGCGATAGACGGTGCACCTTCATTAAAGGCCCTGCCCTGGCCCAGTGAACGGGCTAAAGCGCCATTACTGATCAGGTGGCCCATGGCATAATCCACCGTAAATCTTAAGGAGATGTTTTTATAACTAAAGGTATTTTGCATACCACCCATTTTATTAGGGTTTCTATACCCCATAAAAACCTGGTCTTTTGAATCGATCACCCCATCGCCATTCACATCATCAAAAATATAATCGCCACCACGTTTCCCTACTGTTATCCCTTGCGGAGAAGCAAGGTTATCTTTTACTTTGGCATTCCATGCTTTGGCCGCTTCATCTGTAGCAAATACACCTGTTACCCGGTATGCATAAATTGGGTAAGGGCGCTCACCTTCTGCAAAACCTCCTGCTTCTACCAGTGAATTTGAAGCCGGGTCAAAGATCATATCACCACTCTGTCTATTCTTGGCGCGACCGTTATCAGGCAGTTTAGTAATCAAAGCCTGGTTGTATGCAAAAGAAAAATTAGCGTCCCATTTAAAATCATTTCCTTTAATGATGGCTGCACCAAGTTCAATTTCCACACCTCGGTTGCGCAGCTCGCCATTGTTAAATGCGATGGATTCAAAAGGGGATTCCGACGGCAAAGGTTTAGAAGCCAGCCTGTCCTTGGTTCTTTTGTTATAATAATCTACAGTCAGGTTAATGCGGCTGTTTAAGAAAGAGGCATCAAACGCCAGGTCAGTCGTTTCGGTTGATTCCCAGCGCAGGTTATAGTTTGCCAGGTTGGCCCTTAAAATACCGGCGCTTTGCCCGTAATTAGCCGTTCTGTTATTCAGAACTGAAGCATAACCCCCATAAGTATCGGTAATGCTCAGGTCGCTAAGCCCTGCAGCACCCCAGCTTGCTCGTAGTTTTAAGGCATTTATAGCTTTTACGTTCCAGAAATCTTCTTTATGAACATTCCATCCGATGGAAGCTGAAGGAAAAAATGCGTATTTGTTTTCAATGGCAAAATTCGAAAAACCATCGTAACGGAGTGAACCGCTGAACAGGTATTTAGCTTTGTAATCATAGTTTACCTGCGTAAATGCACTGGCAGATCTGGATTCGCCAATGGTGGTTGCAAAGTTGGTAACATTGCTCATGACCACTCCATTAATTACGGTCGTGGGTGGCTCGTTTATGGTATAGATATAATCGTTATTCCCTCTCTGAGAACCTAAGCTGGCCACGTGATCTGTGTTCCTGATAAAGTTAACACCACCAAGGGCCGTAAAATTATGCACATCCTTTATGCTGAAATCGTATTGCAAAACCTGATCGATCATCAGCTGCCTTACGTTTTTAGTATAGTCGCTTTTCTGACGCTGCGTGGAGGGCTGAACCTCATCGGCAGGTGTTCCCTTTCTCATGAACATCTCTTTATAATCATCTATCAGATAGGAGAAGGAAGGCTTAAAATGCAATCCTTTGATAATGGTAAGGTCTCCGGCAACTCTGGACACCAACCTTTCACTTGAGGTACGGGTATCGTCATACATCAACGTATGAAAGCGGTTACGAACGGTATACAACTCGCCGGGCATTGGGTTTCCATCGTCTTTGAAAGTACGGATCAAGGGCGTAATACGTGTACCCCTTACCAGCTCGTTTTGAAAACCATCCACATAATTAGGCATTACGTTCTGATAGTTTAACATCACATCGATGCGGAAATTATCTGCAGCTTTGAACCCAAAATTTCCAAGTCCGTCGTAACGTTTGTATTTGGTTCCTACAAAGGTTCCTGCCTGATTGGTATAGCCCATCGACAGGTTAAAGTCCGATTTTTCACCGCCCCCACTGATAGACAGGTTTTCGTTACTGCTCAAACCAGTGTTCCAAAGCATATCCTGATAATTGTTATCCGCATACAATAGTTTTGTACCCGGGTTAATGGGATCTTCCATAACTTTCCAGCCTTTGGACAACAGGTTATCTACGTAAGATTGTCCTTCTAGAGATACGATATTATCATATAAGGCAGTAAGGTTGATGTTTTTACCGTACTGGCCTTTTTGCGTGTAAACACGAGTACCTGCAGAGAAACCACCATTGTTTAAAAGGTTATTTTTATCCAGCGCATCCGCAGTATTTTTAACTGTAGTACGCGCTAAACTAAGGTATTGTTCGGCATTAAGGTAATCGTAATCCCGGGCCTGTGTTTCCCATGTTGTTCTGTGATTTAGCGTAATGGTCATTTTGCTATTTGCTTTGCCCCCTTTTGTTTTGATCACAATAACCCCATTTGCACCCCTTGCACCGTATATTGCTGTGGAAGCTGCATCCTTCATTACCTGCAGGGATTCGATATTATCGGGATTCACATCATTCATAGACCTGAAAACCCCATCAACGATCACAAGGGGAGCACTGCTGTCGGAATTGAACGTTGAACTGCCACCGTTGTTACCCAAGCCAGATCCATAAGCATTCGGTTTGGTCCCCCCCCTGATGATGATGTTTGTCGCACCTACCCCCGGCTGTCCGGTGGTAACCGGCACTGAAACACCTGCAATTTTACCCTGCAAGGCCTGTACGGGATTGGGACTGGCGATGTTTTTAAGCTCATCGGCACCAAGCTTTGAAATGGCAGCTGTGGTTTTGGTTCTCGACTGCTGTGTATACCCTACAATCAAAACTTCTTCCATAGCAGTTACATCAGATTCCAGCACTACATCAATTTGTTTTTGCCCGTTCACAGGCACCTCCTTAGCTTTAAAGCCAAGGTAAGTGAACACCAAAACCCCTTGATTTGATGGTATTTTAATGGTGTATTTACCATCTACATCGGTAGATATTCCGATCGTACTACCCTTAAGTTTTACACTAACACCCGGTAATGTTTCCCCTGCTGCACCCGAAGTAACCTTTCCCGAAATCTGCAGTTCGCGTGTCTGGCCAAAGAGGTTTGTGGTTGCGAAAAAGCAACAGAGAACGGATAGAAAAATAAAAATCCTTTTCTTCATAACTGTTTTAATTTTAATATTTGGTTTATGGTTGTTATGTACTCGAGGGATGATAAAAGCACATGGTATTTGGTTTTATGGTTCTGTACTGCCGTTTAAGATCCAGGCAAGATTGAACTTGTTAAATTCAATGGATTTATTGCTGCTGGCTGAATCATGAACATTTTCATTGTATTCCACTAAAGCACCAATGCAGTAATCGGCGGTTTTTACCATGCTCGAGTAGCCACCGTAAACTACAGTGCTGTTGGTATAATTGCAGTTAGCAGTACTATAAAGCGCGCGGCTTCTTGGCCAGGTCGCCCCATCATCATAACTGATGCGCACGGTCATGTTACAACGCTGACCAGTTCCGTTAGGATTAAGGAATATGATCCTGTTTGGGTCGTCGGTATTGTATCTTAACATGGACCCTTCACACTTTGGATCGGGCAACGCGGTTACTGTTGAAAAAGCAGGGAAGCCGCCGGCAATAGAGCCAACTGATTTTCTTCTGGTTTTTGATAAGTTCCACTCGGTAGTACCCGGTCTATCATTTCTCATCAGGCTTCCATTCATCAATTCCACTATGGTACCTTCATCCGTACCCCCGGCAGTTAATTCATATTGCCATGTTGCACCATGATCATCACTATATATATTTCTTCCGTATGCGGGAACGATCAGCCGGCCGGGATGATCGTAAGCCGTTCTGATGCCTATACCCGGACCAACACAATCCCATTTGTAGGAAGGTGGTGTTAGGCTGCTGGTACGATCTAAAGGAACCGACCAGGTAACACCATCATCATCACTATAAGAGGTATGAATTTTTCTATCGCCCCATGCCTGAAAATCTGACCATTGTGTTTTAAACTCATCATTCCATTCCAGAAACAGCCAGATCCTTCCATTTGCGCCCTGAGTTGGGTCGTAAACAGCTGTTGGATTGCCCCATGTCCCTGCCCCACTTCCAACAACCTCTCCTAAGGTAGACCAGCTGGTTCCGTTATTTACAGATCTTTTATATACTACATTGATATCACCATAATCACTTGGGCTCCATCTTCTGCCTTCAGCAAAGGCAACCAGGGTTCCATTCTTTGTTTTTATGATTGATGGGATTCTGAAAGAATGGTATATACTTTCATTGCCCCCGTTAAATACAACCACACGCGTATTAACTGGAGCGGCCAGTACGGCAACGGCAGCCTTGGCTGTGTTCGACTCTTTTGGATTTTCAATTTTACTTGCACTTATTGAGTTTTTAGCACACCCGATGGCAAGAGAGATGAGGAGAATGAGACAGCAAGATACGATGACAAGATATTTGCTATCATTTTTTTTGAAGTGATTCATCGCGGTCATTTAATATTTGGTTATAAGCACTTATGTAGTACATATCAAATGTGGGAACTATTTTTTATAAAAACAAATAATTAAATTCGATTATACAAAAAAGGCCTTAAAATAATATTTTAAGGCCTTTTTTGTATAAAGATGTAAAGTGAAAATTACTTTAAGCGATCGAAATGAGGCTTAAGATGCGCCTCCATTCCCTTTTTAAAATCGGCTTTTGATCCGGTTTTCAGAATCTGAACCAGGTCCATATGGTTAACTTTACCTCTTGTTGGTTTCTTTTCCAGGGTAACTACATAGTCAAAAATAGGAAGCAGCATGATTTGAAATCTTTTCAGTGTATCGTTGCCCGACATTTCGTAAAGTTTACCATGAAAAGCGATTTCATTTTTAATTCTGAATGAATTATCAAGGTTTACTTCTTTTTTGGCTATGTTTTCTAATTCGGCAATATCCTTGTCGGTTTTTCTGATGTAAATCAGATCAGCCAATCCCATTTCAAGTACAAGTCTGAGCTCAAAAATATCCTGAAGGGTTTCCTTGTCTATAATCAACGGATCCAAAACACGTTCAAACGTTCCAAGAATATCTGGTCTGGCCAGCACCATCCCTCTTTTCTTTTTGGTTTCAATCATGCCCAGCATGCGCAGTCTGCTCAGTGCTTCGCGTAAAACATTTCTGCTTACACCTAAAGCTTCTGCTAACTCCAGTTCTTTTGGCAGCGCATCGCCGGGCAGGAAGGACTTCTTTTTTAAATATTCTCTGAGTTTTACTTCAACAACATCTGCCATCGTAATAGAAGCGATGGGAGCCAGATCTTTACTTAAATCGTTAATTGCCATAATGCCTCAAAAATGAGATATTTTTTGTTAATATGTACGACAAGATAAAAATATTCTTATTAAGCGATGCTGACAATTAAGGTTTTCCGACTCTATTTTAAAGGCTCCGTAGTCAGGGTAAGTATCGGCCAAACACCCGGTCTAGGTACGCTCACACCTTTAGTTTCCCCTCTGGCGACATCTGGTCCAAAATAGTAAAGCGGACGCCCCTTATAAGTTAATTGATTTTTACCTACAGAGGTGATCACAGCCATCAGATCTTTAGTAAGAACAGAAGGAACATTCAGTATCTGAGATTCAAATATTGGCCATATCGCATTATTGCTAAGATCTGGTTTGGTATAGTTGTTCTTATTAAAAGTATCGGGAGCATAAGCATATAGGGTTCTGCCTTTGGCGTCAGTTAGATAAACAGTTATACCAACCCCTTCTTTAGCATCGGCAGTATAATTTTTACCATCATCGCCAACAAGCTGCTTGCTGGCAAACATCACCGAATAATCGGGTTTACCTACGAACCATATCCCGCCTACTCCATCCCCTTTGAATTCTCCGGCGGCTTTATCTTCGGAATAATAATATAGCGGCCATCCTTTATAGGTGGTTTGTTTTGTACCATCGCCCCTGGTAATTGTTGCAATATCTGCAGCATCTATTCCGGCAGGCGGAGTTGCATTTGCAGCATAATAAATCGGCCACAAAGTTAAGCAGCCACCGGTACAATTGGAAGTACCATTGGGATCGTTGGCAAAGAAATAGAGGGTTTTCCCCTGACCATCGGTAAGGACATTACCAAATTTGGTTGAAGTAGCAAGTTTAAGGTCCAAAGAAACTTCATCAGGTTCTTTGATAGGATCTTCTTTCTTTGAGCAAGCCGTAAAAAGTACAGCAGCTAAACTAAACAGTACTAGCGTTTTTTTGAATAAGGGTGACATAATTGTTTTTTTTAAGGTGAATTAAAGAGTTGACTGATCACTAATATGGATTACGGGAAGGCCGCATAAATGGTTGCGCAGAGATCAGAAAATAAATATTTATTTTTAAAGCAACCTATTGCGTAACTTCAACGTACTATAGTTAGTATAGGTAAAAATGGCCAATGTAAAATCGAAAAAATAGGTGCAGGAAATTATTGAAGGTTGCATCAGGAAGGACAGAACAAGTCAGTATTTGCTCTATAAAGAATTTTATAGTTATTGCATGGCCATATGCCGGCGGTACGCTTTGAATGATGATGACGCGGCAGATGTATTGAATAGCGGGTTCATGAAAGTGTTTACACATATTGAAAAATATGACCCCGAAAAGCCTTTTAAAGCGTGGCTTGGAAAGATTATAACCAATACCGCTATTGACCATTACAGGAAAAGCCTTAAGTTTTCAAATCACGACGAGCTGAGTGAACACCAGGATATGGGCGGGCCTGCGCAGGTATATGAGCAAATGGCCTATAAAGACCTGCTGGTATTGGTTCAGGGATTGCCACCAGCATATAGAACTGTATTTAACTTATTTGCTATAGACGGATACTCACACGAAGAAATTTCGGAACTTTTAAATATATCGGTAGGGACATCGAAATCAAATTTATTTAAAGCACGACAAAAGCTGCAAGAAAGGCTTAGTTCCGCGGCTGGAACCAGGTCTGGGGATGTATATTTTAATAACTTTAGTACTCAAAATGAAGTGCCTTTACAAAACAAAATAGCTGCAGATGGAAAAAGATAATGGAATAGATAAGCTGTTTAGAGATGGGTTGAATGATCCTGAAATCCCTTTCAATGAATTGGACTGGGCAAAGATGGAACAGAAACTGGATGCGGGTGCTAAGAAAAAGGTTATCCCATTCTGGTTCTATGCTGCAAGTGGCATTGCTGCTGCATTGGTTGTTGGTTTGTTCTGGTATTTCTCAGGATCAGACAAAGTAGTTAAAGAACCTAAAAAGACTGAAATAGTTGAATCAAAAAAAGAGAAACCTGCAAATAATAATCCTTCACTTACAAGCACAGATACCGGCGTTGTTGTGAAGACCAATCCGGAAATTGTTGTTGAACCGGATATTGAGTCACCCGTTAAGAATATTGATCAAAACTACGTGAAGATTCCGCAGGTTATAACCCCAACTCAGGATCTTATGATTACTCCTGATACCGGTTCAGTTAAAGAAAATAAAAAACAGGAACGCATTGCAGAGGTGGTAACACCAAAAACAGAAGAGAAACAAACTGCTACTCCGGTTGACAGCTTGCCGGCAGGCAAGAAAGCTGAGGTGTTAGCACAAACGAATGAGCCTGCTACAAAAACAAATGTTCCTGAAAAGAAAGAGAATAAGCAAGTGTCTCCAAGCTTTACCGGAAAACCGAGTGCACTTACACTTTCTATTATGGCTGCGCCGGATATTTCGACTTCGAATAAGAATGTGGATACCAAAGTAAGCTCCAACATAGGGCTGCTTGCCACTTATGCCATTACAAATAAAATTAGTGTGACCACTGGCGCTGTTTATTCAAGAAAGCTATACAATTATGGTGGGGTTGGATCGGCAGGAATAGCCTATATGCAAAATGCATGGCAGGTTGATGCTGATTGTATTGTATTGGATGTTCCGCTTAATGTAAACTACACCTTTTTAAAACGAAGAAACTTTTCAGTTGGTGTAAACTCAGGCCTTTCGAGTTATTTTATGCTTAATGAGAAATACAAATACATTACAGGACCACAGGGAGGAGCACAAAAGGTTTCTGTACTTGAAATTAAGAATGAGAACCAGCATATTTTTGGTGTAGCCAACCTATCTTTAAGTTTTGAGCGCCGGATAACCAACTCCCTAAGCTTTGGGGTACAACCTTTTATAAAACTGCCGCTTACAGGAATTGGAAATGGCGATGCCAGATTAAAATCTACAGGAGTTGCTTTCTCGTTGAACCTTGGTTTGTTTCCTAAATCCGGGCGCAAATAGCGCTTATTATTTGAATTTACTTACATCTATGGCACGGTAGTCCTCTCTTTTCCCCCAATGCCATCTCTTAAGCTACAGCTCAATAAACCATAAATCTATTTTATTTACACCGGATTACCTGCAGTAAAATCTAGGATACGTAAGCCCTATAATTTAATATAATTACTTATATTTAAGGCTCACCCTAGTTTATTATATGTTCTAATTTGTCACAAATCGCCCTTCAAAATGTCGTTTACGCACCTCATTAAATCTGCTTTTGCACTATAAATTCACTGTAATAAAGGAATTGCCGCACCAAGCATTTAATCAGAATCAACCATCTCAAAATATGACTATATCTAAAACCGCCACAAATTCAAATAAGGTAAGTGCACACATCAAAAGATTAGAAGCACCCATAGCAGCCGCAACTCAATATATAAGGCAGATCATTTTAAGCACGGATAAAGAGATAGGAGAACAAATAAAGTGGAATTCGCCCTGCTTCTATTATGCAGGTCCAATGAAACCGTTCGATCCTAAAGAATATAAAAGAGATATTGTGGTAGTAAACCTCCATAAGGGCAATATCTTACTGGTTTTTCCTACGGGGGCAAAAGTTAATGATACCAGTGGATTGCTTGAAGGAAATTTTACAGATGGCAGAAGACTGCTTAGGTTTAAAGATATGGATGATGTCAAAGCCAAACAGGATTCGTTAAAGACAATAATTACGGAATGGCTTAAGTTGGTAGAAAGCAATTAGCATAAAAAGCGGGTGCACCATGATTTATGATACACCCGCTTTTAGTTTAAGTTATTACTTAGTAGAAAGTATATACTTTACAATTTTCTCGGCGTCAGCCTGAGTAACAGATGGGTGAGGTGCCATAGGGATTTCGCCCCATACTCCACTTCCTCCTTTAATTACTTTTTTAGCAAGCAAAGTAACGTTTGCCTGTGTTGCAGGATATTTCTTTGCAACATCTGAGTATGCAGGTCCAACTAATTTTTCAGTTGGTTTATGACATGCAAAACAGTCTGATTTTGTAATCAGTGCTTTTCCCTGTGCAACCTCAGCAGGTGATAAAACACTAGATGCCGGTTTAGCCCCCTTACCGGTTTTCTTAGTTTGTGCGTATCCGCTTGTGCATACTGCAAAAACAGAACAAATTAAAAAGACAAAGCTCTTTTTCATATTCAATACATTAAAATTAATTGAGTTCGGTTCATTTGATAATGCAAATAAACTAATTTTTATGATTTAAACGTGAAATCTGGCAAAGGAATTATTTCTCCACCCTTCATTGCCGACTCATGCGCCAAAATACCTACACAAGTGATGTTGGCAGATTCCTGAGCATCAGGATAAGGAGCTCTGTTTTCAGTTAAAGCTTTTAAAAACTCATTTACAAGATGTGGATGCGAACCTCCATGGCCAGATCCCTGTATAAACGAAAGGTGTTGGTTGTCTTCAGAATCATAAACACCAGCCGTGGTAAAATGCTGGATTTCCTTAGGTAGAAGGTGCGCATAATCTGGTATCTTAACTTTTTCAGGAGATTCACCGGTATGGATTACACTGTCCTCATGTTCAATTAACGTCCACTCAAACGATTTTTTAGAACCATACACGTCAAAACTTTCCCGGTATTGTCTTGCGGTATTAAACAGCGATCTTGTAACTTCTGCAGACAAATCTGAATCACGATATTTGATATGACAAGTTTCGATTGCAAATGGAGATCCATATTTTTCGATCAAATTATCATCAATCTTTCCAGAACCAAAACAAGAAACATATGCTGCCTGTGCTTTTGGCAATGCCAATACAGGGCCAACACAATGTGTCGCATAGTGCATTGGTGGCAAACCTTCCCAATACCCCGGCCAACCTGCCATTTCCTGCTGATGGGATGCCCTTAAGAACTGTATTTTGCCTAGGTCTCCCCTTTCATAAAGTTCCTTTACAAATAGAAATTCACGACTGTAAATAACCGTTTCCATCATCATATAGGTCAATCCGGTTTCTTTTACCGCCTCAACAATCTGACGGCACTCCTCAACAGTAGTAGCCATTGGTACTGTACAAGCCACGTGCTTTCCGGCCCTTAAGGCTGCAATAGATTGTTCCGCATGATTTTGTATTGGCGTATTGATGTGAACAGCATCCACATCAGGATCTTTAAGCAGATCCTCGTAATTCGCATATCTTTTTTCTATTCCAAACGCTTCTCCTATTTCTTTCAGTTTATCTGGATTACGCTGACATATTGCGTACATATTTGCATTAGGATGTTTTTGATAAATTGGAATGAATTCTGCACCAAATCCAAGTCCAACAATGGCAATATTTATTTTTTTCTGACTCATATTATTAACTGATACAATGTTTATTTGATATGTTATTTACTCCAGTTTTTTAAAAATTTAATCCCCTGTTCGGCAAAACTATCCTGGCTTGGGGCGAGCGCGCGCCAGATGCAAACCGCTCCGGCCAGTTCTTTTACTTCAGGAGTAAAACTTTCAATTGAAACAGCGCCCTGGTAGTTTATAGCTTCTAAGCCTCTTTTATAGGCATCCCATCGGGTTTGACCAGTACCTGGAGTACCTCTATAGTTTTCAGAAACCTGTACGTGCAAAAGGTCTTTACCTGCAAGCAAAATTGCCCTTTCAATATCCGGTTCTTCAATATTCATATGAAATCCGTCCAGCAATATCTTTGCTGCTGGATGATTAATATCTTTAATCAGACGAACAACATCTTCGGCAGTATTGATCAGATCAGACTCAAAACGATTCAATGGCTCTATAGCCAACTGAAGTCCTCTTTCCTGCGCCATCTCACCTACTTTATAAAGATTACTTGCAGCCCTGTCCCACTCTATTTTTTTCTGTTCAGGCGACACTAACCGTGCTTTACCTACTGCAGAATACATTGGTCCGGCAAAAAAACCAGCGCCAATTTCATATGCAATTTCCAGACAAGATTCTATGTAATTAAAACTGGTATCATGATACTTTACATCATCATTTGTTAAATCCCTGGTAGGGCCAAAAGCACCACAAATAGCAGGCACTAAATCAAACGCTTTGAGTGCTTCTTTAACAATTTTTGTATCAATTAGGGCGGGATCCTCAATTGGTATTTCTACCATATCATATCCCATACTTTTAATCTTTGAGAACAGTGAAATGGTGTCTGTTTTAAATGGCGATGTCCATAACCACGTACTAACACCTAACTTAATATTTAAACTCATAATGTACCGGCAGATATTTGATTACTATTTATTTGGTTACTTTCATTACACCATTCATGATGCTCCAGTGCCCCGGAAAAGTACACAGAAAAGGATAATCTCCGGGCTTATCGGGTGCAGTGAACTGTAAGGTAACTTTTTCTTCCGGATTCAACAACTTGGTTGCGAACAAAATCTCAGGAATTGCAGGTACATAATTCTTCTCGGCACCGTTAGGATCCTTCGCCATTTCATCGGCGGCCGCGCCAACTTTTTTAAGTGTGCCAGGTTTAGAAATCACCATATTGTGCTGCATAAAATCTGGATTTTCCAGGTTAATCGTTACTGTTTGTCCTGCTTTTACAGTGAATGAGGTTTTGTTAAATTTCATTACATGTTCTACGACCTTAATGTTGATCACCACTTCCTCAGAAGGCTTGCCAGAATGGTGTTCTTTTTCAGATGAAGCCACATCTTTGTTTTTCACATTCGGAAGAATATTCTTAACTATTGTCTGAATATATGGAGATGGATTTGGGGCTGTTTTAGACATGGCCAGGAACCCTTCATGATGTAGTAATGCTGCTGTATACAATGCCTGAGCAATGTATTTATCTTTTGCATTTACTGAATCAGCAGCGGCTTCGTACAAAAGATGTCCAAGATGAACAGAAGCAGGTATATCTGATATCGCAAGTATGGCTGCCAGCCGAACACGAAGATCTTTGTCTTTAAGTAAACCTGCTTTTTGGATTGAACCAATCATTGCATTGTCTTTTGGAAGCGCTTGAATTGCCGCCTTTCTTACACCAGCTGCAGGATGATTTAACGCCTCCTGTACGGCCTTTAAAGCCTCAGCATTAGATCCATTTAGCGCACCTAATCCTTGCAAGGTCCAGATCGCGTTTACCGCGGGCCCGTTTAAATCTATTTCATCTACTTTTTGATTACTGATGATTTTATAAAGACCCGGTATAACTGATAGATTTTTAGATTCCACTATTAAACGCTGAGCAGTCATTCTCCAGAATAGGTTATCGCTTTCTAAAGCTGCAACTAATCCTTCAGGATTGTCTTTAGATAATTTAATTGGGGTATATGCTTTCGCATTTTTATATTTAATTCTGTAGATACGGCCACGTACACGATCACGTAGTGGATTTATGTATGCATTACCTTCTCCATTCTCAAACCCACGCGGTGTAGGGTTATGTTGAATGATAAAATCGTACCAATCTGCTACCCATACTGCACCATCCGGACCAACTTCGGCATGTACAGGACCTACCCATTCGTCGGAACTTGCCAAGAAATTCCAACCATCCTTTTCGATGAAACCTGCCCCTTCTTTTTTAAGTAGGGCACTGTGAATTACCCTTCCGGTAGGTTCACAAACAAAGGCTGTACTGTTCCAGTAACTTTTAGGGAAATTTCTTGCAGTATAAAAGTTATGGCCCGCTGCAGCAGTAAAACCACCGTGCACATCCACTTGTCTTAAGTTTGGAAATACCACATGCATTTCATAATGGCCATCGATCTTTTGAACCGGCTGAACATTAGAACCCGGTAATACTTTACGCATGTATTTTTCCGGCATCGAGAAAAATGCGGTGTGTGTATTGTTGGCGGTAGAAATGAATACATCATTTTCTTCTGTAAAAGCCAATCCCCAGGTGTTGTTGCTGGTTCTGCCCTTAAAATCGAGGTTTTTACCATCAGGGGTAAAGCTATAAACACCCTGACTGAATTTTAGCTGCTGATCAGCTACTTTACCATCAAACCCGGCATACCCTACAACTCCCCAGATCTTATTATCGAATCCGTATTTTAAATTTGAAGGCCCGGCATGGGTGTCACTTTTACCCCATCCAGTGATGATATTTTCACGAAGATCAGCCTTATCATCACCATCGGTATCTTTCAGAAAAATAAAGTCGGGGGCTTGTGCAACGATTACACCACCATTTGAAAACATGATACTGGTAGGAATGTTCAAACCATCGGCAAAAATTGTAAATTTATCTGCCTTACCATCTCCGTCAGTATCCTCACAAATCTTTATTCTGTCATCGCCCTTACCATTTTTGTTTCTTATTGTATTTGGGTAATCTATCGTTTCTATCACCCATAATCTTCCTTTTTCATCCCATGCCATTGAAATAGGGTTAATAATATCTGGCTCCGATGCAAAAAGTGCTATCTCAAAATCTACAGGAACCTGCATGTGTTTTTGAGATTCACCGGCAGTAAAAGCATGTTGAAATCTTGGTGCCGGATCACGTTTTTCATAGTTAGGAATATTGGCATCAGAATATACACCAACAGGAATTTTATAATCAGCAATTTGCTTTTGTACTTTATCTCCCAGCGCCCAAAGCACACCATTACTTATAAGTTTTATAAAGTCGGGCTGTTTCCAGGTACTATCATTATGGCCACTTGCAGTATAAAATACCCTTCCTTTACCTTGTTTGCGAACCCAGGTATAAGGCTCATGTAAATCGCCCTCTACGCGTTCCTGCAAAACGGTCATATCAGGATTAAGCTTGGTATGAACATAGGTTTCATCCCATGAGGAGAAAGGATTAACGCCTTTCATGACAGGGTGATTTTTATTTACGGTTACCGCCGAGAATACCCCCGTTTTATGGGTACTAAACTGTCCGCCAACGGCCTGAATATACCAATCAGAATTCTGAAAGCAGAAAGAAGCAGAGTGAATAGGGATTAAAGCTTTCCCTCCTTCTACAAAATCTTTAAGTGCTTTTTCTTTATCTGGAGTAATGGTATCATAGTTACCATAAATAATGATACCATCGTATTTGCTAAGTGTTTGGGTGTTTAACAAACTCGTATCAGTGGTATAAGAGACATTAATACCAAGTCCGAAAAGAGGACTGATCAGCATCGGAGCAAGCTTTGATGAGTTATGATGCGTACTTTCGTTTCCCAGAAAAAGAACCTCAGCTCTGCGGGGATGCTGTTTCTCTGCATTTCCACCGACTACTCTTGTTTTATTTGAACAATACTGAAACAAGACACTACTTAATACGATTAGAAAAATAATCTTTCTCATTTGGTCATTATTATATTTGGAAATACAAATAAGCTATTTTTTATATCATTATTCTATCTAAATATTATCAGTTTCTAAGTGTATTTTGTCATTGCTCTATTTTTTTATACTTTCACATCACATGAAATGCATTGTTCAAAAATCCGCCATCCCTTATTCTAAACTACTGGTTGTTAAAAGACTGGAGGAATTAAACTTCGACCCAAGTCTTCACCAACACCCTGAATATCAATTATTTTTAGTCCTAAAAGGATGGGGCACACGCTTTATTGGAGATAATATTAAGCCATTTAATCCGGGAGACCTTGTATTTACAGGCCCTAATCTTCCGCATTTATGGAGAAATGACCCTGACACCAAAAAATCATCAAAAACACTAGGCATAGTGATATATTTTCCCCAGAATTTTCTTAGTGAGATTATCAATTCAAAGGAAGAAATGGAGAACATCCGCTTACTATTTGAGAAAGCAGGAAGGGGACTGGAGATTTATGGCAAAACGAATAAAGTGGTAGGTAAAATGATGCAGGAACTCCTTTATGCAAAGGGGGTTTCGCGATTAATTATACTACTTCAGATTCTAAATACCATTGCAGATTCAACGGATTCACACCCCATTACCCATGTTAATTATATCCAAATAAATAACAAAACCGAATCTGACCGGATGAATAAGATCTATAGATATATTATGAAAAACTTCAGAAATAAAATTAGCCTGGAAGTGATCGCCGACCTTATAAACATGACACCCAGTTCGTTTAGCAGGTACTTTAAATCGAGGGTCAACAAATCCTTTTCTGATTTTTTAAAGGAGCTAAGGATAGATTATGCACGTAAACTTTTGAATGAGAACAAAATAAGTATCAACAGCGTGAGCTACGATTCCGGTTACACCACGCTTTCTAATTTCAACAAGCAATTTAAAGAGGTAACAGGAAAAACGCCTCTTCAATATAGAAATGAATACCTTAAAATAAGGACAGAGAGCATCTAAAACCAGCCTGAATTCCGCAATAAAATGCCTGCTTGCGTACTGTGCACTAAATGAACAAATTGAACAAATTCATAAGCGCTATCGATTTTCACATCATACAAATGGTTTTCTTGTCAAAAACCCACATTTTACCCTTCTAAGTCAATAAACGGGCGCTTCCGAGCGGATTTTCCCGGCCATGGTTTTCTCACTTTTATTGTTACTTTCGTTTTAGTGTTGGCCAACATAGGCGTATCCTGAAAAGCCTTTAACGAGTAAGGAATTTAACAATAACAACCCCCTATTATGAACAAGTTAGAATTAAACAATCTTGGTGTTCAAGAAATGAACACGACTGAAATGACAAAAGTTGAAGGCGGTGGTTTACTTGGCGGTATATTAGATAGTCTTTTGACTTCTGTAGTAGGAACCGTAAACTCTGTAGCAGCTGACACTTCAGCTTTCTTAAGCAAAACATTGACCAATGTTTTGAAACTGGTTTGGAGCCTGTAAGAAAAAATACCGGTAACCACTATTCTGGAATTCAGAATAGCGGTTACTTTAATATCCAACTATATGCCCCTTTCTACCTATTCTGCCGAAACAATTTCAAGTACCTCTCTTGTTTATCGATCACAAATCAGTAATTCAACCAAGCTCATATACCTCATTGCAGTATTTGCAATACTTGGAACTTTTGCAGCACTCCCATTCATAAAAACTCCAATAAGTGTAAAAAGCGCTGGACTACTACAATCTTCAGTTGAAAAAACTGAACTAACAATACCTGTAAACGGCAGGCTTACCCTGCTTAAGCTTACAGACAACAAGAAACTTAAACAAGGCGATACGCTCTTAATCATTGATGGAGCACTACCCAAACAGCAGGGTGCTTTGGTACAAAACCGCCAGGGACAAATCGGGCAGTTCCTGCAGGATATACATATGCTGTTAATTTACATTAATCGAAACGGATACAGCTACCCTAGCCTCCAAACAGGCCAATATAATGCTTCATGGCAACAATTTGCCCAAGAGCTTGAAAATGCACGAATAGCAAAAAAACAAGCAGAAAGTACTTTCAACAGATACAACAAATTATACCAGAACAAAGTGCTTACAGAATCTGAATACGACAAGTACAAATTTGAACTTGAGCAAGCAGAATCTGCCTTTTTGATGGTAAGTACAAAATATAAAACCCAATGGCAAACCGAAGCAAACCAATTGCGAAATGAATTGCGTGAGCTTTCAGGTCAACAGGTAGAAATAAACGAACAAAAAAAACAATACCTATTAAGGGCCCCTATTTCGGGATCTTTACAAAATTTGGTGGGACTTCAAAAAGGGGCATACGTTTTTGCCAATCAAAAAATAGGAGAAATATCTCCTGACACCAACCTTACGGCTTTTTGCTATATAAAACCAGCAGATATTGGTTTAATAAAGAAGGGCCAGGAAGTACGCTTTCAAATAGACGCTTTTAACTACAACCAATGGGGTTTGGCTGAGGGTAAAGTGCTCGACATTTCTGATGACATCATTATAATTAATAATAACCAACCCGTGTTTAAAGTAAAATGCAGTTTGGATCAGAATTATTTAATGTTAAAAAATGGTTACAAGGGCTATTTAAAAAAGGGTATGAATTTTACTGCCCGCTTTACGGTAACCGAAAGAAGTTTATACCAATTGCTATACGATAAGGTAGATGATTGGGTAAATCCAAATGTTAGCGGAGCGATATGAGAAGGCTATGAGCATCAAAGTAAAACAACACGATATAACTGACTGTGGGGCAGCTTGCCTCGCGTCTATAGCATCCCATTATAAATTGGATTTGCCTGTTGCGCGCATCAGACAACTTGCAGGTACCGACAAAAAAGGAACCAACGTACTTGGCATGGTAGAAGCCGCCGAGAAATTGGGTTTTGAGGCTAAAGGAGTTAAAGGCCCATTTGAAAGTTTATTTAAAATCCCAAAACCGGCCGTTGCACATCTTATTGTGCATGATATTTTGCAACACTATGTGGTCATATACAAGGTGACCAATAAGTATATAGAGGTCATGGATCCTATTGACGGACAGATGCACCGCAAAAGTCACGAGCTGTTTAAAAAAGAATGGACCGGTGCACTAGTACTGCTTCTGCCAGCAGAAGAATTCCAGTCGGGGAATGAAAAAGTATCTGTACAGGGCCGTTTCTGGAACCTGATAAGACCACACAAAAGCATCCTGATTCAGGCATTGTTTGGCGCAATTGTATACACTATCCTTGGTTTGTCTACCTCTGTATTTGTCCAAAAGCTGGTAGATTTTGTTCTTGTAGATGGCAATAGAAACTTACTCAACTTAATGAGTATCGGAATGATCATCATTCTGGCCCTGCAACTCTTTATAGGTACGGCTAAAACTATCTTTACCCTTAAAACAGGGCAAATGATAGATGCCCAGCTGATACTAGGATACTATAAACACCTGTTAAAACTGCCTCAACAATTTTTCGATACCATGCGTGTGGGCGAAATCATTTCAAGAATTAATGATGCAGTAAAAATCAGGACGTTCTTAAATGATGTGAGCATAAATTTTTTAGTAAATATCTTTATCGTGTTCTTTTCATTTATCATGATGTTTACTTATTACTGGAAGCTGGCCTTAATCATGCTAACGGTAATTCCTTTGTATTTACTGATCTATTATATCACCAATAAACTGAACAAAAAAGCGCAGAGAAAACTAATGGAAGATTCGGCTGAACTGGAATCACAATTGGTTGAAAGCTTAAATGCAATAGGAACAATAAAGCGTTTTGGGTTAGAAGGCCATGCCAATGAAAAAACGGAAACACGCTTTATAAAACTGCTACAAACAGGGTTTAAATCCAACATTAACGCTGTTTTTTCTGGAACATCCTCCGAATTGGTTTCTCGTTTATTAACCATTATCTTATTATGGGTAGGTGCCGGTTATGTACTGGAAAGTAAAATTACTCCCGGCGAGCTTTTATCATTCTATACCCTTATAGGTTATTTCACCGGACCGGTATCTTCTTTAATTGGCATGAACAGAACCGTTCAGGATGCTGTTATTGCAGCAGATAGGTTGTTTGAAATAATGGACCTGGAGCGCGAAAATGACGAAAATCAAATTGACCTTACTCCTGATAAAATAGGCGACATTCATTTTGAAAATGTTTCTTTCCGTTACGGAACAAGGGTTACCGTATTTGAAAACCTTAACCTTACCATACCTAAAGGTAAATTTACAGCGATTGTTGGAGAAAGTGGTTCTGGTAAATCAACGCTGATGTCTATACTCCAAAACATATATCCGATACAAAAAGGAAATGTGAGTATTGGCAAGTACGACCTGAAGTATATTCGTAACGCCTCTCTTCGGAATGTGGTTTCTGTTGTACCGCAGAAAATTGATCTTTTTGCCGGTAATGTTATCGACAATATCGCTGTTGGCGACTATGAACCCGACATGCAAAAGATCATAGATATAGCTACCCAGCTTGGAATTATTGACTTTATAGAAACCTTACCGTCAGGATTTCAAACCTATCTTGGCGAAAATGGCACTACCCTATCTGGTGGACAAAGACAACGCATAGCGATAGCCAGAGCAATATATAGTAATCCCGAGATTCTTATTCTTGATGAAGCCACTTCTTCATTAGATTCTGCATCTGAACAGCATGTACAAAGAATGATTGACCTATTAAAAGCTCAACATAAAACGGTAATTGTTATTGCCCATCGCCTAAGTACGCTGAACAATGCGGATAAGATCATTGTATTAGACAAGGGCCTTGTTGTTGAAGAAGGAACTCATAATGAGCTGTTGTTCGACAAAAACTCTGCTTATGCAAACCTCTGGAAATTGCAAACTCCGCAGTTAATAACACACGGATAGCTATCACAATTTCTTTAAAATTAATGAGCTGAATTTACTGGTTTTTCAGCGCTGTGATATGGAGGCGGCAAATGAAGATCGGCAGCGCTATAGTGCCAAAAAAAAATCAGAATACCGCAGGGCAATGAAAAGTTCATGTTATTTAAGTCAGTTAACATTCTATCATAAAAGATAGCTTTTGTTAATAATTTCATAATACTATCTAACAAAATTACTAATCCACCAAGTACATCTTTGTAGCACATTTCGCAGCGCCTAATTGCGGTTGCTGAGGAAGTATTTTCCAAATAACCATAACTAATTATTCATGAAACAAAATTACAAATTCAATTATTTGACTTTGATCGGGAGATGGCAATTTCTTGCCATGTACCTGCTCCTGTTTTCATTAAATTTATTTGCTCAAAGTAGTAAAACGATTACAGGTAAAGTTATCGATGAGACGAACCAACCTATTCCTGGTGCTACTGTTAGAATTAAAGGAATTAGCGGAGGAACTGCCACTAATTCAGATGGTATTTACAGAATACAGGCAAAAAGTACAGATATTATCATTTATTCAATGCTTGGCGGGGTAACCCAAGAGATAACAGTTGGTAATCAAACCAATATCAACATAACATTAGTGCCCGACAATCAAACCCTTAAAGATGTGGTTGTTATTGGTTATGGTACGGCAAATAAGAAAGATTTAACAGGTGCCATTACTTCAATAAAATCAGAAGATTTTAATCAGGGAGTTATGGTTAATCCGGCACAGCTTTTACAAGGAAAGGTAGCTGGTTTAAACGTAACAAAAAGTGGCGACCCGAATGCAAAGCCTTCAACTATTTTACGTGGTCCTTCTACCTTAAGAGAAGGTGCTGCACAAGAACCATTTTATGTTATTGATGGGGTTCCAGGTGCTTCGATTGATTTACTTGCTCCCTCTGACATTGAAAACATCGACATTTTAAAAGACGCTTCTTCTACCGCAATTTATGGTTCCAGAGCTGCAAACGGTGTGATCATTGTAACGACAAAACGTTCTAAAAATGGTCAGGCCCGCTTATCTTATAACGGCTATGCAGCAGTAGAGAAAGTTTCAAAAACGTATGATATGCTCTCTGCACCAGAATTAAGGCAATATCTTACTGATAATAAACAGACCTTAAATGCGGTTGATGATGATGGCGCTGATACCGACTGGCAGTCGCTTTTGGAAAGAACAGGTTACTCGCAAAACCACAATCTATCTTATGGGGGTGCAGCACAGTCATCAGATTATGGCGCAAGTGTTAATTACCTTGATAATAAAGGGATACTTAAAAATACATCACTAAAGAGAACGATTGTAAGAGGATTCATCAATCAAAAATTTTTTAATGACAGGTTGAAACTGGGCTTAACCATTACAAACAGTAATTCAAAAAGTTCAGATATTTATCAATCTCAGGCTTTGCCAAACATGCTTTTCTATTTACCAACAGTGAGCCCTTTTAACACTGACGGGACTTATAAAGAGAACTATGACCGTACCGGAAGCGGCACACGTAATCCTTTATCAATTGTCGACAACAATCAAATTAGCAACCTGAATAACAAAACGTTGATTAACGGTATGGCGCAGGTAAATATTCTTGATGGGTTAAAGTTTACAGCCAGCGTTTCTTCGCAGAGGGATCAAAATAATTACAGCACCTATTTAAACAGCCAATCTGGTTTAGCGAGAGGCGTAAACGGGCAAGCACAAAAAATTGATGTACTAAACAAAAGCCAGGTTCTTGAAGGTTATTTTAATTATGATAAAACCTTTGGTAAGCATAGTCTAAAACTACTGGCCGGCTACTCCTGGCAGGAAGACAGAACCAATGATGGTTTTGGCGTAACCACACAAAATTTTTCGAACGATAAATTAGGTTATAACAACTTATTTCTTTCTAACCCACGCTTATTGTCACAAATCACCTTCAATGATGCTCCTATATCTACTTTAAGATTAATATCGTACTATGGCAGGGCCCAATACAACTATAATGAAAAATATCTTTTTCAGGCATCGTTAAGAAATGATGGTTCTTCAGCTTTCGGTAAAAACGATCGTTGGGGTTTATTTCCAGCGGTATCAGCCGGATGGAGAATTATAGGTGAAGATTTTATGCAGGCAGTTCCTGTGATCAGCGATTTAAAACTCCGTGCAGGTTACGGCGTTTCGGGTAACAGCTTAGGTTTCAATGCCTTTTCTTCTTTACTTATTTATGGAACTCTTGCTGGAAGCAACAAATTCTTAAACAATGGCAATATCAGCAATGCAATTGGTCCAGTTAGAAATGAAAATCCCGATTTGAAATGGGAAAGTACGGCAACCACAAACATTGGTTTAGATTTTGGTTTATTTAATGATAGAATTACAGGTTCGGTAGATTTTTATGTTAAACAAACTTCTGATTTAATTTATGACCGTTACCAAGTTTCAACCACACAGTTTTTCTTACCAACCATTACAGCTAACGTAGGTAAAATAAAAAATACCGGGATTGAGTTTTCATTAAATGCGATAGCAGTTAAAACTGATAATTTTAAGTGGACAACCTCTCCAACTATTGCGCATAATAAAAACGTAGTTGAAACTTTATCAGACGATTTCTATAAAATACCAGCAATCGAGACCGCACAGCTAGGAGGTAAAGGGCAGTCTGGAAATTTCAGTCAGCTTGTTCAACCAGGTTATGCCTTGGGTACATTTAACTTGTGGAATTATGCAGGTAAAAATGCGGCAGGTGTAAGTACTTATATTAATGCAGCCGGAGAAACCATTGCAACGCAACCATTAACAACCGACCAAAAAATTGCGGGCAATGCGCAGCCTAAATTAATTTACGGTTGGGCCAATAATTTCAGCTACAAAAACTGGGATTTAAATTTCCTGGTTCGTGGTGTATTGGGTAATAAGATTTTAAATGCGACAATGGCATCTCTCAATAATCCGGCTGATGCTAGGTTGCAAAATATTCCACGTTTTACTTTGGGCGAATCATTCAATGATATTAATGCTTATTTAATCTCGGATCGTTTCCTTGAAAGTGGCTCTTACCTGCGTTTGGACAATACTACATTAGGTTATACCATCAGGCCAAAAACGTCTTCAATTAAAGCAATTAGGCTTTATGCTACGGCGAATAACGTTTTTGTGATAACAAAATACAGTGGTATCGATCCAGAAATCAACATCGGTGGCTTAACACCAGGGATTGACAATAATAATTATTATCCAAAAACAAGAACCTTCAGTTTTGGTGTAAGCGCATCATTTTAAAAAAATATGAAAATGAAAAAAATTATAATCCTATTTAATATTCTTGTCTGCCTGATGGTCTTTGAATCATGCAGTAAGCTAGACGTCGATGTAGAATCGCAATATGTGAAAGATAATTTCCCCAACACCAACTCAGATTATGCGGCACTTTTTGGCACCATGTATTCTAATCTGTCATCACAATACGGTGTGCCCTACTTTAGAATGCAGGAGCTTTCTACTGATGCGGCAATTTTACCGGCACGTGATGGAAATTTTGATGATGGTGGTCAGTACCGTCAACTTCACTACCACACCTGGACCATTGACCATCCAAATGTTAGAGACATTTGGCAGTGGGGTTTCGGCGGGATCAATAACTGTAATCGCTTAATAAACCTGACCAGCCAATCTCTGGTTTCTGATGCTTCAAAAGCAAGTAGTTTGGCCGAAGTAAAAGCAATGAGGGCTTTGTATTACTACTTTATGATGGATTTATATGGTAATGTGCCAATTATCGATACTTTTCCTGTAAGTCAACTACCAGGAAACCAAACCCGCGAAAAAGTATTCGAATTTATTGAAAAAGAGCTTTTATCTATTGCTGGGCAATTACCTGTTAAAAATGACGGTAACCGTGTATTGCTTTATGGCAGACCAACACAGGCTATGGCTTACGCCTTGTTGGAGAAAATGTATCTAAATGCCCAGGTTTATACCGGAAAAGCGAGATATACTGATGCAGTTGCTATGGCCGATAATATTTTGAAAAACGGTAACTATGCACTGGATGCAAAGTACAGCGATATTTTTGATGTTAACAACGGACCATATATCAACGAAACCATCTTTGCTATTCCTTATGACCAGCAAATTCCAGGTAACCAAATTACACGTTTTGGTTTTTTACCACATCTGGCAGCATCTTACGGTATCAATGTAGGTTTCAGTATTTCGATGAGTACCACACCCGAGTATTATAACCGCTTCAATTTAGCAAATGACATTCGCAATAGCTTTTGGTTAATTGGCAAGCAATATGCCCCGGATGCTAACCGTAAACCGGATTTAACTAAACCAGTTTTTGTAGCAGGTACAACTACACAAATTGAAATAACTCCGGCTTTGATCCTTAAACCAGGTAAGCCAATGGACTTAGGGAATACCGTAGCCGATCAGTTAAAAGGAATTCGCTCTGTTAAATACTGGCCAGATGTAAATGCAATTCAGGCAACCAGATTAAATGGAAATGACATGCCTGTTTTACGTTTAGCCGATGTAATGTTAATGAAAGCAGAAGCAATTTTAAGAGGCGCTGCCGCTACAATAGTTAATGGAGAGTTACAAACACCCCTTATACTTGTAAATAAAATAAGAGCTCGTGCCGGTGCCGATTTAGCGACTTCTGTAGATCTGACAACTTTGCTAGATGAAAGAGCTCGTGAATTGAGCTGGGAAGCCTGGAGAAGAAACGATTTAATCCGCTTCGGACAGTTCGAAGTGGAATACCCGCTGCCAAACGACGTATTGTTTATGAATAAAGATGTAACAAGAAGGATATTCCCTATTCCTGCCAATGAGTTAAAATTAAATACTAATTTAAAGCAGAATCCTGGTTATTAATAATTACCCAAAATTAAAAGTATGAAACTTAATACCTGTATTGGTCTATTGCTGGTTCTGCCAGCAATAGCTTTAATTTCTAAAAAAGAAGACCTACCGATAAATCAAATTCAGGTTATCGGCTCGCACAATAGCTACAAGCAGGCAATTGATCCCGTTCTTTTTAAAATAATCAAGGCCTCCGACTCTGCAGCTGCCAATAGTTTAGATTATGAGCACATTAGCATGCCCGAACAATTGAATATGGGTCTTCGTAACTTAGAAATTGATGTTTACGCAGATGAAAAAGGCGGAAAATACGCCCATCCTAACGGACTTGAGCTGGCTAAAGGTCAGGCACCTTTTGATTTGCAAGGTGAAATGAGCAAGCCCGGTTTTAAGGTTTTACACGTTCCTGATTTAGATTTCAGATCTTCGGCACTCAGCTTTAAGTCAGCCTTACAACAATTAAAAACATGGTCGGAAGCCAATCCTGAGCATACACCGGTTTTTATCACTTTAGAGGCAAAGGACGATTCCATAAAACGCAAAGGACTTACGCAGCCCGAAGCATTTACGGGGGAAACCTTTGATGAACTAGATGCAGTTATTTTAGAAAATCTCGGCAAAGAACATGTGATTACTCCTGAGGTGATTAAAGGCAAATACAAAACTTTAGAAGAAGCTGTTTTAAATGGAAACTGGCCTAAACTGAGCAAAGCGAAAGGAAAGTTCATTTTCGTTTTGGATGCTACAGGCAGGAAACGATCGACATATATCCAGGCACATCCGTCATTAACAGGTCGTGTGATGTTCGCAAATGCAGATGCCGGAACACCAGAAGCTGCATTAATGATTAGAAACAATCCGCATGATGTTCAAATTCCTGTTTTGGTAAAAAAGGGGTATATCATTAGAACCAGAGCTGATGCCGATACGCAGCAAGCCAGAAAAAATGACTGGAGCAATTTTGAGACCGCATGTAAATCTGGGGCTCAAATTATCACCACTGATTATTATAAAAAAAGCACGCATTTTAAATCAGATTACGTCATCAGCTTTGCTGAGGGTAAATACTTCCGGACTAATCCTTTATTTAAAAAATAAGAGAAGAAACTAATAGAGAATCGCTATTAAAAAGGCGGCTTGCTAACCAAATTTAAAAATTGATGATACACCTTCATTCCAGATATTATTGTCTACTGCTAACCATCATTTTATATTTAAATGCGGCTAATTTATATGCGCAAGAAAATAGCGCTGCGCAACCTATTATCAACACATCTGGTGTTTGGTTAAAAGGCGATTTGCATATACATTCTAAACACAGTACGGAGTCAACTAATAATTCCATTTCAAAAATTATAAATTTTTCCAAATCGGTTAAAATGGATTATTTATGCATCACCGATCATGATAATCATGTAAACGGCGATGTTGCACACCATACCTGGGCAGATCCGGAATTCAAATCAGATTCGTTACTTTTATTGTATGGAGCGGAATGGACTACTGCAAGGGGCCATGGAAACGTTTTCTCTGACAAGCCTTACAATCATCAAAAATTATTCGATGTGAGAGATCAACGTGATGTTAAGATTGGCAAAGTCAAAAAATCTCTTGGTGTACATTTATCGGCCAACCATCCTATAGGAAAAGATAATTTCGGGTTTTCTTATGATTTGGTTCAATCTATTGAAGTTTGGAATTCCGCCGTATGGCCTAAAAATGCAAATGCAGTTATGATTTGGGATGACATGCTTTCCTCTGGCAGGATGATCACAGCAAGAGGAGGAAGTGATGCCCATCATGGAGTTCCAACCGGAGCTGAAAAGCCAAGTGCAAATACTTTTGAGGCAGCATATAATTATGTGGGCACACCAACAACCTGGGTATTTGCAAAAGAACGCAGTTTAAGTGCAATTGTAGAGGCTTTAAATCATGGTAAAGTGTCTATTAGTTCAAATCCGTATTCTCCTCGTGTCGAGTTTTATGCCGATGCTAAGGGTAATGGAAAGTTCGAAATGATGATGGGTGATCATACCGTCTCAAAAGGTAATCCTGTTCAATTTCATGTTCAATTAATTGGTAATACCTTGCCAAATGAAATCTACACAATTACCGTTATTAAAAATGGAAGGAAATTTAATACCTATCAAATTAAAGGCGAAATGCCCACTTTAGAATTTGCAGATACCCCAGATATAAAACAACGCACTTATTACCGTGTAGTTGTAGAAGGCAAGAATACACCATACCCGGAGTTGCCAAAATCTGTAGCGCTAAGCGAAAATATGGTTGGGTTATCAAACCCGATTTACTTTAATTTTGATCCAAAGTTTTAATATAAGCATGGCACTGCAATGATGATCTGACTCCCTCTACCTATGTCTAGGGGGCAGAATACATCGAAGCAGATTTGGCAAATGTTCCGATGATCAACGACTTTTAGAAGAATAAGATTATTGAGGAATATGTGAAGAAAGAATAATTTTTCCGCTCAAATGTTATACCTTGCGTGGTCTAAAACACTTCTATAATTTATGGCAACATCCCGAAAGGCTGCATTAAGTTTTATCTTTATTACCCTACTACTTGATGTTATTGGCATTGGCCTTATCATCCCCGTTTTTCCTCAGTTAATTGAACAGCTAATTGGTGGCAATATCAGCCAGGCATCCCAATGGAGTGGATGGCTTACCTTTGTTTATGCCATTATGCAATTTGTTTGTGCTCCTATTATAGGAAATCTTAGTGACAAATACGGCCGGAGACCTGTTCTTCTCTTATCTCTTTTCGGATTCGGAATAGATTATATTTTCCTTGCCCTTGCCCCTACCATCTGGTGGCTTTTTGTGGGCCGTATCGTAGCGGGCATCTTTGGTGCAAGTATGACCACTGCAACAGCATATATTGCCGACATCAGTACAAAAGAAAACCGTGCACAGAACTTTGGAATGATTGGAGCAGCGTTTGGAGTAGGTTTTATTATTGGCCCAGCATTAGGAGGTTTACTTGGAGAAATCGGACCACGTGTACCTTTCATAGCAGCAGCGATATTAACATTGGTTAATGTGGTTTATGGCTATTTTGTATTACCAGAATCTCTGGATAAAGAACACAGGCGTGCCTTTGAATGGAAAAGAGCCAACCCGCTTGGGTCTTTAATGCAGCTTAAAAAGTACAAAGGACTTGGTGGTTTAATTATAGCACTTGTTTTCCTTTACATAGCCAGCCATTCTGTGCAAAGCACCTGGACATTTATCAATATAGAGAAGTTTAACTGGAGCACTTCAATGATAGGAATATCTTTAACTGTGGTAGGTGTTCTTGTCGCTGCAGTGCAGGGAGGACTGATCCGCTTTATTAATCCCAGACTGGGCAATGAAAAGAGTATCTATGTTGGCTTTATGTTATATGCTGTAGGCCTGTTTCTTTTCGCCTTCGCTTCAGAAACCTGGATGATGTTTGCTTTCCTTGTACCTTATTGTCTTGGTGGAATTGCAGGCCCTGCTTTACAGGCAATTATGTCTGGCAACGTCCCTCAAAACGAGCAAGGCGAATTACAGGGTGCCTTAACAAGTTTAATGAGTGTAACCGCAATTATAGGCCCGCTATTCATGACAAACTTATTTGCATGGTTTACAAGCCCTGGTGCGACAATTAAATTTGCGGGAGCTCCGTTTCTTGCCGGAGCTGTATTAATGTTAATTAGTGTATTAATTGCCTATAGGACAATGAAAGGTCATTCATTTATGAACAGAAAGAATGCTTAGCTGTTAATGGCTGCCCAAAGCATATCTTTTAATTCCACCAATCCCTTTTGTGCTACAGATGAAATAAATATAGCAGGAATATTTTTAGGAAGTTCCTTCTTCATTTCTGCTACCAATTCCTCATCAAGCATATCTGACTTGGTTATGGCCAGTAAATGAGGCTTTTGCATCAGCTCAGGGTTGTAATCCTTAAGCTCTGCTTTCAATATCTCATACTCTTGGGTTATGGTTCTTTGTGTATCAGCCGGCACCATAAATAGCAATACAGAATTACGTTCTATATGTCTAAGAAACCGATAACCTAACCCTTTACCTTTAGAAGCACCCTCTATAATCCCGGGAATATCTGCCATTACAAAAGATTTGCTATCTCTATAAGATACGATACCCAGATTAGGTACAATCGTTGTAAACGGATAATCCGCAATCTCTGGCTTCGCAGCTGAAAGTACAGATAACAAAGTTGATTTACCGGCATTAGGAAACCCGACAAGACCAACATCAGCGAGAACTTTAAGTTCAAGCACCATCCATTCCTCCTTGCCCGACTCTCCTGGCTGTGCGAAACGTGGGGTTTGCAAAGTAGGCGTTTTAAAGTGCCAGTTACCCAAACCTCCTCTTCCTCCCGCAGTAAGTACTTTGGTTTCACCCTCCTGGGTAATTTCAAAAAGGACATTTCCAGTTTCAGCGTCTTTAGCAATAGTACCTAAAGGAACATCAAGGATTTCATCTTTACCTTGTTTTCCTGTTGAGGTACCACTAGAGCCTGGTGCACCGTCCTGCGCGATAATATGCTTGCGATATTTTAAGTGAAGCAATGTCCAGAATTGAGCATTTCCCCTTAGTATGATGTGTCCACCACGACCACCATCGCCACCATCAGGCCCACCTGTAGAGGTTCGTATATCCCGGTGCAAATGTGCAGAGCCCGACCCTCCTTTTCCAGAGCGACAGCATATTTTAACATAATCTACAAAATTGGAACCTTGTGACATAACCTTCTATTTTTAAAAAAATAAACCTGAAAAAGTTTTTCAGGATATATGAAAATAGCGGGAAGAACTGAAAATTCGCCCCGCTATTTGTATTATTATTGAACTAGTATTTATCTATTACAGCGCTTAAATCAGCAAAAATATCATCGATCTTTCCGATGCCATTCACTTTACTTAGCTTATTTTGTCCTTCATAATAAGGCAAAACATGAATTGTTTTGCTGAAGTACTCTTCTATACGTTTTTGTAATTTATCAGCCTGATCATCAACACGACCTGTCTCAATTTGTCTTTGTGCAATACGCTTGGTTAGCTCCTGCTGATCCACATCAAGTGCAATTACGCCAGCAATTGAACTTCCTTTGCTCTCCAAAAACTCATCTAACGCCTCAGCCTGAGGTACCGTACGAGGGAAACCATCGAATATAAATCCTTTAGCATTTGGATTTTTATCAACTTCTTCTTCCAGCATAGCAATCGTAATTTCATCAGGAACAAGTTGTCCTTCTGCAATCAGGGCGCTTACGCGTTGCCCCAAAGGAGATTGATTTTTGATATGGGCCCTAAAAAGGTCGCCTGTTGAAATGTGAATTAACTGATACTTCTCAATTAATTTTTCTGATTGGGTGCCTTTGCCTGCACCCGGTGGGCCAAAGAGAACAAAATTAAGCATTCGGGTTGTCTTTAAAGTTAAAAAGCCTTCTGCGCAAGCAGTAAGGCTTTTGGTTGTTATTTATACATTCACAGTTAAAAATCTCTAAGAAATTTATTGAAGATCTAATAAAATTAACTTCTACAAATAGAGATTTAACCATTCAAAATAATTTACTTATACCTATTAAATCAGTTGTGATAACTCTCCAGTTCTCAATTCATTAATCTCAACAAATACCGAGAAAAGAAGGTTACTTTTTAGCCTGCAAATATATAATTATTAATTTACTATATTGATTTTTTTACAAATAACCCTTGTCAGGGATCAATACAGGCCGACTAAATCTTTCCTAAAGGGGATAGATTGCCTTAAAGCACCAGTGGATTAATTTCTGATTTCACCAAATCGCCAATAGCTGCATTCATCAACCAACGCTCACGGTCATTTACCTGCCAGCTATTTTTAGGTTCAGCCACTCTTGCGCCATCAGCGACATAAATAATAGTCATTACCTCTCGCATAACATCAGATTGGTTACCGGGAGCACTGTGAATCGTATTGCCATAATGCCAGGTTGCGTCTCCGGCTTTCATCGTCGATGAACGCATTATGGGGAAAGCATTATCCTTTACATATTTTTCATACTCCGCTTCCGATTCATCAGAGATTTCATAATTAAACACGACCCCCTTTTTATGAGAATCAGAAGCAAAGGTTAGCATACCCATTTCTACATTAATATCTACCAGAGGCATCCACATGGTGACGGTATTATGCGTATCTAAAGGCCAATAATACTGATCCTGATGCCATGGAGTGGGCCCACCGCCAGGTTCTTTAAACAGGGCCTGATCATGATAAATACGTACATTTTCTACGCCAAGTAAGTCTGCCGCAATCTTACCCATACGTTTGGCAAGCGTAAATTTCTTCGCTTGTTCATCCACTTCCCACAAATTCATGATCTGCAAAAAAGCTTTCCCGTAGGTATCTCTTTCGGCTAAATCTCTCTTTTCAGTATTGAACTTAGCAGCGGCTTCTTTTATTACATCTCTGTAAATAATCACTTCTTCCGCATCAAGTACATTTGGGATTAAAACATGTCCGTTCTGACGGAACGCTGAAGCCTGTGCATAAGTTATTTCACGATACTGATCTAATTCAGGCAATTCAATTGTCGACATGGCTCTATTTGATTTAGGTTTACATTTGGTATTTTCAATTACTAAATAACTGTTTATCCCTAGTCTGCAAAAGGAGTAAATTGGCCTTTTAATGGTTTTTTTTATCCATTTACAAGAATTAACCAATAACTTTATGAGAATATGAAACAATTAACATGGCAAGAGCTGCATTTGAAGCATTAGACCCGTATAATGATAATTCCTTTCTCCTTCGTGAATTCACGGAGTTTACCGCGCCCTATCATTTTCATCCGGAACATGAGCTTACCCTTATTGTAAAAGGTAAGGGTAATCGCTACGTTGGCAATCATATGGATATATACAGCTCCGGTGATCTGGTTCTTATAGGTTCAAACCTACCCCACTGCTGGAAAATTGAAAACAACGAAGAAGAAGACAACGATGTTGCATCAGTGGTGATTCAATTTAACAATGATTTTCTAGGTGCAGATTTCCTGGCCAAACCAGAGCTGGCTCAAATATTACATCTACTGGAAAGAAGCAAGCATGGAATACAGTTTTTAAACCATACTGCAGAGGAAATAACCAAAAGATTAATTCTTTTGGCTAAACAACCAAATTCTTTTAAGCGGCTCATAGAATTTTTAGAAATCTTATATACCCTCGCCATTTCCAAAGAATACAAATTACTTGATAAACAAGAAACAAAGACGCATCAGTCAGCGAAAACAGAAAGAATCAATATCGTTCTGGGGTATATTATTGACAATTACAAGGATGAGATTTTGCTTGATCAGGCGGCCTCCTTAGTAAACATGACCCCAAATGCCTTTTGCAAGTACTACAAAAAAACCACAAAAAAAACTTTTATAGAAACAGTAACCGACTACCGAATAAATTACGCCATTCAACAACTTGTAAATTCAGATAAATCTATCTCTGATATCTGCTTTGAGAATGGTTTTGGCGACCTATCCCATTTCTATAAGCTTTTTAAAAGAAAGATGAAGCTTAGTCCCTTAAAATACCGCAAGGAATTCAGGAAAGATATTTCAGTCCTGGTTGGTTGACCCTTCTCTAGATATTGAGGTAAAAGCCCAGGTACTCGCCAAAGCATACTATGCAGCCAGGGAAATTGAAGTCAGTATGCTGCATGCCGTTAGTTTGATTCGCTCTGGGATGTTACTTCTTACCATGACTTAACAATCTATCGATCCTCAGCCTGTTATATTGCTGGAGTAGAATTGGATAGACGTTATATAAAATATTGCAAAGCATGATCAAAAGCCCCATGCCAGGTTTTCCGACAAAAAATGCGCTAACGGTGGTTAGAAAAAATAACGCAAAACAGCAGTAGTGAAACTTTTCCTGCATGACAATAGTCTTGAGATATTTCTCCGCCTGTTTACGGTTATGAATCATGCCTGATTTTTTGTGGTATTTTCTTTGAATGCGGTTGACCAGAGTCCCATTTTGCACAATATACACCAGCAATTTCACTCCGATGCGCTCGTAGATTTTTTTTTCGTTACTTAATTTTAATGTTCTGAGCCATCGGTTGGGTATTGCGTAAATTAATATGCTAAGAACAATAAATACGGCCAGTACCAACGGTGATCTTTGTTCCGCAAAATACCGGCCCCAATAAACACCGAGTATCGCGAATGAGAGTATAGTCCAAAACAGGTTTATTATTTGGTTGAGCATCGTAGCGCCAAGTTAGTCAAATCCTGTCTAAACCGCGAGATAGGAAAACGCACGCTTTTTAATCTATTTAAAAATGACGATTTTTATGGAAATGAAGATGAGCAATCATCATTGTTCCAACAAACTCCTAAATGCTATGATAAAATCCAGACTCTTATTTTGCATCCTTATCATTCTCTTCCCGTCAAGCTTATTTGCCTGCTCATGTGCCAATGAGGGTGTGGTCAATAATTTCCAGCGGTCTGAATTTGTGGCAAAAGCTAAAATCATCAAAATAACATCGGATTCAACAAATTCGGATTATCATGATGCGGTGATAGAAATCATCAACTTATATAAAGGTGAGCAGCTGAGTAAGATCAAGATCATGAGTTCACTTAATAGTTCCTGTAGCTTTCTACCAGATGAAAATTCAACCTGGATCATATTTGCAAGTACATGGCAGGGAGTGTTAAGTTTTGGGTTCTGTTCTGGCAGCATGCAAGTTGACGAGTACTTCGACCCTGTTGAGTATCCAAATGCTGCAAAGAATTGGGGCAATACAATTAAACTAAGAGAAGGCGCGATTGCATTTCTTAGCGACCATAAGTTTTTTAACCCCAACCCTTCTTTGATCCGTGCACACAATAGTGAGATTGGTTCATTCAAAGGTTATAAAAATGGGAACGGCTTCGCCGTATTTCAGGTAGATGTGAATCCTGATCTCTCGATTGCTAAGATCAAACAGCTCAAAAAATTTCAAAACGGAAAGCTAAACAAGCTAGTCTTTAAAAGCATAAAAACGAATCTAAGGCTTGATGGTAAACGAGACAAACCACTGACAAAATCCACGAAGCTGATCTTATTCTGCTATTATTATGAACAAAATGGATCACAGCAAAGCTTCTTAAGTTTTTTTGATGTTTAGGTTCCTGCTTATCCAAAAAGATCGGGTATTCATATTTGAGGCACAGCTTTAATATTTCCATGCTAGGTGTCTTTGTCGAACGTTTCGGCATGCTTGTCGCTAATTTTGATTTTAATGTCAAGCAATTCGATTCCAATGGGGGATATTTCGTCCTCCATGTCGAGCATTTCGACTATTCCGTATTGATGGTTCTTCGTCTTTTGGTAGTGAAACACAATCTCCTTTAATAGCTAAACAAAATACATTATTCACCTAGCGATGTAAGCGATATTCTACTATCGAAATTCATTCCAAATTTACCCTATCACCAAAATTGGCGAAGAATAGGTAAACTACGATTTTAATAATCTTTTCTAAATTTAATTTCACACAAAGGATCGAAAATCTTTATATAAATAGGAGCATGATCATCATCAATTCGCCAGACGTGTGTGTAAAAGGTGCTCTGATTAAAAATGGTTGATGGCAAAACATCTGCGTAAAACACACTTTTCCCTTCCCAATCTATCCATGAGATTTTTAATTTCTTAGTTGAATTATTTACGATGACCAGCATTGATGATTGAGCCGAATTTCCTGATGGTATACCTTCAGCTACAATTTGTGTTTTTTTACTAATAAGACCGGGTGATATCTGGCCTGTATAAATTATATTTAATAGGTTATAGCCCCCCGGATCATAAGATTGTAACCACTCTGGGCCGGGAGTGTGCTCTTGGCCAGGCACAGCGGAACCACGACCACCAAAATACCAGTTTGTCAGTTCAGCCCAATATTCTTGTTCATTGGTCGATGCATATGCTCCTTTCCATAACCCCTTGCCCATAGATGATTTATATTGAATGGCTATTTTATTCTGCAAAACGCTGTCAAGACCAAAAGACATTAAGGTATGTGCAAATTCATGTATGCAGATATCGTTGCCACCGCCATAACGGTCGTTGGGTAAATTTAGCAAGTTTTCTTCTCCGCAGGAAGCATATAATCCACCAAGACCTCTGGTGCGCTTATCTATGTCTGTCATGTTGCCATTATCTTCAAACGGCACCCCTTTCATGTGTCTGAATTCTGGCAGGTCTGAAGTTTGTTGATCTTTACCTATAATATGTAGTTCAGCACCATGTGCAATTAGATTTTGCCGGGCAATGGGAAGATTTCTCAACATCATGTTGAGCTTCTTTGATGCAATAATCAATGCGCTATCCTTCACGACTTCTGCTGAACGGATGGGTATGCCGCCACTGTTTAGATATTTTGAATAAAATTGCTGGTATGGTGGGGTTATTTGTTGTACAGTATCCCATTGGATCGTTTTTAGTTGTCCAAAAGAACTACTGCTAAACAAGCAACTTATGAAAAGAAACAGCCCTGACTTTGAAGAGATAAACATTTCGATAGCGGTATAAGACTTGAATTTACAATTTTTCTCAGTAAGGAAAGAAGTTTATCAAAGTGAACGAATAATAACACCAAAAGTGATAGAGTTTACAAGGACTAGGTAATTTATACTACATTTAATATTTCCAAGCTATATTTTTCATGAAGCAGCTGGTTTTCATTCCATTTCTTCTTTTTTATTATTCAGGTTGCGTCGCTCAAAGCACCCATTTTCTGCAAACAGAACCAGAAAGGCTTGATTCCCTTTTCACAGGAGCACTGTCTGTTTTACAGCTCCCCGGTTTTTCCATAGGAGTTATTAAAGATGGACAAACAATATATGCCCAAGGATATGGTAAAAAAGAATTGGGTAAGCCCGAAGGGGTTACAACCAGTTCCATTTTTCACATGGCCTCACTTTCAAAACCATTTGTAGCCTTGGCCATTCTGCAACTTTCGGAAACTGGAAAACTGAAACTGGATGCACCTCTAACGACTTATATTCCTTATTTCAAGATGGCTGACGCCCGCTACAAACAGGTTACGATCCGCCAGATGCTCAGCCATACTTCTGGCTTCCCGGATGTGGCAGATTATGGCTGGAAAAGCCCGCAGTATGATGCAGAGGCACGTGAACGTTACATTAAAGACAGTATTTCTCATGACGTACTTCTTAGTACGCCCGGACAGGATTTTGCTTACAGTATATGGCTTATGATGTGCTGGCAGAAGTCATTAGCAACGTCTCTGGTGTAGTATTCGAAGATTATATGCAGATCCATATTTTTAATCCTTGTGGAATGACGCACACTACTTTTCTTGGCCCTAAAACTAATTCTGCACTCCAAACCAGTCCACACTATCTAGGGGGCAATGGGCGTATTGTGCCAAGTCCGGTTTATCCCTATAACCGAGTACATGCAGGAAGCTCTACCCTACATTCACCGACAGGAACTTTTTCTAGTGATTGAGATTTTACAAAAGGAGAAAGCAAAACAAAGCATGCTCCTAAGAACATGCTTCTTGTTAAGTTAAAAGTCGTCATTATCTGTATGTTAAACAGTGAATATAAAGAAAATGACGAAATAATACCCTATTAAGCTTTTACCGCAAATGCACCCGGCTGATAATCTCCTGCCGGAGTACGAAAAGCAATATTAAGGCGATTGTAACTGTTAATCGTATTTACTGCTATTGTCAAATCTATCAGTTCCTCTTCAGTAAACTGCTGTATCGCTTCACTATATACTTCATCAGAAACATCACCTCCTGTTATCCTTGTTACCGCTTCAGCCCATGCCAATGCAGCACGCTCACGGGCGGTATACAGCGGAGCATCACGCCATGCATTCAATACATACAGTCGCTGCTCGGTCTCACCTTCTACATGCAAATCTTTAGAGTGCATATCCAAACAAAATGCACATCCATTAATTTGAGATACCCTAAAATAAATCAAGTGTAAAAGTTTCTTTTCAACAGGAGATTTAGCAAGATAACTTCCTAAACCATACATTGCTTTTATAGCATTCTGTCCTTTTGCGAATAAATTGATTCTTTGTTCCATTTTCCTTTTGATCTAAATTGTAATACAATATTTGTTTTATACCGCTATGACAATTGAGATTTCGGAAATAGGACACACATGAATAAATATTTTTTTAAATTGTTTTTCATCACCCCAAACAGTTTGTTATTTTCTATATTGGGTGAGCTTATTATAGAATCATGTAATTTCATTTAAACCCAAATTTATGAGCAAAAAACTGCCAGTGCCTTTATGGACCATTCTATCTCCTATCATAGCCTGGCTTGCCTATTTTGGCAGTTCGCTGGATCTGGGGATTTTCTATACATTCTTTCTCGCAGCCGTACTCATTGCTGGAGTACTTGCCGCTGTACATCATGCTGAAGTTGTTGCGCATCGCGTTGGCGAACCATTTGGCACTTTGCTGCTGGCGCTTGCCATTACCGTTATTGAGGTTGCGCTGATTGTTTCTTTAATGCTAACAGGTGGCCCCGATACCGCTGCACTTGCACGGGATACAGTTCTGGCTGCAGTGATGATTATTTTAACGGGAATTATCGGTTTATGCTTACTCGTAGGCGGAGCCAAGTTTAAAGAACAGGTGTTTAGCCTACCAGGAGTAAGTGCGGCGGTGGTTACGCTTACCGCAATACTGGTACTAACGCTGATTCTTCCAAATTACACCACCAGTAAGGCAGGTCCCGAATACACCTCTACCCAGCTCATCTTTGTAGCTATAGTATGCCTGGTGTTATATGGCGCTTTTGTAATGGTTCAAACCATCAGACATCGCGATTTCTTTCTACCTCCCGATGCGGATGGTGACGAAGAGGTGCACGCTGAACCGCCAACTAATAAGGTTGCGTTACTGAGTACCTTTTTATTGCTTTTATGCCTCGGTATAGTAGTGCTGTTGGCAAAGGCTCTGGCACCCGATATAGAAAATGCCGTAATCAACTTTGGAGCGCCGAAGTCATTAGTAGGGGTCATCATTGCTGCAGTAGTATTATTACCAGAGGGGCTCGCAGCATACCGTGCAGCTAGAAAGAACCGTTTACAAACAAGTCTGAACCTCGCGTTAGGATCTGCGCTGGCTAGTATTGGCTTAACCATTCCAGCTGTGGCAATCGTATCTATGGTAACAGGAATGACCATTACGTTAGGAATTGACATGAAGGCAACGGTACTACTCTTGCTAGCACAATTTACAATCATGCTTTCACTGGCTACCGGCAAAACTAATATATTACAGGGAGTGGTTTTACTGGTCATATTTGCGGTTTATCTTTTCACTATTATAGCCCCGTAATTTATTTAAATGGGTTACCTTTTTAGGTTAAGGGTATTAAGAAATGAACAAAACTTGTATCTAAAACAGAATTATTATGAAAAACCTATTCAAATTTGGCTTTTTAGCTTTAGCAATATCTTTATCAGTTGCCGCTTGTACATCAGAAAAAAAAGCTGATGCTACAGATTCTACAATGACTGATTCTTCTATGACCACTATGGACACTACTGTAACTGATACAGCTGCTATCGATACCGCTGTGACTCAATAAAAAAATAACTTAGGCTGATTACCTAACTAAAAGCGCCTGCTCATTAATTTGAGCAGGCGCTTTTAGTTTAATTATCTACTCCACAAATTTATACCAGACCTATTTTTTCTTTTTGGAGGATTTGGCCAGTGGATTAAACTCCAGGCAGAGATCCAGCCAATACCTCAGCTCCTGTGGCTTCTCTACATCAGTATCATCTACATAGACAAAGTCTTTCATGGTTCGTCCATTGTTGATCATTTGCCGGCAATTGCTCTCTTCCAATTTTTCATCTGCTTTACTTGCTCCAATACGGCATAGCAACCCCGTGCTGGTCACGCATATACACATCTTGTCCTCAACCATAAAGCAAATCCCGCTGAACATTGCTTTTTCTGTCACATCGTCCCTGTCCACAAGTAGCTCGCGAACACGATCCGCTAATCGTTCGTTATAACCCATGATCTATTTTTAAGTTCAATTCTATGGTAAAAATACTACTTCTCTGTTAGAGCAAAAAATTCAGGAATTCCTGAATGACAACTGCTGCCTACCGACGGACCTTTCAGCGATGAAGATCGCAGCTCATAGCATTAATGGCATCAACGGGCGATCCGGAGACTTGCTGCGCTGGTTGGGGGAGGCGCCAAGTTCCATCAAAATTTAAATCTAAGGGTGCTTCCCGTCATTAAGATATCTTTACCTGGGCCTGCCTGCTTTAAATAGCTTCCTGCACTAAACCAGGTAAGCTCCTGCCTGAAATCAAAGTGTTTTCCTAAAGAAAATTCCAGGGAAGCGCCCAGCTGACGACCAATCTGTTTTGAAGCACCTGCCTTGCCACTATAGATAGGCTTACCATTTACAGCATACAGGCCATCGCTGCTGCTCATTCGCCAGAACAAGTCGTAGTCTACAGCAAGGACGACCTGCTTACTCAGGTTAAGCTGAACATAAGGGTGAACATCAAACAAATTACTTGGCCCGATCAAAGCGGCCAAACCAAAATAAGCACCTCTGGGAAATAGTGGATTGAAAGTATTTAGCTTTCCATCGTTATCGTTTTTGTCCCCGCTGATCGCCTCTATCTTCAATCCGGCCTGCGGGGTAAATCTGGCTTGCGAAAAAGTATAGGAAATATTGGATGAAAGGGTCCAGGCAGAAATGCTGCTGGCATTAAATCTCCCGAATTGATACAGTCCTTCAATGTCATACCGCCACCCCGGTGTATTTTTCCATGCCCTTGCACCGATTGAATGCCGCGTCTCGGGTCCCTTATCGTCATCAAAAAAGGCGACGTTTTTACGGATACCTAAATAATACAGGTCCAGATTTTTGATCAGGGACACACCATTAAACGTGCCGTATGAACCCCAGAACCGTGTAGCATTGCTGAACCGGTCATCAAAAATATTGGCTCTGGCGACCACATAATTGGCATAGAAGAGGTCAATTTTTATATTCCTTGTGGCATAGACCGCCTTGGCTGCATCAAATGACTGCCGATTATTGGGGCCTTCACGGACCGCCACCAATCGTTGTGATCCATAGCTTAGTTCCTGCCTGCCCATTCGTATGGTTAATTCTTTTCCTGTTTTTAACAGCCCTGAGTACTCCATAAATGCCTGATGAATATCCAGTGTATTTTCATCCACCGGCGATGGTGGCTCCAGCTGACCACTTGATAAGCTGCTCTGCAATTCTGCAAAAGCCCTTAAATGTTTCCCCACAGTGAAATCTGCATGCCCCAGGTAGCGGGCCAGTACAAAGCCATCTCTGTCCGGGGGCGCCTCGCCCCAGTCCTGGTTCTTGAAATAGAAATATTGATAACGGACTTCTCCGCCAACACTGTAATGCAAGTTCTTTTTGGGAGGTGTTGCAGTCGTATCCTGCGCCAATCCGGCATAGGCCAGAAACAGGAAAAGAAAAGTAATGCAGGTTCTCATCATCTTAAATTTTAGATTTAAATGTTTGATTGGTTTACATGGTTGTGCCACTAGCGGCCCTTGACAGTATCTATTCCTATTCTGGGAAATTTCTGGCGAACGCCGGCTGATGACAGGTGCGGCAAGTCGTTTTTTCCCGGCATCGACGATTATTGCACTCATGCTGCTCTCAAGATGTTGTTTGATTGATAAGTTCATAACAGAGAATTATTGGTAAGTAATCCCCTCACAATGACCAAGACTGAAACCGAATTCATAATAATCTTACTATCAACTTGTTAAACGAAACGCTAATGAAGGCTCTTGCTATATTTCGGAATCAATCCGGTTTTTTTATGATATATCGTTATTGCCGGTGAATCCACCAGACAGCCATGGGTAAGGATATACTGAGGCACAACGCTCCCAATTACCGGATATCGTTGTTTCTGCTTCGCCAGTTGACGAAATAGCGTTATTCAAAAAACACCACAAAACCAAAAACATCTATGTATCAACAAGTTGTATTCTCGGTTTATGGCTTGCCATAAACGATCCAGCAAAACAACGAATATGAAAACTTCAAAATCCAACATCATTGTCTTTATCACCGGCGCATTTGTGAGCAGTGACTGCTGGGACCAATGGTCAGTCTTCTTCCAGCAACAGGGATACGAGACTTTAGCTCCTGCCTGGCCACATAAGGAAGCCTCGGCATGTACATTGCGCCAGCGGCATCCGGATGCTAATGTCGCAAGTCAGCGTTTGAAGACCTTGACCACCTACTTCCAGGACATCCTCGCACAGTTGCCTGAAAAGCCGATTTTGATCGGTCATTCTATGGGCGGGCTCATCACCCAGTTATTGGTTCAAAAAGGTATGGCAGCTGCAGGAATCGCTGTGCATTCCCTGCAGCCTCAGGGAATTTTTACCTTTAAATTTTCGTTTTATAAAGCAGGCTGGCCGGCACTGGGTTTCTTTACAGACACAAAAAAAACCTATCTCATGTCATTTGCCCAGTGGCAGTACGCATTCACCAATGGCATGTCCTACGAAGCACAGAAAGAAGCCTACTACAACCTGCTGACCCCTGAATCAAAACTATTGGTCAGAGATGCTACAACAAGTGCAGCTAAAATAGATTTCTCCATGCCCCATGTCCCGCTGCTTTTCATCTCAGGGAGCGCGGATCGCTTCATCCCGGCTTCACTGAACTACGCCAATTACAGAAAGTACAGCCACCGCCAATCGGTAACCGATTATAAAGAGTTTTCCGGGCGCAACCATTTTGTGCTAGGGCAACCTGGATGGCAACAGCATGCCGACTTTATTTTGAACTGGCTTACAAAGATTTAGAACACTAAAGCAATTAAGTATGAAAACCTTATTTTATCTTATTAAAAGACTGAGTTTACCGCTATTTTTTGTAGCAGCTGCCACTACCGCGGATGCCCGGCAAAAAGCTGACCTGATCATCTATAATGGTAAAATTGCCACCATGGCAAAACCAGGAGAATTCAAACAGGCTATAGCCATGGAAAAAGGTCTGATCCTGGCTACAGGTAATAACCGGGTAATCCTGCAAGCCTATAAAGACAATAGGACAAAACTCGTCGATGCAAAGGGCAGCACGGTGATTCCCGGTTTAAACGACAGTCACATCCATGCCATCCGCGAAGGACTCAACTACCATATGGAATTACGCTGGGATGGAGTGAAAACCCTAAAACGCGCTTTACAGATGCTCAAAGAACAGGCAGCTCGAACGCCCGCAGGAGCCTGGGTCAAAGTGGTTGGCGGCTGGAATGAATTTCAGTTTGAAGAAAAAAGACAGCCAACCCTTGAGGAGATCAACGCAGCGGTACCGGACAAGCCGGTATTCATTACCTACCTATATGGAAAAGCATTTTTAAACAAAAAAGGCATCGAAGTACTCGGCTATAACAAAAACACCAGCTACCCTGGCAGCGTTGTCGAACTCGATAAAAATGAGCAGCCGACAGGCCTGTTGTACGCCAGGCAAACACCTATGGCGATCTACCGGACACTCGCCCTTACCGGCACGCTTAGCGCCCAGGAACAGATCAATAGCTCCGAACATTTTTACAGGGAGCTCAACAGCTTTGGGATCACCAGTGTGAGTGATGCTGCCGGAGGTGCGCAACACTATGATCAGGATTATCAGGCTTCCCTTACGCTGGCAAAAACCGGCAGACTGACCGTAAGGACGGCCTATTTTCTCTTTGCACAACAAAAAGGGACTGAACTTCAGGATTATGAAAAATGGATCCTGAAAACATACCCCAGGAAAAACGACCATCTAATGATGGCCAACGGGTATAATATGGAAGGCGCAGGGGAACACCTGGTGGCCTCTGCCGCAGACTTTGAAAATTTCCTGGAACCCCGCGTACAACTGTCAGCGGAAATGGAAGCCGATCTGGAACCCATCATCCGGACACTGGTGAAAAACCGCTGGCCATTCCGCCTGCACGCTACCTATGGAGAGTCTATCGGCAGAATGCTGAACGTCTTTGAAAAGGTGAACAAGGATACCCCTTTTGATGGTTTACGCTGGTTTTTTGATCATGCAGAAACCATCACAGATGACGAGCTGGTACGCGTTAAAGCCCTGGGTGGCGGTGTAGCGGTGCAATTCCGGATGTATTTTCAGGGAGAATTGTACACCAAAATGTATGGACAGCCTAAAACACAGCTCCCGCCTATAAAAAAGATGCTGGCCATGGGCATTCCCGTCGGCATGGGTACAGATGCACCCCGTATCTCCACTTACAACCCATGGATGGCCATCCACTGGCTGCTCACCGGTAAAACAATTGGCGGTATGCAGTTCTGGCCCAAAACACAGGTTCTGGATAAATTTACCGCACTGCAACTTTATACCTCCGGCAGCGCATGGTTTTCCGGTGACCAGGCCCTTAAAGGAAAACTCATCAAAGGGATGTATGCAGATATGACCATCCTCACAGCTGATTATTTCACTGCAGGCCCAGAGAAATTGAAAACAATAACCTCGCTAATGACCATCCTGAACGGAAAAGTGGTTTACGCTGCAGGCGGCTACGCTGCGCTAAACCCTCCAATTCCTGAAGTGATTCCGTCGTGGTCACCGGTAAAGTACTTTGGCGGCTATCAAAAATAAGCGACAAGGACATTAAAAACTAAAGAACGAACGAAATGAAAAAGCTAATTTCAACTCTGTCAGGGCTTTGCGCAATATTGCTTTGCCTCACCGACAACCTGTTTGCCCAATCGATGCCACCCCAGATACCTATATGGGATGCCAATAAGGTAAACCTGAAACTACAGAAGATCAACACGGATATCTACGCCGTTATCCCGGAAACTGCCTCATCCGAAACACTCAAAGGTATTCCCCAGGCCACTACAGGAGGCTTCATTGTTGGCCAAAAAGGTGTCTTGATGATAGAAGTGATGCTCACTAAACGATTATACGATCAGCAGATCAGGCTCATCCGCTCGGTGACTGACAAACCCATCATTTATGCGGTGAACACCAGCGATCATGGTGATCATTGTTTCAGCAACTACCTGCTTCCAAAATCTACGCTCATCATTCAAAATGATTTTGCAAATGAAAATCTGGCAAAAAACTTCCAAGGTATTAGGCAATTCATGGTGAACTTGTTTGGCGCCGGAAGAGGTATAGAAGATGCAGTCTACCGTCCGGCTGATGTCCTGATCCCTAAAAACAGTAACTTAAGAATTGATTTAGGTGAAGGCAAACTTGTTGAGCTGCTGAACGTGGGTACCGCCCAGTCCCCGGCAGATCTGTTTGTGTGGATGGCAAACCAAAAAGTATTCTGGGCAGGTAACCCTTTTATTGCAGAAAGCCCGGCTATACCCTGGCTATTTGATGGCTTCTTTTTAGAGCCGGCAGCAAACTTGAAAAAGATGTATGATTTCCTTCCCCAGGATGCCGTGGTTATTCCCGGTCATGGAGAAATTACTACCAAATCGGGTATAAAATACACCATCGATTACGTCCAGGATCTGAAAAAAGAAGTGGAGGCAGCGGTAGATAAGGGCCTGACCCTGGAACAGACAAAACAGGTGGTGAAAATGAAAGCATACGACAAAGGGTATGTGCTTTTTGACTGGCTGCACTACAACTTTAACCTGCCTAATGCCTATAAAGATATCTCGGGGAACAGAAAAAAATAACCATTCACATTTTAAAATAAAAATCATGAAAACAATCACAACAATCAGGCACCTGGTGCTGGCCTTACTACTGATGGTCCTTACTGAAAGCTCATCAGCCACGATTACTCCTACCAATCCGCCGGCTAATTTTAAACATCATTATGCTACAGTGAACGGCGTGAAAATTCATTACGTTTCCGGAGGCAAAGGAGAACCCCTGCTGTTGATCCACGGATTCGGCCAGAACTGGTACATGTGGAACAGGCTGTTGCCCGAGCTCTCCAAACACTTTACCGTTATTGCGCCGGATATGCGTGGAGTAGGAGAATCTGGTAAACCTACAGGAGGCTATGACAAAAAGAACATGGCTGTGGATATGCACGAACTTGTTAAAAAGCTCGGGTACAAGAACATTAATCTGGCCGGTCACGATATCGGCCTGATGGTGGGCTATGCCTACGCAGCTCAATTTCCCGGTGAAGTGAAGAAACTGGCGCTGATGGATGCCCTATTACCAGGCATTGAACCGGTATGGAGCCAAGTAAAAGCCCAGGCATGGTGGTTTGGATTTTTCGGGCAGCCACATTCGGGGGAGCTCGTTTCGGGTAAAGTTGGCTTATTCTTTACTGACTTCTGGCCAACGGTAGGGTTTCAAAAAAACGCCTTCACAAAGGCAGAAACCGCTGAATTTATCAGAGCGTATTCGGTTCCCGGAGCAACAACCGGCGCCTTTCAATGGTTTGGACAGTTCGGCCAGGATGCAACGGACAATGTGGAATTTGCGAAAAGAAAACTGCCAATGCCGGTACTGGCTATGGGATCTGATCATTTTGCAGGGGCTTTTCTGGCAGCTCACAGCAAACTTGTCGCTACCAATGTACAGGAGTCAATCATTAAAGATTCCGGGCACTGGATCGTACAGGAGCAGACCGCACAGGTTCAAAAGGACCTCCTGAATTTTTTCCTGAAATAAAACAATCAGCGAAATACCGTTGTGCTTACCGACAACGGTATTTCTTTGCCTGCAGTCAGCAAAAGCCCTTTCTCGTAAAATAGCGAAATAGGGTCAATAATTATGATATAACCTAAGCAATAAAGTTAGATAGTTATCGAAATCCCTAGCGTACAATTTCTTAAATTTAAGGGTTCTAATTTGAGTCGGAACCTGTATGTAAGCAAGGATTATGAATAAGATAAATTGTATGCGGTTTTCGCTCGCGCTGTTTTTACTGTATTTCTACCTGCCGGGGTCCTTACAGGCTCAGCCTATACCTACTAAAAGTACCGGTGATGCTTACATGGAATCAGCCGAGGTATGGAGGTTAAAAAACGACAGTGCCAGAGCCAATGCCCATATACGCAAAGGGATTGCCGCTTATTTAAAGAACCGGCAGCTCAGGGAAGCCGCTGAGGCCTGGCTTACATTGGAAAATTATTATGCATTTTTTAATGGTCCTGGTTATGCGCCAAGGATTGCTTACTATCAGCGGGCCTTAACACTTTTTAATCAAGCCAGGATTACCGACCGGGCCGCCGCTACGCTGGGTATACTCGGCGATTTCTACTGGAAGCAGGGGCAGCATTCAAAAGCTTCACATGCATTTACCAGATCACTGTCACTATACCAGTCTATTCATAAAACCGATTTACAGGGCTTATATAATATGATATCGACTTTTCATACGCAGATGGGGAATTATGACCAGGCACTTAAGTATGGTATACTCGCTGTGCGGGCAACCGAAAAGGCCGGCGACACCAGCCTGATGCTGTGCACGGTCCTTAACAGCGTGGGATTCACTTATTTCAATCTTAAAAAATATGAGCAATCTCTGCTATATTTTGAGAAAGCATTAACCAACGCCAAAAGAAATAAGAACCTGGATTACATCATAATACTCAGCTATAATGTAGCCGATGCGCTCAAAAGTTCAAACAGGCCATTGGAAAGTTATCAGCTGATGAAGGAAACCGAAAAGAACTATCACCCCAGGGATGTGGCTAACCGAATCATGATTAATGTATCCTGTCTTGGTTCCTTAATTCCTCTGAAACGATACAGTGAAGCAAGAAAATATGCTGACAATTTACTTCAGCTGGAATCCCATCTTGACACAGATGATGCAAATCAGGCGGTACTGCTCCAGACCCTGTCCATGTTTTTTATGGCTGTTAAGAGTTATGAGAAAGCCCGGCTATACAATACAAGATATGAAAGTATGGGTAGGGCAAACAAACAAAACAATATATTGCTCAATGCATATAGGATGGCGTATGAAATAGACTCGGCAAAGGGGGATTATCTAAGGGAAAATAAGAGCTACAGGCAATACATCAAATTTCGGGATTTTCTGTTTGATGAAACAAAAACCAGGCAGATCGCCCAGCTGGAAATACAGTACCAGACCGAGAAAAAGGATCAGGAAATTAAGTCCAAGCAGGATAATATCGTAATTCTCAAACAGCAGGCGCAATTGCAGGCAATTAACATTAAACAGCAGCAAACTACACAAAAACTCAGCATTGCAGGGGTTATATTACTCGCTTTATTACTTGGTTTGAACTATAACCGGTATTTGTCAAAGCAACGGGTAAACCGGCAGTTGCAACTGCAGCAATCAGAAATCAACCTCAAGAATCAATCTTTAACCGACCTGATAGCCGAGAAGGATAACCTGCTTGAGGAAAAAGAATGGCTGATGAAGGAGATTCATCACCGGGTAAAAAACAATCTGCAGATCGTGACCAGCTTATTAAATACCCAATCCTCCTTCCTTAATGATAAAGTTGCCTATAATGCCATCAGGGAAAGCCAGCATCGCATGCAGTCTATTTCCCTGATTCATCAAAAGCTTTATCAGTCTGATAGTCTGGCACGGGTGAATATGCCAGCTTATATCAGCGATCTGGTACAATATTTAAGTGGAACTTTTGATATCCAGGGCAGAATCAGGTTTGAGATAGCTATTGACCCCATTGAACTCGACCTTACCAAATCGGTTCCTCTTGGACTTATTTTGAACGAGGCAATCACCAACTCAATTAAATACGCATTCGCTGATAATGGCGAAGGTATGATTTCCATAAGGTTAGTCGAATTGAGCGAAGGCCGGTACGGGTTAACCATACGTGACAACGGGATCGGCCTTGCAGTAAACACCGACATTTCTAAAAGCAAAACACTCGGAATGAGCCTGATGCGCGGGCTTAGCAAACAATTAAGCGGTAGCTTTTCGGTTAAAAACGATGATGGAATTACCATCAACGTGGTGTTTGCGCAGCAGAAGACCACGGAAACTATTAACGCCTGAACAAACTATGATCATGAGCAAGAAAATATTAATTGTAGAGGACGAATTCATTGTAGCAAATGACCTGTCAATCATGCTGGAGAAAGCCGGCTATGATGTTTGTGATATTGCCGATTCGGTAGAAGAAGCCAGAGAGATCATCGCGACACAAAAGCCACAACTAGTATTGCTTGACATTCATTTAAAAGGCGAGCTGTCAGGAATTGACCTGGCAGAGCAGTTGAAAGATGAGCAGATCGCCTTTGTTTATCTGTCGGCCAACTCAAACCAAAAGATTTTGGAACAAGCCAAAGCTACCCAGCCTTACGGTTTTATGGTGAAGCCTTTCCGGGAAAAAGATGTGCTGGTGAGTCTGGAAATTGCACAATACCTGCATGAACAAAGCATGTTGACTAAAGCTGCTAATGAACAGGTACTGCAAAGCGCACTAACCGATATTCTGGCCGAAAAAAATCAATGGAGCGAAAAATTCCTGAAAATAGCCAAGACCCTGCAACCTTATCTGCCGTTTGATTACCTAACCGTAGGCATGAAAAATTTAGAGAGTCTGCCCTACAATGGGATTAGCTATATGCGCACCGGCTTTAATGATTATCAGGCAATAGGGTTGGATGAGCTGATGAATATTTCGGGATTACCAAAAGCCAGGCTGATAAAATTACAAGAGGCCTCAGCAGACGATACTTTTTCTGCACTGTATAACAATCGGGACTTTATTGAACGCTGTAAGGCCAACCCGGCAAAAAGATTTGTGTCAAATTCGTTTGAAATGAGATCGAACCTGATCATGTATGTACCGGTTACCGGCAGGCCCGGATTTATCTTTTCGTTCTACAGTCGCAAAAGTGATATTTACAATAACGGGCATCTTGCCCTTGTCAACAAACTTCAACGGTCATTGTCCCTTACCATTGAAGGACTTTTGACAAGCCATAAAAGCTTAACCCCTGGCAATCGGGTAGAATCCTCGGAGAAAGACAGTCTACCGGTGTTGGAAAAAGGATTTGATGGCATGATCGGCAGCAGCCATCTTTTACTCACAGCACTTGATCATCTTACCTTGGTGGCCCCCACGGAAACTTCTGTGTTGATACTTGGGGAAAGCGGGACGGGTAAGGAAAGGTTTGCTAAATCTATCCATTTGCGGTCACTGCGCAGCAAAGAACAGTTCGTGGTGGTCAATTGTGCAGTATTGCCTGCACACCTGATCGAATCGGAATTATTCGGGCATGAAAAAGGTGCATTTACCGGTGCTGTTGAACGGCGGGTGGGCAAATTTGAACAGGCCTCCGGCGGCACTATTTTTTTGGATGAGATAGGCGAACTGTCTTTGGAGTCCCAATCAAAATTACTACGCGTACTGCAGGAAAAGGAGATAGAAAGGCTGGGAGGAAAAGAAACCGTTAAGGTAGATGTGAGGATAATTGCCGCGACCAATTGCAATTTAGAAAAGGAAGTTGCCTCAGGTAAGTTCCGGCTAGATCTGTATTACCGCCTAAATATCTTCCCGATAGAACTTCCCGCACTCAGAGACCGGAAAGAAGATATACCCGAACTGACTGATTTTTTTGTAAGTAAGTATGCTGAGCGTGCGGGTAAAAAAGAAATGAGCTTATCGTTACAGGCACTGAATGAGCTTTCGAATTATGACTGGCCGGGGAATATTCGTGAGCTGGAGCACCTTATCGAGCGACACGTATTGCTTAGCCGTGGAAATGTGATTGAAGCAATAAAACTACCGGCTGCAAAACTCGATTCGGTTTCCTCAGCTGGTAATCAGAGGATAAAAACGATAGATGATAATGAAAGAGAGTATATACTGAATGTACTTAAAAAATGCGGCGGACGCATTTCCGGACCTGGTGGAGCAGCCGAACTACTGAATCTGCCCTCAACCACTCTTAATTCGAAAATGAAACGGCTAGGTATCACCCGTAAACATGTAGGCGGCTGATCATGAGTGAACGTCGTTTTTTATAGCCATAATATAATGAATTTGAATTCGGTATTTTTATCTAAGTGCAATATACAAGCAATAACATCTGGTATATTTTCAGAAAAGTGGTTCAGCGCACAAATTAAATGTATGCTTCTAATTATTGAAATAAACTATCCAAAAAACGTTTAAGATGGTTAACTTTAATCATATCAAACAAAGGGCCTATGAAAAACCAAGGTGCATCTGTTGTGATTACCCCTCACGCTTTCTCAGGTGCACTCGCTGCCCTTTCATACGTTTTTTTCAGCAAACTATTCTCTGGTGCTCCTACACTATTGTTACTCTTTTACCTTATCAACCATACCATTTAGAACTTAACCCTAAAAACTAATATCATGCTACAAAAAAATGATGTTGCTCCCGATTTTACTTTATTTGCGACGCCGGACCAAAAAATCACTTTATCAGAATTCAAAGGACAGAATGTGATCCTCGCATTTTATCCGGCTGACTGGAGTCCTGTTTGCAGTGATCAGATGGCACTGTACAACGAAACGCTAAAATATTTCAAAAAATATGATGCAGCGATTTTCGGGATCTCAGTAGATAGCAAATGGTGTCATTTGGCATTTTCACAATCCAGAAACTTGCATCTCCCTTTACTGGCTGATTTTGAATCTAAAGGAGAAACAGCGAAAAAATACGGTTAGCAGCTTTGGAAACACTTAAAACAAAATAATTATGTCACTAAGACCAGCGGTTAGCAATACTGATCATGTACAAGGATATCTGGAAGCCGATTTAGTCATTGTAGAATATGGAGATTACCAATGTCCGTATTGCGGGGATGTCTATCCCCTACTAAAAGAACTGATGAGCCAATTCGGATCGCAGATCAAATTCGTTTTTAGAAACTTCCCACTCTCCGAGATACACCAATATGCACGACCTGCAGCACTTGCAGCGGAAGCCGCTGCATTGCAGGGAAAATTCTGGGAAATGCATGATGCCATTTATGAAAATCAAGCATATCTGAATGAAAGTTTACTGTTAGAATTGGCAGAAAAAATAAGCTTAAATATTGAGGAATTCAAAACAGATTTGGAAAAATCAACATTAGCTAATCGGATAGATGCTGATTTCGAAAGCGGAATTATTAGCGGTGTGAACGGGACGCCTTCATTTTTTGTCAATGGGGCGAAATTTAGTGGTGGTGCAGCAGATTTATTTCATTTAGTAAGCCAAAATTCAAACTGAATTTATATGATTAAATAAGTGTTAAGATAAATAAATCATTTTAATAACCTTTAAACTCCAGAAAACATGAGTAAACTAAAATTAAAAGACGGAACAGAAATCTTTTACAAAGATCTTGGAACAGGGCAACCCATTATGTTTCACCACGGATGGCCTTTATCAGCAGACGATTGGGATGCACAAATAATGTTTTTCCTACGCGAAGGCTACAGAGTGATCGCTCACGACAGAAGAGGTCACGGCCGTTCAAGCCAGATAACTTCAGGTCACGAGATGGAAACCTACGCTGCTGACGTCGCCGAACTGACGGAATTTTTAGATTTAAAAGACGCGATCCACATAGGTCACTCAACCGGTGGTGGAGAAGTAATCAGATATGTAAATAAATACGGCAAAGACAGAGTTGCCAAAGCCGTATTGATCAGTGCAGTTCCGCCGGTAATGGTGAAAAGTGAAGCAAATCCTGATGGTGTTCCAATCGAAGTGTTCGATAATATCAGAAATGAAACCCTCACCAATAGACAACAGTTCTATATCGATTTGACAATCCCTTTTTATGGGTATAACAGAGAAGGTGCAGTTGTGAAAGATGGAATACGGAGAAACTGGTGGCGACAGGGAATGATGGGAAGTATACTCGCACATTACGAATGTGTCAAAGCATTTTCTGAAACAGATTTCACTGAAGATTTAAAAGCAGTTGATGTTCCAGTATTGGTATTGCATGGTGAGGACGATCAGATCGTACCCTATCAAAATGCCGGCGTAAAATCAGCTAAATTACTTAAAAACGGCAAATTGATTACCTATCCGGGATTTCCTCATGGAATGCCAACTACTGAAGCAGCAATAATTAATAAAGATATCTTAGAATTTATTCAATCTTAAACTAAATCCGATTTTGCTTGTTTAAATAAGTACCGAACCTTTAATCATAGCTAGTGATAAGCAAGCTTAAATCTTAGACTTTGCGATTGCTTGAAATTAACAAAAAATTGCTATAGAAAGTGGTGTAACATTCCTATGCTGGTTTAATTAATAGGTCTATTTTTTCTTTGCAACATCTCCCATTTCAGCAAAATTGTCAAGAAAAATGATTCGAATACACGCCACGATGACCACGATAAATGCAGTTCTTTGAGAACTGCATTTAATTGAACAGACTTTTATCCCACAAAAATATTTTGCATCAATGCCTGCTTAAGATTCACAAAAAACGATTATTCAACTACCCAAAGCGTATAAAAAATCTCTCCAGGTATTAATTATCTAATCAGCCCGCTGAAATCAACGATATAGAAGAAAGCAATTGGAAAACCGATCCAGATTTGACCAGCAAAGACCTGCCCTTTTCACTTTCATAACCTTTATTGAGAAGGGGTAAGCTTATTAGCCGATGCGTTAGGCAGTTCTTGATCTTTGAAAATTTTGCTCTTCATTGCCTCCTGTATTTATATTTTCTTAATAAAAAACCAACGATTGATCTGATAAAGACCAACGAGAGCCATCTTAATTAATTATTATACGAACTCAGTTTGGGCTTCACTTCAAACAGGGTTATCGATTGGGCAAGCAATGCAGTATTTGAATAATAACCCCAAGCCTTACATTACAATGTTATTGATGGGACCTACCGCTTCAGGCAATTCTGTTTCGTTCAGCATTTCCCTTAGATCTGTTTCAACCATTTTACTAATCTGAGTAATGGGTACGTCATTGGCACTTCCTTCAAATGGATTTATCGAGCTGTCTCCAACAGCATCCAATGTCAGAAAAGCCCAACCGATAATTGTCGAGAATGGAATTATGAAATAAATGGTAAAATTTTCAAGTACTGTCCCATCTCCAAGATGGGTAAATTCCTTTAATAGTCCAAAAGGCAGTAGCAAAACAAACATGTAAAGCAGGTAGGTAGTAATTGACGAAAAATTTCGCGGATATGGGAAATTCTTGATTCGCTCAGCCTTTCCCTGCTGTTCATAAAATGAATCAACATCCTGCTGCAACTGCAATTGCTGTATATCACTTATTTTCCCTTCGACACGAAGTTGATTTATGGTAATTGACTGAAGCGACAAAACATGCACAGCACGATTCTTTTTCCCAAGTATATATTCCATCTCAGCGTTACTAAGCAGATTTTCTAATGCGTCCTCTAGAGACTTCTCTCTTTCCGGTATTTTAAAAATGGCGGATTGGTATTCTTTATAACGCAATTCGTCCATTGTTTCCCAGTTACGGGGTTCACGTAGCTGGTATCGAAGAAAGGTAAGCCAGGAAATATGCCTATTGAACATTAATATCACATTAACATCGTTATTACCCTCTAAAAAATCCCGGACCTTGACCGCAAAGCTCCTACTATTATTTATGATAGACCCGTAAATTTGTCTGGCTTCCCACAGTCTATTATAGCTTGCATTATTTTTAAATCCGACAATAAATGCTACTGCTGTTCCGAGCATCGCTACTGGCATCCAAGAAATCGCTAAAAATTTCCATCCTGAACTATACAAAAGTGTCGGAATTAATGATAGAAAGAAACATTTATAGATATCCCTTCGGCTCCAAATCACAAACTCTTTTAAGCTGTAGCGTTTACCAATATTCATGTTAAAAACCTTTTAAGTCAAACTCAACTCTAAAATAACAATTGCGAGGCATTTCTCTTGTATCTACAATAATATTTTTAAACTACTAACGTCGGGCCAGTTAATCTCCAAAATTAAATACAGGCAGGTTGTTGTCAATCTGAACAATGGTGGCATGCAAGGGGATCCGGTTATTCAGACACCTGATTCTATTGCTATACATGATCATAACCAGCTTTTTATTGTTCAGTTCTTAACAAAAAATAACAATCTGATATGAATACGCTCATCTTAATGCAAGCCTTACTTGTTATGCATCTCACCGGGCTAACGCAACTGGCAGGGACTACTGTTGCAGATTATGTTACCTTCCGTACTTTTTCCAACCAGTTTAACACCAAAGGCGAACCATCCGGTAGCCTGTTAAACCTAATGTCCAGGCTTGCTATAATTTTAGCAATAGGTGGCGGTTTACTATTTTCTTCAGGCGTAGGTTTGATGGTTACCCACGGTGTTTTCATGCATCAATTGTGGTTCAAAATTAAACTGGCACTTATCCTGACACTGGTTCTCAATGGATTCCTGGTAGGAAACAGGCAGATCACAAAATTAAAGAAGGGTTTAAAACAGAGCAGTGCAGGTACTGATAAACTGGTTAGGGCTACTATATTGCAACTCCATGTTTTCTACCTGGTGCAATGGCGATATTTCTGTCCATCATTATCCTGGCCATTTTCAAAATCAGCTAGGAGCGGTATTTGACGTATCAAAATGAGCAGAGATTGGAAAGCATTAAGTCGGAATTTCAATGGCCTAGCTCTTGCGGATCACCAAATGGGCAAGCGCAGGATCCCCCATCATTCGCAGAACCTCAGACTGCACGATGTCCTGCACATCCTGTTTGATCTGCAGGTAATTCTTTTGGACCATACTTGAATTGACCGTTCTGATCACAGGGATGGGAACATAAGCTTTCTCTTCCTTATTCAGGGCATCGAAATCATTCTGTATCTCACCATGAAAAGCTTTTAAGGCAATTTTTTGATCTGGGATATCGGCAACCATGCCTACAAATTCCCCGCTGGAAAGTGCCGCAATTCTGGAGGCCGGAACGGCAAACTCCAGCTGCTTGCTTTTACTGATAGAAGTATCTCCGCTATTGATTGACATGCTTTGGCGGTCCTGCAGGATTTTGCCAATACGTTCACTCAGCTGCTTGGCGGTGTCCCCTGTCACCTGTCCGGCAATGATGTTACCCACCGTACTCATGATCACCTCTGCCTGTTCCCGGCCATAATCCTTCCGCAGCTGACTGGCATCCTGTATGCCTAGACATACCCCGATTTTATTACTTCTGCCAGTAGCAATGGTAGGAATGATATCTGTAGTCAGCGTCGGAAACTCATCGAAGATCAGCATGGATTTTAGTTTATTCTTCTGATTGATGATTTTCAGCAAACGGTTTACATACAAAGAAAGTACTGCCCCGTAGGTCTGAATCTTCTGCGGATTATTTCCCATACAAATGATCTTCGGATGCTCGGGGTTATTGATGTCCAGACTAAAATCATTCCCGGATAGCACATAATACAATTGGGGTGAAGACAACCTGGCCAGGGCAATCTTAGCTGAAGCGATCTGTCCTTCGAGTTGCTCCATCACATCATTCAAGTAGGCATTTACAAATGGGTTAATCAATACTTCTATTTCCTTCTCCAGACGCAGTACCGTAAACAAACTGTCATAGTCCAGCTGAATCAGTTCAATGGCATGTGGTAATGTACAATAGACGCCGTTTTGATACTTACGTAAAAACCAAATAATTGCAGTCACAAAATTAATTGGGGATTCCACAAAAAAATCGCCCTGTTTTTTCTGCCATTCCCGATTCAATCCCAACAGAATGGTACGTGCAGATTCAGAGGCATCGGTAATGTCAATCATGCCCAAAGGGTCAAACACATTCCCGCGATGACATCGCGACAGGTCATCAAAATTGATGAAAATACATTCAGGCTTTCCAGGAAAGCGGTCCTTATGCTTTAACCAGTGGTTATAGGCAATTAAAGACAGATCTGGAAATTTGAAATCGTATACGAGCATGGAATAAGGTGAAGCTTTCCCAAGGGCCTGAGTGATGAATTCCCGAATACAAAAAACAGACTTACCTGAACCGGGATTACCAAGCACAATGGTAGCCCTGGCCGGGGAGATTACATTGATATAGCCCTTTCGCTCCTTCCCTTTCAACTTATATCTGGTCGGCAAATTGATTGAAAACTCATTCTCCAGCAGTCGTTCTTCCTGAGGAAAACTCTCCTGATCACTATTGAAAATATCACCGCTCAGCTTGTCTTTAATGATTCTGGAGAACAGCGTAGCACCAGTCAGAATCAATAAATATCCGACGGAAGTCAGCCCCATATACAGCATTCCCTGCCAAGGCAAATTCAGATCCAACACCAGGGTCAGTGCGCTGACAAAATACAACAGCAGACCGGTAAGCAAATAAGCCAAGCCGGTTTTATGACTTAGTTTTTCATCCTTTTTCCCCCTTACCCCTAATAGGGAGATGAACAGAAACCCTAAAGCAATAAACTTGGATCTATGAAAGTCTTCAAACAACCCCGAACGAGCAATATTGATCATCAGCTGGTCAGAGAAAGTACTGGTAAAGCCCCAGAAACGAAATGCCGCGTAGCCATAATAATAAAAATGCAGGAGCAGGATACTAATCGAAATGAGCCTGGTCATGTCCAGAATCTTTCTCATTGCCTGCTCATTCTCACCTGTTTGCATTGCCATAAATTTCGCGTTAATGTTTGATCCTTTGTTTTCTTCTTCGTTCTTTCCGATTCATTTTTACCACAGAAACCAAAGAACGATCCCACTCAGAGCGAATCTGCGATAAATTGACCAATGCCGATATATCAACACTAATCAAACTATGTTGCAAGCTATCAGCATGTAGACCCCGATCCTTTTCAAATTCCGGAACATTGTCAGTACTAGCGTTCTTGATGCTTTTTTGATTTGCATGCAAGGCGCTCAATATGCCTTTGGTATCATAAACACTACCCAGTTCTGCTCCCCTGAACGCACATCTACTGTTGTGATCGACATAAATCATCTCCTGCGATCTACCAGCAGCATCGCCCTGGAGTACCAAATCAATCCCCTTTGTTTTCAACGATGCCCATAAGGCCGCTGCATCACAAATTTCCACGTTGTTTAGCGCAAGGTTAATTTCCCGGACAATTCTGTACTCCAGGCCTAGCCTAAGCGGAATATTCCTTTTAAACTTTTCCTCGAGCACATTTAATCCCGGGTTGAATGGTAGCGCACTGGCTTTGACCGGTACACCGGCGCGCTTACCCGACCCATCCAGTAAACGGTAAATCAGTCCTCTGTTTTTAAACAGCTTCGACCCTTCCTTACCCCGTTCCGCCCGAACGTTATACAAACCCAGGATCGCATTTAACTCTGCAAATGAGGTAAAACGGTACCCACTAAGCACACTTTCCAACACACTAGCAATACCGCTAAACGTTGGTGATTTACCATAGGCTAGCTTCGAGGGCTGGGCACGATACAAAGCTGCTACCGGATCTTTTGCTAGGCTGCTTGTATGCAGCGCAAAACGGGTACGTATCTGCTTGAGCAGGGACTGAAAATGAACACTTTTCATATATAGATTTATTCGGCTGCCATCAGCACGTATATTGGTGGTTAAAACATGAAGGTGTGGATGTGCAGCATCTAAATGCTCATATACCAAATACGGTTGATTCCCAAAACCAATCCCCTGCATATAAAATCGTGCAATCTCCCGCAACTTACTTGGATTGAGCTGGTTCGAAGGATCAAAATTTAAAAAGATATGCAGACCATTTACTTTAGTGCGCGGGTTTAACGCAGCCATTTTTTCCAGCATCTGCAAGCGGTCAGACTGAGTCAGTTCAGAAAGTTGACGTGGGTAATTCTCAGCCATCAGGCAGGTTGAATCACCCGAACCCAACTTACGCTCATTGTAGTAAAAACTTCCACTTAAGGATTTAATTGTTTTTATGATTGCAACCATTTCTCAGCAGTTGAATTGACGAATACGTTAATCTCCCGAATATCTTTTAGCAATTTTCGACGATCCATTTCATAGTTTAACAGCCAACTCTGGAATAGTGGAATGCTGGCTACGGTATGCAGTTTTTGTACAGCCTGATTGAAGTGAATTGCCACATCATTCAACCCCTGTCGTAAGGCCACCAGTTCCACGAAAATGTCCTGTAGCGACTGGTTTCTTACTGCTGCAATCATGGGTTTTCCCAGTAAAATTGCCCGCGCATATTCACTAAAATTCCTGTGGGTTGTACCTGCAAAATTCTTCAGCAGTATCTCCTGTTCAGCTGCACTTAACCGTACCGCATAGCATTTGTCTCTATTATTTTTCTTCTTTTTCATTCCTACATCCTTAAACAATAACCAAAAAACCAATTAGTGCACCAGATGGTACAGCCCCTTTAGCATAAAGGCTCCAGTGCTCCGCTAACAGCAGATCAAGCAAACCTTATGCTTAGCATTTACTCCGGCTTGCAGTACAAAAGTAAGGTTGATAAAAAACATAAAACGATCCAGGATAAATTCTAAAGAGGATAACATTCATGAACAAAAAACACACAGGAAAGCAAAGTCAATCCCATGAATCTTCAGGGCAATATTAAAACAAGGCAAACAGAGAAAATAGGACAATAGCATTGGAGAAGCCCTCTTCAATGCCCTTTAAATTCTAAATAGGTTATTTTTCACACAATGGATGACCTTTATTGATCCGGGCATGTGAAAGGAATAAATGAAAAAATCCGAGTCATTCTAAATACGTTTATCCTGCTCAGAACAACAAACAGATTGCCAACACCAGAAAAAGTTCAATTATGGGAGAGTACATAAAATACAAAAACAGAGTCATCAAACTGGGCACCTGCGAGAGTCTCTATTACGCCAGTTATCCGAAATATGTCCTGGCACTGGAATCAGGCCAGGTCCAACAAGAACCAGGAAGCCTTTCACCCGAACAATACGCCGAAGCTGATATGGGTTTCCTCTTTCGCTTTCCTTTTCCAGATGAAGATCATTTGAAGTTGGGAGAAATAGAGGATTACAGACGCGGAGTGCCTGTAAGCATTACTGACCCTACCATGATGGAAAATTCTCCTTCTGAGACCAAGGGGTCCTATCCCAGGGAGATTGAAGTTACCCAACAAAAACTAATACATCGGGATTCCGATGGCAGACTTTGCCTGGTCCTGGTTTACCGGGATCCTTATCTTGGCTGCTCTTTCCGTGTAGAAGACGATGCTGATGTGAAACAAATCCTCAAGCAGCTGATTAGAAACAACATTATCCTGGAAAAGGATTCTCAAAAGAAAATATTTTACCGTCAGATCGCGCGTAGGATCATCAATGGATATCAACTAAAAAACCACAACCTAATGATCACCCATCCAAAAAAAGATGTCCCAGGACCAAGAATTTCAACAGTAAGAAAAAAGTTAAACTGATCAGAGCAAAATCGGAGGAATGGGAAAATTTGAAAGGGAAATAAGCGAGTCAGGGAATCCGATTCACAACATGATCATTTTGGAATTTCGTTTTCATTCATTTTCCGGAACCATCAAGTCGCTCTGCCTAAAAATAGGAGGTCGAAGAAGATTTTAAGTTTCTTCAGCTCAGCGTCTCCTATTATTACCTGATAAGATCCCATGGAACACAAGAGAATAAACTAACTAGGCGAAGTAAGCCAGGAAAATTGAAAGAAAGCAATTACCCTGGCGGAATTAACAACTAATACTCCTTAATCAAGCGGATCATCTTTTCCATTGCACGAATGACTACGTGTTTATCCACATCCTCACCTGTATAGGCATTACTACGCAGACTTCCCGCGGAGACACTGCTCTGTCCGGAAGCGGTTACAACCAGGGGTGCTAGCTCCTCACATAAAGATTGAAAGGATTTGCCTTTGATTACCGAAGCATCCAGAGCAGCACGGACAGCCATCCCCAATTGATCTACCGACAAACCAAATTGTGTTTGTGCTTTTTTTTTCTTTGCCAAATTTACCCCTGCAGATACCACCAGATTGGGTTTATCCAGATCATTGATCTGCGCTAATACGAATTGGGTTATCAAATCACAAGCCAGGAACCTGGCAAAAAGGTAATCGCAGGCAGTACGTGACATTCCCGGTAATAGAGGTAACTCAGGGACAGCAACAGACATTTTCATATCCGGAAGGAAATATAAATGGTCAGTTTGGTTCATCCCGCTTCGGAAATAACTGTAATAAAATCCATAACGCTTCAAAAAGTAATCAAGCTGCTCCAATTCTGACTCATAAAAAGACTTGATCCCCTGTTTTGTACTAAGAGGCTTACTCAAAAACAGGTGATAACGTTCCAGATAAAACAGCCAAAGGGCGACAAATTTCGGACGAATCTGCTTAAAAAATACGATCCGAGTAGCATCAGATAGGTCAACCAAATCGGCAAATGAATTATCCAGTACCTGAACATCCGTTCGAATCAAAACCAAGGCGGCGCTGAGTATTTCAAGTGGAGCGCCGACCTCGGTGTCCATCAAACGTTGCTGGAGATTCACGTAAGCTAATTCAGATTTCTTTACAAATAAAACCCAAACAGCAGTCGGGTCTGTGTTTTCATTTTTCATCATAGGGAGAGAATGAGTTTAACAAAAAGTTCTTTTAAGTTCCTGCCATTGGGAAGCTTTGGGGCAGGGACATGTTGCCATGAAAGTGGATGTTAAAGACAAAAATGTCAATAGGGAAAATCCCCTATTTTACAAAATAAGGAAAAACCCTTAGCTTAATTTACCTGGAAAACCCATTTCTATAATAGATGACATCCGCCGGATCGTTTCTAATCGTATGCTAAAAAAGTGTAACATCAACTCTGGAAAATCACATTTGCTGATTTATTTTAAAAAAATAAAAAGAGCATAGTAAAAAAACTAATCCGGCTCGTACTACTAATAAAGCAGGGCAATTAATTGCCTGATGAAAAAGGAAATGACAAAAGAATTAATATATAAATATTTTAAGGGAGAATGCTCATTTATCACAACAACCATTTCCTTTTTAGTATTTCACTATGAATTATATTCGCCAACTTTGACAATTAAAGTTCCCAATGGACATAGTGCCTGCATATTTAGGTAATAAAGGACACTCTTTTCTGATGAAATAAACAATGACAGATGAGCCGAATCAGGGTAGTGAGCAATCCGGAATAACTTTTGCAAGTTAACTTGCAGAATCAGCCCGTGACTCTCGAATGTTTAAAGATCAAAATTTAAGTAGTCAAAACGAACTCATTGCCCATCAACCTTTTAATGCGGTCGTTTCCAATTACCCTAAAATTACCGCGGTGATTTTTAGTAAAGAATCAATCACCTATTTTGAATTAAATAAAAAAGTAGAAATTCCATCTAATACTACTCTGAATCTGGTGTCCAATCGGCAAATTATAGGAATAAGTGCAACGCGCACTATAGAAATGATCATTTGCCTATCGGCAGTTCTTAAAACTGAAAAATCTTCCTGGCCATTAGCCCCACGCTACCCTAAAAATAGGCTCCGGCGGAACAAAGAGGATCCCGGGGTGAGCACATGTATCTCCTTAGTAAGCGCATCTAAGCCCCTCCCTGGTCCGGGATTTAACCTGATACATTCAGATAAATTGTATGCTCCAACACTCCATACCACAACTTCTTCTCAGTCTGAAAACAGACGCATTCTTTATATGTCTGGTGTTACAGATAAACCAAAAAGGATTTGTTTAATACAGGAGCGCTTGAGCAGTTTTTTAAGTTGGCAGCATGAACATTCGCCTCCAGGCAACGACCTTGATGTCTTACCATTTTGTCACCTTGGTTTTCATGCCTCTTTTCAGAATTTTTTTGTCCTCTTAAATGTCTCAGGGCCAACCCAAACAACGGTTTGGAGAGCCGAGAAAACATTGACATCCAAACCTAATAAGTGGGCATCAACCCCCACAACCGGGGAAATAATTGCGCAATCCTCCGTTTATTTCTTGGACGAAAATCTAAGGTTCCTGAAAAAAGAAGAAATAGGAGAAATGAATATTTCTGGTCCTTGTTTGTCCAATAGATATCTTCATCAAATAAAACCAATAAAGGAGAAATTCATTAAATTGTCCCATCCCAGGGTTGGAAAAATTCAAGAAGGAAACGCATCATGGTTGATGATTAATCCCAATAAGAGAGGAAAATTTCTTCAAATCAAAATTGATTAAATCATGGCAGATCAACGTCCTATAATAAACACGATTGAAATCAATTTCAATCCTTTTGAAGACTCAAATGAAATAGTAAAGGCCGTCCAAACTAACGAGTCACAAAGAGAAATATGGCTATCATGTGTGATAGGCGGAGAACCCGCAAACCTTGCATACAATGAATCTGTGTCTTTAGAATTGACCGGACAATTTGATTTTGATTGTTTTAAAAAGGCCTTATTAAAAGTAGTAAAACGACACGAAGCACTCAGATCTGTAATCAGTCCCAACGGGGAATATTTTATCATCTACAGTGATGTATTATTTGATTTTGAAATTAAAGATCTGACTAGCTATAATGTTAGCGAGCAAAAAGAACGTTTAAATGAGTTTGTAAAAAGAGAAATCAACACTCCATTTAACATTCAAGTGCCCCCTCTTTTCAAGTTCTATCTTCATAAATTAAGCGCTCGTCGGCACCATTTCACCATTGTAATTCATCACCTAATTGCTGATGGTTGGTCTATAGGTATAATCTTAGAAGATTTAAGCAAATACTACAATGAATATCTGAAAGGAATGGTTGCAAATCTCGAAGAGGCATCACAGATTAGCGACTATGCTTTAGCGGAAGCCAGCTTCATCAAAAGCGATTCATTTAGAAAAACTGAAAGTTTCTGGTTAGACCTTTATAAAAAGGATATACCGGTTTTGGATTTACCAACTGACTTCCCCAGACCAGTACCCCGATCCTATAAAGCAAATAGAATTGACCAGCTGCTGCCTGCAAAATCAGTGGATCAATTGAAAGTAATTGGTGCAAAATCAGGATGTAGTTTTGTCATTACGTTACTCTCTGCCTTTGAGATTTTTTTGTCTTTTAAAACTGGAAAAGCACAGGTAATTATAGGCTTGCCATCGGCGGGTCAGTCCGCTACTGAAATGTACAGCCTGGTTGGACACTGTGTTAACTTAATGCCTCTTAAAAGTACAGTGGAATCCAATTGGTCATTCCATGAATACTTAAAGAAGAGGAAACCTGCTTTTTTTGATGCTTATGAACACCAGCAAATTAGTTTTGGTCAACTTATTAAAAAATTAAATCTGAAAAGAGATCCATCAAGGATTCCATTGGTCCCTGTAATGTTCAATATTGATATGGGCATGGACAGTGCGGTATCATTTGATCATTTAGAACATAGACTTATTTCCAATCCCAGGGCATATGAAACTTTCGAGATCTTTTTAAACGCCACAGAAGCTCAAGGCACATTTATTTTAGAATGGACTTATAATACGCAATTGTTTAAGGCTTCAACGATGAGGCTTATGATGGAAGAGTTTGAAAACTTATTGAGTTCATTGTGCAAAAACCCTGACGGTAAGATACTAGAATCATTTCCAAAAAAATCAATCCCACCATCTTTAGTTGAGACAAAAACTAAAGAGTCAATTTTAGCATCTGACAAAACATTTATTGAGCTGATAGAACAAATTGGCAATCAATATCCAGATAAGATTGCTGCAAATTTCAAAAATTCATCTTTAAGTTATAGATCACTCATGGAGAAATCCAACCAGTTTGCCTCCCTGTTAGTTGACAACGGTGTTAGCACTGGCGATGTAGTTGGACTGGCTGTTGATCGTTCACTTGAAATGATTATTGCATTAATTGGCATTTTAAAATCAGGAGCAACATATCTTCCGCTAGACCCTAAATACCCTGTTGAAAGAGTGGAGTTCATGCTCAAGGATTCTGCGGCAAAGGTACTGCTTACTTCTAAAACTTATCAAGGTCGCTATCCTATAAATGCCAGGGAAATTATAATCGAAGAAACCTGGCCATTACTTGAACAATACGATAAAATCAATTTAAATCAGCCTGGTTTTACCGTCCTTGCCTATATTCTTTATACCTCTGGCTCAACAGGGAATCCAAAAGGGGTAAAGATCTCTCATCAAAATCTCCTCAATTTCTTATCCAGTATGAAAAACGTACCAGGGATGGATCACAACGACCGTCTTTTGGCTGTTACAACCATCTCATTCGATATTGCTGGTCTGGAACTTTATCTACCACTAATTTGTGGCGCCGAAGTATTTATAGCTGATTCCGAACAAGTTAAGGATGGCAGATTACTTTTGAATCTTATTGAGGAAAAGAAAATCAGTGTAATGCAGGCGACACCTTCGTTATGGCAAATGCTTATCGATTCAGGCTGGAATAAAAAATATAACTTAAAGGTATTAACAGGAGGTGAAGCACTAAGTAATGAACTTGCCCATCAATTGCTGGCACTTTCAGATGAAGTATGGAACATGTATGGCCCAACCGAAACAACCATATGGTCAACAATTAAACAAATCACTTCAAATGACAAACTTATCACCATTGGTTCTCCAATTCACAACACACAAGTTTATATCTTAGATGAGAATCTAAATGAGCGGCCTGTTCTAGAAACCGGAGAAATATACATTGGTGGAAACGGAGTAGCTGAAGGATATCTGAACAACCCCCAGCTTACCAACGAAAAGTTTATTGCGGATCCATATTCTAATGTAACAGGATCAAAATTATACAGAACAGGTGATTTAGGGAAACTGCTCGATAACGGAGAAATCCAATTTCTTGGAAGAATTGACCAGCAGGTAAAAATCCGTGGCCATAGAATCGAATTAGGTGAGATAGAGGCAAAAATCTCATCCCTTGATGGCATTAAACAGTCTGTTGTGGTTGTAAGAGAGGGTACACTCCTGGGCAAACGTTTAGTGGCCTATATTGTGCTAAATAATGGTTCAGAAGAAAATAATGATTTATCCTGGAGAGAAGAACTTAAGGCAATTTTACCAGATTACATGATTCCTCAAGATTTCGTTGTGCTTAGGAATTTTCCTTTAACACCTAATGCTAAAATTGATCGAAATGCACTTCCTGAAATAGCGGGCAAAAGTATCAAAAAAACCGATAAAGAAACATTACCAATTACAAAAAACGAACAAATTATTGCTAGTATTTGGACTACTGTATTAGGAATAGAGGGCATCAAAATTAGTGATGACTTTTTTGAGCTTGGAGGGCATTCAATTCTGGCGGTGAAAACTATGGTTGCTCTTGAAAAAGAAACTGGCAAACGGTTGCCAATATCTGCCCTCTTTGAGAACTCAACAATTGAAAAATTGGCAGTTCAGCTATCAAAAGAAACGCCATTGGAACTGGGGGGATCGATAGTCCCTTTAAAAATTGGCGGGAACAAGACTCCTGTATTCTTAATCCATGGTGGTGGATTAAACATTTTATCATTCAAGTCCATAATAAAACATTTTACTGATGATCAGCCAATATACGGAATACAAGCTTTGGGACTCAGCAATGAGACCATGGTTCCCCCATCCATTGAAGAAATTTCGAGAACACATCTGCAAGAGATACTAAAAATCCATCCAGATGGTCCATTTGCTTTAGCCGGCTACTCATTAGGAGGTTTTATAGCGTTCGAGATCGCCAGACAGCTTAGGGAAATGGGAAAAGAAGTAAAAATGCTGGGTGTTATTGATACCTATGTATATGATCTCTATCAGCATAAACCGATGTTAACGCCACTGGCAAATTTGAAACGTCTGTTCCAAAAAGTCCTATTTACTGCAAAATCGTTCTGCAAATACCCTAAAGACGCTGTGCCTTATCGATTTAAGCTAATAACAAATAAGCTGAACGCATTAATATTCTCTAAAGAAAAAGAGGACAAAAAAATGCTTTCTGACTACGAAAAATACATATACGAAATTTACAGTAAGGCAATCAGTGATTATGTCTTAGTTCCAAGCAAGGTCAGAGTGACCCTTTTCAGGGTGGAAAAGCGATTGTATCATTTAGATGACCTGGTTTATTTAGGATGGAATAAATTTGCATTGGACGGAGTAGAAATCCTAAAGATTCCCGGAGACCATAGAACATGTCTGTATTCACCGAATGACAAGTCTTTTGCAGGAATTCTGCAAAAGACTCTTGATAAAGATTAAGTTTAGAAAAGAATGCGTGCAGTAATTGATTGGGAATTATTTTCCCGCCTGTAGGATTTTTCTAAAATCTCGTAAATATATTGTCTCACCGATGAAACGACAAGTAAATGCAGGAAGAACAGTGGCTATTCCTCACTCATATCTTTGAAAGATACAGGTAACTACAGATCTTGTTTAGCACTAAGTGGTATTCATAGCCTTAAGCAGAAGCATTTTTCCAATGTCACTGAATTTAATGTCCTGAGTGTTTTGTTTGCCAATGTCACTCATCTTAATCAGTGTTTTATGAAGGATGCTGATCATTTTTTCTTCTGGTTGCGTTTTAATGAGTGCGTCATACTGGAATTCTAAAAACACAAGGCACAGTGCATCTTCTATTACCTGTACCTCATCATCATTTTTTATTCCTTTTTTCAGTATGATTTCCTTGACGCGCTTTATAATGTCTTCACTATAATCAATGGAGCGAAGTATCTCTTCACACTTTTTTGAATGAAATTTTGAAAGATCACTTCTCCATTTTAAATAGCCAATCCGGCCCTCGGGGTAGGTTTTTCTTGCGATTTCCCAACGGCCAATATGTTGACATCTGGAGGCAAGCAGCAAGGCTTCACTGGCATTTGGTTCAAGTTTTAGTACCCATCGGTGAAGCTTTAGCGCATAAAAATATTCAATTGGATAAGTCTTGCCCTGGTATGTAATACTTTCGGGAGACCTCTGGTTATATTGGTCAAAAAGAGTGTAGGCCTGTTGAATATTTGACATATTTACTTTAATTGGAATCTATTGCCAAGTGGCATTTGTTTTGGTTATCGGGGATTATTTTATGGGTAACACAATTACAGGAACTGGGCAAATGGATAAAAAGTTTGTTACACCCCGCCATCCACAGCAGCAGATATCGGTAAGGGTTTATGTTTTATTCGCATAATTGAGTCTAATTTAGTGTAAAAAATCAATTGTAATAAAAAATAGTGAGTTATTTAACTCTGTCTGTATATTTCGGAGATACTCGTTCTTCATCGCTTTTGGTGAAAGTGTATTAAAAACTACACTCGACCTGATGCGGATTTCGCTTTACAGTTGGGTGATAATCCGAGTATTAGTAGAAGACACCTCATTTAATGCTAAAACGCGATACTTTAAAGAGAAAGCTTAATTATTTGTTAACAGTAGGGTATTACTTTTACAAGTAAAAGCCTAGTTAAAACCATTATGGGAAGCACATTACACATTGCCAAAAGGAACTGCATGAATTGGATGTGCCTTGTTGTTGGCCTAGTATTTATTCAGGTCTCTTGTAAGAAGGACAAAGATAACAAACCTGACTATCCTATTGGCACTAATGAAAACATCAACACATGGATACTGGACAGCCTGAAACGTTATTATTACTGGAACGAATCACTTCCGTCTAAGCCGACCGTTAACCTTGCACCAAAAGATTTTTTTAGCTCAGTACGCAACAGTGCTGATCGGTTCTCCTATATGATATTGCCCAATGACCCTGCCTCTTTCCCTAAGAACAACAAAAATTTTGGGTTTGACTACGCTACGGTAAAGGAACAAAATACGGGGCAGGTGATCGGTATTGTAAAACTCGTATTAAATGAGTCCCCTGCTTCCAGGGCAGGCCTGAAACGCGGCGATTATATCCGCAAAATTAATGGACGGCTGCTGACCGAAGGCAATGCAGTCGCGTTACAACAGGAACTTCTCGACAGAGGCAGTTTTTCATTAGGTCTTGCAGAACTGACCGGGAATACCTGGAATGATATTCGTTCGGTAGAAATAAGTTCCGGGGTGATTCTGGATCAGCAGGAGACTGTTAAAATTATTGAAAGCGGAGGTAAGAAAATTGGCTATCTTTATTTCAATGACTTTAGCCCTGGACTGGCAACTGCGTTAACCAGGGCATTTGCGCGTTTTAAAAGTGCAAGCGTAACGGAACTTATTCTTGATCTTCGCTATAATTCCGGAGGACAGGTGGCCGAGGCGGCCGGACTCAGCACCATGATTGCTAGCGGCATTAGTTACGATAAACCATTTATCATCTATAAGGGTAATAAAAACGGTGGGACCAGAACAGATTCTTTCGGAAGTGCGGCCACATTTGACGGTACATCGAATTTCAACAGCCTTCTGCAGAATAATCTCGGTTTAAGCCGGGTATTTGTCTTAGGCACAGCTGCAACAGCATCTGCCTCTGAGGTGATGATCAATAACTTGAAACCTTATGTCCAAACCATACTTATTGGGGAAAAAACCCGAGGGAAGGATGAAGCTTCCTTTAGCATATCCGACATGCGTATCCCCAAGCAAGTTCAATGGGAGATGCATCCTATAGTTTATAAATTATTCAATGCTTCGGGCAACGGTGGGTACAGTGCCGGAATTAATCCGGACATCAACGCAAACGAACTGGCAACGCTTCCCTTGCTTCCTTTCGGAGATTTAAACGATCCGCTGGTCAAAGCTGCATTATCCAGAATTAACGGTAATGCCAGGGGATCGGCATCCTACTCACAACAGGCCAAACCAAGCCCTGTGGCTATCAGCAGAGTCTTAACCGACACACATCAAAAGGCAACCGAATACAGTATCGTGATCACCCATAGGTAAATCATCTTAAATATTTAACAATCAATTAATATTGGTCTGGTAACTTTCCCCCGTTAACCTCATCATCCATGAAAAGAGAATTGGAAAACTTCACCAACGAACAAATACTTGATCTGGTGCGCTCAGGGAACACCTCTGCCTTTCACGAGCTTTACCGCCGTACCAGGAATAAAGTAACTGGTTTTGCTTACCGATTCCTACAGGATCAGGAGCAGGCAAAAGAGCTTACACAGGAGGTGTTTGTCCGTCTTTGGGAAAACAAAGAAAAGATTGATTCCGCCAAATCTCCGGAAGTCCTGTTGTTTGTTATGGTACGAAGTAAGTTCCTGGACTCCTTAAAACGTAAAGCGAGATTGACACGGTTCATTGCCCAGGAACGTCAGGAAGAACCCCATCTGTGTTCAACCGATAATTACATGGATTTCAAAGATTCTGGTGAAATCGTTTCCCAGGCTATTGAAACACTGCCATGCCAAGCCAGGATCATTTATTTGCTAAGCCGTGATAATGGGTGGTCTCATAAAGAAATATCAGAACACTTACACCTTTCTAAAAAGACGGTCAATAACCAGATCACAAAGTCAACCGGCCATATTCGGCGCTACTTTATGCGCCTCTCACCGGAAACAGTGCTCACTGCAGTGATACTGCTACAATACCTCTTACCACCCCCCCTTTAAGACACCCTGTAAAGCGATATAAGCCAAGCAACTTGGCCCCTCTCCTATCAAATTATTTGCCCTTATGGGCATTTCGCATTAGCAGAGCTTCCTTAGGTTCTACCTTAAGATCGGAAAATGATATAAATTGTTGCTCTGGAATATCTGCGTGGCAAGACCTCCTGAAGCGTTCCCATCTTTGTCCGGATCTAAATTCAAATTCTAAAAATTAGAATTTACAATCTCTTTTACGATCAGATCCTATATCGGAAATAACCTCGATTCATTGTACTGAATTAGCAAAGCTTAAAAAAGACCCGAGCAAATGACACAACCTCAGAACACCTTTTTTTGAAAAATTATACCACTGAATATGAATGAGTTAAGGGCTACCTGAAAATATATCAAAATATGGGATAGGTATATAAGCCGTTTCAATCTTAATACATATATAAAGACACCTTAAATACAACAAACAGCAGTGAAATATAACGACGACGAAATTAGAAGACTGTTTAAACTCTACCTGGAAGGCAAAGCAAACCACCAACAGGAGGAAGAATTGCTCCGTTTCCTGGGTAGCGGCGAAACCGATGATAAACAGCTTTCTGATTTGATAGAAGAAGCGTGGGCTATAGAACCGTCATTGCGTGAGGATTCTTCGGATGTAGATCAGGAATTCGAAGAGATATTGGCCAAAACGGAAACAGGACACCAAAAGAAGAGCAAGCATTTCCAGGTACTCCAATATGCCGCTTCAATTGTTCTGGTATGTTCAGCTGCACTGGGCTGGTATGCCTACCAGAGTAATCAAGTAAAACCGGCAGAGGCCATTGAGATGCTTAGCCGAACCACCCTACGGGGAGAAAAGCTGAAGATCATCCTTTCGGACAGTACGGTTGTATACCTGGGAGGCTCTTCTAGCTTGAAATGGCCTTCCCGTTTTATAAAAGGCCATCATCGTAACATCCGTTTGGAAGGTGAAGGATTTTTTGAAGTAAAACGCGATACCCTCAGCCCTTTTGTAGTCCACTCAGGCAACATCCAGACCCGGGTACTGGGTACTTCCTTTAACATCAGTGCCTATCCCGCGGACCATATATTCAGCGTAGCGGTACGGACAGGGAAAGTGCGCGTTTCAGAAATTAATAATGGAGTATTAATAAAATTATCCCTTCTCACCCGTGGCATGAAGCTGGATTATAACACCCGGAATCAGCGTTATTTGGTTAGCACTGCGGATGCGGAAGAAATCAACAGCTGGACTGCAAACCGGTTCATTTTCAAAGATGCCAATCTACTTACACTGCTGGGCAAATTGGAAAGGTATTATAATGTACGGTTTGAACTGAAGTCGCCATGCCTGGCAAACAGCCGTCAGTTCAATGCGACATTCAACCAAAAAAGCATCAAAGACGTTATGGAGCAGGTACGGATGATGAGCGGGGGAAACATACATTATAAAATAACAACGAATTCATTAATTACCGTTTGGGGGGAGGACTGCAAATGATCGATTAACTACTTACAAAGACCACACCAACCAAAATTAAGGTTGGCTTAAAGAAACATATCAAAACAAATAGTTAACAAAAAACCGCCCTGCGTCAACAGGGCGGCCATAAAAAAAATTGTTTTTAACTCGTGAAAATTAAAAAACGCAATAAATCTATGAAAATAGGTTTTTACTTCGATATACTAAAGCACTTTTCCTTTGAAAGATTCAGGGAGGTTGCGGCTTTATGCCTGCTACCCCTTGTTTTATTCCCACCCCTATCTGCCTATGCGGCGCTAAACCAGATTTCAGACAAGAAGATCAGCATAAAACTGACATCAGTAACCCTACCGGAAGCAATTATCAGACTGCAGGATAAATCAGGTTGTGTGATCAATTATGATAAGACGATTTTTAATTCCGGCCAAAAAGTTAGCCTGGATTTAAAAAATGTTTACTTACAGGATGCCATTAGGAAACTTTTGGCTAACACGCGTGTCGGTTTCAGACACGCCGATGAAAACACCATTATTTTATATAAGCTACCGGACCCCGTAAAACCGGGAAAGATCTCCGGTAAAATCGTCGACGAAAAGGGTGAAACCCTACCAGGAGCTTCTGTAAAGGTGGTCGAAACTGGTGCCGGTACACAGACCGGAGCAGACGGAAGTTATACCCTAAGCATAGACCCAGGCACATATACAATAGAAGTGAGCTATATCTCTTTCCAGACTCAACGTATAACAGAGGTGGTAGTAAAAGAAGGTAAAAATACGCCGCTGGAAATTTCTCTGAAACCTGATACTAAAGGATTAAAGGAAGTGGTCGTAACTGCCGGCTATAAAAAAGCTTCTACCGCAGGTCTGCTGGCCAAACAAAAAAATGCCTCGGAGATAAGTAACGGCATCAGCGCTGAGCAAATCGCAAGAACACCGGACAAAAATGTTGGAGAAAGTCTAAAGCGAATCAGTGGGGTAAGTTCGGTGGACAACAAATTCATACTCGTTCGTGGCATAGGAGAACGCTATAATTCAGCCATGTTAGATGGGGTGGTCCTGCCCAGTACAGAAGCTCAAAGCCGAAACTTCTCCTTTGATCTGATCCCCTCAAATATGGTGGATAATGTGATTGTAAGCAAGACTGTTACTCCGGATATGAATGCCAGTTTCGGTGGCGGATTGATCCAGATCAATACTAAGGATATTCCTAATGAGAATTTCACAAGCTTTAGTGTCGGCGCTTCTTACAACGACCAAACCACGGGAAAAGATTTTTTAAGCCATAAAAGGGGCAAATATGATTATTTCGGTTTCGATGACGGCAGGCGCGACTTTCCGAAAGATTTGGTGCGAACCGCGCGGGACGGGGATAATGCAGAGCTGACAGATGAACAATATTGGAAGAAAGTAACAGATCAAAGTCTGAGATTCAAAAATGATAATTTTACGGTCTATAAATACAAGGCTATCCCATCGCAGAATTATCAGTTTACCATGGGACGCTTGATATCCCTGGATACCGGCAATAACAATAAATTAGGGTTTACCGGCTCTCTCAGCTATCGCAATACGCAGAATACTAATAATATTAATCAGCAGAATCGGGGAAGCTGGGCACCTTACTTGGAGAATACAGGAAACACGTATGGCTTTACCACCACCTGGGGAGGCTTGTTGAATGCAGGTTTGCAGCTGGGAAAGAACAATCGTTTCAGTTTGCGCAATACATATACACATGTGTATGACAATGCGCTCACGCGAATTGTTGGTTATGATCAAAATGGTATAGAGGGTAATCCACCCAACAGAATAGAAGAATCGGATGATCCGATTTTCACCGATCTTTTGCAAAACAAACTTTCAGGCCAGCACCAGTTTGGCAAAGTAAAAATAGACTGGGATGCAGCCCGGACTTCTATCAGCCGAAAAGAAAAAGATCTTTCCGTAGTCAATAGCTATTCACAACTTGTGTCAGGCAACTACGAATACTTTGCATCAGTTGGCAATAGTTCAAATGCTTCATTTTTTCCTACTTCCCGCCAGAATTACGCTAACAAGGAAATCAACTACTCATGGGATGTGTCGGCGACGATCCCTTTTAACGTTGCAGGAATCCGGAGCAGCGTAAAAACTGGTTATTTTGGAAATCAAAAGAAGGCAAAATTTGACTGGCTGATCGCCGCTTTTACCGATGATCCCTCAACACCCAACGATGAACGCCTGCAATTCCTGTCTATTGCAGAAATGCAAAAGCCGGAGAACATAGGGGAAAATGGTTTTTTCTACACCATAAATCCGCTGTTTTCAGATACTTACGAGGGTGAAAGCAAAAACCATGCAGGCTTTATTATGCTGGACAACCGGCTGGCGGACAAGTTGCGTTTGGTTTGGGGTATCCGTGGAGAATATTATAAATACAAAGAGATCAATAACGGGACCAACACGAGTTTTGAGGTTTATAGCTTAAAACCGGACCCACGCTGGCAGTGGTTGCCATCGGCTAATTTGACCTATAGCCCACTTTCTACACTAAATATTCGTGCGGCCTATTCCAGCAGCATTGTGCGGCCTGAACTCATGGACAACAGCCAGTTCTGGCGCTACCGTGCGGATCTTGGTGGTCAATACGGTAATCAGGGCTTATATAGTACAAAAATTGATAGCTGGGATTTTAAATCGGAGTGGTTTCCAGGTCTGGGAGAAATTATATCAGTTGGTGGCTTCTATAAAAAGTTCGACAAGCCGGCAGAACTTAATTTCGATATTTCTTCAGGCAATCCGCAGTATTACCTGAAAAGTGCAGATTATGCCAAAGTCTATGGATTAGAATTCGAGTTGCGTAAAAATTTTGGACTGCTCTTCGACAATACCGTATTGAAAGGCTTAACCGTGTATGGAAACCTGACCTTACAGAAATCGGAGGTGAGGAGTACCTTTCTTGGGCGAAACCCAGAAGAAGGCCAACCAGATTTGATTTTGACGAGCAAAATCAAACGATATATGTATGGGCAAAGTCCTTACTTAATCAATGCAGGACTGCAATATGCAGGGGAGCATTTAAGCTTAAATCTGATGTATAACAAATCGGGCTACAAAACCTACATCGTAGGTAACGATCCGATGCAGATTGAATACGAGAAGCCGCGGGAACAAATTGATGCGCAGGCGAGCTACAGGTTCATGAAGAAAAAATTGGAGATAAAAATCAACGCCGGAAATCTGCTGAATGCTGCATCTTCATTTTACCGCAATACTGCCAGCTATGAAAGCAACCCGGATTTTGATCCGACAAGTTCTGACATAAGTAACGCATTCCAGTTAATACCTGGCTTTAGCAACAAATATGATGACGGGGATATGGTAACCTTTAGTCAAAAATTTGGCCGCACATTCAGCACCTCATTGACTTACACATTTTAAAGAGAATACATAATGAATGTAGAGATAAATGTTAAATCACCATTAACGAGAAAGGAGGAAACCATAGAAAAGGTTTCCTGACTGGCTGGAACAAAAAAACGAAGGGCAGTTTGAGCGCCCCTCGTTTAAATAACCGATTCACTCACCGGCAATCAGGATAAACCCGAATATTATTTATAGCTATCTGTAAAGTTGCCAAGGGCATGAAACAGAAACTCTTTAAGTCAAATAGATTTGGCTGCAAAGATATAAAAAAATGATATATGCTGGTTGCTGACTGGAGTTTAAAATGTCAAGTAAAAAAAAGACGTCTCCAAAAAGGAATTAAAGTCCCTCAGCAACAATATAAAAACAACCTTGACTAAAAAATAACATTTACAGCAGGTGATAATTAGATCCTGTCAAACTTATAAGTTATGTTAAAAAAATCATTCGCTATCACTAGCTCCTTCATTAAAAACAATGTGGTTGAGCCACTTCAAAAACTAAGTTCACTTAAAACTCTTAAAAAAAGTGCCGCGCTAACCATTATCGCTTTTGCCGCAGTTTCTTTTTCGTCATGTAAAAAAGAGGCAAACCCCGGATCAGACAGTTTCGATAACCGCAGTACTGCTGCGGCAGATTATCCAACTTCGGTTACAAGTTTGCCAGTTGTTTCAGTGCCTGCAGGTGATATCACTGCCAATACCACTTGGGATAACGACCATATTTGGGAAATTAACGGCATTGTAACAGTAACAGGAGGAACATTAACCATCGAAGCTGGTACTTTTATCAAATCAAGCGTTAATCCAGGTGGTGCAAATCCCCCTGCTAATGGTGTACTGGTAGTTTCGAAAACCGGTAAAATCCGTGCTGTGGGTAGTGCTGCTAGTCCAATTGTATTTACCAGTCGTTATTTATTAGATGGCTTAGCTAACACTACTCCAAATCCTGGTGATTTTGGGGGTGTGATTATCTTGGGTAACGATACAGTAAATGTTGCCAATAAACTAATTGAAGGCTTACCTGACCTACCTAAGTTCCGCTATGGTGGCACTACCGGAAATGACAACCGCGGAGAATTTCAATTTGTACGGATAGAATATGCAGGATTTGCATTAGCTACAGATATTGAAGTGAACGGGCTTACTTTGGGTGGTGTTGGAACAGGAACTACGATTCATCACGTTCAAACTGCCTATGGTAAGGATGATGGTTTTGAATTCTTCGGTGGATCTGTTAGCCCTTCTTACCTAGTTGCTTTAGGCTCTGATGATGATCAGTTTGACTTTGATAACGGTTTTAATGGCACGATCACTTTCGGTCTATCATTAGCTGATGGAACAAGCAGCCATAGTGGTACAAGTCCGAACAGTGATTCAAACGGAATCGAGTCAGATAATAATTCCGTAGCTGAAAGTGCTTCGTTCAACCTGATCCCAAGAACTTCTCCACGATTAGATAAGTTCAGTGTAATCGGAACACAAACCGCTGCAGGTGCAACCGGAGTTGGTTATTTAAACGGTGCCCGTGTTCGTCGTGGTTCAAGAATCAGAATGAACAACACTGTGGTAACCGGATTTAAAACAGGAGTTACCTTTGATTCAGGTACAGCGGCAGGCGATGCTGCGAATTCAAACATCAGCAACACAAGTATACATGGCTTTAATTTCGGTTTAGTGGGTTCACCGGCCGGAACTGGAAGAATTCTACCAGCAGTAAGTGCAACTGCTGCTAGCTTCGGAATGATAAACCCATGGTATGTTAACCGTCCAGGATTGGATTGGGTGACAAATGGAACAAGCGCCGGAAGAGGTGCTGACAATGGCACAGACCTTTGGTTAACATTGTCGTGGATCAGATTCAATTATTAATTATAAAGTTCTTTCAATAAGATTCAATGAGCGTGTTCCTGTGGAACACGCTCATTTGAAAAAATTAAAACAATTATTTTTTATGCAAAAATTAAAATACTCATTCTTCCTTTTATTCCCCCTACTAACCTTCTTCGCGTGTAAAAAAGAATCCCTTTTACAGGAAACAAAAAACATTGTAAAAGTTGAGATCAAAGGATATGTAATGACTGATACCCTCGAATTTGTCGTGAATGGCAAGAGTATCATTCAGGCAATTGATGATTCATTCCGAAATCCAGAAGACGGAACCACTACAGCATATCTCAACGCTGGTGATGAAATCTTGGTACGTAAAAAAGCAGACGGAAAAGCTGTGGGTAAATTTAATATTCAGGCTGACCCCTTCACGCAAGAAAAAAAGGTTTTTTATGACGGCACCACCTTAACAGACAATCTGGAGCTTACACCAGTTTCTGATCCTAATAATTATGGATTTAGACTCCAGTTCAGCACAAACTTCGCAGATTTTTACGGAGGGCCAGTAGACATTGAGTTTTTTGAACAAGTGACGACCACTACCCGACCTAGGGTCACAACTTATGAATCTGTTAAACTAATCACAAGCGTAACTAATAAATTCAGTGACTTTTATGAGTTTCCACCAACCCAGCCTGAACCCGGAAAATTAAAAGCATATGTATTTAAAGTTTATAAAGCAGGTACAAAAGAACTGCCATATACTAAAATGGACAATGTAGATATTTCCGACCCCGATAACTTCTATGTTACGTTATTATTGGATGGTGCAGAACCAATCCCAGGAGCAAGTCTGCTAATTTCAATCTCACCTGTTTTGACAGATGAGAACGGGAACCAAACGCCGACTGGGACACGAGTGTCTCCTGATTATGCACTACGTGACTTTGCTGCTGTTTTTCGTTAGTAAGTTTAAGCAATCAATATTAGGATATTCGCATGCATCTCTATTTACTAAAAAATTTATTCATTCCGATAATGTGTCTGAAGACACGCTTGATTTGGTGATTTTTCAAAATTTCTCGCTTTTGACAAAAAACAATAAACCCTACAACAACGGTTATGATCGTTCAATCGATGACAGATGAAGAAATAATTCGGCAATAGAAAACAGACCTACCGGAAAAAGCGGCAAAATTCACCAAGGCTTTCATGAACGATGCGATAACATGTAACATTACACCGAATATCCAGCCATTTATGGATGGGCTTACCTGGCAAATGGCATTTCTGATAAAGTGAGGGGATATCTGATTAGAATATTTGTAACAAGGAGCCCACCCATTGAATGCCCCAAAACCAATCTATACGGTGCGACACTGTATTTTTTTTCAATGAAAGGGATTAGTTCTTTTCCAAGAAAGGATATAAATTTATCGCCGCCACCATTCGGATTATTTTTGCCATGCAAAAATTGAGAATAAATAAAATAACTAAACAGTATTTCTTCATACAATTGTTTTCCACAATATACAAATAGTAGGTGCTAACTTTGCTACAGCTATTTATTTATGCAAATACTGTTGTAAGTGATAAATGGGTATATGATGGAAGATTGAAATGAAAGAGGGTAAAGTTAAAACCAGATGTAAAGTTTATAATTTACGATGTTCTTTGATGTTTTTTCTTAAATAAGAATTCCATTGGCCATCTTCCACTTCCAATTCTAGCTTAAAAATATCCTTCATGCTGGTATAAGACATTAGGCGTTTAAGCCCCTGCATACCATCTTTCTTGTAAACAATGCGACAGATTAACCCCCTGATGGCACTACCCGGATTGGTATAAAGATCAGCGTACCAAAAGTCTTCCAAGTTATTAAGATCGGCTTCCGGATGTTTCTCTAAATAAGCATTGACTCTTTTAAGTTGCCAATCAATAGAATGCCCCATACTACCACCATAAAAGACAGCCAGGCCTTCTCTGATTGGTGATTTCGGGTAAAGACGATTGAGATAAACATGCACAACCTCGTGAAAGTAATTCTCCCCTAAACTCGCACAAAAAACCTGATTATCCTTATCATCTGAGATCCCCGAAGGCTTTTCTCTATTGCCCATAGATAATGCAAAATCGAAACCCCTTAACTTTTGCAGTTCATCCCAGGTATTTGAAAGGTAATAACGGATGTGAATTGGCTTTAGGTTCCAATCGTTTTCTAGTTTTACAATTTGCCGAATCAAACTATCTGCTTTTCTCGCATTGAACTGATGTTGTTTAGGATAAAAGAAAGTTATGTTTCTTAATTTTGTGCTCCGCCACGAAGCCAGATTTATAGTAAACGGGTTAATAAAGTGCGATCCTTTCTTACCTTTTGATGCTATATAATGGTTAGTAACTGCTATTGTCATGATGTTTCCAACAGAATCATTGATGGCAGAGAACTGAGTTTTGAAATGGATGTATTTGTCTGTTGGCTTTATATAGAGAATGGTGGCTTTGTATCCCTGAGTATATAATGGACTATCATTTATAGCATAGATCAGTTGATCAGGAATAGTTCGTTGTTCCAATTCATCCGCGTCCCAAAATTGAGATAACTCCGGCAATTCCTTACCATTAAAACCTGCTAAATAGTGATTGAAAAACTTCAGCGCGGTTTGTACCTCTATTCCAGATGTGTCGACACCAGGATTCAGGTAAGTCTGCGCATTACCATATAATGTCAAACTAGTTAACAAAAGCGAAAGAAGATATTTTATCATTAGTACAATTTAATAATGTCTAAGATATAAATGTTTGGTTAAATTACTGCCGTAGGATAGATATGAAATACCATTCTATGGTTGCTAAGAGGGTTATGCAGATTTTGTTACAACAACAGTAGATTCGGTTAGCCCTGCCTGCTGGTTACTTCTGAGTTTTGTAGTCTCAAACAATTGATATTAATCGAACATTTTATGAAAAAACTGATCATTATTTTAAGCATTGCTTTTTCTGCTCTGGCATATGGACAGCAGCACCATGCCCGTACTTTTCTTTACGTTCCGGGTGCCTGGGATGGTGGCTGGGATTACGCAAAAGTGGATTCCATATCGACAGCACATGGAGACAAAGTCTACCGCCCGACCCTTACAGGCCTCGGTGAAAGGGTTCACCTTTCTAATCCTGGCATTAATCTAACCACCTACGTCAATGACATTCTGAACGTGATCAGGTTTGAGAATCTCCATGATGTGATTCTTGTCGGGCATAGTTATGGAGGAATGGTCATTTCCGGCGTGGCTGAACGAGTGCCGGATCGAATTAAACAACTGGTCTATCTGGATGCGATGGTTCCAAATGACGGGGAAAGCGCAAAAGATGTCTGTGGGGATCTTTGGTTGCCGATGACTCAGGGTAACGTTAAGGACAGCATGGTGCTTTATCCTTTCAGTACTACGAAGTCTGTTCCGCCCAACGATGTACCGCAACCGCTGAATACCTTTACCGAAGCTCTTAAAATTGGAAATCCTCTGGTCAAAAAGATTCCGACAGTTTTTATTTTGATGACCAAAGACGGCAAGAGCAGTGCCGAACATGATAAGATGGGCCTGTTACGGGCCAGGGCCAGGAATTGGAAAGTCTTTAGTTTTGAAGGCGGGCATTATTCCATGCGGGAACAACCAGAGAATCTGGTTAAAAAGCTGGAAGAGGTAACGCAGCACTAAGGTTTGAGTGTAGGGTCTAAGGAAATGAGCTGAAGTACTTAAGCCATTCTTAAAACATTTATCTTAACTTAGCATATGGGAAACAGGGTGATCCACAGGATAAAAACAATCAGTGAATACCACAAGGTCATGGGGCTTCCCAAGCCGGAGCACTCGCTGATCAGCGTAATCGATTACGGCTCCATTCAACTGCCCTGCAAGGCCAGCATGGGTTTTATGTTCGACTTTTATTCCATCCTTATCGACCGGAATTTTAAGGGCAACATGAAGTACGGCCAGCAGTCGGGAGATTTTGAGGAAGGTGTCATGTTCTTCATGTCTCCGGGTCAGGTATTTGAAGTGGAGGCAGATGATGCGGAAATTAACAACCGATCAGGCTGGCTCTTGCTCATCCATCCCGATTTCCTATGGAAAACAGCACTGGTAAAGACAATCAAGAACTATGATTATTTTGGGTATTCCGTCAATGAGGCCTTATTCTTATCGGATAAGGAAGAAAAGTCCATCCTTGCCATCCTGGAAAACATGGCACAGGAATATCGCAGTAACATTGACAAGTTTAGCGGTCCTGTGATCATTGCGCAGCTGGAACTGCTGTTGACTTATGCAGACCGGTATCACCAGCGGCAATTCATTACCCGCAAAAGGTCCGGCCACTCGATTCTTGACCGCTTGGAAACTTTGCTGGATGGGTATTTTAAAGGTGAGGAATTATCATCAGATGGTATGCCCAGCGTCCAGTATGTGGCGGCATCATTGAATATTTCCGCTGGCTATTTGAGTGGCTTTTTGAAGACACTAACAGGAAAGAGCACTCAACATTACATACAGGATAGATTGATAGAACATGCCAAAGCGCAATTGTCCACAACAGATCTCTCGGTGAGTGAGATTGCCTATGGTCTAGGTTTTGAACATCCGCAGTCGTTTAGTAGGCTGTTCAAAGCAAAGACCAGTTTATCGCCGTTGGATTTTAGGGCGAGTTTTAATTGAGTATGTCATTTAATTTTTTATAGTACGTCCAAGAAGCATTTATACCTGGACAATTAATCCCTTTTTGTTGCTTCATATACTAAGTCCTCATAAAGAACTACGTTTCCTTTTTCCGTTGGTTAACTTCATTCCTATTCTTGTGATAAACGTACTGATCATCTTTAATTCTGCAGGTTTATCCAGCAGTAGAACACCTGCCAAAATTGGGATCTTACAGATTTAAGTTGTTTTCCCGACCTGCTTTAAAATAATTCACTACTGGATTCAGCTCCTCCCCCGTTGAAAAAAATTGTGGTGATAATTTGGAATTCAAAGAGGCTGAAACTTCAACCTCTTTGAACATCAATACTATTTATGGAAAAAAGCGATTTGTTACCTTTTAAAATTAAAATAGGATTCGAATAAATCGTCTATTTTTAAAATAGATACCCGATCAAGTCTTCCCGGACAAACTTCTTGTTCAAAATATCCCGGAGAATAATAATGCAATCTCCGGATCTCTCCTTTGGTAATTAAATAGAAATTAATCCCGCCACCGTCATAGATGTACTTCTCCATATCTGTTTTACCATCCTTACCTAGGCAACCTACTCCTGCCGTAGCATCGTCTTTCAATCTCCATGGATCTTCTTTCATTACACTATTCCAGAAATTGGTCAGGCTATCCTTTGATAAATAAACTGGTTCAAAAAAGCTATTCACATCTTCAGGAACGTTGTTAATAGACATATATTTTTTCTCCCGGATTTTTAATGCAACAGCCCTAGGCATTTTAATTCGCTTATCAAATCGTTCAACTGGTCTATAGGCATATCCAGTAATTGTATCCGCTTTTTTACTTAGAATAAAAAGTGGTTCATGTTGTATTGTTGCCTGATCATACTGGAATATAACAGTACTGTCAGCTGCATTTTGAAATAATTTATGAAGTTCGGTCACATCAAATTTCACTTGAGAAATTGCGCCACGACTAAATAAAGTCAAGAATAAAAAAATAAGGATAGGTAGGGATGTTTTGTTCATTTCAATAGGATTTAATTACAAATATACTCTCCTTTTCGGTAAAGGGGATCCGTGTCGTTGTAGTCGGGAGCTAAATCAAATATCTCACCTTTGGTTACTTTAGTGCCATCATGCATTGTAAATTCTGTTTCATTTACGGCCTTTACCATTACCTTGGCATCAGGAATACCTGCCCATGCCAATGCATAGGCATTTTTTATTGGCAACCTATTCATTGAGTAAACTGCCATACGAAAAAAATGAAAGAGAGAATCAAATTATGCATTAAAGGCATTACACAAGAAACGCAGACACCATAACCATACACTTTTCGCAGCAGAAAAAAGACTAAACTACACCTCTGGCCAATATCTGACGCTTATTCCGGAAAGGAAGTAAGAAGGGTTTATTCGCTTTGCTCTTCATCTTATACCGATCAAGATTTATCTGTCTCGTAGGATATCCAAAATCTGATGACGTGGTTATCGAGTTTAGTTGAATGGAAGGACAATGAAGGGCAGCTGCGAACAAGATAAAAAACAAATCAAGCCTACCCACCCAAACAATTTGACTCTTTACAGAGGCTGTTCATTTTGACTACAAAAACAGTCGTTCCGGCTACATCTGTTTTTTGACAGTGTTGCACTTTTGTATCAATAAAACAGACAGCATATGAATATCGTTTTAACAGGCTCATTGGGCAACATTAGCAAACCACTTGCAACAGCATTGATTGCAAAAGGACATTCGGTAACCGTGATCAGCAGCAACACCGGCAAACAAAAAGACATTCAAACCATCGGCGCAAACGCAGCAATCGGTTCAGTAGAAGACATTACTTTTCTAACAACAGCTTTTGCCGATGCAGACGCCGTCTATTGTATGATACCTTTCAATTTTATGGAAGAAGACCAAACGGCCTATTTCAGTAAAATGGAAACGAATTATGTGCAGGCCATCAGGCAAAACGGAATTGAAAAAGTTGTATTTCTGACCGGTTGGGCGGCGGATACGAAGGACTCTTACCTGCTTAATCAGCTATCAGACAGAACGGTTATCGAACTACGTCCCGGTTATTTTTATACCAATTTTTATAATGATATTAACATCATAAAAGAGCATGGTGCACTCATGGCCGGCTATGGAGGAGATGATAAAATTGCCTTCGTTTCGCCAGATGATATTGCCGAGGCGGCTTTTGAAGAATTGACAACACCGTTTCAGGGAAAAAAGGCCCGTTATGTGGCAAGCGAAGAATTGACCTGTAATGAAGCTGCAAAAATTTTAGGCGAAGCCATTGACAAGCCTGACCTGAAATGGATAGCGCTATCAGAAGAGCAACTGTTAAACGGCTTAATCCAATCAGGCTTTCAGCAACAGCTTGCACATGATTTCGTAAGAATGCAGGCCGAGACACACAGCGGAAAAACATTTGAGAATTATCTCAAAAACAGACCTGTTTTAGGTAAAACAAAATTGAAAGAATTTACAAAGGAATTTGCAAAAGCCTACAATCAACAATAATTATCTTTGTATATGGCACATACAAAACCAATCAGAATAAAATCAATCAGCGAGTTTCATCGGCTAAGAGGTTTGTCTAAGCCCGAACACCCTTTGATCAGCATAGTGACAACAGACGATTTCACCAAACTGACCGATAAAATCGCTGTGAATGCGGTATTTGATTTTTATTTTATTGCTTTGAAACGTATGAAAGGTGTTAAGTACAAATACGGACAACTGCATTACGATTTTGAAGATGACGGCATACTGTTCTTTATGTCGCCCAATCAAGTGCTCCAACTTGAAATCACGGAAGAAGAAAATTCCGAAAAACAATCAGGTTGGATGTTGCTCATTCACCCTGATTTTATTTGGAACACGCCATTGGCAAAAACAATTAAGCAGTATGCGTTTTTTGACTATTCGGTAAATGAAGCGTTACTGTTATCAGAGAAAGAAGAAATAACACTTTCAGGCATTATACGAAATATCAGAGAAGAATATCATTCCAATATTGATCGATTCAGTAAACAGATCATTAGCACCCATATTGAAAATTTGCTTAGCTATTCCGAGCGATTTTATAACCGCCAGTTCATTACAAGGGAAAAAGCCAATCATCAAATTTTAGAACGTTTGGAAAAACTGTTGGCAGATTACTTTAACAGTGACGATTTGGCAATAAGAGGTTTACCTTCGGTTCAACACGTTTCGGAAGAACTGAATGTTTCACCAAGTTATTTAGGTAGTTTGCTGCGAACGGTAACCGGTCAAAGTACACAACAACATATTCATGACAAACTGATAGAAAAAGCCAGGGAAAAACTATCAACCACAAACCTTTCCATAAGCGAAATTGCTTACGAATTGGGTTTCGAACATTCACAATCGTTCAGCAAACTATTCAAGACAAAGACAAATGTTTCGCCTTTGGAGTTCCGACAATCGTTTAACTGAGAAAGTGAACTAGCAAGACCCGCCCAATATTCCAAGATTATTGACATCCTCTTTTGGCTACAACAACCTAACTTTTGGCTACATATGTGTATTAACAGTTAGCTAGTAATCTCTAATTACCAATGAGTTTTTATTTTGTGTGGCAATACGCTGAATAATATATGGACGTATACTGTAGACGCATATTCTAGGACAATAATTCAGAATGTATATTTTCTTGCCTCTTATTAAATTCACTCATAAATTCACCCCCCCAATTTTCCATCATATCAACAAGTGGCAAAAGAGATTCACCTACTTCAGTTAAAAAATATTCGACTTTAGGGGGAAGTATTGGATAAATTACTTTTCTTATAACACCATTCGCTTCCAATTCTTTTAGTTGTAAGTTCAAAACTCTTTTGCTTGCATGCGGATGTTGCTTTGCTAACTCACTAGGCCTTCGTATTCCCTGATTGATAGAATCAATTAAACAGGGCTTCCATTTACCACCAATAATCTCAAATGTAATACTGATGCCACAGCTAAAATCTTTTGGTATTTTTTTCTCGTACATTGTTAATTTCCATTTTGTTGAACAAATTTACGGCATATTTCATCTAGAATGATATAGGGACAATATTTTCCTTATAGCAATATTTTTACCCATATTTTTTCAGGTACATAAGGTCGGTACTTTTGCCTATAGTTAATCTTAATAGTTAAAAAATGGAATTATCAAATAGAGACAAAGCTGAAGCTATACAAAATAGCATCGAAACTGAAACGTTGGCAGAAATAGGATTGATCAATCCTATTTCTTACAAGCAACACAATCCAAATGTAGCAACAGGTTTTAAAGCGATCTTAGATTTACATGAGCAAATGCCTATGGATAAGGTTTATACTAATGTAGTTCGCAAATTTCAAGATGGTGACATTGGATTTGTCCACGTAGACTATTTTCTTTTTGAACCTACCGTCGCTTTTGACATACATCGGTTTGAAAATGGAGTCAGCGTTGAACATTGGGATAATCTTGAAACCAATCCAAAAAAATTGAATAAAAGCGGAAGAACAATGACCGATGGAAAGACCAAGGCAAAAGATCATCATAAAACTGAGGTTAACAAAGCCCTTGTTCGGAGCTTTGTTCAAAACATTCTTATTAATGGACAAATCGATTTGGCATCAAATTATTTCAGGGGAGGCGAATTGATTCAGCATAATCCACACATGGGTGACGGGGTACAAGAATTTCTAGATATGTTGGAACAATGGAAAAAGGACGGAAAACCTCAAATTTATAATAAAATACATAAAGTGCTTGGAGAGGGAAATTTTGTCCTGGTATTAAGTGAAGGTTCTTTTAAAGGAGAGCATGTCGCTTTCTACGATCTGTATAGAATTGAAGAAGATAAAATTGTAGAACATTGGGATGTCGTTGAAACCATACCTGAACCTGGAAAACGAAAAAATGATAATGGTAAATTCTAAGAAAGATAGACGCTACAGAATAATTAGTGCCTTTTTTGTAGTTCTGCCAACAACTTTTGTGATGTCAGTTTTATCAAGTTTTACTGAAGAGGTTTCATCTGAAAATTGGATTGGTGAACTTTTTAAGTCATGGCTTTTTTCATTGCCTATTGTTTACTCTTGCGTATTGCTTCTATTGCCAATTGCCAATAAAATAACAAGCAAGATTTTAGATAAAAAGATACATTTATAAAGATATAGTGTTCCTAAAAGTTTGTACTTTTTTGGGACACTATATATTGTTTTATTAAGGTGCTAATACTGATCAATGACAACCAACTCCACATAAACAGCAAGGTATAGAAAATTACATTTAGTGCGCAGGGAAACTTATTTAATGCTTGGTTTCCTTCAGCTTCAGATGTCCGTACAGAAAACCTAAGATTTCATTTCCATCTACCCTTAGTGCCAAAGCTATCAGGTAAATTTCATCACCTCTAAGTTTAGTCGTTGGATTAATACTAAGCTCGCTTAACCTGGATTCACTAAGACCAGTGTTACGCGATAACTCAGCTCTATTAACGAATTTTTTAGCCAAGTACAGACCAAGTTTTGTTAAGTCAGATTTACGTTTAGATTTCACCATTATCAATGAAATTAAAACTCATTCTTCATTTTTGTAAATCTAACACGATTTAGCAATACTTTCTGTATTTTTATATAGATTTTCTATATTTTATTTATATATTTGAATTAAGGAAATGAGAAATAGGTTATTTACTAAAACATTATTCATGAAATAAGTTAAATTTGCGATCACTAAATATCCAATGATATTGTGGTGTTCACCCAAGAGCCTCGTTCGAGTTATGTAGGAGTTTCAAGAACGCGAGGGATAAGTGAGCACCCGGTCTTATATAGCCTTTGCTATTAGGCCGGGGCAGCTTATTGATTGCGTTCAGATTAGCGTTTGCTAATCCCCGTCCTACACGGGAACTCGAGCAATTTCAATGAGAACTACTGTCCCGGGCCTTATGGCATTCAACTCCCAAAAACATCTCAAGAGGCTCATATCATGTTCAACTAACGAAGAATAAATATGAGAAGCAGAACTGTTAACCAAGGAATTTCAAACAACAACTTTAAACTCATTATCAGGGCGCCACAATAGTATGTCAATATTTTTTTTGCAAGGCGGGCGGGTTATGCAGGGAGGCATGGCTTTGCCTGCGTTGCGCCGTAATTCTTTATTGACTAACTATTTTCTTAAAAACTGATAATGAAAAAAACGATACTTACCATCGTAATGGCCATGCTATGTCTAAACCTGGCCGTCACACAGAACGCCATCCTCAAAGCTAGAGTCACCGATGAGCAAGGCAAAGCCCTACCCGATGTCACTATTGCCATAAAAGGATCCAACAATAAAACCAAAACAAATGACCAGGGAATCTTTGTCCTCAGGAACTTTCAGAACGGACAAATCCTGATAATATCCCACTTGGGCTACCAAACCAGAGAACTCCTTTACAACCAAGTCACAGACATCATCATCCTGGAATCAAATCAACAAACCTTGGAGGAGATTAACATTGTCAGCACAGGATATCAAACAATCAATAGGGAAAAAACTACAGGAAGCTTTGTTCAAATAGATAATAAATTATTGAACAGAAGTGTATCTACCAGTGTGTTAGATAGAATTAAGGATTTGGTGCCAGGGATCTATTTTCAAAATCGCGATCCGCAAAATACTACAATCACCAGATTTCCCAATAGTAAAAACCTGGGAATCACAATCAGAGGGGAAAGCACGCTTAATGCTTCGAAGCAACCACTAATTATACTTGACAATTTTCCATATGAGGGTGAGATTGGCAACATTAATCCAAATGATGTGGAGAGTGTAACTGTGCTAAAGGATGCCTCCGCAGCATCAATCTGGGGTGCCAGATCAGGCAATGGTGTCATTGTAATTACAACCAAAAAAGGAAGGGCGAATCAAAAGATGAAAGTTGATTTTAGCAGTAACCTTACCCTTATTAACAGACCTAACCTAAAATATTCGTCCAATTTTCTGGATTCCAGGAGCTACATAGAAGTTGAACAGTTTCTATTTGATAAAGGATTTTTCAATAGCCAGTTGAACAATACGAGCACGTTTCCAACAGTTTCACCAGCTGTTGAATTGATGGCAAAATATAAAGCTTCGACTAATGAACAGGAAAAATTGGAACTAAAAACACAGCTGAGCGAACTCAAGAACATCGATGTTAGAGATGACTATGCAGGACACGTTTATCAAACGGCAATAAACCAACAATATTCTTTAGGAATAAGAGGCGGCACGAACAATATGTCCTATACTTTATCTGCTGGTTACGATAATAATAAGAACAATCTTATCCGCAATGGTTTCACCAGGTCATCTATAAATTCGCTTTATGCTTATAAACCGATAAAAAATTTAGAATTAACGGCAGGACTAAACTACAGTCAAAATTCAACCCTGTTAAACAATGAATTTTCCTTTGGGAGTAACATTGCTATTGGAAAGCCGTATGAAAAAATTTATCCCTACGCAAGACTCATTGATGAGAATGGAAGTGCCTTAAGCTTACCCAAGGGTCTGAGAAACTCATATTTGGACCTAGCGGAAACAAGAGGTTTTTTAGATTGGCACTTTCGCCCTTTGGATGAGATCAGGCTGGCCGATAACACGGTAAAAGTTTCAGATCTGGTGTTCCAATTTAGTTCAAAATACCAAATCATTCCACAATTGAGTGTTCAGGTAAATTATCAAAACGAAATGCAAATTATCAATGGCCGAAATAACAGGAGTATCGACACTTACTATTCTAGGGATTTGATTAATAAATTTAGTACTTATGACATTCATACGGACGCAATCACCTACAATCTGCCAAAGGGAGGGATGCTCGACCTTGCCCATACAGACTGGAATCAGATTAACTTAAGAGGACAATTAAATTATGATCAGACCTTTAATAAGCATACGATTAGTGCATTGGCAGGGACCGAAATAAGAGAGCTTAAAACAGAAGGACATAATCGTACCTCTTATGGTTATAATGACCGGTTTGGTACCGCTACCGGTACCCTGAATTTCAACACGTCCTACCCTATCAATCCTTCAGGGTCAGCACGAATACCGGCTCCTGATGGTTCAGCGTATGGTTATGTCAACCGTTACATTTCTTATTATGCTATTGGAAGCTACAGTTTTGACGATCGATACGTCTTTAATATCAGTGGACGCAGAGACGGCGCTAATTTATTCGGCGCATTGGCAAATGACAAAATCAAACCTTTGTGGTCGGCCGGACTTAGCTGGAATATAAGCAAAGAGCATTTCTTTGCTGTTAAATGGATTAACCTGTTGCGTTTAAGATCGACTTACGGTTTCCAGGGCAATACCTATGACAACGGAACGGCATACCTGACCGGTATATATGATGTTAATTACGATACAGGTACTCCGGTAATATACGTAGCAACGGCGCCGAATCCAAGACTGCAATGGGAGAAGGTAAGAAACATTAATTTGGCATTGGATTTTGGAATTACAGGAAATAAAGTAAATGGTACTGTTGAAGTCTTTAAGAAAAATGGCGAGGATCTTATCCAGCCCACTGAGCTTGCACCACAAACCGGCTTCAGAACTTACCAGGCGAACACAGCAGGAACCGAAACGAAAGGGATAGATATTGCCCTGCAAAGTCAAAACCTATCAGGTCCGGTAAAGTGGGTTACTAATTTAATGTTTAGTGCCATAAAAGACAAAGTCACCAACTATGATGCGGTCCGGGGCTCAATAACCAGTATCACTGTTGGCAAACCCCTGCAATCAATTTTCAGTTACAAATGGGCCGGCCTGAACCCCCAAAATGGCAATCCTATGGGGTATTTAAATGGTCAAAAGAGTGAAAATTATACTGCGATAAGAAATAATATTGATCCTGACAGCCTTGTATTTCATGGCTCAGCTGTACCCACTGTATATGGGGCGATACGCAATGATGTATCCTATAATGGATTCACACTTTCGGTGAACATTAGTTACAGATTTGGTTATGTATTCAGAAGGACAACTACGAGTATCAACTATCCAGGCATTTTATTAAGGGATCAGCATCCTGATTACTCTTTCAGATGGCAGAGGCCAGGGGATGAAAAGAAAACCAATGTCCCCTCGTTAGTATATCCTGCTAATGGCAATAGAAATTCTTTTTATCAAAATACAGAAATATTGGTAGAATCCGGCAATCATATTCGCTTACAAGATATCAGACTGAATTATGAGTTTAATGCCTCGTTTCTTGGAAAGATAAAATTGGCAAAACTTAACGTTTTTTCCTATGCCAATAACTTAGGTATCCTATGGAGGAAAAACAAGTATGGGATAGACCCATCTACTGTTGGAACCAATAACCCCCATCCAAGTCCGTTCTCGATATCATTCGGTATAAACGCAAACTTTTAACAAATGAAAAGATCTAACAAAACCAGAATATTTATACTCACCATTGCTTTTTCGCTGTCTCTTTTTATCGCAGGATGCAAGAAGCAAAACGAGTGGCTTGACGTGAAAAATAATAAAAGCAGTGTAGTCCCCGAAACACCAGCTGATTTTCAGGCAATCCTAGATAATTCAAATCCATTTAATGATTCATATTCAACTCTGGGTCAATTCCAGTCAGATGACTTTTATCTTCCAGATATTAATTACCTGGCAGTTAGTGAAACGGAGCAGAACCTCTATATCTGGAATAAAGAAATTTGGGGAAATAGTGGGGGATCATCCGCCTGGAGTAATTTATTCAAGATCATAGCGCTTTCAAATGTCGTATTGGATGGGCTGCAGAAAACAAAGCCAAGTGGAAAAGAGGTCGATAATATTAAAGCTCAGGCGCTGTTTCACAGAGCCTCGGCCTATTATGTTTTAGCACAGTTATTCTGTAAGGAATACACTGGAACGGCCGATTCCGATCTGGGACTTCCCATCAGGGTCGATCCGGACGTTAACAATACGGTACAACGTTCAACACTGGCTATAACTTACGATCAGATATTAACAGATCTAAAACAAGCTTGCGATCTCTTTTATGGTCCCCAACCGTATATTCAGAGACCCGCTAAAGCAGCCGCATACGCATTGTTGGCAAAAACATATTTGCATATGTCCGATTATACAAATGCAGGTAAATATGCCACGCTTGCAATCGACTTAAAACCTCAATTATTAGATTACAACGACAGCACTCTAGTAAATCTCAGCAGTCAGTTTCGGTTTACAACCTTAGCTAAAGGAAATCCTGAGATCTTGTTTTATGCTGAAAGTTCTGAATTTTTCAATATCTCATCGGAGTCATCGGCATTGGGTATCGTTACACCGGAATTATATCAGTTGTATGAAACCAACGATTTACGAAAAACCTATTACTACACAAATGTAGAGACTGGCATAAAATATCGAGGCACTTATACCGGTAAATACACCAATTTCTGCGGATTATCCATCAATGAAGTATACTTAATCCGTTCCGAATGTTTTGCACGTGAAGGAAATTTAGACAACTCAATGAATGACCTTAATGCACTCTTGATAAAACGATACAAAACAGGCGAATTTAACCCTAGGGTAGCAGCAAGTGCCGAACAAGCATTGGAGGTCATTTTAACAGAACGCCGTAAAGAACTGGCATTTACAGCCAACAGTAGATGGGAAGATCTGAGAAGACTAAATAAGGAGCCGCATTTTCAGCAAACCTTGTCCCGCCTGATAAACAATACTTCATACACGCTCGTCCCTAACGATAAACGATATGTACTGCCGATCCCCCTGGCTGAAATACAATTAGTTGGTTTAAAACAAAATGAAAGATGATCGCAAATAGAAAATTTAACCTGCCGATATATCTGACCTGTATGGTGTCAGTCCTTATAACTATTTGCTTTTCTTTTACTGCTCCCACAGCCCTAAAAGAAACACAGAATAAAGGAAATATCAAGTTGAAGATTTACTTTATAGAGGCAAAAGCCGACGATACGCTTAGCGTTAAAATTGATGACATGTTTCACATTATTAACGACAATGCGCGAAGGATTTATTCTTCTACCAGAGATCCTGACGGATATTTTAGGTTTACAATTCCGGTAGACCGTGAGTATGGCTATTTTACACTATCCAAATCTAGATTAACAACCGAGGGTATTGAAAGTAACCTTGTTCCAATGATAAAGCCACAGTTCTGGGAAAAATCAGACAGCATTAATTTAAGAATCAGTTATAAAGATACCCCATTGGGTCGGAATGGAATTTGTGAATTTAGAGGATTTGGATCTGAAAAGTACACAGCTGCTTTTAAAATTAAGAGCCTGCTAATTTCCCCCGATGCAACAAGCCGCTATGAAGATAGTATACATAGGAAATGGGATGGGAATATTTTAAAGCATCAGACATTCGACTTATTAAGTCATCATACCTTGAAAAGGTTAGAAATACTGAATACTTACAGAAACAAGATCAGTGTTTTTAGTTACAATGTGTTGAAGGCAGATATTATTTATGCGGGCACTTCTATTTTAGGTAGAACCCAGAAATGGGCCGCTAAGGGCGGAATGAACAGTTTGGATGATCTTGAACAAAAACAGTTCATTACAAGGTTCAATACCTCCTTCGACTATCCCTATCATTATGCTATAGATCCAATAGCTATGGCTTACTCCTTAAATTATTTGGTTCATCTCAATAGGAAGTTTCAAACGGCCTCACTATTGAATACAGGAAAGTATTCACTGGAGTGGATCTACAAAGAATTGAAAAACTACCAGGTTAGTAGCCAGGTGAGGGAAATTATGGTTATGATGTTTTTAACCAGAATAACTTACAATTCAGAAAATCCGGCAGCAATTTATAATGATGCAATACATCTCATTAAAAACCCAGAATATTTGGAGATTCTAACCCCATTATTAAAAAATGTGCCTGGTGTAAAGTTCTCCGAGTTCACCTTAGAGGACTCATATGGTGAAAACAGGTCATTATCTGAGTTTCTTGGTAAAGTGGTGCTTATTGATCTTTGGTATACGGGTTGCGGTGGCTGTACTCGCTTTTATACTGATGTACTTTCGAAAGTTGAACATTCATTAAAGGCTAATCCCAATGTCGAATTTTTATCGATATCAATAGATCGGAATAAAGAGATTTGGCTCAAAACTATTGCCGGAGGCAAATATACATCTAGAGAATCTGTTAATCTTTATACCGGTGGGCTGATGGACAAACATCCATTAATTACCACAAATAATATCTTGAGCTATCCTTCAGTAATTCTTTTAGATAAGGACGGAAAGATTAGATTTTTCAATTCTGAGAATCTTCGGAATGAACAATCGTTGTTGAAAGTCATTAACGAGTTGTTATAAAATGTAGGAAGGGAAGGTGTGACACCTTCCCTTTTCAGATTTAAATTAAAATGCTGTTCGGCGAGACAGGATGGTAATTTTAGTCGGATCATTAACATCCGCGGCAGGAATCGTTCCATCACTTGGGAGTTGATAGCTACCAACTGTTCGTATTGCACAGGGTTCAACTTGTGCTGGAGGACAGTTAGCAGTCCCTGTCGAGTATTCGTACACTGTACCGTCACCGTTAACATCTGACAGATATGCATCTGCCCTCAAAGTGGTCGCGTTGGTGAATGCACTGGCGCTTAGCGCAACCACTGCTACTGCTAAGCCATAAAATACTGATTTCATAATCATATTAATTAAGGTTTGATTTTTTACCATATTTCTTTAAGCAGGGTATGGTTTTACCTGCCTTGCGCGCACAAATTCTTTATTTCTTATACGTTCTTAACCCTATTAGTGACAGGAAGAGAAAAAACGAATTAAACCAGATATGCTGCTGCCAGGAAAGTTTGGAAATGATCCCTCCACAACTGCAAGGCAAGGCCTGGTTAAACACGAATAGGTATATGATGTATGAAAGAAAACTAAGCATTAAGAAAAAAGATGCAAACAGCCCAAATCTTCTCAAAAACGGGAGGATCAACAAAGCCGAAGTGACCAGTTCAACCAAAGGAATAAAATAGGCAACAAATTTACGATAGCCGCCAATTAAAGGATATTTCGACAGCACATCTTTAAATGTCTCTATCGTCATTAACTTGCTCGCCGCAGTATAGACAAACAACAACACCAACAAGTAACTAATGAGCTCAACTAAAGTTGATCTTTGTTTCTCTTTAAGAAAACTAAAACGCGAGATACGTATAACCTTTTGCATAACGGGAGGATTGATTACCCCTAAGCTAACAAGGTAAAAAACGAAAAGACCCGACCAAGATCTTTAAAAAAACCGGCGTACCTCTTTAAAAATTCAGACGTGGGTCTGAATTTTGAAGCAAAAGCGATCATTTGACCTATTTCCGACTGGAATACTTTTTTCTAAGTTTCCCTAAAGTATCGGAAGCCATACCCATAAATTCCGCCACATATTTTAGTTTCGTACGTATCATTAGCGCTTCCAGGAAATCTGGATGGCCCAGATACCGGTCTTCTGTGGACCAGTTCTCCACCCTATCCATATGCTGTAACCTCCTCTTTTCAGAAACAGCCCTGATTTTTTCGGTAATTAAATCTGCTTCTGGGAACCGCTCCTTCAGGATTTTCCAGTCGCCATAGCTGATCCAGACCATATCACTATTGGCTAGCACTTCAATGGCTCTTTGTGATGGTTCCTGGCTAAAGAAACCCGGTGTAGTATATAAAAAACTCTCCTTGAACCAAAACCAGCTTGTTCTTTCCTTGAATGTCCGTTCATCTACCTTAATTTCCCTGGTTAATCCTGACAGGATAAACCAGGCCTTTTGTTGAATCTGTCCAAAACTTAAAATTCTTGCACCTTTCTCATAGGCCGCCTCAAACACTACCTGTTTTAGTGCAGCTTTAAATCTAAGGCTAAGGGGCTGGTAACCTTCCATGACCCTGATCAACTCATGAAACGATCCATCAGAAATAGACTGCATCATACCTAAGCAATTAACAATTCTGATTTCCTAACCCACCACACCCCAGTACTTTTTGAAGCTCCATTCTTTTATTGACACCGGTTTTTGAGAAAATATGTTGTACGTGAGCGTCAACCGTCTTACTAGAAATAAACAGCTGGTCGCCGATCCCCTTATAAGTGTTACCTAGACAAAGCATGACCGCGATCTCCGTTTCCCGGCTACTTAGACCAACGTCCATGCAGTTTTTTATTAAATGCGTCTGATGGCGCGCCTCTATTGCATCCTTCTCCATTAAACGTAACTTTTCCAATCGCTCAAAACGACCGGAACGGTGTAGAAACAATATCCCATTAACCACAAATCCCATATTGGTAAAGATGACCTCTACCCACTGAGCCACCGCTACATAGGCAAACAAACACATGAAAATCCAGGGTGAAACAGCCCAATAAATCATGTGCATTTCCAGTCCTTTATATGGTTTCAAATCCACTGAATGATCGCTATGGCTTACGCGGACAGCCTTGACCATAGAGAGCAACAACACTGGAGAGTAAACACAAGGGATGATTAATCCATAGTTAACCGCAAACTTCAAATCGCCCAGAACCTGATAAGTCAACACAAAAAACACCACGTAAGGCAATAACAAAAATAGGGGAGCACCATAACACGCATGAAATTTCAACACGGTCAGGTCAAATGACTTGTAAAAATAGAATGGAAAATAGGCTGCCATCAAAAAACCGGAACCATAGGCCAGCATGTTCTGTACGGTGACGGAAAGGAAACGAATTTCAGGATCAGGGAAAAGACCGCCTGTGATATTATAACACATCAATAGCAAGAGTAGCACCAGATAACCCATGCAGCGCTTATCACTAGGCCACATGAGATAGCGGTATAGCTGCACACTGAACATCATCAGTTCAAGCAGAATAAATAAGAGCGTAATCAGATGCATTTCAGAATTAAAGACTAACATAGGGAGATGTTTAGGCGATGATTGGAATGACTCAGTTTAATTTTAAGGACTATGCCGTAAAAAATATAAGCGATACCCGATGTCCAGCTCATGAAAAATCTGGAAGCCGCTTTTTTCATACCAGGGAATATTTTTCAAGGTGGACGTTTCCAGGTAAAAAGGTTTTTGCATGGAATTGGCATCGGCAATTAGTTGTTTCAAAAGACCAGTACCCAAGCCTTTCCCCTGGTGCTCTGGATCAATGGCAATGAACCAGAGGTAATAAATACGTTTATGTGGATGCTGCGCATTGATCAGCCCCTCTCTTTTGAGTATTTTAACAAGGCGTCCGAAGCCAGTGACCCCCAGAATCAGTTTCAAATCCAGAACCATCGAACGGAGCGAAAGCTTCTTCTGATCCGGAAACAGAACCAATGCACAGCCATGACCATCTTCAGTGCTTATTATTTTACCATAATGTTCACATGTGGTATATGCATATTCCATTAGTCTTGCCATACGAATCTTCTTTTTCTGATCCTGCTGTACAATATAATTTACACTAAGATTGTCTTCAAAAGCCGCCTGAAGTAAATCGATAAAATGCGCCTTATTGTTTGATGGTTCCATTGTACAGTTCTAGTTAAAATCAGACACCCACTAGGGAAGTCCATCTGTAGTTACCTGCTGTTAGCTATTTTTTTTCAGTTAAAAATACATTTTTCGAATTTAGCTGCAAGAATTTATAATTAAGTTCAGAAAACCGCTCGTTCGCGCCTACTTTTTTACACATGTTGACGATTCACCGTGGCAAAATACGGTTTGAGTTACACGAGGCTTTTATGGTGATACAGGCTTTCCTGATTTACTTTTTTTAATCCCGGTCAATGCCTTAAAACATGTAACTGCTCAATGCTTTGGTGTAAAAAGTGCTGAGAGTCGAAATCGGCGCTTTAGCTTCCCATCGTGAAAAGAGCTAAATCCAACTTACTTGCAATTTATCCAAAGGCATTATTAAGAACGCCTCAATTTCCTTTGGACGCGGAATTGCGGGTTAGCTGGCAGAGGCTTAAAATATCTATTTCTTATGCGGCTCCTGGTTTCTATAATCTAATTAAGGAGATGAATTATGAGGACTTGCTAGCCGCCTCAGATGCTATTGGCTATACCGTGTGGAAGTATTTCAATAGGGCAAAATACCGTGCCACCCCCTTTGGCAGCTTTGCAGGTATTGGTCTGCTGAATATTTGTTCTTCAAACGACAAGGACATTATTTTGGAATCTGAGCAGCAATTATACGTTTTCCAGGATTGGCCCGAAACTGTTGAGGCTGATCCTTTAACAAAGGATATAAAAAGCCTTAAGTTCTTCACAAATCACAGTTGCTATATTTTCCAGAATACCATTCGTTATTTGAGTCATTTTGACGATAAACACCAGCTTTCTGAGGTGGAATCCGACCCAGTCATTCTCAAACTCTTAAAGCGCTGCAGTACATTAGTTTCATATGATGTCATTGTAGATATCCTGATGGACTCGATTTGCGCGGAGTCAATTCAAGGGCGGATCAGAGATCTGGTAGCTATACAACTCTTATTTACCAGCGACCGGCCCCAGGTTATCGGTACCAGTCAATTCAAAAAGATGAATCTTGTCGCTACCACTCCTCATCGTTCGTATATTATTGCAGAACGGAAGGTTTCCGCTGGGACTGTGCACCCTTCCAAGTTCAGCCATCTCCCTGAATTGGTACAGATGCTAAATGGAATACTTAAACCCGCAACCTCTCCGCAACTTACAGAATTCATATCCCGCTTCAGGCAAAAATTCGGAGAACAGTGGATACCGTTCATGCGTGCACTGGATCCTGAAATTGGCCTTGGTTATGGCAATCTGGAGCAATTTGACATTGAAGATTCCCCTTTTCCCTCTTTGAAAACACGTCCCCTACCTGGGGACTTTTCGAAATTAAAAACCCGTTTACTGAATTTCCTGAGTGCCAGCCAGCTGCAGGGGATCTCAGTGATCAGCTTAGAGGACCTGGATCTGGAACCTCATAGCAAACCCGCGACCCTTCCAAATTCTTTGACTGTGGTAGCCCAGCTGTCAGGAGAACTGATGCATGTTCAATCTATCGGTGGTAGTACCACAAATGCCGTTTTGGGCAGGTTTTCTTTATGTGGGGATGCTTATCTGAACCATTGCCGAGAGATTAAGGATCTGGAACAGCATGCCAATCCAGACGTGCTGTTTTTTGACATTGGTTATCTTGCTGAAAAAGGCGCAGCGAACATCAACAGACGGGCGTCAATTTATGACCTGGAATTGAATTTATTGAATAATGGCACCTCAACTGATCAACTCACTCTCGATGATTTATTACTTGGTGTCCAGGGAAATGAATTGATTTTGTATTCACGCAAATTAGCAAAACGCCTGGTACCAAGAATGGCCAGTGCCTATAATTACAACCGCTCTGATCTGGCAGTTTTCAGGTTATTGTGTGACCTGCAACATCAGGGAATACAGACCGATCTCAATTTAAATTTGAGAGATCTTTATCCTGATCTGTCATACTATCCCAGGCTAATGTTCAAAAGCATCATCATCTCTCCTGCAGCCTGGAAAATTGATATCAAGGGAGTAACCGATATCACTTTGATCTTGAAAAATCTCAAAAAACTTGGTGTTCCACGCTTATTTACAGCCGGAGAAACAGACCAAACACTATGTTTTGATCAATGTAGAGAAGAGGACATGCAAGCTTTTGCCCAATACCTGTACAAGCACAAAGTTTTTTATGTCCAGGAAGCCTGGAATGACGGTTTTGCCAGGGATAGCTCGGGACACTCCTACCAAAATCAACTGGTGTTATCCCTGACCCATAACAATAAAATTTACCATCGCAATGATCTCGATTTCCCTGTAGGGGATCTATTAAAAACTCAGACCTGCTTTCTACCGGGAAGTAAATGGCTTTACTTCCAGATCTTTTGTCACCCTTTTCGTACAGAAGCGTTGCTGCTGAATTCCATCGGGCCCTTTCTGGCCGAATTTCGCCCGGTCATTAAAAAATGGTTCTTTATCCGTTATGATGAAAATGGACCCCATATTCGTTTGCGTGTATGCCTGAAAGACCCGGGGTTAGCCATGCAGCTAACCGCCGAACTTTCAGCTTTGCTGGGCGTCTATCTGGAATCCGGAATGGTGTCAGAATTTTTGATCAGCACTTACAAACCGGAAGTAGCGCGTTATGGTTCTGATCTTATTGAACAGGTAGAAGTTCATTTCTGCCGGGATAGTGAACTGATAATTGGCCTGCTTTCCACACCGTTAAATACTTTCGAAAAATACAGGCTTTGTGAAAGCATTTTTCAAAAAATCGAATGCTCGGGCATTTTTGGATTAAAAGAATTTGAACATCTGACACAGGCTATATGTGATTCCTTTGCTTTGGAGTTCAGTGTTAGGCCACCAGATTTCAAACTGCTAAATGAGACTTACCAAAAATTCCTAAAAGTCAATCCGCCTTCATTAACAGAGGTTCAAAAAGAGGCCTTTGATCTTTATTGTTCCTCTCTGTTGGAACTATTGAAATCATGTAATGTTGAAAGAAGAGGAAAGTTATTTTCAGATTTAATACACATGCATGTGAACAGATTGTTTCTGAATGCGCAGCGAAGGCACGAATTATCTATTTATTACTTTATGTCAAAAACGCTGAAAAGCACCCAGTTTATGGTTCTGCAATAAATGCAACATCCTTACTCATGATTTCTAATAAGAAAGCGAGAATGATCTGACGACCATCCCCGCTTAAATTAACGCTCTCGCCGATCATCGTACAAAATACATACCTCCCTACCCTTTTGAATTCATTTAGTGTGAGTAGTCTCATCGATGTTACAGTGGTACATTTTTTTTTGCGCCATTATTCATAAATTGCAGATAATCAATCCTATAATTATGAAAAATATTCTAAATTGCGTAATTGTTGACGACGATCATGATGCAGTCGAGATACTGAGGGACTATATTTCAGAATTTCCCGCACTGAATTTAAAACAGGTGTATATGAGTCCTGTCCTCGCCCTAACAGATGTAGGCATGTCCGATCCTGTAGACTTACTTTTCCTGGACATAGACATGCCCGGTATTTCCGGGATCAAACTAGCCGAGCGCTTGAAAGACCGCGTGGGACATATTGTCTTTACCACAGCTCACCGTGAGTATGCACCAACATCTTATGCGCTGCTGGTGAAATATTACCTACTGAAGCCTTTTGATTTTGTCCGGTTTGCATCAGTCATTTCAGACCTGATCTACACCAACTACGGGAAGCCCGATGGGCCCGAAGTTTCAGACGATGACACCTACTTACGTACCGGAGAAAGAGGCAAATTAACCAAAGTACTTAAAAGTGAAATTCTTTATATTCAGGCAGCAAGTAATTATGTATTCCTGCTTCTGCATGACAGGCAGTATACCATTTACATGACCCTGACCGAAATGGCGGAGATACTGGAGAAAGACAACCGCTTTTTCCGTGTCCATAAGTCCTATATTGTGAATAAGGATCATGTTAAGCTGATAACAGGCAACACCATTGATCTGGGCAAATACCAGGTACCGATGAGCAGCCAATATAAAAACGACTTCACCTCATACCTGGAGAAAAAGACGCTAACGTCAAAGCGTCTTTAAGTCCATTGTTAATTAATTTTCGAGACGTTGCTGATTAGTCAATCTTGTACCACCCGAAATGATGGTTATTGTTGCTAATGTGGGATCTCCGCCAGGCCAATCGGTCGGCTGATCCTGTCTGAAAACGAATGCCGTTTTCCGGACAATTTTAATATTTCTGATCTTTTTCATGATGGAAGTTAGTTCAAATGGAAAGGCCCATGAAACTTTTTACACGAACCTAAAAATGACTTACATGAAAGACATGGATACTTTGATCGATCGCTTGCGTGCCTGGATAAAAAAATACAGATTTCACCTTTGGGCCTGGGGTATTTTCATTGCCTATGAATCATCAGTGGCATTCAAAGCAACAGGCGTCGCAGGGCATGTTTTCAGTTACCTGCTGCACTATGCCATAAACATCAGCTTGTTTTATTTTCACGCACACCTGGCCTTCCCTATGGCATTCAAGAAAACAGCTGCTTATCGTTTCTGGCTGATCCCTTTGCTGATTGTATTTGAGATTGCTTTATATCTAATCGTTGGTTTCGCAGGGGATTGGCTCCTGGCGAAATTCACAGGTGTGCTGCCATTGGCTGAAATTCATTTCAGTGAACGCTTCATTTGGGGTAGTGTATGGCGGGGTTTATACTTCATTGGTTTTTCTTCGGGATATTACTTTCTGGATAAGTATTTTAAGGAGCAGAAAACTACGATATTGCTGCAACAGCAAGCCCTTGAGCAGATGATTCGTGAAAAACAAACAGCCCTTGAACTTGTTGAAGCCAGGAATGCTTTTTTACGGGCGCAGATCAACCCGCATTTGTTATTCAACACACTCAATTTCCTCTACAATCAGGTACGCAAGAACAATGTTACCGCGGCAAATGCAATTCTTCTGCTGTCCGAAATTATGAGCTATGCCATCGACCAGGATGAGTATTCGGGACAAAGACCGTTAGCGGGAGAAATTAAACAAGCAAAAAATCTCATTGCACTTTGGCTGCTTAAGCAGCGTGAACCAACTTATATTGAATTTATAGCAGAGGACGGTGTTGAAGAGATTGCTTTTATTCCACTGGTACTGGTAACGCTAATCGAAAACATGCTAAAACATGGTGATTTAACTAAAGCGGAACATCCCGGGAAGATACACGTTTCCTTGCAAGACGGTCTGTTTCGCATCACTACAGATAACCTAGCAGCTCCAAGATCAACTCATGCCGGATTTCATTCTGGCTTAGAGAATATCCGCCAGCGACTGGCTTATAAATATGATAAGATGATTACTTTAGACTATGGCTTAACAAGTATTGATCATTTCTTTGTACTTATCCAGCTTCATCTACCACCAATATAAATGATAATTTATATTATTATATATATTATAGTTACCTGCCCATTCATCAACATTGGTAATAACCAATCTCTTAATTCTGCGAGTTCTTGATTTTGATCTTCAAGTAGGTTTTACTTAGCAAAAAAAGGCTATTACCTTCCTATATACTTCCAAAATATCATGTTTTGGCAAACAAATGGGTATTTGATTTTTAAAATTGATACCGAAATTTCCTTAGAAGCTAGGCGTACTGTATTGTTTTCTACAGAAGATTTAACAATCAGTTAAAGATTTAATTGAGTTTGTAAAACAGAATTTGATTTAAATAAAGGAATTGCAATACAAAAGTACCCCAAGTTAACAAATTAATGCAAAATGTAATACAAGAATTCACCTACACACTCTCCGAACTTAAAAATAGCAAAAGCGCTTAATGCCGTTGCCGCTACTGTTAGTCCTAGCTTATGTCTTTTAATTAATAGAGTTAGGTTGTCCATAGTTTTTTTGTTGTTCTATTCAAATTTAAAAAAAACCATTTTATTTTCAAAGTGCTTTCCTGAAGATTTAATTCATTTCAATATCCTTTCAAAATGTTTGATTTGTCGAAATTGCTTTCAATACGCTCTGCAGCCTCTATTTCAGCTTCTTCTTATCGCGACGGAAACCGTATGCTCTGATGCGTATTTGCCTGGCAGTGCAGATTAATATTGAGCTGAAATCTAGTTTTATTCCATTCCCGGTGTTCTATTGCTGCCCTAAGGTTTTTTGTAAGGCTTCACCCAATAAATGGGATGGCGCTTACCGTTTAGCGTATTTTATAGGCTTGAATACCAGCAGATACAGGGATACAGCTTTTCTTATGTATCCTCAACACTTCTCCAACCTGCCCACCTTTGTTTCATCAGCCCACTGCAAGTCCAGTGTTCTTGCAGCGAGACTGAAAAATAGAAACTAAAAATTACAGACATGTTAAACTCCATTACCTGGACACAGTACCTTAGCGGACTCATTATCCTGACACTTATTTACTATACCTGGATAGCCATCCGGTTCTATCCGCAAGCGCTCAGGGCGCTGCTCAGCGGCAAAAAAAACATCCCTTTCCAATCAGCTGAGCCTGCCCCTGCTGAGCAGCAACTGCCGGCTAGTCAAATCCTCCCTGATCAACCAATTACCCCAATTCAAAACGGTGAGGAAACTTTTGACAGGATCGAGAGCCTGATTACCGGGCTCAAATCACAGATCCACCGGAAGGGAGCAGGAGCCATGGAAACTAGCATTTTAGAAAAACTCAGAACAGTGATCCATGCCTACCCTGACCTGAAAGGCTCGCCATTTTGTCCATCCATCAATGAGATGATCATCAGTGAATGCCAATTAGCAAAAATTCCCCCGCCTGATGAAACCGAACTCCAGCAGCTATGGTAGAGCTGAGCTGGAATTCCCCTTGCCCGCTCAGGCCATTGGCGGGCATAGGGGAATAAAGTCTGACCGCCATCCCTGCCAAACACAATAGCAAAAAGACAGGAAAAGAAGGCAGCGTGATGGCCGCCATTTCTGCACCCGGTACAGTTAAGTACCGGGCGACAGAAATCCATTCCATGAACAAGAAAAAAACAATATGAAAGCAATACCCAAACCACACAAATCCCTGAACTTAAAGAAATACGGGGCGCTGCTGCTGCTAAATTTAATCCACCTGTACAGCAGCGCCCAGGATGGCAATGCCGGCATTCAAAAGGCAAACGCCGAAGTCAGAAGTTATTTCCAATCCGGGGTCCAGCTGATGTATGCGGTAGGTGCCCTGCTTGGTCTCATCGGCGCCGTTAAAGTTTATCAGAAATGGAGCAACGGCGACCAGGACACCTCTAAAATTGCCGCCGCCTGGTTTGGCAGCTGCATCTTCCTGGTCGTTGTCGCTACCATCATCAAATCTTTCTTCGGCGTTTAATTCCATTTCCATGAAACAACAGTTAAAAAAGCAACTCGAGAACTATCTGGTGCAGCACAATCCTGACCTGATCATCAGTCTGCAACATCGGGCCCTGGATCAATACCTGGAAGAAAAGTTAGCAAAGCATCTTCCCCGATTCGACGCCTTTATCGTCAACGGAAAAGCGCCTGAGTTGATTGCCAGGGTTCTGATGAAGGTGCTTACTGCCGATTTGCGGCCTTCTAAATATCATTACCTGCGCAATCTTTTAAAAGAAGATTTTACAGGGGATTACCTGCAGCTTCGGGAGAATGGCACCCTGACTCAGGAAATTGTCCAGCTGATCACAGTATGCACACCCATTTTCAGTTCCATGCATTTCAGTGAGGCAACACTTAACGACACGCTGATTCGCTGTGTGGTTTGCCGGCAGATCAAAAAATACCTGAACACGACCAAAGCTTAACATCAAAGTCATGAACAACAGCATTTACACCATCAACAAGGGCATCAATAAAAGCATTGAGTTTAAAGGGCTCAAGGCGCAATACATCTGGTATTTTGCAGGAGGCATGCTGGTCCTGATGATCCTTTTTGCCCTCCTGTACCTGATCGGGCTCAATACCTATTTCTGTATGGCCTTTATCCTAATTACAGGAGCCTTCCTTATGGTAAAAGTTTACCAATGGAGCAATACCTATGGCGAGCACGGCATGATGAAGGCCATCGCCAGGCGAAAAATGCCCAAACTGATCAAAAACTATAGCCGGATTACCTTTCAACACTTAACCATTACCGCTCATGAAAGCCAGTATTAGCATTATCCTGGACGGCTCACTGTTCTATGTTGACAGTGAAAAACAGCAATTTGTCCAGGCGGCCTACCCAGAAAACAGAATTCCTTTTTCCCAGCTCAAAGAAGAAGGTGGCTATTATTCGATGATCTATGCGATCGTAGAAAAAGTAGCCAAATCCCATTTGCAACTCATGCGGGAGCTCAGCCCCCAGCTCCGGCGCATCATCATTCCCAAAGAGGTATTGCAAAAAGAATTCGGCAAAGACAGCAGCCTGCCGGCACTTTTCAATCAAACCAGTTACCGCCACAACTGGGGTATACTGATGATTGATGAGGCCATCGACCGGAGGCTCAAAGGTGAACTACCCAAAATCACATTGATGGAAAAACCCTACATCATTGATGTCCGCATGCGGGAATTGCGTTCAGCAGCCCAGCCCGCAGTGCGCATCGGGATTAAGGAACTGGAGCTGAGCTCCGATGGGGAGAAACTCCGCCTGTTCTTTGACACTACTCAGGGACAACAGATCAGCAAAGAATCGGTTTTAATGCCCTTTAGGGAAGGAATCGTCCTGCTGGAAATGCCCAACGAGATCCTGCTCGATCCCGTGGGAGCAGCAAGACTTTACCGGCTGGAAGACACCGAGTTGCTATCACGCTTCCCCATGAAAATGAGCCACCAGGCTGTAGCCATTCCCCTGACCAAACTTGCACATCAGGAAATGGTCGAACTACAAAAAAAGAAGACCATCCCCCCTCAAGCACCCAAATTAAGATCCTACATCCAACCACGCAGGAAAGGAAAAAGCATATGAACACCAAGACACCAAACCTTTTCGACATGCTGCCCATTATGGGTATAGAAAATGACTGTATTCTCTCCAGCCAAGGAGACCTTACCCTGGTCTTTCAGGCGGAGCTTCCGGAGATATTCAGTCTTTCAGATGCAGAATATGAGGCTTTCCACCAGAGCTGGGTCAAGGCCATTAAAGTATTGCCCAAATATAGTCTGATGCACAAGCAAGACTGGTTCCTGCAACACGCCCATCAGGGGCAGGAGAATCTTCCCGGATTTTTGGCTGAAAGCAGTGCCAGACATTTTCAGGGCAGGCCATTCCTCCAGCATGAATGCTACCTCATGCTCTGCAAAAAACCCGATGGCAGGAAAACCAGCAGCTCCTTGTTCAGCAACCTGCTTAAAAAAACCATTGTGCCCAGGGAGTTTTTGAGACCAGCAGCATTTAACGCGTTCCTGGACCAGGTCAGTCAGTTCAAGCGTATCCTGGAAGACAGCGGGCTGATTAAACTCAAAAGGCTCAAAGCTGCTGAGCTGGAAAGCTACCGGCACAAATCAGGCTTAATTGAACGGTACTGCAGCCTGTCTGAACGTCCTGGCGAGTTTCTCTACAAGGACATCTCGTTTGATGACGGCGTACAAATTGGTGACCAGTTTGCACTGCTGTATACTTTGGGTGATGCAGCTGACCTGCCCCATCTCTGCGGACCAAGAATCACTTATGATAAATTCTCTACCGACAAAACCAAGTTCCCTATCGGTTTCGCCGGGTCGCTGGGGCTGCTGTTGTCCTGCAACCACATTTATAATCAGTACCTGTTTATTGACGATCCCCAGGCAAGCTTAAAAAAGATTGAAAGGAAACGACTGCGCTTGCAGTCCCTGTCGGGTTACTCCCGGGAAAACACCATTGCCAGGGATGCCAGTAATGAATTCTTAAATGAGGCCATCGCTCAGCAGCGCCTGCCGGTAAAAGCCCATTTCAATGTACTGGTCTGGACCGACCGCAAATCTGAGCTCCCTGAGCTGAAAAACAAAGTCTGCTCTGCGCTCACTCAGATGGATGCTGCAGCCAAACCTGAGCTGGTTGGTGCCGGACAGATCTGGTGGGCAGGCATCCCCGGAAATGCTGCAGATTTCCCCATGAACGATACTTTTGACACTTTTGCGGAGCAGGCCTGTTGTTTTTTAAATTTGGAAAGCAATTACCGAAGTGTAAAAGCCAGTCAGGGCATTCGTTTCAGCGACCGGTTAAGCGGAAAACCCGTCTATGTAGACCTGTTTGATGAGCCAAGGGCTTCGGGTATCGCCTCCAATATGGGCATGCTGGTCTGCGGAAGCTCTGGAGGCGGCAAAAGCATGACCATCAACCATATCCTCAGCACTTTGTACCAGCAGGGAGCACATTGCGTTACGGTAGACATCGGCGGCAGTTATAAAGGATTATGTGAATTGGTCGGAGGTTATTATTTCACCTACACTGAAGATGACCCCATCCGATTCAATCCTTTTTACCTGCCGGAAGGAAACGGACTGGATACCGAGAAAAAAGAAAGTTTAAAGGCACTGCTCATCTCATTATGGAAACAGGAACACGACCCTTTCAACCGCAGCGAATACGTGGCCTTGTCGAATGCCTTGCAGGGATATTATGATGAATTGAAAAAAGACCAGAAAATATTCCCATGCTTTAACACCTTTTACGACTTCCTTCGGGACCAATATGCCGCTTTGCTCCAGCAACACAAGGTAAAAGATAAAGATTTTGACCTGGACAACTTTCTGTATGTCTTGCGTCCCTACTATCAGGGGGGTGAATTTGATTACCTGCTCAATGCCAGGGAAAACCTGGACCTGCTGCAACAGACCTTTATTGTTATTGAACTGGACAACATTAAAGATCATCCCATCCTGTTCCCCGTAGTCACCTTGATTGTCATGGAGTTGTTTATTTCAAAAATGCGCAAGCTACCGGGTGTACGCAAGGTACTCACCATAGATGAAGCCTGGAAAGCCATCGCTAAGTCCGGAATGGCCGAATTCCTGAAGTATGCCTTTAAGACCATCCGCAAATTCAATGGGGTACCAATTGTCATTACCCAGGAATTGGATGATTTGATCAGTTCACCGATCATCAAAGATGCCATCATTAACAATGCCGACATCAAGATTCTGATGGACATGCGTAAGTTCCTCCACAAGTTTGACAAGCTCCAAAATGCCCTGGGTTTGTCAGATAAGGCCAAAACCATCCTGCTCTCTGTGAATAAGGACAACAGGGAGATTTTCATTGAGATTGGTGGACAAAGGGCCAAGGTCTACAAAAATGAGCTCTGTCCCGAAGAATATTATGCCTACACCACCGAAGGCAGGGAAAGGGTTCTGGTCAGCACTTCTGCGGAAAAACATGGCAGTATGGAAGCGGGAATAACAGCATTGCTCAAAGACAAAAACAACACTTAAATTATGAAAATATTCCTGATCACCATCCTGCTACTGGCGGGCTTACTGCAACCAAAACCTGTCCAGGCTCAGCTGGCCATCGCAGAAGTCATCAAAACTGGCGTTAAAAAAGTCATTAGAGCCATTGACCTGAAAGTCCAGCGCATGCAAAATCAAACCATCTGGTTACAAAATGCGCAGAAAACATTGGAAAATGCGATGAGCAAAGTCAAGCTGGGGGAGATTTCCGACTGGACCCAGCGGCAGCGGAACCTCTACCAGGACTACTTTGCAGAGCTGAGTAAAGTTAAACACATCATCAGCACTTACCACCAGGTCAAAGCGATAGGCTCTGGCCAGATCCGTCTGGTGCAGGCTTACCGCAAAGCCTGGCAACTGTTGAAAAAGGATGCACATTTTTCTACGGGCGAGCTGGAATATATGGCAAAAGTATATGCAGGAATCCTAGAGCAAAGCGTCCGGCAAATTGATCAGCTCCTATTGGTGGTGGATTCCTTTCAAACCCAGATGAGTGACGCGGCCAGGCTGGAACTCATCAGGCAGGCCTCAGACCAGGCCGATCAGGCCTATTTCGACCTGCTGAGCTTCAACCAGCAAAACATCAGCCTCTCCCTTAACCGGGCGGTGGACCAGAATGACCTGCGTCAGATACAGCGCTTATACGGACTGAAATGATCATCGAAGCACATCAACGGATCAAAAGACATGTCGCAGACCTGGAAAATCTGCTGGCTCAGAAAGGCTACCTGGGACCGTTCCTGGCAACCTTTCAACAAGACGGCAAAATGCTTTCGGACAGCCTGAAATACCTGATGCTGACGCATGAAGTGCTCGGTAAAAAACTACCTAAGCTTTCCTTAGTCAGCCAGGATATCGGACTGAAAGCAGGATACCGCGTTAGCTGCATTTTCAGTCTGGATTATACCAAGCAAAAGGGATTCCTGATTACCAGCATGGACATCATCTGCCTGAATCAAAATGGCCTGACACGGGACTACGATTATCAGCAGATCAACAGCCATTCAGAGTTACCCCAATGCAGCTGGGCCACTGCCCGGGTGGTCCCAGCTCATTTAAAAATAAAGCAAAAACACAGAAAAAGCCTAAACCGTTAAGCATATGAAATCCATATTTTTCACCTTTTCCCTCTTGCTGCTGATTGGATCAGCTGGCAAAGCCCAGACCTGGGCAGAATTCTTTAAACAGAAAAAAACCCAGCGACGATACCTGGCGCAGCAGGTTGCAGGCCTGCAGGTTTACCTCAGTTTTGCCAGGCAAGGTTACAACATCGTTAAAGATGGGACCAGTACCATCAGTGCTTTAAAAAAAGGAGACTTTAATCTCCACAGCCTACACTTTTCGGGCTTAAAAAATCCAAGTACCAAAATAAAAAAACTAAGCCTGCTCGCTGATATGGTCCTGCTCCAAGGTCGTATACTCAGCCTCAGCGCCAGCTACCTGAAAGAAGCGCTACAGAAAGAAAGTTTTTCTCCTGATGAGCTGTCCTACCAGCAAAGGGTCTTTCAAAAACTCCGTAGCTCCTGTGCGCAGACGATGGAAGAATCTTATCAGCTGACTGCAGACCATCAACTGGAAATCAGCGATGACCAGCGGATCAATCGGCTCAGGGATCTGCATCATCAAATGTTGTCACATCTGGATTTCTGCAAAGATTTTGTGCGGCAAGGTATGTCCCTGGACCAACAAAGGACATCCGAATTAAGGAATATCCATTTGGAGCTACAGTTAAACAACCTCAATACGGCGTTATGAAAATCCTGCTACTCACATTCCTGCTTCAGCTGACCTGTTATTATGGAAAAGGGCAAAGCCAGGAGGTGCAGCAATTGCTGCTGAATGTTGAAAAACTTGACCAGTTTAAAAAAATACTTAAAGACGTGAAAAAAGGTTATACCCTCATCAGTAAGGGTTACAATACCATTCGGGACCTTTCTCAGGGGAACTTCAACTTGCATCGGATCTTTTTAGACGGGCTGATGCAAGTTAGTCCTGCGGTCAGAAAGTATAAAAAGGTGGCCGATATTGTATCCGGTCAGACGATCTTGGTTCACGAATACAAAACCGCTTACCGGCGTTTTCTCCATAGCAGCAATTTCAGCCCTGCTGAGCTGCAGTATATCGCCAGAATCTACGACCGCCTCCTAAAGCAAAGTCTGGACAATCTTGATGACCTGCTGATGGTAGTCACTGCCGGCCGGCTGCGTATGTCAGACCAGGAGCGGCTTGATGCCATTGATCAGATCTATCTGGAGCTGCAGCAAAAGCTCATTTTTCTGAACAAATTCAACACTTCGACCAGTCTTCTTTCCTTGCAGCGCAGTGCAGCGGATCAAGACATTCAATCCAGCCGCGAGCTTTATGGCATCCGGCCCTAGACTTAATCACATGAAAAAAACGACAAAACGACTAGGCCCATTATTTTTCTTACTACTGCCGGCATTTTGCCAGGCACAGGGGCTTGCCCAGGAAATGAATAGCCTGCATAGTGTACTGGACCAACTGTATCAGGAAATGATGCCACTATGTAGTAAACTCATCAGCGTTGCCCAGGGCATTGCCGGTTTTGCAGCCCTTTGGTATATAGGCTCCAGGGTGTGGAGACATATCGCCAATGCAGAGTCCATCAATTTCTATCCCTTGTTTCGCCCCTTTGTGCTGGGCTTTGCCATTATGATCTACCCTTCGGTACTGGGCCTGATCAATGGGGTAATGAAACCTACGGTAACCGCTACTGCGGAAATGATGAGTAGCTCCAACCAGGCGATCGCCAGGCTTCTTAAGGCAAAAGAAAAACAGGTTAAGGCAAGCGAAGCCTGGAAAATGTATATCGGATCAACCGGTGAGGGTGACCGGGACAAGTGGTATAAATACACTTATGACAACCAGGATCCCGCAGAAGAAGGAATCCTGGAAGGCCTGGGCAATGAAGTCCGCTTTGCCATGTCAAAGGCTTCTTACAGTTTCAGAAATTCAGTAAAAGAATGGATGAGTGAAATCCTGCGTGTAGTGTATGAAGCAGCCGCGCTTTGCATCAACACCCTACGGACCTTTAATCTGGTGGTCATGGCCATTCTGGGACCATTGGTGTTCGGGATCGCGGTATTCGATGGCTTTCAAAATACACTGAGTTCCTGGCTGGCACGCTACCTGAACATCTTTTTGTGGTTACCTGTGGCCAATATCTTTGGCAGCATCATCGCAAAAGTGCAGGAGAAAATGCTCATCCTGGATATCGGAGAGATTCAGCAAAATGGGGATACGCTATTTAGCTCTACTGATACCGCTTACCTGATCTTCCTGCTGATTGGCATTGTCGGCTACTTTACCGTTCCCAGTGTTGCCGGTTACATTGTCAATGCCGGCGGAGCTGGCGCCATGACCCAGCAAATTACCAGCATGGTCTCAGGGGCAGCGGCAGGTACAGCCGCAGTTGCCTCCGCGGGTGCCCTTAAAGCAGCCAGCGGCGCACAGCAAGTGATGGGTACAGCGCTCGGTCTTAGCGCTGGCGGCTCAGGCACTGATCTGGGCACGGGCGGATCATCCGGAAAAACCGACAGCTACATGCACAATAAAATACTTGGTTCTTAATTAATCCCAGCGATATGTTTCAGCGAATAAAAAATATTGACACCGCTTTCCGGCAAGTCCGAACCTTCAGCCTGGTGGTTATCTTGGCAAATGTGGCTTTCACTTGCTTCTATACTTACCGCTCAGACCAGCGGGTCACCCGGGCGGAAGACCGTGTACTGATTTTGCTCAACGGCAAGGTGGTCAGTGCCATGAGTTCCAGCAGGAAAGACAACCTGGAGGTAGAAGCCAGGGACCATGTCGCCACCTTTCACCAGCTTTTTTTCAACCTCAGCCCCGACGATCAAGTCATCAAAGAGCACATCACTAAGTCATTGTATCTGGCTGATCAAAGTGCCAAGCATGCCTATGACAATCTGGAGGAGAAAGGCTACTATGCAAGTTTGATTGCTGGAAACATCAATCAATCACTGCAGGTGGATAGCGTTAAAATTGATACCAGAAGCTACCCTTACCCCTTTCGCTGCTATGCCACCCAGCAGATTATCCGCCAGACCAGCCGGCTCTCCAGAACGCTGATTACTTCGGGCCATCTCCGGGAGGTGATTCGCAGTGACAACAATCCCCATGGCTTTCTAATCGAACGCTGGACCACCCTGGAAAACAAAGACCTGCAAACCACACAGCCTTAATCATGAAAAACAACAACGAAGGACACCCCAAAGCAATGCTGCAAGAGGTTATCGCCAGAAACATCAGCACGGCAATTCTAAAGCTGCAAACCCATTGGGCCCATGGAATGAGCTGCTTGTTCAATTGCCTGCCAATGAAAATAAAAATCGCCACGTTGCTATTTGTGGGCATTCTCCTAAGCGCATGGAACATTACACTGCTTAGCAAAAATGGGCTAAAGGGTCAGCCCATTCCTCCTGTTCAAACAAAAAGTGGCCCCATTCCTCAGACCCTGCCCTCAGACAGCTTGTTGCTGATGGAAAAAATTTATGAATCACGTAAAAAACCACAGAAATGAATCAACTACTCAAATCCCCGGAATTTCTTAACAAACGCAGGTTCTTTACTTTCCTGCCTGTTATTATCGTCCCATTTGCCACGCTCCTGTTCGCGCTGCTAGGTGGCGGAAAAGACATTACAAACAATGGAGTTCCCGTTTCTGGCATCAATACCGAACTGCCCGATGCCAGAAACGACACGAAAAATCAGCTCAATAAGATGAGTCTTTATGAAAGGGCAACAGCCGATTCCGATCGGCTTGCCCAGCAGTATAAAACAGATCCTTATAATTCGTCAAATGTCTCATCCGTCCCGGAGACATTTGATCAAGACGCTTTGCTCCCGAACAGGCATCATCGCCCGGAGTCCGGCGAACAACAGGTCTATCAAAAGCTGGAACAGCTTAACAGGGTACTGAATCAACCGGATAAAAAATTTCCGGATCTGATCTCAAAAAGCAATCCGGTCCCTATAGCTGAAAACGCTCCTCAGCTCCAGCAACTCAGCGCTATGATGGACGCCGTGGAAGAAGGAAAGCAAGAAGATCCCGAGCTTGGTCAGCTACATCAAATACTGGAAAAGATCCAGGAGATTCAGCATCCGGAATTGCTAAAGGAAAAAACCAACCCAATTCTGCCCGAAAGTACTAAAAAAACATACACTGCCATCCCTGCCGTCATTGCTAAAAACCAGAAGGTCAAACAAGGTACCGTGGTGGCCTTAACCCTGTTGGATTCAGCAGTCCTGAATGGGCAACACATCCCTAAAGGACACCAGGTTTATGGCAGCTGCGAAATCAACAACCAGCGAATCAGACTACACATTAAAAGCATCGGCCTTGGCTATGCCATCATCCCGGTTGACCTGCAGGTATACGACCTGAAAGACAGTATGGAAGGCATCAATGCACCCGAAGCGGTAATTACTGATGCGCTTAAAGAGGGTTCCGATAATGCCATCCAGGGTCTGCAGCTGATGGGTATGGAGCAGAATTTAAGCACCCAGATTGCAGGCGCAGGTATCACTACTGCCAAGGGATTATTCGGAAAAAAAATAAAGCGCATCAAAGCAAGGCTCAAAGCCGGCTACAAGGTATTGCTAAAAGACAATCAATCATATTAATCAATTAAATCCAAAAATCATGAACAAGAAAAATGTAGAATTCCTGAAAGACCAAATCAAATACACCGGATTTGGCGAAGGCTATGAAAGCCAGCTGAATGAGAAGATCGGCAAAGAACTCAAAGAATTTCAACTTTTAAACCGCACAGAATTCGGCAATGATGTGGTCATCTCCAGGTTAGACTTCAGCCGGTCAGAATCAAGCGATTTATATTTTTTTAACCGCTATGAACTGACTTTCAGACCTGAACGCTCGGCAGAACTGATGAGCCAAACCTTTCAAATCGGCAAGGAGAACAACATCACCCAGAAAGAAGCCTATAACCTGTTAAGCGGAAGGTCAGTTTTCAAAGAATACAGCAAAATGGAAAAAGAGCTTATCCAGGACAAATATATTGCTACAGATGAGAAATATAATGTTTGGACGCAGCTCAACTTTAAGGAAACCGATAAATATGGAAACTACAAATTCCAAACGTTCGGAGACAATTACGGTTTCGATCTCCAGCAAGCATTGAAAAAATTACCAATTGCAGAACTTGGGGAGGAAACCACAGCTGCAAGACTCCTGCAATCGCTTCAAAAAGGCAACCTGCAGTCGGTAAACTTCGTAGAAGATGGTCAGCTGCAACAGCATTTTCTCGCTGCCAACCCTCGATTTAAAAGTATTGATGTATACGACATGAACCTAAATAAATTGTACCACAACCAGCAGCAGTCTAAAGAACAAACAAATTCCGAGACACCATCACTGGAAAACAAAACACCCAGGCCCAGGGTAAAAAAATCCGGTCCAACAATGTCTTAGCAGACAAAAAATCCAACGCTGACGCCAATAATGGCGTCAGCAATTTAACCTAGCCCGAGATGGAAACAACAGCTATTTTAAAACAATTTCTGAAAAAAATCGAACACGATCCGCGAATCAGGACCACACACATTGCCGTTTACATGGCGCTTTATCAACACTGGATTCGAAGCAATCACCCCGCTTTCATCCTGGTAAAAAGCAAGCAGCTCATGCCGCTGGCAAAAGTATCCAGCAGTGCAACCTGGCATAACGCCATCCGGGCCTTAGATGAATATGGCTATATTTGTTATCAGCCCAATTTCAACAGAATGAGTAGTAGCAAAGTGATGATGCTGGGTTTCTCAGGCACGCCATAGCTTAAAGGTAAAAATCAAGGTTTAAGTTTCCTCCTTCCCAGCCAGATGCAAAACCCCGTAACAGGTAAACCTGCAGAAATCAGGCTTGCAAAAAAAACTAGGAATTTCCCGGTTAGCCCCAATGCGTTGCCTGTATGAATATCATAGTTTAGCATACTTAGTTTCTCTCCGTTGTGCTGGTCTTCAAACGTAGCGACTTTAAGAATCTGTCCAGTGTGTCTGTCGTATTGCCGAATTAATGAACGATAGCTCCGTCCGTTGTCGATATAAACATTTAATACTCCTTGTGGATTAATGCCAGGAGGATAGATGTAATAAGCCCTGGCATTAGGCTGGTCGTTCCTCACTTCATTAAATATTTTGTCTATCGGAGGCTGATCCGCCACAAGTGAGGTATCAGATAATACCTGCTTTGGAGTTTCATACGCTACCCCCCCATTGGCTATCCACTGCAGGCTTCGGTCAAACCATTCAAAGGCCATGGCCAAACCCGTAAGTGCAATTATTAAAGCCAAAATCGTGACGTAAAAGCCGCTGATACTATGCAGATCGTAATTTTTTCGCTTCCATTTTGTGGTGCCCTTCCAACGGAACCAATATCTTTTCTTGGCTACGGTTTTATTTTTAGGCCACCAGAGGGCAACCCCTGTAATCAACAGGACCACAAATACCATAGTGGCAATTCCGGTTATCATTTTCCCTACGCCACCAGCAAGCAATAAATTACAGTGGAGCATCAGTACTAGATTAAAAAACTCAAAAGTGTTATCTTCTACCTTAATCACTTCAGCAGTGTAAGGATTAAGATAAGCAGTCTGATGATAGACAACATTATCCCATTCCCATATACCACCCGTTTTGTCCTTATATGCCCTGAACTGATAAGTATCACCTGGCTTAGAACCGGTGGTGAAGCGTCCAATTGTTTTATCCTTTCCAAGAGCTAGTTGGGCCTTTGTCCACAATTCACTGAATGGCTTTCTTGTGGCCCCATTTGCCTTAATATCTAGTTGCCGATGATAAATAATTGGCTTCAACTCATCGGCAAATGCATAGATACAACCAGTTACACCCAGAACAAATACAATGATCCCCGATAGTAGTCCAAGCCACAAATGAAGTTTTCTAATTTGTTTTTTTAGCATTCAGTTTGAAGTCAGTATAAAGCTGCATCATAAATATCAAAAGGTTTATGATACAGCTTTATGTATTTATTTAGAATCTAACGGTTAAGTTGACCGCGAAGTTCGAGGGTCTTTGCGCATTCCATTGCGAATCCCAGTATTTTTTATTGGTCATGTTATTGAACTTTGCACCAATTCTCCATTGCTCACGGTCATAAAACACGGTCGAGTTATACAGTGTGTATTCCGGAGTATAAGCCAGGTTATCTGCTAAACGGAAAGACCGGTCTACATAATTGCCGCCAAATCCAAGTCCAAATCCTTTTAACTGATTCTGAAAAAGATAGGACACCCAGAAATTGGCCACGTTGTTTGGCGAATTCTCTGCTTTATTACCATCCAATGTGAGATCATCAGTTTTCAAAATGCGATTGTTATTATAGGCGTATCCTACAGCTATATTCAGTCCTTCAATCGGATTGGCTATCAATTCAAACTCAGCACCTTTGCTGCGCTGCTTTCCATCCTGTACTGTCAATAATTCCGCGGTAGTCCTGGTTGCATTATTAATCTCAATATTATAATAACTTAATGTAGTGCTCAGTTTTTTATCAAACAGTTCTGCTTTAACCCCTCCTTCAAATTGTCTGGCGAAAATAGGGTCCAGAACCTTTAGCGAACCATCCGGCTGGTTTACCGGAGCCGAATTCTGAAAACCACTCATATAATTCGAGAATACCGACACTTTATCATCGATCAACTGATATACCAATCCAAGTTTTGGTGCCAGTGAGGTCTGTCTGTAACCTTTATCGGTCTCATCAATAGCTTTTCGGTCAAAATGATCTACCCTCAGGCTCAGCAAAGCCGAGAATTTACTGGTAAAATTCACCACGTCACTTACATAAGCGCTTGCTGTGTGCTGGTCCGCAGTCGGATAGTTTTCCATTACCGTTAACTTGTCTATAGTCCCTTTGGTTACAGGGGCAAACTTCCCGGTCACATCTACCTGATCAATAACGTCTACATTAGAGGTAAGGAATTTGCCATTATAGTAACGGTAATTCAGGCCAATCAACATCTTATGCTTGATGGCACCAGTAGCAAAATCACCCGTTAAGTTTTCCTGGATGTTTGTGTAATTGTTGTAGAGCGGGCCATATACAGAAAATGCCCTTGTCACTACCGTTGGTGACATCCACAGCACAGGGCGTTGATAGCTGTGGTCTACATTTTCACCGGTAAAGGAGAATAAAGTTTTCGACTTCCAGTTATCAGCTAACTGGTAATCGGCTACTGCGAAAAACTTGGTCGTATAACCTTTAGCATCGGCATCATCATGGTACAAAGTAGAGCGGTAAGCCAAAGGAATATCCGCAGCGCTTTTAAAATTTGCTGCAGGGTATACAATATGGTTCAATGGCTGCGTATTGTTGAATTTTAACAACTCTGCATCAAAGTTGAAGGTTAAGCGCTCGTTTACACGATAACTCAAACTGGGAGCTACCAGGGTCGTATTGTTAAACCCATAGTCTAAAAAACTTTTCTCTCTGTTTACTGCGGCATTAACCCTGAACAAAACAGTTTTTTCGGAATTAAGTGGTGTATTTACATCCACAGTGATCCTGTTCAGGCCGAAGCTTCCAGTTGTATACGAAAGCTCAGATTTGCTTGCTTCAAATGGTTTTTTAGTGACGACGTTAACCACGCCACCAAAAGAAGCTGCTGAAGCCCCGAACAATGTGCCGGATGGGCCTTTTAGTACTTCTATACGTTCGATATTGGCAACATCAATGCCCGATCTTTCCGTAGTGGTTTCCATACCATTGCGTGCATTGGCACCTATGGAGAATCCTCTGAAACTAACCCCGAAACCTCCTGAGGGATAGATTACCGGCACTGCACCAGTTGCATTACGTATGGCTTCAACGGGAGTAACCACCACCTGTTCTTTCATCAATTCAGAGGTCACTACGTTATACACCTGCGGGTTTTCCAAGTTTTTAAGCTGCATACGAGCAACATACTCAGACTCTTTTGAAGCGAATTTATTCTTTTTGTTGCCACTTACAATAACTTCGCTCAGCTCTTTGGAACTGCTGGAAATTACGAAATCAACTATAGCGTCCTCATTAATCTTGACCTGAACTTTCTGGCTTCCAGCAGCGTAACCCACATAACTTACCTCAACTATGTAATTTCCTCCAGGGATATTTTTGATGATGAAAGTTCCGTCTTCATCGGTATGGGTAGTTCTTAGTCCCTTCACAGTTACTGTTACATTGGATGCCGGCTGGTTATCAGATGTTCGGACAGCGCCGCGGATACTGCCACGATCAGACTGAGTGATCACAATCTGATTCCCAAAACGTTCAAACCGTAAACCCGTTTTGGCATTTAGAGCAAAAAGAAGCTGGTCTATTTTCATTCGTGCCGATTGCAGGCTTACCGGTTGTTCTGCTGCTACAAATTTTTTACTGTAAACAAAACGAAAGGGGGTTTGTGCCTGTACCTGTTCAACAATAGCAGCAAGCGTAATGGTTTTTGAGGAGAGCATTATTTCTGAATCACTATTCTGGGCATAAAGCTGCCCGATGGCACATAATAACGTTACGAATAATGTTAAATATCCTTTAGCTGAAAGGAAACTAAATTTCATATTTTTGATTGTTTTAAAATTGGATTGATTGATCGTCGAATAATTAATTAAATCTGTTTTAAACGCCGGGTTCTGTTCGCGCAGGCCCGGTTTTTATTTAAGTAGTGTTCATTTCTCCTTTTTTGTTTTGAGTTATTTATGGATGTAAATTGTTTTTCCTTGTTGAATAAAATTCAGTTTTCCAGCTTTTTTCAGGAGGGTTAACACCCTTGAAAGCGATTCATTTTCAAATTGTGCAGTGATGAGCTGCTGTGTGTCATTCGCTCTGTTTTTGAATGTAACTCCGTAAAATTGTTCCAGCTCATCGAGTACCTGTGCTACAGGTGTTTCTTTAAACAGAAGGATATTCCTTCTCCATGCATCTGTTTCTGTAGTATCAACGGCAACCGGCTGGCTGATGGCATCCGATACAGGGAAATAGTGCAGCTGCTGCCCGGGCAAAAGCAACTGCGCCTGTTTCCCAGAGCGCTCAAAAGAAATTTTTCCACTATTTAAGGTGATTTCTATTCTAGATTTATGTCGGTCTTGTTTAACATTGAAATGTGTACCTAATACTTTTATCTGACTGGCATTTCCTGTTTTTACTACAAAAGGATGTTTAGCATCTTTTGTAACCATAAAAAAAGCATCTCCTTGCAGCAGTTTTATATTTCTTTCTGAGATAAAACGCTCCGGATAACTAATTGCGGAGCCTCCATTGAGTTCTATTGTGCTGCCATCCGAAAGTATCACTTTTGCTTTTTGCCCCATAGTTGTAGCTGTTGTTCTCCATACGATATGACTTTCAACCTCAGGATTAATCTTGGGCTTGTAATAGTTAAAAAGCAAAGTAAGGACACAAGCAATTAGCAGAGAGGCTGCTATACCCAACTGCCATTTCCTATTGGCTTGCATTTTCTTGTGCGATTCTACTTTTTCGCTGAGTGCTGTTGATGCCCTTTCCTTGATGATCGTGTCTGCTTGGGTTGGAGATGTATTAGGGAGGTCCTCGGACTGCTCCAGCCACTGCTCAACAGCAGCTCGTTCCTGCTCGGTACAGGTTCCATTAAAGTATTTTTCCAGTAGATGATGATTCATACCACTATAGTTACCAAAATGGAACGCCGCACTAAACAAAAAAAGAAATTTCTAGAATTATTATCTTAAATCACTGTCAATCAGACAAAAAAATGAGAATGGGGTTATAAAAAAGTATGGAGCTTTTTTCTGATGCTCTTTAATGCACTTCCAATGTGATATTCAACCATCCCCAAAGAGATGTTCATTTTTTCAGAGATTTGCTTGTGGCTCATGGCATGATTCCGACTCAGCAAAAATATTTCCCTACATGGTTCAGGTAAGGTATTGCAAAATTTAGAAAAATAAGCATTAAGTTCTTTAAATTCCATTTGTATAGCCGGATGCTCGTTGTCCACTGGTTCTGTAGACAGATCTGTGATTTCCAACTTGGCCCTGCTTTTATTACGCATGAAATTGAAAGCCTTTAATTTGGCGGCACCATGCAGGTACTTGGAAATGTCCTGTACATTTATGGTTTCTCTGCGTTTCCAAATGGAAAAGAAAATATCCTGAGCCAATTCCTCTGAATCGATTTCAGAACCAGTATACTTCAAACAAATATGATACACACTATTCCAATATTTTTGAAATAGATCATTAAGTATCCGCTCATCAATAAAAATGCAATCTTTTTCATTTGCCTCGTTAGTATTCAGCATAGTGTTTGATTTGCTGCAAATGTAGTTATTTAGACTTATTATAAATAATTTAAAAAAAATAAACTAGAACCCTTTCCGGCACACTTAAGAAATATGCTTTCTGAAAGCTGTCCAACTAATTCAGGCTATGTCCAAACACTGGTTTTCTCTTCTGGATTAATACCTCTTGCCTGATAAATTTATTTTGTGCTTCAATCAGATTGACTCGTCCTGGATTTACTTGTCGTTTACTATTTCCTAAAGAAACGCTCGGCATTTTGATAATATATTTTGTTTTTTTGCCCTTTAGATAAAAATTTAAGGCGCTCAATTCTAGCAATAACTTTCTTTATGTTTCCATTGTCTGTTCCAAACATGAGCCGATCTATCAATCCTGCCTCAAGAAAACTTTTCATTATCATTGTAAATTGCGCGGTTGGTACAATATCAGGGTTAGAAATCACTGAGATATCTGCATATACTTGATTATGTATTGTCATTATGGCAATTGCTTCTTTAAAATACTGGTCGCCGCTGTGCATGATCCAAACTTTTAATTTCGGAAATTTTAGAAATAGCGGTTCCATTAAACGGGGATCTCCTAATTCCATTTTAAAGTTAGGACTGCCATGATTTGGACCTGCACCACCTGTATGTATTCCAACAGGAAGATTATATTTTTCGGCTAGAGCATAATAAGGAAACAATAAAGAATCGGCTGAAGATATGCCATAATACTGACTTAAAATCTCGCCAAAGTAATCTATTTTTCTATCTTTAATTTGTTGTTCTACCCAAGCGAGCGGGGGCCAGTCTTTTTTATTTTCAAAACAGGGCTGAAGGCTGTAAGGTACACTACCATTTGGACAGGGAAACATCAAACCATACAACAAGCCTATTTGCCTATGTGCTCTGTAGCTGTTTTGTAAGTTCCATGAAGTACTAAGGGCCGCTTTATAAACACCTGCTTCCTTTAATTCCTTTAGTTGTGACACGATGTCATTGCTCCCATGGATATGAACATCAAATATTTTTTGTGCAAGTCCTTTAGAGGCGGGAAAAAATAAACTTGAAAATAGAATTAAGAAAATTAATGTTTTCATAGTGTATTTATAAAGACAACTCAATTTTTCTCGTGGCTAAGCTCGATCTTTATAGTAAATTTATAATATTTATCGAATATAGTTTCGTCAATTAATTTATCTCAAAATCCGCATTAGAAAATAATCGGTCTTATCCGTCTATAACTTTCGGTATTCGACAAGAATCTAAACTTATTGCTGTTACTGTTTCCGATCAAGGACATCTTTGATTTTATTTGCATGCTCCATCAACTCGGTGAGGTAAGCCCAGTTCTCCTTCTCAATGCATGATTTGAATTTCCTGAGCTGAGTGATGTGTTCATTTAGCACATCGAGTACATTTTCCTTATTTTGCTTAAATATGGGCATCCACATAGCAGGGGAGCTTTTCGCTAGCCTTACTGTACTTTCGAAACCGGCACTGGCCAGTTCAAATATAGCATTTTCTTCTTTCTCTTTTTCCAGCACCGTGTTGGCTAAAGCAAAGGAAGTAATATGGGAAATATGGCTGACATACGCCACATGTACATCATGATCCTTTCCCCCCATGTACACATTATACATGCCAAGTAATTTGTACAACTGCTCTACTGTTGCAAGGGCATCCTTATCGCTTTCTGCTGCATCACAGATTACATTGGCCCGGCCGTCGAACGCATCCAAAGTAGCCGCTTCCGGTCCACTGAATTCTGTTCCCCACATGGGGTGCGTGGCGATATACCTTCCCCTATTGGCATGTCCCCTTACTGCATCCAGGAGAGAGGTTTTAGTGGAACCGGTATCCAGTACAACCTGGTGCTTTACCTGGTCTAATATTTGGGGTAATAATACCGCACAAACGCTTACTGGAGCACTAAGTATAATCAGGTCACTGCTTGCTATTGCGCTATCCAGATCAGCTACTTCATCCACAATCCCAAGCTCCAGTGCCTTCTGTGTATGTGCCTGCTGATTATCAACTCCTATCACTTTTGAAGCAAAGCCTCTTTGTTTTAACACCATGGCCATGGAACCGCCGATAAGTCCAAGACCTACAACTGCTATTTTCATCTGTTTAGGTATTTCCTTTTTATTTGTGAGTATATGCGTTATTTAAATGATTTACTGATCCGGGTTATGGCCTCCTCAAACCTGGAAAGATCGCCACAAAGACTAATCCGGATGTAACGATTTCCCTGACTACCAAATATACCTCCCGGTGTCAGAAAAACGTTTGCTCGGTAAAGTATTTCATCACTAAGGGCATAAGCATCCTGGTAATGATCAGGGATTTTTGCCCAAACAAATAAACCAACCTGTTTAAGCTCGTAACTGCAACCCAGAATGTCAAGTATACGATATACTTTATCTCTCCTTTGCGAATAGATGCTATTGATAGAACTGTACCAGTCAGCCCCAAGACTTAAAGCCTTTGCAGCCGCCATTTGCAATGGCTGGAACATACCGCTATCCATATTACTTTTAAATCTTAACACCTCTTCAACTCGTTCTTTTGATCCGCAAAGCACACCAATACGCCAACCAGCCATATTATGCGATTTGCTTAAAGAGTTCAGTTCCAATACCACTTCTTTAGCGCCAGGCACCTCCAAAAGGCTTACAGGATGATCATTTAGAATGAAACTGTAAGGATTATCATGTATCAGCAAGATTTGATTTTCTTTTGCAAAGCGTATCAGGTTTTCAAACATGCCGGCATTTACCTGCTGACCGGTAGGCATGTGGGGATAATTCACAAACATTAGTTTCACCTTGCTCAGATCCATAGCTGCCAGTGCCTCAAGATCGGGATACCAGTTCCGCTGTTCTTGTAAGAGGTAAGTTACTGCTTTGCCTCCTGCCAGTTTAACCGCACTGGCATAAGTAGGATAACCGGGATCCGGTATCAATGCTTCATCACCCTCATTCAAATAGGTCATACAAATGTGCATGATGCCTTCTTTAGAGCCAATTAGGGGTAATACTTCGGTATCAGGATCAAGCGTTACCCGATACCACTGCTGGTACCAATCTGCAAAAGCTTGTCGCAACGCGGGTATGCCTTTGTAGCCTTGATAGCCATGTACTCCTGGCTTTGCAGCCTCTTCCTGCAGTGTCCTGATCACATCCGGATGCGGTGGAAGATCGGGACTCCCGATACCTAAGTTAATGATGTTTTTGCCTTCTTTATTCAGAGAATCTATCTCCCTAAGTTTTTGGGAGAAGTAGTATTCACTAACCCCCTCCATTCTTTTTGCAATCATGATTAAAAATTACTTTTACCCCAAAACAGTGATAACCGAATGAATTCTGACATTAAATATCTATAGATTCGTTTTGATGTTGATCTGTAAAAAACTGTTTTCCTTCAAGCCATAAAAATAGGTTTTTAATCTAGAAAATTAAGTCATAATTTTTACACAAGAAATTTCATCTGAGTAAATTTAGTTGTATCGCTTTATTTTATTTGATTGCAAAAAATATAAAGACCTCAATAATAAAATTAATTTTACTGATCATAAAAACCAGTTACTCACTATACCGATGAAAATCAATGCGAAGCCCTTATTGATCACGTTAACCTTAGGTATTTTAACTGCAATAGGCTCTATCTCCATTGACATCTACTTACCGGCTTTTGGTGTAATGGCCAATTACTTTAAAGTACCAATCGTTCGTATTGAAGGTACAGTCACATTGTTTCTGTTCGGCATGTCCTTTGGGCAGTTGTTTATTGGGCCGATGTCTGATGTATGGGGCAGAAAAACACCCTTAAGAGTAGGCCTGGCAGTATATGTTCTTTGCAGCATTTGCTGTGTAATTACCAGTTCTTTCCCTGTATTTCTAGCGCTAAGGTTTATCCAGGGACTTGCAGGAAGCGCTTGTCAGGTAATCTGCAGGGCATTGGTAGGTGATATTTATAAGGATAAAAATGCGGCACATGTTTTCACTATTTTACAGATAATAATGGGTGTTTCGCCAATATTGTCACCAATAGCCGGAGGGATGTTAGCAGAAACATCCACCTGGAAGTATTTATTTCTAATTATGGCAGTTGTTTCCGGAGCCGGACTAATAGGATGTTTAACTATTTTACCCGCTGGAAAACCCCCGGCTGGTGATAAAAAATTCCACCTTCCTGTGATATTCAAAAACTACAGCTATTGCGTAAAACATCCTGCTTTTATTAATTACGCAGTAGTAAGAGCCATTAGCAATAGCGCAGCATTTTCATTTATTACGGCTTCTCCGTTTATATTTACGCAGATCTATGCGCTCAGTAAAAAGCAGTTCGGCTTTGTGTTTTCGGGTTTGGCCATAGGCATAATTGCTACCGGAATACTCAATACCAAACTGCTGAAACATTTTGAGGTTCAAAAAATCACAAAATTTGCAATGACTTGCCAATTGGTGACAGGCTTAATCATGATAATTGTGCTATACTTTAATGGACCTTTTTCTGTTTTACTGGTTTTGATTTTTATATTTTTATCTATGCTTGGCTTGATTCTACCCAATACTACTTCTTTATATATTGGAGCCATTCCATCATTCAGCGGATCGGCTTCGGCACTAATAGGAGCCTTAAGTTATCTCTCTGCTTTTTTGATTACATCGATACTAAGTGTACTTTACAATGGTACAGCCTACCCCATGATCTTAATGATGTATTGCTGCGCTGTTGTTGCTTATTTGTGTTTACAACACAAAAATTTGGCAACATAGTGACCTTAGGCAGTCCTATATTTTGATGGCGACAATTCAGTATGTTTCCTAAAAAAATTATTGAAATGCGCCGGTTCTTCAAAACCCAGACAATAGCTGATCTCAGAAATGTTCCAGTCTGTATGTTTCAACAATGCCTTGGCTTCGCTAGCAATCCTGTTTGCAATGTAGTAGCTGGTCGTCTTTCCTGTTGTCTCTTTTATGGCCCTGTTAAGGTGGTTGACGTGAACAAACAGCCGCTCAGCAAAGTCTTTGGCCGAACGCATATTAAATCTTTGTTCAGAGGATACAATCGGAAACTGACGTTCCAGTAGCTCTGAAAATACAGCAGTAATTCTCGCATTGGCATCATTGGTATGGTACAAGCTTTCGGTAGGCTGCAGCTTGAGCGCATAATGGATCATTTCGGTCACATAGTTCAACAATAAATCCCGTTTGTATTTATAATCAGATTCCATCTCCTTGATGATCTTTTTAAAGATCATCGAAACTTCATCTTTTTGTTGCTCATCAAGAATATAGCATGGTTTTCCACCAATTGTAAACATTGGAAGATCATTTAAGCTACCTCTCAGTTTTTCGCTATAAAAGGCTTCTTTGAAAATACAGAAGAAGCCTCTATTTTCTGTGGATGAACATTCCATTTTATAGGGCACCTGCGGGTTGAAAAACATGAGTGCAGTACCATCAATCTTTATGGTTTTGTCGGCATAATGATAGAGGTTGGATCCTGTAATCAAGCTGATCTTGAAAAAATCTCTACGTGCATATTCAACAGTCGAATTTCCCTCCAGAGTACTGATGTCTTCCAATACAAAGGCATTAAAATCGCCAATTGCCTTTTGTGCACCGCTGGAAACGCCTGCGAATTTGTGTTTGTAAAAATCTTCTAAAGTTTCTATTTCAGCCATATGTTTTTTACCTAATCAAAAATAAAGATATTCCCGCAATTATTGATCTTTGTTATTCAAAGCCCGTGGCTTTGCCGATATGTGCCACTAGTTCCATGTCTTTTTGTACAGCTGCTATTTTCACGTTGGCTAGTTCATATGCATCCTCCCCAAGAAACAAGTGGACCGGAGGGTTTTCCATGTCTGCTACGCTGATAAAGGCTGCAGCAGCTTTTTTCGGATCACCAGGTTGATTCCCGTTAATATCCTGCTCATGGGCAGCCTGAACTGCTCGCACCTCAGCATACTCTTGCATTTGATTTGATGGTACATTTAGCGAGGAATCACTTAAAAAGTTGGTTCTGAAATATCCCGGTGATACTACCGTTACTTTTACGCCAAAATTTTTCACTTCTTCTCTCAATGATTCTGAGAAACCATGAACTGCAAATTTTGTCGCACAGTAAATTCCAAAACCTGGGAAAGCCCCTGTAAAACCACCAATAGATGCGATGTTAAAGATATGCCCCGAACCCTGTTTGCGCAGATATGGCATTGCTTTTCTGATCACATTTAAAGAACCAAATACGTTGACATCGAAATTTTGCCTGCTTTCCGCATCTGTCAATTCCTCGAGGGCTCCCGCTAAGCCATAGCCTGCATTATTCACAATAACATCCACCTTTCCGAAGCGTGCAACAACTTGCTGGATTGCAGCTGAGACATTTTCCTCATTCCTGATATCAACCGATAAGGGAAGAAAATTGTCATTTTCCGTACCTATCGCATTTTTTAGGTCCTCAATGCTTCTGGAAGTTGCAGCTACCTTTTGTCCTTGTTCCAATAACTGTATTGCAAGTGCTAATCCTAGCCCCTTCGAAGCTCCTGTAATAAACTATACTTTTTGAATTATTTTATCCATGATTATTGCTTTTAATTTATGTAAGCAAAGGTAACCCTCCTAGAAACGCAATGATTGCAGAGAACAAATGAATACTTGCAAAATTCAAACAATCGACTTGTTAACATTAAGTCTACCCGGTTTGCTGGACGACCCGTTATTTTGTAATTGTACTAAGAATGGGCTTTGCCTCGCTCGAGGAAAATGAAATGGTGGAGGCACTCGACATGCTTAAAAAGGTAATCCAATAATGTTTATTGGACTACCTCATTTTGGATTTTTTAGGCCAGAGCAGTCTTCAGCTCATTACTCAAACGTACCTTCCTATGTCGGTTAAAGGCAATAAATATAATACCAATCACAAGGATCAAAGAAATGTTTGCTATCCCCAGTAATGTCTGGCTTTTAACCGCATATAAATTTGCAAATCCATAGCTGAATACTGAGCTAACCATATACATGGCACCACCGGTAAGCCCACTTGCTACTCCCGCATTTTTTGAAAAGCGGCTGAGACAATAACCATAAATGATGTTAAAAATAAAACCACCACACATATGGATACCAATCGTGAAGCCTATCAAGGTATAAATATTACTACCAAAGGGAACTGTAAAGATCATAAGGAATACCAGACCGGTCTGTATAACCAGCGCTGTGACCACCTTTTTTGCTAAAGGCTCCTTAATTAGCGATTTGGCAATAATTCCGCCTGTCATGATAGAAAAACCAGATAACAGTGAACTATAACCGGTAGTCACAGCAGAATAACCAAATACACTTTCTATAATAAAGGGGCTCGACAAACTATAAATAACTACCAGACCAAAGCAAATGCCGATGATAGCTAAACCAAGTGTAAAATCAGCGGTCTTCAACATCCCACTATAAGTCTGCGCAATTGACCTGATCTTAAATGGATGGAAGTGTTTTAAAGATTCGCCGCTATAGATGAGTTCCAGGATCAAAAAAAGAAGCGACAGCACACCAAGGAAATAGAAGTTGGATCTCCAACCAAAGATGCTCTGCAAGTATCCCCCTAAAAATGGCGCCATAATTGGAGCACAAGCCCAGATAATGGCAAACAAGCTGATGTAATGCTTTAATTTCTCTCCCGAATAGAGATCAACAAAATAGGCACGTTTTCCTACTACAATAAAGGCAATGGTAATTCCCTGAATAATACGCATTGCGTAAATAACATAAATATTGGGAACAGCGGCAATGACAAAACTGGTCAGCGAAAACAGTGCAAGTGATATGACACTGATCCTAAAACGTCCGAAACTATCCAATATGCTACCAATAAAAATCTGACTTACGCCTATACTAAACATAAATAGCACCAAGGAAAGCTGAATAGCAGATGCTGAAACATGCAAGTCTTTTGCCATCGCCGGAAGAGAGGGCAGATAAATATCTGTAGCAAATCCCGACAATGGAATAAGCGAGAAGGCTAACACGGTACTAAAACCCTGATGATTTTCTTTTAAAATTCTCATTGTTTTCTGCTATCAATTCGTTCCGTGTGCAGCTTCAGAAACATCTTTCCATTCTTCAAAACTGGCCAGGCGTTCTTCATATACTTTTTTTACCGATGGATAAGCAAAAGCCCCTAACAATAATCTTAGTGGTGGATTAGGTGCATCTATTAATTTAATTATAGCTGCAGCAGTTGCTTGCGGCTGTCCAAAAAAACCAGGAACGGATGCAGCCTTCTGAAATGCATCTTTTACCGGAGTATATATCTCCATAGGCTTTGCTTGAAAAGCCGACTCCCCAGACCAATCTGTTGCATACCCATTAGGTTCAACCATAGAAACGTTAATACCGAAAGCTCTTACTTCGGTGGCAAGTGTTTCACTTAAACCTTCTACAGCAAATTTAGAAGCATTGTAAATTCCCAATACCGGAGCTGTAATTAAACCTAAATAACTCGATACCTGAATAATGTGACCAGCCTTTTGTGCACGCATAATTGGCAATACAGCCTGGGTTGTCCAAAGCACCCCAAAGAAATTGGTTTCCATTTGGCTCCTTGCTTCCTGCTCAGAAGTTTCTTCAACAGCACCAAACAACCCATATCCAGCATTGTTGATCAGCACATCGATTCTTCCAAAATGTTCCTTCGCCCTATTTACTGCTTCAAAGCAGGCCTGGCGATCATTTACATCCAATTGAACAGGCAATACCTGATCCCCAAATTGATCTCTTAGCTCCTGAAGTGCTTCGATATTCCTTCCGGTAACCACTACCCGATCACCACGTTTTAGAAATGCTTCTGCCCAGATTTTTCCAAATCCTCTGGAGGCTCCTGTTATTAAAATTACTTTTGACATTGTTTCTTATAATTAATTGTTAAAACTCAATAGCTAAAATAGACCAATCGGTCTTTAATTTGACAAAAAAAATTACACCAAATACGACTCAAATTCCAGTTTGATGGCCTCATGAATAATCCGCATTTGCTCATCGCTCTCTAATACCCTTCTGCACAAAATGGCACCTTCAATCATGGCAAAAACTTTTATGCTAAAATTCTTCGGATTCACAGCTGCCGATATTTCATTATTGGCAATACCATCAGATATGATCTCAAAAAATCTTTTCTGGGAAGACCGGATTGCCTTCTTTACATTTTCCTTCATACCAGGATGTGTATCATCGGCCTCTACACCAAAATTCAGAATAGGGCATCCTCCTTCAGTATTTATAATCTCTTTATAGGCATCCAATAAATTTAAAAATTTCTCTTTCGCAGTTCCCCCACCCAAGACGGCTCTGTTCAATTGATTAGCAAGCGTCTCTGTTAAGTATAAAAATGACGCTACGCATATTTCATCCTTACTTTCGAAGTTTCCATAAATACCACCCTTGGCTAATTTTGTTGCCTCCATGATATCACTAAGAGAAGTACCGGCCATTCCTTTTTTATTAATAATGGACGCCGATTTCTCTATAATAAATCTCTTAGTCCGTTCTGCCTTATTCATTACTTAAAGATTAGATGAAACAAAAATAAACCATTCGGTCTATTTTAACAAATATTTTGATCTTTATATTGTAAAATTGCCAATAATACGGGCAATCCAATAGTCTACAGACCATGCCCCACTCCCCTTAATAATTATGATAAGCAGGATTGATAAGAGCAATATAAAATATTCAATGCCTTCTCCTTTTTTTCTGCCTGTCCAGTTCATCGCCCATCCATCGGGGGCGTGCACCACAATAGCCGCAGCAAAGATGATGAAATTACCAAAAGCGGCTACCCGGCCAAGGCATCCAATAATCAGCCCTATACTGCCCAATGTCTGGGCAATAATTACCAACCAGGCTATTAATATAGGAACCTTCTTAGTTTTAAAATCCGCTAGCGTTCCTTTAATACCTATTCCTCCTCCCAATGGTGGAAACCATCCAAAGAGCTTTTGCATACCATAGGGCAAAATGATGACTCCAGCCACGACCCTAAGGATAAGCGGAACATAATCATTACTGGTATAAAAGATGCTGTCTATCATAAGGAGAGAAGAACCTAAAGTTAGCAACAAATTTCTAAAATTGCATTTTACATTCACCCTGGGGTGATTAATAGGGGTAAGTAACTATTGCTTTCATAACTGTTCGATAGTTACCTCCCATCAACTTCAGGGTTGGTCCAGCCCCATGGGAACCAACCCTGAAGAGGGTTTTGAGCAATTGTTAAGCAATTGTGAAAGCAGCGGTATGACTAGTTGATATGTACACTAGCAATTCCTTTGTCCAATGCATGATCTTGTATGCCTGGCAATGAGGTTCCTTCTGCACGGATCACGGTAATGTCGGTCATCCCCAAAAAGCCTAAAATAGTTCTCAGGTAAGGTTCAACATAGTCGATCGATTTTAGTGGGCCTTCTGAGTAAATCGCTCCTGATGACAGGGCTATATAAACTTTTTTGTTTTTAACCAGTCCTTCAGGGCCGTTTTCATCGTATTTGAAAGTGAGGCCGGATCTGGCGATATGATCTATCCAAGCTTTTAATGAGGAGTGAATGCTGTAATTGTAAATCGGAGCGCCGATCACAATCACATCCGCTTCCATGATTTCTTTGATTGCTTCATCTGAATGTTTAACGGCAGCTAAGAGCTCTGGTGTTCTATTTTCAGCTGGCGTAAAAAAGGAGGCTAAATGTGATTCTTCCAGGTGTGGAAAGTGCTTTTCAAGGAGATTGGTTTCCTGGACGGTAGTGTCTGGGTAAACCATTCTGATCTTTTCTACAATGGCATTTCCTAATTTAATGCTAAAAGAGGCATCGCCTCTCGGACTTGATATAACATGCAATATCTTTTTCATGAATTTATGATTTATTGTTGTCAAATCTATATACATTTGCTTACAAAAGATTAGTAGTATACAAAAGGTTAGCGCTAATATTTTAGTTAGCGAACTGTAAATCAATTAATTATGAACAAAACTCTACAGCCGACTTCGCATAAATGTATAAGCAGACTGACATCAATCTCTGATGCACTTTATGTGATTGGAGGCAAATGGAAACTTAGGGTTGTGGTTTCCCTTCGCGAGAACAACAAACGATTTAACGAGATCCAGCGAAGTGTTGAGGGAATATCTGCACGTGTGCTATCTGCTGAACTTAAAGAACTTGAAATAAATGGTTTTGTAAAAAGAGTGGTTCATACACAAACACCAGTAGTGGTTGAATATCAATTGACACCGTATGCTGATACTTTGAACGGTGTGTTGGAGTCTCTATCTGATTGGGGTGCAATGCACCGAAATAAATTGAAAAGTGAGCGATAGAAAAGGGAGAATTTCTCAATTCTCCCTTTTAGTGTTCCTTAAGTATTTACAAGTCTGTTCACTTTCCCCTTTTCTTTGATTAAGTCAAAAGCATCCAATAATTCCCCTGTGGCGAGGTAAGATCTGAAAGACAAGGTTCGGCCATTGATGTCTATGAGATGATAAAGTTGTAAATTACTGAAGAGTTTGTCGGCCCAGAACTGAGGCTCTGTTTCATACATCTTCGAACCGCTTACAGATACCACATACATTGTACGGGAATGTTCCTGTTCACTGCCTGCTGTTAATGGAATTTTATGCATGCCTCGGGCGTAGGCATGATCGTGCCCTTGCAGCACCAGGTCTACACCATAGCGATCAAATAATGGTTTTAAATGTGTTCTTGTTTTTTTATTGTCCCTACCCTTCTTGGTCGAATATACAGGGTGGTGCATAACCACACAAGTCCAACTTTGAGGATTGTTTTCTAACAAATGTTCCAGCCATTTCACTTGTGTGAATATCCCTTCCTGTGTGTGTGCCTCCTCAATCATCTGGGTGTTCAATGAAATGATCCTTACTCCATTGATATCGGTATAATAACTATTATTTTTCAACAATTCATCTTTAGGGCCATTTTGCGGGAGCAAAAACTGCTGATTCCAGTAAACAGAGAGATTGGCCTTTCCATCCTCGTGGGTGTATTCATGATTTCCGGGAGTCATCATGGATGCAATTGAACCATGAATAAATCCACCTGCGGCAAACCATTCTCCCCAATCTTGATCTTTATTTGCCACATTGACCAGGTCACCTGCGTGTATCATTAGGTCTGCTTCGGGCATTCCAGCGTAGGCCTTACGGATTACCCTGCTCCATAGTGGCTTTATTCCCTGCTGGGCATCTCCCATATAAATAAATGATAGCTTCGGATTATTCAGTGCTTCTTTTGCCGTGCGGAACTGCATCCATTCACTCCAGCAATCTGTGTACCCTACACGGTACATATATAGCGTGTTGGCCTTCAAATGATCAACAGTGATCCTGTGGTGCACTGCACTGATCTTTTCAAAGTTAAAAGCCCTTGATTGGGCTTTTAACTGAGTGATTGGGGTGAATTTTGGATGCGCATCGGCAAGGCCATATTCAACCATACCCACTGATGTTGATTCCATTGTTCGCCAGTTCATTGTTATACTGGTTGCCGGACTTCCCGTTACCGTCAGAATAATTCGATCTGGAAACGCAGTTGGTACATATTCCACCGGCAACGCTAAATCAGATGATTTTTCCTGCGAGCTACCGTACAGGAGCGTTGCGGGCAAATTCATCGCTGGCAACAAAGCACCAGCTTTAATGGCAGTAGACAGGAATTTTCTACGGGCTAGTCGTTTCATATCACCTGTTGATCTTTTTATCCTGTTTTAAAATCTTTTCCTGTGCTTTGGTTACATCCTTCATCATGGTAAAATGGTCTTTAACCTGACCCTCAGCGCTAACCCATTTCAGGTCCAGCTGACCGCCTTTGATCTCCAGAACCACGGCACCACCTACTTCGTTATTCGAATAATACATAGCATTGTGAGGCCAGGTCTGTTTATGTCCTCCCTGTGCACCTGCAGAGCCACTTACAACATATACAGTGCCATTAGGATTAGCTTCTGATTTTATATAAGGTCCAGAATCTTTGCTGCCATCATAAAGTGCAGTTGAGGTGCTTAGGTTATATTTTGCCGCATCAAAATCTGCTTCCTTCCCGTAATATCCTTTCATCAGTCTGGATCTTTCATATACATGGCTATGTCCGCAAAGGATCAGATCCACCTTGCTATCTTCCAGCACTTTAATGAAATTTTCTCTGATCTTAACAAGTAGGCCCTCGGTATCGGAGTTGTGCGAACCCATGGTATAAGGTGGGTGATGCCAGTAGGCAACAATCCATTTGCTCTTATTTGCAGCTAAGTCTTTCTTTACCCATTCCACCTGCTCACCCATCTGATCGTACATAAATTTTCCTTTGCTGTCAGGGCCATAGGAATCCAGTGCTAAAAAATGCGTATTTCCGATATCATAAGAATAATAGGATTTGGTATTAGAAGCCACACCACCTGCCTCTCCCTGGGTTGGAACAGAGAAGTTCTGGAAATACGCAATCTTAAACTGGTCGGTTACTGCAGCAGATTGGAAGTCATGATAATCGTGATTCCCCGGAACTGGAAATAAGGGATATTTGTTTAACAGGGTGCCCTGGTAATTGTTAAAGAACTTGGCCTGAAACTCAGCGTCTGTTCCGTCTGAGTAAGCATTGTCACCCATTAATATCCATGCATTCAGATAGTCATTACCAAGATAGTTTACGATGGCATCTCTCACTTTACGCTGATTAAGCGAATTATTGCCACAATCACCAAATCCGGCAACCCTGATCAACGTTTCGCTACCTATTTCAGGCAGGGTATAGAAGTAGTTATTCTCATTTCCCTGAATCACAGTTTTCAAATTACCAATAGCGTAATAGTATTTTGTTAGTGGTTTTAGGCCTGATAACTTAACAATATGCTCAGAAACGAGTGTCGAATCAGTAGCCTGCATGTCCAGACGATCAGGCGTAAGGCCATAGCGCACATTGCTTCTGTCATAAACATTGGTTCTCCACCTTACAGTCATACTGGTGGGAGTAGCAACCTGAAGATAAGGTCCTCTTATCAATTCGGCTAAATATCCCTTAGGGGTTGGTTTGGCCGCTGGCATAGTTGTTGGATTTACTTGCGAAAATGCGATAATGGGAAATGCAGCAATCGCAAGAAAAAGTAATTTAATTGTTTTCATGTGAGTTATTAAGGGGATTAAATGTTTGTTTTGAATCGGTTAATGAATGAATGAACTGGATGATCTGATTGCATTCTTCTTTCGAAAGGTTTAAGGGTTTAGCTGCCAGGGTTTGCTCAGGCATGTTTAAGCCAAGTCCGGCGCCACCGCCTTTGTTATAAAAATCAAGTACACTTTCGAGTGTTTTAAATGAGCCATTATGCATGTAAGGGGCTGTTTTTTCGGCATTCCTTACCGTTGGAGTTTTAAAAGCCTGTTTATAAAAGTGAATTTTGTACAGGTCAAAACGTCCCATATCACCATCATAATCAGGATTTTCGAAATTATCATCTTTTGTCGTTCCTATGATCTCCAGTTCAGAGACCTGGTAATAAGGTGGTACAAGGGAATTAAAATAAGGCACAAAGTGGCATGTGCCACATTGCGCCTTACCCATAAACAGGTTAAAACCTTTGATCTGTGCAGTGGTCATCGCCTTTCTGTCTCCGGCAACATACTTGTCGAAAGCAGAGCTTAGGGGATTTAGACTGGCAACGTATGCCGACAACGCGAGTGCGGTTTCATCTATGTTTTTATTTAGCAGCTCTTTTTTTCCTGCCATTTCAAGCGGATTGAACAGCACTTCTTTAACCTGGCTTACCAGGTTTCTTGCCCGGCCATCCAGGAATTGTGAATGCTGTTTCCCCGCATACAAAATAGAGGGCGTGTTTCTCTTGAGTACGGAGTCCTGAACAATTGAAGGGCTTTTTATGCTCCCATCTGTAAAATAATGATCGGGCTTATGACAGGTGCCGCAGCTTACTTCTAAATTACCAGAAAGCTTCTTGTCAAAAAACAACTTTTCTCCAAGCTTCACCAAATTGCCCCTTTTTGCTTCCGGTATAGAATCCCAGGTACTCAGGAAGTCTGGACTGAACAGGTTTGGCGCATTATAATTCAGATAAGCCGAGGTATTCACTTCCAGACCTACATCCCTTATAAAAACACCTAATTGCTGCTGTAATGGCAATGCGTACTTGACAAGGTACTCCATACGGTCAAAAGCATCAAACTGCTGATGAACACTAAGATAGTCAATGCCATTTTGCAGTGTTTTTGCGAGCACTTTAGCCTTTTCTTGTCCATATTCAAAATAGGGCTGCAATACCATTTGGATGGTTTTACTGGATGCTAAGCTCTCTGAAATTCCGGTTTTCAGTAGGGGTGCATCGTATCCGCTGATGTATAAGGCATTGATCCTGATCAGCTCAATCCGAATGCTTTCAAGTACCTGTCTGTCATTCACATTAAATTGATAAAGGAGGTTCTTCAGATCTTTTACCGAGTGGTAAAGTGCGTCTGACTGGGCTAAGAGTTCGGCTTTATGTTTCTGTACCGGCTCATCAAACAGCAAAGCTTCTATCTGTTGTAACCCCATAGGCTCTACCAGTTCCAGTTCGGGTTCCTCCACTTCATATTTAGGCGCTGCATTATACATCGCAGTCTCACTTGAAAAAAAATAAGCACTAAAAAAAGAGATGCTTTTATAGCGCATCCTGCATTCGCTCAGACAGTTTCTTGCCCTCAACACACTAGCCGAATCCTGATCAAGGAATGTTAAAGCAGTGTGCAGAGATTCCAGTGATGAGGTAAACTGTGCAGTGTTTTTACTAAACAATGCTACCGTGTTTTCTACCCCGATATCTTTCGTTTTGGTTGCAGAAAGAGACAACAGGACCACCATTGAAACAGAAATAAGAAAAAACAGGAGTACTTTGCGCTGCATCTGATGGTTTTTAAGATTAAAATAAGTTCAATTTAAGTCCCAGACTTACAGTGGAACCAGTGTATAAGGATGAATAAGTATACTCAGACTGGTACTGGTACCTTCTTTGCGCCTGGTTCAGCAAATTATTTCCTGAGGCGTAAATTACAAGCTTCGGTGTTAAAAAGAAGTTAAGGTTAGCGTCCAAGTAGTTAACACGATCGTAATAAATGTCGTTTTTAACCGTGCTGCCTATAGTGGTGATAAATGCTGAGGTATGGTTGTAAGACACTCTGGCATTAAATCTTTTCACCTCATAAGCCAGCGAAACATTGGCAATATCTTTCGCCGTTCCAGGTAATTTAGGCTGATCCTTTTTTACAAAAATAAAGTTGTGCGTATAATTACTGTAAATACTCAGGTTGCTAAGTGGTCTTGGCAGAAAATCCAGATTTCGCTGAAACGACAGCTCCAGGCCGACTAAGTTAGCCACTCCGCCATTTCCTGGTTTTACTCTTTCAATAATCCCATTTTCTGCAGCAAGCTTTTCATAAGTATCTTTATAATCGATAATAGAAAGTGGATCTGCTCCCTGATCAAGTAGCGACTGCGGCGTCTGAATAGATTCTTTAACATCTTCAAATCTCACGTTATCCCTTACATCAACCCGGTAACTGCTGATGTTTTTAAAATATACACCTGCAGAGATCAAGCCGGTATTACCCGTATAGAGTTCCCCTAACAAATCCAGGTTGTTGGATAAAGCCGGCTTAACTTCAGGATTACCTTCACTCATCTCCTGATCTTCAATATTGATACTTCTGTAAGGTGAGATGTCCCTGTAGTTTGGACGCGAGATGGTTCTGGTATAAGCAAACCTGAATACAGAATTTTTAGTCGGTGTAAATTTTACCAGAAATGCCGGCATAAAATTGATAAAATCCTTCTTGGTAATTGTTTTTGAGGGGCTAAAACCCAAGTCTTCATTAAAATTGTACCCGGAGTATTTGACCATGCTTTTTTCTACTCTTGCGCCTAATATAACTGATACTTGTTCTCCAAAATTCTGGGTGCTCATTAAGTAAGCTGCCGCAATACCTTCATCGCCATTGTAATTTCTTGCCAACACATCCTGTTTTACCTGTTTAACAATAAAATCCTCGGTATCGCCAAAATTACTGGTATTCAGGTTAGATAGCCATTTAGCGCTCCCGGCATTCCCTACATTATAATCTGCATTTCCAAGGTACAGACCACTGCTCATATTCGATAGGTTATTGCCGAATCCAGTCCAGAAAGGTTTCCAACCGATATAATCTCCAATTCTTACGGCTTGTCCCGAAGCAACTTTTGCATCATATTCTGCCTTTTTTTCCGGATCTATACTTGGCAGCCAGGTCAGCTTGGATAGGGTCTCGTTATCTTTGCTCATTCCACGGTATTTCCCGCCGAACTTAAGAGAATTTGCAAATTTACCGGTTGCAACTGGAACCGTAAAATCAAGCTGGGCAAGGTATTGCTGTGTAGTTGCCCTTGCATCGGTACCGGTAAGTGCGTCCATGTACCATGTATCCACTGAGTCGGTATGGAACGACGGCCTGCTCGCTAAACTTCCCAATATATTATCAATTTCGAATCCTTTATCTGCCTTAACAAATCTAGTGTCCAGATAATCCATTTGTACTGATTTTTCGTTCTCACTTTCCAGTTCCAGTTCCCGTCGGTTGGGTGTGTTCTCAACATTTTTCATATAAGAGCCTTTCCAGTTCAGTTTTACTTTACCCAACACATGCTCTCCTTCCATTCCAAAGTTCATGATCTTCTGCTCTATCATAGCGGCATTCCTGTCATTTACACCACCTTCAACATGTCGTTCCAACTCCGGCTGATATTTAGGATGTTTCGGATCATTGTTTAAATTCAGGTAAGGCACCTTTGCCACATCATCGATAAAATCCCTGTTGGCATCTGTGATTTTTCTTTTAGCACCCTCCCATCCAGGTGCGCGCTCCCAGTTTTTTGGATAGCCGTTACCAAGGTCATCAACCTTTAGTGTAGAGATTTCCCTCCAGTCCTTGTAATTGTTGTAGATTCCTGTGAAAGTAATGGTATTGTTAAGGTTCAATTTATAATCAAGGCCAACGGTATAACTTTGTCTGATCCGCTCTAGTTTGTTCTGAACCATGTTCAGGTACTGCGGCATGAAATAAGTTTGTTTGTCTACCCAATTGACATCTTCCCAGGCGCTGCCATGTGAGGAGCTTCCCAAAAACTGACGATAATAAGATGCCGAGGCCATTACACCTAATTTTTTATCTTTCAGATACCGATCACCAAATACAAAGTTCCCATTATAAGTTTGCTTATGCACAATCTGGCTATAGCCTGAACCACCCGTTAGTGAGAGCAATTTTTTATAAGGAGCCTTTCTGGTGATCAGATTTACCACTCCACCAATAGCGTCGCCATCCATATCTGGTGTTATGGCTTTGGTTACCTCGACGGTTTGAACCATATCTGCCGGGATGGCACTAATGCTTACCGACCTGTTGTCGCCTGTTCCGGAAATATTGGTACCATTGATATTGATGGTACTTTTGGATGGATCTGTTCCCCGGATACTAACTAGAGAAGCTTCTCCTTCATCAAGCTGCACATAAATCCCGGGAACCCTTTTCAACGCGTCGCCGATATTGGGATCCGGAAAACGGCCAATCTGATCGGCAGAAATCACGTTAACGATTCGGTCAGAGTTTTTTTGCTGATTAAGTGCTTTTAGTGTGGAGCTCATCTGCCCGGAAACTACCACCTCAGAAAGTTTGGCTCCTGTGGTCAGTTTCAATTTAAAATCAATGTTTATGGCCTTCTTGTCCATAACAACCATTTTTGTTTGTGGTTCATATCCAATATAGGCCACTAAAACCTCATGTTTTCCGGCAGGTACGTCTATAAGTTTAAAGCCTCCGTTCTCATCTGTAATTACGCCCCTGTTCAGGCTGGAGATCCTGACTGTGGCACCCGGTAAGGTTGAACCGCCTTCATCCACAACCCGGCCGGTAATTAATCCCTGGGCCGAAAGTACTGCCGGCAGTAAAAGCAATGATAATATAAGTACGCAAAAGTGTTTCATTTTTTTGTTCTGAGTTTTGAATAATTTAAATTCTTGCTGAAAATATTTGTTGGTGTTTACTTATTGGTTCTTATGCTCCGGCCCTGAATTCAAAGCGCTTTAAATACATTTCCGGGATAACCAAATCAAAGTTTGACAAGAATTTACAGCCACACAAACCCCGACCGTTACAAAACGGCTACTTGCATGAAAACCAGTGGAACAAAACAGCTACAACACAAAAAAACACACAACAACAAGCACATTATCAATGCATTACGAAAAACACAACAGCCATTAATTCTTTGTTAATTCCCCGTTATAAAATTCCCCTTACCAGTAATCAGCTGCCTTTAGAATTGCTGCACAAAGCTCAGCAGGCTTTCGCCCTCCGGAATTTGCAACTTCTGGCGAAGCCGATATTTAGAAGTCCTTAAACTATCCTGCGAAATCCCGATCATAGTGGCAATATCCGCCGAGTCCAGATTCATCTTTAACAAGGCCAGTAAACGGAGGTCGGCAGAGGTAAGGCCATCACAATATTTTTTTAATTCAGCAAAAAAGTTAACATGCACCTTTTCAAATACCACCCTGAAATCATTCCAGTTCTTATCCTGATCACTATTGGTACTGATCAGGCCTATCAGTTGCTTTACTTCCTTACGCTGATCCCTTTTATCACTTTTAACGATCGTGTTCAGTTTTCCTTTAAGTTCATCCAACAACTGATTTTTCTGGATGATGTGCAATGTATGGCTGGTCAGTTCCTTGCTTTTTAGTTCCAGTTCTTCACTGAGCAAACTCTGCTCAAGCATTTTATTTTTTAGCTGGGCCTTCATAAAGTTCTGCTGCGCATCAAAAATAATCTGGTCATTACGACTTTTCATACGTTGCTTGCTTAGAACGGTAAAGCCGAGCAGGATCAGGAGCAAACAGATCGCTATTACAGATCCAGTGGACATAAGGGTGATCTTTTTATCAACTTTCAACTGCTGGATTTCGTTATCCTTTCTTTCCACTTCAAAAAAGGTCTGCAATAAATTGATTTGCTTGCTGCTTTCTTCCTTAAATGTCTGGTGATAGTTTTTGCTGGCAGTTTCACTATAATAATAGGCACTATCGGTATTGCCCATCAGCTTATAGGTTTGGGCAAGGTTGTCGCAAGCACTGATAAGTTCTCTTTTACTTTTAAGTTCAATTGCCAGCGCTTTGGCCTGCATGGTAGCGGAAAGTGCCTTTTTGTAATCACCGGTTTTGCGGTAGAAATCGCCAATGTTATTGATATTCCCGATCTGACCCAACCGGTTGTCCAATGACCTGTTTATTGACAGTGCTAAAGTAAAATACTTCAAGGCATCATTGTATTGGCGCTTGCGCTCCAGGATTGAACCAATATCGTTGTATACTTTGGCAAGGCCCAAACTATCGCCTATTTTTTTATACCGCGCAAGTGCGCGTTGCTGATAGTCAAAACTGATGTTATAGGTATCTTTCTTTTCCAGGAACTTCCCCAGAAGGCTGTAAGTCTTCCCTATACCCTTATCGTTCCTGAGCTCCTGAAAAATCTTCAATGCTTCTTTAAACATTGGTAGCGATTTCTGTTTAAGGTGGGCAGAACTATAGGTTTGGGCAATGTTATTAAGATTTTGAGCAATGAGCAGGCGATCCTGCTCTGTTCGGAATATCTTATCTGCCTTGAGGTAAAAGGTTAGTGCCTGCGCGTAGGCTCCCTGATAATGAAAGATCTTGCCCAGCTGCTGGTTACATATCGCCAGGGCGTGTACATTCCCTTGCTCTATATATTGCTTACGAAGTTTTTGGATCAATAAAAATGCCGAATCAGGATTAGTAAGCACCAGTTTTTCCGTATAGGCCAGCGCCTCGGCTGGTCGCTGCACAGGAGTCTTACCCAAAGCATTAAGGGCAAAAGAAAAAAGGGGTAAAAAAAATAACAAACTGAAAATACCGGAAGCGGTTATCTTGTTGCGCAAATACATTTATTTACTCCTGGATATCCAATAGATCGCATAGGGACAAGTTTAAGCTTTGTCTGTGAACTTAAGTTTACTAAATCTTAAAGTCTCAGGTCTCGCAATAAAAAAATATAGTTTATCTTTCCTACCACAACAACGAATTTCAATAGTTTTTATGAAAATAATCTTTACCAGTATCCTACTCCTGCTTATTCCAAGCATGATTTTCAGTAATCAATTAGAGCCGAATATTGAAAAACTCGAATGTGAACAGCTTTTAAATCCAATAGCGATTGAGCATCAACATCCAATGCTTAGCTGGCAATTGGCATCCGAATATAAAGCTAAAAGCCAAACAGCATACCGGATAATAGTGGCGAGCAGTGTCTCTTTATTACAGCAAAATAAAGGTGATTACTGGGATAGCGGCAAAATAAATTCTGCAAATTCAAGTCAGGTTTTCTATCAGGGCAAGCCACTGGCTTCCAGAAAGAAGTTATATTGGAAAGTAATGATTTGGGATGAAAAAAATACGCCCTCTAACTGGAGTCAGACTGCTTGGTGGTCTATGGGCCTATTAAAAGCTACAGACTGGCAGTCGAAATGGATTGGAGCTTTCGAAAATCCGTATCCAGATTCGGCTATTACCTATCCCTCTCCCTTTTTTCGTAAAGAATTCATCGCCGAAAAAAAGATAAAACAAGCTACCGTTCATATCAGTGGACTGGGTTTTTATGAATTGTTTTTCAATGGAAAGAAAATTGGGGACCAGGTGCTGGCTCCTGCAGTTACCAATTATGATAAAAGACCACTCAAGAAATTACTTTATCCTTATGATGATCAATCCACTCAACGCGTACTATATAACAGTTTCGATGTCACTAATTATCTGCTACAAAAAAACAATGCGATTGGAATACAACTTGGTAATGGATGGTACAACCAACGAGACCGAAGGGTTGAAGGGGATATGTGGTACGATGCGCCAAGGTTAATTTTTCAATTAGAGATAGAATACGTAGACGGCAGCAGCAAAATCATCGGATCCGACAAAACCTGGAAAACAGCAAATGGACCATTATTAAAGGATGGTATTTTTACCGGAGAAAAATATGATGCACGATTAGAATTGGGGGAATGGAATAAAATTGGTTATTCCGATGTTCAGTGGAAACCGGCAATTTTAGTTCGTTCACCTACCGGTGCTTTACATCCGCAGCTTGCACCTTTTGATAAAGTTACCAGAACGCTAATACCTGCTTTTGAGGGTAAAACAAAAGATTCTGTTTATTCCTATCATTTAGATGAAACGATATCAGGCTGGGCAGCGATTACTGTTAGGGGAAAAGCAGGTAGTCGGATTAAAATTAGGTATATCAGCGAAGAAGGCGATGATTATGGTCAGCTCGACAGCTACATTCTGAAAGGCGAAGGAATAGAAAACTGGGAGCCAAAATTTACCTGGCATGCTTTCAGAAAAATTGAACTCATTACCCAGGATGTAAGCCTTGACAAGGAAAGTTTAAAAATAAAGGAAGTCCACACGGATGTAAAATCAAATGGAAGTTTCGAATGCTCTAACCCATTTCTAAACAAAATAAATACGGCTTATATCAAAACACAGAATGCAAACTTTCATGGAAGTATAAGTAGCGATTGTCCTCATAGAGAAAGGCTGGGCTATACCGGAGATGGGCAGGTGATTATAGAGAGTTCGATTTTTACTTATGATATGCGTCAGTTTTATCGCAAGTGGTTCAATGACATGGACGATGCCAGGAATAAAAAAACTGGTTTTGTTACACACACAGCACCTTTTGGTGGCGGTGGTGGTGGGCCAGCCTGGGGGTCGGCCTATGTGATTATGCCTTGGACATACTTTTCCCATTATGGCGATACCACAGTATTGGCCGAGCATTATACAGGCATGAAACAATGGGTTGAATACCTGCAAACCAGAACAGATAAAGACGGATTAGTAACCAGAGAAGAACCTAACGGATGGTGTTTAGGAGATTGGTGTACGCCCAGTAACATTCAAATTCCGGCGCCTTTGGTTAACACCGCTTATTTTTATCATGTGACCAATATTATGACAAAAGTGGCAAAGACATTAGGTAAAAATGATGATTATCAAAAATTTGAGAACCTTGCAAATCAAATAAAAACAAATTTTAATAAAGTGTATTATAATCCTTCAAAGCAAACCTACTGGGAAGGCAGACAGGGTGCTGATGTATTTGCCTTAGCTTTTGGCCTGGTACCAAAGGAGAATTACGAGATCGTTTTCAACTCTTTATTGGCCCATCTAAAAGAAATTAATTATCATTTTGATACGGGCATTTTAGGAACTCCCCTGCTGATAAAAGTGCTTTCACAAAATGACAGGGATGACATTGCCTACCAAATTATGAATCAAAAAGATTCCCCGGGCTTTGGTTATTTACTGGACAGTAAAAACAGCACCTTATGGGAATCGTGGAATGGAGATGGCTCCAAGTGCCACCCCATGTTTGGAAGTGTAGTGGAATGGTTTTATTCGGGTATTGCCGGGATAAAGGTTGATCCGGCAAGTGTGGGTATGAAACATTTTTTAATGGAACCAAAACCGATTGCCGATTTAAATTATTGCAAATCCTCATACAATAGTTCATTTGGAAAAATACGTTCGGAATGGAAAAGAGATAAAAATGGAAAGCTGCAAATATTGATTGAGGTACCTAAAAATAGCACCGCAACTTTTGTTTTGCCTGCAAATAAAACAAAGATAAAGTATGATTCCGGGCAAAGCACTTTAGCGAAAAAGACTAACAATAAGTATGAGGTTGAATTTCAATCAGGCGTATATAGGTTTGAAACATTATAAACTTCCTGGTTCTTAGTTTGATATTCAAGCAAATTTTAATTATTTTACGATATGAAATTACTGTTAACGCTCTTATGTACTGTCATTTGCCTTACTGGCTTGGCTCAAGAAAAATCACAATCAGACACTACAGTATATGAATTTACGGTAGTTCAGGAAATGCCTAAATTTAAAGGTGGCATGAAAAAGTTTTACGAAGCAGTAAATGCTAACCTGGAATACCCTAAAGGCGCAAAGGAGGGTGGAATTAAAGGCAGGGTATTTTTGTCATTCATAGTTGAATTGGATGGACGTATATCTAACATCAAAGTTGATAGAAAACTTGGTCATGGATGTGATGAAGCTGCAGTCGCTGCAGTTCAAAAAACATCATTTACCGAACCAGCGATTTACAAGGGAAAACCAGTGCGTATGTTACTAAATATGCCTGTTGGCTTTGGCATTTAATCTAGCAGTCGAATTTTTCTGTTCCACTTTATTTGGGCTTCTTTATCTGAACCATGGTTGGTTTCTTCGTCATACTGATGCTGCAGTTTCTCGAACTCCTGATAATACTTCTTGTAATTGGCTTTGATTTCTTCCTTATAATTTTTGGTGTAATGGCTGGCGTTTAGGGCATCCTGAACCTTCTTGCCAATAAAGAAGCCGATAACAATGTGCCCCTGTTCATGAGCGATTAGCTGATCTAAATTCTCCTTTTTTATTCTCGATCTGTCGAGGTAACTCCGGGCACTATTAGGACTGATATTCAAGGCGACCCTCACTTTCACCTCCTGGGAACGTCGGCTACGCTCTATGTTGAAACCGTAACTGTAATCAATATATGTCATGCTTGCAAAGGATGTATTATTAGGTACAGGACCTTTGAAAAAGCTAATGTCAATTACCGGAATGTCTTTAGAAATATTGCTTTGAGCAAAAGAATGAGCCTGAGCCAAAAGCAAAAGAATAAATACAGATCTTTTTAGCAAAGAAATAAAAGGAAAAAATAACTTGATATCCATAGGAGATTACCATTGTGATGACGCTCAATAAGGCCAATAATAGTGCCAGTCATTTTGACCTTCTCCCACCATCATTAAACACGAACGGAAACCTGACTACTTCTGGTAAACACGTACATAATCAACTTCAAAACGGTTGGGAAATTTGGTATTTGCAAGTTCGCCACCGTTCATACCTCCCATGGCAAGGTTCAACAACATATAATGAGGCTGTTTGAATGGATGTATATTACTGCCATCTTTGTTGTACAGCTTATCCATATCTACTTTAATCAACAGTTGGTCATCTACATATAAAGCGATGTCTTTTTCCGTCCAATCCATCCTCCAGATGTGGAATTTCAATGCCCATTCCGTTCCACCCAGCTCCTTTATGGACTTGGTTTTGCTGTGCCATTCAGCATGATATTTCTTTGAAGTTCCAACTGCAATATTGGCCAGTATTTTGCCCCGGTAATATTCCATAATGTCTATCTCACCATTAGATGGCCACTCTCCAGATACACCAAGTGTCCACCATGCCGGCCATAGCCCGGAACTGACATCAATTTTGCCCCGCATCACAAAACGTCCATATTGCCAGGTATGTTTACCTTTAGTATTTATGCTTGAGGAGGTATACTCAACATTTTCACGACTACTTTTCCAATCCCCAGATTCTTTTTTAAAGCCCGGATTAGGTCTGGTTTCTTTTCTTCCCTCAATAACGAGCAGCCCGTTTTCACACCAGGCATTATCCGTTTGGTACCATTGCAATTCTTCGTTGCGCACAAATCCCTGCTCATATTTCCAACTTGTGGTGTCAGGTTTACCATTATTGTTAAATTCATCTGCCCAGACCAACTTATAACCTTCTTTTGTGTAGATCGATTCTGGGCTTGCTTGCTGTGCCGATACATTTACAGTTCCAGCAAGGGCAAAAGCAAAAGGGATGCAAATCATTTTATTTACCATATTCATTTTTAATGCAGGTGATATGCATCCCCTTAAGGTAACCATTCTGAGTTTTATTGCAACATTCTAACCCATTCTATAGAAAAATTCGTCGGATACGATCTTGCCGTCTTTAACCTCATAAACACAAATTTCGCTCATCGGCATTCTACCATGCTCTTTATAGGTGGCATCTATATCCATAACGATAGAAAAATGGTTGTCTGCAACAAGAGGGTCTGAGGTCGAAGCACTATGGATTTCTGTTAGGCTTTCTTCCCACCGCAAAGTTTTATTTTTAACTGCATCCTTGCCTTCTGTCAATTCCATCGGAGAGCCTTTTGGCTCTTTACTAACTACATTGTCGGCATACAGTTCATCAATGGCTTCTGCGTGCTTGCCGTCACGGCAAAGCTGTACTAATTTGTCAGCTACTTCCTGAGTATTCATACGATTATATTTAAGTTATCTCTAAGTTATTACAAATCTGCCTTCTAATTGTTTATCAAATGTTATGTTTAGGTTATTTTGGTATTCATCGTAAATAAAAATCAGAACGCTGTAGATCAAGCTTTTTTAGCTAAATTAGCCTTAATTTAACGCAAACAAACCTCAGAATGAAGCCCGAAATACAAAAGCTCCACAAAGTATGGGAAATCAACAGAGCTGATCAAAACACGTCCTTTCCGCAAATAAGCTTTGATGATTTAACCAATTCAATTATCAGTACAGGCTCCTTCTATTATTACATTATTGACTTTCATGACATGTCCATCTCGAACGTCAGTCCTTCAATTTATGAGATACATGGTCTGGATCCTGAAACGGTAACCTTTAATGATATTTTGAGCATCGGTCATCCAGAGGATACAGATTTTATTGTCAAAGCAGAGGCTGCTGTAGCCAGTTTCTTTTATAAAAATATTGGCGCAGATAAACTGCTTAAGTACAAGGTAAATTATTGTCTTAGAGGCAAACTGAAAAATGGGGAATATGCATTATTTAACCATCAGGCGCTAATGCTCACTTTAGATCCCTCCGGCAAGTTTGGGAAATCGCTTAATATCCATACCCTTATCGACCATTTAACCAATTTAAATACTTTTAAATTCTCACTGATCGGTTTAAATGGTGAGCCTTCTTTTATGAACATGGGTGTGGGTATGGATGACCAGTCAAAGAATGCTATGCAATTTTCAAAACGGGAAATTGACATCATCAAACACATCGCTGAAGGGTTAAACAGTTATGAAATTGGCGAAAAACTTTTCATAAGTGAACAAACCGTTCAAAAACATCGCAAAAATATTTTGGAAAAATCTGAATGCAAAAACACTGCACAATTGATTAAGAACAGTGTGCTGCAGGGATTGGTTTAGTGCTATAAAATTGATTCTATTCTTAGCCCTCAGCATTTATTTCTTGCTTACAGAATTTAACAAAACAACACCACTTTCAAGGCCGCTGGACATCGCTTTTAGCTTTATCGTTCCAGTCTGTCCCAACCTTCCACGGACAATTACCAAACAGAGCCCATTAAAAGCTTCCCGCTCTGGTGAATGGAATGGGACAAGACTTGCTGCATCTCCGTTATCTGTTGCTACAATCTCACCCGGACCTTCAATTGAGAATTGAATAACCTGTTTTGAACGAGGCACCATTCTCCCATCTTTATCGGTTACACGAACGGTGACAAATGACAGGTCTTTTCCGTCAGCCAGGATAGTCTGATGATCTGCAGAAAGCCATAAGCCAACAGCCTTGCCTGTAGTCCTTACCATGTCCTGCGCCCATTTCTTTCCATTCTTGTAAGCCACCACTTTAAGTTCTCCCGGAACATATTTCACCGTATCCCAGCGCAGGCGGGATTCATATTTCCCCATTTTTTTTCGTCCAAGTGATTTGCCATTAATAAACAACTCTGCCTGATCACCAGAGGTGAATACATGAACTGGTGTAACCTCACCAAGGCGATCCTGCCAATTCCAATGTGGCAAAATATGCGCCATCGGCAATTCCGGCCGCCAGCGCGCCTGATACAAGTAAAAACGATCTTTTTTAAATCCTGCAAGATCTATGATGCCAAAATAGGAGCTGCGTGATAAATAGTAGGGAGTTGGTTCCCCAAGATAATCCCATCCACTCCAGGCAAAGCCTCCGGCTACAAAAGGATGCTGATCCATTGTAGCAAACACTTTATCAGCAGATGAACCAAAATCAACAGAATATACCTCGTAGGCGCTAATCTGCTGATTTTTAGCATCCCCGCCAAACCCATCTTTCACAGGTGAGCTGACCTCATTGGCTACCGGGAACAAGTATTCACCGCGACTGCTTAAAGCTGCCGCATTTTCACTGCTTAATATCATTTTATTGGGAAACTGCTCTCTGAAAGCAGGAAACAAGGGCGGGGTATTGATCCCTTTTAACCCGCTATATGCAGGTGCATTTCGAATTCCCTCTCCCTGATAATTCAGACTAATGATGTCTGCAACATCCGGTAGTGGCATATGTGGTTTCGCAAAATTCATAGATATTGTAGTCGGTCGCGTTGAATCTTCGCTTTTTACAATCTCATTCAATTTTTTCGCCAGCAATGCTCCTTGTTCACCGGTATACTGCTCGCCAACTTCGTTACCAAAACTCCACATAATCACAGAAGGGTGATTCCGGTCTCGGCGAATAAGGGCACGCAAATCCTGCTCATGCCAGTCCGGAAATATAAGGTGAAAATCGTGTGGAGTTTTTTTTAGCTCCCAAACATCGAAAATCTCATTCACCACAAGAAAACCCATGCTATCGGTAAGCTCAAGCAACTCCGGAGCAGGCGGATTATGGGCCATTCGAATCGCATTGCAGCCCATGTCGCGGAGCATTTCAAGCTGGCGCTCAGCTGCCCGCCGATTAAATGCGGCACCCAAGGCTCCAAGGTCATGATGTTGATTTACACCTTTAAGGAATACCCGTTCACCATTAATAATCACCCCTTTGCTTGCATCAAACCGGAGATCACGAATTCCAAAGGTTGTTTGATAGTTGTCAACAGTATTACCTTTTGAGGAAACCGTGGTAATAGCAACATAGCGGTTAGGATAGTGATTAGGAGGCGGACCCCATAATTTAGGTTTTAAAATGGTCGCAGACCCTGAAAAAGTTTTATTTGATTGTGATTTAATTAAAGCGCTTGCGGGCTTTATTGTTGCCACAGGTCTTGCTGATTTACGCCCCCCGGCATCCAGTATATAGATGTCTGTTGAAATGTCAAAGTTTCCGTCTATATCTGAGGTATTTTCAATTTCAACCGCTACATCAACAACTGCGGCTGATTTGGAAACATTACGCGTTTTTACAAAAGTACCCCATTGACTTACATGCACAGGACTTGTTTTTGTGAGCCAGACATTGCGATAAATTCCACCACCGGGATACCAACGGGACGAGCTTGCCGGATTGTCTAAACGGATAGCCAATTGATTGTTCCCACCAGCAACAATATATGGTGTAAGGTTTAACCGCCAGGAACTGTAGCCATAAGGCCAGCCACCGACCAGCTTACCATTAAGCCATACCATAGCATAAGACATTGCACCCTCCAAATCTAAGAAGATAGACTTCCCTGCATCAGAGGCAGGAATCTCCAGCTTTTTCCTGTACCATGCAACGCCCTGGCTCGGTAAACGACCCATCCCCCCACCTATTTCGGTATCCCATCCTTTATAAAAAGGCCCTTTGATGGCCCAGTCGTGAGGTAGATTTAAACTTTCCCAGTCGTTGTCATTAAAATTGTACTGTACAAATGGAAAATCACTACCAGGGTTTCCTGATGGACGTGTATACCTTTTTGAGGGATCTTTGATAAATTGGTTGCCTGTTGGAAGTATCCAGGGTTTAAGAATATGCTTATCGGATAAAACTTTTACAGCCTGGGTTGGTTTTGCATCAGCAGCTTTACCATCCTCATCATCCTTAACTTCGGGGCGTACATCGTATATTAAACTATCCGCTTTTTCCGTTGATTGATACTTATAAAACTTCCATCCCTGGTTAATAGAAATGCGCTCCCTGCTTGTGCTTCGGACGCCAGAGGGCAGCTCTTGCGCAAGTGTTTGGGCACTGAAAAACAAAGACAGGCATCCTAATGCGAACAAAGTGTTCCATGCCTTGAAATTGAAAAGATGGCTTCTATAATATTTTTCCATAATAACGATCACTTATCTGTGCGGAACGGTGAAGCTGGCAGTTTTTCCAGATTATACAGGTTCGGATCAACGGGATTATCTGCCCAGGCATAACGAACATACTTTGGACTGCTAATTTGATCTGACCATACTACTACTGTATCGCCTTCAATTTCAGCGTTGGCCCATATGAATTTTTTGTCTTCACCTGCAATAGCAAATTGAGCAAGTGGTTCTCCATCAATGGCAATAAGGCCCCCTCCTATGTTGGTAAAACTGACAATGATCTTATTTCCCTTGATTTTTGAAGATTGAAAAAGTGGTCCGGAGTAAATAAGCTTCTTCTCGTTGTAATTAAAATGCCTGGCAATTAAACCAAGTCTTTCCCCTACATCCTTTTTATTATCGGGGTGTATATCATTCCACTCGCCAAGGTCAATGGTAACCGCCATTCCAGTATAAGGTAGTTTTAAGGTCTGCAATGCTGCCTCTCTTATTAAAGCCAAATTGCTTTCGACAGGTTGATAGTTCATCTCTCCAAGATTTGGCAACTGTACATAATAAAAAGGAAGATCGGGTCTGTTAAACCTATCCCGCCAATCCGCTATAATGGAGGGAAGCAGTATATTGTATGCCTTAGCATTTCCTACATTGCTTTCGCCCTGATACCATAGAACTCCTTTTAACCCATAATTGGCTAAAGGCGCTATCATCGCATTATACAGGGCTGTAGGTTGTCCCTGTGCTGAAATACCATAACCATCTCTTTTAAGTATTGGCGGATATGTTTCTCCTACCTTATATTGCCAATACCCTTTAAGATCAATAATTTGATCACCGGCCTGCAAATAGTAAGGTTTATCAGGCACAAAGCCTCCATTATCGGCCGTATTTTGCACCCTGATTACAAAAATATTTTTCCCTGACTTTAATATGCCCGGGGGCAAATCATATCTTCTCTGCGGATACTGATATGCTGTTCTCCCCACCTCATTTCCGTTTATATAAAAATTGTCAGCATCAACTATTCTGCCCATAAAAAGTCGCGCTGGTATTCCGGTCATTTCTGCAGGTACTTCAAACGCTCTGCGGTACCAAACCACTCCATTCAGATCATGTACGCCCTGATCTTCCCAATACCCTGGTATATTGATATTTCTCCATCCTTTAGGTACATATCGCGGATCATACCATTTTACGGCCTCTGCCAATCCTTTATCTATTTTTTTTACATTTCTGGCGGTGTTAGTCATTCGGTTAAGTCCGGCTATATAGGCAGTATCTTTATTACGCTTAATTGTTTCTCTTAACGCTTCATTTGTTTCTAATCCTGTTTCGCTTGTCCATGCTTCAATGGGTGTTCCGCCAACGCTTGAGTTGATGATGCCTATAGGTATTCCATACTTCTTAAACACTTGTCTGGCAAAGAAATAAGCAACAGCAGAAAAATCATTTACATCCTTTTGATTTGCTGATTTCCAATAGCCCTGCGGAAGATCCTCTTTCGGACCGGTTAAACTGGTTGCTGTGGGAACCCAATACTGCCGGATTTCGGGATAGTCTGCTTCTGCAATATCTGTAGCATAGGTAATGTTGTGCAGCTTCATTTGATGGACCATATTAGATTGGCCGGCACATAACCACACATCACCTATCAAAATATCCTTTAATACAATGGAGTTTCTTCCGGTGAATTGCATTTTAAACGGCCCACCAGCTTTGGTGGCCGGCAGTTTGAGAAGCCATTTTCCATCAGGGCCAGCAGTACACCTTACAATATTACCGTTAAAACTAACCTTCACTTTTTCTCCAGGCGAACTCCAACCCCAAATTTTAAGAGGCGTATCACGCTGTAGCACCATACTGTCGCGTATTAAAGCTGGAAGCCTAATCTGGGCCCCGCTTTTTTCAGCCAGCAAAAAACAAAAGAATATAAAGATTGAAAATCGCTTAATTTGGTTCATAAACCCATTTTTCATGTAAAAATCAATTATGATTCTGGGCTAAAATATAGACTTCATTCTATTTCGGCAAGGCGCTTTGGCCAACAAACAGCACATTTCAACATTTGTGCTTTATATTTGTTCAAACGTTTAAGTCAATCCGCGTATGCTAGCTAAAATTACGCGCTCCCCTTTCCCCAAGCCCGCATTAAACCATCTTAAATAGATTGCATATTACCTGTTTTACGCTTTAAGCTCATAAACTCAGAAGGCTGCATATTAAACTTGGCTTTGAAGGATTTTGCAAAATAATTTGGCGTCGCAAAACCTACCATATAAGCAATCTGTGATACATTCAGATCGCTCCTTTCAAGCAAAACGGTAGCCTTATCCAATTTAACAGACCTAATATACTCCACAGGCGACAGACCTGTTAATTCTAGTATTTTATGGTATAATGAACCCCTGCTCATCCCTACATGCTTGCTTAAATCTTCAACAGAAAGCCTCGGATTGTTAAGGTTTTCTTCAATGTACAGAACTACCTTATTTAATAATCTATCGCTATGGGATTCTATTAAAATTTCGGGCGTCTGCATCCTGATCTGTTTAGTATAAGTATCTTTTAGTGTCCTGTTTAAAAACAATAGATTTTTAATTTTGGCGTTCAGAATCTCGAAATTAAAGGGCTTGGTCAAATAATCATTTGCTCCGGTTTCCAACCCCCTGATCTGCTCCTGTTCGGCAGTCAATGCTGTTAATAGTATAATCGGGATATGGTTGGTGCGCTTATCAAGCTTTACCTTGCAACACAACTCTATCCCATTCATAAATGGCATGTTAATATCGCTGACAATCACCTGTGGATGATGTGCCAGCGTCTTTTGCCATCCTTCTTGTCCGTTAGATGCTTCGTAGATCTTATAAAATGATTTTAAACTGTCTTTAAGATAGAATCTAAAGTCCTCATTGTCTTCTATCAGTAGAATTGATGGCATTTCACCTCCGTCAGCAATTTTCCCGTGGGTCTCAAATACTTCTGAGTGCAGTACAGGTTTTGTTGAAGCCGAAAAATCTATGGTCATCTCGTCCATCTCTTGGGTTGGATTAAAAGGAAGATCGATGATAAAACTACTTCCCATTCCTGGTTCACTTTCAACAGTAATGTTTCCACCGTGCATTTTAACGAATTCCTTTGCAATTGACAAACCTATACCACTCCCCTGGTTCAAAATAGAGGCGGTTGTATCGATCTGGAAAAAACGATCAAATATCTTCTGTTTTACATTGGCAGCAATACCAATACCTGTATCGGAAACCCTGATAACTATTGATGGTGCCGAAGCACCAGCGGTATGCTCATTCTTCTCTAATTCTAAGGTTATGGTACCATGCAGAGGGGTAAACTTAAAAGCATTGGATAACAAGTTAAACAATACCCGCTCTATTTTATCCTGATCAAATGAAGTATAAAAGGCTCTAATCTGGCTCTTAAATACAAGTTGTATCTGCTTGCGCTCACTTAGGTCATTAAAAGATTCCAGAACCTCTTTAATAAAAGAAACAAGCTCAGTATCAGAAGCATTCAATCTTAATTCATGCTCCTCCATTTTTCTGAAATCTAGAATTTGATTCACTAAGTTTAGTAATCGCCTTGTATTTCGCTTAATCATATTTAAAGGCCCGCTAACCGTCTCATCTTTCTTTTCCGACAACAACTTTTCAACAGGGCCCATTATTAAAGAAAGCGGGGTCCGAAACTCGTGACTTAAATTAGTCAGGAACTTAATCTTAAGCTTATCCAGTTCGCGTAAACGTTCGGCCTCTTTACGCTCCTGCTCTGCCTTCATTTTTTCCTGAACCATGGCAAATTTTAGCTTCAGTTTTTGGATTCCTCTGTGTCTGATATAAAGCAGTGAGCCTATAATGATCAATCCATACAAAACATACGCATATATCGTACGCCAGAAAGGAGGTTTTACATGTATTTTTATAGCAGTTTCCGCTTTATTCCATAACCCATCGTTATTGCTTGCCTTTACATGGAACACGTATTCTCCCGGATCAAGATTAGTATAAGAGACGGTTTTAGAAGTACCCGATTCAATCCAGTCCTTATCAAACCCCTCTAATCGATACGAATATCTATTTTGTTCAGGCGCGGTATAGTTTACACTGACATAACTCAGCGAAAAATTCTGTTTATAATCCAAATAAATATCCTTAGCAACAGAAATATGTTCTTTTATAGGCCCATCAGCTGATGCTTCTACCGAATTATTAGAGATTCGTAAATCTGTAAAAAGAACAGATGGTACATTTTTATTTTTCTTAAAATACTGTGGATTAAAATAATTAAAACCCTCGGCGCCTCCAAAGAAAATCTCCCCATCTGACGACCTGAAGCCAGCTCCAAGAACAAAATTATTGTTTTGAACACCATTAAAAATGGTATAGTTGGTAAACTTTTTAGTCTTCGGATCAAAACTGCTGATACCTTTGTTAGTGCTCACCCAGATTCGTCCCTGTATGTCCTCAACTATTGCATAAACAGTAGCATTATTCAAACCTTCTTTTTGAGAAAAAGTAATAAACTGATTTGTTTTCTGATCAAACAGACTTAATCCTCCGCTGAATGTTCCTACCCAAATATTCCCCTTACTATCTTCCAGGATAGATAATAGAAGATTGTTGGGCAGTTTACTGTTAGCTTTATTATAAAGTGTAAACTTATTGTCACCTGGATTAAATAATGCAATCCCCGTCCCATAGGAACCAATCCAGATATGACCAGCTTTATCTTCTTCAATAAATCTGATATAGTTATTTATGGGATAACCGCCTCTATTTGCAGCTTGAGTACTTTCACCATATTTAAAGATAACCTTATTCTCCGCATTCAGTACATTAACGCCACCGCCGTTTGTGCCAACCCAAATTCTGCCTTTTCTATCCTCCTTAATACAAAATATATCGTTGGAACTTAAATCACTAGCATGCTCACCACGCTTAAATTGACTGAATTTTTCTGTGGACAAGTCCAGAACAAACAAACCTTTGGAAAAGGTTCCGATATACAATTTCTTAGATCTGGTCATTTCCATACCCATTACTGCAATGTCAGCGGATGTGTTTCCACTGGTAATCGGAATCTTAAGATGTCTGAATAATTCCGTCTGCCGGTTAAATATACTAAGACCACCGCCGTCTGTTCCAACAAAAATCTCGTCATCTTTGTATTCGACAAACGAAGTTACAACCGACGAATTCAGCCCGCTCTGATCGAAAACATTACCTTGTTTTAGATGGAATAGATTAAGATTGTTATCATACTTGTTGATGCCCCCACGGTAAGATCCCACCCAATAGATCTCCTGTTTATCTATGTATATACAGGTTATGGATTTACCAATCAGGCTATAAATATTTCTCGAGTCTGGCTTATACTGTGTAATTATACCACTTTTAATATCCAGGGTATTTAAACCCTCATCTGTGCCCACCCATAATTGGTTGCTGTCGTTTGCGGCTACCGCCTGAATGTTATTGCTATTCAGGGTATTGGCCTCCCCCTTCTTATGTTTAAAGTTCTTAAAACCTTTTCCATCCGGAAGCAGCATACTTAGCCCGCCTTTAGTACCTATCCATAAATTCGCAAAACTATCTTCGGTAATTCCCGACACAAAATTATTGCTCAGACTGGCGGAATCTAAGGCAGAATTTTGAAAGTGTTCAAATGACTTCGTTTTTCTGTTGTATAAATGTAATCCATCATAAGCTCCAATCCACATTCTGTGTTTACTATCCTCAAAAAGACAATTTATTCGCACAACAGGCAGTGTTGTCTGAGGATTGAATTGAATAGAAAGCCGCTCAATCTTTTTACTTTTGGGATCGAGCACATCGAGGCCATCATACGTTGCGACCCATATTTTACCAGTATAATCGCTCCAAATGCCACGTATGATGTCACTGCTTAAGCCATTTTTAGTATTTCCCGGAAAATTTATAAAAGAATTTTTTTTTCTGTTATATAAGCTCAGTGAGCCACCCGAACTACCAACCCATAAATTACCGGCTCTATCTTCGTGTAATACCCGAATATCATTGGATTGCAGACCATTCGGTTCATCAGACTTGTGTTTATAAACAGTAAAATTAGTGCCATCAAATTTATTGAGCCCATCTTCGGTTGCAAACCACATCAATCCGTAACGGTCCTTTAAGATCGCGTTAACGGTATTAGAGGAAAGCCCGTCCTTAGATTTTAGCGAGGTAAAGTTTATTTTTTGCTGTTGTGCATATCCGGAATGTAATATCCAGATAGTACTCAATAAAAAACAGCAAGCACTTTTTAAAATGGCCCGGTTCAGCATCATCGTTTAGTTACCTAAAGTTAATCATAATAATTATGCCTCACAGTACTTTATAAATTTTGAGAAAACCCAAGGTAAATGACTGCAAAGCTCCATAAATTCCCAATAAATCTTTTAATTTAGGAAGACAGATACAAGAGGAATATTTGGTTATGGCAACGAAAGTACCTACAAATTGAACATATAACAGCAACAAATGTTCAATTTAGTGCTACATAAGTTCAAATAGCTATAGTCATTCGCGATAAATCTCTCTTTGCACTTAATCTCAAAAGAGAGACATCTGTATCAACATAATGGCAATTGAACGATAAACACAAACAAAACCTGTCTACTGTTAGTCCAACATGTCACCGTCTATATCGGATACAGCAACCAGTACAACTAAGTAGGAAAAAGAATACGCATGTCCGTGTAAAAAAGTTAGAACCAGCTCAAAACTACTGGCCTAACAAAAAGAAACCAGCCTCACTTCTTGAATTTAAAGCGATGAATGTTTGCACACAGGCAAACAACACTCTGTTTCATGAAATTATTAAACATTTGTTCTCTTATTAATAACAAACGAACACCCTATACCCTTCCGGGCTGCATATTTTTACATTACTAACGATGAATTTACTGATCAATAAAATCCAGCTGCAATTAATCAATATTACACCAGTCAATGAAAGCATATAAGAACAGGCCAAAAGTCGCTATTGTTACTGGCGGTGGCTCAGGAATAGGTCTCGCCATCACAGAAGAATTTATCAACAACAACATTTATACTATAATTATCGGCAGAGACGAGTTAAAGCTACAAGCAGCCAAAGAGAAATTTGGAGACCGATGTGAAACAATTGCATTTGATCTGGACAAGCTGGGCCAGATTCCTCCTCTCATAAAACAAATAACACGCAAACACAAACAGATTGACATACTTGTAAATAATGCCGGCATCAACATGAAAAAGGAGTTCTGTGAAGTAACAGACGCCGACTTCGCGAAGATTATTCAAACAAATGTTTTATCTGTATTCAGCATTTCACGAGAAGTGATCAAAACAATGCTTGCCGTTAACTCCGGTTGCATTATCAACATCAGCTCTATGGCGGCGCAATACGGAATACCCAAAGTAATTGCATATACCGCGGCAAAAAGCGCAATAGATGGCATGACAAAAGCAATGGCTGTAGAGCTCTCTCCAAAGGGAATCCGTGTTAACGCAATCGCACCGGGGTTTATTCACAGCGACATGTCAGCCAAGGCATTGGATGCTGATCCCGAAAGAAAAGCAAGGGTCTACTCGCGCACTCCAATGGGACATCTTGGAAAACCCGAAGACATTGGGGCTGCCGCAGCTTTCCTTGCATCTGCTGCAGCAAAATACATTACCGGAGTGATCTTACCGGTTGATGGTGGAAACTCAATTGGATTTTAAAAAGAAGAATATGATAAAAGCAACTATTTTTTTTATGCTGATAAGCAGTTTAAGCACCTTTTGTTTGGCTGCCGGCACCAACCCGTTCATTTCTAAAAAATATGTTCCCGGCAGTTTTTGCCTTGTGGAAAAACAAAAATCAGCGACAATTATCCTAAGTAACAATGAGTGGAAAGGTGTAGTAAGGGCAGCTAAAGATCTGCAAGACGACATCAGAAAAGTAACAGGGGTAACTGCCGATCTTTTAAGCGAACAAACCGCACCAATGGCCATTATTATTGGCACTATCGGAACCAGTAACCTTATAGATCAATTGATAAAGTCCAATAAAATTAAGGTGGCGGGGATTGCCGGTAACTGGGAAAGCACATTGATTCAGGTAGTAAAAAATCCCATACCGGGTGTAGATAGTGCCCTTGTTATTGCAGGCAGCGACAAACGGGGAACAATATATGGAATTTATGAACTGTCCTATCAGATTGGTGTTTCTCCATGGCACTACTGGGCCGATGTTCCTGTACAGAAAAGCAATAGTTTATTTGCCATGCCGGGCCGTTACGTAATTGCTTCTCCAGCGGTGAAATACCGGGGTATATTTTTAAATGACGAAGCCCCTGCCCTCTCAGGATGGGCACACAAGGAATTCGGCGGCTTCAATCATAAATTCTACTCAAAAGTTTTTGAGCTCATTCTTCGCCTTAAGGGTAATTATTTATGGCCTGCAATGTGGGGAAATGCTTTTAACGACGACGACAAAATGAATCCCATTCTGGCCGATGAATATGGTGTAGTAATTGGCACCTCACACCATGAACCCTTGACGCGTGCACATGACGAATGGAAAAGATACAAAGGTGGGAAATGGAACTATGACCAAAACCCGGAGCAATTAAAAGCTTTTTGGGAAAGCGGACTAAAACGCGTTGCAGATAAAGAACAAATTATAACTATTGGTATGCGCGGTGATGGCGATGAACCCATGACCGAAGGAACGGCAACTGCCCTGCTCGAAAAAATTGTTAAAGATCAACGTGATATTATAGCAAAGGTAACCGGAAAGCCAGCTGCTCAAACACCTCAAATCTGGGCACTTTATAAAGAAGTTCAATCCTATTATGATAAGGGAATGCGCGTGCCTGATGATGTGACACTGCTGCTTTGCGACGACAACTGGGGTAACATCAGAAAGCTTCCTGCTTTAAATGAGCTGCCCAGAGCGGGTGGTTATGGCATTTACTATCATTTTGATTACGTGGGTGACCCAAGAAATTACAAATGGATCAATACCAATCCCATTCAGAAGGTATGGGAACAGATGAATCTTGCGTACCAGTATCAGGCCAACCAGATCTGGATTGTAAACGTCGGTGATTTAAAACCCATGGAGTTCCCCATAGAATTCTTTCTGGATTATGCATGGGCACCTGATGCCATTCCGGCAGAAAAGCTGAAACAATATACAATAGATTGGTGCAACAAGCAATTCGGGTCGGCCTATGCGTCTGAAATTGCAGCGATTTTAGATACTTATTCGAAATACAGTGGCCGGATCAAACCCGAACTCTTAAATGAAAACACTTACAGCTTAATTAACTACCGGGAATTTGAAAATGTTGTAGCTGATTTTAAAAACCTTGAACACAGGGCGCGATCTATTTACAACCTAATATCTAAAGATCAGAAAGATGCTTATTACCAATTAGTTCTTCATCAGATTGAAGCCAGCGCTAACCTAAATGAACTTTATTACGTTGTAGCCAAAAATAAGCTTTATGCCAAGCAAGGCAGAATACGCACTAATGTCCTGGCCAGCAAAGCCGATTCCCTTTATAAAAGAGACGCAGTGATCAGTCATTATTACAACAAGGAGATGGCAAATGGCAAATGGGACCACATGATGGATCAGACGCATATAGGCTATACCGGCTGGCAGCAGCCTGAGCAAAATGTTATGCCCCGAACCTATAAAATTGAGCCTGCCAAAGCCAGTTTGGGTTTGGCAATTGAAGGTGCAGATACCAGCTGGACCGGAAAAACCCGGATAAATAGAAGTTTACCGGTGCTGAATAACCTAACCAACAACACCCATTACTTCGAAATTTTCAATAAAGGAGCTGGCACCTTAACATACAACATTAAAGCCCCCTCATATATTTTAATTGATCAGAAAAAGGCCATACTGAAGGAGGAAAAACGGATTTACCTAAGCGTTGACTGGCAGAAAGCACCTACGGGTGCTGTAGAATCCTTGATCACCATTTCGGGAAGCGACGGAAGTAGAATAACGATGCCATTGCAAACCAACAATAACAAAACATTTAATGACAAAGAAGGGAATGTATTTGTACCACAAAACGGATATATCGCTATTGAAGGTCCTAATTACTCAAAAGCAGTAAACAGCAGGCCTGTTTACTGGAAGGTCATTCCTGGTTACGGTAAAACTTTAGGTGGGGTAATCTCAGTTCCGGTAACCGCCGCCGAGCAAAAGCCAGATAAAAACACAGCGCATTTAGCTTATGACATTTACCTCGATAATGCCGGCACATTTACATTAAACAACTTTATTTCACCAACCATAGATTTCACCAATTCTGATGGTCTGAAGTTTGCCATTTCTGTAGACGATGAACCAGCCATAACAGTAAACATCAGTACCGGGTACAGCACAGAAACCGCCTGGCGAGCATCTGTTGCCAACAGCATTAAAATTTTTAAAACACCTTTAAAATTTAATAAGCCCGGAAAACACACCATAAAGTACTGGAGGGTGAGCCCCGGTGTTGTACTGCAAAAGCTCGTGCTTGACCTGGGCGGTTTAAAGCCAAGCTATCTGGGGCCAGCCGAAACGTTTAAAAGCAGCTCGAAATAAATAACAATTTACAACCAAAAACTCATGAACAAACTTAAAAAATATCCCTCTGCAGCCTTTATAGTGGCTATTCTGGCTACAAGCGCTTGCCAACAAAACAGCAATGCGGTTACATCGGGAACAAGTGATACTACAAAAAAAACAAATTTCTTGTCTGAACCATTGATTACTGAAATTTACACTGCCGATCCATCAGCACATCTTTTTAATGACAAAATATACATTTATCCTTCGCATGATGTTGAAGCGGGAACCCCGGAGAACGATAATGGCGATCATTTTGATATGCGTGATTATCATATTTTGAGCATGGACAGTATTAACGGGAAAGTAACCGACCACGGTGTAGCTTTAAGCATAAAGGATATTCCCTGGGCAGGCAGGCAACTTTGGGCACCCGATGCCGCATTTAAAAACGGCTCCTATTATTTATACTTTCCGGTTAAGGATAAAAAAGACGTATTTAGAATTGGGGTAGCTACTGCAAAAAACCCGGCCGGACCATTTAAGGCCCAAGCCAAACCAATTGAAGGGAGTTATAGTATAGACCCCGCGGTTTTTACCGATACAGATGGCAACTCTTATATGTATTTTGGCGGTATATGGGGAGGCCAGTTGCAGCGATGGAATAACGGAAACTATAACGCCAATGGCTCCAAAACCGATTCAGGTAAAGAAAATGAGCCGGCTCTTACCGCTAAAATAGCCAAAATGAGTACCGACATGCTGAGCTTTGACGGACCGGTAAAAGATGTAGTGATATTGGATAAAGAAGGTAAGCCACTGTTAACTAAAGACCACGACAGAAGGTTTTTTGAAGGAAGCTGGATGCATAAATACAATAGCAAATACTACTTTAGCTATTCGACCGGAGACACCCATTTCCTTGCATATGCCATCGGCGACACCCCATATGGTCCTTTTTACTACCAGGGAACTTTTATGGATCCTGTTCAGGGCTGGACTACCCATCATTCTATCATTGAACTCAATGGCAAATGGTATATTTATTATCATGATACCCAATTATCTAATAAAACGCATCTAAGAAACATTAAGGTAACCGAACTTAAGCATCATGCGAATGGAAGTATTGAATTGATTAAACCTATGCTCAAGTAAAATAGCGCATTATTAAATTAAAAAGAAGGTGTATTTGCAAAATCAAATACACCTTCTTTTATGAAACTAATTCGCGTAACCCGGATTCTGATAAGCAGTCTTCTCTGCTCCACTCATTTCCATAGCATCAAGCTGACCTTGCGGTATAGGTCGCAGATACAAATAAGGCTGAATGTTTCTGGTAATCGTTTGTGCATTATGATCGCCAACGTTTGATCCGCCAATTTTATAAGAACCCGCAATTTCTGCCCACTTTTGAGTTCTCACCAAATCGTACCAGCGGTATCCCTCTCCATAATATTCACGTGATCGCTCTGCTAAAATATATTCAATATCTATTGTTGCAGGGGTAGCTGCTATCATAACCGCACTGTGATCTTCTGCCTTTACAGTATTGCCATTATTATTAAAACGCCACTTACCAGCTCTGCCCCGAATCACATTTATTAAATCTCTGGCGCTTTTATTAGCTGTTGTTGCTGCACCTTTTACCGCAGCCTCGGCTGCAACAAAGTAAAGTTCCGAGAATTTAGCGATATTAAACGGACGGGTACTGCCTCCATTGGGTTGTCCTAAGCCTGTACCATTGTCAGTCCGGTAGATTCCCAGCTTCCAAAGATTTGGATACGCATACCTGCTAATGCCACTTGGTGCAATAACATAATCCGCCCTTCCTGGCAATATACCTGCTCCAACATTACTTTTATATACGGAATTAGAATAATTAATAGGCGAAGCAGGCTCTTGGTCAAGGAAAGTAAGTATTGCCTCACCTGGCTTTACTTGCAAGGCATTGGCATTGTATAAAACCGGGTTTGTTACACCTCCTTTATTCCAGTTACCACGGTAAGTAGTAACAAACGTTCCATCATAGCGCGAATCATTAGTCTTATCCGCAAATGTATTTGTAATTGCACCAATAGTAGGTGCCATACATTTCCATGGCCTGCCGTAAGCCTGTGCCGCCTCACGCTGTACCGACCGCACAGTCGAAGTCCATGCCGCACTCGTTGCACTTTCAAGAAATGTATAGTCCCAGGTAGCCATCCAAACCGCAAAATTATCGGGAGCTGCACCACTACCATAACTATGGCTTCCCCCATTGTAATATTCACTGCCCTCAGTATGGTCGGCATATAGCAAAATCTCGCTGTTACGATCGTTCGCTCCCAGATTCACATCATAATACGTTCCCTGCAAACGAAAAGATCCTGGACTTTCAATCCCCGCAGTTGCAACATCGTATGCCTGTTGAAAATACCACAGGGCATTATGCCCATCAGAATCGGTTCTTGGCGATTCCGGATAGGTAGGAATGTTCTTTGGATTTTCCAGCCACCACCCGTAGGTCAGATAAGCTTTTGCCAAATAAAGGCGGGCAAGTGTTTTAGTGACACCTCCGGTGACACGCCCTACGTCCGGCAAATCTTTTACTGCAATTAGCAAATCAGGAAAAACAGCCTTGGTATAAACCTCAGGAACAATATTACGGACCGAACTTCTTGAAGTTGAGGTATTAAACTTCAACTCACCTGCACCCAAATCCAAAGGTACACCGCCAAAAGTTTGTACCAGCATAAAGTAGTCAAATGCACGAAAGAACCTTGCCTCTGCAATCAGTGCGTTAGAAATGGTTCCCACTTCGGTGGCATTTTCGATGATACCGCTAGCGGTATTAATATTACGAAATGCTTCGTTCCACAATACATCAGATCTGCTACTTGATGGTGTAAGAGAGCCTACACCGGAAAGGTCCATGTCTTTAAAGTTCCCATCTCCACCATGACCATAAGTATACTCATCCGTACCGGTCAAACATGCGTTATAATAATATCCCTGTCCGTATATATTGCGAAGGTGGCCATATAAAGACGTTATTCCTCCCATGACACCTTTTTCGCTCTTAAAGTATTCGGGTGTAAATATCGCACGGGGCTGTTCGTCCAAAACTTTTGTACATCCAGCCATAAATAGCGCTATAAGGGACGCGCCTACAATTTTTCTTATATGAGTATGTTTCATAAATCTTTTTTTAGAATGTTAAATTAAGACCGATCAAATAATTACGGGTAACCGGTGTATTCACACCTAAGGTCAACAGGCGTCTGAGGTTACCAGATAGAGGTACAGCTGCGTTTTCGTTTCCGTATGAGTTTGTCTCCGGATCCATACCAGATTCTGAATAGTATGGAGAGAAAAACACAAATGGATTTTGAACCGTACAATAAAGACGCAGTTTGCTAATGTCTTTACCTTTTAGCCACTTACTACTATCGAAATTATAACCAAGCGTTATCGTACGTACCTTCATATATGATGCATCGAAATAGCCCAGGGTGCTACCATATTTAGGATTATTACTACTCTCTATTCCGCCAGGTTTTGGATACTTTGCGCCAGTATTTTCAGGAGTCCAGTAATCTATCTTTACATTATTCCTTCTGCCGCTCATCATATTTAGGTAACCCGAAGATGAGTAAAGACTACTAAGTAGCACCCCACCACTTTTAAATATACCAACAACCCCCAAATCGAATCCTTTATAGGCCACGCGGGTATTAAAACCACCCTCGAAATCCGGGTTTATATTCATAATTTGTCTATCGTCGGCATTTACCTGTCTTTTCGGGGAACCATCCTCATTGTAACCACCGGTGTATTTAACTTTAATCATACCTGCATTTCCTCCCGGCTCCAAATTATTCCGATAAGGTTCTCCTTCCTGCCACAGACCCACTTTCTCATAGTCAAAAATCACATCAATAGGATGCCCCACAAACCACCAGTTACTTTCGTCTCTTGTCTGCTCCGAAGCAAGCGAAATCAGTTTATTGCGATTGGCGTATAGATTAAAACCTGCTTCCCAAGTCCATCCGTTTAAATCATTTATGATTACACCATTTAAAGATAGCTCCACCCCCTTATTCTGCGTTTCGCCAATATTGGCCATATAACTACCCACACCAGCAGTAGAAGGAAGTCCTACTCTCAACAAGATATCCTTGGTGTTCTGCACATAATATTCAACCGTACCCGACAAACGTTTATTGAATAGGGAGAAATCCAAGCCATAGTTCCATGTTTGAGAATATTCCCATCCCAGCTTATCGTTAGGTAATTCAGACACATAGTTTCCAACTACAAACTGATCTCCAAAATTGTAAGGTCTGGTACTTAGCAGGCCCATTGTTTTATACGGATCAACCGACTGGTTAGACGTCTGTCCATAGCCTACACGCAACTTCAATTGATCAATTGCGGTAATATTCTTCATAAACGACTCATTTTTGATGTTCCATCCGGCAGATATAGCTGGATAGGAATGCCATTGCTTCCCCTTTGCCAATCTGGAAGATGCATCGGAACGAATAGTAACACTCAGCATATATTTATTGTCGTATGAATACATTGCCCTTCCCATGTAAGACATCAATCCGCTTTTATAATAGCCCTGGTTATCCGGATTAACAGTAATTTCACCTGCGGCATGTCCGAGATTATAGAACTGAAACTTATCCGAAGGAATATCCAATGCAGAAATGTACGAACTGTTAAAACTGGTTTGTTCTGAAGAGAACAAGCCAACTACATTTAACTGATGCTTTTCGTTAAAAGTACGGTCGTAAGTCAGTAAATTTTCAATCACCCAATGTGTGGTAAGTGAGTTACTGATAGCAGCCGTTGAAAGCGTCTTTTCATTATCACTAAATACACCTTCTCCCGTGTAATTACCGCCGTTGCTCATTCGGAAATTCAGACCAACGTTTGCACGATATTTTAAACCTTCAATACCGGGAATTTTAACCTCACCATAAATGGTATTGTAAGATCCAAATCCTTTAGTCCGATCTATCCACTTATCACCCAAGTTCTCTATAACTTCCCTTGAGTATGCATAGTGATTGTCATTCGCCATTCTTACAATTCTTTTCCATGAGCCATCTTCATTATATGGATTGGCAATAGGTGTAGTACTTAAAGTAGTGTATAATCCTAAATTGTTACCATTAGATACTGAATAGTTATTATTTGAGGTAAAACCAAAACGAAAGGCCTCGCCTACTCGCTGATCTAATGTACCCCGAATAGAAAAGCGCTCAAAATTTTGTCCTGGCAATACCGCCTCATCTCTATAATAACCAGCTCCGAAATTATAACTGCTTTGTTCGGCTCCACCGGCAATGCTTAAGTCGTGACTGGTTACCATACTATTTTTATATAGCAGATCCTGCCAGTTTACATTAACATCGTCAGATTCGTCCACTCCTGGTTGAGTAAACCTACCTGCTGCCTTTCGCAGAGCAACAAATTCAGGTCCGTCCATCATAGGGTATTCAGCAAAAACCTTTTTAAGGCCAACATAATTACTGTAATTTACTCTTGCTTTTTGGCCGCTGTTACCTTGATTGGTTGTTATCAATATAACGCCATTAGCCCCACGTGAGCCATAAATAGCAGTTGCCGAGGCATCTTTCAGGATATCAATGCTCTTGATGTCGTTAGGATTAATATCCCCAACAGATCCCGCAAATGGAATACCGTTAAGCACAATCAGCGGATCATTGCTGGCGTTCAGCGAGCGTGTACCACGAATGCGGAATTGCATATTGGCACCGGGTTTAGTTGAAGTTTGCGACAATTGCACACCCGCAATACGCCCTTGCAAAGCCTGTGAAATATTAGCAGAAGGAACTTCGCTCAGCTTAGCTCCGCTAATAGAAGCTACTGAGCCCGTTACAGCCTCTTTCCTTTGCGTACCATAACCTACAACAATAACCTGTTCAAGATCTGATGAGCTTGGAGTAAGACCAACATTAATTGTCGATTGATTGCCTACCGCCACTTCTTTTATGGCATAACCGATGAATGAAAATACCAGGACTGCATTTTTTCCAGTCACCTGAATCGAATAGCTGCCATTTTCAATAGTTGAAGTGCCTGAAGTAGAACCTTTCAGTACTACACTAACTCCCGGTAAGCCCTTACCTAATTCATCCACAACCTTACCTTTCACTACTGTCTGAGCTTGAACAGTGTTAGCAGCGGAAATCAGAATGGCAAACATCAAAATCTTCCAGAGATATCCAGGATACCTCCAATAAGGGATTACAGAAAATCGTAAAATTTCTTTTCTCATAAAATTCAGTTTATAATTGGTTAAAAAATATGAACGACTAACTAAGTTTTAGAAATCGATTCTTCCTTCGTAAAAGATGAAGTTCCTTTTCCAGATTCGGAGCAATTAGACTATGGAGTTAGTTGAAGAGCTGTTTTTCCTTACATATTCGTTCAACGATAAAGGTATTTTCTATCGCAATTAAAACGTGATTCAAATGTTCATATTCATAGAAGAAATGTTCAACGACAATTTTCAAGACAAGACTAGTCTATTCAGAAAAACTTTTGCTGATCGCTTTCAGGTAAGTTTCATTGTTGGATCGTTTGAAGACAATGTCCTTGCATTGGTTGAATTGGACGAATGCTTTTAAGGCTTGAACAAACTTTTCAATAATGATTTGCTCAAGATCAATGGGTTCAAAATGGAGGTTATGGACGATCAGTACTTTTTGTTTGCGGTCGGCTTTAGCATCCATCCTTGCGATAAAAGTTTCCCCCCCGAGTACAGGAAGTGAAAAATAACCGTACTGGCGTTTAGGGGCAGGCACGAAGCATTCGATCTGGTAATCGAAATTGAAGAAGTCTTTTAAGCGGTGGCGGAAGACGTTGAGAATATCAAAGGGCGAAAGGATGAAGACATCGTTGGATAGCTTAATGTTCATTTCCTGATTGGGGAGCATATAGAGCGGGCCTTTCAAGCCCTCTACAATTACCATTTTCACTTTGCCTGTCTGAACCATGTTTTCCAGTTCTTTTTTAACCAGGTTGCCTTTCACACGGCGGGCACGCCACGCCATTTCCTTGGCAGAGCAGATACCCAGTGCACCTAAAGTACGATTGATCACAAAACGAGCGTATTCCTCATCTGTAGGCATGGTTAGGTCTGTTTCCTCAGGCACTAAATTAAATGGTAAATCATAGGTTTTCTGAAAAGCTTTGGTACGGCTGATCATCAATTTCCCGTTAAGGTAAAGCCTTTCCAGCGCAACCTTAGCGGGTCGCCAATCCCACCAACCAGAGCTGGCTTCCAGGCGGTCGTTTTCAAAATCCCCAACCATTAGCGCCCCTTCCCTTTCCACCCGGTCCAGAATCTGCTTCATTAAGTTAATTTCCGGCTTGGTGAGCGGTTTGCCTTGTGTTTCAAAGGCTTTTTTCACAGGCAGTGAAAAGCGGAAATCGCCCATCGGAAGATAGCCTGCGTCCGAAGTGAAGTATTCATAAACCCGGCCATCTTCGCAAAGGTTGGCCAGCCATTCTGTTTGGTAGTCAGGTACGCGCGCAGCCATGACATGATGATGGGCGCGCTCCACAACATAATTTGTATCCAGCTGTACAAAACCCAGATGGTCAATTACCCTGTAAACAGCCTCTATTCCAGTCCCGAACTGTGCCTTGCGGGCAAGTCCGGCGGCATCAAGAATGATTTTCCGCGCTTGCGGTTTAGTAAGGGCAATAGATGCTATTGGCATAAGCAGTATATAGGGCTTTCGGATTATAAAGGTAATGTGAAAAATTATAAAACTGGCAAACCTCCTATTACTTTATTTAGATTCATTATAATTAACATACTTTTGCTTACTTTCGGCAAAAAAATAAATACGATGATTAAAAACTTACTTTTGCTGCTCTCATTTCTGCTGCTTTCCTTTTCTCAGACCTATGGCCAGAACATTAAAATTCAGGGTGTGGTCACGGATAAAAATTCGGGAGTTCCGTTTGTAACTATCGAAACAAATAAATCGACAAAAACACAAACTGATACCAAAGGACATTTTACATTATTTGTAGAAGCCGATAAACCTGTAGTATTAAAAACAAAGGCTGTAGGATATAAAAGCCTAAATATAGAACTAGGATCTTTACAACGTGACACAACCTTAAATTGGGTACTGGAACAAGAAAGCAACACATTAGAAAATGTAATCATCTCTGCCACACGTAAGCCCGAAAATATACGCAACATAGCTGCATCAGTAAGTGTTGTTTCAAAAAAGAAGCTCGAATCAGAAATGACCATTAATCCTGACTTAAGTACGATTTTAGCCAATCAGGTTCCGGGATTTGCCCCAACCGCACAAACAGGAAATAACGTAGGACAAAATCTTCGTGGACGGCCAATGCTGGTTATGATTGATGGGGTAAGCCAATCTTCTCCGTTAAGAAATGCCGAGGTAGACCTTCGCTCTATCGACCCTGCGGTTTTACAACAAATAGAAGTTGTAAAAGGTGCAACAGCAATTTATGGAAATGGCGCAGCCGGCGGCTTGGTTAACTACATTACACTTGTTCCTGATACTGCCGCAAAGTTTGCAGGAAAAACATCTGTAAACTTAAACGGATCGCTGATCAACCCAAAAAATTCCGGAGGTGGCCGCATCAATCAAATGTTTTATGGCAAGGTTGGAAAGATTGATTATGTAGCTAGTGGAACTTACGAACAAACAGGTGAATATAAAGATGCCAAAGGCGATGTAGTTGGCCCAAACTATAGTTTAGGCGAAACTGATAGTTACAATGCGTTCTTCAAAGTCGGTTATCAGCCAACCAAAAATCAACGTTTGCAGCTCGTGTATAATATGTACAGCAGTTTACAGAACAGTAATTTCACATTAGTGAATGGTAATCTTGCCACGGGTCAAAAAGCTACTGGTATTTTAGGTAAGCCGCTTGGTATACCAACCGGAGTTGATTACAACCATAATATCCACCTTTCGTATAAAATAGACAGCATACTATTGAATACCAGTCTGACTGTTGATACTTACTTTGAAAAACGTAAAGATGTATTTTACGTCTCTTTAGGTCGTTTTGATGGCGGCGACGGACAATCGCTAGCTACGAATGATAAAAAAGGTGCCCGCTTATTTTTGGAAACGCCTGTTCTGCAAACTTCATCTTTAAAGGCAACACTAGCTTATGGTGCAGACTTTTTAAAGGATAAAACGGCACAGCCTTTAGTTGACGGCAGGACCTGGGTACCAGAAATGGATATGGCCAACCTGGCTCCATTTGCGCAGGCAAGCATAACCGCGTTAAATGACCTGATATTTACCACAGGGGTACGCCTGGAACATGTAAATATTGATGTGGACGACTACAAAACATTGCGTACTACAAATGCAACGGGGGGAACGTTGACACCTTCTTTTGATGTTACAGGCGGTAAATTAAAGTACAATACCTATCTGTATAATGCAGCATTAAAATATAACCGTATTGCGTTGTTCAGTCCTTTTATCAGTTTCTCTCAGGGTTTTTCGGTGATGGACATTGGTCTGGCGTTGCGTGAAGCTAAAGTGAACAGCATTGATAAGATCAATACCGATGCCGTAAAAGTGAATAATTATGAGGCTGGTTTTCAAAGTACCTATCAGGACCTGACTTTTCTTGCTTCCGTGTACAAAAGTACATCGAAACTTGGTATTGAAGTGGTTTACGACGCGGCTACGGGGTTGTTTAATACTGCAAGGAGTCCGGAAGAAATATATGGATTTGAACTCGCTGCCAATTATAAGTTGATGCCTTCATTAGCATTTGGTGCAAGTTATAGTTACACAGAAGGTAAACGTGACCTTGATAACAATGGCAAATTTGATGACAGTACGGATATGTATATGAATGGTCGCCGAATTTCAGCACCTAAAATTACCGGAACAGTTACTTATAGCCCATTGACCGTATTAGATCTAACACTTAACTATACCGGAATAGCGTCACGCAATCGCTTCGAGAAAAACGCTACAGGCGTGTACAATGGTAATGAAGGAGCAGTTAAAGCGTATAACCTATTCAGTTTTGCTGGTAGCTACAGGGCTAATAAAAACACCCGGATTACTTTAGGCGTGGAAAACCTGTTCAACCAGGACTATTTTCCAGCAAGGGCACAATGGTTTATGCAACCGGGTTTCTATTCCAAAGGTAGAGGAACATCAGTTAACCTGGGCGTATCTGTAAGCTACTAAGTGGCTTACAGACTAATTTTAGTCGGCTTACAAGCTATAATTTGAGTATGTGAAAAAATGTTAAATCAAACTGTTTTTGTATCATGGTAAATTTTAATACACTAGTTTGTGCTAAAATTAACCCCTATGATAAAAAAGCTTTGTTTCTCCTTGTTCCTAATCCTGGTATTCACAATTAAATCCAATGGTCAGAATATATCTGAAAACTCCTTTGAGCTAAACGGCAGTATTGATGTGGATACCGGGACTATTAAATTAGCATTTATTAACGCAAAAGATTACTATCCTTCAGGCATCGAAGAAATCGCGGTTAAGATTAAAGATGGAAAATTTCAATTCAAAGGTTCAATTCCTTACCCCATTGGAGTATTTTTAAATGCCAATATATTTATGACCGAGTGGTTTATCTTAGAAAAAGGTGTGCAGACCATTACATGTAACATAGATTCCAATCGTAAGATACCCTTAGTGAAAAATCATGCGATGGATGAATATCATAATGAGTATTTAAAAGCTTTCGGGGCAAGTAAAGTCTATAAAAATAAAGTGAATACGAGATGGGATGATCTGACCAAGCAATATTCAGGTAAATTACCCGACAGCATTCAGTTAGGTTTAATGGTTGACCTGAAAAAAGCTTATTCAATGAATGATGAGAATTTGTTGCAATACGTAAAAAACCATCCCAATTCTTACCTGGCTTTTTGGGATCTTGTCAGATTATTAGGTTTCGGCTATGAGAACATTTTCGACTCCATCTTTGCAGCATTTTCGCCCGAAATAAAAACGACTTTTACAGGTAAGAAAATTGCTGAAAAGCTTAAAAATGCCGGGTCTCATATCGCTATTGGCAAATCTTTCCCCTTGATAGATTGTATTGATCAAAACAAGGTAAAGTTAACAGCAGCATCCTATGTAAGTAATAAATTTACACTGATTGACTTTTGGTATAGTAACTGTGGCCCATGCCTCGCTCAATTTCCGGATTTAAAGAAAACATACCTGGCCTATAAAGACAAAGGGTTTGAAATACTTGCAATATCAACAGATAAGGCAAAATATGAAGCTGAATGGCGAACAGTAATTCTTGAAAAACAATTATCCTGGCCTCAATATTGGGATATTGATGGCGTTCAGGCATCCAAACTAACCATCAATTCATTCCCTAGTAACTTCCTTTTAGATCATAATGGCAGGATTATCGCTAAAAACATCAGCCCGGTCGAACTGGCTGATTTTCTTACTAAAAACTTATAATAGAAATATGCAAACTTCAGGTATGGTTTTATAATTAAACTGAATCATGTCTCTTTTTATTGCTTCAAAAAGATGGCGAGGCCTTCAGAACTACTACTAGCGCCATTGGAAACGTGGGTAGCAACTCCGTTTTTCCAAACAATAAGGGTATAATAGGTGAATTTCATTTTTGTGTTTCTGATCAATTGATTGTTGGAAATATAGTTTTCAATTTTGAACATTTTAAACAAGATTCAGACCAAGAAGGTTTTTCTTTTTGTGGTGGCGAATCAGGCGGCCTGGCCAAGGCTTGAAATCTTACTCAACTTTTCGGTAAGCCACCGGATAGAGCTTTCTGAACATCGCATAGGTCACACTGACCATCACTAACGCTACAACGGCATCTGTGGCTGCCCCAACGCCAATGACGGCTACTTTTGATCCGAATGCGAAGATAATATCAAAGAAGATTCCGGCAAATACCCATTCTTTTAATCTCAGCAATTTGTCGGGAATCAGGAGCACGATGATGCCCGATATTTTGGCGACCCCCAACAGGTAAATAAAATGTGCAGGGTAACCCAGTTGCCGGGTAATTTCCCAAACCAGCGCATTGTTGGTCAGTTCAAAGAATCCGCTCGCACCGAACCATAGGGAAGTTAAAACGATGCCGATCCAGTAGATTATTTTTGTTGTTTTAGTATTCATGATTTCTATATTTATGTACTGTCTTACTTAAGTGTTTAAAATTTTTACTCCGTATCTTAATTGTCTTTGAATTCGACGGCGGTTAATATTGCCCTGGTCGCGCTGTGTATAGCTTTGCTTTTTTTGTCCTGCAGCAGACCGATAATTTCCCATCCTGATGTGCGGTATTCTTTGGGTAGTTCAAGACTCAGCTGACCCTTTTCGGATTGATCCAGTTGGAAGGTCTGTAAGCTTCTCACAATCTGAGCATGACTCAGTGTGCGGCCTTCATTTTCCCCACGCTGGATCTGATGAGCAGCTTTCTTTTGAACAATTGCGATCAACAGCTCATCTTCAGCTGTTTTTCCAGTTACCCGGTAACTGAGGTTCATTTTTTTGCCCTGTTGTTTCCCCTGCAGTTGCAAGGTGCTGACTGCCCTACCTGTAATGCCACTTGCTATGGCATAATTCATGGCTGACTCATTGGAACCTACGAATTCCGTTTTACCGTTAACTACTACCTGCGGTGTGTAAACCTGTGCGCGGAGTTTGCTTGCATACTGGTACTGACGTTTGCTGTAGTCCGGATTGCTAAACACATCACGCCAGCCTTGGTTATCCCAGTAATCTACATGGTAAGACAAAGCATAAACGGGTTTGTCGCCGGCCTCGCGCTGTACTTTAGCCAGTAGCTCGTCCGCTGGCGGGCAACTGGAACAGCCTTCGGAAGTAAAGAGTTCGAGAACGACGAAGCCGTCTCCTTTTACCGTTTGTGAGATGGATGATTTGGAGGCCATTGATCTATTGGCCAGGGTCGCGGTCAGTAATAAGATGACGGCTAATGCGCAAAGCATAGTGAGTTGTATCCTTTTCATAATTTGAATCTTTAATTTGATCCAAACTTAGGGACTAATGATACCCAAAAACAGGAGATTCGGGTTGAATCGGACAATTGGGATCGCCATATAGACAGGGCGATCCTTCAATTGTATTGTTGTTAACGGTTCTCCATCCAGGATAAGAAAGAGGTCGATTTTTCTTTATTGATAAGCAGTTTATCGGGAGTTTCGAGTACCAATTTCACATACAGCTTACGCAGGAAATAATGCTCAATCTCCTTAATCGCGCTGAAGTTGACCAGGTATTGCCGATTAACCCTGAAAAACTGCTTTTGGGAAACCGACCCGGCAACCTGATCCAGAGATTGGCTCAGAGAAAATTCCTGCCCGTCGAAGCACATGATCGAAGTGGACTCATTCCGGATGTAGAAATAGGCAATCTGTGCGACCTGTACTGTGGTATATTTCTGGTGCTTGAATACCAGGAAACTGGTCTTCTCTGCAGGTTGAACCATCTGGATCAGCAGATCGCTCAGATCCGGAATAGTCTTTTGCTGAAAGAAGTTCTTCAGGTCGTCCACTTTTTTCATGGCCCCGGCGATATCTTCTTTTGAAAACGGCTTCAGCACGTAATCCACTCCGTTACGCTTGAAGGCCTCCAGCGAATACTCGTCAAAGGCGGTGCAAAAAACCACCGGGCAGCTAATTGTTACCGACTTGAAAATCTCAAAGCTCAATCCATCTGCCAGCTGAACGTCCATGAAAATCAGGTCGGGGTGCGGTCCCTTGGACAGCGCCGCTACCGACTCTTCGATACTTTGATAGGCGCCGGTGATTTTAGCAGCGGGACGGAGTTCCCGTAGTATGTTTTCCAATGATTTGGCGGTTCGTAATTCGTCCTCAATGATGATGATGTTCATAGATTAATGGAAGTTTGATTTGAAATAATTGCTGGTCGTTCAGTATCTCCACCTTCCTGTCCAGCAAATGACTGTACTTGAGTTCAATATTTTTGAGACCAACCCCTAGGGAGCTTTCCTCGTTATTCTTTAGCTGTATCTGATTCTCCACCACCAAAGTATCAGCATCACGGTAGATACTGATGTTTAATGGCCGATGCAGGGAGACAATGTTATGTTTCAGGCAGTTCTCTACCAGCAGTTGCAGGGTAAAGGGCGGAATAAGTGTTTCCAACACCTCATCATCCAGTTTGCTGGTAAATATAAAACCATCATCAAATCTTGCCTTTTGCAGGAAAAGGTAAGCGTTGAGGATATCCATCTCTTCACGAACGTGAATGAGATCCAGCTTGCGGCTCTCCAGAGTATACCGGTAAAAATTAGCCAGCTTCAGGATGAAATCTACAGACTGCTCATCTTTGCTCTCCACCATGGCTTTCAGGGTATTCAGGCTGTTGAAAAGGAAATGTGGGTTGACCTGTTGTTTGAGCAGATCATACTGCGCGCTGAGATTGTCGTTTCTGAAGCGTTCCAGTTCCATATTTACGTGCTGGTTTTCATAGTTCTGCTGCAGTAGGGTCAGGAACATATAGAAGACCAGGTTAATCAATATCCCCCGAACCTCTATCATCAGCATAGTGGGACCGAATTCAATATGGGAAAGTATTAGCTGCTGAACATAAGCCAGTGCGAGCATTACCGCGAGTCCGAATAACAGGGACTTCAGCAGCTTATGGTAAGAGATCTGCTGACCTTGGGGCTTATTGCTTTTTCGCGAAAGCATATAGATATTGAAGTACCACATCGTTACCGCAAACGCTGTGGTGATACCTGCATTCACCGCAGCTTCAGAAAAATTGAACTGGTGGGAAGCAAGTTGAGGTACTGAAGACAATACCCCCAGCACGATAGAACTGCTCCAGATAATGGTATTTGATATCTTGAAATTCGTTTTTTTCATGGATAAGCCGGGTAAGGTTAATCTGTTATTCTTATTTTTTCACGGTGCTGCTTGCCCCATCGGATCATCTCCAGGATAATGGCACCAAAAGAAAGGCAATAGTCTGTTTCAGTGTATTCGACCAGCACTGGTGTTGAGGGCGTTACAGTTCTTTTGATCAGTTTATTGGCTTCCATATCCTTCAACTCCCTGGAAAGCATCCGGGTAGTGATACCTGGAATGCTTCTTTGTATGTCGCGAAAGCGCCTGTTACCGTTGCAAATCGAATTGATGATCATCAGCCTCCATTTTCCGCCCATGACGTACATGGTATCCTGCAGTGCCTGGCTTTCTTCCTTTTGATTTCGGGGATCTGAAAGTATTTCTCCCGACTTACGGATAAGTTCTTCATTACTCATGATGTACTGGTTAAGGATTGCTTGCAAGATACTAAAATACGAAAGCTTATAAACTCATCCCCCCGTCCATCACGATTTCCGCTCCGGTGATAAAACTGGAAGCCGCTCCGGCGAAATAAGCGACCATTCTAGCAACATCATCGGCACCACCTATCTTCCGTAGCGGAATGCGCTCAATCATCCAGTCATCCAGTCCTTGGCGGCTGGCCTGGTCAAGCCCCAGTTTATTTAAAATCTCGGTCTGCGTTGGCCCTGGACTTACCGCATTCACACGTATCCCGCGCGGTGCCAATTCTACAGCGGCGATCTTCATTATTGAGTTCAACGCCGTTTTGCTCGAGCTGTAGATAGAGGAGTGGGCTCCGCTCATGCTCGCCACATTCGAGGAGAGGAAAATTACCGACGCGCCATCATTCAGAATCGGAATAAAGCGGCTCAGCGTAAAATATGCTCCCTTAAAATTGACATCCATCACATAGTCGAAATCACTCTCGGTTGCATTTTCAATCCCTGCACCTGCCAAAACTCCCGCATTGATGAACAGAATATCGATCCTGCCAAATTGTGCGCTCACTTTTTGAGCAAGTTTTTCAATAGCGGAGACCCGGCCCTGATCACTCACAAAACCAATTACACCCAGATCTGCCGCCGCATTTTGTAGCGCATCTTCCCGTCTGCCTGTAATGATGACTTCCGCTCCTTGTGATTTTAATTCTTTCGCAGTTGCATATCCGATACCACTGTTCCCTCCTGTGATGAGGGCTATTTTTCCTTTTAAAGTTTCCATATTTTTCTATTGTAAGTTTGAACAAAAGTAAAATGCGTTTGGTATAATTTTGTTACCAGTATAATCAATGATACCAGCTAAAACATTAATTCTGACATCATGCCGACAATACAATAACATCGTTTTATTTGTTCATATTTAGTGCTTTATACGGTTACTGAAATTGCTACGTTGATATTATTTCTGCTTGCCTTCGAATACGGACAGGTCTGATGGGCAGCCTCTACAATGCTGATTGCCTCTTCAACAGAAATGCCTGGCAGGTTAACCTGCAATCTGGCCTGTAAGGCAAAGCCCTCTTCTCCTGTCCCCAAGTCCACTTCAGTGTCTACAGAGGTTCCCTCCGGAAGTTTGATTTTTATGGCCGCGGCATTGTGCTGCATAGCGCCGATGAAACAGGCAGACCAGCCAGCAGCGAACAGTTGCTCCGGGTTGGTACCTTTGCCGGCACTTCCCGGGGTAGACAGGTCAATGTCTAAACGTCCGTCTGTGCTCTTTGCTTTACCGTCGCGACCTCCGGTAATGTGGACTTTTCCAGTATATAATACTTTAGTGATTGCAGATCCGCCGATAGCGGTAAAAACGGTTTGATTTTTCATTGTATTTGAATATTAAATTATTGAATGATGATTTTACGTATTTATCGGCTCCATGCCGCAACCTCAAGGATGGCATCCGCAAAAGCTTGCGGGGCTTCCTGCGGGAGGTTATGCCCCACGCCTCCCTTAACGTTATGATGTGCATATTTTCCTTTAAAGCGGATCGCATAGCTGCTCGGGTCTGGGTGGGGCGCTCCGTTGGCATCTCCTTCCAGCGTTACTGTGGGCACCATAATATCAGGTGCAGTAGCAAGTTTAGATTCCAGGGCGTCATATTTAGCTTCCCCCTTGGTAATGCCCAGTCTCCAACGGTAATTGTCAATCACAATTTGTACGTGATCGGGGTTTTTGAACGACGCTGCAGAACGGTTATAAGTCTCCTCACTGAATTTCCAGGTTGGCGAGGCCGTCTGCCAGATCAATTTGTTGAACTCAGCGGTATGTACCTGATATCCTGCCTGGCCACGATCTGTAGTAAAGTAGTATTGATACCACCAGGACAGCTCGGCTTGTGGTTTAAGCGGCGCCTTGTTACCCGCCTGGCTACCGATCAGGTAACCACTCACAGAAACCAGTCCTTTCACGCGCTCTGGCCATAGTGCCGCCATGATATCTGCGGTACGCGCACCCCAGTCAAATCCGCCGACGATGGCATTTTTGATTTTCAAGGCATCCATAAAGGCAATCATGTCCACAGCAAGGGCAGATTGCTGACCGTTACGTGGTGTTGCAGCGGAAAGGAAGCGCGTACTGCCGTAACCGCGCAGATAAGGAATGAGCACCCTATAGCCTTTAGTGGTCAGGATTTCCGATACTTCTTTATAACTATAAATGTCATATGGCCAACCATGAAGAAGCAAAATGGGTGCACCATTGGCCGGACCCGCCTCTACATAACCTATATTGAGTACGCCGGCTTTTATTTGCTTTAGGTGATCAAAAGGATCCTCGAGCTGCGTGAGGATACTGTTCTGAGCGGGTGTGATTGGTTTTGCTGCAGCTGCAGAAAGTAAAATCAGCTGTAAAGCAGCAAGGATGAAGGTTAGTCTTCCTAAGAAGTGTCGAGGGGATATAGATTGATTTTTCATTTATTTTGGAGTATTTGTTGATTGATAGGATAAATTTAGTGCTGCCAGGACCTGAAAAAAATCACAACCGGGCTGAAGTAGACAAGCCTAGATGCCAACCAGGCATTTTGGGGGTCGAACTTTACGCTCAATTTACGCTGATGGTCGTTTTTTCTTTTTCAACTGGGCGGTGATCGTACCGCAGCTTTGAGGATCCCGCTCAAATCTCGCAGTAGATATTGCGAGTACAGAAGCGAAGGCGATCATAGCTGCCGCAAGCCGCCTCCTGACCGCTACTGTCAGACCCCGGGCCGAAAATAAGAAGATGCTAATTTTCATAATTACTGTTTATTAGGTGATTTGATAGCCCAAAACTACCAGGACAGACTATGAAAAAACGACCAAAAAACCCTGGGCCAGACAAATCAGGTACTGATTCAGACAGCCTGATGGTTGAGTTTTGTCGGAAAGCAATCTTCAAAAAAAATCCTTTACGGGATTTTGGATTTGGCTAGGTTAGAGGAATATATTAAATTTAGCAAGGACCAACTTACAAAGCCAATTAGCATCACCACCCTTTATGAAATTTGTTGTAATATTTATTTTGTCTTTCATATCGGTATCTGCCCTGCCATTTCTCTGGAATGAATTTTCATTTGTTAAAGCAGGCTTTCCCTTTCCTTACTTGCAAAGAATGACTTTTGAGGGTTCAGATTCAACATCCACAGTAGTCTCGTTTCTAAGGGTAAATTTCGCATATGACTTGATTTTAGTAGGGATTTTTGTTTGGGTATTATATAAATTCAGAGCAACCATGAAAACTAACACTTAATCTAAGCGTCCTTTTGAGAATTTAAATCAATGAGAAAAACCTTAATTTTAATTTTAATTGCAATAGGTACAATTGGCTCAATTTGTGCCCTGGTCCACTACATCAAAATGGATGGTTTTTCATTCGCGTGGGCACTGAATTTCCTATTGATGCTATGTGTGCTTGCTTTTACTGAAACACTAAAAAGCCAACTTACTTCCGCTTACTACAACGAAAAGGGCTGGGAACGGAGCGGAAAAATATACGAACATTTTGGAATAAAATTTTTCAGAAAATTATTGGTTTGGATTGGATGGGAAAAATTGAATAAAAAATCTAACCCGATAGAGAAAAACACCAAAGCTTTGATGAATTTACATTATCAAACAAAAAAATCTGAACTAGGTCACCTAATTATCTTACTTATTGTCCTGGGGTTTAATGTTTTCGTGGCATTCAAATTTGGAGTTCTCAAATCTTTGTGGTTACTCATACTAAATGTCTTACTAAACCTTTATCCGATTTTCCTTCAACGATATAATCGGCCACGAATAGAACGCGCTATAAATTTAAGTAAACGAGCTATCTAATTTGATCGCTTCTTTTAAAAGCTTTTTTATGGGATTTTCATCAATCTCCTCTGGGGTTTGAAAGATTTTATAAAAAATTTGCTTGTTTGTTCCATGAGACAGAAAGCGATCATAGTCATTTAATTTGTTTCCATACCAAAAACCTAAAAGAACTCCTTTTTTGATACCGCCTCTTGGAACGGTTGATGGCCAAATAATACATATACCTTTGTTGCCATAAAAAAATGGAACATTGTATGATATTTTCTCTTTACAGTATTCCGGAAGAGATTCAATAATTATCTGCCGCAAAACATCTACAATTATTTTTTCGTTTTCAGGAAGAATAGTAAACAGATCAACAAGGTTTCTAATTTTCATAGGAATTGGTTTTGGTAGAATACAAATATCTGCAATCGCTATATGTATTGCTCATACAAGCTCAGCAAAAGATTATTTTTTCAGCGATCCCAAATGCTTATAAGTATTGAGCAGCACACCCGTTGGTGTGGTCAATGTGCTAACGAATTCGAGCTCGCGCGCATCAAAGTTGTCTGAAAGAAGACGTTTGCCTCTACCTAGTAATACCGGGTATACAATCAGGATAACCTCATCTATCAATCCTGCCTCGAGCAACAAAGGAGTCAGCGATATACTTCCCGAAAGTACAAGATCGGGGCCGTCTGTCAATTTGAGTTTGCGAAGCTCCTCGATGAAATCTTCGCCTAAACCCTTAATTGGCTCCCACTTAAGGCTGTCAGGTCTGTGGGTCACTACATATTTGGTTGCAGCGTTTATAGCGTTTGCCATCGGAAAGTCCCCGGCATTTGGCCAGTAGCCCAACCACTCATCGTATGTGCGGCGACCAATCAACAGATCGAAATTGGTACCGTATGCCTCAAGAAGCATCGACATCCCCTCAGGGGTTCGGTATGGTGCAGTCCATCCGCCATATGCATAGTTTTTGTCGTGCTCAATCACGCCGTCAAGCGACATATGTTCAAAAATTCTGATCTTTCTCATTTTGATCCTATTTAGTTTATGATGATTCAAATTTAATGTGGATCAGCTACTTATGTGAGGTGCAATCGCGACAATATGAGGGTGTTTTGCAACCTGAAGCATAATTCCAGGGTACAAAACTGTATCGGCACTCCGCAACTTGCGGAAAAATGCAACAGTATAAGGAAATGAACCAATCAGTAAAGCACTGTAAATCAAGGCCGTGCCAAAATACCGGTAGTTAGGCATTATTATGTAGCATACTCAAAACATAAATAATAAGAATATTTAATTGAACTTTAATATAATAATTATGAAAAAGATCATTTTATCAGCAGCAATTTTAGCTGTAGCAGGATTAACCTCAGTAAAAGCAAGCGAAATCAAAAATCCAGTGACCATTAGTGTTCATCAGGATAGTACAACAAAAACTCCGGTAGAATTAAAAGATCTTCCAGAACCAGTGCAAAAAACTTTGCAAACAGATCCAGTTAAAGAATGGACTCCAACTGCTGCGTTTTTGGTAACAAATGCAGATAAATCAACCTTCTATCAAATCGATGTTAAAAAAGGTGAGGAAACATCATCTTTGAAAGTCGACAAAGACGGTAAAATAGTACAATAACATTTCATCTCAGTCAGAACCCCTGAATAGTTCTGATAAAATATGATCACAACAGAATTCCCTTAGTGATTTAAAAGGGCTGATGATGATTGAAAAGGGCTGCTTTTTAAGCAGCCTTTTTTTATAAAAAGTTATATACAGAATAGGCGCTTATAAGAGACGCGATTCGTCTGGTTCTATAAATCCCCCAGCCAGTTTACCAGGTCTTGTGCTGCTTTGAAATTATCATAAACTGCTGGTAATTTCCTGCCATCCACGTACTCGTTATATAACCAGGGATCACCGATTGCATAAACCGTTCCTTTGCCAAACTTTGTAACCGACATCACATCAGCGCCATCCTTATCTTTTAAGATGGACCTTGCCGGAGCGGAAAGTTTTAAACTGCTATATTCTTTAATGAACAGATTTGTGGCGCTTTTAAAGAGTTTATTTCCTGCAGGAACCACAACTTTGGCCATTTCAAAGTTCCCGGGCACAGGAATTCTGCCTTTGCTGTCTCCATTGAAAAATACCCCAAATTTTTCAGCTAGTGCATTGAAATGCTTAAGCTCAACATTAGGTGCATCATTGGCCATTAAAATCAAAGTTCCACCTGCTTTCAGCCATTCAGCAATTCCCTTTATGTGTGCCGCTGTTATAAAATTCGGCACTGGATTCTCCTTCTCAAAATCGGGATCTACAATAATATAAACCGATATTCCTTTTAAATTTTCCGCAGTGGGGCCCTGATATGCTGTTTTTGTTTTGAAGCCTGCGTTACTGAATAGTTGTGCCCAAAATGAAAATCCGGTATTGCTTTGTTCTTCCCATTTGTAATGCCAGGAAAGGTCATTTCCACTTTGATCCTTTTTAATTTCATTGTTAAAATAAGAATCCAATAAGACCGTCTTTCCTAAGCCTGGCTTCGGCAAAGCGGCAATTCCCATTTCATTGGCGGCCAGTAAAAATGCGCCGACACCCTTAGCATCATTGCTGATCACCTTTTCACTTAAATAATAAGCATAGCTCCCATCACGATAAGGCTTGCCACCTAAACCAGAAACACTTACTGTTCCATTCAAGTTTATCCGATCGGCATCAACATTTTCAACAAAGGTTTTTTTTATACCTTCATACCCTTTTTCCGCAACTACGAAAAAATCATTGGGCAAATAACCTTTCCTTACCGCTTTAGCAAAGGTATAGACAAACATACTCGAGGCAGAGGCTTCAAAGTAATTACCCTTTCCCTTAGGCAGGTCCAAAATATCATACCACAATCCGGTTTCCGAACTTTGTACTTTTTGCACTGCAACAGCAAAGCGATGAAGGATTTCCAATATTTTTTTGCGTTTAGGATGCTGCTCAGGAAAATTGTCCAGCACATCTACCAATGCCATTCCATACCATCCCATTGCTCTCCCCCAGAAATGTGGTGAACGCCCTGTCGTTTTATCTGCCCATTGTTCAGCTTTGGATTCATCCCAACCGTGATACATTAAACCTGTTTTGCTATCCCTGGAATTTTTTTCCATCCAGATGAACTGATTGGCAATATCATCGAAAGCCTTTTCGTCTTTAATCAATGCGGCATATTCAGCATAGAATGGCTCACCCATATACAAACCATCAAGCCACATTTGGTTTGGATAGATTTTCTTATGCCAGAACCCGCCTTCTTTAGTACGTGGCTGTTGCTGCAACTGATCCCAGAGCACACTGGCGATTTTAAAATATTTTTGTTGACCGGTCACTTTGTATAAGGTCAACAGCGTCCGGCCGTTTTTTACATTATCAATATTAAAATCTGTTATTTTATAATTATTTATGTAGCCATCTTCTGAAAGATAGCTGTCCATATTTTTCTGCATTGCTTTAAAATAGGTAACATCGCCGGTCCTTTTCCAAATGCCTTCAAAGCCCTCATAAATTACACCTAAATCATAGGACCATTTCTTTGGAGTTAAGCTTGGTGCGGTACTGGCGGTATCATTCCAGGCTGCCATTACGGTTGCTGCCATTTTTTGGGCCAACTGATCATCTTGAGCCTTTACAGGAAAAGCGAGGCCCAAAGTTAAGGCCATTGCAAAATATTTAAAGATGGATTTTTTCATGTTATTTATTGATTTGCAGTGATTTATCAGATGCACCAGCCAGAAATTCATTTTTAGATTTTGCTTTCGAAGGGTCTAAACCAACTGAAGTGATTCCACTATTCCTATCTCCACTGATACGGAAAAGCAAATCAGCAGCATTATAATTTACATTTCTGAATTGGAGTTGATTTCCATTTTGAATATTGATCAATGGATTGCCATCTGTGATGTGCAGATTCAGGTTGTTTAAATTTATATTTTTTGCTTCCTGGATGTCTATCCCTTCTTTTGCTACGATGGTCAGATTTTCCAATGTAATATCACTAATACTCAATTCCGGAAGACCCCTCAAAAAAATGGCTTTTGCAGCACCGTTACAAACTACATTTTTGATGTCAAAATTCCTGAAAACTGGAGTTTCCTTAGTTACCGGTAATAATACAACCTTAGGTATATCCCTTTTTTCTCCTCTCAATGGTACCGGATCTACAGCTGCGTAATACATATCGAACAGGATGGCCTCACCAATAATGTCCTTCATATTAATGTTTTTAATGTAAATATGTTCCACTACCCCTCCTCTGCCCCTTGTGGTTTTGAAACGGAGGCCGATGTCTGTGCCAATAAATGAACAATCTGATACGAATATATTTTTTGCTCCGCCGCTCATCTCGCTTCCAATTACAAATCCACCATGGGCATGATAAACTGTACTATTGCGGATAATTACGTTTTCGGTAGGCATCCCTCGAGCTCTCCCTGCTGCATCACGGCCGGATTTAATACAGATTCCATCATCACCAACATCAAAAGTGCTACCCTCTATCAATACATTTTTGCAAGATTCAATGTCGATGCCATCTCCATTTTGAGCGTACCAGGGATTCTTTGCGTAAACGTTCCTAACTGTTAGGTCTTCACACATCAACGGATGTATGTTCCAGGCCGGTGAATTCTGAAAAGTAACACCTTCCAATAAAATCCGTTTGCAGGATGTGAAAACCAATAAATTTGGCCGTAAAAAGTCTTTAATAGATTGATAGAATTCAGGAGTCTTATCAGGCGTAATCTCCCCTGGATTTTTCATTCTTGAACCTTTAAAATTTTTCTCCGAAGGATACCAGCCTTTTTTATCCTCAGATACAATCCCACCGGATGCAATGAGTTTGGCCCATTGGCTTTCTGTTAACTTCTCTTTTTTAACCATTCGCCAGGCATCCCCGGCACCATCCACAATTCCCAAACCTGTAATGGCAATATTTTGTTGGTTTGTTGCCCATAGGGGAGATTGATTGCGCATTTGAGGTAAGCCCTCCCAATTGCTTGCTACCAACGGATATTGATCAAAATCTTTACTAAACTGTAAAATAGCATTGGCCTGCAGGTGTAAATTCACATTACTTTTTAGCTCGATAGGGCCAGTTAACCACATTCCTTTTGGCACCAGGACCACACCCCCTCCTTGTTGGCTACAGACAATAATTGCTTCATTAATACTTTTCGTGTTTAACGTTAAACCGTCATTTACAGCACCATATTTAACAATATTAAAAGTGTCCTTTTTAAAAGCGGTTTTCGCAATAACAGGCAAGTTATTAAAAGAGTATGGTGTTGCATTTTTAGATTGAGCGTTTACACAAAATGAGGTAGTAAGGAGAAATACAAAAATGGAAAAGATGATTTTTTTCATGCGCGTGGATTCTTTATATTGGTTTGCTTTAGCTAATGTATAATAACAAGTCTACATAGTTTTAAAATAGGATAAAACCTTTTAAACGAAAATAACTATGCAATCGTTGCCATTTTTTTTGCGCCCAAAGGGCTTATAAAATTTTCGGTGATCTTGACACTAATGAACCCTGAAATAGTCGAAATCTGAATATCCAGAATCATTGATTTGTTCCGTTCTAACACAGAACAAACCAACTTTTGCACCAATCCATTTTCCAGGTTCAGCTTCAAAAACTTCATTTACAATGGCAAAATCAGTTCCGTTAGTACTATAGCTAAATTGGCATTTTGCACCTTCAGTTACACTGACCCGAAAATACACCTCCTTTCCGCTGAGCTTGCCAAGGATTCGTTCATTTTCCGCCTTTCCCGCTTCGGCATTTTTACAGGTACTATAAACAATAAAAATTTCGTCCTTTTTGCTTTTCAAGGCAATATTTGCGTAACTCATACCCATAATGATCAATCCTGTTTTTTCATTTTCGAGTTTGGGATTTGGAGTGAAACTTAACTTAGTGGTTACCGTAAACTTTGTTGTTGGAAACTTTTGCATTAACAAATTTGGAACGCTCCAATAATTTTTGGCACTATCCGGTATTTTAGCAGAAAACAAGCGCAACGTTCCTTTTTCGGCGTTCCTAAATGACCAGGTAGCCACAGGGTTGGCCTGCCACTGCCATTGTAAACCCAAATTTAATCCACTGAATTCATCGCTTTCTTGTGGTGTTACCATAGCTGATTTTGGTGTATTTACTGGCTTGCTATATGTTAAAACAGGTTCGCCAATACCATTTCCGTCCGCATCGGTTCCAATCACAGGCCAATTGTCTTGCCATTTCATGGGTTGCAGGTGAACAACACGACCATAAGCCCCTTTATCCTGAAAATGCAAAAACCAATCTTCACCTGTCAGTGTATTGACCCACGCACCTTGATGGGGACCATTAATTGGAGATTTTCCCTGATCCATAACAACTTTGCGTTCGTATGGACCATAAATATTTTTCGATCTCAACACCAATTGCCATCCGGTAGATACGCCGCCAGCAGGTGCAAAAATGTAGTAAAATCCATTCCTCTTATATAGTTTAGGTCCCTCAATAGTGGGATCTAGTTCATGTCCGTCATAAACCAACTGACCTTCATCTACGATCTTATCACCAGAGACATTCATTCTTTTAACTACTATAATTGTTTTTATTCCGGCCCTGCTCCCCGCATACGCATGGACAAGATAAACCTTACCATCTTCATCCCAAAGCGGACAGGGATCGATCAAACCTTTACCTGCCTCTACTAAAACCGGGTCAGACCAAGGGCCAGCTGGGTTTTTAGCTTTGGTCACATAAATTCCAAAATCCGGATCCGGATAATAGATGTAAAATTCATTCTTATGAAAACGGATGGCTGGTGCCCAAACTCCATTCCCATGTTGTGTTTTGGCAAAATGATCAAATGGAGGTTGTTTTTTTAGGGCATGGCCAATGATGGTCCAATTCACCAAATCTTTCGAATGTAAAATCGGCAAGCCCGGAACAGCATCAAAACTCGAGGACACCAGATAATAGTTGTCGCCAACACGAATGGCGTCAGGATCAGAGTAATCTGCATCAATTACCGGATTTTTATATTTTCCATTTCCAAGATCAGCAACCCATACCTTCGATACCTCAGCTTTCTTCTTTTGAATAGTTTGTGCATCGGCAAAAGGGCTTAAACCTAGGATGAGCAGGACTATTCTTGTATTAAAAATGATTAATTTATTCTTGATTCTCATCCTTTAAAAATTTGAGTGTTTTGTATCTGCGTTCATGGAATTAATCCCCGGCATCCAGATTGTGCCTGTCTTAAAGATATTGGCCAGCGAGTAAAAGCTTAATTCATTTTTTGTCAACCGTTTTGACCAGCTGACACGTTTTTCCATGTTTGCTCCCGGGCCTAAACTTTTATATTCGGCATAATAAGCTGTTTTTTCTTTGTCAGGAAACATCACATCTCCCGGCCATGGATGCCAACCGGTTGAAACGATATGTGCACCCATCTCAGTTCTAATAAAAACAGTTTTTGCATACGGCCTCCACGGTCTTCCTAGAAAAACTTTGTCTACACCCTTATCCGCAATCAGTTTACAATCCAGAAAAACAAAACCGAAGCGCTGACTTTCAGAAGTAGCTGCTGCAGTGATATAAGAATTAGTTAAACTTTTAACCGTACAGTTTTGAAATACAACGGTGGCCTCGCCAAAAATAAAGTCAGTAGTCCCTGCTATATAACAGCTTACGTAAAGCTGCCTGCTGCTCGTAGTTGCAGCGTACAACGTATCCTGGTTCCCTAATATGCGGCAATTTTTGATGATCACCCTGTCGGCCTCTACGTGCAGGGCCACGGCCTGACCAACCTTTCCTGAGGCATTTTCAATGGTAAGGTTTTGAGCTGTAAAACCATTGCCTTGTACTAGCACCGTATAAGAAGTATAAGTGCTAAATTTATCAATTCCATAAGTATCTTTGCCTTTGGGGTAACTTTTGCCGGAATAATCTGAATTTGTGATAACGGTATTACGGGCATCTTCTCCAATCAATGATACATTTGTTTTCCACGAGGGGATAATCAGTTTTTCATGATAGATCCCTTTTTTAATGAGGATTTTTACCTCTTGCTTACCCAAGTCACGGACAGAGTTTACCGCTTCCTGAATGGTCTTATAATCTCCGCTACCATCTTGCGCTACAGTAAGGGCAGATGGAAATTTTTGCTGTGCATAACCTGTTAAGGTTATACACAGCATGCAGAAAAGCCAAACGATGTTTACAGGTTTTGCCATTAATAAATGTTATTGGTATTCAGGATTTTGTTTAAACTCATCAGGATTTGTAACCGCATCCATCTGTGCCCTTGGAATAGGCCTTACCACATGAAAACCCTGTATACCAGTAGCATTAGGATTATGCGCTTTAACGCGTTCCACCAGTTTACCGGATCTTTTTAAATCAAACCATCGAATCTGTTCTCCAGCAAATTCTCTGGCACGTTCATCTAAAATAAAATCGAGCGTCACCTGGCTTGCAGTTATTTGCATTTCAGCAACCTTATTTGCTTTGGCTGCCCTGGTACGGATTACATTTAAATAAGTTGCTGCCTGAGTTGAATTTCCTAAATTAAATTCGGCCTCGGCAGCAATCAGATACAACTCAGCAAAACGGATTACAAAAACGTCTCTTGCACTTTGAGCCTCATTTGCACTTGGCCGCGTAGGATCATCGAACTTATTAAGAGACACATAATGCAACTGATCCTTCACAGTACCATCAGCGTTATATACTGCATTACGATCAAAAATTTTGTAAGGTTTGTTTCCCGGAGCATATACTTTCCTGGTCGCAAAAATCGCAGTATCGCCAACCTTTATCCCTGTTGTTGCTTTATTTGAATACCATACGGTTTTAAAAGTTCCCTCATACCTGGAATCATCATCACTATATAAGTCCAACAGAAACCGTGTAGGCATATAACGATCGAAGGGCCTTCCATTAGCTATATCACGGACCATCCCTGGCTGATCATCATATTTCATAGCAAAAAGCAAATGCCCGTTATTACTTCCCCGACCGTGTCCTAAAGGATTTAAAATTTTATCAACCAGGTCATTTAAAACAAGATTTGTTGAATAATTAACGGCATAAACAACTTCCGTATTCCTGAGGTTAGACATTTTCCACAGGTCTGCATAATTAGGCAACAGACTAAAACCATAATTACCATTTATTACCGCCAGTGCCATATCCCTGGCTTCCGTGTATTTCTTTTGCGTTAAGTACATTCTTGCCAGAAAAGCCTGGGCAGCAGGCTTTGTAACCCTGCCATATTCGTTGGTAGTAGTGGGCAGATTAGCAACAGCAAAAACCAGATCATCAATGATCTGCTTATTAAAGGTTTCAACAGGTGTTTTGTTAGCGGTAGTAACCACCCCCTGAGTTTCCGCTATAGAAAAATGCACACCTCCCCAGGTTTCAACGATATGCCAATAATAAAAGGCCCTCAAAAATTTTAATTCAGCTTCCCGAACAGGTCTGATGTTATCGGCCAGGCCAGCCCCACCAATTCTGTTGATTCCAGTATTACATAAATTTATAACGGCATAAAGCTGCTGCCATTCGGTAGTAATAGCTTTATTAGCCGACTGCAGATTTAGGTATTGCGTCAAATCTGTGGTTACATCCCCAGCTCCGCTCATCCATAAATCCGTACCCATTTCAGACATGCTATAACCATCTTCTTTACCATACCACCAACGCTGAGAAGAGTAGGCGCCATTAACCAATGTTTCAAAACCTTCGGGCGTGGTAAATACACTTTCAGGAGTTATTCCAGTATAGTTTTTCTCTTCTAATGCTTTCTTACAGGATACAAATAGGGCCAATCCGGCTAAAACAAGTAATCCTTTATATATATAATGTTTCATGTCAATTTTCTTTTAATATTTAAAATGTTGCGCTTAATCCAAACACGTACAATTTAGTCATAGGAGCATTTTCTGATCCACCTCTCTCAGGATCATAGTCTTTTAGCAGGCTTGACTTTGTATAAGTAAATGGATTTCTCGCTGTCGCATAAATTCGTATGTTTTTGATAAAGGTCTTTTCCATTAAAAGCTTTGGAATTGTGTAACCAAGAGTAACATTTCGCAGCCTTACGAAAGACCCATCCGTATATCCAAGACTGCTGGAATATAAAGTAGAAGCTAAAGATGCATTTTTATTTGGCCTAGGATATTGATTACTAGGATTCTCAGGAGTCCAATAATTGATGATTGTTCCACTATTTTCAACTCCCTGAGGATCATATCTTCTCAAAAAATCAGGATATATAGTTTGTCCTATCCTTGCAAAAACATAGACATTCAAATCCCATGCTTTATAACTGAAAGTATTCTCTAAGCCACCGCTCCATTTAGGTCTGTTAGAACCGATAATCTTACGATCATTGGTATCATCAATTTTACCGTCGTTATTTAAATCTCTCACTCTGATATCTCCTGGTTTCTGTCCGTATTTAGCGGCTTCCGCTTCATCTCCAGTTTGCCAGATCCCGATCTTCTCATAATTATAAAAAGCCTGCACCGGCGATCCTACAAACCAGGAATTCAATAAGTCAGCCTTTGTTCCCCCTGCAAGCTCAACAATCTTTTCTTTGTTCTTACTGAAACTTAGGTTAGTAGTCCAATTAAAATCAGCACCAACAATGTTTTTAGAAGATATGTAAACCTCTAAACCTTTATTGCTTGTTTTAGCCACATTTTGAATAATGCTCGAAAACCCTGTTGTTGGCGGTAAACCTCTATCCAATAACAAATCATAAGTGCGAGAGGAATAATAATCTACCGTGGCATTGATCCTGTTTTTAAACAAGCCAATTTCTAACCCGATATCACTCGTTTTTGTTTTTTCCCATGTCAGATCCCTGTTCCCCATTTTTGGAGAATACCCGTATGCTAATGCAGAAGCATCGTCATAAGCGAATGCAATTTTTGATAATGAACTTTGGGTAGAGTAAGCGCTGATATTATCGCTTCCTGCAAGACCATAACTGTACTTCAACTTCAAATCGCTGATCACTTTATTATCCTTTAAAAACTGTTCATCACTCACTCTCCAAGCAATAGCTGCCGATGGAAAAAATGCCCATTTGTTACCTTCAGCCAGCTTTGAAGAACCATCTGTACGACCGGTAGCTGTTAATAAATATTTCCCTTTGTAGGCATAATTTATCCTCCCTGCAAAAGAAATCAGATTATTCATTGTATAGCTGGTAATTACTGCCTGATTCTGTGTATTTCCAAGACCATAGAATAGTTGAGATTTTAACAACTGATTTTCTCCAGAAGCTGCAACATCGTCATATCGGTTATACAGCAAACTATTGATTCCTGTTAGGGTAAATGAATGGTCATTAATGTCTTTATTGTAAGTAATAAAATTCTCTATGTTAATTAGTTGGCTGTTTGTCGCGGTATAAGAAGCCTTAGGGGCAGAACCATTGCGATCTAAAGAATACCGACCAGAATAGGTTCCGTTACGGTCGTGATTGAGATTTACACCAACGTTAGACCGTGCAACCAATCCTTTAAAAGGTTTAAACTCCATATATGCCGACAATAGCGTACGGTTGATAATGGTTTCATTTGTAAACACATCTGGCTGTTCATCCATCAGTGGATTAACAAAAGTACCCGAAAGCGGGTAATTAATGATGTTGCCCTGCTCATCATATACGCTTCCCAGAGGGGAAACTTTGTTTGCCTGATTTAGCGGGTCTCTCCGATTACTTTGGTCATAATGTGTAAACTGTGCTTGCATTCCTGTCTTAAAATATTTACCGATATTCTGATCAAGGTTCAAGCGGGCAGTATAACGGGACGAACCATCAAGTTTTAGTATTCCCTTTTCATTCAGGTAGTCCAGAGAGAAATATACTTTAGTATTTTCCGTTCCTGCCTTTACGCCTAATTGATAATCCTGCTGATAACCATCATGAATCAGTAAATCCCGATAATTAACGTACTGTTTATTTTGTATAGCGGCATATTCTGCTGAATTAAAAATCTTACTATCGTCAGCAGGGCTACTCCAATTACCTACTGCACGGTGCGCCTCACGTCTCAATTGCAAGAATTGATCTCCATCCAACACATCGGGATATTTTGCTACCTGAGAAAGACCAAAATAAGAATTTAAGGAAACTGTCGCTTCGCCTGACACTCCTTTTTTAGTGGTAATCAAAATTACACCATTTGCTCCTCTGGATCCATATATGGCGGTTGAAGAAGCATCCTTCAGGATCTCCATAGACGCTATATCATTCGGATTTAAATCCTGAAGGTTGGAATACTGCACCCCGTCAACAATAATTAATGGCCCATTTCCTGCTGTGATCGATCTGTTACCCCGAATGGTTATATTTACACCTGAAGACGCTGAACCATTGTTTCTGGTAATATCTACTCCAGGAACCTTCCCCTGAATAGATTCAAGTGGATTTGCTGAAGGAACTTTTGCAATCTCCTCGCCTTTTACAGAGACCACTGATCCGGTGAGATCTCTTTTCTTTACTGTTCCATAACCAATAACAACAACTTCATTTAAGGCGGTTTCGTTTGAAGTCAGCTTAATATTGAGAAGTGTCTTATTCCCAACATTAATTTCCTGCCCAACATAACCTACATAATTAACCATAATGACGGCATTATTTGAAGGAATGTTTAATGTGAATTTCCCGTTGGTATCCGTACTGGTCCCTTGTGAAGTTCCTTTAACAAGTACGCTTACCCCGATTAATGTTTCCCCACTCTTTGAGTCGGAGACCTGGCCTGAGATGACCCGGTTTTGGGCCGATACAATGCTGCTGAAAAAGCAGATAGCGACCAGTGAAAGATAAAGTTTGATCATAATATTTGGTTAGTTTAATTTTTAACAGAACTGTAAGTTTTTAACTACAGATGGAAATGACCCATTTAGGCAATCGATTGCTTGTTTATTTAAAAAGCTACACTCTTTTATTTGCCAATAGCACACTTGAGCACTATTATTTAGATAAATAAGCCCTATATTTTTTCTTAGTTGATTATACTAGATCTCATCTAGCAATCGATTGCTATTTTTGACTAAACCTTTCATATCCGTTCTAATTTGGTTAAACAATCATACGAACTTTGGAACGCCATTTTGTGAATTTTGGGAATTTAATTTGCGCAATCGTTTCCGAAAACGCTCATTAAAATCTATATAAAAAGCACAGAAAATGAAGTATATTTTAGATAGAAGATAGTCCCGATTAGTTAGGCTGGTTTATCAATGGAAAATCATCCATTTTAGCAAAAGGAATCATGATCAGCATGTTAAGAACATTAATTTATTATTTTCTTTTGAAAATTTAAAGAATTTTTACATAAATTAGTATCAACCAAACCGAAATTAATTACTTAACGACACTATAGTTCTTTCGAATTAAAACAAACCGGACCCAGTACAAACCTCTATTTATCAAAAAAATTATTAGATGCTCTCACCAATATATATCTATTCAGCTACACGAATTTTTCCGTTCGTACCAGTAGATATCATAACGACTTCCAGCGCGTCTATTAATTTTATGCGCAAAAAAAATCAACCTAATTTTTATTGTTTATTCACCATTTTAAATTTCAGACTATGTCAACAGAACCATTTATTGGAGAAGTCAAAATTTTTGCCTTCAATTTTGCCCCGACGGGTTATACTGCTTGTAATGGGCAGCTCTTAGCTATTTCAACAAATAGTGTCTTGTTTTCTTTACTGGGCACAACCTATGGTGGTGATGGAGCAAATACTTTTGCATTGCCCAATCTGCAGGGCCGTATGCCCATTGGACAAGGGAACGGAGTTGGGCTTCCCCCACGCACCATAGGAGAAACAAGCGGAAACACCAATACATCATTGACTTTAGCAAATCTACCTGAGCATGTACACGGTTTACATAATGTACAAGTAAGTACCCCCGTTTTTACTGGTGGTGGGGAGTCAAGTAGCCCGGCGGGTGCTTTCCCGGCAACAGCCACTTCTGATATTTATGCCGCGACGGCATCACCAAATTCGTTCATGGGAAAAGCCAATGTGTCAGGCACCACAGACCCGGCTGGAGGCAACCAGCCAATAGATATTACAAATCCTTTTTTGGTCATGAATTACAGTATTGCACTAGCAGGGATCTTTCCAGCACGGGCTTAGATGCCTTAAAAAAGATCAAATGACCATAGGAGTATTATTGCCAAGATCGACCTATTATTCAGCGATTGCTTTGGACATTATTCAGGGTTTAAAATTGGGATGCAGTAAACTTCCATTTAAATCAATGAAAATAATTTCCGAGAATATCGGGTTCGGTGCAGATAAACAGCGCTGTTATAGTGCTGCAGAAAACCTGATTTTCAATCACGAGGTGGACGTCATTGTGGGTTACATTGGCCAGCGGATGGCGCAATTATTAAAACCTTTACTATTGGCCAGTAATAAGTTACTATTGGTGCTGGATGCGGGTGCACATTTACCTCAGGAGTACGCTGAGTGCCCAAATATCATCTACATTTCTCTACATAACGCATTGGGTGCCTCATTATCCGCAGCGCTCGCCGCAAAAGACGGATATACCACCGGCGGAATGGTTACCGGGTATTATGACGCCGGATACCTGCATACCTTTGCGCTTTGCAATGGTTTCCAGCGAGCAGGAGGCACCATCGTTTTCAATCATGCCACCGGATACACTATGCAGGATTTCACCATGCAGCCATTGGACAATCAGCTTTCCAAACACAAGGACAGTGCCTTGTTAAGTATATTCAGTGGTGATTATGTGCAATGGTACTTCAATGAATTACGTAGGGTTTTCGGCGCGGTTAACCTACCCGTTTACCTACAGCCATTCGCATTGGAAGAAAGGGTATTAAGCGAGACGGCATTTCCAGGACATGCGATCAAAGGGGTCACTTCCTGGTCGTCTACACTGGACAACGAAGCGAATATTGCGTTTACAAAAACGATGGAACTGGCGGGAATACCGCCTTCCATTTTTTCTTTACTGGCCTGGGAGGCGGCAACAGTGCTATTCTGCCTGGAGGAGGCAATAGCAGGGAAAAGAGCAGCGATAGCTACAATAATCGAAATACTCGAAGATTTTGAATTTGAGGGCCCAAGGGGCAGTATCCGATTCCATGCACCCACCTATACTTTTGTTTCGCCGATGTACGTATCAACCATAGAAGCGGCAGCCAATGGCGCCTGCAAGTTGGTACTGGGCGAAGGTATACCAGATATTGAAGACCACCTTCAGCAATTACATGAACAACCGATCGGAGAATCTATTTCGGGTTGGTACAATAGTTACACCTGCACATGACAAAACCCAAAAGGAGAATTATGGTATTGTGTGGCGGCAAATTTGCGCTGCCGGCATTGCAGAGACTTGCCTTTGAAGGTGTGCTCTGTGCGGTGGGCATAGGACAAGGCGAGCCTTTACTGGTCAGATCTCTCAGGCAGGAGTGTGCAAACAAAAATCTTCCTTTCCGTACTTTTGTCAATAAAAAAGCACTTTCTGAATTAGTGGAATGGGTAGAAGAAGTGAATCCAGACCATGTGTTCACCATCACTTTTCCATTGCTGATCCCCCTGATGGCATTGCAGCGATTTCCTGATCGCTTCATCAATTTCCATCCGGGACCACTACCCCAGTACCGAGGGCCAATGCCCATTTTTGAGGTATTGCGCCACCAGGAAAAGGTAACAGCGGTTAGTGTGCATTACATGGACGAACATGCGGATGAAGGTGACCTCTTATTTGCCGATCCTGTAAAAATCAAACCCAATGAGACCTATGGTGAACTGACCATCAGGCTGAGCGAACATACGGCGCAGACGACAAGCAACTTGATTAATATGCTTGATTTTGGCACTTTCCTACCCCGAAAGCCACAGGATGAATCATTAGCCTGTTATTACGAAAAACCAACATTAACCGATACCACCATTCAATGGCAGGAGCAAACTGCAGATGAAATACAAGCCTTAATCAACGCTTGTAATCCATGGCATAACGGAGCCTGGACCCAATTATGGGAGAAACAGGTACAGATCATCGCGGCCACTATTGTCACGCAGCAACATCAGGAAGCTCCCGGTACGGTGATAACCCATTTAGACGGCACATTACATATCGCCTGCCTGGACAACCAATGGCTCGCAGTGAATATCCTGCGCACCGATGAGGGAATCATGGAGACTAAGGTGTTTATTAAGAAATTCAAAAAACAACCAGATGTCGTTTGGGCATCAAACCAAACAGGATAATATGAGAACAATTGCTACGTTTATTTTATCGTTTATGTTATTAAGCCTATGGGCTGCAGGAGGAAACGCACAGACGAAATTTTGGGACGATAATTTTGAGGGCGCATCCAATCCAAGTAGTGGGATCAGAACACCTTCTTTCGACGGCGGGTCTACTACTGCTTATCATAAACGTACAAATGGATCTGACATTAATTATTATATTACCGATCCCCCAGTGCCAAATTCATATTCAGGTCAGTCAGGAACCTATTTTTGGGCAGGAGAGGATTACAAGTCGGGTCCGGCTGGGCTAACGGATGCAGAACAACTCATTGAGTGGACCCAAATTGATATTTCTGGAAAGACCAACTTGTCCTTTAAGGGATTATTTGCCGCGCAAAATAACAGCAATGCCTGGGAAAATACAGCTTATAGCCCTGGAAGTTCTCATAACGATTATATTACCCTGGAATATAAGATTGATGCCGGAAGCTGGATAAAAATGATTCAGTTCAAAGGTAACAACGGTACAGACAAGCGATTGGCGGAAGATGCAAATTTTGATGAATTGGGGGATGGCATATTGTTATCGCGGACCTTTCAGCAATTTACAAAGACGATACCTGGAACCGGGAATACTCTATCAATCCGGATTCGCTCCTATTCAAATGATGGTGCAGAAGAATTCGCTTGGGATGATTTTCAGCTATTGGCGACCACAGCGACAAATCAAGCTCCAGTAGCAGTAGACGATCAAATAACGGTTAACGAAGATGCGCCTATGACCGGTAATGTATTAACAAACGACAGGGACGATGATGGAGATCCGCTGACCGCGTCGCTAATCACCGACCCTAACAATGGAACTGTAATATTTGATACAGATGGCAGTTTCACCTACACGCCCACCGCAAATTATACCGGCACAGATGCTTTCGTTTACCAGGTCTGTGATGATGGGACACCATCGCTATGTGCTACAGCTACGGTCAGAATAACTATTACAGCGGTCAATGATGCCCCGACCATTACCGGGTTACCTTCAGATATTACTGTGATGGAAGATGGTACAGAAGACCCATTAAATATTTCTTCTGCTACGATAAGTGATGTTGATGCAGGAACGGGAACGCTCACATTGACATTAAATACAACAGGCGGAATTTTTGATATCGCTGTGGCACCTGGCATAGCAATTACCGGCCATTTAACCAACCATCTGACAGTTACGGGCAATTTGACAGACTTAAATCAGTATATCAGTCGGCCCAACAATATTTATTTCAGACCCGCTCAGAACCTCAGTGGCGACAACGCCGCTGTAGTAGAAGTGTCCATCAATGATAATGGTAATACCGGCTCAGGAGGCGGAAGCAATGTCGCTCTTGGAGCAGTTAATATCGACATTACTCCGGTGAACGATGCACCAGCCAACACGGTGCCGGTTGCTCAGGCAATTGATCAAAATGGCACCCTGATTTTCGGCGCCAGCAATGGCAATCTTATTTCCATCAGTGATGTAGACGCAGGGGGTGGTATAGTATCGGTGACATTGATGGCCAGCAATGGCCTGATGACACTGGCTGGCACCACTGGATTGTCCTTCACCACGGGTGATGGGACGGCGGATGGCACCATGACTTTTGAAGGTACCATTTCTGGTATTAATTCGGCACTGAATGGGATGAGCTTTCTCCCAACCGCTGGCTATAGTGGCCCGGCTAGTTTACAAATTACGACGAATGACCAGGGATTATCCGGATCCGGCGGAGCCCAGACCGATAACGACACAATTAATATCACGGTAAATGGAGTCATTCCGGAAATCACAACGGTAGATACCAATACCCCTGATGGCACTTATAAACCGGGTGACGTAATTACAATAATGGTCACCACCAACCAGTCGGTTGTGGTGAATGGTGCAGGTGGCGTACCCAGCCTGCTACTGGAGACAGGAAACACGGACCGTCAGGCGATCTATCAGTCCGGATCGGGATCCGATATACTCTTGTTCAATTACACCGTGCAGGCGGGCGACCTGAGCGCTGACCTGGATTATGCATCTACTTCAGCTTTATCGTTAAATGGCGCAACCATACGAAACCCATCCGGGGATGATGCTGTATTGACCTTACCTGCTGTTGGCGGGGCCAATTCAATTGCCGGGCAGCACAACATTGTTATTGATGGCGTAAAACCTTTAGTCATCACGGTAGGTGTGCCTGCAAATAGAATATATACCACTGGCAATACATTGGCTTTTACTACCAATTTCAATGAGCAGGTAAATATAGATGCCACAAGCGGCACACCTTATATCAATGTAGTTATTGGAACAACAACCCATCAGGCCACCTATGTAAGCGGCACCGGCACCACCGCCCTGATCTTCAGCTATACCGTACAATCCGGCGATATGGATATGGATGGCATTGGACTTGGTACCTCACTGGGGCTGAACGGCGGTACGATTAAAGATATCGCAGGCAATGATGCGGTGATTGCGCTCAATGGAATATCCAATACATCAGGTGTCTTAGTGAATACGGCTAATCCAACTGTAACCATCTCAACCTCGGTTACTTCGCCGATAAACCAACCCTTTACAGCAACCATCACCTTCAGCGAGGCGGTAACAGGGTTCGTGTTAGGGGATATAGTGGCTGCGAACGCCACGTTGAGCGATTTGCAAACTACGGACAATATTTCTTATAGGCTGTTGGTAACCCCGACAGCCGACGGTGCCCTAAGCATACAAGTTCCCGCTGGTGTTGCTGTGAATATCGGCAATAACAGCAATACAGTTTCTAACAGCCTGAGCTTAACATTCGATGCTTCAGGCCCAATAACTCCAGTAGGTCTTGCAGCTACCGCTGGAAATGCGGAGAACAGTTTGACATGGGCGGCAAATACTGAGGCTGATCTTGAGTCCTATAAAATCTATGCAGGTACGGAAACCGATCCTACCACCTTGCTGACCACAGTGCCAGCTCCAGGAACCACACATGTACATAACAATCTCTTAAACGGAACAACCTATTACTACCGAATTTCAGCGGTGGATCAGGCAGGCAACGAAAGTCCTCTTTCACCTTCTGTATTTGCAAAACCGATGGCTACTCAAGTCATCACGTTTAACCAGCCCGCAACGAAAACATATGGACAAGAAGCTTTTGATCTGGTTGGAAGTTCTGATTCCGGGCTACAATTAATTTATACCAGCAGCGACCCAACTATTGCAAGTATTAATGGCAAAACAGTTAATATTTTAAAGGCTGGCACAGTTCAGATCACCGCGACACAGAACGGAAACGATGAGGTAGAAGCCGCTGCTCCGGTCACCAGACCCTTGGTAATCGGCAAGAAAATCATTACCGTAACTGCTGTTGCCAAATCAAAAGCCTATGGTGCCGCTGACCCGGAGTTAACTTACACCTTCAGCCCGGAACTTGAGGGTACCGACGAGTTTACCGGAGCGCTGGACAGGGCTCCAGGTGAAATTGCAGGCACTTATGCCATCAACCAAGGTACACTGGCACTTAGTTCTAATTATACCATCACTTTTGTACCAGCGAATCTGACCATCGGCAAGAAAACCATTACCGTTACTGCTGTAGCCAAGTCTAAAGCTTACGGTGCTGCCGATCCCGAGCTCACTTATACCTTCAGCCCAGCGCTGGATGGTACCGACGAGTTTACCGGCACGCTGGACAGGGCACCAGGTGAAACTGCAGGCACTTATGCCATCAACCAAGGTACACTGGCACTGGGCAGCAATTATACCATCACTTTTGTACCAGCCAACCTGACCATCGGCACCAAGACCATTACCGTTACTGCTGTAGCCAAATCAAAAGCCTATGGTGCTGCTGACCCGGAGTTAACTTACACCTTCAGCCCGGAACTTGAGGGTACCGACGAGTTTACCGGAGCGCTGGACAGGGCACCAGGTGAAACTGCAGGAACTTATGCCATCAACCAAGGCACACTGGCACTGGGCAGCAATTACACCATCACTTTTGTGCCAGCGAATCTGACCATCGGCACCAAGACCATTACCGTTACTGCTGTAGCCAAATCAAAAGCCTATGGTGCTGCCGATCCCGAGCTCACCTATACCTTCAGTCCAGCGCTGGATGGTACAGACGAGTTTACCGGAGCGCTGGACAGGGCACCAGGTGAAACTGCAGGCACTTATGCAATCAACCAGGGTACACTGACACTCAGTTCTAATTATACCATCACTTTTGTACCAGCGAATCTGACCATCGGCACCAAGACCATTACCGTAACTGCTGTAGCCAAGTCTAAAGCTTACGGCGCCGCCGATCCCGAGCTCACTTATACCTTCAGTCCAGCGCTGGATGGTACAGATGAGTTTACCGGATCGCTGGACAGGACTCCAGGTGAAACTGCAGGAACTTATGCCATCAACCAGGGTACACTGGCACTGGGCAGCAATTATACCATCACTTTTGTGCCAGCGAATCTGACCATCGGCACCAAGACCATTACCGTTACTGCTGTAGCCAAATCAAAAGCTTATGGAACTGCTGACCCGGAGTTAACTTACACCTTCAGCCCAGCGCTGGATGGTACAGACGAGTTTACCGGAACACTGGACAGGGCACCAGGTGAAACTGCAGGCACTTATGCCATCAACCAAGGTACACTGGCACTCAGTTCTAATTATACCATCACTTTTGTACCAGCCAACCTGACCATCGGCAAGAAAACCATTACCGTAACTGCTGTTGCCAAGTCTAAAGCTTACGGTGCCGCCGATCCCGAGCTCACTTATACCTTCAGTCCAGCGCTGGATGGTACAGATGAGTTTACCGGATCGCTGGACAGGGCACCAGGTGAAACTGCAGGAACTTATGCCATCAACCAGGGTACACTGGCACTGGGCAGCAATTACACCATCACTTTTGTGCCAGCGAATCTGACCATCGGCACCAAGACCATTACCGTTACTGCTGTAGCCAAATCAAAAGCCTATGGTGCTGCCGATCCCGAGCTCACCTATACCTTCAGTCCAGCGCTGGATGGTACAGACGAGTTTACCGGAGCGCTGGACAGGGCACCAGGTGAAACTGCAGGAACTTATGCCATCAACCAGGGTACACTGGCACTGGGCAGCAATTATACCATCTCTTTTGTGCCAGCGAATCTGACCATCGGCACCAAGACCATTACCGTTACTGCTGTAGCCAAATCAAAAGCCTATGGTGCTGCTGATCCCGAGCTCACTTACACCTTCAGCCCAGCGCTGGATGGTACAGACGAGTTTACCGGAGCGCTGGACAGGGCACCAGGTGAAACTGCAGGCACTTATGCCATCAACCAGGGTACACTGGCACTGGGCAGCAATTATACCATCACTTTTGTGCCAGCCAACCTGACCATCGGCAAGAAAATCATTACCGTTACTGCTGCAGCCAAATCAAAAGCCTATGGCGCTGCAGATCCCGAACTCACTTATACCTTCAGTCCAGAACTTGAGGGTACAGATAAATTTACCGGAACACTGGACAGGGCACCAGGTGAAACTGCAGGAATTTATGCCATCAACCAGGGTACACTGGCACTCAGTTCTAATTATACCATCACTTTTGTACCAGCCAACCTGACCATCGGCACCAAGACCATTACCGTAACTGCTGTTGCCAAATCTAAAGCTTATGGAACTGCTGACCCGGAGCTCACTTACACCTTCAGCCCAGCGCTGGATGGTACAGACGAGTTTACCGGAGCGCTGGACAGGGCACCAGGTGAAACTGCAGGCACCTATGCCATCAACCAGGGTACACTGGCACTCAGTTCTAATTATACCATCACTTTTGTACCAGCCAACATGACCATCGGCAAGAAAACCATTACCGTTACTGCTGTAGCCAAATCTAAAGCCTATGGCGCTGCAGATCCCGAGCTCACTTATACCTTCAGTCCAGCGCTGGATGGTACAGACGAGTTTACCGGAGCGTTGGACAGGGCACCAGGTGAAACTGCAGGCACCTATGCCATCAACCAGGGTACACTGGCACTGGGCAGCAATTACAACATCACTTTTGTACCGGCGAATCTGACTATCGGCAAGAAAATCATTACCGTTACTGCTGTAGCCAAATCAAAAGCCTATGGCGCTGCAGATCCCGAGCTCACTTATACCTTCAGTCCAGCGCTGGATGGTACAGACGAGTTTACCGGAACACTGGACAGGGCACCAGGTGAAACTGCAGGCACCTATGCCATTAACCAAGGCACACTGGCACTCAGTTCTAATTATACCATCACTTTTGTACCAGCGAATCTGACTATCGGCAAGAAAACCATTACCGTTACCGCTGATGCCAAATCTAAAGCTTATGGAACTGCTGACCCGGAGTTAACTTATACCTTCAGCCCAGCGCTGGATGGTACAGATAAATTTACCGGAACACTGGACAGGGCACCAGGTGAAACTGCAGAAACTTATGCCATCAACCAGGGCACACTGGCACTGGGTAGCAATTATGTACTGAATTATTTAGCAGCAAGCTTAACCGTGAACAAAGTGAGCCTTATCATAACTGCCGAAAACAAGGAGAAATTTGCAGGAACAGTCAATCCTCCTTTGACCCTGAATTATACCGGATTTGTTGGTAATGAAACCAAAGAAGTCTTGATTACTCAACCCTCCATTAGTACTTCAGCAACAGTCTCTAGTCCGGCTGGCGATTATCCAATTCTTGTTTCCGGAGCAGCTGCTTTGAACTATGAAATTAAGTATGTTAATGGTGTTCTTAAAGTTAAGCCAGGCGCACCAAATAACATTACTCTGGACGGCATAACGGTTTATGAAAATGGCCCTGTCAAAACAAAAGCCGGAACATTTAATTCCATTTCAGAGGATCCATCGGCAACCTATACCTATTCCTTAGTGTCCGGTACAGGTGATACAGATAACACCTTATTCTCCATAGAGGATCAGTCTTTATATACCAAATCCTCTCTTGATTTCGAGGACAAATCAATTTACAGCATTCGCGTAAAAGCGACAACACAAAATGGCTTAACTCTGGAAAAAGTGTTCAGCGTAACCATTAGCGACGTCAACGAAGCCCCAACCCTCACATCCATTTCAAATGCAACCCTTTGCTATACTCAGGCATCACAAACGATACCGCTTAATGGTATTAGTGCTGGTCCGGAAAAAAACCAATCGGTAAGACTTGATGTGAAAAGCGACAACCCTACCCTATTTCAAAATTTAAAAGTATCTGATTCTGCAAATGAAGCTTTCGTTAGCTACAGTATAAAAAATGGAATGAGTGGCACAGCGAATATTACCGTTACTGTTACTGACAACGGTGGAATTTCAAACGGCGGTGTCAACACCTATTCCAGAACATTCGTCCTCAAGATCAATCCTTTACCAGTGATTGCCATTACCAGTGATAAGGGGACTGATATCAGCAAAGGTGACATTGTACAGCTAACCGCCAGCGGAGCAGCATCATATGTTTGGACAGCAAACAGTAGCATCATTAGCGGACAAAACACTGCCACATTAACCGTAAGACCAACTGCAAACACAACTTACACTGTAACAGGCACAAACGACTATGGATGTTCTGAAAAACAAAGCTTTAGTATTAACGTAGCTGAGGATCTGAAACTGATTGCCAATAACATCGTAACACCCAATGGCGACGGCTACAATGATAAATGGATCGTTCAAAACATCGATGTGTACCCGGATAATTTGATCAAGATATTTGATCGCGCAGGACGCCTATTGTATTCGAAAAAAGGGTATGACAATAGTTGGGATGCCTCCTATAATGGAGTTCCACTTAACGAGGACACCTACTACTACCTGATGGAATTTACAGGCAGTAACAGGAAATTCAGAGGATACATTACAGTTGTAAGAGAAAATTAGCATGAACAATCGCATGAAAAAAATTAAAAGAAAGATATACTTAGTACTTCTCCTGATCATTGGAATGATGTCGGCAAAAGCTCAGCTCAACCCAATGGGTGCACAATATTATACCAATCAATACCTGGCGAACCCTGCATTTGCCGGGGCAGAAAAGGGACTGAGACTAAACGGGGGATTACGCAAGTTATGGAGCGACATCCCCGGATCCCCTCTAACGCAAACACTAACTGTCGATTATGGCTTCAATAAGGTGGGACTGGGAATCAACGCTTTTAATGAAAGCGCCGGATTACAACGAATGACACGGGTGGTTGCGAGCTATGCTTACCATTTGCCACTAAATAACGCTTCTAATCAGCTTCATTTCGGGTTGTCTGGGGGGGTCTTAACTCAGCGTCTGGAGACTGAGGACATACAGGGTAATCCGAACGATCCCCTAATCGGCATGTACAACAATCGAAAAGCATATTTGGATGGAGATTTTGGGATTGCTTTTACCACCAACACATTAAACCTCCAAGCTTCCATCCCTAACCTCAAAAGCTTCTTCAAAAAAGATGTCATCAAACTGGCTGATGTAGCCACTTTCTATAGTGCTGCAAGTTATAAGATCAAATTGGACGAAGGTAACAATGGTATGGAAATAGAACCCAAAGTTGCATACCGGGGCGTGAAAGGCTTTGATAACATCTGGGACGCCGGTGCCCAGCTGAGTTTTTCTAATCAGCAGTTGCTTTTTACAGGCATGTATCACAGTTCCGAAAGTGCTTCCTTTGGCTTCGGTATGGATTTCAGGAAAAAATACCTGATCACAGGCTTATATACCACTCAGACTTCTGATCTAAGTGGTTATAGCAATGGCAGCTTTGAATTGAATTTCAGGATTAACTTTAACAGATAATGGTACCTTGAATTGCCTTTTTCCTTTACTACCTTGTCCTTTGAACAGGCAAACAGAAGAGAATAAGAGGTATTTCATAATTTAGAAAGGAATAGGCTTAGAATTACTTTTCCTGACCTAAGGCTGATACTGGTTTTTCCGGCAAAATGTAAGGCAATTAGTATTAATGCAATTAACACCCGCCAAGTCATTTTGGTTTTTTAATATGTCTCGATTTCTATGACAAAACCAAATCATTTTTATAGATGGTTTGGTTTTTTATTACAGCGAATATCCTATGGATGATTTTGTTTCTTACCGCATTTAAAACGCTCATCTTGTTCTTTCCCTCCTCAACTTTTCGTTTATAATATGTCCCCAGATCATTATTTAGTCTTATCGAACTCATGGCCGCAAGGTGGAGCAGGCTTTTCATCCCTTTATCTGCAAATACCGACACCCTGGGCCTATATCTTATTGAGGTTCCCGATTGATGGTCAAATGGCACCACTCCACAGTAACATGCCATTTTCCGTGGGTCGCTGATCGATGTAAAGCCCTCGGTCTTTGCAATCATCATCCATGAGACCACCTTTCCAACTCCTGGAACAGACCGTATAAGTTCGGCTTTGCACTTGAGTTCGCTATCCTGCATAATGTTCATTTCAATATCGGATTCAATCTTCTTTATCTGCACATCGATCGATTCAATGAGCTTTTTATTCAGCTTTAGCAGTTCTTTGTCCAACGCGATTGACTTCATCATCTTATAATCATGTTGCTGCCTTACAAAACTGCTTTTCATTGCTACCCTAGTTGCCCGCTCGGTTAGCAGAACTTTAAGCCTTCTTATCGATAACGATAACTGGCTCCATTGTTTAGTTCCTTGCTGGTTCTTTTCGATGTAGCTACAGATCCGAAGCGAATCAATCTTATCGTTCTTTCCTCGTGAGAGACCAAGGCTCTTCTTCAAGTGCAATGGTGAGAGCACATAAACGAATAGTTCTAGCTCGGCTAGAACCTCAAACAGGTTCCAGTTGTAGCGCCCGGTATTCTCCATAGCAACTACGGTTCCTACTGTTGTGTGCTTTTTAAAGAACAATCTAATGGGTTTTAGTTGGTTCTGAATGTTGAAATACTCAACCTTTCCATCAGTCTTTAAACAGATCTCTAATGTTTTGCTGCTGATGTCGATTCCAATAAAAATCTTTTTCATAAATTTGTTTTAAGAATTGAAATGAGAATTCATCAGTTCGGCTCAAGTCCTTAATAATGGGTCACTAGCCCTAATTTCTATTTGAGTTCCTGATGAAAGGGAGGCAGAAGTCTAAATCGAGACATGAGTCCAAACTCTGACGAAAGGATAGTTTACTTCTGCTTCCTTCTCATTCTAAAAATAATCAAAACAAATCTAAAGGACGAAGGAGACCTCTTGATCATAATATTAGGACTAGAAAAATAACCCATTATGAACGTCATTCCTTGTCCGGCACATAATCAAAGGGCAGTTGATCTGCAATACGTAAAGTAGCCCAGTACCCCTCATGTAATACGGCTTGCGGATTTGCCAGATTTCCGTGAATATCCACAAAAGTTTCCGGAGTCAACATCGTTAGAATAGATGTTACGTTTTTTTTCTTCTTGTAAGTAACAAATAAGGAATTGTTGAAAGAAAGTTTGTAGTTGCCGTTGAGATTAGTCGTCACAACGCTATCGTAAGGCAACTCTTCAGGATAAAGCCGATCATATCCCATTTTTCTGCCGCCTATTAAACTACCTGCTCCAGAAAGAACAGTTGTATCTTTGGCGAAATAATCTCTTCCATTCCATTGCATGGTGACAATGGTATCAGTTGATTTAAATTCGTTTTCCTCTGATTTCCGTAAGTTAGTTTTGACCAGTTTTTTCATCACAAAGCCCTTTTCCTTTGATGTTTTATCTACCAGCGAGCGCATAAAATGTATTGAAGAACCGAAATATGCTTTCTCCCTGTTGAATTTCCATTCCTTTTGTTCTTTGTTATTTGTAGTGGTCATTTCCTCAAAACGGGTATAACCAGAATACGAGGTTCGGCCGGCATAGTGAACAAAAGAATTTAACTCATAATATATCCTATACCCTAACGCCTGATTTTCAATAATTAGGGGTTTGGCCGCTTGTGCAGTTAAAACATACGAAGTGTCATTATGATCAAAAGACAGTGTTTTTGGATTTTTGATCGTGCAGTACTGTCCCTGTTTTCCCAAAAAAAACATTTTAAAAAGCAGAAAATATTCCTGCCAATTTGGATTTGCTGTTATAGCCACTTCATCAAGTAATTTCACACTTGGAGTAAGCTCAACAATTAAATTGGGAGTATTCTTTTCGGTCAAGTCAACGAACGCCGAACTATAGCCGATATAGGATATAATTAACTTGTAATTTCCTGATGGAATATTTTTTAGCACAAAGTCTCCACTATCAGAACTAATCGTAGCTTTAGTGGTATGGTCAAGATATATCGTCGCCCCGGCAAGCGGCTGTTTACTCTGAGCATCAATCACCATCCCTGTTATTTGCGTGGTAGATTGCCGGGCAGAAACCAAGACCCAATTTAAAGAGATAAACAGTGTTATCAAAAATATTCTCAGAGAAAAATGTAGAAACAGCATTACCTAAGCGCTTAATCATCACCAATATACATTTTAATTTTATAAATCTTATATTGTAAAAGTTTAGAAATCATTAATTACGCTAACGCTCAGATTATGCTTAAAAAATGTCTTTTTTTAGTATTTGTGTGCCTTCTTGCATCTTTTGTTTCTTCAGCCCAACTCAAAGTAGGTGAGAAAGCTCCAGAAATAGTCATCACCAACTGGATCAAGAATGTCCCTAAGTCTTACGACTTAAAAGGCAAATTTGTTATTATAGATTTTTGGGCAACCTGGTGCGCGCCCTGCCTGGAATCCGTTCCGCATATGAACGATTTGGTGAATAAAAATAAATCCAGATCTAATTTAGTATTCCTGGCCATTACAGATGAAAAAGTAGATAAAGTGAATTGGATACTAAAAAGAGTACAGTTTTCGTCTGTTGTAGTGTCAGATACTACTCGCAAGACATTTACAGACTACAAGGCCACCTCTATACCTTTATGTGTGGTCATTGATGATAAAAATGAGATCCGGTGGGTGGGACATGCAGCAAAGCTTACCAATGAAGCTATTGATAATATCGTGGAAGGGAAAGCAGTCGCCCCTCCGGAAAAAAGTAAATCATCTTTACCAGAAGAAGTAATATCCAGGTACAATTCGTTATTTAGCCAATATTATAAATCCTATCAAGATGATAATATTAAAGAATATTTTAAAATGGAACCTTTAAGCCAATACAGATGGGGGGCTACCGTGTTCCGCAACGGAAATGGATATCGGAAGGAGGTCGTTGTCGGCGATAGTCTGATACAACGTCTTTCCGCGTTTTTAGATATTGCGGATAATCAAATAGTGTTGCCTGAAAAATTCGTCGGCTCATGCGTTTCTTACTGCTATAAAAGTGCAGTGAAAAACACAAGCCAGGATGCAATGGATACGCTACTTCATCAGTTGAATCTAAGTTACACATCTGGAGATAGTTTAATGAATGTAATGCAGTTAGAAGTCGTAGATAAAGAAATCTTTGAGAAGTTTTTAGTCGGCCCAAAACCACAGGTAGGCCACGCTTCCAATTCGGATAGTTATGCGGCAATCGACTATGACCAATTTTCCAAATTAACAAGAGCGATACAGCAAAAATTCAAGACCGTTATAGTTTTGAAGGATAGTATCCCAGATAAAAAAATGTCCATTACTATACAAGTTGATACTATGAAAAATCTGATTGCATCGTTCAAAGCGCACGGGATCAAAGTAAGCATGACTAAAAAGATAATACCGGTATATCGGTTTCTGCTAAGAAACTGATATTCCTAAAGCCTTGCTTAAGAAAAGATATTGCTTTTTAATCTTATGATTTAACAGAAAATAGGTAAATTAGAGAGTTACCAAATAATAAGAACAATGGCCTGGGGTATTATAATTACTGTGGCGGTTTATTTAATGCTTCTGCATGAAGGATATCGAGCAGGTGAAAGCAGAAGCATGGGAGGTGCTGGTGGGGTGATTTTGGTTTTGCTTTTTAATGTTCTTGGGCTAATATTTATCTACCTATCCCCTAAAGAATAAATATGCAAGGTATTTTTGAAGTTATCACTAGTTTTTTCCCGACTTATATTTATTTGACTTAACCCTGATGCCAAGCGAACCGAAAATGGAAACCTCTATTCAGAGGTAGCAGGATTTATACTGTTGTTAATACTAGCTTTGATCATATTTACTCTGGTGATTAGATATATGAAGTAAACTTAAAAAATGCTTGTTTTTCATAATCCGAAAAACTACCTTAACGATATAACGCACGCTCATGAAAAATCTTCTTTGCTTATTCAGCCTTTTGTTTTTGTTATCATGTAATCAGTCTGCTAGTAAGGCAACAGATACACCTACTATAAAAGCAGGTACAGCTAAGATAACAGGAAGGATAAAAAGTCCGAATGACACTAACAAGGATAGCATTTATGTACATATTTTTGTTCCACATCCAATTTCGGGAGAGCAGGTTCAACATAAAGCACTTGTTGATCGATCAGGGAGATTCTCTACTGATGTTGATGTGGAAACAGATATCTCTCTGATTGGATTATACACAAGTTTAAAACCATATAAATCTCTGTATGTTAAATTGACAAGCGGTGGTGTTACCAACATTGATATTGCTTACAATTCTGATTTTGATTTCGAAAATATTGACGTTACACCTGCTGGTCTAACTCAAGATGACATGACCCGAAGCTTGGATGTCATAAATAAAATGATTGATTACAGATCGGGCAGAAAACCGGAACCTTTGTATAATAAAAGTCCGGATGTTTTTCTGAATCATGCTAAAACTGTTGTAACGGAAAGATTAGAGATTTTAAATAATGATGCATTAATATCAAAAGAATTAAAAGGAATACTGTCTAAAGATTTTCGTTTATTCACGTATGTTGGATTCGTCTTTAATTACGAACAATACATGATGCTTAATTATCGAAACGTTACTCAGGATAAGATCAACGAACCTGCTATCCAAAAGATTGATAGGTCGTATTATCGTTTTTTGAAAGATTTTAAGCTCAATGATCCACAATATCTGATTTGTTCTGAATTCCTGAAATTTCAAAATGAAACCCTTCATAATGAAATATTGGGCCTTCCTGAGATTGGCGAAAGCGATATCTCCTCCTGGTTAGCCAAAGTGAAAACGATCTTGTCCGATTTAGTCGGATTCAAGGATGGTCCTTACTATGATATTTTAGCGGCTAATGCCTATGGGAGACAGCTAACTGAAGAAGTAAGACCGCTAACCGAAAAGCAAAAAGAGAATATTGTAAAGTATTGGAAAAATGGAGAAATCGCAAAAATCTTATTTCGAAAAAACCAACAAGTAGCTGAATTAGACAAATTCAAATCACCCGCTGTTGTAAATGACATCTCCTCTGTTTCGGATGACAAAGTCATAGAAACAATTGTCGCTAAACATAAGGGCAAAGTTGTTTTTATCGACCTTTGGGCCACATGGTGTAGTCCTTGCCTGGATGCGATGACGGAATTTAGGAGTACAAAAATTAAGTATCATGATAAGGATGTTGCGTTTGTGTATTTAACAAATGGCTCCTCACCCCGAAAGCTTTGGGAAGAAAAAATTAAAGGTATAGGTAGTGAGCATTATTACTTAAAAGGCTCCCAATGGGAATACATCATGAACCAATTTAAGTTCGAATATATTCCGTCATATCTATTATATAACAAAGAAGGTACCCTGATCAATAAAGTTACAGCCTTCCCTGGAAATGACAAAGTGAAAGAGATGATTAACGGCCTGTTGTAAAAGTGAGTGTATATTTCAGCCTGAAGAACTTAGATTATAAATAAAAATGTAAACTTTGTAAATAAAATCTTGATATTATGGATGTTAGCCAAAATATCCTGTCCGGGAAACGCAAGTACCTGTGCGGATTGTTATTACTCTTGTTTATCGCTGTAATCTGCGCGGCTTTTAGTATGACCGGCAATGACGATTTTGATATCGCCAGAAGGGAAGTTTTGCTTCGCAGGATCGGACATGAACTACTCTTACAGTCGGGCGACAGTACATCAAGAGTGCTCCCTGTAAAAAAGATCGCTGAAAATGAATACCAGATCAGGTTTGAGAATGATCTTACTTTTCAACCTGACTCGCTGGTGAATACTACTCAGCGTTTGTTGGCCAAAGACCCGATGGCACGTGATTATGTCGTTAACGTAATGAACTGTGGCAATGCCAGTGTAGCCTATGGATACGCGATATCCAAAAATAAAAAAGATGATATTGTAGCATGTACAGGAAGAAGGCAACCCAGGGCATGTTACATGATAAACATTAAATTTAAACCGATGGGCATAAATGCAGTAAAGAATGAATATTTTTTGAGCGGTCTGTCATTTTTAGCAGTTGTTGGATTTATCTTTCTGAGATCTGCTAAACCGCGGAAGGCCTTACCCAGCAGTCGGGATACTGGTGTGTTCAATGTGGGGTCGATGTTGTTCGACACGAAGAATCGTAAGCTCACGATAAATGGAAAGACTATAGACCTGACCGGAACGGAAACCCGTGTTCTGCGCGTTTTCGCGTTGTCTCCCAACGAAACTATAGCGCGAGGCCGATTACAAAAAGAGATATGGGAGGATGAAGGTGTTATTGTAGGCCGCAGCCTGGATATGTTTATATCAAAACTTAGAAAAAAATTAGAGATTGATCCGAATATCAAAATTGTTGTTATTCGCGGCAAAGGGTATAGGCTTGAAATTAGCTCTTAAGAAGAATCTTCCGGCTCCGAACTGATTTTATTAGACTTCAATACCTAATTCTTATATATTCTCCCTCCTTTAACAACCGTAATTTTAGAGTTAAAATTCAAATAATTATTAAAAGGACTTTTATCCCAAATCAACAGGTTTGCCTGCTTACCTGATTCTAAAACTCCTATCTCATTTTCCAAACCGATAGCCTTTGCGCCATTGATTGTGGCAATTTTAAAAGCTTGGGCCACTGAAAAACCATATTTGCAAAGCAATATCAATTCTGAAACATTCACCTTTCCTCCATCAGGCATATCTGATCCAAGACGAATCACTATGCCTTTCTCACTCATTATCTTTGCATATTCCATTAGAATTGCAAAGTTTTCCAGACAACGTTTATTCTGATAATCAGTTAACGAACTGTCCTTCACTTTTGTAAAAAAGGTGGGTTGGAATTGTTCATACAGTCTATGTATTGTTGTTGAAATGGTTACTTTCCTTTTGGCAAGATTAACAATGAGAGCTTCCATCTCGGCTTTCTTATGCTCATTAATAAAACGAAATTGCTCAAGAAAATATTCCAATACTCTGGCCTCGGAATTTAATTTACCAAACTGTCGATCAAATTCCTTTTCTAAAATTTCTTTATCCCTGGTGGATGTAATTAAGCTATTTGGAATGATTGCGAGATGCTCATAATTAGTCAATCCCATTTTTAGTGTTTGATCTATGTTTAGGTATTCTGGACTGAAGTCACCAATGTGGCCATATGTTCTTATTCCTAAACTGTCTGCCGTTTTAAGAGCAACTTCGAATTCAGGATTTTTGAGCCGATAATACAATTTCAAGTATCTAATTCCTTCATTGTGATATTTAATTATTTTTTGCTTTGCGACTTCTGGAGTCTCCACAGTGGTATGAGCAATATAAGGCACCCTCTTTTCTTTTGATATTAGCGCACCTGCTGACACATACATATCTGAATAATTTGACTCAGGTTTATTCTGCCACTCCAGAAATGGGGATATCCAGGCTTCAGGTTGTCCCATTGTCAAGGTAGTAGTCGTTCCATAAGGAAGGTACTGATCGGATATCCGTTTGCGGAAACAACTCAAAGAATCTTCTGCTAGAATTTCAGGTGCTTTATCATAATCTCCCAAAACATCTGTTGGATGAATGTGAGTATCTATAAAACCAGGGGTAACTAATTTGCCTTTTGCATCTATTGTCTCATCTGCTGAATATTCTTGTGCGGAAACAATTATTGCGATAATCTTTCCATTATGGATAACGATTGTTCGTTTCGATGATATCTCTCCATTTCTTACATTTAAAACTTTTGCGTTAGTAATAATCAAATCAACCTTCTTTTGCTGTGCAAACATAGAAGTGGCCAAAAGCATTAAAAATATTAATGATGTTATTATCTTCATAAATATAATATAAACATTATAGTAGCTCTAATTTTTCCAATAGATCAACTGGAATGACGTATCGTCCAAATTAGATATATTTATTGATAAGGCCCACTATGAACAAATTAATATTATTTCTTTGCTTATTATTTCCGACAACAATTTCTTCACAGGATCTGGGAAAGGTTTAGGGATTAAATTCTAGACATTTTCAACTTAATGGAAATAAAGACACTATTGACTTCATTCTGGTAAATGATAAAATAGACACAATCAAGCCAATTCTAATTTTTTGTCAGGGATCGACCCCATCCCTTGCCACTTTTGCACCTTCCTGAGTATCTCTCGACACTTGGACCTGTTTTGCCAAACCACTCCTGAATGACTTCTTAAAAGTAAAAATCCCTGTTTATGTCGCTTATGGAACTGAGGATTTCAGATCAGTGATGTGTGACTTACTTCCTGTCTACTTCATTAGTGCAGGAAAAGAAAATTTGACGCTAAAACCCTACATAGGATTAGAACATAGAGAAGCTCAATATGTTTCAAAAAAACTAGAATTCGCATTTTGATCCTGCCTTATCTACCACATTAACAATAAATAACATGGCTTAAATTTTGTGCTTTCATTGGAAGATCAGATGCTGAGAGTGCAGTCAATAGATGAGAGTTACGATTTAACGTCATCCTGAGACTGAATTAACAGACAAATGCTATCAGTTAGTGCTTCTACACGGTGAAAAACCATCTTTGGTATTTCCAACTCATCAAACTTATCAAGTACAACTAAACGTCCTGCTTCGATATAGTTTACTTTCCCTTCAACAACTACTAATTTAGCCCTTAAAGGGGTTTTATGATCTTTTAATACCATTTCCTTTTTAAAACCAAGTACAACCACTTTAAACTGGCCTCCTTTTTCTAATACTTTAATTACTGGTTCTGTTTGCGACTCCGCTAACTGTGCTAAAACTTCTTTTATAATCATGATACTTGATGTTTATACATTTTCCTTTAAAAATTGTTATTCAATTTCTAAAAGATCGCATTAATCTGGCTCTTTAAAATCGTCAGTACTTCTTGTTGAAACCATTTGTTTTTTGCTCGCCAGATATTATTTCTTGGCGATGGGTGTGGTAAGGGTAAATATTGCGGCAAATACGTTTCATAATTCTTAACCGTCTCCGTCAGTGTATTTTTACGCCTTTCTTTTAAATAATAGTGCTGTGCATATTGACCAATCAGTAGAATCAGCCTTTTTTCCTGCATATCATCTAACAATTTCTCATGCCATAAAGGGGCACATTCTTTTCTAGGTGGGAGATCACCGGATTTCCCCTTTCCAGGGAAGCAAAAGCCCATGGGCACTAATGCAAAAATATCCTCATTATAAAAGGTTGCCTTATCCACACCTAACCAGCTTCTTAAATTATCTCCACTTTTATCATTCCAGGGAATACCTGTCTGATGGACAATCCGTCCCGGCGCTTGCCCAATGATCACAATTTTACTTTTCGAACTTGCCGAAACAATTGGATTAGCCCCTGATTCAAGATAACGCTCACATACTTTACAATTTCTGATGTCTGTTAAAAGATTGTCCATGATGTATTTTTTATACTATTTTAACAATCATCCCATTACACTGTTCATCAATCAATAACTGACAGGCCAAACGTATGTTAAGGTTATTGATTCCGTGTTTACTAAGTGTCGTATTTTCATTTCTATCGAAATCAGTTAAAGTATGACCTTGAATAACTTCGACCAGACAAGTACCGCATTTTCCCATCCCCAGACATACCCCAAATTCTTCAGGGCTTATCCGATCAAAGATCAGCATCATTAAACTACGGTATTCATTAGGAAAGGTTTCTATCTCATAACTTATTCCATCCCAAATTACAGTTAAACTAATATTTCTTACTTTACGAATCCTGGTTATCGACCTCAACATCTGAAATTCCTTTAACTGCTTTCATAATTCTTGCAATACTTAAGGCTCGCTTTTTTGCATTTTCAGCAATTCCACCTACAAACAACTCATCAACTGTTTCATTGAATAAGTGAATCCATTGGTCAAAATGAGCTTTAGAGAGTCTAAGTGGTAAATGTTTAGGTAATGGGTCAGCATTATACTTTCTGGAATACAACAATAATGTCGACCAAAAATCCACCATAAGTTTCAGGTGGACATCCCAATTACCCTTAATAACCGGTGCAAAAACAGCATCTAAAAGGGCATCATTTCTTACCTTGGTATAAAAACTATTTACGAGCAATTCCACATCAGTTTCGTTCTCTATATCTTTTCGTTGTTCTTTCATCATCTCTAATTATACAATTACCTTATCTGCTCCACCTTTCATATCCTGTATCCTGTTCAAAAACATCTCAGCCATCATTTCAGCTTTCCTTTTAGATAAAGTAGCCATTGTTCCTGCATACTTTTCGTCAATAGTTTTATTGAATAGCAGTAACCAACGGTCGAAATGCTCTTTACAAAGCGATAATGGCGCATGTCTGGCAAATGGATTACCCTTAAAACCTGGAATACCAAACAGTGCCGCATTCCAAAATTTATACATCTTTTCCAAATGTAGCCCCCAGTCGTCAATAACAGCGTCAAATATAGGCCCTATCAAATCATCTGACTGCACCTTATGGTAAAATGAATCCACAAACCATACGATATCTTCAAAATTGTTAATGTCGGTTTTCATATATATAATTTTACAGATGAGGAAGTAACCAGGTAATAAATGGCCCATCCAACAAAAAGAATTAATAAAATAAATATCCAGAATGGAATACTTTGTGGTGTTTCACTTCCAACAATTAAAAAGTTTTTTTGATTGCCTTTTCCATAGGCATTGATCATGATGGGTACAATGCCATCAACAACCGCATTTTCCTGGATTCCTTCTATCGCAATAGCTGGTCCGTTCCTCACTTCAAAAGGAATTAACCTGATTCCTTCCTTGCCTGTAGGATCCTTACTTACAATTCTAAGGACATGTTTGCCGTCGACCAATTTTGAGGTATCCAGTTCAAAGTTGACTGGAGAAATTAACTCCGCTATCGGCTTAAGTCCCTCATCGATAAATATGAACACTTTACTTTTCTCTTCCATATCAGTCCAGATTTAAGATTGAAAACTTGATATGTGATGCAGATTTTTCTCCAGGTCTTAACAACCATTTAACGGAGAAAAAAAAACAAAACAAAACGATGATTGCCGTAATGCTGACAATCACATAATCCCAGTTACTATCCGGGCCTGCCCCATGGGTTATTCCCTTCAATAATTTAGGTTGCTGCTGCTCACAGGCAGGACAAGCCATAACTGTTACCGAAAAAAATAAAACAATGCTGGTTAAAAATATTTTTTTCATGACATCAATATTTCATATACTTCGGAAGCCATTGCTTCACTTACAGTTTCATAATATTTCATTATTTGGCAGCTTTAACTTTCACTACATCCATTAATTTTTTCACCTGTTCCGTTGTCACTTTTTTAGCTGAATTCCCCCAACTCGTTTTTTCATGGTTCATAATTGCAGCAATCTCCTCAGGCTTCAATCTGTTATTGGTTCCAACTGCCGGCATTGCACCAAAGCCTTCACTTTCCCGTGCACTGTAACCATTCATAATGATGTTCACCATCAGCTCTGCATTCTCGTCAAGTACAATTTTACTCCCTTTCAACGCTGGAAAAGCACCTTTTAGTCCTTCTCCATTAGCCTGGTGACAACTTTGACAATTATTCGTGTATAACATGGCTCCATTAAGTTCTTTAGAGGTCTCTTTCTCTGTTGAACCAGAGCCAAGTTCTCCAACTTTCTTATATAGAAAATCAGGCTCAGGCGTACCATCGGGTAATTTTGTTTGTTTTAATGCCTTTAAATAGGCGACCAGCTGCAATGCTTTGGCACTGGCAATGACTTTATCCTTACTTCCGTTTCTAAATTCTTCAGGAACGTTTATGGCTACATCGCCCTTTTCCACCTTGTTTTTAACCTCAAATAAAAAAGGATAGGCAGGCATAATGGATTCCTTTACGACGATACGGGGGTTGTATAGGTGAACCAGGTGCCAGTCGGCGCTGGGCTGTCGTTGCCCGATATTGGTTAAGTCCGGGCCTGTTCGCTCAGTTCCCATCAGGGTAGCCGTATTACGCCAGAAATCTGTTCTATGATTATCTGCGTAATCCGCAGCAATACTTGGACGTGACCCCCAAACCTTATCCATGTCCACATTTCGCACCTGCTGAGTGTGGCAAGCCACACAGCCATTGGCAATAAATACCGCCTTACCCAATATGGCCTGTTCGTCCAAAGGAATCGCATTGGGTAAAGGTGCATTATTCTGCTCGTTATTTAAGGCCGGGATGATGCATACAAATAACGTAAGCAGTGCGAATAACAAAAATGCGCCAGTAAAAAGTTGTTTATGATTGTTAAAAAAATCCATATCAATTATTCTTAAAACTTTTTTCTATTAAATCATCGGGTTGGGTCAACTTATTTATAGCCGCTTTTGCAACATCAATAGTTTGGTTACTTCCTTTTAACATTTTGTAGAAATTGTAGCCGAAGAACAAATGTGACAGCCACATCAGACTTCCACCAATTGCACGCCATAACCAATACGGAGCCATAAACACCACACTGTCAATAAATGGCTTACCATCCATCCACATCAATCCTTTCAATGTACTTCCATACATCAACGGAATGGTATAAAACATCAAACCGATTATAGCCAGCCAAAAATGTGCACCAACAGTAATTTGAGGCGCTTCTTTCCCTGTTAACCTTGGAACAAGCGCATAGATACCTGCCCAAAGAAAGAAACAAATAATTCCATACATGGTTAAGTGAGAATGTGCAACCGTAAAATCTGTAAAATGCCAGATTAGGTTGGTAGAACGGAAAGCCTCGGCGGTGCCCTGTAAGGAGCCGGTAAAGTAAAAGATGATGCCCACGATAAAGAAAGGCAGCGTATAGCTTGAAGGTACCTTATGCCAGGCTCCCTTAAAGGTCATGATAAAATTGGTTGTACCGGCTGCTACCGGGATTACCATACCCATACTTCCTAAAATGGCAACGGTTTGCAATGACCATGGGATAGAACTAAATACAAAGTGATGGGTTCCAATCACAGTGTAAAACAAGATCTGTGTCCAAAATGCAAGAATACCGAGGCTGTAAGAATAAATGGGCTTGTTTAATTGCTGAGGCAAGAAATAATAAACGATACCCAGGGTAAAAAGCATAAACCACATCCCAACACCCTGATGCATATAATAGCCTTGTATAATGGTCTCTCCTAATCCATCTTGCCACCATGGGACATAAGCTACAAAAGCAATGACGATAACAAATATTACCGAGGCAATGATGTACCAGTTGGAAATATAAATTTCTTTAGTCTTTCTTCCGGCAATGGTTTGCATAAAGTTAATTAAAGTCAGAATGACACCAATGCCAAAAAGAAGCATTACCGGCCAGGTATACTCTCTGTATTCCCCACCGCCATTATTGATTCCAGCCATTAGACATAAACTGCCTGTAATTACGGCTGCATTAATGAGCCAAAAGCTATACCAGCCTAATTTGATACTCGCCAGTGGTGCATTACCAACTCTGGGAACCACATACAGACCAAGTCCAATCATACCCAAAGATGCCCAGCCCCAGAATACTGCGTTGGTGTGTACCGGACGCAAGCGGCCGAAACTTAGCCAACTTAACTGATCTGCATCCGGAGCAACAAACTTTATCCCCAGATATTCTCCAACGGTAGTTCCAAACAAAAGCCAGAATGTAGCGGCGCCCAAATACCATAAGATGAGTTTTGACAACTGAGGATCAACTCGAGGCCTTTTTAAGGCTCTTTTCTTCAGCGATACAACAGGCAATCCCGGATCACTTTGTATTTGATGCAGCAGCCCTTTATCATCTTCAGCAGCTATTTCTCCTGATAATTCATTGTGCTTTAAAGTGTAATCGAGCGCCTTTTTGCGTTTAGTCAGTATCTCTTGCAAGTCCAAGGAATCTGCCTGATCAATCCATCTAGCCAATTCGTCGGCTTCCTGTAAGCGCTGTCTATCCTGATACTGGCGGAATATATTATTCACCTTGACCATCATCAGCCATATTCCGGCCAGTATAGGTATTAATATTAAAACTACTGTAATAATCACCCCGCCTTCGGACCAAAAGGAACCAGTAGCTTTTACAGGTTGAGAAAATCCAGGATTACCGCAAAACACTAAAAAAAATAGTGCAGCGAGGCTTAATAGTCCCGAACTGGCAATTCCAGTGGAACCTTTCTTTTTTTTTCGCAAATATTCCCTAAAAGCTTCAATCTGACTACTGTTAAATGTATATAAATGTTGTTGTAGCAAAGACGCTTTCCCCGCTGAGTTTCTCTTTTTATAGATTTCTCTTGTTGCTTTAATCCTGTTAAATATGAAAACTGCAGCCGCCAAAGTGATCAATAGAACAAAAAAGGAGACACACAGCAATACTGAAATAAAACTTACTGGTGTGGATGCCAACACCAAGCTAACGTTTATCAAGAGGTACGCCTTAATCATAATGTATTATTTTTTATCATTTTGTCCAAAAAGGAGAATCATTAATAGTGATCCGTACTTTTTAACCAATAAATTAATTCAATTGAAGCAAGGCTGGTCCGAATTCTTCGAATAGAATCGACTCCTTTTCAATTCCTTTGGCAACAAGGTCATTGAATTGCTTTTGAATAAATGCAGAAGGCCCGCATACGTAATATCTTGTTCCTGGAAACTGAGGCAGGGAAGCTATTTTATTGATATCCAAAAACCCTTCCAATACACCTTCCTGTTTATCCGCTGCCGTTAGAAGATCATAAAAAATATGCTGACTTACATTCTCATTTACTTCTGTAATTTCGTCTAACTCTGCTTTAAAAGCATGGACCTTACGGCTTCTGCAGCCATGCAACCAGGTAATAGAATGGTTATAGTCTTTTTCAACCAAATTCTGCAGCATACTCATCATAGGTGTTAGCCCTACTCCCCCACTAATCAATACTACCGGAGCATTTAAATCCTCGGTTAAAGTAAAGTTACCGGCCGGAGCAGTAAGGTCAACTTTATTCCCCTCCTGAATAAAATTATGGAGATAGTTACTGATCTTCCCATCGGTATCCAGTTGGAGTCCTTTTTCTATTTTTACCGAGATGCGGTAATAATCATGAGTTGGCGTACTTGAAACACTGTATTGACGCGATTGATACAAGCTCAATTCCGGCAAAAATACACGGATACTAATGTATTGACCAGGTACATGAGGCATTACCTTTCCACCATCTGCAGGATAAAGGTAAAAAGAGGTTATTTCGGCTGATTCAATTGTTTTCTTTCCAACAAAAAATGGCCTCCAACCCGTCCAACCGTCCTTTTGTGCTGCTTTTTGTTCGTATAGTTTTGTCTCATGTCCCGACATCAATGTTGCCAGTTGTTGATATGCTACTGTCCAGGCATCTAAGATATCAGCAGTTGCAGCATCTCCCAAAACCTCTTGTATTGACGCAATTAAGTGACGCCCAACAATTTGATAATGCTCTGGTCTGATGTCTAAACTCACATGTTTATGTCCAATCCTATCTACAACAGGCATTAATACACCAGGATTTGCAATGTTCTCTGCATAAGCCAACACAGCCATGGCTAAAGCCGTTTGTTGTTTTCCGCTATCCTGATTCCCCATATTGAACATATTTTTAAGTTCAGGGTTGTGTGTAAACATTCTGTTGTAGAAGTGTGTAGTTAGTAATACTCCATTCTCTCTCAGTACTGGTACCGTAGCGCTAATCAATTGTTTTTGTTCGATGTTCATAATAAATATATTAATACCTTTTTATCTTTTATTATTGTAAATTTTTTTTCGCTATTATTTCCTCAATTTGGTAATGCCCAAATTGAGACTTTCACTAAAATCAGCAATAGTTGTCTGCTCCAACAAATCTTTCAATTGGTTACGAATGGCTTTAAATTCATTGTGCAAAGGACATGGATTTGTTTCGGAACAATTAGCAAGGCCTAAACCACATCCGGTAAAAATGCTTCTGCCATCTACTGCTTCTACCACCTCTGACAAGGGGCGTTTAAGACTACGTTCATCCAGGTAAAACCCACCATTTGGTCCTTTGGCAGACTGAACTATTCCTCTTCTACTTAAGTCTTGTAAAATTTTGGCCAGAAAATGTTCAGGAGAATCAATGCCATTAGCAATTTCTTTTATCCCTACCCTATTGCCAGAGGCTGTACGGTGCGCGATAAAAAAAACCGAGCGTATTGCATATTCACATGTTTTTGAAAAGACTCCCATAACCACCACAAAGCTACACATATCCATCAAAAATAAAAGACTTTTTCATCTTTTATTTAAATATTAATCTCATCAAGACATCTTTATAGACAATAGCATAAAGGTAGCTGGATCATCCCCCATAAACTCCGATATGCACCAAACTGAAATAGGTAATAAAATAGATCGCGAATCCATGCCTTGTTGCCCATTTGTGCTAAACTATGACAAGGCAGTATTTTCATAAAAAAGCGGCCGACACCTACTCATCGCCTGCACGTGCGCGATAGGTATAGTTGTACTGTACATTATTGATGTCTGAAGCCCAATCCATCACAAAGTGTGGCTGGGTAATTTACTTCGTAACCCAATCCAAGTAATTCTCCTGATCTAATATGGTAAATGAAGCGTCAGGATAAGCTTTTCCAAAAGCAATTGGTTTCTTAGCATTGTTGTTTTTCCACTTGCATTCAAATGCATGTAGTTTCCCATTATGAGATTCTATCAGGTCTATTTCCTGCCCATCATAGGTCCTCCAGAAAAAATATTGAGGATAATGGCCGTTATAGGTATTATTTTTGATCCTTTCACCCAGCATATATTGCTCCCACAATTGTCCAATGTCATTACGTTGGCTTAAAGGACTAAAATTGTTGATCAGTGCATTTCTTAATCCATTATCAAAAAAATACCATTTCTTACTTTTAGTTACTTCTTTGCGCAAGTTGCTACTATACCCTGTTAAGGGATAAATAATAAATACTTTACTCAATAGATCAAGATATCGTTCTACGGTAATTTTATTCAACTGTAAACTATTTCCAATCTCTACTGTACTTACCTGCCTTCCAACTTGCCAGGCAAGCATTTGTAATAATTTGTACAGCACATCTGCACCTTTCACATTTTCTATGGTCAATAAATCCTTAAGCAGATAACTGCTGACCATTTGTTTCAAATAATTCTCTTTTTCTTGTAAACTATCTAAATGCCACAACTCCGGATAACTGCCATAAATTAATCTTTGCTCTAAGTTTCTTGCAGTAGTTATATAGTCTTCAGCAGTTGACAATTCTGCCTGGGCGATTGGAAACAATTGATAAATGATGTTTCTTCCAACTAACGGTTCCCCTGTAGCATATACCAGATCAAAGCTACTACTACCGGTTGCAATGACGGTAATGCCTTTGATCCCGTCAATCATCAACTTCAATATCTTACCAATTTCTGGTATCGTTTGCGCTTCATCTATAATTACTATTTTCTTACCACCTATCAGTTGAGTATAATTTGCGATTGTCCGACGCTGCAAGATTTCCGAAATCTGCATATCCTCTCCCTGAAGTAAAAGCGTATCATTGGGATATTTGCTCACAATATTTCCAATGATAGTGGTTTTTCCAGTACGACGGGTACCATACAACATCAGCACTTTTTGAGTGCCTAGTTTTGCAACCATTTGCTGCTGTATTAATCTTGGAATATTCATTTATGTAAATTAAGTCATCATGCTGACCTAATTTACATAAATTAAGTCACTGCACTGACGCAATTTACAAAAAAATTAAGTGAAAATAATAAACCCGCCAAAGTAATTCCTAGGCTGCTTTTCTCTATCATCAACCACCTATTACAATAAAATCAACTTTGTTTAATAAAAGCTCCTTTAATAAGTCCTGGTGTTTTTCTATAAACAGATTCATCCAGTTGTAATTATTCTAATTTTGCGTGTAGCAGTTCTGTTTTTTAGGTCTTCTCTACTTACATGATACACACGTAAAATAAGTTCGACAGTCTGCCTCAAACGGTCAACAGGTGATTCTTTAATAATATCCTGTATCTCCTTTTCTTTCGCGGCTTCAAGTGAATTGAAAATATGTATCCTATTCTTCATTTTATTGGATGATCAGTTCCTATAAATGTAAATATATCTTTCTAAACATAAAACACGCGCATCTTATTCACTTAAAGGTGTTTTGATTTCGGGCAGTTAAATTGGAACCGACCTGATGACAGGCTGCAACAGGACAAAACAATATTCAAATACTGCACAAAACAACACATCCAGGGTACTGGAAAAGTGGCTTAAAAAAAACGAGAGAAATAAAATTATGAATAACTGAATTTGACACTCTCAGGCTCGGCTACAGAAAATTTTAGCTAAAAAAGTTCTTACAACTTAAAGAAAATGGGACAATTAATCTAACTTATAATAATCATTCCTAATTAATTTTTTTGATTCCGTTAATTTCTGTAATCTTTTAACATCGGTAACGTCTTGCCTGCGACCAGAGGACTGCTTATTCTTTATACGCTCTTTCGTGGCCCGGATGGCAGAAAGTATAACCACCCAAAGCCAATCAGAAAAAGAGCTAATGAGGCGATAAAAGATGGAAATGCAATATCTGCGTTTTTTTCCAATGCATTATTCAGCGCAGTATACAATAACCAGATCTGAATGCTCACATTTAAAATCAATATCACGATAAGTGCCAGCATCAGTGTACTGGTTTTGTTCGGATGTGCCTGATTTTGGGCTTCACGAAAATTACTCATAACCTAAACTTTAATTATTTTAAGCTGAACGGTCTCAGGATCCGGAAGAATGACCTTTTCCCAAATTGTCGTCATTCACCTTAAAATCTTTAACATATACTTCTTCTCCCTTAATTACGACATCTAAACGGGGTAACGGCCGGGGTGGCGGCCCTGCCAGCACCTCACCTGTAAAAGCATCAAATAAACCATTATGACAGGGACATTCAATTTTTCCGCTACCGGGCTTATAAAAAACAGCACATGATAAATGTGTACATTTTTGTTCATAAGCCCTAAACTGATCGTTCTCCATATGAATAAGGATATACGGAATGGTACTGCCCTTAATCACAAACGAACGGGTTCCCCCGATCGGAAGTTCGCTTTTCTTACAAACAAAATGATCACCACCAACTTTTTTCGGGGGAAAAAAATTAGCTTTCACCGCAACGTATCCACTTCCAACGGCCAATCCACCCGATACCAAGCACAAAAATTTTGCAAAATCACGTCTGCTTACCTGAGTAGATTCAAGCTGATACACCGGAAAATCTTCTTTCCAGTGGTTGTCCTTTTTACCTCTCGCCATAACTGATGTCAATCTATAATAAGTTCTGTACTTCCTTTAGGCATCATAATATTTACTTTGGTACTCACATGCTCTTTTCCGAAGATAAAATTGTTAACCGGTGTGCTGTTAGGTCTCATTCTTGCGATTTCTTCGCGTGTACCATAAAATAAAGCCTGCGTTGGGCAAACTGTTGCACACATTGGCTTTTTACCTGCGCTGGTCCTGTCATAGCACATATTGCACTTCATCATCAAGTCATAGGCTTCATTTTTTTTCGGCACACCGAAAGGACATGCCATGACACAGTTTGAGCAACCGATACAACGTGCGGTATTGGCCGTATGCACGACACCAAATTCATCTTTTGTGATCGCGTCTGCCGGACAGACATTGGCGCAAACCGGATCATCACAATGCATACAAACCTGAACGGTAGTTTGTACAGTAACTGCACGGTCTACATAATTGACATGAATCATGGACTCCTGTCCGTTTGTTTCGCATTCTGCACAAGCCATTTCACAGGCTTTGCATCCGATGCATCTTTGCATGTCTACAAAAAACTCCTGGTCGGTTCTGTAATTGGTTATGGGCATAGTTATTATTTTAAGTGATCATTTCATTAAATACTTGCATATGCACCCGAGTCGGCTGATGGCGATGATATTACGCCTGATGCCTTCAGCTTACAGGCACAAACTTTAAACTCAGGAATTTTTGATATCGGATCAAGTGTTGCCGGCGTAAACTGATTGGCTGATTTCTTACCTGGCCAGTGATAAGGTAAAAAAACCGTATCCCTGCGAATGGTTTCTACAATGTTAGCCGGGAATTCATCGGTTCCCCTGCGGGTAGATACCTGTACCAATTCATTTTGTCTGATTCCATATTTCTCGGCCAACGCCGGATGTATTTCCAGTTTGGGTTCAGGATACAGATCAACCAACTTGCCGATTCTACGCGTTTGAGTTCCACTTAAGTATTGCGATACCACCCTACCAGTTGTTAAGATTACCGGATACTCTTCATCTGTAACCTCACCTGGTTCGCGGTAAGCCACAGGATTAAAGTGCGCTTTGCCATCAGCAGTGGCAAATTTCCTATCTTCCCATAAACGCGGTGTACCGGGATGATCCAAGGTAGGACAAGGCCAGAAAACACCCATGGTATCCTCAATCTTTTGATAAGTAATGCCATAATAATCTGCAGTACCACCTTTGGAAGCAATTCTCAATTCATTAAATATCTCCTCGCTGTTTTGGTAGGTAAATTTATCTTCTGCACCAAGCCTTTTGGCAAGTTCCAATATAATAGCGGTATCACTGCGGGCATTGCCGGGCGGGTTTACTGCTTTGCGTATTCGTACCACCCTTCCTTCTGCAGTAGTAACCGTTCCCTCTTCCTCTTCCTGTAACGATCCGGCCAAAATAACATCAGCATGCCGGGCGGTTTCATTCATAAAGAAATCAATGCATACATAAAACTCCAGCTTCTCTAGCGCCTCACGTACATAATTGTTGTTAGGTAAGGAAACCAATGGGTTAAAACAAATAGACAATAGTCCTTTTACTTCGCCCCTATGAATTGCGTCAATCAATTCATAGGCGGTATAACCTTTACCTGGCATCTCCTTTTCATCAATACCCCAAACCCCGGCGATATATTTACGATGCTCTGGATTGGTAATGTCCCGGTTTCCTGGTAATTGGTCACACTTATGGCCATGCTCGCGCCCCCCCTGTCCGTTACCCTGACCCGTAATGGTACCATAACCACAATACGGTTTACCAATACGCCCAGTTGCGAGTACAATATTAATACAGCCCAGCACATTATCTACCCCCTTGGAATGGTGCTCTATACCGCGGGCGTGCAGCAAAAAACTGGTTTTTGCCTTGCCCCACCACTGGGCCGCCAATTCAATTTTAGCCTTTTCGATGCCTGTAATTTCTTCAGCCCATTCCAGGGTATAATCCTGAACTGCTGCCAATGCCTTATCAAAATCCGTAGTATGGTTATCAATAAAATCATGGTCCAGCATATCGTGGTCCGCCAGGTATTTCAGTATAGCGCCATATAAAGCGGAGTCGGTTCCCGGTTTGACCGGTAAGTGCAAATCAGCAGTTCGCGCAAGCGGAATTACCCGAGGGTCAACTACAATCAGTTTCGCCCCGTAATCTCTTGCCCGCCACACCCAATGTGTTAAGGTCGGAAAAGTTTCACTGATGTTGGCACCCGCTACGATGATCACTTCTGCCCTTTCCAGATCAGCATAGGTATTTGAAGCGCGATCAAGACCGAAGGCCTTTTTATTCCCGGCACCTGCACTCACCATGCAAAGGCGCCCGTTATAATCTAAATTTGCGGTTTTTAAAGCAACCCGGGCAAACTTACCCATCAGGTAACTTTTTTCATTGGTAAGCGAAACACCTGACAATACAGAAAAAGCATCCTTCCCGTATTTCTCTTGTATCCGTTTTATTTCATTCACAGTTTTATCCATCGCCTCATCCCAGGAAACCGGATTAAAACCCACTCCCTCCTTGCGTTGCAATGGCTGCAAAAGCCTGTCAGGATGGTTATTCTGCATATACCTTTGTACTCCTTTGGGGCATAGTCGGCCTTCATTAAAAGGAAATTCCATCCATGGATCAAAACCTACAACTTTTTCATTCTTCACCAATAGCTTTATGCCACATTGCATTCCGCAGAAACAGCAATGCGTTTTCACCACTTTATCCGGCTCATCACGGCCAATAAATCCTTCCTGAGGAGGGTAATTCAGGTGCGGCCCAAATTGAGCGATTAGTTTTTCAGGCGAAACAGGTAAATGAGCCATAGTGTATCGAATTATCCTTAATTAGCCAAAAAGGTTACCTTCATTTTGCTGCCTTGCTTTAAGATGGGCCATAGCCAGCCTGGATCTTTTCCCTTCGGGACTAAGATCAAGGTGCGATGAACCATCTTCTAGGGTAAAATCAAAGCCTAACTCTTTGGTTACAATTTTTAAATCATCTATATGTAATTGGGTAGCAAATTCCTGATGTGTATGAGGGCACACTGCCATCCCTCTTTTTATGCCTTCCCTTCTGTAAATATGGGCACCAATCTGTGCAGGCCTCTGTATGATGTGAAAAAACTTACCAAATGGAATCCAGATCAGAAACATGATAACCGTGATTGCATGGGTTACCGCCATAAAATCATAGGCAAAACCTTTTAAATATTCATAGCCATAGCCAAGGCCCAAACCGGTAACTGAGATCGCCAAAAGCAGGATTAACGGTAGCAAATCACCCTCAAAGGTTTGTGTAGCAACTAAACCCGCATGGGTAAGGCGGCGGCGCATAAATATCAAAACCCCGGCAATAACCAACCAGGAACACCAGTTAAGTGCTTTAAATATCAGAAAAGCGGTAAAAGAGCCGAGCGGAAATTCAAACATCTTAAAGCCGAAGAAATGGGCCTCATACATATGGATATCGGCCGGATTTACACTGGTTGCCCCGTTCATGGTAAAGTGTATCCAGCCAAAGGTTAAAGGAAAGGTAATCCCAAAAGCCATTGTACAACCTGTCGCCATCAAAAAATGTCCTATCCACCTGCTTCGTCCACGGGGATAAATGAATTTTTGAAAACCGATGTTTTGTATAAATTCTTTTATGAATAAAATAAAATGCAAAAATACCTTGCCTGTAAAAAAAAACTGCCAGGTACGCTTAAAATACATCCAGGTAGGTGGCCGCTGTAGCCATACCGTGTAGCGGTAAACCACCCCGAAAAATGCGAAAACTGTTCCAAACAAATAAATAATCAGTGCGGGATCAAAATTCTGAAGTTTACGGGAGCCATAAAAAACCAACGCAGTCAACAGCAATGAAACTACCGTAGCTATAAACAAAGCTTTTTTATTCAGAGAAATATCCATCTACTAATTGTATTAATTAAAAAGTATGATATATATCGTATGCTATAAATGAACAAGCAGCTTACCGTACCAGCTTAACCTCGTTCACCATATCAGGCTATGTTGATATGGATTTTCCTGGATCTTTATCGATTAACTAATTGCTGTGCAATTAATTAATTTATTTAAATATATAAAAAAAATAGCTTCTTGTATTAATTTTATATCTATTTTTAATAACATGTTATCATAAAATTACTGCGGAAATATGGAAGCTCATCCTATAATGCTGCCACCTAAGCCAGGCGAACCCATTACCGGTCACGCGCTCCAGACCTTTTTCCCGGGATATTTTGCCCTGGTGATGGCAACAGGTATCGTTTCTATCGGCGCGTTTTTATATGACCTTAAATTGCTTGCGAATATCCTGCTGGCGATTAACATATTTTTTTATATTGTCCTTTGGATTATACTGCTACTCCGGGTAATAAAATATCCGGCAGATGTTTGGAAAGACATGACCAGTTCATCCCGGGGGGTTACTTTTCTAACGATTGTTGCAGCAAATAATGTTTTAGGAAATCAATTTGCCTTGATGACCACACACAAGGACCTCGCCATCTTCTTATGGGGGATTGGTCTGGTACTTTGGGCGCTGATCACCTATACTTTTTTTGTGGTCCTTACCGCTAAGGAACCCAAACAGGGAATAGAAACAAGCATAAGCGGCGCCTGGCTACTTATTGTTGTGGCTACCGAATCAGTTGCGGTACTTGGGGCGATAATTGCTGCCGGAATGGTTCACAAAGAAATTGTTATTTTTGTATCATTTTGTGCCTTTTTAATCGGCGCAATGCATTATATGGTATTCATATCATTAATTATCTACCGGTGGCTGTTCATCAGCATGAAGGCTGAATTACTTACACCTCCCTACTGGATAAATATGGGAGCTGTGGCCATTACCACGCTTGCCGGTTCACGTCTGCTTATGTACTCACATCAGTATGAATGGATCAGCGGTATTCAGTATTTTCTGCCGGGCCTTACTGTCTTTTTCTGGGCATTTGCAACCTGGTGGATTCCAATCCTATTTTTACTTCCCATCTGGCGGCATGTCATACAAAAGGTACCTGTTAAATATGATCCGCAATACTGGTCGCTTGTCTTCCCGGCGGGCATGTACACCGTTGCTACTTTTAATTTTTCCAAAGCACTTGAACTTCCTTTCATTCTTCCTATAGCAAATGTTTTTATCTATTTTTCAATAACTGCCTGGGTGATTGTTTTTATCGGGATGTTATGGCAGGTCATCCAATTGTTGTTTCCAGGAAAGAATATTTAGCTATTTCGTTTAAGTGCCCCATGCCGGATTCAGAGCTGAAATTATTAAATACAGAATCAATCCGTTCCGAAATTGTTAACCAAGTTCAGGTATAACTTAATTACACCATACAAGGTTATGGAACAGCTCAGATTAGAAGCCGCAAACGCATCACTTAATCCCTTCACGAACTTTTAACGCCTTTTCCCGGTGACTTTCCAAAACAGGTAAAAATTGACGGGCAAAGTTACTGATCGCGGTATCGGGACTATCCCCGGCACCTTTGAAAAGCTCAATATCCTTATTGTGGTCCTCGATCATCATTTTTAGATATAACTTTTCAAAATAATCCGTTTCCATTTTTTCCATCTGCCAGACCTGCTCCATTTTTTTTGGCGGGAGGGAAACAGGGAGCTTTAGTCCTTTAGCAGAAGACAAAACTGTTAATACATCATGGATTCGTTTATGGTCTTGTTCCATGAGTTTACCATATGCCCGAACACCCTGGTTATTTGCCTTTTCAAAAGCCAGTTTCCCCAGGGTAACTTCCAGCAGATTATCCACTGCTGCTGTTTCAATAAACATGGCGGCCTGAATCCCATTCTCCAGCTTCTCCCTACCTGATATTTTCGTAGTATCCACGACAGTATGATCAACTATTATACTGTCACCAATCTCACCGTTTCTGTCGTCAGACTGGCAACTGTAAAAAACAACGATGCCAGCCAATAGGAATAATGACAAAATCCATTTCTTCATAACCTCTACTCCTATTTTAGGTAAAGCAATGTTTCTTTTTCCCTTCAATAGCCGCTAACAACTGATCATAAGGACGATTGAATTTCTCTATGCCTTCATTTTCCAGCTGGGCACTAACCGCATTCAGGTCAATTCCCATCCCAGGCAGCTGCTCCATGATCAGGATAGTCCTGTCCATATCCTGTTCCAGCCGGCTAGCGGGCTGACCATGATCACGGTAGGCTTCCAGGGTATCCATTGGAAGGGTATTGATCGTCTCCGGACCGATCAATGCCTCTACATATTTGATATCGGAAAAAGACGGATCCTTGGTTCCTGTACTGGCCCATAAAACACGCTGTGGCCTGCCCCCAACTGCCTGAAGCTTTAAAAACCGGTCACTGCTAAAAATACGCTTGTAGATCTGGTAGGCCTGTTTGGCACAGGCAATGGCTACCTCTCCCTTCATTTCAGCATGTCCTTTGGCTTCCAGTTGCGGGTCCAGCAGCACATCAATCCGGCTCAGGAAAAAACTGGCCACAGAAGCAATTTTATCAATGGGCTGGCCTGCCGCTACCCGGTCTTCCAATCCCGATAAATAAGCATCAACCACCTGTTCATATCTTTCCAAGCCAAATAGCAGCGTAATATTAATATTTAACCCCTCGCTAATCGCCTTTCGGATAGCAGGTATTCCTTCAGCGGTTGCAGGAATCTTGATCATCACATTTTCCCGGTCCAGCTTCCTCCAAAGCGCCACAGCCTGTTTGACCGTACCGCTGGTATCATGTGCCAGGTACGGAGAAACTTCCAGGCTGACATATCCGTCTGGTTCCCGGGCAAAAACAGTTTGAAACTGATCGGCCGCATTTTGGATATCGGTAATGGCCAGTTCATAAAAAATGGCCTCATTATTTCCCTGGGTAGCCGCCAGATCCATGATCTGCTCATCATAAGTCATACTGCTGCTGATCGCCTTTTCAAAAATGGCAGGATTTGAAGTCATTCCGCGCAAGCCGTCCTGTTCAATAAGTTCTTTTAACTGACCGGAATTAATCAGTCTGCGGTCCAAAAAATCCAGCCAGATGCTCTGGCCGAATTCATGTAATTGTTTTACTTTATTAGTTTCCATAGTTCAATCTCCATCCTATTAATTTTACACATTAGTTGTATACTTTTGATCTATGCTCAACGGTCCCGAACCAAAATAACTGATCAGCAAGGCAGCCCCAAGCATAGAAATGTTTTTCATGAACATCGCCAGCTGCATTTGCTGCATGGCAGGATCGCCTGCCGCCCAGAACTGGTGCATGATCAAGGTAACAGGCAGCAGAAAAATAATGATCAGACAGGCACCTACCTGTGCTTTATAGCCTAAAACAATACTCAGCGCCCCAATAGCAGCTACGATACCCGAAACAGGAACCAGCATGTTTGCTAGTGGCAAACCCTGTGCTGCTGCATATTGTATGGTTTGCGCTGAAAAATGACCTACAGAAGAAACTAAGAAAATCAGGGAGAATAAAATTCGCCCCAGTAATACAATTGCTTTCATAACGATTTCTTTTTTGAGCTGGTAAAATTTTACAGGTCTTCTTTAAAAAGCAGTAAAGGCAGATGGGTATGGTAGGCCAGCTTTTTGGTCACGCTGCGATGAAAAATACTTTCAAAAAATCCATATTGTTTAGGAACCGTAATCACTAACTCGGCGCCCTGCTGACCGGCAAATTCCATAATCCCTTTGGCCATATCTTCATGATCCGTGTAGTGATATTCCGGCTGCTGGTCATCCCAAAGCTGGTGAAGGTGTTTCATTTCCTTAATGGCATCAGGGTCAAAACGGGCACCATTACGGTCCACATTTAAAATGACTAACCGGGCACCTAAAGTTTTTATAAACTGCTTAATGGCCAGCACCGGTGTGGTTTCCGATACACGCTTCAGGTCGCAGGCAAAAACAACCGTTTTTATAGGCTGAAAGGAAGCAACGGGCGGTACAATGAGTAAAGGCGTCGGACTATCCTTTGCCACACTGATCGTATTGCTGCCAATTAGTACCCTTTCAAGGCCACTCTTGCCAGAAATACCCATCACCACAAGACCAATATGTTCCTGTCCGGACAGGGTGATTACTGCACTGACCAAATTCCTTTCCTCACTGCGGACATCCATTTCGGTATTTTCGGGGAGCCATTCCTGCAGCTCATCCTTAAGTGCAGTGATTTTTTGCAAGCTCAGTTCGGGAGATTCCGTAAAACCTCCTGTATAGGGTGCAAAAGCAGTAGCCGGCACAGCAACAGATTCATAAGAATGATAAAGAGTTATTTTTTCAACCTCCAGCTGATGGGCTAAAGCAGTAGCATAACTGGCGGCATTCGCCGCCTCATCGGAAAAATCAGTGAGCACCAATATTCTTTTTACCGAATACATTTCATTCAGCTGGGCTTCTATGGCCCGCTCCAGCGCCTGAAATTCCTGCTCAGAAAAATTACGCTGGCCAGGTTGAGTCACCGTCCATTCCCCTTCTGCTGACCGGTTTAACAGCACCGGATCAGGCTCTTTGGTGACCATTTCAACTTTGAATTTCTGGTGATGTTCATATTCGGTCACCATCGCACTCAGATCCAGGTTTCCGGCCCGGAATTTTACAGAAAATGTTTCCATGATTTTCTCCTTTCTTTACAGAACAAGTTTCAGGAGGTTAACCAGATACCTTAAAAACAATCCGGAATAGGATTGGTTCAAAAAAAGTAAACAAAAATCGAAACCTAATTATTTTATGATCTCTGTAGAGAAGCATGCGCTCCTGATTAATAATTATTCATAGAAAACTGTACGAATAATAGTAGTGTTGGTTTTTCTAAAGATTAGTGTTGCGTGAGCGAAGTGTCAGGCCACCAAGAATGATACCGACTAAACCTAGTAACAAGGCCAAAATTGACCCGGCTTTTCCACTGCCCGACCCGAAAACAGCGCCAGCGGTAGTGGCCAGATGCACGATGCTAAGAATAGCTGCAAGCAGACCAAGTACCAAAGCCGTTCTTGCACCATTTTTTGCCAAACGGGCTTTAGCACGCCAACCGATAACTATGCTCATTAAACCCAGCAGTCCTTCTACCAGTGATATGGCTCGAGCGGTAGTGATGCCTTTTACATAACCTGTATCTTTATTAAGTGTTGTGGTTGTGTTGTCTTTGACCTCCACTTTGTTTTCTGATTGGGTTGCTTGCGAAAAACTATTCTCTGTCGCCAAAAGAAAAAATCCAATGATTAAGCAAACGTACCAAATGCATTGACTGTATTTGTTCATATTCATTTTGTTTAGACGTTATAAAAATGATAAAAAAAATAAGCAGACTGCGGTACGTTTGAAAATACTATGGTATCATTCCTGTTCTATCCTGAAAGTTCCCGGAGTATAACTGGTAAAACGTTTAAAATATTTAACGAAGTGTGAAGAGTCATTGAAATTCAGCTGGAAAGCGATCTCTGAAATGGTATTGTCAGTATAGATCAATAAGCGTTTTGCTTCACTGATAATGAATTCAGATAAAACATCAGTGGCGGATAGATTTGCTGCACGTCTGCATATTGTGTTTAGGTTTTGTGGGGAGGTGTTTAGTTTTGCGGCATAATGCGCAACGTTATTCTTTAGATTATCTTCCTGATTTAGCAGTTCACGAAACGAATTGTAAAGGTCTGCTTCGGGAACACTATTGCCTAAAAACGGAGTACCTTCCTCCAAAAGTTTTGCCAGCAATGCCTTCAAAAGCCCTTCGACAACTGGATTTGAAAAAGTATTTTCCGGTAAACTTTCCTTTGCCAATAACTCAAATAAACATGTGATGGTTTCCGTATCTTCCAGATTCATCATTTCCGTCTTACTGAGTTTGTATAAAAGTGTTTTTATCTCTTTATCTAAACTAGTTTCAACAAACTTCCTTTTAATGATCACCACATAACCTTCAGGTTCGGCATCTAATTCCCAATAGTGAATTTGCCCCATCCTTACAAAAAAGATAATCGGCGGAACAATTTTATACCGCTGTGAATCAATGGAATGAAGGCCCGCCCCTTTGGACAGGTATATAATTTCAAAATAATTATTGTGTTTGTGTGGTTTGGTGACCCGTACTTCCTTTTTAAACGGTGCTATTTTGATGATCCGGCTAGAACTTATCTTGTCTTTAACGTTTATGGCGTGATTCATTTAAGTATATGGAATAACAATCGTAATACCACTATATATTCAAATATACCAGAATAATTAAATATTACGGCCTTACATTTGCATCATTTAAACACACCCGATAACCATGCTTTATAAGATTATAAAAACTGACAACGCAGGCACTACCATTATTATTCGTTTAATGGTAGGCGCTGTTTTTCTGTCTGAAGGCATTCAGAAATTTTTATTTGCTGACCAGCTTGGAGCTGGCCGATTTGCGAAAATAGGCCTACCCAATCCCGAATTGTTAGGTCCCTTTGTTGGCAGCTTTGAAACCCTCTGCGGTCTATTGGTTCTAGTTGGTTTTCTTACCAGACTTTCAGCCATTCCGTTACTTATGATTATGCTGGTTGCCATGGCGACAACTAAAGTGCAGTTGTACGAGGATAACGGGTTCTGGTCAATGCTACATGACAGTCGAACGGATTGGGCCATGTTTTTAGGCAATATCTTTTTAATTGTAAAAGGTGGAGGAAGGTGGTCATTGGATGAAACACTATGGAAGCAAAACAACAGCCATTAAAAGAACTGGCAAGACTTTTTTTAAAATTAGGTTTTCTTGGCTTTGGAGGTCCAGCGGTGCACATTGCCATGATGGAAGAAGAAGTTGTAAGAAAACGCAAATGGTTCCGTCCGGAGTACTTTCTTGATCTGATAAGCGCAACCAATTTGATCCCCGGTCCCAATTCAACGGAAATGACCATGCACATCGGTCATGAAAAAGCTGGTTGGAAAGGTCTGTTAGTTGCCGGCATATGTTTTATTCTTCCGGCCGTTATCATTACAGCCGGATTTGCATGGGCTTATCAGGAATATGGCAAACTGCCTCAGGTAACGCCGTTTATCTATGGTATTAAACCAGCTATTATAGCAGTAATCGTTTCCACCATGATTTCGCTAGGAAAAAAAGCGCTAAAAAGTATCGAACTGGGAATTATTGGGGTTATTGCAGCAGGATTAGCAATCTACGGACTAAATGAAATCTATATCCTATTTGCCGGAGGGCTGACCGGTATTTTGATATATCTTGCAAAATCTTCCAGGCAATCATTCAACAGCATTGCCCCTGTGGCCTTATTACAGTTAGGTCTTCTACCATCTGATAAATTTGACTGGAAACTTTTTTGGATTTTCTTTAAAATTGGTGCGATCCTTTATGGAAGCGGGTATGTATTGTTTGCTTTTTTGGATGCAGAGTTGGTTAAGACGGGATTATTAAGTAAACAAGCACTGATCGATGCCATTGCAGTAGGCCAGATTACCCCCGGGCCTGTTTTTTCTTCAGCAACTTTCATTGGCTGGCAGATTGCGGGTTTACCCGGAGCAATTGCAGCAACAATAGGCATATTCCTTTCCTCATTTTTATTTGTATTTTTTCTTAACCCATTGATCCCAAAATTAAGGAATTCAAATATCATGTCCGCCTTTTTAGATACGGTAAACGTGGTTTCCATTGCGATCATTTTAGCCATTTGTATAGAAATGACTCAAACATCGGTAACAGACTGGAAAACAATTTTAATTGCACTTGCAGGATTTGCAGTTACTTTAAAGTTCAAAAGGTTAAACAGTGCTTTTGTCATATTAGGAGGAGCATCGTTTGGTTATTTGCTATGGTTTATATAATCATGAGAAACAAAAAATATATGCTAAATACAATGGCCTAATCCGTCTCGTTATAACGTGATACTTTTGAAAAAATCATGATATTTACGCTGAGAAATTACATAAGGTTCAGGAATTAACATTAACTTAATCATATAAGAGTAGATTTACCGCCGCATGAACAATTCAAGAAGAAATTTTATCCGGAATACAAGTCTGGTTAGTTTAGGTTTTATTGGCCTGAACAATTTCGCTGCAAATGCAGCGATGGATTTATTGACATCGACCACTGAGGGAACTGGATTTGGTCCGCTCAGTTATCAGACAGGTGACACACTTAGTCTGCCAAAAGGTTTCAGTTCCAGGATCATCTCCCGTAAAGGCGATCTGATGAAAGACGGACTGCTGGTACCTGGAATGTATGATGGAATGGGCTCATTTTCAACTGCAAGTGGTAAAACAATATTAATCAGAAATCACGAAAATTTGCCAGGTGCAGATCAGCTGGGCCCTTTTGGAAAAAACAATGAACTCATTCATAAGATCGATAAAAATAAGATCTACGATTTTGCCAACGGTGAAGACACCTGTGTAGGGGGTACCACTACCCTGGTCTACAATGAAAAAACACAAAAAGTAGAATCTCAGTACCTTAGTTTAATTGGAACTGTAAGAAACTGTGCGGGCGGTATAACCCCATGGAAGTCCTGGATCACCTGTGAAGAAAGCAGTTTGAAAGCGACGGATGGTTTGGAAAAAGATCATGGCTTTAACTTTGAAGTACCGGCGACAGAGAAAATTGGGATCGCTAACCCCAATCCTATTAAAGCAATGGGACGTTTCACACATGAAGCAGTTGCCGTTCAGCCCAAAACAGGAATCGTTTACCAGACAGAGGATGAGGGGGACAGTCTTTTCTATAGGTACCTTCCAAATGCCTATGGCAAATTACACAATGGTGGAAAACTCCAATGTCTTGTCATTAAGGAATGGAAAAGTGCTGATACCCGTAACTATCCAAATTTAACAACGAACAAATTTCCTGAAAAAAAGTCATTTGAGGTAGAATGGATGGATCTCGCTGATGTTGAAGCACCTGACAGTGACTTGAGGTTAAGAGGATTTAAGCTGGGTGCTGCCCGGTTTTCAAGAGGGGAAGGTATATGGTATGGAAAAGATGAATTGTTTTTTGCCTGTACAGACGGTGGAAATAACAGAACGGGTCAAATTTTCAAGTATACACCAAGCAAGTTTGAAGGACAAACAGGAGAAAAAGAAGCGCCCGGCAAGCTGGAACTCTTTATTGAGCCGAACAATATTGAAACCTTTCAAAACTGTGACAACCTGACAATCGCTCCCTGGGGAGACGTGATCATCTGTGAAGACAAGAAAGATGCAAGAATAATCGGCATTACGCCACAAGGAAAAACATATGTCATTGCAAAAAACATCGGCTATCGGAATTCAGAATTTGCCGGCCCGGTATTTTCACCGTCAGGAAATACATTATTCATCAATATTCAAACACCAGGCTTAACACTTGCCATCTCCGGGCCCTGGAAAAACATCAACATTTAACAGGATTTCATCCCCCAGCGGGGCATTATTAATTACGGTTTGCAAATCAGCAAAAGAGCACGTTTTAATTGTTCATCGGATGAGTAAACAATTCTCATCCGATGAACATAATCATTTAACTATGCTTTCATTATCAATACATTTTATTTCATAACTTTAAGTTAACATAATCCTATTATCTTTATGTAGCTATTAAAATTATTTAATGCTACTTATCAGTCATTTGTTATGGAAATTAACTACACCATTGCAGTTCCTGTATTAATTGCTTTTGTCGTGTTGATCATTTACCTGATCCGAAGGAATAATAAGGATAAGAAAAAAATGGAAAAGGAAATTATTGATTCGGAGATTAAGCCAGGAAAGCACGACTCAGGACACGTATAAAGCCATTATTAGGCAGTACAGTATCAGGAAGTGTATACCAGAAAGGGGGCACGGTATGACCATACTTATAATAGTTATTGGATTAGCTTTATTATTCGATATCATCAATGGTTTTCATGACGCAGCCAATTCTATTGCTACAATTGTCGGAACAAAGGTCCTATCTCCGAGATTAGCGGTATTATGGGCAGCTTTTTTCAATTTCATTTCTTATTTGATTTTCAAACTTAATGTCGCAAATACAATTGCTAAGGGTATCGTTCATCCCGAAATTGTAACGATGCAGGTACTGATAGCGGGATTGCTGGCTGCTATTTTATGGAATCTGGCCACCTGGTTTTTCGGACTCCCTTCAAGCTCTTCGCATACTTTAATTGGCGGTTTTGTTGGTGCGGCCATTGCAAGCGCTGGTTTCGATGCGGTAATTTATGGTGCAGTTTTAAAAATTATCCTGTTTATTTTTTTAGCTCCTCTGATTGGCATGATGGTTTCTATGTTGATATCTATTACGGTGACCTGGATTTGTAAAAATTCTGACCGGGGAACAGTAAGCAGGCACTTTAAAAAGCTCCAGCTACTTTCTGCAGCCGCTTTCAGTATAGGACATGGTGCAAATGATGCACAAAAAATAATGGGTATCATTGCCGTTGCGTTAATTGCCTCTGGAGAATTGGATAAAAGTGCCGCGATACCATTTTGGGTAGTGATATCCTGCCATAGTGCAATGGCAATCGGCACATTATTCGGCGGCTGGCGCATCGTTAAAACAATGGGATCAAAAATAACACATTTGAAGCCATTTGAGGGCTTCAGCGCTGAAACTGCGGGAGCAATCACACTTTTTTCTACAAGCATATTGGGTATTCCGGTAAGTACAACGCACACGATTACCGGAGCCATTATTGGAGTTGGGGCGATCAGGAGGGTCTCAGCTGTACGCTGGGGCGTGACCATCCCTATCGTTTATGCCTGGATACTTACGATTCCCGCAACGGGGTTGTTAGCCCTGCTGATACATTATCTATTGAGCTGGGCAACTTTTTAAGGTACTTTTCGAAGACCTATAATGAGCGGATACGTTCCCGATTTATTTAAAATTCCTTCCCCCATGAAAAGTATCCTTTGGAACTTCCCCTGGGACCGTTATCCGTTTATTTTGTGAAGGATAGGGGGCACTTTTCTCATCTGCCCGTGATAAGGTAAGTACCGGCAATTCATCCTGCTCTGGTTGCACCAGTTTACCCATCAGTTTAGTCAGGTCTACACACTTGCTCACGATCACATGTACCACCTCTCCTTCCCGCTGCAAGCGACCTTCCACCATCAGCAGTCTGGAATGCAGGATTTCCTTCCGGTAGGTATCAAAAAACTTTTCAAATACCACCAGATTGCTAAAGCCGGTCTCATCCTCAATAGTAATGAAACATACCCCACCGGCCGTTCCCGGTCGTTGTCGAACCAGCACAAGTCCAGCAACCTTTACCAATTGTCCGTTCTGCGCATCCTTATTGATCTGATGGCAGGACAAGATGCGCAGCATTTCCAGTTGCGGCCGAACAAAGCTGACCGGATGCGCCTTTAATGACAAGCCTACAGTCGCATAATCCTGAACCACATGTTCCCCCTGGCTCATCAGCGGCAATTCCACCTGCGCCTCCAACACACTTTCAGAAGGTTGCCCTTTAAAAATCTCCACTGGCATATCCTGTAAGGCAGACACCTCCCACAATGCTTTCCTGCGATCCAACCCAATAGAGCGGAAAGCATCAGCATCTGCCAGTCTTTCCAACGTATTAATCGCTATCCCCGCATCACGTAAGGCCGTAACTGTCCTGTACCCCTTTCCTCTGCAATTGACCAAAACATCCATCTCCTGTTGCCCTAGCCCCTTGATCTGCCGGAACCCCAAACGGATCGCACAATACTTGCCGCATTTTTCTTCCAGTAAATTGTCCCATGTAGAATGATTAATGTCAACCGGCCGCACCTCCACACCATGTTTCTGTGCATCAATTACAATCTGTGCAGGCTGATAAAAGCCCATGGGCATGCTGTTGAGCAAAGCCGTAGCAAAGGCATCCGGATAATAATGCTTCAGCCAGCAAGACACATAAACCAGCAAAGCAAAACTTGCCGCATGACTTTCCGGGAAACCATAACTCCCGAAACCCTCCAGCTGCCTGAAGATCCGTTTGGCAAATTCCTCGGTATAGCCCTTTTTCATCATCCCTTCAATCAGCTTCTGTTCATAGCGATTGACCGTTCCCGTAAATTTGAAAGTGGCCATACTCCGACGCAAGCCATCTGCCTCGGCAGGTGTAAATCCAGCTGCTACAATGGCGATCTTCATTGCCTGCTCCTGGAAAAGCGGCACACCAAGTGTCCTGCCCAATATTTCTTCCAGTTCTGCAGAAGGATAAACAACAGGTTCTTCGCCATTTCGGCGGCGCAGGTAAGGATGCACCATATCCCCCTGAATCGGTCCAGGTCGAACAATGGCTACCTCAATCACCAGATCATAAAAACATTTGGGTCTTAATCTGGGCAGCATGGACATCTGTGCCCTGCTTTCAATCTGGAACACTCCCAGCGTATCCGCAGCACTGATCATATCATACACCTCCGGGTCATCCTGAGGGATATTGGCCAACGTAAGGTCTAAACCATAATGCGCTTTACACAAATCAAAAGCTTTGCGGATACAAGTCAGCATTCCCAAAGCCAATACATCCACTTTCAGAAAACCCAAAGCATCAATATCATCTTTGTTCCATTCAATGTTCGTCCGGTCTTCCATACGTGCATTCAGGATTGGGCAGAGGTCAGTCAGTTTCCCATTGGTCACCACAAAACCACCGGTATGCTGTCCCAATTGTCTCGGGAAACCCATCATCTGCGCCGTCAGTTGCAAAGTTTTCATCAAATGCGGATCCTGAGGATTCAATCCCTGTTCTGTCACACGCTTACCCTCGAACCACTCATCGGTAAACTCCCAGACTGAACTGGATAACCTGTTAATGGTATCTACAGATAAACCCATCGCCTTACCCACATCACGCAAAGCGCCTTTCTGATGCAACTGTGTTACCGTCGCCACAATCGCTGCACGGTCACGACCATACTTGGTATAGATGTACTGCATGATTTCCTCCCGCCGTTCATGCTCAAAGTCCACATCAATGTCGGGCGGTTCATTCCTGTCCGAAGAAATAAAACGCTCAAACAGCAAGTCAAACTTCATGGGATTTACCGAGGTCACCCCCAGGCAGAAACAAATGGCTGAATTGGCCGCAGATCCCCTTCCCTGGCATAAAATGCCCCGGCTTCTCGCTTCGCGGACAATGTCTTCCACAAACAGGAAGTAATTGGCATAATCCATCTTCCGGACGAAGTCCATTTCATGGGCAATCATGTTCAGCACTTTCTCCGGGATGACCTCCCCGTAAAAGCCATGCGCACCTTTAAAGCACAGGTATTCCAGCTCTTCCAATGGTGAACGTCCGCTTTTGTTGATCTCTTCTGGATACACATATTTCAGTTCATCAAGCGCAAAAGTACAGGCCTCAGCGATAACCATTGTATTGCGGATCGCCTCAGGATAATTACGGAACAAACGGTGCATTTCTTCAATCGGTTTCATATAACGCTCTGCATTCTGATGCAAGCGGAAACCAGCCTCCTTGATGGTACACTTTTCCCTCACACAGGTCAGCACATCCTGCAATTCCCTTCGTGAGTGATCATGGTAATGCACATCTCCTGTAGCCACAACAGGTATTCCAAGCCTACCGGACAACTGCTGGATGCGAAAGATCAGCTTGTCATCATTACCCAAGTACGTACGTGTTGCAGAAAGGTACAGCTGCTTACCCAAAGCATCCCTGTACTCCTGCAGATCCTTCACAAAGGATTCCTCAAAATTGAAGTGACGGTTCAGCACACCAGGCATTGCTACGGTAAACAACATCCCCGCAGCGTGTTCATACACATCGGCCTTATTCAAATGACAAGATCCTTTTTCCGCGCGCAGATTCCCTACCGTCAGTAAAGCCGACAACCGACAATACGCCTCCTTGTTGGTGGGGTAAGCCAGTAAGCTAGGCCCATCCAGTAAATCCAGGCGACAGGCTGGAATGAGCTGAATGTTCTTTTCCTTAGCTGCAGCATGTGCACGGACAATGCCTGCCAATGTATTGCGGTCCGTAACAGCAATTTTTTTATACCCAAAAGCCGCTGCCTGATCCACCAGTTCATGGGGATGGGACGCTCCCCGAAGGAAGCTAAAGTTAGAAGTCACCTGTAATTCACTGTATTCCATATCTCATGCAAAAAAACCATGTATAAACCATTGATACCGCTGCTCGCCCCCATAGTGACCCGAACGGAACAGCCAGTAACGCTGTCCCAGTTCATCTTCCACCTGGTAGTAATCCCTGTGCTCCCCCATATCCAGCCACCACTCCCGTTCTATGCGCTCAGGGCCATCGGCCTTCACCACAACATGCCTGACGCCCATATAAATGAAAAACTTTGGCGGATGATCAGGTATCAGGGCCATAACCTCGATCGGGACAGGCTTATTGAGCAATTCAGTGGGGCGTGGTCTATCAATATGCCATTGGGCAACGGGTTTTTCAGTGATCGAAACTGCCCGATTCGCTGATCGCTCTGGCCAGTAACGGGCTGCCGGGACATAACGATGTATCACATCAGCGCCCATTTTACCAGTTACCCTGTCCAGCAGTTGGATTACACTTTGATCATCCAGTCCGGGTTTACCCGCCCAAAGTGCCTCTTGTCCGGGTAAAATGTCATCGACTTTAGGTGCTTCCAATACAAATAGTTCAATTCCCAGCGCCGGTCGGATCTGATCGATCTTCAACTCGAAAAGTTTAAACAAATGGCTTACACTACAGGTTGCGCCACTCGTACCTATCGAAACTTGTATCACCTTGCCATCAATGCGATAACAAGTCAGTACCCCTGTTCTCAAACCCTTCCCTTCATTTTGCAGCCGCAGGCATAAATGCTCCAGGAGCCGACTGATCGCCACTTCAATGCCAATTCGGGTCCTAATCGGTTCCAGACAAGGCAAGCGTTCCTGAAAAAGAGCAGGCAGCTGCAAAGGAGTAATCAGTTCACTGGCCGTACCTAAAGCCTGACCCAAACGGACCAAAAAATCCTCCCCGAATCGCCTGCGCAATACCGAGCGAGGCATCCCTATAAAACTCCTGATCTTATAAAAGCCAAGCTTGCGCAGCTTAGCCAGGGTAATTTCCGGTAAGCGCAAGGCTTCTGGCGGCAAAGCAAGCAGGACTTCAGTATGCGTCCCGGGTGCTATCAAAGGAGTTACTTTTCCAAAACGAGCGATCGCCCATGCGGCACCAGCAGTATCCGCCATCGCCACGCGAACCGTATACCCCTTGCCTTTTAACCTGGATACGATTTCTTTCAGGTATTCCCGTTCCCCGCCCCAAAGGTGCGTACAACCACTTACATCCAGAAACAACCCATCCACCGAAAAATCATCAACCATCACCACCGGAGAATAGCGCACGCACCACTCTCCCAGTCCTTTCAGCAATTTGGCAGCACGGCCGGCCTTATCATCCAATACTTCCAATCCCGGGCAAAGCGCCTTGGCATCAGCCGCACGCATTCCCATTTCAATTCCCTGCGAAGCGGCTAAAGGGCTTACTGCAGTAATCATATTGCGCCCGTGATCGGGCGCTGCGAAAACAAAAGGAATATCACAAAGTTCCGGCCTGCGGATCAACTGCCAGTCCGCCAACAAATGGCGAAACCATATCGAAACATAACGCTTTTGCATTTTTTAACCGTTTAACCAATTTGCCGTTCCCTTTGATCGTACCATCCGGCTGTTTTCAAAGCTGGTAATACTTCCACAAAACGATCACCACCCCATTCCAGGATCCAGCTTCCCGGATTCCCATTACGGACTTTGGTCAGTTCCACCTTCCAGCGAGGGAAACCCACACCAGGCATTTCATCCTCGGTTACACTCGGCACCGGGCTGATCTTCCAGCGTGCCGTAGCCACCGTACTTAAGGCCTTACGGGCATCTTTACGTAAAATAAAGCCCGTCGCACCAGAACCTTCCACCGCAAGCTGCAATCTGCGCGATTCAATCAAACTCAGTTCATTCAGTTCCGCCACCACAGCAGCAAGACCTTCACATTTTAACGCTTCCTCCATGATCCAGAGCACATCTTTTTCTCGGGTTACATCCATAAAAATGATCCGCTCGGGTTCCACATTGAACAGACAAAGGGAAACCGGGAATAGCTTTCTGGCTGTACTGATCCATACGCAGGCCGCCCCCTCCTTCATCAGCACTGACAGCAGTCCGCCGATAAAGCCATCACTCGCTGCCGCATGTTCGGGTAGCACCGTGATGAATTCATGAATCGCCTTCTTTGGAAAAACCCCGTTTGGAAATGCGTTTTCCAGCTCACCAAGACCAATCGCCTCAGCAGCTACAGCTCCCTGTGTTTTAAAGCCCTGCCACAGCAGGATATCCTGCTGTAATTTACTGACCAATTCCTGTTTTGCGTTCATGATGTCATCCCCCTGATTAAATCATTGCATTAGCAATGCAAATGAACAAACAAATATAATACTAAAAATATTAGCATAACAAATAAAAGGAGAAAGAATTTTTACATGCAATCTTTTTTCATTTAATAGATCGTGATGACCAGGAGTTCGAAACAGACCCGGAACCTCTTCCTGATTTTATTAAACACAAATGAACAAGATGAATATGTAGGGCTTCCAAATGTGTAAGAATAGTTTATTTCAGCGTATATGCTAAGTTAAGCCGCTTTTTTTTGATGGCTAACAATTTATAAGAGGCATAGGGGTAAAATCCCCCTTTATACAATAAATCTATTTTACATTATCTTCAAACTTTTATTTTTTAAACACAATTAAAATTATTATGCAAAAAAAACCAAATATTTGCTCTCCGTTATTGTTATTTGCTTTACTTATGCTTGCTATGTTCGTTGGGTGTAAAAAAGATAATGACATTCCATCAAAGCCAGAACCTCCTGTACTATCTATGAACGCATTATACAAAGGCGCCATACTAGATGCAATGGTAGCTGACAGCGCAGAAATCATTGATACATTATGGGCATTAACTCCTGAAAATACTGCTTTGCAATGGAAAACAATTAATGGTAAGCCACATGTTTTGATGGCTAGCTTTATGCGTTTTCCATCCAGCTATCCGGTTGGTGATTCCATTACCAATTCATGGGGAGAATCGTGGCTATTCATCCCACAACAAATGAAAACACGCATAGGTTCTTCTTTCTCTGCAACAAGTGATACCACCATGCGTATCTGCCAGTTGTTGGGTCTACCCCCTGCTAATGAGCGGAGCAATACCCATATCGCTGAGATTTGGGTAAACCCGGAAAGCTTATATAGGCCGGCAGGCAGCCGGGTGATCACCACTAAAACAGCTGGTGCCACATTAGGCACTAATAATCCAGAAAATTTCAACTCATGGTTTAATAATTATATTGTTTTTGCCTATTACCGAACATTATCAACTACAGCAGACTATCATTACCCCTGGACGCGTTTAGGTTATACCTATGATTGGGCTCCCGAAACAAGTGAAGTAGGGCTGAGCGAATACGTTTTACAGCCCAACTCAAGTGCTTGGGTGAAAAGTGTCTCAAAAGTGAGCGACTACTTTTAAATAATACGCGATACACATTAAATTAATCACAATTAAACCTTTTTTATGAATGCACTAATTATTATCGACGTACAGTATGACTTTTTACCAGGGGGTGCTTTAGCCGTTAACCATGGTGATGAAATCGTCCAAACCATTAACGACTTACAATCAGCATATGACCTGGTAGTCGCCACGCAAGATTGGCATCCGAGGGGTCATAAAAGTTTCTTTACTTCCCACCCAAATAAAACACCATTTGAAGAAATATCGTTAAACGGATTAAACCAGGTGTTATGGCCTGAGCATTGCATACAGGGAACAAAGGGAGCAGAATTGGTTCCAGAACTTTTAACGAATGCTGTTGAGGCTATTTTTAGAAAAGGGATGGATAAAGAGATTGACAGTTACAGCGGCTTTTTTGACAATGGCAGAAAAAAATCTACAGGCATGGCCGATTACCTTAAAGGAAGAGGCGTTACAGAAGTAGCCGTTTGTGGAGTAGCGGCCGATTTCTGTGTCTATTATACTGCCAATGATGCGTTAGATTTAGGTTTTAAATCAAGCATTATATCGCGCGCATCTAAGCCGATAGATTTGGAAAGATATGAACGTGTGAAGAAAGACTTTCAGCTAAAGGGAGGAACTGTTATCTAATCGCCCGAACAATCACACCTGCCGATTGTTAACACAACAGTAGATCCTTCTCGCGACAATGACAAACGAAAATCAGCCTGCCTTCAATCTAAAAAACCCTGCACGCATAATCCTGGGTTTATTTATGATATTGGCAGGCTTCGGACACCTAAGCTTTCAGCGGGAAGAATTTCAGGCCCAGGTACCCAACTGGATCCCAATGAACGAAGACCTGGTCGTCCTGCTTTTAGGAATTGTGGAGATTTTACTCGGAGCCGCAATGATCTTTTGGCGCAGACAAAGAATTAAAGTCGGCATAGCACTTGCCATCTTTTATCTACTGATTTTTCCTGGCAACATTGCCCAGTACACCGAACATCGGAATGCATTCGGGCTGGATACCAACACCAAACGTCTGGCAAGACTTTTCTTCCAGCCTGTGCTCATCATTTGGGCACTATGGTCCAGCGGTGCACTAAAACGACACGTTGAGCCCGAGCAGGGCAGCTAAAGGTTACGGTAAGCTAAAACCAGACAGCGCACTCAGCTATTCCACTAACTTTTTCGCCTTTAGGATTTTCAGCAATAAGTGTGCTGATCCACGCTTAGCGAAATATGCAAACGCGCTCCTGCTATCAATTGCTATTTTGACAAACAGCCGAAAGGACAGGGGGAATTGATAAAGCTTATACGGTTTAAATGGAAAGAGATGATATCAGTTGAACTGCGCTATTGTTTAGTAATTTCTTTTATTTGCGCTTGTGTGTATTCTTTATAAACGACACCCAACCTAAGTGCATTCTCTTCAACTGTACTGTCGAAGCCTGCATCTTTCCTTCTTTTATTCACATTTTTAGCATCTTTAATAGGTACTACATACGCAAAAGATTCTTTCTTGCCCGTTTTAGGATTATCAATCCTTACCATAAATACCTGTGTGCCATAAACTTGCTCTTTCCCTTCACCAGCAAGCTTCCTGTCCAGCATCATGGCCGTGTACTTAAAAGGCAATTCCCCGGCTTTGCCGGCCTTTTCTATGAGCGGATAATATTTAGGAATTTTATTGGAATGCTGTATAACAAAAAATACAGCCGTGTTTTCAGGTTCTCCTACAAGTGTTTTTCCCGGATAGCCATACTTTGCAATGATACGCGCTACCTTTTCAATATTTATCGAATCAATTTTTCGCATAATTTCCCAGACACTTTTATCCAGTAACGCTCTTGGGTAGTTTAGCAGCTGAGCAATGGCATTTTTTCTTTCTTCCTTTACTTCTGAATCTACGAATTCCCTTATACCCTGATCGGTCTGTAAAATGGTATCCAATTGCTTCCTTAACTCAATATTAATTGGTTTTTGAGCAAAGCAACTCATACTAAGAACTGCCAGTACCAAGAAGAATATTGTCTTCATAATTTTTTACTTTAACGCTTACCTTCAAATATACATTTTTGCAGGTATACAGAGGCCTAAATCCAATCATCTTTACGCAGATAAACCTCCCAAAACCCTCATCAATTGGCCGTTCCCAATTAAATGAACAATTAAATTTATCAATTCCACCAAAACAAATGAGCGGACCCTAAATCCAACCCCAGCTATTGGTGACTATTATTGATCAGCTCTATCAGCTTATTTAACCTCCATCTCACAGGCTCTTTCACCCGCTCGTTATTACCGAATTTTAATATCGCCAATTCCTTCTCAATAAACAAAGGAACATCCTTAACAATCGCCCCCTGACCTATTTCAATTGGCCCTTCCGGAAGCGCTATCCCGTAAAACGCCGCTTCGTAATCTTCTGCTGTCATGGCGCGAAGATATCATATTGGCAGGAAAAAGTGCGAGGCTTATTTTAAGTTTACAGGGGATTACCTAGCAGTCAGCCTTATAGCCGGGAAGTAACTGTTCAGTTCTCTATAAAGCATTGGCTTAATCCATAAATTAAGATCCCATGACAAACCTTTTTGATAAAGCATATGTTATTTAATTGTGTGTCAATAATTTTTAAAAACATGAAGACTAAAGGAAAAGAACGCAGTACATTTGATGCAGTCAAAAACCCTGCTACAGGCAAACACAGCCATTATTTTCATGCTGATGAAGATTTCAGAGAAGATCGGGACTGGGGAAAAACGGAAACCATCGAAGACTCCAATAAACAGAACACCTTAAAAACCCATAAAAAAGGAGCATAAGTTAAAGCGCTTATTTAGCATCCCAAACCTGAATTCTGATCAGCGTTCCGCTCCATCTGGTAACGTTTCTTAGCCAATGGAAGCCCCTACACCTCCTAAAAGGAATCAAGATAACTATAGCAATTCAGCAAACTTTGTCTAATTTGTAAAGAAAATTAAGCGATGAAACCGCATAATCTGGAAAGATACATCACCGCACAGAAATCAGTATTTCAAACTGCTTTGACTGAAATTCAAAACGGCAGGAAAAGCAGTCATTGGATGTGGTATGTTTTTCCGCAAATCCAGGGACTTGGCTTTACGGAAATTTCCAGATTTTATGCCATTCGTGACATTGACGAGGCAAAAGAATATCTGCAACATCGCGTATTGGGCCCAAGACTGATTTTAATGTGCAATACCTTGCTGGAACTTAAAACCAATGATGCACATCAGCTATTCGGCAGCCCGGATGATCTGAAACTAAAATCGTGCATGACTCTGTTCGCGGCGGTTTCACCTACAGATCCAGTCTTTGAAAAAGTCCTTGATAAATTCTATAATGGCTTAAAAGACCACATCACGCTTAAAATATTAAACCTGCAGCGTTAAGTCAGGAATTTATTATTTTGGTTGCGCTCCATACGGACATCAATAATCCGTTTCCACCCTATCCGCAAATGAGATCCGTTTTCTAGACCCCAGTCTTGCCACAAGCAGGTAAAAAGTGTTCATCACACCATTTGCCTTCTTATCCTGATATAAGAAATCAAGATTGTTTCGAGTTCTATAAAACGTAAAATGGACAATTGGTGTAGATTCCAGCCCAGAAATTCCGAATAAATTTATAAAGCAGGCGAATATAGAAAACATTTGTTGGTCTATTTTAGTTACCGATGTATGAGGAAGAACCACTTTTTCCGAAAAAAAACAATAAACCAGTTGTGATTGTAATTTCTTTATTGATTTATTACTATTGTTTATTCTTCAGCTTATGAAAACACCTTGATATGAAGGCATCAAGATCCTTTTTTTGCTCCTTATGGAGCATTATGGCCTTAATCGAATACCGTCAAAAGGCTTTACGACCTTTAGGTAAGTGACAACCTTATTCTATATTAGGTCACTTTAAAAACCAATACATACAAGAAAGCTATAGCCGATTGTGGTCGGGTTCTGTTGAATCAGTGGCTAATCTTTAGTGTATCTTTGTTTCTTTTCCAGCCAGGAATTGAAAATTGTATACGATAAAGCCATAATAATTGCTCCTTTAAACATCCCTATAACCCCCCAGGCAGCTAAACCACCCATAACGCCGATGAACAGCACCAGAAAAGGAAGTTTCCCGCCGCTTTTAGCAATTAAAATGGGTCTTAACAGCGCCTCGGAAATTAGTAGACACAAGCCATACACCGTTAAAAAAACTGTTGTTTCTGTATGACCTTGTGTACTTACCCAAATCACCAGGGGCAGCCAAACCAGCAAGGGGCCCATTTGCAACAGTACGAAAAAAAAGACCAATGCGGTAAGGATCAACTTAAAATGAATACCCGCTATCACAAAACCAATCCACGAAAAAACAGCTGCAAAAAAAGCAGTGCCCATTACCCCAATCGACACACCTTTAATCGACTGGCCAATAGCTTCAAGCAAAAGCAGTCCATCCCGTTTACCCAACAGGTGCTGTACAGTTAGTCTAACAGGCATTAATTTCTCTTTTCCTCCTGCTAAAAAGAAGGCAGAAACAACAATTCCAAAAATAAGCTGTAAACCAGTACCCAACAGCCCTGCTCCCCCAGCAATCAAATGATGCAACACATCTTTGATCTGATGTTCATGGCCAATCAAAGTCTCCTGTGGGTTTTCCCGCAAATGACGCCAGAATTCAGCAATGCTTTCACCTGCATAAGGCAACCTGGTTATTTTTTCGGATAATGGCGGAATCCCATTTGTTTTGATTTCCACTATCCAGTGGACCATATCCCCAATGTGTTTACCCAGTGCCGTAATCATAAAAATAAAAGGCAGGGCAATTATTGCAACCAGAATCAGCGCATATATAATCCCCGCAAGTTTTCGTTTATTAGCCATCAGCCGAACAAGACGTTCAAAGGGGCCTGCAAAAGAGGCATAAAAGATCATTGTAAAGGTGAGTACTCCAAAAAATATTTTAAGCACATCATACAATGCAAACAACAAGGCCAACAGTGCCAGGATCAATAAACTTGTTTCTATAATATTCCGGGAGGTTGACATAGTGGGTTAGGGTTTGATGTTCATATAATCACAATGATTTATTCTAGAGCCTATATTGTCGTTATCGTCAATACTTTGCCCCTAACACCCAGGAGCCGATAATACGCTAAACCACTATAAAGTAGCCATAACATCACTAAATGCAGCAAACTTCCCGGCTGGCTGAATAAACCAGCACCCGACTGCACAATAGCCGTATACATTTTAATAAATGGTGTAGTCGGCAAGAACATTGAAATCCACTGTACCGCCCGTGGTAGCGATTCGAATGGCCAGGAGTATCCTGTGATCAGAAAAATCGGATAGGTAGAAAAAGCCATCATTTGCAGGCAGAGCAATTGCGATTTAAACAGCGACCCTATAAATTGGGCCATAGGAATAAGCGTAAGAATAAACAGTATTAATAAAAGGCTCAATTCGAAACCATTGCCCCGCATCGGCAAATTGAGCAGGCTGTAGTTTACATTCAGAAAGAAAAAGGCATAAGCAGCAAATAGAAACAGGTAAAACAATCCTTTTCCCCAAATACCGGTAGATATCCCTCCCTTTAGCCATTCGCCAATACGTGAATGTTGCCGTTCCCCAGCGACACTTTCAGATAAACCTATCAGTAAGGTTTGTTGTAAAATTAATGCCAATAATCCAGGAAGCAGGAAGGCGCCATAGCTTGATCTTTCGTTAAACATTGGTCTGTAATCTAAATTTACGGGCATTACGTTTTGCATGGCTATTGCGGAGCTCATGCCTTCGCTCTTTTGGAAATACTGTAACCGTACGCCTGCTCCAATGGTAAGGCATATTTGCTGCACGTTCATTAAGATGTCGCTTGAGGGCAGGAACCTGGCAGCATTTACGGCAAGCGCCACATTGCTCTGCTTGAGGGTTAGTAAATTTGATTCTGTGCCTTTTGGAATATAAAAATACCCTTGGCAATTTCCGCGGTACATCTGCTCTTTGGCTTCTTCCAGATTAGGGAAATGAATTAATTCAATAATAGGCGAGTTATCGATGTTTTGTTGCAGCAACCTTGACAATCTTGAATGATCATCATCAACAACTGCAAGCTTTACATTTTGTTCTTCTTTATTGATGTAGATGCTTCCATAAAAAAAAGCATACAGCAATGGTGCAATCAAAAGGGTCAGGAGCAAACTATGGTCCTTTGCCACAAGGGTCGTCTCTCTTAAAAAGAGCTTAATTATGGACTGCTCCGATTGTTTTTTCATCTGTACTGGTATTAAACTGACGTTGGAATAAAAGAATTGCAGTTGGGAACATCACCGCGCAAAACAATAACAGCTTATTTAAATCTGCCTGTGCATAATGCAATGGTAAATTCATGTAATAAACTTTAAAAAAGGCATCCAGAAATGATGTGTACGGCATAATGGTAGCATAATACTGATCGTACCATGGCATGGCCCATCTTGGAAAGGTAAATCCACTAAAAACGAAAGCCGGAGAAGTATAGAATAGAGCGGTATCACCAGATAACATTATATCTTTAAACAAAGCCGAAATAAACATTCCTATCCCAATACATGCAACTGAGAGTAATGTATAAATAACAAAGAATTTGCCTGTAGCAGCCGCAACTCCGATATCAAAAAAGGGAAATACTACAAAAGCAATAAGTATAAAATTAACCCAACTTACCACAAGATGCGCAATGGTTTTGGCTGCAATTACCGTAAAGGCAGAGCCATTTGACAACTCATATAGTTCCTGCATTGTTTCTGTTTTCCATTCATAATTCAAGGCCAGCATACTGCTTATGATCAGTATCATTTGCATGCCAACGGTTATTAATCCGGGTACCAAATACTCCTGATAATTATAACTTGCATTATAAAGCTGGTAAGAATTTAGTTTAATTGGATTGGCAAGTGCCATTGCCTGATCGGCTTTCATCCCTGTTTTTATCAGCTTCTTTAAAATCACTCCAGAACTTCCTGTAATTACAACTTCGGCGACTGCCTTATATACCATTTTTGCGGGCACCAGAGACGCTGCATTGGTATACAGCGTTACATTAACCGGGTGCCTGCTGTAAATGTCTTTCTGCATGTTTACGGGGAAATGTATGGCTCCCAGTATTTTGCCCTGCTGTATTAGTTTTTCAACTTCGGCCTCACTGCTTACTCTTCTGGTAATGTTTAATGCTTCCCGTTGTTCAAGTAAAAAAGTAAGCTGTCGGCTAACCGAACTTTGGTCATCATCCCATATGGCAAATGATAAATGTTTAGCTTCTTCTTTTTGGTAAATCACGGCATAGAATGAAAACAAAAGCACCGGAACAACCAGCATAACCAGGTAAAATACCTTTAAGCTGAGGATGCGCTTCCATTCCCTAATGATAATATAGCCAAAACGATTCATCAAGGCAGAATTAATGATGCAGTCATCCCAGAACGTAACCCTTTTACCTGCGATTGGTTTTCCGGCTTAAGTTCTATGGTAAAGGTTCTAAGTTCAAACTGTCCCTTATCCTTTGATGGCACCCAATTGGCAAATTCAAGTGTTGGCGATATTGAGGTTACTTTTACAGAGAAGGCTTCAGGTTCGCATCCGGGTACTTTTACAGATGCTACCGCTCCTAATTTCAGTAAATTGGCTTTGTCCTGCCTAATATTGAACCGCAAAAGTGTGGAATTCTTTTTTTCAATGGTCATCATAGGATAGCCTATTGATACGATCTCACCCTGATGGGTAACCAAACTCGAAATAACTCCATCTGCAGGTGCATAAACTTTGGTGTTATCACCAAGAGCCTTTGTAAGCTCGTATGCCTGCTCTGCCTGTTTTACAATAGCATTAGCAGTTTTAAGCAGCTCGGGCCTTGTTCCTTCTTTCAGCATTTTTAAGTTCAGCGCTGCAGTTTCCATTTCTTTCTTAGCCGCCTGATATTTGAAATAGAAAACATCTTTCTCTTGCCCTGATATCACATCAGCATTATACAAACGTTGCATGCGCTGATAGGTGGTATTAAAAAGATTATATTGTTCCTGACTGATCTGATAAAGTTTCGAGGTTGCTTCAATTAGCTCTGGTCTTGCACCATGGGTTAACAACTCCTGCTGACCTTTAGCTGCATCTATAGCTGAAAGCGCTTGAGCTTTAATCGCATCTATTTCGTTTGAGCGTAATATGGCAACTAATTGTCCTGATTTTACGGTGTCACCCTGCTCAACAAGCAGCGAATCCAATCTGCCCGGAAATTCTGCTGCTACGTCAACGCTCGATGCGTCAACCATCCCAACAAAGTTGTTCTCATCTTCCTTGTTTCCGGATAAGAAGAAAAATAAAGCAATAATTACAACTAATATAGGGATGAGCAGTGCCCAATAGTTTTTTAGAATGTTTTTCATTGGAATATATTTGTCTTTTAGTGGTTATGAAGCTATCATGATCTTATATTCGTTCTGTTATGTGATCTGTAAGATCACGATGGTTTCATCACTTAATGTATTGAGTTATTTGCTGTGGTTTACCTAGACTGTTGAAGTATTCTGCTGCAGCTAAATAATATCCAAACACTGCGGTATGGTAGCCTTTTTCAATTTCTGTTTCTATTAATAAAGCATCATTTACATCTTTAGGAGAGGATAGCTGATTTTTCATCCGCTCTGTAATAAGACGGCTTGTGGTATGGGCATCCTTTCTGGCATTATCTAGCGATGTCACCTCATTTTGAAGAGATTTCATCTTGTTTCTGGCAACCGCAGATAAGACTTGTATTCCAAGACTTGCATTTTGCTCTGCAAGTTTTGCCTCTTCTATCAGTTGTCTGGCTGCAAGGGTTCTTTTTCTTGTTTGCCCGTTAAAAAGCGTCCACTGTAGTTCTACACCAACAAACCAGTCGGGCATAAGAAGAGGCAGGTCACGTTGATATAAGTTATAATTTCCAATGGCAAAAATGTTGGGTAAAGAAAACGACTTACTGATCTTTTCTGCTGTTTTAGCATAAGAGATTTTACTGCCAGCCATTTTATATACAGGATTTGATTCCCAAAAATCGTCTTCAGGTTCAAACGGCTCAATAGCTGCATAACTCAATGTGTCTGTAATTATCATTGTAGAGTCGAGCGGAACGCCAAGCAGCTTGTTAAGCTCTATATAGGCATTTTGCTGCTCCAGCTTGATGTTGTTGAAATGGCTTTCGGCTTGCGATAATACTACATTAGTCCAGCTTTTCTGATAAGGTGCAAGTATTTGGTTTTTTACCAGCTCCTGAGCATAATGGTTATTTTTGGTTAGGGCATCTATCATTACCCGCTGCTTATTGAAGAGGGTGTTTAAATACAAAATGCGCAGATATTGGGCTGCAATTAAAAAATCGACTTCTTTATTTACAAGATCAACGTTTATGTCTGCAGAATTTACAAGAGATTGAGCCAGGTTTCCGGCAGCGTCTAGTTTGTTTCCCAGAAAAATGGGTTGCCTTACACCTAAGCCGGCAACAAAATAAGATTGCTTACTTAAACTCGGATTATAGTCGGGATAAACGCCCCCAATAATGTTTTTGGAGGCATTGTATATTCGATCCTGTGCAGCTTGTGACAAATCGCTACCGGTAACCTCTTTAAATACTTCATTTGCCGCGTTAACGCTTTGCTTTGAGGATCCCTCTACAATACCATCTTTTACCGTTTGTAAATTTACCGTTAATGGGCTGCTCAGGTATGTGTAACTAGACAGCAGATCTACTTTGGGTAAGTAGCTCTTCTTCTCCGCCTGCAAATTATATTGCCCGGATAACAGTGCAGACTTTGCTTGTTTAACCGATAAATTGTTTTCACTTGCAATGGTCAGACATTTTTGTAAAGTTGTATTTTGTCCAAAACTTATAACAGGTAGAACCAGCAATAAAACTATAATTGATTTAAACATTCTATTTATTTTTGTCATAAGCTGCTAATAAAATTATATTACAAAATCAGCAAGGGTGAAGTAATGCCCGGCATGCCATTTAGCTGATTGAGACTGGTTTTTGACCTGAACTGATTACCCAAAGCAGTGTAATACATATTTACGGGATCACCGTTTTTACTGGTTTCCTGAAAAATGCTGAAACTACAGATCGTCTGGAATTTCCCTCCGGCAAAACTGCCGTTCCAGTTGCCAACATAAGCAGCTGGGAACTTAGCCTCTTTAAGATCTGGAACATTCTTGTACAATTCTGCAAAAGTTTTGGTCCTGGAATTCAATACCTGCGCAGAAAGGGTGTGATTAGCTGAGGCTTTCCAATTGAACTGCACACCTGTTAAAAAATTATCTGCCTGATCTACAATATCATTGTATTGGTAAATATCAATGGGGTTCATATCAAATTCATAACCGCCCCAGGCAGCACACATCTTTCCTATGGAAATACTTGTCCGGTCTGATATCTTGTAACCAATAAAGGCCGGATCTGTTGATCTGGTGATGTTATCAACGGATTGCACTTCCGGATCCTTGGCGTAGCGGTCGCGGAACCTGAAAAAAACTTTGTCTTGAAATACATTTCCTTTAATTTCAAGCCTGAACTGTTTTACTGCGAACGTGCTGCTGATGTAACTGCCAAAAACCGCCAGTTCAGGGTATTGCCGAAACGTTTGAATAAACCATTCCATAATTTGATATTTAGATAAAAAAGAGAGAATAGACCAGATTAAGATATCCTGCAGGCGGCTGGATTCTTCTTAAAGTTGATGGCGCATTTTTTTTTAAAAAAAAGTCATATTGCTACAGGCAAATTAAAAGACTGCTGGGCTACCCTTACGAAGGTGACTGTTTATAGAAAGAAAAGTAAACAGGGTTGAGACAGTTGGGATGATTGCATTCATAGGATGAGTATTTAGACAGTGGATGATAAAAGTTTATACTGTATTATAAATTTGAAGCGCTTAGTATCAAACTATTTTCAACAATTAAACACACCATCATGCATAACATGCATTAAATCTTTTGTTGAACAATTCTCAATTAAATATAAAGGTTTTTTTTAAAAAACAAAAGTTAGGCAATCTCTTCTGCCATATTGAATGATTTATTGCAAGTATGCTTATCTTAGGGTTAAAATGGAAACATTCACCCACATCAAAACAGTCATTAGTATAATACTGGGTTTAAGTATTACACATTCCTTAAAAGGTGCGAGTAAACTTATGGTGCATCCTGGACGTGTTAAGCCTTATTGGATCCATCTGCTCTGGGGATTTTATCTCTTTTTAATGACCATTTATTTTTGGTGGTTTGAAATCCATTTATCAGAAATTCAGCATTGGAATTTTTTCAAATACTCTTTTGTAACCTGTTATGCTATCATCTACTTTATTTTATCTGCACTTCTGTTTCCAGAAGATTTAAGGGACTATAAAGATTATGAAGATTATTTCTATTCCCGAAGAAAATGGTTTTTCTCTATTCTGGCAATACTTTTTGCATTTGATATGATGGATACTTATATCAAGGGAACCACATATTTTACGAAAATGCAATGGCCAGACCTCTTCAGAACGATAATTCATATAGCTGTTTGCGTATTGGCCATTAAATCATCAAACAAGTCTGTTCATGCCGGAATCGTGATTTCATTTATTCTTTACTTGATTTGGTGGATTCTGCGATTCTATATTGACGGATAATACTTAAGAAGTAGAAATTTTTAAGGGTAATGATCAATTAAGGACACCTATCGTATGGCTAATGAAAATAACCATCGGCAACCACCATTCTTTTCGTATTGTCGCTCTGATTTACCAGTACGCCTTAAAACGCACCTTTTATTCCCTTTTATTTATTCATCGCTATAATTTTCATTGTAAAATCGTTGCCTTGAACAGTGATGTATAGGTCAGTTCCATTCGCAGTCCGAAGGGAATAGCGAGAAATTATGTTGTCCGTTTTCCGGACCCCAGTCTTGCCACGAGCTGGTAATAAGTACTCATCGCACCATTTGCCTTCTTATCCTGGAATAAGAAATCAAGATTGTCTTTTTCATAATCACTGAAGAAATCCTCCCAGCTGATCTCCTCGAGGTCATCACTTTCACGGAATCTGGGGAAGTGAATGGCTAACGCACCTTCATCCCCAACCAATCCGGTCCCCGTTGTTCTGGCCGGAATACCATTTCGCTGTTCAACCCATTGCCGAATGACCTGGTGGTTATGTGTTTGATTAAATGTACTCATACGATCCATGTTTAATTTGTACATCAAAGACCATGCAGGGGCCCTTATTTCCCCCTAATTCTCAGCGTATCAAGCTTCATCAGTGCCTCCTGAGGATGAACAAAGTGCCGGAATGCTTCCTCCCTGGGTGTAGTCTTTGCCTCCCAGCTATCGGCGTCACAACCATACACTTCTGTAATTACACTGTATTTTTTTCTCCAGGTACCCAAACGGAGTTCATAATTAACCGCATCGTCAGTGATCGCCTTTGGAAAATACATCCGGTTACCATCCTCATAGGCAAAAGTCCAGAGTTCCTTAGCCCTTATTTTTCCGGAAGACCAAAGTTTGATCACCGCTCTACCAACCTCTTCATGCCTGCGGTGCCGTGTGTATTCTCCGTCGGGACTATGTGTAATGATCAGGTCAAACCATTTATGGGGCAGCACCTGCAAAGTGGTTTGCTGAACCACTTTTGCCGGCAAAGGGCGTTGTTCCGGCCCATCGTCCATATCCGCAATCTTTCCACTCGCCCCAAGAAAATCTATGGCCTTACTGAATTTTTCTGATTGTTCCTGATCCCCTTTCCGGCATAAGCAGGCAACGAAAACATCCCATGAGGGGTGGTCGATCAATAAGCCGCCAGCCCATAAGGTCTCATCATCGGGATGGGCCACCACTACGCCAACTACTTTCTTATCGGTATCCATCTAGCTAAAATTTTAAATAATTGTTACCGACTCCATTGATAACGATTAAAATTATTACCCATGAATCCCGTGAACATTTATAAAACAACCCAGCAAAGGATGGGTTTTATTTTTTTACACCGGATATTCTGAGGTCCTTTTAAAAATCGACATTATGACAAACTATTTAAATCCCTGACTGTTAACATTTAAATAGCAAACTCATTTCTTACTTTCCCTCATACCTAAACCATGGAAAATAAAAGAAAAAGAATAACAAACCATGATACCGATAAGGTCATTGCAAAGCTCGGTAGTTCACATCCCAGGAAATCTAAGGCTGAGGAGCAGTTTTTCAAGAAGGAACAAGTAAATGCCGACCTAAAAGATCAGGCGGAACAAACATCCCCGTATGTTAACAAACCGCACATGCTTTTTAGGTAACGATATGATTTGAATTTAAACTGAAACCAATGGGATACCATGAATGGAAATCATGCATTGAGGCCTGTTTGGAATGTGCCTCAACTTGCAATTACTGCGCCAGCTCCTGCACCAGGGAACCGGATGTGGAAATGATGGCGGAATGCATCAGGCTGGATATGGAATGTGCAGCGGTATGCTACGCTGCTGCACAGCTGATGAGCCTGGGTATGGACAGCGCAAAACAACTCTGCAAACTTTGCGCTGAAATTTGTAATGCCTGCGGAACAGAATGCGGCAAACACCATACCGAACATTGCCAAAAATGTGCTGAAGCCTGTTTGCATTGTGCTCAGGAATGCCTTAAAATGGCCATATAGTCCGCTTCACCTAACATCAGTCATTGTGAAAGACCACAGGAGTTTAACCGGAATGCTATGCCTGATCGGAATCGGGCTGAGCAGTATTACCGGACAAAACATCCCCCTCAAATCTCCAAGTCTGGGGCCCTCAACTGACACACCTGGAAACAAATCCTATTCTGGGTTAACCTTTGAGCAAACACACCTCATTCCTTCCTCCTGGGGAATTAAATCCGTCTTATTCAATTCTACAGGAACAAAATTGTATGCGCTTAACCTGGAGAACATGTACATCAGTGAATTCAGCCAGAAAAGCAAAAAGCTAATCAGGGTGTTCAGCTTTAAACCCACAAAATCCCGGGGTCTGGATTATCGTTCCCACCAGGACATCGCTTCGTTTGCCGAAAAACCTGTAGAGGCCTGCTTTAGTCATCAGGATAAAATCTTGTGGGTATCCCTGCACAACAGCGAGGGGATTATACCCTTGCTCCTTGATTCGGTCTTGCTAAACAAACCGCTCGCCAGCCTGGTCAAAAACAAAGTTGTTTACCGCTCAAATCAGGAAACCCATACCAAGGACACGATACTATTCCCCCTGATTCAAACCGAAAAAACACCGAAAGTAATTGCAAAAACAGCAGACAACAAGTATTTACTAGTCAGTAACTGGACCTCCAAAACTGTCAGCATCTTAAAGATAAACGATACCCTCGCCCCTTATGGAAAAAGAATAGCCACCATATCCACCTCAGCCATCCCCAGGGGAATTGCCGTAGATGATAAAAACAGCAGGACTTACGTGGGGATAATGGGTGGGAATTCGATCATCAGGATCAACCATAAAAACTGGAAAGTTGAAAAACGCTTTACAGTTCCCCAAAATCCGAGACACCTGGTCACAGATACCTTAGGGCATTTGTTTGTTTCTTTTAATTCGGTTTCGGAAATTGCCTGCATGGCAACCGCTACAGGCAGGATCTTATTTACCGCCAAGACACATGCGCAGCCCAGAACGATTGCTTTATCCGGAAATCAGAAATTCCTTTTTGTGACCTGTTACCTGGGAAATAAAATCGACGTTTTTAAGATCAACCCAGGAAGCTTCAGTAGAATTTTTTCCATCCACTGTCCCGGAAAGCCTGTTGGGATCGCTCTGTATGAAAATCAGGATACCATCGAAGCATGGGTTGGTAATTATTTAGCCGGCCATTTGAATGTATTTACATTTAAAAAGATCAATTGAAGAACTAGTAAGGCTCACTACGAAAACTTTGTCATGATCTCAGATTTGTCATTAAACACCTTATGACAAACCATTTAGCAAACAGAGTGTTACTTCTACACGATAAGGTCAGAAATATTAAACAAATCCCAGGGATTTATGATTGCTGGCCTATAGACAAAATGGAGAAATTTAAATACTCAGATTATGGCAAAGTATTCGGAAAAAGCCTCAGAGAAAGTAGAAGAAACCATGCATGAAATGAAGGAAGGGAAGCTCAAGTCCGGTAGCGGGAAAAAGGTCACCTCAAAAAAACAGGCCATTGCGATTGGCCTTTCAGAAGCCCGTAAAGCAGGCGCAAAAGTTCCCAAGAAAAAATCCTGAGCCAGTTTCATCCTTCTTTTTTTAACTGGAACAGGACTCCAGAATTAAAACAGTGCTCATAAACCTATTGCCTTATGGAAACCATTATATATATCGCAATTGCCCTGATCGTCGCGCTGCTGGTTATTGTCCTGCTGGGTTACCTCCGGTCAAAAAGAGATTAAGCAAAATCGTTCAATTTAAAGCAACAGCATCATGAAAAAAAGAGATAAGATCCTACCTGAGAGTGATACCGACAAAGCGCTGGCAAAAGCAGCTAGTGCTCCTCCGAAAAAACTCAAAACCGATGAGCCGCTTTCAGAAAAGGACGAAGTCAAACAGGCTGAAGAAGAACTGCGCCAAAGGTTAAACAAAAATAAAAAAGAAAGTTAAGCACCCCCTGTCTCCCACACGATAGGAATCTTAACCCGCTATTGTTCTTACACCCTAAAAATTAAGATATTATGAAAAATCGAAATACCCCGCAACCGGGTTCAGCAACATATGATGCTGAAAAGCCACAATACTTAAATGTCCCCGAATACCACAGCAGCAGCGACAGAAGGGCGAGTTATGAATTGCCTTCAACGGAAAACCTGAATGATCAGGTAGACACCAATGAACCCTGGATTTCAAAACCAACCCTACCAAAACCCAACCTGGGCAATCCCCGGCACAAAGATGAAAACGACCGTGAAAAACTCATCAGCCCATAAGGAACCGGAATAACCAATCTCCCATTAAGCCTATGGGGCCTATACAACATAAAATTGCCGGGCAAGGCAACCCCATTGTCAGGCATAAGTTTACACCCGACCCCGCTGTCCTGGTCCATAAGGATACCCTTTACCTGTACACAAGTTCGGACACCTCCAGATGGAGTAAAACCAGATCATTCTTCTTTCGGTAAGCCATCGGCAACCATCTTACCATCCTTGATGCTTTTGGAAAGGAACTTTGCTCCTTCGATATTTCTCCTCCACACCAGTAAAAACTTAGTAGCCAGAGAGGACACCGTAGTATCAGGAGACACGACCCCTTTCTCCAGCATGACAATCATCTGGTCATGATGCGCTATTGTGGCAGCAAGATATTTCTTATCAAAATCTGTCCCTTTTGACTTTTTCAGTTTAGCATAAATGGGATCAGGCTCAACCGTCGTTGAATCCGCTAAAATCATTTTCCTGGTTTCAGCAAGCGGTTTAAGGTCCGAATTTGCCAGGATACAAGCATCCATTACTTTTATGGCATAGTCCCTTACCCTAGAGTTTTTGGTTTTTTCTTTCGCCAGTTTCGACAGGTTGATTTCCTTACCGCTACCGACCGACATTTCCTGGATAAACTGTTCGGTCGCGAGTGTATCTGGCTGCTGACTCCAGACACGATAAGTATACTTTTGCTCCACCAGGGTGCTTTTTGCAGCACCGCACATGGCAATGGCACAAATCACAATGGAAGCCACCGCATAGTCTTTGAAATTTTCCATAACATACAGATTAAAACATATAAATAATCAATGCAAACAAGCGTTACACATTAGATATGGAATGGCGCTACTTCAATAACAATTGTCAAAAAATGTAGTTTTAAAGAATTTCATCAAACACAAATCTTTTTTATTTGTTTTCCTTACAGCTGACATGAACCGTTCCAGGAACGACCACCGGGCCAGCTAAATCTAAAGCCTCAACAGGTGTCGATTTTCGCTTATTTTAACGGTTCAGGGACGCTCAAGTGCTTAATGCTATCACTTCAACGTTCTCCCAAGGTTCTCTCAACGTTCTCCCGACGTTCTCTCAACGTTCTCAACGCTTTCCACACATTCCTTTAGTTGATTTGAAAAAAACAAAACCCTATGGAAAACAACGAGAAATTACAAGAAAAAGCCAACCTAGTTCGTAAATGGTGCCTACGCACCACCACAGCAGCGGGATCCGGGCACCCGACCTCCTGTCTGTCGGCAGCCGATCTCACAGCGGTGCTCTTTGATAAATATTTCAGCTATGACCTCCAGAATCCGCTGAATTTATATAATGACCGATTTGTCCTTTCCAAGGGACACGCCGCTCCCCTGCTATACACCTTATTCGGCATGGCCGGCGCTTATCCCTTGGCAGAAACACTCAGGTTACGAAAATTCGACAGCCGGTTTGAAGGACACCCCACTCCAAAATTTGTGTATTCAGAAGCAGCCACGGGCTCATTAGGTCAAGGTCTTTCGGTTGCAGCAGGACTTGCATTACTGGCAAAAAGAGAGCAACTTGATTACAAAACCTATGTCCTTCTAGGTGACGGAGAACTCGCAGAAGGACAAGTCTGGGAGGCTGCAAACTTTGCCTCCTATCATCAGCTGGACAACCTGATCGCCATAGCAGATATCAACCGACTGGCCCAAAGCGGAGAAACCATGTTTGGCTGGGATGTTGAGAAATATGCCGAACGGTTCCGGGCTTTCGGATTTGAAGTCATTCAGATCGACGGTCACAACCTGGATGACGTGGATCAGGCCTTCCGGCAAGGCATTGACCATCAGAACGGGAAACCCCTGGCCATCATTGCCCAGACCATTAAAGGCAAAGGCGTCTCCTTTGTGGAAGACAGAGAAGGCTGGCATGGGAAAGCCCTGGATAAAGAACAGTTACAAAAAGCACTGGAAGAATTAGGAGATACCGATGAGCAGCTTCACTTTAACCTGAGGAAACCCGACACCACCTGGTTGCCGGGACAGGCTACCTTTCCAATCGCCATAGGCCCCTCCTTCAACAAAGACCAGGAGCATGCCACCAGGGAAGTATTTGGTGAAGTGATCGCTGAGCTGGGAAAAGAAAATAAAGACATCTATGTACTGGATGCGGATGTGAAGAACTCCACTTTTACCGCAGATTTTTTAGCCTTATTTCCATCGCGTTTTATCGAATGCTATATTGCGGAACAAAATATGGTATCCGTAGCCGCAGGCCTATCCAGATTAGGTAAAATACCTGTGGTAGCGACATTTGGTGCATTCCTCACCAGGGCGGCCGACCAGATCCGTATGGCGAGGGTATCTGAGGCAAATATCAAATTTGTGGGCTCACATGTCGGTGTTTCCATTGGTGAAGATGGACCTTCTCAAATGGGACTGGAAGACATTGCCTTATTTGGAACCCTACCCCATACCGTGATCTTCCAGCCGGCAGATGCAGTGGCAACCTCGAAATTAACCGACCTGATGATCAAACATCAAGGCATGGTTTACCTAAGAACACTGCGTCCTAAAACACCCCTGATCTATGAAAATCAGGACGAGTTTAAGATTGGGGGATCAAAACTATTGCGACAGTCAGATGAAGACCAGCTGACCATTGCCGCTACCGGCATTACGGTATTTGAAGCACTCAAAGCAGCAGACCAACTGAAAGAAGAAGGAATATCTGTCCGGGTATTGGATTGCTACAGCATCAACCCTATAGATCAGGAGACACTGATCAACTGCCTTAACGCAACCAGGCATCCTATCCTAATCACTGTGGAAGATCATTTTGCACATGGAGGAATGGGTGATTTTGCCATGACTGCAGTGACTGCATCGGAAAGAACCGTACAGGTAAAAAAAATGGCGGTAACTCAGGTTTCGCATTCGGGAAAAATGGATGAATTAATGGAAGAAGCAGGCATTAGTGCATCGGCCATCATCAGTCAGGTACGGGCGCTGGTCCCAGCAAGCGTACTTCATTGAAAACAATAGATGGCTAAAACACCTTCACTAAAAAATAGATATTCAATTATGGAGATAAATAAAGTAAAACCATTACAGGAATTCGGCCAGCGCATCTGGCTGGATTTTGCTGACCGCAACCTCATTCGTTCCGGTCAGCAAAAAAACTGATAGCGGAAGATCGCCCGAATAGCATGGCCATTGTCAATTGGTTCCAGATAATTAATGCTTTTCCATGCAGGTTATTTTTTTACAAACCACCGGGGATCCGAGTTGTTATTTCAAAAACGGCTCACCATTTTATAAACCATTGTCAATTCAATCATACTGACTTATGAGATTTAGCATTAAAGACCCTACAGATTATAAGCCCCTACTGTTGAATGCGATACCCACAACATATGAAGGCGCAAAAGCACTTAAAGTGATCTTTCCGGAAAGGGATTCGATTACCATGGTAAAAAGAAATAATGTGTGGATCAACGCGACTGAAACTGACCTTCGCGTTGAACTGCTAAAAGCGATTTCTCAGGGTATCCAGTCACATATTGAACCATATAAAGTCCCACAGAAACAAACGAAGTTTAAAATCACGACCATAAAAAATATGTTCCCCTTGCTGCTGATAATGGCCGGAATAGCCCTGGCAGGGTGTGGCGCCAGCGACAAAAACAAAGATGTGGATTCCCTGCCGACCTGCACATCGGGGTAACAGGACTTACTGCTCTGGATGGCAGCGAGGCGGCTGAAAAAGCAGTGGGGACAATGTTCATGCATTGCAGGCTATTCGGCAAAGCACTGTTTTCTGAAAAGGCACAATTTGAAGGGGGGTCCGAGAGAAATCGTAAGACAAACTACCGAGTATATGGCTTCGTTTCTATTTCCCTTGTACTGACTGGAGCAAGTGGACTTCCAAACGTCAGCAAAACCTGGTTTACGCTAGACAGGTTCAACGTTTACTTTCCCTGTTCAATTTTAGGAATCACAGTAAGCGTAACGCCGGCACGCTCAGCAAATTCTTCTTGGATTAATCCCCAGCTTTCTTTTTTCTTTTACAAATGAGGCTAAACCTTTCATTATATGCATTTGCATCTATTCACGTACATACAGCAAAATTATACGTAAAGACATATAAAAAATAAAGTTTAACAATGTTATATGCATATCAATATAACATCACCCAGTTACCATTAAATAATATGCATATAGATATAATATTTTTTAATCATGCCATTTCCGCAGAACATGCGTTTATATATGGCAAATCTTCAGGATTAAGCCGACGACATCCGTTTTGCTGCTACCTCTGGATATCCATTATGGTTCTCCAGTTGCTTCATCAAAGTAATTTGACTTAAAGCCATTTCCTTGAAAATTTAAAAACAGCTTGCCATCATATGAATAGACATTCTGGTCATAATTTGGTATTTGTTATAATATCATTTGTATGGCTCTTTGAAGGAGCTCATCTTTTTCTTCAATTATGCCTTTGATCGTAGGTCTAACTTCCTCATCAATTTTAACACCCACTCTTTGAGTTTTAGTATTGTCAGGATAGAAAATGCCTAATCCAGAAATCATTGAACTGATTCCACCCGGCAAGACCAAACTGGAGACATTGCCGTCAGCGCCGGCGGTCATGCTGCCAATAACCTTAACATTTGGCGAACTTTGAAAAGCCATTGTTGTGTATTCTGCTTGGCTTTGACTGGTTGAGTTTACAATAATAATTACTTTTCCTTTATAGTTATCGGAACTTAATGCTCCGTTTACAATTGGAGTGGTATAAACGAACAAGCCAGGTTGTGTTTGTGAAGGCCTGGTAATTTTAGCGAAATCCCCAGGAAAAGATTTTATATAATTTCCAAAAGTAAACGGCATAAACTCAGAAGGGTAACAGCGCATGTCAACAATTATTCCCTTTGTGTCTTTAAACAGCTTTTTGATTTCTGGTAATTCAGCATTTTTATACGTTCCCGGAAAAACATAACCAATGTCTTTATTGATCAGGTTGTAAGATGATTTTCCCTTATTGGAATATTTCGCCTTGTAAAAGGTTGCCAGATCAATTGTATGTATGTTTTCATGAATGGTTTTACCCTCTCTTAAAACCCCGATATTAAAGGAGCTTAGGTTACTTCTAAGCAAATAGTTAAACGGGAGGTCCCTCAACTTAGTATCATAATTGGAGGCGGGGGTTAAGGGAAGGAATTCTTCAACTAATTGATCTGTAGCTTTGCCGTTTATGGAAACAATTATATCACCGAGTTTAAGCTTATTCTTTACGGCCATTGTATCTGCATAATATTCTGTAACCACGAGTTTCCCCTGTACAAAAGTAGCTCCAAAAGGTACCGTATTTTTTCCTTTGATGTCGTCCAGCGTACGGTTGCTCCCCCAAATGTTCGCATGTGTATCATTTATACTGCCTATTAATTTTAACGCAGCAATGGTATAACCTTTCTTATCCTTTGCATTTACAAAAGTCGGGATAAATGTAGTTAAGGTCTTATTCCAATCCGTTCCGATTACATCTCTGTAAGGGAAAAAGTAATTGATCATGGCCCAATATCTGTAAAGGCAAAGCAGTCTATATCCTGCATCAGGATAGGTCATTTGGGCATATGGCTTTTCATGTTCAAACTTTACATTGCCGGTTCCAGGGTAATAACCTGCATAATAATTCTTTAAAATATTTCTATTATTCTTTATGTAAATCAACTTTTCAGTTAGAGATTTGGATAATACTGTACTATTTAATAATAATCCGTAATCAGGTTTCAAAACTGCTTGCTTATCCAGTACATCCTCACATGAAGGACAGCGGGCGGGTGTTGGAAGTTGATTCAGGTAAGTTTCAAGTGTTTTGCTTAATTCCTGATCACTTGTAGCCTGAATACTTCCCGGTAATATTCTGAAAAGTTCCCCATCCCAGTTGTATTCACCTTTAGCAATTGCAGGATGGTGGTATTTCAAAAAGCCCCAAAACTGACCTGTTACTTCAAGATTTTTAATTATTCGGGGGGTCAATTTTAAATCGTTGATACCGGATGTTTTATTAAATGCTGTATCTGTGTCCGCCTTTGTCAAAACAGTTTTCTTTTCTTGAGCCTGGTCGATAGCCTTTCCATCCAGAAAAAGCTCAAAATTATCGAACCAGACATGGCCATCACCCGATAGTAACCCACCTAAATGTATCGTTCTAGCCTCTTCACTATCATATGGAAGTATAATAGAATATTGCTTCCAATCGTTTGTTCCCTTTAGGTTTTTGGATTGCATATTGTCAAAGGCAATAGAGCCCGAAACGCCGTCAATTCGCAACCACATACCGGCAAACCCCGAATTCACATCTTCAGTTTTTATATATCCCTTTAATTCGATAGAATTACCCTGAAAAGTTTTGGGAATGATATAATCCAAGGCAGCAAAATCCGATTGATTATTTATTTTTTTGATTGAAAACGAATACTTTCCATCTTTCTTAACACTACTGTCGAGTTTAATTTCATAGGCTTTCTCCTGGTCTTTGTTAAAAGAATAGGACCAGCCTACTGGTCTTTTTGAGATTGGGTCAATCTCTTCTCCATTGATGTTAAAATTGGTTTTAATTTGACCGCATGCTGCCAATATATTAAGTGATAATATCACTGCAAAAAACGAAGAGCGCATAAACATTAAATTTGGTTAGCATAAATATAGCAATTATAACAACGATATTAGTGTACCGTGTCTTTTGATTCAGGTACGGAAAAAATTCAGTAAGAGGATGTGTCTTGTGATTTTGCTGCCGCCAATACAGTCTATAGCAGTTTCAATTGCAAGTACTAAATTAATGCGGTTCAGTTTCTTCCATTTTTCTTGATAAATTTCAATGGCTGAGTTTTGGAGCCACATTTTTCATTAAAACATTCTATTTATTAGCCGGAATATGCAGTTATAGCAGGACATAACATGATTCCTACTGTTCAGTCACCTTCTATACGATGAGATTCTCAAGCATTCAAATACTTAATCTATAACTTTCGACTTAAACGGCATCAAACTCTATATTTCGGGAAAAGTGAGTAAGAACTACGTTCGGCGAAAGAGGTGGCTACCTATTACGACCAAGTTTTATCTTTCATTGTTTCCAGGCTCTTGCCATAATCCATTTAGGTCAATAACTCTTAGGATTCTTTAATGAAACTCAAAATAAATACTAAGTGGATATTCAACATAATCCATTTAGTATTAAGACTATGATTATATTAATAAATGATACAATTTAACAAGGAATATTTATTTTTAATTAAATTTCATTAATTATTTAACCTCTTATCCCCATGAAAAAATCTTTTATCCTCCATGTTCTTTCAGGGCTTGGTATAGCAATGCTAAGCTTTTCATGTACCAAAAGATCAAATGATCCGATTGTTATAGATACTACTGTCGATTTAAAATATGTAAATTCAGAAGCAGTTAATATTCTAAATGAGACATATATTAAAGACCTTAAGGTCTTTCATTTGGTAGAAGGGAAGCTACTATCACCTGATTTAAGCAAAGGTCACGAGATTGGATTTTTATTGTACAAAGACCTCAAAGGCCAAAATATTTTAAGAATATTTCCCTTTCAACCACCTGGAAAGGACACAACTATTACTATTTTAAAGTTTAATAATACCGTACAGGACACGCTTACAAGTTATCTCTCTCATGAAAAAAATACCGTGATCTGCACGAAGGCATTTTATAACGGTACTCTTGAGTGGTATAGCGGTGATCCTGTAAAGCCAGAACGAATATTAACCATTACAAATAAACCATAAAAAAACGTTCTAACTTTAGCATGTATCGATTTGCGGTAAAAAATTGATACCCAAGCAGCTTCTTTCTCAAAGTTAATCAACTAATTTTTTATTGGCCAGTTTCCATAATAACACTGCCGATACCAGAATCAATCCGCCTACTGTCATCACGGTTATCGAGAAGTCTTTTGCAATATATCCAAGTATACCTATTCCGGCACCTACAACACACATGGAAAGTGCAATGACCCTTATGCCGAATTTGTTTTGTTTTGCTGCATCAAGATGAACGGCCGGATCTAGCAGCTTGATTGCTGTGATCAGTTTTTCCTGTTCCATCTCCGCAACCTTCACAGATACTTTCTTCGTTGAGAGATAGTATAATTCAAAAAATAGTAAAATAGCCATAGGAATACCCATACCCAAACAGGTTTCCATTGTGCGGTCCAATTTTAAATTCCAGATCACCGGAGCAATTACTTTAAAGAACATGTTAATCAAAAGCGACGATACCGTTGCTGTGACTACCGACAGTCCGGTTTGACGTCTGGAAAAAAGTGTCCAGATGATCGGAGCAAATAATGCTCCCCCAGCAATTGATGCTGTACTTAAAACCACTTCAACTATTCCACCTGCGCTGGGTATCCAAATGGCGACAACAATGGTCAATGCACCAAAAAGAAGTGTAAAAAAACGGGCCATCCAGATCACCTCGGCTTCAGAAGCTGCAGGTCTGAGCAGATTTTTATAAATGTCCTGTGCAAAAACGGTAGCCGCCATGTTAATGGTCGTATTTGCCTTGCTGGAAGTAGCAGAGACCATGCCTGCCAGTACCAGCCCAATCAGGCCGGCAGGCATTACCTTCTGGATCAGCATCATATAGGCATCCTCGGTTTCCAATCCCTGAAGATTTGGATTGATCACGCGATAGATCATTGGTGGTATCATCCAGATAAAGGGACTGATGAAATATAGTATCGTAAATATACCCGCCACTTTTTTGGAATTCTTTTGATTTGACACACTCGTATAACGCTGAACATATGACCAGTTCCCACCAATATAAAACGTTTGGTAAACGATAAAGGCTAGCATAAAACCAAAGGTATAATCCTGGTTAAAGGGTTCAAAGAAATGAGGTGGCGCCTTGGTCACCAGGTTTGCCGGTCCGCCGATTTGGGAAAATGCAATTGGGATAACAATCAATACTGCAGCAGTCAGAATAACAAACTGGACGACATCCGTAACCAGAACCGCCCATAATCCCCCAGCTGCCGTGTAAACGACAATGATTAAACCAATGACAATGATACAGGTTTCCAGGGAATAGGGTGTCGCCACGTGCACCATTTTACCAACGGGATATAAGACAGCCGCAGTAGTAAAAAGACTGAGTAACAGCGTCATGTAAGTATAGAATTGTTTCTCTCTGGCGCCAAAACGTTTACCAATGTATTCTGCAGCCGTGGCCACCCCTGTTTTTTTCCATCGGGCAGCAATAAAAAGCGTTACAATCAGGCCACTTATTGCCATCGTCAATTGTATCGCATTGGCAACTAAACCATGCTTATAGGCTATAGAACCCCAAACGACAAAAGTTCCGGCAGAAAAATAGCTGATGAACAGGGATAGTCCATTGATCCACCAGGGCGTTTCTCCTCCGGCTTCAAAGAATGCCTGTCCACTTTTACTGCCCACGCGAGTGAACGTAAGCCCTATACCAAATATAAGTAAGGCAAAAACGGCCATTACCACGAAATCTAATTGTCCCATTTATTTATTTACGATTAACTATTTTGATAACAACGCACTGAGAATAAAGCTGCAGGTACCTCTCCGGAGGGGTGTTCTAAATGTATGGTAAGGCTTTTAGTGTGTAAAGGTTCGGCCAGTTCAATCACATTTCTGGTTTGATAATTTCCTGTTTGAGTAAAAACAACAATTCCTTTATCATCCCTGATCACATAATTTCTGACACAAAATGGCATTACGTTTTCCGGATGCCCCATCAGTACGGATTCCATGGGATGATCATAGTCGGTGTCAAACAGCAGCTCAATCCTGCCGATGGTTTTAGCTTCGGGCCATGTAATGTTTAGGAAGGGATTTTTATCTGCCCAATCTGCCACCCAGGCATTTGGTGCCGATACTGGCCTGTCTATGCCATTTGTAACATTCTCAGCTTTAAAAGCATCAATGCCGGATTCATATTTAAATGCGATGTTATGTCCTTGGGGTCTGCGTTTGGGGCACCAGAACTCAAACTCATCTACTCCAATATCTTCCGGGGGAGTCTGTTTGCCATAATTAGATACCGCTTCATTAATCGAGTTAAAGACAGACAATAAACCGGTAATTCTTTGTGCCGAATAGACTAAACTAACTGCTGGATTTTTGATAAAAGTGAGAAAGGCATAGGTGTCTTCTTTTAGCTCCGCATTGAATTTAACCTGCAGACAATTCCTTCCTTTTTTGATTGGAAGCGAAATTTTGTCAAGGGTTAGCTCAGGAGTGTGATTCCCATTCTTGCCACTGATCCTGAGGGCTACTTCCAATTCAGTATCCGAGCTTCCTTCCGCATGAAAAACAAATGCCTCAATCTTTCCTGCGTGCATAGGGATCATTTGTGCAACAGAAAACTCAAGCGGATTAATCAGCTTACTTTCAGGAAGTTCGGTAAGCAGTAACTCACTGGATGCGGAAATGACCGCATCGCGAACCAGGTCGAGCTTATCATGTAGTACCAGCCCCGGGATATGATGTCCGGTACGCAGCAATTCAGTCTGCAATTCCGGTATAAAACCTTTAGGATAAATGTCTGCGGGTAACAATTTGTTGTCCTTACAGATCTTTGCTGCTATGGCAACGGCTTGTGCGGCATGCGATGCAGTGGCCATCACTCTGGTAGAACCAAACGCAACATGTGTTGCGCTAATGATCCTTCCAGCTAAAAACAGGTTTTTAACGTTCCTGCTATATAGAGAGCGGTAAGGGATTTGATAAATGCCCTTACTATGCCATTGATTACAACCCGGTTTTTCACTAAACACGCCGTCGGCGGGATGCAGGTCTATACTCCAGCCACCAAAGGCAACTGCATCCTCATGTAACTGCTGGTTCACAATGTCCTGTTGTTTTATGAGGTATTCCCCTTCAAAACGGCGGCTCTCTCTTTTACCCGGTATGGTGCCAACCCATTCCAGTGTCAGGTTTTCGGCTTCCGGAAAATTACCGGAATTTTTAATATAATTCCATGCACCATAAGCCACCTTCCAAAGTTCCCATTTTATTTTTTCTGTATCATGGACAGTATCCAGCCTGCCCCCATACTCCAGCCACCAGAGTTTGCAACCATATTCTTTGGAATTAAAGTTCCTAAACCTCGGCACTTTTGAGATGTCATCAAGCGCATAAGATGGCGCAACAAATTTCACAGGCTTACCGGTATCCTTACTATAGAAATAAAGACTATGGCCCAGCAATTCTCCATATTCTTTTGTAGGGGCAAACAGTTCACCAAATTCCTCCTTGGCTTCGGCGCCCATTCTAAACGCAGCGCCTGCTAAGAAAGCCACAATACCATCACCGGAAGCATCACAAAACAGCGGTGATTTTATGAAATATTCGGTAGAATTCTGACTGCAAAATGCCTTTACCGCTGCGATCTCATCGGAGGTTGATTTCTCTATATCATAAACTGCAGTGTTCAGCAACAAGGTAATATTGGGTTCTGAAACAACCTTATCGAGTAAAACTGTATCAAATATCAAAGGATTTCCTTCCGGGTTTCTGTACATATTCTCAACCATAAGTTCATCTACAACGCCCCCTTCCCTTGCCCAACGGTTATTATTTCCCATATGTGATGTTGCGCCTAACATCCACAATCTGACTTCACTGCTTGCATTTCCGCCAAGAACGGGTCTGTCTTGCACCAGCACAACTTTAAGACCTTGCCTTGCAGCCGTTATTGCGGCACACGTTCCCGATACTCCTCCGCCAATAACCGCCAGATCTGCCTGCAAATCATTGGATTGCAGGGCCCTCTTTTCGCCCCCTTGATTAATGATCATAAACTATATTTTGTTTCATAATTGTAAAGCCTCCTGGTTTTATTAGTTCCAGATAGGCAGGTTTGTCTGTAGCCGATAGGGCTATATTTAATTCCTGGGATTCGCCAGGCTGTAATGTTCCAATTGGGATACGCTTGTTGCCAATCTTTATTTGATATCCCTGCAAGGTATAAGAAGGAAAATCTGCTCTTGATTTTATGGTCAGTGACAATTTCCCATCCCTGAAGCTCCTGATAGCGATCGAAGCCGGTGCAAATTCCTCTTGTAAAAATTGATATGCAGCTCTTAATTCCCGGGCAGGTGTGACCACACCCCAGGAGCGGTACCCATCTGAATTTGACAAGGGGAAGCGGCTCAGATAATCATTGAATGACCAAATAGAGGCACCAATTACATAATCGGTGTTTCTAAAGGCATCAATAGCGGACTTCAAATAAGCGATCCTGTCTTTTTCTGTTTTATTTGGGGTTAGCATGATGCCAAACTCACTGATGTAAACAGGTTTTGATGGGTACAATTCGTGGATATGTGCAATCCATTTTGCATGATTGGCATAGACATTTGCACTTACAAAATCAACATACTGAGAGGCTTCATCCTCCGGCTTTCTAATGTAATCCCTGAAGACGATGTTACTGGCGAAGGTAATCAACCTGGTACTGTCCAGGTGCTTTGTAAACGCACTCATATCTCTGACCCATGCCTGTCCTTCTGCTTTGTGGGAATAAAACTCGTTACCCAGAGAATACGCAACTACCGATGGGTGATTCCAGTCTCTTTCGACCATTTCCTGCATTTGTGACTGAAATTTACCCCGCATCAGCGGGTCGGCCATTTGAGAAGAAGCCAGTTGCCAGTTACCAGCTTCTGTGATGATGAGCATGCCGTTTTTGTCTGCCCAGTCCAGCAAATCTGTTGACACCGCATGATGGGCTATTCTGGACAGCTCCATGCCTGCGGATTTCATTAAAATCAGATCCCTGGTCAATATGCTGTCGGGATCCAAGGCGCCAAAACCAGGATAATCTGCAGGTCTGTTACCACCACCCATTCTTATGGGCTTTCCATTGAGCAGTAACCTTGCGTCTTTAACCTCAATTTTCCTGATTCCAAAATTGCGCTTCAAAGTATCGGTACCGATCTGGGCTGTCATTGTGTATAAAAACGGCCTGTCGTGACTCCATAGTTTTGCACTTTTTGCGGGCATATTGGTTTCCAGGTCTAGCGTTTTTGTTGAGTTACCGGCAACGCTTACTTTCACCGGATTAAACAGTTTTCTGAAGTGTTCTGGACCACTAAAAACATTCAAATTCAATGTTACAGTGGTATCTGAAGCCGATTTATTTTCAATAAATGCTTTAATTTTAATTACAGCATTTCCTTTTTTTAAATCAGGATCTGTCTGAATTTTAATGTTTTTTAAATAGACTGCAGGTCTTATCTTTAGTGTTACAGGCTTGGTAAGGCCACCGTAGTTCATCCATGGATAAACTTGAGCAGCTGCAGCGTTATAATTAGAATCTACTGCCCGTGCCCCCGGGATGGTTGTTCTGTCCCAGGAATTATCGACCATCACCGATAAGGTGTTTTTTGCTTTAAGACTGGAAGTTACGTCCAATTCAAAGGGCGTATAGCCTCCCTCATGAGCCCCTATTTTCTTACCGTTGAGCCATATCCTGCACTTATAGAAAACAGCGTCAAATTTGATAAATGCCCTGGAATTCTGAGGAAGGGGACCGACCTCGAATTTTTTAAAATACCAGGCCGTTCCGGTATAAAAAAAATATCGCTTGTCAACAGAAAAGGAATGTGGAACGGTTACCTTATCCAATTTACTGTCGGGGAAATTCGGGTCTGTCCAGCCTTCATTTGTGCCTATTTTTAACGGGTCCAGCGCAAAGGACCAGCTTCCGGAAAGCGTTTGTGTATTTAGCTGGGCATAAGCACCTGAAGAAAACAGGAGGAGTAAGAAAAAGCAAACGTATTTTTTGATCATCATATATCGGAATTAGCTATCTGGAACTTTTAATTTCCATTACCACACCACCATTAGGTCCAAGTACTATTTTTTTAATACTATTGCTGCTAATGGCTGATGTTGTTTTCAGAAAACCGCCATCAACAGCATCTGTTATGGTAATCGCACTATATTTTTTGAATTTTTTCAGGAAATAAGGCTCCAAAGAAATGCTCCTGTTTTCGGCTGTCCCGTTAATTGCGGCCAGGTACCAGGTGTCCCCCTTCCTTTTGGCAAAGGCAGCGATTTCACCGATGGAGCTGCTTTTCAACACAATCGTTTCATCCCAGGTCACCGGCAGGGTTTTTAGCAGTGGAATGATTTGTTTAAACTGATCGTCGGCCAGTAGTTTTACCGGATTTTCAGCCAGACACTGGAAAGATGAATTGAACAGATAGAACAATGCGAGTTGGTGTGTATTGGTGGTATTGGCTTTGTTGTAAAAAAGACCAGGAGTATAATCACCGTGGCCAAGTACCAGCCTGGTAAAAGGCAGGGCGGCATTGTGCCATGCCGGGATAGGTTCTTTCATGATATTCAGTTCCATGCCTCTGATGCCTTCCCTGGTCATTTCATTGGGATAAGTTTTACTTTCTCCGGTTGGCGGGTGACAACCATGAAAATTAACCATTAATCGTCTTTTTGCACAGGCCTTTAAAAATTCTATTTCAAAAACAATCAGCGCTTTGGCTTCACTATCCATGAAATCTGTTTTTATCCCAACCACGCCGGCAGCGTGCACACTATCGAGAAATGCATCTCTTTTTAAAGGATCCCTCAACGCTTTAGAGTTTTTCCATACCCATACCCCAACTTTCTTATCCGCTGCAAAGCTGCAGATTTGACGTAATTGCTTCCACTTGTCGGGCCATTCTGTTTCCCAGCCTTCATCCAGCATGGTATATTCAAAATTCAGCTGGGCAGCCGCATTGATAAATTTAATTTCCTCCTCTGGATTCATGTAATTTTCATCCCTGGTGATCCAGCTCCAGACTGCTCTCCCTGGCTTTATATAGCTTTTATCAGCATATAACTGGGGATCAGGTTCGGGGTTTAAGTCATTGATCATGGTGTTGTACACCAGACTGTTCAGGTTATCTGCATACAACAAAACCCGCCAGGGGGTCGTTAATTTCCCCTCCACGGTAAATCCATCCTGCTCTGTATAATTTACCTCAAGTACCCGATTGGCCCTGGCTTTGAAGCGCATGCCACTATAATTATACAGTGCCGCCTCAGTAAGCATTACATATCTTTTTCCCGGCAGCTCAAATAACAGCGGCTTTCCCTGCAAGGGGCCCTGGCTGGATATGGTGTTCAGGCTATCCGTTGAGGTTGCCTGCCATAGGCCGGCATAGCTTTTAAGTTTCCAATCACTGTTTCGCTCAAAATACCATACGCGTGATTTGGGAAGTACGAAAGTAGTCAGCTCCCTGGTCACCTGCTGACCTGTATCTGCCTCAAAAACATACCTGAATGCAAGGCCTTGATTTGACAGCCGGAACTCCACCTTATAGGTCCTGTCCGCCTCTTTTATTAAAAAAATATAAGCGTTGTATGCATCCTTACCTTTCCCCGACATGCTCTTCCTAGCCATAGAAATACCGGTGATACCTGTTCCGTAAGACTTGCCGTTAATCACCATGCCCATAGCAGCGGTGTCGATAACGGATTGCTGATCTGCATCTATAGTGTAAGACAGTCTGCCCTTGGTATGAAATATACGGGCAGTAAGGTGCCCCGAAGGACTGTGCATCGAAATTTCAGTATTGGGAATTGCCGCTTTTGCTGCAGAAAAAAGAAACAGCAGGCAGATAATTGCTATCGGGTTTTTCAAAATTGATGTTCTAATCTCCGTTTTCAGGGACATAATTTACAAATGGTTAGTTCAAATATAGCATTCAACAGGTGGACACTACACCTTTCAAAAAGGTTATTATTTTGGGAACGGTCCCAATATTAGGGAACATTCCCAAACCATTTTCCCTTTTGAAATATTAAGTATTATATTTAGCAATACTGAAATTCGCAAGGACCCAATGAAAAAACACCAGGTAACCATTATTGACATTGCCAAGGCGCTGAATCTTTCGAAATCGACCGTTTCAAGGGTCTTAACCGGCCATGCTAATGTAAGCGCCAAGTCAAGGGAAGCGGTACTGGAGCTGGCAGAAAAACTTGATTATCAAAAAAATATGCTTGCCATCAGTCTGATCAGCAAGAAAAGCAATACCATTGGCATCATTGTTCCTGAATTTTCGAGCTCTTATTTCCCGCACATCATTATTGCGGCCCAGGAGGTGGCTACTAAGGCAGGTTACAATACCGTCTTTAGTCAGTCAAATGAAACCTATGAAACTGAGGTTGCAAACACAAAAGTGATGCTCGCCAATCAGGTGGATGGTATTCTTATTTCCATCACAAGGGAAACCAAGAACTACGATCATTTAAAGATATTTGAAAGAAAAGGCATTCCGATCGTATTTTTTAACCGTGTCTGCGATGAGATGAAGGTACCCAAGGTAATTGTAGATGATTTTGAGGGGGCATTTCATGCCGTAGACTACCTGATAAAAAGCGGGAGAAAAAGGATTGCACATCTTGCCGGGCCACCTTCTTTACGGATAAGCGGGCGCAGATTGGAAGGATATAAATCCGCCTTGAAGAAAAACAATATCGCTATAGATGAGGAACTCATTATCGCTTATGATCTGGAGATTTCAAAGGTAAAGATCTATGTTAACCACCTGTTAAATCTGGAGGATCCGCCAGATGCGATTTTTGCCGTGAATGATCCTACAGCGATAGAGGCCATTCAAGTTATAAAAAAGAGAGGGCTGAAGATCCCGGAAGAAATAGCCATCATTGGGTTCAGCAACGATTATGCCTCGGCCCTGATCGCACCTTCTCTTTCGACTGTAGCACAGCCCATTTCAGAAATTGGGATGACTGCAGCCCAGTTGTTAATCGAACAAATAAACAGGGATGTAAGCGAATGGAAAGCGGTGACCAAAGTATTGAAAACCGAGTTGATCCTGAGAGAATCAACCTAAAAATCTGTTGACATCCAACCTATTAAATTGGAATGTCAACAGACAGCCTGTACTATTTTATAAGTTTGTTGGCATCGGTTTCTGTTTTCGGAATTGGCCACAAGTATCCTTTGGAGGCATCAAAAGCGGTACGCTGTAAGGCTGTACTCACTTCGTAAACGATACCAGTGGATGCAAATTTGGTGAGCTTTGCCGGATTAAAACCCTTAAGGTCCTTATAGCTTTCTGCACCCGTCTCCCACCGCATGATGTCATTAAGTCGTAGTCCCTCAAATGCAAACTCCACTCTTCTTTCATGCCTGATGATATCTCTCAGGGTCTGCGCGGAGAGGCCTGATCCCTCTACTGTCTCCACTTTGGGCATCATCACACTGGCACGCTGTCTGACCTGATTGATCAAAGAAAAAACATAGGCTTCGTCATACCCGCCTTTTTCAACCAATGCTTCGGCCTCCATAAGTAAGATATCCGCATACCTGATTATAACTGGATTTACGCCCGAAATACCGGGCACATTATAATTCGTATACTCTACATATTTCCTGACCCTGAAGCTGGTGAGATTGGCTGCTTTCTTATCGGTTGGATAAAACACACCCGGAGCCTTGGTCGTTTTGTCATAAGAGTCAATGGTGTAAGGTGTAACTATGGAGAAATGCATCCTGGGATCGCGGTTTTGAAAACGATTGTCATACCCCCCATTTTTAACATAATTAGATGGGGATACCAGATCCGAAACCCTCACCGAGGGGTCATATAACTTATTGGCAGTATTGTTTATAGATAAGCCGTTTGTAGAATAGAACTGTTCATATAAATCATGGGAAACCTGGTAACCTGAGAAGAGGTAAAATCTATCGTACCAGGAATTGGAAAGCCCTTGTGGCAATGCATTGGTTTGAAACTGCATGTCAAAAATCGTTTCGAGATTATCTGCTTCGCCTTCAGGCAGGAACATCGTTTTATACTCCGGCATGATCTTGTAATAACTCAAAGCTTTTACTTTAGCACAATACGCTGCTGCCTCCTCGTATCTTTTATTGTAAAGGAGTACCCTGGCCTTAATCGCTAACGCTGCGCCTTTGGTTGCCCTTCCTTTTTCAGTAGCAGCATAGGATTTGGGGAGCATTTCGGATGCCTCTTCCAGATCTTTAAGCACCAGCTCTACTATTTCCGCTTTTGGCGTTATGGCTTTATTGGCTTCTTCAAGACCTTCCGGCTTCAGGCGCATTGGCACACCACCAAAAAAGAAAGACAGATCAAAATAGGCAAGTGCACGTAAAAAAGTGGCTTCTCCTTTATACTGTTTATAGGCAGTTTCCGATAGTTTTACATTATCAATATAAGCAAGAACGGTATTGGCTCTGAGGATCATTTTATAATCCCTGGTCCATTTGTTTACGATGTAACTTGTTTCATTGTTGTATGTCCTGTTCCACATATCTCTGTAATCCGGGAAGTAGCCATTGTCGACGATGAAATCTGTGTAAATTGGTTCATTCTTGTCGGAGATGTAGGCTCGGTAAATTCCATTTACAGCTTCTTTGATGTCATTCTCTGTTTTAAAATTATCAGGGGCAAGAAAATCTATTGGCTTCCGGTCGAGAAAGTCCTTTGTGCAGCCGAAAATCAGGCAGGCCATGAAGCTTAAAAGTATATATTTTATGGTTTTCATATCATTCACAATTAATATTTTAAAAATTAAGGTTTAGGCCCAGTGAGTAAGTAGCTACCTGCGGGTGGAAACCTGTGGTAACATTTGTCGAACTTCTTTCCGGATCAAATCCGTCAGGGAAATCCGAGATCAGGAACAGGTTCTCGGCATTGAAAAATATCCTGCATCTGCTTACTTCAAACTTTTTCGTAAATGCGCTATTTAAGGTATAAGACAATTGCACACTTTTGAGCCTGAAATAAGAAGCATTGTAAATGTTATAGCTGGTGATCAGCGCATCGCGGCCTTTGTCTACATATATCCGTTGGTATTGAGCTGAAGGATTGTCATAAGTCCAGCGATTGGCAACCGTACTGGTCAACAAAGGTCCTGTGGTGTTATAAAAAGGTGCGATCAGATTACCGTTCATATAGGCATCTGCACGGCCCGTACCCTGTCCGATAACATTGAGACCGAAGTTCTTATAGGAAACATTTGCAGAAAACGAATACTGGAACTTAGGAATCGGATTGCCTATAATGGCCTTATCGTCAGGGTTGATCACGCCATCGGGTTTAACATCACTGATTTTGATGTCCCCAGGTGCCGGATTACTCATTACCGCTGAAACATTAGGCATGCCTTCCTTTAACACATAGGCTCGACTTCCATGTGGTACAGAAGGATCACTGTTATTTTGCCAGTTGAAGTCAGACACCTGGTAAATACCATCTACCTTGTACCCGTAGAACGAGGAGAAGGCCTCTCCAACAATGCTCCGGTTAGTGACACTATGATCTACATAGGGCAAACCACCTAATGAAGTCAGTTTATTGGTAATATAACTGGCGTTTAGGGTAAAGCCATAATTTATTTTCTTTGCGCTTACTCCGGAATTATAACCTACACTCATCTCAATGCCCTTGTTGGCCATGTCACCAATATTCTGATAAGGAAGTACCGAGACCCCCAGAGATGGCGGAATGGTTACACGGGCAAGAATATCGTAGGTTTTTTTATTAAAATAATCAAATGTGACATTCCATTTATTCCATAAAATCATGTCAAATCCAGCATCAAACTGTTCGGTGGTTTCCCACCTGGTATTCTTATTGGCCAGGATTATGGTACCTCTTCCCGGTACAATTGCATTTCCAAAAGCATAATATTCTGAACCACTCATCTGATCGGCAAATGCGTACTGGGTGAATATGTTCTGGTTGCCGAGTTTACCCCATGAGCCCCGTAATTTCAGGTATACATTCTTTTTTAAACCCTTGAAAAATTGCTCTTCACTGATCCTCCATCCTGCGGAGACGGAAGGAAAGTTGCCCCATTTTTTTCCATCTGCAAAGCGTGAGGAACCATCACGTCTCATATTCAATTCCAAGAGGTATTTGCCGGCAAAGGAATAGTTAATCCTTCCAAATAAAGAGGCCGTAGCCGTTTCATTTGCGGCGCTGCTTAAGAACGGCGAAGTTGGATCTCCATAATTGAATATCGGTTGATTGGAGGAAAGGTTTTTAACACTTCCTGCATCATAATTATAGATCATTTCCAGCCGCTCATGTGCCGCGAGAAACTTAAAGTCATGTTTATTTTTTTTCAGGGAATATTCCAACGTCGCCAAAAAGGTGTTCAGGTCACTTTGTGAATTCCTTTTTTCGAGGCTTGACTCCCTGATGTTTATGGCTGTTTCCTCATAGGTGCCAGAAGTATAGAATTGAGGGCTGAAATTTACGTAATCTGTTTTCAGCTTGTTATTGCTTAACAATATCTTTCCGATCAGATTTTTAATGGGTTCTATTTCAACACTTGCCCTGGAATTCAGGTTATTTAATTTGTTATCTGTTCCCCCTCCAAGGTTCCTTGCCCCTAAAAACCTTCCCGGATAACTGTACAGATTGGGGTTGCCTGTAAGGGTATCTATGGATTGAATAAATGCGGTAGGAAGAGAGCCTGAAATTTCCGACAATACGGTATTTGTTGGAGAGATCAGTTCTTTACCCTTTTCTGAATAACCTACCAATCCCAGATTAATTCTCAGTTTATCCTTAAGAAAGCTTCCGTTCAGGTTACTGTTGAACGAAAGTCTTTTAGAAGAGGTACCTGTCAATATTCCATCCTGATCCTTATATCCCACCGAATTAGAGAATTTATAATTCTTTTCCCCTCCCCTGAGACTTACATAATGGTTTTGCATGTAGGCCTTTTTATAATATACATCATACCAATTGGTATTGGGAAAATTAGGGTCGGTCTGACTTTTAAACAGATCGAGCTGCGCCTGCGTATATATAGGTGTTAAGGCTACATTTGCTCTTGCTTCATTTAGTAAAGAGGCATAGGTGTATGCATCTACAGTTTCGGGTAGTCTTGTTGCATTTACCATCGACCCGGTTACGTTGTATTCGACCTGGAGCCCTTTTCCGGTACTCCCTTTTTTTGTTTCGATGATAATTACCCCTGCAGATGCCCTGGAGCCATAAATTGCAGCCGATGCAGCATCTTTTAACACAGAGACCGACTCTATATCGTTTGGATTAATGTCGTTGATGTTTCCCTGAACACCGTTAATGATGACCAAAGGATCGTTGTTGTTGTCGATGGAAGAAACACCCCTGATCCTGATTTGCGAGTTGTCATCTCCCGGTCTGCCTGAGTTCTGAACAATGGTTACCCCGGAAAGCTTTCCTTGTAAGATCTGATCGGCGGAGGACAGTGCCCTTCCTTCAACCTCCTTTACCGACACCGTACTTACCGCACCTGTCAGGTTTGCTTTGGTCTGCGTTCCATAGCCAACAGCTACAACTTCTTCCAGTGCTGTAATATTTTCCTTAAGAATTACATTTATAACAGTTTTTCCACTGATGTCAATTGTCTGAGGCATGAAGGACAAGAAAGAGAAAGTGAGCGTCCTGGCACTATCGGGAACTTTCAATGTATAATTACCCTCCATATTGGTGATTGCGCCTACATTACCGGTATTGGCTCTAACGGTAACCCCGGGCAGCGGTTTATTTTGCTCATCAAGCACCTTTCCTGAAACGGTTTTCAGTTGCGCGTAGGCATTGATGGTTACAAAAGAAATAAAAATAATGGCTAATAGTTTTCTCATGTTTGTTGTATTTATATCCGGCCCCTGGTCTGTTGATTAAGCATTGCAGTGTCCCCGGGCTTATAATTGGTTTAGATTGGTTTGCTTTGATATGGCTTTGTGCGGAATATACTCATCATTGACTAAAAAACTTATAATGCAGGGTTCCCTGACTTGTTAAAAAAGAGGCTGCATAATAGCCTGGAGTCAAATTCCTTACGCCGATTATCCTGGAGGTTTTTTCCGGTTCGGTCCTTAATTCATTATTATAGATGATTTGCATTGTTCTTAGGTTAACGATTTTGAGTGGTCCCTGGAGCCTAAGTTTTGCGGTCACTACAACCTCAAGCGCATCACTGCCCCCGGAATGGAACACCCGCAAACTTGCGTTTTTTTCTTCAGGCTTACTGGTATCGATTTTAGTTGTCTGGGTTACGCCAGCGGTGCTTGTATCGGGCGCTAAAGCCAGCCCTCTGAAAATCATATTGGCTGGTGCTATTGCCAGCAGCACAACAGGAGAAGCGGCAAAACTCGTATTGTACCCGGTAGTATCAGTTATGGAAACGAGCTCCCCTCCGGTTGTTAATCCGCTGTTCTTCCTGGTGGCATATAAAACGACCTTGTTGCCGTTATATTTACCCGTCAGCCCCCTATACAGATCTGAAGCGGCACCGATCTTTCCGTTTAACATCCACGTTTCTCCAACAAGTGAATATTTAGACAATGCGCTGGCGCCCTCATCTGCCACATACATCACATCCAGCCCGGGCACCGAGCTATTCAGGTCTGCCAGAAAAATACCATAAGGGCTTCCTGCTGCCGGGGGTATGCCGGGCAAATTGCTTACCGTCTGACCTGCACTTATGGGTAATCCTACCCCGATCTGCACGATGCGTAAGTTGGTTGCAGTAGTAGAGCCATATAACTGGCCATCAAAAATGTTGAGGCACCGGGCAGTTGTAGTGGTAATCGCTGTAGAAGCAGTTGAGCCTACGGTAGTATACCGGATTCCATTGTTGCCACCGGTTGTCCAGATGTCTGTACCGTTACTGGTAACCGCTGACCGAATCGTTACCCCACTAAATGTATTGAGACTGGTTGATGTATTTACCATGCCATCTGCGCTGACCAGACCGACAATTCTTTTTACGGCTGAGCTTGCCGATGTACTTACCCCGGCCAGACCTGGCGCCGCATCATATCCTGCCAAAGCCAGAAACCTCCCGTCAGGAGAACGTGATAAATAGCCCTCGGTTTTATCGCTTGATGAAACAGGTAATGTCAGGCGTTTATTCGTACCTGTTACCACTACGGGCATGGCAACGCTTCTGACTAAAATACCCGCATCGGTATACTCGTCCAGAAAAACACTTGTTGCATTTCCGGAAGTCAATTGGCTTACACCATCCCCTATTCTTAAGACTGCAATATTACCCGCTGTAAAGGGTTGTCCGCTACCGGCGGGGGCAACATGTGCTACATTGCTAATGGCCCCAATTCCAATGGGAACAAAAGACGTATCTGAAGTTAACAGGAATTTATCGCATCGTGCAAAATTCTGGGAACTGTCAAACAACTCAAATGTGGCAGTATCCTGAGGCAAATCATAAGTACCTGCACTTTGCCAGGCATAGCCATTCACACCATGGTTGCCAAATTCCCCGGGAACCGGCTGGCCATTTAACAGCACCTTAAATTTTCTCGTACCTGGGGCAGTGCTGAAATCCCTTGACCTTACCCAAAGCTTGTAAGTACCAGCACTGTCCACCTTGATTCCGGTGACGGCTGTAAGTTCGCTGCTGTCCCGTCCTGCAACACGTTGCGTATATCCTTTAAGAACCACCATATTCTCATCCAGTTCCTTGGTCCAGTTCATCTTATTCTTAAAATCTTCCGCTTCAATCCACAGGTCTTTTCCGCTGGATTGAACGGGTAATCTGAGGGAATCAAGATGTGCAAGGAATGCGCCTTTACGTAAATTATAATTCGCCGGCGATATTTCATAGCACCTCAGATAATCAAAAAAAACTGCTCCCGAATCTGTCGGGGCTGCTTTTTTAGCGATGCAGGTGAGCCATAAATAAAGATCATGTTTGGGCAAATTCCGGGTATCAATCGTTTTAACGAGATTTCCGTTATAGAAATAATTAAGATAATCCTCGGTGTATTCAAACCCGAAAATGTTATACGAACTGGCTAAATTTTCCGGTGTAGTGCGGTAATCTCTATTGGCATTCCCCGTAAATGGAGCCCATTGAATAGCCCCGAAGGTGTAGTAATTATTGTCATAATCTGCATAATGCTCAAAACAGTCGATCTCCAGTTTATCCATATTTTCATATGCAGGATTCAGGTCATCAAAACCACTCTTCCAGGAAGACCAAAAGGCTTCATGCCATCCTTCTCCACCATCAATTTTTACGCTAACTTCATAGTAGCCATACCTTCTGGGGGTTTTGGTAATTATGCCTCCGGCGGTATATTCTTTCCCTCCATAGGATTGTTTTAGCAGGTTGATGCGGGCTTTTCCGCTATCCAAAACAACATTTTCCGGAGTTAAGTAACTGAATTCGGCGATACCTGTGCGGTATTTCCACATCGTAGTATCCAGCTCAGGGGAATTAAATTCATCAGACCAGACAAGCGTATAACCGGCAGGTGCCTGAGCTTTAAGCTGAAAATGAAAAAAAATGAGGATAAATAATAAAAAGGGCCATGTCCCCCCTAAAGGCAATAGTAAAGGTCTTTTCATTAAAGTTTATAATTTGGTCGCTTAAATTTGTCCAAATAATTCATCAACGCAGTACAGATTAGCATTAATTTAACGATGGGAATGTTCCCAATTGATGGGAACATTCCCATAAAAAAGACCGCTGATGTGAAATACCCGTTAATCTTAGGCGTCTCCTGTTCAAAACTGAACAACAAATGACTGCTATCGAACAAAGATCTATAGGAAAACCCTACCTGCTCCATTTAAAAGCCTGTTTAACCTTATGGTATAAAAATGGAAACCACGTTCCCGAAATCAAACCATGCCACCATGTTTCAACTCAACCTCAAACTGGCCCTGCGCAACCTCTGGAAAAACAAGTCTTCCTGTCCTGCATTTACTTGTCGTTTTGTATAATCCTATTTCTGCTTTACATCCATTTTGGTGATCAAATGAATTTCCCAGTCTCTCCCTCCTCCCAGAAATATAATTACCTCCCTGCCATTGATGGGAGTAGATTGCAAAGAATTTGTTCCAGCAGCAATTTTCACCCGCTTATAAAAATATCGGTAATAGTGTTTGGGCAGGCTAGTGTTAAGTAGCTAGCAAAAGCATGGCTTAATGTACCATAAAAGGAATATTTGCAGTAGCTACATGATTATGACCGTCACTCACATAGACAAACAAACGGTAAGCACCAAGCTTTATAGGTACGCTGAGCAGTGCATTTGTCAGGGAATTTGCCGTTACCATATTGGGGATCGGCGCAGGTCTGCGTTCCCTGTCACCACCCTGCCCAAGATCCGTTGCCTCAGGCAACAGTTCCCACCTGATCGATAGTTTGTCTTTATCCGGATCTGAAACGGAGATCACCACTAAATATTTCTCCTCGGGGTTGAGATGAATAGAACCGCGTGCACCTTTGCCATCTATGGTGAATGAACCGATATTGGGAGCCCGATTTTGAGGCCATCTGCCACTCCATTCATATTGCATGACGTCAAATACTGCTGACGTTTCTCCCGCTTCTGTAAACAGACCATACCATGTAGGAGTACGCTCCTGTTTCTGCCCCCAGAGAAATACATAGGAACCCAGACAATTCTTATCTTTCAGGATGGATGCTTCGTATCGTGTTTTGTAGACTTCAGCTTTTTCCGTACTAGTCTCTTCAACCGGGGCTCCCCATGATGTTTTCGAACATTCCCAATGCCCTGTGGGTCCCCACTCAGTGACCAGGTAGGGACCATCCCAGCCTGTGGTCCGTAGCTGATCAGGGACTTTGGCCAATCCGCCGTATACCTGCACAGAAAGGAAATCTAGGTCTGGGCATTTAACTTTGATGTGGTCTATTTCTCTTTGATTGATGCCGGCAAGCATGGTAGTGGCAGGGTGGTTCGGATCTTCCTGATGGATCATTTTTGCAATGTCATTCACTGCATTCCAGACATTCGGATTTTTATAATCCAGGTTCAGTTCGTTTCCGATGCCCCAGGCGAGTAAAGCCGGGTGGTTCTTATACTTCTGCACTTCTTTACGCAGATGGTCCAGTTGTTTTTTTACCGCAGCTGCGTCGTTGTAGTCAAAACCATGACGTTCACGTGCTACATTCAGCCCCATCGTAACAGTTAAACCAAGTTTTTCTGCCTGTTCCAGATTTGCCGCTCCGGCTCCGGTATCCCAGGTACGGAAAGAATTTCCTCCTGCGATTTTTATGGCTTCGGTTTCTGAAGTCCCGCCTGCCCCTTTTACAAAATAAGGCTGTCCGTTTCTGATGAACGTATAACCCACCTCTGTTTTCTTAATTTCAACCTTTAGTGCTTTGCGGTTTTGCGGGCTTGCATAAGTCGTCAATCCAGAACGAATCAATTTTGCAGTATCTGTTTCAATTTTGTATGCAGGCTTGACATTTACTGGCGCTGAGGATGAAGCGCTGAAACCTGCAATTAGCAAACAACTTATGCCTAAAACAAGGAGATTCATACACATGATTTCTTTCTTTAAAATGCAATATAATGAATCCGTTTCTGATTTTGACCTTGATAAAATGGAACGGGAATATCTGATAACTGATCAAATGGAAAATGCTCCTTATGCATTAATTAAATTATATGTAAATTTGCGGGAACCAGAACATTTAGAACCAATATTGAGGTTGAACCCACCAAAAAACGTGATCATATTTTTCCATGAGCAAAAGGCAGTGTTTATACCAAATGTTTTAAATGTGGGGTCAAACTGTAATAACAAACTGTAATAAATTATGGAAAAAAATGTATTAAGAATTGGTAACTACATCATGAATCCTCAGGTAGTCGTTACAGTTACTGGAATAGATGAACAATATGTAAAACATACTGAAATTGATGGTAGTACAAAATGCTTGTTAAAACAGGCCGATTCAATTTTATTAACAGAAGAATGGTTATTAAAATTCGGATTCAAAAAGATTCCTATGGAAAACACTGGTCCTTATTCACAGGATAAGGATAAGTACTGTAAATCTTTCGTTGAAATTACACAAGGAAATACCGGAATGTGGAACTACCAAAATAACACTGATTTCTTTTGGGTCCACAATTTGCAAAACCTTTACTTTGCTTTAACAGGGGAAGAATTAACCATCTGATTATTCACCCACGTCTCACGTTGCCAATTGATTTTCTTCTTTGCAAATGCACAGCAGTTAATCGTTATTAACTTGAATTGATCTTCCAGATCAGCACATACTTTTTTTCCACAACTAACGATCAGCAAAATCGTTGATAAAACTAATATCCAAAATCACATTATAGGACCGGACAGTATTTTCATTTCGTAATCCAATCCAAGTAATTCTCCTGATCCAATATGGCAAATGAAGCATCAGGATAAGCTTTCCCAAAAGCAATTGGTTTCTTAGCATTGATCCGTAATACTGGTCGCTTGTCTTCCCTGCGGGCATGTACACCGTTGCTACTTTTAATTTTCCCAAAGCGCTTGAACTTCCTTTCATTCTTCCTATAGCTAATGTTTTTATTTATTTTTCAATTACTGCCTGGGTGATTGTTTTTATCGGAATGTTATGGCAGGTCTGTATATTTCGGAGATAGTGGTTCTTTCCCACTTTTTGGTGGTCAACAATTTTATGGTACAAAAACACTATATGAAAACAAACACTACTTTTGAAAAAATATTTTTTACACTATCCCTAACCGCTTCAATAACAAGTTGTGGATCGTCAGATGGAAATACCGGGGACACAGTTGCAACCACTGCAGCCACAACTGCGGATCAGCCCAGTGTAAGTACAGAGACTTTTAAAGATTTTGACTGGAACACGGCTCCGCAATCCGCCGCGGAAATCGGTGTTTTCCCCTACCTCACTGCTCCGGATGGCTTCTACGTACAGGACAAAGACAGTAATACCGAATCTAAGAACGGCTATTCGCATTGGTAATTGCTTAATTGTTTCTCCATCTTCACTGTTTTGATCCTATTAGCTGACAAGATATAACTTATCCCTGTATTGACTTAAAGACAACCGGTATAGCAGACGTTCGTATAGGTATCGGATCATCAGTTGTTGAAATTCTACTTTTTTGGGGAGAGAATTCCAAATGAACTCTATTAAGCAAATACCCTTTTGATCTAATGAAGCTGTGATTAAAACAACATCAATTTAATCTTCGCTAATCGCTAAAAAATGCAGATGTCTCAAAAAAACACTCGCCCCCTCAAAATCGAAATATTTTTCCTTTAGCAGTTTGCATTTCAACCGCGCAGGCAAATGATCTTATTTTAACCCCATACTAGCACTTTGTTAAACTCTGTGCCCGACGATATACTCCGAACACAACAATTTCTGGAGGGTTTGAAGGTAGTTTCAGGCATAAAGAAGAATACGTTACGAAATAAAACTAAATTCGAAATGATAAACAAAGGCTATTTTTCGAGAAATAAATCAAATCCAGATTTCGTTTTTCTCAATCTTAATCTATCGCAGTCTCTTTTATTTAATAAAACAACACTTTTAAGAAGCTTCAATTGAGAAAAATCTATAGGTGCCCTACTAATTATGCTATATGCAATAGCTCTCTTTTCTTTCAAAAACAACAATGAACATTTACTGTCATTTACATTCTCCAAATCATCAAAGATCTGATTATAGTCTATGATACCGGCGTCTTCAAGTTCTTTTTTCATTATATAAGGTGACAGTATCGCTACTTCATCCCAATCGCGACTTGGAGTTAAATCGCAAATAGAGAATCTAGATATTTCTATCGAATCCATTTTTGCATCATTTGCAATTTTTTGAAATTTTGAGTCTAACTCTATCCTCTCAATTTTTGGATTTGAGCATCCAAAAATTAAAAAAAACACACTCGATAACAAATATTTAACTTCTTTCATTATGGGTTAGCATTTTCTAGCTGACCATTACTGTTTATACGTTTCATTCCACCATTATTGATTCTTTCTTTGATCACCCTCAGCATCATAAAATCGGTGAACATAATATAAGGTTTATTTTACTTTGCTAAATCGTACTTTCCTCAACGTCGATAACTTTATGATTTCTATCTACGGTTACTTCAAAAAGATGCCCTGTTGTTCTAAAAACTATTTGGACATGCATTTGACCGTTAACAACATCAAACTTTAAAACCTCAACCAACGGCGTAGGCTTTAAAACATTTAACCTTGAAACAATCTGACTTACCTTAACATCCTTAGGCAGCAATAAAAATGTATGTTTTTGAATCTGTAGACTTGAATCAATAGCCACAACCGTGGAAGGAACGATCTGGAGCGAGCTGGACGAAAATTCATCGGGTAATTCCGTATGCTCTAAAATATAACTTAACGAATTACCCAATATATGTAATGAATCTTGATGACTTAAAACATTATTTTCCATTTCCTTGTTAACGCATGAATGCATCAATAAAGAAATGGAAACTCCCATTAACATTAATATTATATGCCTCACTTTTTAGTTATGAGTGGTAATTTGATGGCACTAAGATAAACTAATCTCTGTTTTAATTTCGTTAAATCATAATCACTCCGATAAAAAAATGAAAGCTTATAGTTACTTGTCCTCACAAAATAGATTTTCATATTAGTGAGAAAGCAAAAAAGGGTTGCAAATATTAATTGCAACCCTTTCAACAATTTTCTGTAAATATTTTAACACCATGTTAAACTCTGTATTCGATGATATATTCCGAACGAGCCAGTTTTTAGAAGATTTGAAGGTAGTTGCTGGCATAAAGAAGTACATTGATGATATGAGAAATATATTATCTCGATCTGCCTCCCTTTCCGCTATGGATTTTTTGTAATTCTTCCACATCCGCCTTATCCTTCAATCTACCAGTATTAAATTTAGACAACACTAAGTCATTAAGGTGAAGAAATGGAATTTTTATATCATCAATATCTGCGATAATTTTTCTCCTATCAGCATCCTCAAATTCTATCATGCTAATTCTGGTCAAAAAATCCACTTTTTCTGGTTCATCCCACATCGAGAAGACAATATATTTTGTAAAATCAAGCTCAGCTATATGCTGTATATCCTCTTCGTCAAAGTCCATTTGCTTTAGAACACCCAACAACTTCAACTTATTTACATTATCAGGTCTTAGCCATAAGTCCACATCTCCAGTGCTTCTTGCATAGCCATGAAATATTACAGAGTAACCACCAATTACAATAAAATCAACTTTGTTTAATAAAAGTTCCTTTAATAAGTCCTGGTGTTTTTCTATAAACAGATTCATCCAGTTGTAATTATTCTGATTTTGCGTGTAGCAGTTCTGTTTTTTAGGTCTTCTCTACTTACATGATACACACGTAAAATAAGTTCGACAGTCTGCCTCAAACGGTCAACAGGTGATTGTTTAATAATATCCTGTATCTCCTTTTCTTTCGCAGCTTCAAGTGAATTGAAAATATGTATCCTATTCTTCATTTTATTGGATGATCAGTTACTACAAATGTAAATATATCTTTCTAAACATGAAACACAGGTATCTTATTCGCCTAAAAGTGTTTGATCCTAGCAATTAAATACAAATTGCTCAGATGTGAAGGTATATATAAATAAGACCTTCTGTTCATGGAACACAATACTATTCCCAAAACCAAAGCTAGAAATTTAGCCCATGCTCTAAAAATTTATGCCTTGGCCCGAATGATACCTGAAAATAAAAAAGCCCTTAGGATATGACTAAAGGCTTCTATTAAAAGAATTTTTAAGAATCTTTCCCATATGGGAAACTTGTTTTGTGCCCTCAGATATACTCCGAACAAACCAATTTCTTGAAGATTTAAAGGTAGTTGCGGATATGAAGAAGTATATTGATAATATGAGAAATACGCGTTTAGCCTTCCCTAAAGCTGATTTCCGTTTAATCAATTGGAAGTAACTAACGTAAAAAATGGCATCTCATGTGGGAAATCGCTAAGGTCGCTCATTCCCATATGGGATAACCAAATATAGATATAAATAGATGCTGATCCATGCTTTGTAGCCCAACGTTAAGGTCTCATCCGCCTATATATTGTTATATTGCAACGCTGACTATTATATATACACAGAACTGGGGGACTAAGCCATGGAAAAAAGTCGCCGACAGATAAAATTTCCAGATGGTTAATAACTGAACATTAGAATTGTCTAAATTTTGTAAGTAAATCCGATACTTAAAAAAGATTCTTGTTTTATTGAACAGTGTTCAATAAATTTGCTTCCGAAATAAACTTACAATTTAATCAATGAAAAAAGTATCAATTACGGAAGCAGGTGGTTGCATTGGATTAGTGTTATAGATAAGCTCAGTCCCCGGGCTGGCATGCACAGTATAGAAAATGTCTAAACTACATTATTAGTATCCAATTTATATCTTTACATCAATTTTTAAAATCATGGGCATAACCGAACGTAAGCGAAGAGAGAAATTAAACATGCACCAGCGTATCCTGAACGGTGCACGCAAGGTATTCCTCCAAAAAGGCTACGAGCTAACCAGTATTCGAAATATCGCTACTGAAATAAATTATAGTCCTGGGGTTATCTATTTCCATTTCAAGGATAAGAGCGAAATCTTCTGTGAACTTCACAGAGAGGGCTTTTTGCTGCTAATGAAAGAAATCCGGATTTTGGACTCTGTCACAGATCCGTTCGAACGGCTAAAAGCTGTAGGACGCGTATTTATCCAGTTTGCACAGCAAAATAAAGACTATTATAATTTGATGTTCATCGTGGAGGAGTTATCCAAGAGCGCTGAAGATGGTGGTTTTACAATCGCTAAGGAAGCCATCAGCCACCTCCAGAACTTAGTAGAAGAATGCCAACAGCATGGCCGGTTTAAAGGGATGGATTCCGAATATTTCACCTTCATGCTATTGTCTGCACTTCACGGCATCTGCGCCCTGTTTTGTAAAGACCGAACCACAAGCTTTATCAATAAGACAAATGATGAGCTGATGGTCAATGGCTATGCATGTTTCGTTACCTTGCTGGAAAAAGGATAACCTTTTTTTTGGCTTATTATTGAACACTGTTTAAATTTATTACAATGATTAAAAAAAATCAAATTCCCAGAACTATTCACTGGCTAATTGTCCTGCAAGCACTGACAATTTCTTTTCCGATTGCCCTGAATGCCCAGGATCGTCTCGGCCAGTATATACAGCGGGGCCTGGAATCTAACCAAAGCATCAAGCAGCAAGCCTTCCTGTTACAACGAAACATAGCCGCACTTAAAGAGGCGAAAAGCATGTTTCTTCCTACCGTCAGTTTTTCTACCACCTATACCAAAGCGGACGGCGGTCGTACTATCGATTTTCCTACAGGAGATTTATTCAATGCCGCCTACGCGACACTCAACCAGCTAACGGGAAGTAATTCCTTCCCCCAGCTGCAAAATCAAAGCATATTACTCAACCCGGATAACTTTTATGATGCAAAATTCCGTACGAGTCTGCCTATTTTAAATGCCGAACTGATTTATAATAAAAGGATCAAATCACAACAGGTCGATTTACAGAAAGCAGAGGTGACGCTCTACAAACGTGAACTGGTCAAAGAAATTAAGACCGCCTATTACAACTACCTTAAATCCACCAATGCTATTCATATCTACCAGTCCTATCTCCAGCTCTTAGAAGAAGGAGAAAGGGTCAACAGAAAACTTTTTGAAAACAATAAGATCAACCGTACAGCGCTGATACGCAGTCAAAATGAAGTTTCAAAAATCAATGCTTTGCTGGTATCGGCTAAAAAAACAGAAGAATCAGCACGCTATTATTTCAATTTCCTGTTAAACAGGCCTCTGACGGACAGTATCCTTACCGAAGACACCCCACATGAGCCCGCACAGGATCTTTTACAGCTTAATGAAGTGAGCAGCCGTGAGGAGTTGACAAAATTGGAGATTTCCAAAGAGATCAACAAAAATCTAACTGGCCTTGCCAAGTCTTACCTGATACCCAAGATTGGTACCTCGCTTGATTTGGGTTCGCAGGCTTTTGACTGGAAGTTCAATAAAAACAGTCGCTATTATCTACTGGGTGTCTCCCTGGAATGGAACCTGTTCTCCTCTGGAAGAAATTCCTATAAAATAAAACAGTCCATTGCTTCCCAATATGCTACAGACGCTCAAAGTAGTTATGTACGTCAGCAACTCCTCACTGAACTTCAAGTACGAAAAGCAAACTTGGAAAGTGCCATCGCCCAATACAAGGCGGCGCAATCCCAACTTAAAACCAGCCAGACCTATTATAATGACATGGCCAAGCTCTATAAAGAGGGAATGGCCATTTATATAGAGCTGCTCGACGCCCAGAACCAATGGGTAGACGCCCAGCTCCAATCCAACATTGCCCTATTCGACACCTGGATATCTCTTACCGCTATCGAACGCGCCAACGCCAGTTTCAACATACAATAAATATCATGAACAAGACACAACTCACACTTATTGCGCTTACATCACTATTGTTCGCCTGCAAAGAAAAACCGAAAAATACAAACCCCCTTGGCCAGCCAGATATCATCTCGGTGAAGGTTGCTCCCGTTTCCTCATTTGGCGTTACCAGTATCATTCAAGCCACAGGGCTGGTAAGCACCGAAAATGAAGCCAATTATTCATTTAAGATTGGCGGGGTAATCAGTAAGATACTGGTAGAAGAGGGACAATTTTTTAAAAAGAGGCAATTGCTTGCCACCTTGAACACCACCGAGATTGCGGCCGGATTGGCCCAGGCAGACCTTGGTGTAGATAAGGCCACACGGGACTATACCAGGGCCGTAAACCTTTACAAAGACAGCGTATTTACGCTGGAACAGCTACAGAATACCAAGACGGCATTGGATGTTGCAAAAAAAACAAGTGAGGCAACCGCCTTTAACCAGCATTATGCCAAAATCTATGCTGCTTCAGATGGCTTTGTAACTAAAAAGGTGGCCAGCGAGGGGGAAGTGATTGGTGGCGGAATGCCAGTGGTGATGACCAACTCTACTCAAAAGAGCGACAGCTATCTGCTAAAGGTGGGGGTAACTGACCAGGAATGGGCCGAGATCAAGGCAGGGCAACAGGCCATTGTTAATCTTGCCGGATATCCTGACCAGCCATTCCAGGCAACGGTACTGCGTAAACTTCAGGCAGCTGATGCAGCTAATGGATCTTTCCAAGTAGAGCTGAAGCTTCAACTGGACAATCTAAGGCCTGCAATTGGCATGTTCGGAAAAGCAGCAATCCAGACCAATGCCTCGCAAAATGCTACCGTAATTCCTTTTAGCGCCCTGGTAGAGGCAGATGGAGAGACAGGTTACATCTTCACCCCTAAAGGTGCGAATCGCGTTAAAAAAGTACCGGTAACCATCCTGAAGTTTGACAACAAAAATGTTTATCTAAAAGACAAACTGGAAGGAATTGAGCGCATAGTTATTTCTAATAGCGCTTATCTCAACGAGCAGTCCACAGTAAAAATTATCAAGTAAAAACGACGATATGAAAATTACAAATTTTGCCGTAAAGAACTATCAGTTTACCCTGATCATATTTGTACTGGTGGCAGTGGTGGGCCTGCTTACCCTCTTTACCATGCCCCGCTCAGAAGATCCCACAACCCATCCCCCACAATACCTGGTTACGGTAATCTACCCCGGCACCAGTCCGAAGGACATGGAAGAACAGGTGGTAAAACCCATTGAAAATAAGATCTATGGTCTGGAGAACATTGATAAGATCCTAACCACGGTTGAAGATGGGGTAGCAGCTATACAGATCAAGTTCAAGTATGGTGTTGATGTGGACAACAAGTACCAGGAAATATCAACCGAGATCAATGCCCTTAAAAATGGCGAACTTCCAAAGGACATCTATCTGATCAAGACCGAAAAAATTGCATCATCAGATGTAAAGATCATCCAGGTTGCACTGATCTCAAACACCGCCTCGTCCAAAATATTAAGGGATAATGCAGACAAATTGAAGACCCAGCTGGAAAAAATCACCAACCTAAGAGAGGTGAAATACACAGGGATGCCAGAGCAGGAAATCCGAATTGATATGCAACTGGATAAGCTCGCCCAGTTCAAAATACCATTGAACTTGGTAATGGGTAGTCTGCAAAGTGAGGCGGCTGACATTCCGGGTGGAAGTATCAATATGGACAGCAAGGTTTTTAATGTAAAGACCAGTGGCAAGTTCAAGAATGTAGAAGATGTGGCCAATACGGTCATCTACAACGCCAATGGAAAAATTATATACCTAAAGGATGTGGCTCAGGTGGGCTATAAGGACGGAACCATTAACCACATTACCAGGATCAATGGACAACGCTGTATATTGGTTACTTCTTCGATGAAGAACAATGTGGATATCAGCCAGGTCAAAAAAGAGTACACTCCCGTATTGGAACAATTTTCAGAAACATTGCCGGAGAACATCAAAATGATCAAAAACTTTGACCAGGCAGATATGGTGTCCAAACGATTGGGACACTTAGGCTTTGATTTTGGATTGGCCATCCTACTTGTGGTGGTTACCCTGTTACCTTTGGGCTTCAGGCCATCGCTGATCGTAATGATCTCTATTCCACTTTCACTGGCCCTTGGCCTGATTGCCATGAACCTGTTGGGCTTCTCGCTCAACCAGCTCAGTATTGTTGGGCTTGTGGTAGCATTGGGATTGTTGGTGGATGACAGTATCGTTGTTGTAGAGAATATCGAAAGGTGGCTCAGGGAAGGGCATACCAGAAAGGATGCCATTTTAAAAGGAACTAAACAGATCGGAGCAGCAGTTGTAGGCTGTACCGCAACACTCGTGATCGCATTTTTACCATTGGCCTTTCTTCCTGATATGGCCGGAGAATTCATCCGAAGCCTACCTATGGCCATTATTACCAGCGTATTGGCTTCTATGATCGTAGCCCTAACGCTCGTGCCTTTTATCGGCAGCAAGATCCTGAAAACCCATACCCATGGAGAGGGAAATTATTTCTTAAAAAAACTACAGGGCTTTTTGACCTGGTCATATCGTGGCATTATGCCACTTGCCCTGAAGTGGCCAAAGGTAACCATTGGCATATCCATCGCATTGAGTGTTCTGGCCTTTTTACTCTTCCCACTGGCAGGGTTCAAACTTTTCCCGACTTCGGAAAAACCAATGTTTCTGATCAACATTAAAATGCCGTTACAGGCAAATATCCCTGAAAGCAACAGGGCTACAAAGCTGGTAGAAACGGAACTGAAAAAACATAGCGAAATCATTTATTATACCTCTAACGTAGGAAAAGGCAATCCACAGATCTATTACAACGTGCACCAACAGGATATAAAACCAGATTTCGCACAGATTTTCGTGCAATTGGAAGAAGAAACAAGTCCAAACGAAAAGACTGAACTGATCAAAACGCTCAGAGGCAAGTTTAGTGATTTCCCCTATGCAAAAATAGAGGTGAAGGATTTTGAACAAGGTACGCCAATCGAGGCCAATATCGTGGTGAGGGTGTTTGGGGAGAACCAAGATACCCTCAGGTCGCTTTCGTTCAAAGTGGAAGAGTTGTTACGCAAGCATCCAGCTACTTTTTTCATCAATAACGAACTCAATGCCTATAAATCCGACATAAAAATCAAGATCGATAAGGAAAAGTCCCGGACGTTGGGCGTACTGACCAGCGACATCGACAAGGTGATCAGGATGGCCGTAGCCGGACTGAATGTTGGAGATTACATTGACGACAGAGGCGATTCGAGAAACGTGGTGATCACCATCCCGCGTGATAAGTTTTCAAATCTGGACGCATTGAAGAACCTTTACGTGAACAATATCCAGGGTTCACCGATACAGATCGATCAGATTGCAACCATTGGACTGGAAACCTCGCCCACCACCATCAACCATTTCAATAAATCGCGGTTTGCAAAGGTGACCTCACTTACTAAGGACGATGTACTGGCGAACGATATCCTGAAAGACATTGTACCAGAACTCAACAAACTAAAAATGCCCAAAGGCTATTATTATAAATTGTCGGGTGAGGCCGAGTCGGAAGGTGATGCGCTGGGCGGTAATTTCCTTTCGGTTATCATTTTAAGCACGTTCCTGTTTATTGCAGTCCTGCTGCTACAGTTCAAGACATTTAAGGGAATCATTATCGTTTTGTCGATTATCCCCCTGGGCGTTTTGGGCGGAGTGATATTTCTACTTATAACCGGAAACCCGATGTCACTGGTATCCATCATCGGTTTCATAGGCCTATCAGGCATACAGGTAAAAAATTCGCTGCTATTAGTTGATTTCACCAATCAGTTGCGCGAAGAGGGAAAAAGTATAGACGAGGCGATAAACATTGCAGGAGAAACCAGATTCTTACCTGTTGTACTTACTTCCATAACGGCCATCTGTGGTTTGATCCCGATTGCCATGAATCCCAATCCGCAGATCGCGCCACTTGCCATCGTACTGATTGGTGGACTGATCAGCTCGACGATATTGTCAAGAATCGTGACACCGGTAATGTACAAACTCATACCTCCACAATTGCACGAAAAGATATGATCTGTCAAAATAGATGGGAAGACCTGTTGCTAGAATTGAGACCGTTCTTGATTAACCGCATACTTAAAAATCAAATATTATGAATATTAAAAACGTTACCGTATTTGGATCTGGCGTACTGGGTGCGCAGATTGCCTTTCAGACAGCCTACCACGGCTATAATGTGACTTTATTCGATATCAACGAAGAACTGTTGGAGCTTGCCAAGCTGAAATTTGAACAATTTAAACAATCGTATCAGCAGGATTTAAACGCCAAACTTGCGGATTTGGATATTGCCGTGTCTACAATAAGTTTTACAACTGATTTAGCGGAATCGGTAAAGGATGCCGATCTCACTATTGAAGCGATTCCGGAAAACATTCAGATAAAAAAGAACTTTTATACCAGATTGGGTAGTTTGGCCCCGGAGAAAACAATTTTTTGCACCAATTCATCTACCCTGTTGCCAAGCCTGTTCGCTGCTAAAACAAGTCGGCCTGAACGATTTTTAGCTTTGCACTTCGCCACTAATCTGCTAAAGAATAACTTGGCTGAAATTATGGGACATCCAGGTACAGATCCTGAAATTTTTGATCAGATCGTTCAGTTTGCCAAAACGATCGGTATGGTATCCATTCCGATTTACAAAGAACAGCCTGGTTACATCACTAACTCCCTTCTATTGCCCTTATTGATGGCCGGGTTCGACTTGTATCGAAATGGTGTTGCAGATATAGCCTCTATTGACAAAACCTGGATGAAAAGTTTAGGAGTTGACTGGGGACCAATGGCCATGGTAGATTTTGTAGGAATGAATACTGCGTACAATGTAATCAATTCCTATGCAGAATCGACCGGAGAAGAGCTATGGAAGGAAAGACTGGACTTTTTGAAAGAAAACTTTATTGATCAAAACAAGCTGGGTATATCTACAGGAGAAGGTTTTTACAAGTATCCAAACCCGGCCTACCAAGATGCTGATTTCCTGAAATAGGGAATCAACTCAAAAGAAGAATTTAAATATTGCTCACTTAATTTTTACTAAAAATGAAAGAATATATTTTAATCACCGGAGCATCATCCGGCATTGGATACGAAATGGCGAACCAGTTAGCAGAGAAAGCATTTAATCTGATACTGGTTGCTCGTACGGAAAGTAAATTGCAACAGATGCAAGCTGATTTAACAAAAATGTATGGCATTCTGGTCCAATATTTTGCTACAGACCTCTCTGATGTGAATGCCGCTAAAGACCTGTACAAAAAGATCAAAGAGGAAAACTTATTTGTGAGCCATCTGGCAAACAATGCAGGTGTGGGCAACTATGGCAATTTTACTGAAACGCCACTGGAAGAAGAACTGAATATGATTCAATTAAATATTTCCAGTTTAGTAGTGCTCACCAAGCTTTTTGTACAGGATATGGTCAGCCGTAAATCCGGTAGGATCATGAATGTAGGCTCAGTACTTTCGTTTCTGCCATTCCCCTATTTTGCTGTTTATTCTGCGACCAAGGCGTTTGTATTGGCATTTAGCGATACGCTTGCCGCCGAATTGAAAGGGAGCGGCGTTATCGTTAATTCTCTTTACCCAGGAACGACAGAAACTGGTTTTACCACCGACAAAATGCAATCTACCAATCTTCACAAGACTAAGCCGATGCATCCAAAAGAGGTGGCGACTCAAGCTGTAAAACATCTACTGGAAGGAAATGGAAAAAAAGTAGTGGGCTTCCAAAACTGGTTCAATGCTAAACTGTCAAGCTTTGTACCTGATAGTATTATGATGAAGATTAAAAAGAATTTAGCAAGTCAAAAAAAATAGTTTAAAACTATATATAACGAAAACTGCCTGGTTCAGCTATTGCTTGTCACCAATTGTCAATCTAGAAGTAGGATGAAGCCCGAAAATAAAAAAGCCTCTAGGTATACTCCAAAGGCTTCTAATAAGAGAATTTTTAAGAATCTTTCCCATATGAGAAAGATTTTGTGCCCCTCGATATATTGCGTACGAACCAATTTCTTGATGATTTGAAGGTCGTTGCAAAGATGAGAAAGTATATTGCTGACATGAGGAATACGTGTCTAAGATTCCTGCCCCGATGATTTCTGTTTATTTGGCATGTTGTAAACAGTATAAAAAACGGCGTACCACGTGGGAAAACAGAATCAACTCTATTTCCCATATGGGATTATCTTCATATTTAGCTTTCAAAGTAGAAAAATGCTCTCCATTAGGACCTCAAAGCTAATAATATTTCATTTAAAGAAACCGAACAATTAATTGTGTTATAATTTCTACAGAATTAGTTATGATTTACCCCTGTTAAAACCTATCGTATCTCTGTAAAACTGAGGCGAGATCTCTGTTTTGACCTTAAATACCCTGCTGAAATAGTACTCGTCTTCGTAACCAAGCTCATAGGCAATTTCCTTAACTGTTTTATCTGTTAGATATAATTCCCTTTTTGCTTCAACGATAATCCGCTCGGTAATCAGATCCGAAAGTGTTTTGTTAAAATGATTTTTAGTAACCCTCGCAAGGGCAATCGGCGTTACGTGCAGCATATCGGCATAATCACTGGCAGAATGCATAATCCGAAAGTTTTCCTCAATGGCATTTCGTAGATTTTGTACAATAGCCAGTTGTTTGCCCATAAGCGGATTTGTCTCCTGGATAGACTGCTGCTGGATTTTTATCCTGGTAGCGAGTACCAAGAATATTTTCAGATAGGAAACAAGGACTTCGTCTTTTCTTAAAGCATCTGTCCTCAGCTCAGCTACAATTTCTCTGACGATAGTGAGCAGCTTGGTCTTTGCATTTTCGTCTAGGGTGATGAACGGCTGCTCATAAATATTATTGAATAATATGCCATTAGCAGCTATCTCCTTATGGTGCCTATATATGCAAAAGAAGTCATGATGGAACTGAATGGAAATGCCTACCAAAGTTCCTTCTGAAATCAGCATAAACGGCTGATAAGGATAAAAAGCAAATAGTGTATTCTCCTCGAACGGATACTCACAAAGATCCACTTTGGCCAATCCTTCCCCCGAGGTAATGATGATCAGAGTGAAATAATTATTCCGCTGGATATGATCAAAATAACTGCTGTTGTCAAATTCAAAAACTTTAAACGACAAGTTCCCATTCTGTTGATTGACAAGTGTGTAAACGGATTGTGATAACATCGTGTTTAGGTATTATTTAGCGTTCTTAAAAATTGCTCATTGAGTCCAATGCACTCCTCAAGACAGATACCACTGATCACTTTTGGTTTGTTTCCCCATCTCGGCACCTCTTCAGTTGCAAGAACACTAAACTGCGAGGTGAATCCACCAACATGAGGCACCGAAAGGCCATAGACGATTTCGGGTATTCGGTGGTGGCGGATCAAATAAGAACACATGATACAAGGCTCATGTGTGGTATACATTTGCGCCACCGGTAACTGTTCAGCATATCCATTTTTGATCGCTGAGCGGATCGCAAGGATTTCTGCATGATTGGTTATGTCCCCAGTTGACTTACCAGCCTCCTGCCCTTTGCCAATCACCTTGCCTTCAAAAACGAGAATAGCACCCACCGGAGGATTACCCGCTGTCAAAGCCGCATTAGCGATTTCCAAACACTGATCCATATAATATTGATATTCGTCCTGCATAACTTCCTTTAATTGATCCTGCTAATTTACTCAAAAAATCCCCCATGGTCTTAAATCGAAAACTGTCCCTCGCTTTGGGCGTAGGACAGTTCAGTCGCCTGTTTAAAAAATCAAAAGATCGTAACCTTCGTTTCTCAGATTCAGGAAACTCGGCAAGCCAGGAGTACCCGGTACTTCATTATCGTTTAACAGGTCATAACCGGAAATTTCAGTTCCAAACACTGCAACGCAGCCTTTAGATAGCCCATGAACATGGTCTTTTACCTCTGAATAAAGTCCATGAACCGGATGCTCAGATTTTTCCAAATGTTCAGGCCATCTTACACCTGCGCCCTGAAAAATAATCTTCACATCTTCCCCTGTCTGCTTGAATTCATATGCCGATGCCAAAGCGTTGAATACGCGTCCAAGTGCTTCTTCTGAACCAGCCTTGGGATCAGAAAGAATAATTATTGCTGTTTTTTTCATATTAAATATTTGTTATAGTACAAAGTTGTGGTAATTAGGATGCTTAGAGAATGGATGATTTTTACTATATCATGGAGACTTTTTACACCGGTGCGCGCAGTTACCGGGAACCCGGACGAACGAAAGTCTGCCATCCCCGCATGGTCTCAATGAAGCGCTCGCTCAATCCACCCTGGCGCAGGTATTCGGCTGTTACAGGCATTTTTGGGCTCTCATACATGGGATTCGATTTTACCTGGAGCGGAAAGTCCCGTTGCAATATGCCAGCCCTGGCGATGAGCACAAAGTCGCAACCTTCCTCCAGCAGCTCAGCAGCACGCTGTCCGCTGTAGATCTTTCCGGCTGCGCCTAAACGAACGCCTTTGCGGGGGAGTTCTGTAAAAACACTCAGCAAGGTCTTTCCCTGAAAGATTCCTTCCCTAACCACCTGAGCCGAATCCCACAGTGCCAGGTCCAGGTAGTCAATCAGTTCACGGTCAAAGATCTCAGCAGTAATCTCGCGCAGCTCCTCCAGGCGCAAACCATAGCGCTCAATCGATAAGCGCCAGCCGATCTGAAAATCAGGACCACAGGCCCGGCGAATACCTTCGATAACTTCCAGCGTGAAACGTGCGCGGTTCTCCACGCTCCCTCCATATTTGTCCGTCCGGTCGTTTAAATTCGGAGAAAGGAATTCTGAAAGAATCCACCCGAAAGCACCATGCACCGATATCCCATCGAAACCTGCCAGCTGAGCTCTCTTGGCCGCTGCAATAAAGCTGTCGCGGATTCGTTCCACCTCTTCGGTGGTAATGGCCTTTACACCTGGAACTGTTTTGGCCGAAGCCGGAGCTGGAATACCGCCCACTGCAGGCACGGCACGATGACCAGCATGGTGTAACTGCACTGCTGAAAGCGCGCCTCCCTCGCGGATAGCTGTTGCCATTTTGGTCAGCCCCGATAAATGGTCATCGCTGTGAATACCCATCTGGCGTTCAAAGGCAATCCCCCCTACTTCCACGGTAGAAGCACCGGCTTGTATTAATGCATAACCGCTCCGGGCAAGTTGCTCGATCCAGAATTGGTCAAATTCAGAAGCGCTGCCGTCATCATTGCTCTGCTGACTGGTGAGCGGCGCCATCATGAAACGATTCCTCATTTCAGCACCATGCAGCAAGGTTAGTGGTTTGAATAAGTCAGAAACAGACATTTTATTAAATTTTAGGTATAAACTTTTGTCTGTCAAAGATGGCCGGATACGCGCCCGGTAAAAATGGAGAATTTTTACAATCTCATGGATGATTTTTTATCCGATCTGCTGGTTCAAGGGCTAAGTACTAGCTTAGGATGCGGCTATCAATTGACCAGCTTCTGCTGCATTTTTTTAGGCGTATTTCCGTATTTCTCCTTAAAAGATGCGACAAAGTGTGCCGGAGTTTCAAAGCCGACCTCGTAAGCAATCTGAGTAACGTTCATTTCTGATCGCAACAATTGATAAGCCTCTTCCAGCCTGCGCTGCATGATCCATTTTCCGGGGTTCATCCTAAAGGTCTGATTGAACCTGCGTTTAAAGGTAGATAGACTGCAATTGGCAAGGAAAGCGTATTGCTCCAGGGAAATATTCTCCTTATAGTGACTTTGCATCAGCAGTGTTAGGTCAGGATCTGCAAAGGTATCCAGGCTACGCAGCTGCGTCTCAAAATGATGGCCTCCGGGCCCCGATACTAATACTTGTAACAGTTCCCTGATTTTGACAGGTAAAAATGACTGCAAACGCTCAGGATCTGCTTCCGCTGTAAAACAGGACAGCAGCTGCGATGTCAATATCCCCATCAGATCATCCTTTGGAAGCAATGCCATATCACGACAAGCTTGTGTTCCTGATGTTGCTCCGTTTGAGCATGCCAAAATACTTTCAGCCTGTGAGCGCAACCATGTGTCTGAAAAAAAAATGATGATGGATTCATGCCCGTTATGCGGCTCATCAACTTTATCAGTAACCAGATAGGAACCTTTTTTCATAAAAAACCCTGAACCTGCAGGTACGATCATTTTACTACCTTGGTCAAGGATTTCTTTTGTTCCTTGCAGCACGATACTGATCAGGTTCATATGCACACACATATTCGCCATTTTGATTTCCTGCGGCTGCCTGTAATGCATGACATAAATGTCATCATTCCAGGATAAAACTTCAGGGTTCTCATTGATGATACTACTACAATTAAGATCGATCATTATCATATATAAGTCGCATTACAGACTTTTACCATCCTCAATTTTTCCGTTTTAAACAGGAGATAAATATGCAGATTTTGCTACAAATGGCCAATGGACAAATGCGATATTATCATGGATAATTTTTTCTTTCTGTTTGCACAAATGACACTGAACTTTATGCGATAGTTTTTGACCTTTTTAAGAAATCGCCGCTTTAAAAACGCGTCTACTTTTGTCCTGTTCAAAAGATAGAAATTATGAAAATGTTTTATTTTACAGATCCAATGTGCTCATGGTGCTACGGTTTTAGTCCTGCGGTAAAAAAACTAAAAGAGAACTATCCGGAAATCGACCTGCAAATTACCTCAGGCGGCTTTTCCCCTTATAGTCAGCAAATTGTTGACCAGGAGTATAAAGATTTCCTGGCATTTCACTGGAGGAATGTAAATCAACGAAGCGGACAGTTTTTCGACCATTCCATGAAGTTCATCTCTGAATCCTTCCGCTATGATACCGAACCGCCCAGCCGTGCGCTTACCGTCATACAGGAGTTATTGCCAAAACAGGATTTCGAGTTTTTGCATCTGATGCAAAAATCATTCTACGTTGAGGGAAAAGATATTACCAGTGGAGATGTACTTGCAGGGCTGGCCGAAGAGCTAGGAATTGAAAAGAATGTCTTTTTAGAAAGGTTCAGGTCCGAAGAAATCAAGCAAAAAACAAATCAGGGGTTTCAGTTTAGCAGACAGCTTGGCGTTCAGGGATTTCCAACCTTGCTCACTTTGGAAAATGGAAATGTTAAAGTGATCACTCGTGGATTTCAGGATTATGACAGCCTAAAATTAATCATCGACAATTGGTTGAGCAACTTAAATGTATCCCCAGCTAGTCCTGGCCAATCCTGCTTAGGCGACAATTGTGAATGCTGAGATTAACAAAAGCTAAACTTTTGTAGAAAGTTAGCCGCTACAAGATCAATGCGCATGGATAACACCATAAAACCCTTTGGAAATGGATGCACCGAAATTCTTCTCGCTATTCATAGAGAAACTAGTTGCTAATCTTAAAAAACCTCTTCCCGGCGAAACAGCTCACATGATGATGGAGGCTTTTACGGCAGGGTACCTCGGTGTGCGGCCGAACGAGCAAACCCGTAAGAGCGCTGTGCTGATGCTGCTGTATCCATTCAGCAACGAGATTTATTTCACCTTGATCTTAAGGAATTCGTATGACGGCTTTCATTCCGGTGAAGTCGGTTTTCCGGGAGGCAGATACGAACAGGCAGATGAAGACCTCATCCAAACTGCATTACGGGAGGCGCAGGAAGAGATTGGACTACGAGTAGATCAAGTAAAGGTTTTAGGAACGCTTACGGAGATTTATATTGCCCCAAGCGATTTCCTTGTCCTTCCAGTTGTCGGATATCTTCCCTACCGCCCTGACCTGATACCCGACCCACGGGAGGTTAAACAGATCTTTGAAGCGAAGCTGAATTATTTTACTGATCCAAAGATTCTAGGGTGTGCTGAAATCCGTATACCTGGCGATGTAGTCTTGACACCGTATTACGAGCTGAATGGTTATAAAACCTGGGGAGCTACAGCCAAGATGATCCGCGAATTGCTGACTGTTATACATCGAGACCTTCCGTAGCTGAACTTATTACGATAGTTTTTGAACGTTTCCAGAAACAGGCGCGATAAAAGGGAAGCTAATTTTACCCCATTCAAAACAACAAGCGTATAATAATTTCAATAAAATTTAAATCATATGTCCGTCTCTAATTTATTTAAGCCGCTCACGCTGCTGCATGGCCCAGAAATGAGAAATCGTTTCATGATGGCGCCACTTACCAACCAGCAAAGTGAATATGACGGCACAGCATCTCCGTTCGATCAGATTTGGATGGAGCAACTTGGTCAGGGGGGTTACGCATTGATCCAAACCTGTGCTACTACCGTGGAAGCAGGAGGTATTGCATTTGCGCGTCAGCTGGGTATACACAGTGACGACCATTTGCAAGGCCTGACCAAAATGGCATCCGCAATTCGTCAGGGAGGAGGACTGTCCGCGGTGCAGTTACACCATGCAGGACACCGTGCAAACCCGCTCCTGGGGGGAATACCCGCTCCTGCTTCAAATGATACTGTGCCGGGAATAAAGGCCATTACCACCGAAGAAGTAGAGCGAATCCGCGATAACTTTATCACTGCTGCAAAAAGGGCACAACTGGCCGGCTTCGATGGTGTAGCCGTACATGGCGCTTTCGGATGGATCCTCTCTGAATTCATGTCACCTTACCTGAACGACCGCAGGGATAAGTATGGAGGTAGCCTGGAGAACCGTGCACGGCTAACCACCGAGGTCATTGAAGGCATTCGCCAGGCCTGCGGCCCTGATTTTCAGATTGGCTGGCGCTTATCGATCGAGCGCTACGGACTGGTCCTAGAGGAATTGAGGGAAATTACGGCAGCATTCTTTGACCGGGAACTGATCGACTACCTGGACCTGGCATTATGGGATTCAGCCCAGGTTGTTCAGGAGGGAGCATTCCGTGGAAAGACTATGCTTAGTGTCTTTACCGAACTCCCGCGCAAAGGCGTGCGCCTGGGGGCAGCCGGAAAGATCTATAGCGGGCAACGTGCCGCAGAGCTGTTGGAAGAGGGTTGCGATTTTGTGTTGATCGCCAGGGCAGGAATCATTCAGCGGGACTTTCCGCTTCAGGTCAAGGCCAACCCCATGTACCATACCCCGAAACTCCCGGTAATGGCGGCATACCTACGCCAGGGAGGATTAAGCGAGCGTTTTATCAACCACTTAAGAGGTTGGCAGACCATTGTGCACCCAAACTCTCCTTAAAGGAAATGAACTTTATACGATAGTTTTTGAACTTCTCATGAAATAGGCCCCTGATAAACCAGGGTAATTTTGCCTTAACAATAACAACAAGAATATGAAAACAAAAATGGCCACAGCAACCCTCGCTGTCATGCCCATAACCAGTGCAAGCTATGGGAAGTAAGGAAAGGATACTTCGTCTGAAAGACGAAACCAGGACAAACATTCTGAATGCTGCATTGTACATTGCCCAGGTTGAGGGTTGGCAAGCACTGAGCATGCGGAAAATTGCAGATCAGATTGAGTATACCGCGCCGATTATTTACGAATATTTCACCAACAAAGAAGGCATTCTGCTGGAGTTAACCAGAAGTGGCTACCTGGTTTTGACCCGGGAAATACGGGAGGCCCGTGACAGATACGAAAAGGCAGAAGATAAAATGGAAGCCATGTGGATTGCCTATTGGAATTTTGCTTTTACCCACCAGGAATTTTACCGGCTGATGTACGGAGTAGACATGGTCAGCTGCAGCGATAACAGCCAGCTGCCTGAAATTGACAACCTCTATGCAATGTTGTCCGAAGTTATTGAATCCTTATTCCGAAAAAAGCCAGTTGCTGAAGACAGCATCTGCCTAAAATACCATACCTATTGGTCGGTCATTCACGGGCTGGTATCCATTAATCTGGTACACCTTAACGGCAGAACAACTGACCGGTTAAACCAGCAAATCTTAAAAGACGCCATCAAGGGCATCACCCTATCTATCAACAGTTGATTTTTTTTAACCAATGATTTAACGCTGTTAAAAATTATCACACATCACTCAATAATTAAAATTTAAAATATATAATCTCATGAATGCTATCCATTATCTTTTTGATTCAATTAACGCCGTAAAATGGCTTAATCAATTCAGGCACCTGATTGTTCTAACTATAATTGCGATCAGTTTACTTGGCTGTAAACCTTCTGGCGATCAATCGGCCGCTGCGTCCCCACCTGCCTTGCCGGTGAGTATGGTTAATGAAACCTCAGAAACCACTTTCGCTGAATACCCTGGTGCTATCCAGGGAACAGTTGACATCGATGTGCGTCCGCAGGTGAGCGGGTATATACAAAGTGTCCTGGTGAATGAAGGCGCATATGTTTCTGCAGGTCAAACCCTATTTCTAATCAATGCCCAACCCTACAAAGAGGCACTGAACAATGCAAAAGCTACCCTGCAGGCCGCTGAAGCTGCAATATTAAACGCACAATTGGAGGTTGATAAATTAACGCCACTGGTTGAAAACAAAGTGGTTTCAGAGTTTCAGCTGCGCACAGCGAAGACCGCTTACCAGATCGCGCAGGCAAATGCCCAGCAGGCCAAAGCAGGTGTTGCCTCAGCACAGATTAATTTGAGCTATACCAAAGTCAAGGCGACCGTGAGCGGCTACATCGGCCTGATCCCTAAAAAACAGGGAAGTTTGGTTTCACCTGCCGATCAAACCCCATTAACCCAGCTCTCGGATATCGACCAGGTACATGTTTACTTTGCCCTGGCGGAAAATGATTTCAACACGTTCAACAAAAACTATCCTGGAAAAACTCCCGGCGACAGGATTAGACAACTTCCCCCGGTTGAATTACTGTTGTCCGATAATTCTGTTTATCCCCTTAAAGGAAAAATTGATATGATCAGCGGCCAGTTTGATAAAGGTACTGCTGCAATCACTTTAAGGGCTACTTTTCCCAATGACAGCGGGAATTTGCGTTCAGGAAATACAGGTAAGCTTCGATTAGGTCTGACCCATGATAAGACCATTTTAGTTCCGCAGTCAGCAACAATGGAGATGCAGGACAAAGTCTTTGTATTTGCCCTGGGTAAAGGCAACAAAGTTACCAAAAGACCGATTTCAGTGATCGGAAAAACCGGAACAAATTACCTGGTTGGAGATGGTTTAAAACCGGGTGACCAGATCGTACTGAGCGGCCTCGACCGCTTGCAGGAAGGACAGGTAATCCAGCCTCAAAAAGCAACTGCAATGGCTGCTCAATTAATTCACAACAAATAAGATTTACGACCATGTTCAAAATATTTATACAAAGACCTGTACTGGCTACCGTTATTTCCATTATACTGGTGATATTGGGTGTAATCAGCCTGATTAAGCTGCCCATACAGCAGTTTCCTGATATCGCGCCGCCATCTGTTGTGGTCAGTGCACTGTATCCGGGTGCAAATGCTGAAACAGTTTTGCGTTCGGTAGCGCCATCACTGGAAGAATCAATCAACGGCGTTGAAGATATGACCTACATGAACTCAACGGCCAGCAATGACGGGACGATATCCATCGCTGTTTATTTTAAACTGGGTACAGACCCTGACCAGGCAGCCATTAACGTTCAGAACCGCGTGTCACAGGCATTGAGTCATTTGCCTGCCGAAGTAGTTCAGCAAGGGATCACCACATCTAAACAACATGTTACTTTTATGATGGGTATTGGTTTATATACCGAGGATGAATCCAGGTATGATCAGACCTTTGTTGGCAACTACGCCGAGATCAATATTCTCCCTGAACTAAAACGTATTCCGGGGGTTGGTTTGGCAAGTATATATGGGGGATCAAAAGATTATTCAATGCGGGTATGGTTAAACCCATCCCAGATGTCGGCCCACCAAGTAACTCCCAATGAAGTTACCCAAGCCATCCAGGATAAAAGTCTGGAAGCGGCGCCGGGAAAATTTGGCCAGCACAGTAAAGAAGTATTTGAATATGTGATCAAATACAAGGGCAAACTGACCAAGCCGGAAGAATATGGGAATATCGCAATCAGGTCCAACCCTGACGGTTCGGTACTTCGCTTAAAAGATGTGGCGAGGGTAGAATTGGGCACCTTTTCTTACAACAGCATAACCCGTTTAAGCGGTAAAAAAGGTGTGGTTCTGGGTATCCTTCAGTTATCAGGCGCAAATGCCAATGAAACACAGATAGCCGTACGAAAAGCAATGGAGAAGGCCTCCAAAAGTTTTCCGGCCGGAATAAAACACCAGATCTTTTTTAGCACCAAAATAGCACTGGATGAATCTATTGCACAGGTAAAGGACACGCTGATCGAAGCCTTTATTCTAGTATTTGTTGTCGTATTCCTATTCCTGCAGGATTTCCGCTCGACCTTGATCCCGGCTATTGCTGTTCCGGTGGCCATATTAGGCACCTTCTTTTTCATGCATATCTTTGGTTTCTCGATCAATCTGCTGACCCTGTTTGCCCTGATACTGGCCATCGGCATTGTGGTGGATGATGCGATCGTGGTCGTCGAGGCCGTTCATGCAAAGATGGAACATAAGGGCCTGGGGCCGAAAGCAGCTACCCATGAGGCCATGCATGAAATTTCCGGGGCGATCATCTCCATTACTTTAGTCATGGCAGCAGTGTTCGTGCCAGTGGGTTCAATGGAAGGTTCTACCGGTTTGTTCTATCGTCAGTTTGCCTTTACCATGGCCATAGCGATTGTCATCTCGGCTGTAAATGCCCTGACGCTAAGCCCTGCATTGGCAGCATTGTTCCTGAAAGATGTCCATGGCGCTCCTGCTCATGATGGAGAAATACCGGTTAAAAGAGGCTTTAAAGAAAAGTTCTTCATCGGTTTTAACAGCAGCTTTAACGCGATAACCAATCGTTATGTGGGCGGTTTGAAATTTCTGATCAACCATAAATGGCTAAGTATGGCTGGTTTGGCGCTGGTGACCATTGCTACTGTGGTCATGATAAAATTTACACCCTCAGCATTTATACCCACAGAAGATCAGGGATTTATCGCCATTGCTTTAAATACGCCATCGGGAACAACCCTTGACGGAACTCAAAAAGTAATGAAGCAGGCAGAAACCTCCTTAAAGAAATTGGACGCTGTACGCTTTGTAACTGCCATTTCTGGTTTTGATGTGCTCACCAACTCCATGAGTCCATCTAAGGGGATCATCTACATTTTATTAAAGCCCAGCAAAGAGCGGGGTGAGGTGAAAAATCTCGATGCCATTATGGACCAGGCAAGAGGTAAAATGAGCGAAATTACCGGGGCTGGGGCATTTGTTTTCAGCTTCCCGACGGTTCCAGGTTTCAGCAGCGTGGAAGCTTTGGACCTGGTCTTACAGGATAAAACAGGGGGTAAACTGGATAAGTTCAGTGGTATTTCCCAGCAGTTTATTACAGAGTTAATGAAACGCCCTGAAATTGGTGTAGCCTTTACCAGCTTTAAAGCTGATTATCCTCAATTGCAGATGGAAATTAATGACGATAAAGCAGGTCAGCTAGGCGTTAATGTAAAAGACATCCTGGAAACCATGCAGGCGTATTTCGGCAGTGCCCAAGCCTCAGATTTTAACCGCTTTGGTAAATATTACAGGGTAATGGTCCAGGCCGATATTACTGACCGGGCGGATCCCTCAGCTATAGACCGTGTTTTTGTTAAAAATAAGGCGGGTGATATGGTACCAATGAACTCGTTGGTAAAATTAAGCCGGGTCTATGGTTCGGAGACAGTTTCAAGATATAACATGTTCAATTCGATCTCGGTCAATGCGATACCGAAGCCCGGTTTTAGTTCCGGCGCGGCCATCAGAGCGGTTGAAGAGGTGGCTGCTCAGCAGCTGCCAGAGGGATACACCTATGAATTCTCCGGTCAAACCCGTGAAGAGATCGCTTCCGGAGGACAGTCCACCCTGGTATTCATCTTATGTCTGGTCTTTGTGTATTTCCTGTTGGCAGCGCAATATGAAAGCTATATCCTTCCACTGGCAGTAATCCTGTCTTTGCCGGCCGGAATATTCGGCGTCTTCGTAGCCATTGGGTTGACAGGTATCTCCAACAGCATCTACGTTCAGGTAGCGCTGATCATGCTGGTCGGTTTGCTTGCCAAGAATGCGATTCTAATCGTTGAATTCGCGGTACAGCGAAGAAAGGCCGGCCTGTCACTATTCGATGCGGCCATAGAGGCAGCCAAATTAAGGCTCCGTCCGATCATCATGACCTCACTGGCTTTTGTGGCCGGGTTGTTCCCGATGAGTATTGCCACTGGACCGTCTGCACAAGGTAACCATTCGATCAGCATCGGCGCAGCCGGAGGTATGGTATCCGGTGTATTGTTAGGACTGTTCATTATCCCGGTCCTGTTCGTCATCTTCCAGCACCTGCAGGAGAAAATCAGCGAAAAACATGTTGAAAAGGATCCGGACAAGGCTGGCCACGAGCATCCTGTCAAACAATTAGAACCGGAATTATCATAATATCCTGCCAAAACTCAATCCCCTCCGGATTCGGAGAGGATATGGGTAGGACAAACATCAAAAAGAAACAAATGAAAAAGATATTAAGCGCAGCAGTCTTATTAATGATCATAAGCGCCTGCAACGTTTCCAGAAACATGGAAACACCAACACCAGAATTGCCTGCTGCTTTCAGGAATGCGGTAGCCACTGCCGACACCAGCAGCATTGCTGACTTGCAGTGGAAAGACTTTTTTAGCGACGCGATCCTGCGACAGCTGCTTGATAGCGCGATCAAAAACAATTTTGATATGCAGATCGCACTAAAAAATATGGAATCTTCACGACTGTTATTCAAACAGATCAAGTTTAATTACACACCTCAGGCAAGTTTAAACGTTTCTGCAAATACCAACCGCCCATCAGACAATAGTTTGAATGGGCTGACCCTGAAGCAGTTTTTAGGCACTAACCACATAGAAGATTACAACGCTAACCTCTCTCTATCATGGGAGGTAGATATCTGGGGCAGGATCCGCAATCAGAGCAAAGCCGCGCTGGCTCAATACCTCCAAACCGCCGAAGCCAGGAAGGCGATCCAGACCAGTATTGTGTCTTCTGTATCGCAGGGCTATTATAACCTTTTGATGCTTGATGAACAGCTGGATATTGCCCAGCGAAATCTCAGGCTGAACGACAGTACACTGCAAATTATTAAATTGCAGTTACAGGCAGGACAGGTTAGTTCACTTGCTGTTCAGCAAGCAGAAGCACAACAATTGGCAGCGGCTCAGCTTGTGCCGCAATTTGAGCAGAACATCGCCATCCAGGAAAATGCCCTGCGCGTCCTTACCGGAGTGTTGCCTGATCGTATTGAGCACAGTACGCGTTTAAATCAGCTTAATCCTGCAGAAAATATACCTGCGGGTCTGCCATCTGAGGTGGTAAGCCGCAGACCTGATGTACGCAGTGCTGAGTTAGCACTTAGCGTGGCCAACGCAAATGTCGGCTTTAATAAAGCTAGCATGTATCCCGTACTGAGTATAACTGCAGCGGTTGGGGTAAACTCCTTGAAGGCCAGTAACTGGTTCAACATACCGGCATCATTGTTCGGCACGGCGGCCGGCAGTGTTTTACAACCCGTTTTCAATCGCAAAAAACTGAAAACCCAGTATGAAGTATCAAAAATTGAGCGGGAGAAGGTGGTACTGCAATTCCGGCAGTCAGTGCTCAATGCCGTTGGTGAGGTATCTGATGCACTGGTAACAATCGAAAAGCTGAAAGCGCGCCAGGGCATTGCTGCCAGTCGTGTGCAGACCTTACAGCAGGCTACAGACAATGCCAATTTGTTATTTAAAAATGGTATGGCCAACTACCTGGAGGTCATCACCGCTCAAAGTAATGTACTGCAAAGCGAACTGGAACTGGCCTCTATAAAGCGCCAGCAGCTAAGCGCCGTTGCAGAACTTTACCGCTCGCTTGGTGGTGGTTGGAAATAATTATAATACCTACAACGGGTTATATAGATCTACTTAACCCCTCTACCTTTTTTACCCAATTTTTACCATAACATGAAAACATTAATTATCGTTATCCATCCTGACATTAAAAATTCAGTAATCAATAAAAGATGGATCAAAGAATTAGAAAAATTCCCAGAACAGTTCCATGTGCATCAATTACATGAAGTTTATCCTACCCAGCAATTTGATATTGCAGCAGAACAGAAGCTGATCGAAGAACATGATCGGATTGTTCTGCAGTTCCCCTACTATTGGTTCAATTGTCCGGCATTATTGAAAAAATGGATGGATGAAGTTTTTACCCATGGCTGGGCGTATGGGAGTCAAAGCGGCCATAAATTAAGAGCGAAGAAGTTTGCTTTGGCTATATCATTAGGTCTAAAGGAAGAAGAAGTACAGCCCGGCGCAACTTATAAATATTCGCTCGAAGAAATGACCCGCCCGTTCGAATTAACATTTGAGTACCTAAAAGCCGATTACAGACCACTTTTTGCTTACTACGGAATGACCTATAATCCTTCGGAAGAATGGGTTGAAAAAAGCGTTCCATTGTACCTCAAATTTCTGGATCAATTTCAAAGGGAACAAAGCGACACATATATCGGAGTCGCTTAAATAAAGCTAATAGACAAATATTCCTGCCAACGCAAATTTGCTATATAATTTAATATACAATGAAAACATTGATCATCGTCATCCATCCTGACATTAAAAATTCACGAATAAACAAAAGATGGATTCAAGAATTAGAAAAATTCCCAGAAAAAAATCACGTACACCAATTACACGAGGTTTATCCTAGCCAGCAATTTGACATTGCAGCAGAACAAAAAATGATTGAAGAACACGATCGGATTATTTTTCAGTTTCCTTTCTACTGGTATCATGGCCCTGCATTATTAAAGAGATGGATGGACGAGGTTCTTACCCATGGCTGGGCATATGGCAACACAAGCGGCTATAAATTAAGGGGAAAGAAGATAGCATTGGCTATTTCATTAGGCCTTAAAGAAGAGGAAGTAAAGAAAGGGGGAGCTTACAAATATTCTCTCGAAGAAATGACCCGTCCCTTCGAACTGACATTTGGGTACGTGAAAGCCGATTACAGACCTCTTTTTGCTTATTATGGAATGGCCAACAACCCTTCAGAAGAATGGATAGAAAAAAGCGTTCCCTTGTACATCGATTTTTTGAATCAGCTAACTGCGACAAATGATAGTGCCAACACGGCCTGACTGCCAGAAACAGTTATGAACTCGGGCTTTTTATAATAAACTATAAAACAGCTTCATAAAGTTATTAGCCCCCCGTTTGAAAGAAATGGTCGGCTTAAGCTTTCAAAAAGGCCACTTTTTATCAAAGCGGCCTTTTTGTCGATTATCTCCTCTGTTGATGAAATATCCATGTAAGGACTTATTTCAGGAGATTGCCATTAATTCTAAAGCTGAAAAACAATCCTTCCCATTTGGGAATTTTCACAAATACCAATTCCTATATGGGATTTCATTAGAAAATCAGATATTAAGGAATTGATATAATAACGCCAATCGTAGCTTTTTTATCTACTATATTGGAAGAATACTAATGAATTCACGATTCATGAATTGTGAATTTACATCAACCAACCGTGGACTGGCACATCAGAAATAACTTTACTCTACAAGTGTTAGTATTGCCCCACGTATCATTCGTGTTATCATTCTTGCTCCACAAGTTTTGGGATTGATCCTGTTAACTAGGGTTTTATGGACACATCCATAAACAAAAAAGGCCTTTAGAAATCATCTAAAGGCCTTATAAAAATTTTCAAGAATCTTTCCCATATGGGAAACTTTGTTTGTGCTCCCAGATTTATTCCGATCACACCAATTCCTTAAGGATTTGAAGGTTGTTTCTGAAATGAAGAACTATATTCAAAACATGCGAAATACCCGCTTAAGGCTTCTAAAAGGCTGATTTTAGCTTGTTTACTCTACAAGTTAATCATGAAATCCGACCTTCCCATGTGGGAATTTGTAATTTGGCCCATTTCCCACATGGGATCAGCTTTTTTTGAACTATTTTGAATATCAGTCGTAATCACTATAATAGATAAATTAAATTTAGCAAACAAAAATTAAGAGATATTGTACGATCTATTATATAATCATTTTTGTTTATATTTGTATTATGGAAACGGCACTTGAAAATTATAGAGGTATTCATCCTGGTATGATTCTAGCGCGTGAGCTAAAAAAGCGGAATCTTAAAAAACGTCCATTTGCATTATCTCTGCAGATATATCCACAGACAATTAATGATATAACGAAAGGCAAGCGAAGCATACCAACTGCATTGTCCTTAAAAATTGATAAAGCATTGGGATTGGAAGAAGGAACCATGCATTTATTGCAGGCATATTTTGAAATTGAGAAAGAAAAGCATAAGCAACAGGATCATCCGGATCTTTCTGTTATACGCAAAATCCTCTTCTGGGATACAGATTTCGATCAGATCAATTGGAAAGATCAATATAAATCAATAATTGAGCGCGTATTTGAGCGTGGGAATAATGAGGAAAAACAGGAAATCCTCAATTTTTATGGAAAAGAAAAAGTAAAATTCATTACTGGCAGCGATAAAATTGCAGGCAATAGCCTTCCTGTAATGAGGAATATAAAAACCAAATAGGATGTATTGGAATACTGTGAACAAAACCCTGAAAGACGGCTTGCTGTTGCTAATGAAAAAGGAAGAATTCGCGAGTTTCCGTCTTGTTGGAGGTACAGCATTGAGTCTTCATCTGGGACATAGGATGTCGGTAGATATTGACCTATTTACCGGGGAACCTTACCGATCCATAGACTTCGATGCCATTGAAGCATGTCTAAAAAACAGTTTCGCTTATGTGCATGGAGATTTTGGCGGCAATCACGTTATGGGTAAATCTTATCTAGTTGGAACCGATCAAGATCATGTAGTCAAACTCGATGTATATTATTCCATGGATCCATTCTTCCAACCATACGTTGACTCAGATGGTGTTCGAATGGCTACGATAGAGGAGATTATTGCTATGAAAATAGATGTAATTCAGAGAGGTGGCCGTAAAAAAGATTTCTGGGACCTGCACGAGCTGCTGCCGCAATATCCAGTCAACACCATGATTGATTTACACCGTCAGCGTTTTGAGTGGACACATGATCCAAATCTGATCCGGAAAAATTTCTCGAATTTTGATAACGCCGATCCAGATCTCAATCCAATTTGCCTTCGCGGGAAGCAATGGGTCTTTATCAAAGAGGACCTGCTCGAAGCACTTGGTGCAGAATAAACTTCAAAAGAAGAAAAGGTATTGGGGGAGTTTCATATCCAAATTCACAATTCATGAATTGTGAATTCGCAAACACGTATCTTCAGAAACAAAAAAGAGTCTGTATCATAAATCATGATTACAGACTTTTTTTTGTTTAATAGATTTTTTATTTTGCTGATTTCGAGGGTTTTGCAGTAATATTTTTGGGACTAATATCGTTTAAACATCTGATTTTCGTGTATTTATAATAATAATCAGATAGTTAAACCAAATTTAAAACCATAAAAACTAACTTAAAACACTTAAAATCAATACTATAAAAAAACTTACTAAGTGAAAAAGAGCCTGATATCATGATTTATGATACAGGCTCCTCTCTATTCCATTTCTTAAATTAATTATCACTCAAAGCTAAGTCAAGCAACATTAAATACTTATTACATTGGCTTTAAATGTCTTAACTATGGTCTGTTTTGGGGACCCGTCTTTTGGAACTACATCAAAAGACACACGAACAGCGGCTTCAGCTGCGCTTGGTGGGCTACCAGGTAACACAGATAAATAAGATATTGTAACCGCTGTGGGATCAGAAGCAACTATTCCGTGCCCCAAAATATCTTCTTTATTTTGAGATGAAACACTAATGTCATTAAGAGTAGTATTATTGATAATAGATGTCATATCATATGCCAAAACTTCATATTTAATATTACTGATTGTAGCATCAGATAAGACTGCTGGATTAAAAACTAAATTAAAAGAATTTAGGTTAATAGTATATCTTCTTGTTGGAGCGTACCCTTTTGTTCTTCCATGCCAAGGGTCTGGCTCTCCAGGAGGCACTTGCGGAAGGATAACGCTTGGATTTGTAACTTCTTGGTACACTTGTGGTTTACCATCAACATAAAAAACCCCCATTGGTTGGTTATATGCCGGATAAAAAGGAACAGCCTGGTCATTATTTAATGTGCCTGGAATAGCGAAAACGTTGTCAAACAATTGACTGCTAACTGTAGAACTTCCATTAACAGTAATGTTAGTGTTGAGCGTTAATGAAACTTTTTCATTAATCGTAGTCCTTTTTGTAAAACCAAAAATGCCATTTAAAAACCCACTTATACTGCCTGCCAAACCATTTGTAATTGCTGTTGCTACCTTCGGTTTATCTGTACTGTCTAAAAAACTTATAGCTTGAGTCGCGTGTGATGATCCTACACCAAGAGCCGCATTGACAACAGTATTTGTTAAGGCTCCGAAAAAATTTGTTTTTGAAGAAGGGACAGCAATAGTTCCATTTAAGCTTCCTGTTTGCGTTCCGTTCAAAGTAATACTTGCAATACTATTGGGGTTTATTTGCCACTCCATTGTCGTTGTGGGATAAGCTGTACTAGCAGTATTTTCGTCATAAGCTAGTTCAAACTCGGAAGCATACCATGAACCGGTCGAGGAGACTTGAAAGGGTTGAAGCTGTGTAACAGCCGATTGGTTTACATCATAATTTACAATATCGCTTCCTGAAAAATTTAATACAGGTGAGCTGGCAGCAGCCGATCCATTGATTGATAGTTCGGAAACAATATTATTGGAAGGATAATTCTGCCCGGGAGCAAAATAAAAATAAGTTCTCAAAACACCTCTATATTTATTGTAAAGCATAAAATATGATGGATTGTAAACAACACCAGCATTAAAAGTATTGTAAACCAATTCCCACCCATCAGATTCGGCGTAATCTGAGATTATGTCTTGATTAATTTTTACCCCACCTAGCCCTGACTGCCAAGGTACAGGTATCGGTGTTACATTAGGAGGCACGGGCATAAACGAGATGTTTTCCCAATCTAACGGGAATGATGGTGTTCCTGTTAAGGTGCTAGCCGATACGCTCTTACTTTCTAAAGCTTTGTCATAGCTTAGGGATTGGTCTAAATTACTTTTCTTGCAGCTAAAATTTAGTAAAATTAGCATCATAGGTAGAGTGAGAGTTAGAGATTTTTTCATTTGATAATAGGGATTTTTGTGTATGATAGTCTAAAAATAATTCTTTTTTAAAAACAAAGGAGGACGTATCATTATGATACGTCCTCCTTCTTTACTTTGGCTAATTTCTATTGTAAAACAATGAAGAGAATACAAGGTTAGCCATTTTTTCCAACTTCGCTAATTTTTCCTCTATGTTCACGAAGTCGGAAAAATTGATTTTGGATCAAGGTACTATGTTCTTATACCATTTCGGTCCAGGTGAAGCTGTTTTATCCCCTTTTCCATAGAAATTGAATAAAATTATTGTTGCCAAAATGTTGACACAGAAAAATTAAACTTGAATTTGGGATTTTTGTAAAAAAACCCTTCTGGCTACCAAACCGAAGGGTTTTTATTTTTGTGTTTAACGGAAAAAATCCGTTTGTGCACTTGTAGGGATTCGAACCCCAAACCTTCTCATCCGTAGTGAGATGCTCTATCCAATTGAGCTACAAATGCGTTTTTCTATTATAACTCCGTTTCGTTAACGGACTGCAAAAGTAATGCTTGAAATTCAAAATAGCAATATTTTTTATAAAATTATTCTGAGCATTACTCTTGCAGAACTGTATTATGCTTCTACTGCTTTCTTAATCGCATCAAAATCAGGCATATTACCGGCATCTTCTAAAACTTCTGAATGGATAATTTTCCCTTCTTCGTCCAAAACAAACGCAGCTCTTTTAGAGACACCCTTTAAATTGAAGACAAAATCTTCGTAAAATGCACCGTAAGCCTGCGATATTTCTTTATTAAAATCCGAAAGTAACGGAAATTGGTAAGCTTGATCTTCTTTGAATTTAGCCAGGGTAAAAGGAGAATCAACAGAAATACCAATAACAGCAGCATTCATTCCTTCATAATAACCAAAGCTATCTCTCATTGTACATAACTGAGCAGTACAAACACCTGTAAATGCCATAGGGAAAAAATGTACAACAACTTTTTTTCCTTGATAATCTGAAAGAGCTACTTCTTTCAACTCAGAACTGAATAATTTAAAATCCGGGGCTTTATCGCCAACTTGTAATGCCATAGTATGATTAAGTTTATTGTTCAAATATAAATTTGTGATCCTCTTCTTTCAAATCAAATACTAAAGATGAGAAAACACTGACCCCTCTGCCCTACTTCTTTAATTGCTGATCCAGAATTACCAATCCTTCTTCAAAACTGTGTGGATTATAACCTAGGTCCCGAATAGTCTTGTCCAAAACAAAACCTGTTCTTACAGGTCTTTTTGCTGTTTGATTAAGCGTTTCTGCACTGATCTCACTGATCATGCTTTTATCAAGCTTCCAATAATCAGCTACTCTTGCTACCAGTTCAGAAATACTCATCATATCCTTTCCCGAAGCATTATATACCCCCTGCGCATTCTTCTCAACTGCAAGCAGGCAGCAATCAGCCAAATCCTCTGCTAGCGTAGGCATGCGCCATTGATCGTTAACTACGTTTATTGGCGAACCTTTTTCTAAAGCTCCTTTTGCCCATAGCACTATATTACTACGGCTCATATCACTTACTATACCATATACTAATATAGTACGCAAAATTGCCCATCTGCAATTAGAGGCTTTAATAACGTTCTCTGCCTCGACTTTCGTTTGTCCGTAATAGCTTAAAGGACTTGGATCTGCCTCTTCATCGTAAGGCCCTTTTGCACCATCAAAAATAAAATCGGTTGACAAATGCACCAACTGGATATCGTACGCCTCGCAAACTGAGATTAGTGTTTTTACCGATTCCACGTTCAACTGATAAGCCAATTCCTTTTGATCTTCGCAGGTATCCACGTTGGTCATGGCTGCAGTATGAATGATGGCATCAGGCTTGTAACGCCCAACAACTTCCTTCACATTCTGCGGATCCAGAATGTCCATTTCGGCATAAGTATATCCATCTTTAACAGGAAAACGATCAGCCCCTTTTGATGTTGCAATTAACTTAAATTGCTTCGTAGCAGATAACCGCTCTGTTATTTTCTGACCCAAAAGGCCATTACTTCCTGTAACTAGTATGGTTTTCATTAATGATTATTTACAATTTTCAACAGCTGCTAATGCAGCAAAATCACTATTTAATGCTTTAAAAGGCATAATTAAAGCTTCAATAATACCGGCTAAATTATTGATTAAAAAACTGTGGAAAAACTTTTTATTTATATATGTATTTCTTGTATAAAAATTTTAACTTTGCAAACCGAATTGTAGGCCCATAAAACAGCCTTTAACAAATTGATATTTATAATTTTACCCAAAACAATATATGCCTAACATTGGAAAAATAGCGCAGATTATAGGACCGGTAGTTGACGTGAGTTTTGCTGACGATGCTCATTTACCTCAAATTTTCTCTGCATTAGAGATTGAAAAAGAAAACGGACAGAAAGTCGTTTTAGAAGTTCAACAACATCTTGGTGAAGACCGCGTACGTGCAATTGCAATGGACTCAACCGATGGTTTGGTTCGTGGAATGAAAGCATTAGACACTGGTGCTCCTATTCAAATGCCCGTTGGCGATCAAATTAAAGGTCGCTTATTCAATGTTGTTGGTGAAGCTATCGATGGTATTAATACTGTTAGCAAAACCGGTGGCAGACCAATCCACAATGCTCCTCCTAGATTTGATGAGTTATCAACTGAAACTGAAGTACTTTTTACAGGTATTAAAGTAATCGATTTATTAGAGCCTTATGCAAAAGGTGGTAAAATCGGATTGTTCGGTGGTGCTGGGGTAGGTAAAACGGTATTGATCATGGAATTGGTAAACAACATCGCGAAAGCTTATGCTGGTTTATCTGTATTCGCTGGTGTTGGTGAGCGTACTCGTGAAGGTAACGACCTTTTACGTGAGTTTATCGAGTCTGGTGTAATCAACTATGGTGAAGACTTCCTTCATTCAATGGAAAAAGGCGGATGGGATTTGAGTAAAGTTGATACCGAAAAATTAAAAGAATCAAAAGCAACATTGGTATTCGGTCAAATGAATGAGCCTCCTGGTGCACGTGCTCGTGTAGCATTATCAGGATTAACAGTTGCTGAATATTTCCGTGATGGTGATGGCGAAGGCGCTGGAAAAGACATCCTTTTCTTCGTTGACAACATCTTCCGTTTCACTCAGGCTGGTTCTGAGGTATCTGCACTATTAGGTCGTATGCCTTCTGCTGTAGGTTACCAACCAACCCTTGCTACTGAGATGGGTTTAATGCAAGAGCGTATTACTTCAACTAAACGTGGTTCAATTACTTCGGTACAGGCTGTTTACGTACCTGCGGATGATTTAACTGACCCGGCTCCGGCTACAACTTTTGCCCACTTGGATGCTACAACAGTATTATCCCGTAAAATTGCTGAGTTAGGTATCTATCCTGCAGTGGATCCATTGGATTCTACTTCACGTATCTTATCTCCAGCTGTTTTAGGTGATGAGCACTATAATACAGCTCAACGTGTTAAAGAAACATTACAACGCTACAAAGAATTACAAGATATCATTGCAATTCTTGGTATGGACGAGTTATCTGAAGAAGATAAATTAGTTGTATCGCGCGCACGTCGTGTTCAGCGTTTCTTGTCTCAGCCATTCCACGTTGCTGAGCAATTTACAGGCTTAAAAGGTGTATTGGTTGACATTAAAGATACCATCAAAGGATTTAACATGATCATGGATGGTGAAGTTGATGAATATCCTGAAGCTGCATTTAACCTAGTTGGAAGCATTGAAGAGGCTATTGAAAAAGGTAAAAAACTATTAGCTGAAGCAAACGCTTAATTTTTAAAGCGTACATAATATATATATGACATTAGAAATATTAACCCCAGATAAGAAAGTTTTTGAAGGTGACGTAACTGCGGTTACTGTTCCTGGCACCATGGGATCTTTTCAGATACTACATGACCATGCACCTATTATTTCAACTTTAGAGGATGGACCTGTAATTATTAAATCCAAAACTGGCACTGAAACCTTTACTATAAAAGGTGGTGTAGTTGAAGTTTTAAAAAACAAAATTATTGTGTTAGCCGAAGGGGTTGCCTAATATTTAATCATACAATATTCTAAAAGCCCTTTGAAAATTTCAAAGGGCTTTTTTTATTTACACTCTTGTCATCGAGAGGAGAGTTGACGACAGGTTGGTGACGGAAAAAATCACCCCTGAAAAAATCAAAATTTCAATCAACTTTTTTAAGGTTTTCCACATTTTAAGAAGAAAATGCACAAATTTATAATGCTAGCATAACACCTATACCGAATACCGATTTCATATTTGGTATAGCGACCACCACGTTAAGATATTAAAATGACGTATATTTAAGAATATTATTCTTAAATATACTCAAAATAAAGAATTATATTTTTTTTCATTTATTTTCATTCACCTATTGATAGTTTAACCGCCAAGAGGTAAATTGGATTCTATAAAACAACAAGAAATTAAACAACGATATGAACCTTTCAGTCAACGTCTTATTTACTGTAATTGTTAACCTAATTCTCCTACTGATTATTCAGAAGGATAAGGCGCTATAAAGGAATATTGAATACTTAAAATATACTAGAGCGCCACCACAAGTGGCGCTTTTTTAATGAAACATCTAAAATACAAAAACATACCTGACAAAAAATGCAATACTTCAATTCAAATACCATACTTTATTTAAATGGGCGGTTCGAAAAAGCGGCCGATACAAACGCCGATTTGTATGGTCAGTCGTTACATTACGGCTATGCAGTTTTTGAAGGGATAAGGGCCTACTCCACCCACAATGGTACCCGTATTTTTAAAGTAAGAGAACATTTCGAAAGATTAAAACGCTCTGCAGAATTAGTTCATATTCCATTTACATGGGATATAAATAAATTAATCAAACAAACCTACCGGTTATTAGAAATCAACAATTTAAAGGATGCGTATATCCGTCCTTTAATATACTGTCCGCCTGCCATGTCATTGGTTGCAGCAAAAGAAGCTTCAATCATGATCTGTGTTTGGGACTGGGAAGCTTATCTTGGCCATAAACTGCTTAAAGTTTGCGTATCAAGTTTTGAGCGTCCAAATCCTAAATCTACACCCATTGAGGCTAAGGTTAGCGGCAACTATGTTAACTCAATACTAGCCACCACAGAGGCTAAACGTAAAGGATTTGATGAGGCTTTGTTGCTTGATATGTATGGCAACGTCGCTGAAGCCCCAGGCGCAAATATCTTTATCGAAAAAAATGGCAGGTTATACACCCCTCCTCTGGGAAACATTTTACCAGGTATTACCCGCGCTACAGTAATTGAACTATGCCATATTTTAGATATAGAAATTATTGAAAAACATTTATCAGTAAAGGACCTTAAACATGCAGATAGTGCATTTTTCTGTGGTACAGCTACTGAAATTGCAGGAATAGGATCGGTCGACGAATATACATTCCCCTTAAAATGGACCGAAAGTGTTGGTGCAACCATACAACGCACCTATAAATGCCTGGTATTGGAAAAACAGAACTACGAAGTAATCATATAACTACTACATAATATAATAAGTAAATAACAAAAAAGACCTAACCACATAATATGTCACAAACACCAGAAATCAATCGCTACAGTAAAACTTTTACACAAGACCCAACACAACCAGCTGCACAAGCAATGTTGTACGGAATTGGTTTAACTAAAGCAGATATGGAAAAAGCTCAGGTTGGTATTGCCAGCATGGGATATGATGGAAACACCTGCAACATGCATTTAAATGATTTAGCCAAAATCGTTAAAGATGGTGTATGGAAAAATGACATGGTCGGTTTAACATTCAGCACTATTGGTGTTAGTGATGGTATGTCTAACGGAACAGATGGAATGCGCTATTCTTTAGTTTCAAGAGATGTTATTGCAGATTCAATTGAAACCATTTGTGGTGGACAATACTACGATGGATTGATCACTATACCTGGTTGCGATAAAAATATGCCAGGATCTATCATGGCAATGGGCCGTTTAAATCGCCCATCTATCATGGTTTACGGTGGAAGTATCCACTCTGGAAACTACAAGGGTAAAGCATTAAACATTGTTTCTGCTTTTGAGGCATTAGGTCAAAAACTTGCAGGTAACTTAGAAGAAGAAGATTTCCAGGGTGTAATCAGAAATGCTTGTCCTGGTGCTGGTGCTTGCGGAGGGATGTATACTGCTAACACTATGGCTTCTGCTATCGAAGCGCTAGGTATGAGTTTGCCTTATAGCTCTTCATATCCTGCATTAAGTGAAGAAAAAAGAAACGAGTGTTTAGAAGCCGGTAAAGCAATCAGAATTCTATTGGAAAGAAATATCCTTCCTTCAGATATCATGACAGAAAGATCATTCCACAATGCTATCGTAACGGTTATGGTTTTAGGTGGATCTACCAATGCCGTGTTGCATTTAATTGCAATGGCTAAATCGGTAGGCCTAAATTTACAACTTAGTGATTTCCAAAAAATCAGCGACAGTACTCCAGTACTTGCCGACTTAAAACCAAGCGGAACTTATTTAATGGAAGATCTGCATGAAATTGGCGGTGTACCTGCTGTTTTAAAATACCTGATAAAAGTTGGTTTAGTTCATGGCGATTGTATCACTGTTACTGGTAAAACATTGGCAGAGAATGTAGCAGATGCTGTAGATCTTGACTTCGATAAACAAAAAATTATATTCCCGGTAACTGAACCAATTAAAGAAACCGGTCACTTACAAATGCTTTACGGTAACCTTGCAACTAAAGGTGCTGTAGCTAAAATCAGTGGTAAAGAAGGTGAAAAATTTGTAGGCCCTGCCCGCGTGTTCGACGGAGAGCAGAAACTGATTGCAGGAATTCAAAGCGGAAAAGTAAAAAGCGGAGACGTAGTCGTAATCAGACAGGTTGGTCCTAAAGGAGCTCCGGGTATGCCCGAAATGCTAAAACCAACTTCGGTTATTATAGGTGCAGGCTTAGGTAAAACTGTTGCTTTAATTACAGACGGTCGTTTTTCCGGTGGCACTCACGGTTTCGTAGTAGGGCACATCACTCCTGAAGCATGGGATGGCGGAAACATCGCACTAGTTCATGATGATGACATCATCACTATCGATGCGGTAAACAATTCAATTGATGTTCATTTAACTGAAGAGCAGCTGGCAACCCGCCGAGCGGTTTGGAAACAGTTACCACCGCCCGTCACAAAAGGAGTGCTCTACAAATACCTTAAACAAGTAAGCAATGCCAGCGAAGGCTGTGTTACTGATGCCTACAACGATTAACTAATTAGAAAACCTATACCCTAAACATACAACAATGGATACAGCACACGAGGAAACTGCAACCTTAACAGCACCTAAAAAAACAACAACTGTTTCAGGTTCTGTAGCTTTATTGGAAGGATTAATAGCTGAGGGTACCGATACCATTTTTGGTTACCCGGGCGGCGCCATCATGCCAATTTATGATGCGCTATATGATTACAAAGAAAAATTACAACATATTTTAGTACGTCATGAGCAAGGCGGCACACACGCCGGCCAGGGTTACGCACGTACTTCAGGCAAAGTCGGTGTTGTGTTTGCAACCAGCGGTCCTGGCGCAACAAACCTGGTAACAGGTTTGGCTGATGCTCAGATAGACAGCACTCCTATGGTTTGTATCACAGGGCAGGTTTTTGCACACCTTTTAGGAACAGATGCTTTCCAGGAAACTGATGTAATTAACATCACCACTCCAGTTACAAAATGGAACTATCAGGTAACTGATGCCACTGAAATCCCTAGTGTCCTTGCAAAAGCTTTTTACATAGCACGCAGTGGAAGACCAGGTCCGGTTTTAATTGACATCACCAAAAACGCGCAGTTACAAATGTTCGAATACGAAGGATATACGCCTTGCGAACACATCCGTAGCTACCGCCCTAAACCTTTGATCCGAAAAGAATATATCGAGGAGGCTGCAGCGTTAATTAACGGAGCAAAAAAACCTTTCATACTATTTGGACAAGGCGTTTTATTAGGTAACGCAGAGCAAGAATTTAAGGCTTTTGTAGAGAAAAGCGGTATTCCGGCAGCATGGACAATATTAGGTGCTGGGGCCATCCCTACAGATCACCCGTTAAATGTTGGTATGCTTGGTATGCATGGCAATTACGGCCCTAATGTACAAACCAACTCTTGCGATGTTTTAATTGCAATCGGAATGCGTTTCGACGACCGTGTTACAGGCCGCTTAGATAAGTATGCAAAACAGGCAAAGGTTATCCATTTGGATATTGACCCTGCCGAAATTGATAAAAACGTAAAAGCAGACGTTCCTGTTTGGGGCGATTGTAAAGAAACTTTACCATTCTTAACTGCTTTGGTTGATCAGAAATCGCATAAGGAATGGGTAGAAGAATTCAGGGCTTTTGATAAAACTGAGCAAGAAACCGTAATCCATCCAGAACTAAACCCGGGAAGCGGCGAGCTTACCATGGGCGAGGTTATCAATAAATTAAATGAGCTAACCAAAGGTGATGCTGTTATTGTTACCGATGTTGGCCAACATCAAATGGTTGCTTGTCGCTATGCCAAGTTTAACCAAACAAGAAGCAATATTACCAGCGGTGGCTTAGGTACTATGGGCTTTGGTTTACCGGCTGCAATTGGTGCTAAATTCGGTGCTCCGGAGCGTACAGTGGTTGCCATTATTGGTGATGGTGGTTTCCAGATGACTTGTCAGGAATTAGGAACTATTATGCAAAGTGGTATCGATGTTAAAATCATGATTTTGAACAACAGATTCTTAGGAATGGTTCGTCAGTGGCAGCAATTATTCCACGAAAAACGTTATTCGTTTGTAGACATTACCAGTCCTGACTTTGTAAAACTTGCTGATTCTTACTACATCGCAGGTAAAAAAGTTTCGGAGCGTGAAGACCTTGTTGCAGCATTAGAAGAAATGTTGAACCACAAAGGTTCTTACCTTTTAGAGGTAATGGTAGCCAAAGAACACAATGTGTTCCCTATGGTTCCACAAGGAAGTAGTGTAAGCGAAATCAGGCTTAAATAATTAAAGATCATGAGCAATTCCAACGATATAGAAATAACCGGAAAACAGGAATTTACGATTACTGCATATACCGAAAATAGAATCGGCATACTTAACCGTATAGCCATCATCTTCTCCAGAAGAAAAATTAACATCGAAAGTTTAAACACCTCTCCTTCAGAAATTGAACACATTCACCGTTTCAATATTCTGATCCATGAAACAGAAGAGGTTGTTCGTAAACTGGCCCGTCAGATAGAAAAGCAGGTAGAGGTTTTGAAAGTATATTACAATACTAACGAAGACATCATCTGGCAGGAAATGGCCTTATACAAAGTACCTACAGATACCATTGCAGAAAAAGTCTCGGTAGAGCGTTTGCTTCGCGAATATGGCGCAAGAGCAGTAGTGATCCGTAAAGATTACACTGTTTTTGAAACCACCGGTCATAGAGAGGAAACTGATAAACTGATTGAGGTGCTACAGCCTCACGGATTAATCGAGTTTGTAAGAAGTGCAAGGGTAGCCATTATTAAAGACAGCGAAGGTTTTAACCGCAAGCTTAGAGAATTTGAACGCAGAGAACCAGGCGAGGATGTGATTGAGAATGAATTCCTTGATAAAGAGAAGAATGTATTTAGCATGTAATTCGTAGCCAAGCGAATAGGCATCACAGAACTAATAAAATGGAAAACACTCTTTTTAAAACAATTATACAAACCAGGAAAAACTTTATTGAGTTGATAGAAACATCAACGATTGAAGAGGTAAACCAGGTGCCCGCAGGCTTTAACAACAATATAATTTGGAACTTTGGCCATCTTATATCTAGCCAGCAGATACTTTGTTATAAACTGGCCAATGTTGCCCCTATTGTGGAGGCTCAGTATATTCTGGATTATCAAAAAGGTACAAAACCAGAGAAGTTCATTGAAGCCGAAGAAATAAACATCTTAAAAGACCTGGCGCTTAGCACTATTGATAAGCTGGCAGAAGATCTGAACAACAATGTTTTTGTAAGTTACAATGTGCGTACTACAAGCTACGGAATAGAACTAAAAAGCACAATTGAAGCAGTACAGTTTTTTCCGATACATGATGCTTACCACTACGGCTGTGCATCATCAATTAAGAAAGCATTAAATAAAAAGTAAATAAGAACCTTATAACAAAAAACCGATAAAACGATGTCAAATTATTTTAACACATTACCTCTTAGAGAAAAATTAAACCAATTAGGTGTTTGCGATTTCATGGACAGTTCAGAATTTCTTGATGGCGTAAATGCACTAAAAGGAAAAAAACTGGTAATTGTAGGTTGTGGAGCACAAGGCCTTAACCAAGGTTTAAATTTAAGAGATAGTGGTTTAAATGTTGCCTATACTTTAAGAAAAGAAGCTATTGAAGGCAAAAGAGATTCATGGAAAAATGCTACAGAAAACAACTTTACTGTTGGCACTTACGAAGAATTAATTCCTACAGCTGATGTAGTGATTAACCTTACTCCTGACAAACAACATACTGCAGTTGTAACGGCAATTATGCCATTAATGAAACAAGGTGCTACTTTATTGTATTCGCACGGTTTTAACATTGTGGAAGAAGGAATGCAGATCCGTAAAGACATTACGGTTATCATGGTAGCACCAAAATGTCCAGGTAGTGAAGTAAGAGCTGAGTATGTAAGAGGTTTTGGTGTACCTACGCTAATCGCTGTACACCCGGAGAACGATCCGGAAGGAAAAGGTTTAGCACAAGCTAAAGCTTACTGCGTTGGAACTGGTGGTCATAGAGCTGGTGTTTTAAAATCATCTTTTGTTGCTGAAGTGAAATCAGATTTAATGGGCGAGCAAACTATCCTTTGTGGTTTGTTACAAACTGGTTCAATCCTTTCATTCGATAAAATGATTGAAAAAGGAATCGATGCCGGTTATGCTTCTAAACTTGTTCAGTATGGTGTTGAAGTAATTACTGAAGCATTAAAACATGGCGGTGTTTCTGGTATGATGGACAGATTAAGCAATGTAGCTAAAGTTAAAGCTTTTGAGATCTCAGAAGAATTGAAAGGCATTATGCGTCCGCTATTCCAAAAGCATCAGGATGATATCATGAGCGGTGAATTTAGCCGTACAATGATGGAAGACTGGGCTGCCGGTGATAAAAACTTGTTAGCATGGCGTGCTGCTACTGGAGAAACTGCCTTTGAAAAAACTCCTGCCGGTGATGTAAAAATCGGCGAACAAGAATATTTCGACAACTATACTTTAATGGTTGCTTTTGTTAGAGCTGGTGTTGAATTGGCTTTCGAAACAATGGTTCAGGCTGGTATTAAACCAGAATCTGCTTACTATGAGTCGTTACACGAAACTCCACTTATTGCCAATACCATTGCACGTAAAAAGTTATTCGAAATGAACCGTGTTATCTCTGATACTGCTGAATATGGTTGTTACTTATTTGATTACGCTTGTAAACCTTTACTAGCTGATTTCATGACTAAAGTAGATACTGATTTAGTAGGCAAAAACTTTAACGAAGGTAAAGACGGTTCGGTTGATAACAGAGCGTTAATCGCAATTAATGAGGCGCTTCGCTCTCATGAAGTTGAAATAGTTGGCGCTAGATTAAGAAAAGCAATGACTGCAATGAAATCTATAAAAACAGCATAATAATATTAAATGTCACAGCCTGTCGTCCATATCACAAAACTAAATTTAAAGTATCAGCACAAACCCGTGTTAAAGGATTTGAACTGGACTATCAATCGTGATGAGAATTGGTTGTTGTGCGGAACAAGCGGAAGTGGCAAAACATCATTAGCTAAAGCTATGGCCGGTATAGGCCATAGCTACAGTAATATTGAAATCAACTTTAATCCTCAAAGCAGTTTACCTGCTATGGCCTATTATGTGGCCAATTGGTTTCAATTTAAAGACTTGGAAGGCCAGTCTAATTTCTATTATCAGCAGCGTTACAATAAGCAATCAACAGAAACTACAGCCACAGTAAAAGCTGAATTGGAAAGTTTTGGCAAAAAACATTCACTTTTATTTGATGAAGTAGGAGGCGTTTTAGCCGCTTTAGGGTTTTCAGAATTGAAAAACGCCACACTTATCCAGTTATCCAGCGGAGAACATAAAAAATTACAATTGGTTAAGGCCCTATGGTTAAAGCCGCAGTTGTTAATACTTGATCTTCCTTACAATGGATTGGATGTACTTTCCCGTAAAAACTTAAACGCTTTACTTGAAGAAATTTCTGAAGCAGGAACACAGTTGATCTTAATCAGCAACGAAGCCGAGCTACCTGCCTGCATCAATCGCATCGCAACAATTGAGGAAGGCAAATTGGTCGAAATTTCGGCTGATGAACGTACCTGGAATGATACAGAAGCATTTGACAAACCTGTTCCTACATTTTTGAGTGAGTCAGTTGTAAATGCTTCATCTGCAGAGATCATTAGAATGATCAATGTAAATATCAGCTATGGCGAAAAACAAGTATTAAAAAACATCAACTGGGAAGTTAAAGCCGGAGAAAAATGGGTATTGCACGGCCATAATGGCTCTGGAAAATCAACTTTGTTAAGTTTAATCTGTGGCGATCATCCTCAGGCTTACGCTAATGATTTTCATTTATTTGGAAACAAAAGAGGCAGCGGAGAAAGTATCTGGGAGATTAAAGAACGAATTGGTTTAATATCACCAGAATTGCACTGGTATTTTGATTCATCTGCAACTGTTTGGCAAAGTATTGTTTCTGGCTTTTATGATAGTTCAGGCTTATTTTGTGATCCGGGATATTCAAAAAAAGCCCAGACTGATGAATTAATTCATTATTTCGGCCTGGATGAATATAAAAATACCCTGATGAACGAGCTTCCTCTTGGTAAACAAAGACTGGCATTATTGGCCCGTACCATTGTAAAGAATCCAGAGCTATTGATATTGGATGAACCTTGCCAGGGATTAGACCAGCAACAAACATTGCATTTTAACAAACTGGTAGATGAATTGTGCAAAAATGGTACAACGTTAATTTATGTTGGTCATTTTGAATCACAGATACCTGACTGTATAGAGAAAAGAATTTTATTAGAAAACGGTGAAGTAAAAACCGTCGAAACCTTATTAGAGAGCGTACTATGAAGAAGATTATCTTAGTAATACCTGGCGATGGCATCGGGCCTGAAGTAACCACATGGGGGAAAGCCATTTTAGAACAAATAGCCGAAGATTTTGGCCATGAGTTTACCTTTGACGAAGCTTTAATGGGTCATGCTGCTATCGAAGCAACAGGTAGCCCATTACCAGATGAAACCCTGGAAAAAGCCAAACAAAGTGATGCAATCCTCTTTGGAGCTGTAGGCCATGCCTTGTATGATAACGATCCTTCGCTTAAAGTACGTCCGGAGCAAGGTTTACTTAAGATCCGTAAAGAATTGGGCCTTTATGCCAACCTACGCCCTATTTTATTGTTTGATGAATTGTTAAATGCATCAAGCATTAAACCAAGTATACTAAAAGGTACAGATATTTTATTTTTCAGAGAGCTGACAGGCGACGTTTATTTCGGAGAGAAAACACTTTCTGAGGATAGAAATACTGCGTCAGATTTAATGATCTATCACCGATATGAAATAGAAAGAATAGCACACAAAGCTTTTCAGGCTGCAATGCAGCGTAACAAAAGGTTATGTTCGGTAGATAAAGCAAATGTGCTTGAAAGCTCCAGATTATGGAGGGCAACCGTACAGGCTATCGCTAAAGAATACCCTGAGGTTGAAACTGAACATATGTTTATAGACAATGCCGCAATGCAACTGATCAAAGATCCTAAGCGCTTTGATGTAGTACTAACTGCCAATTTATTTGGTGACATCCTTACAGATGAAGCTTCGCAAATTGCAGGCTCAATGGGGATGTTAGCCTCGGCTTCAATTGGTGATGGGACCGGTTTCTTTGAACCAATCCATGGCTCTGCCCATGACATCACCGGAAAAGACCTCGCCAACCCGCTGGCTTCTATCCTATCTGTAGCGCTAATGCTCGAAATAGGTTTTGGACTAAAAGAAGAAGCCAAAACAGTAGTTGCCGCAGTTGACAAAGTACTCAAAGAAGGCTTTAGAACTAATGACATTGCCGACGGCACCACAAATCCTTATAAAGTATTAGGTACTAAGGAAATGGGTAAACTCGTCTTAAAATATATTACACAAAAAACCTATACTAACTAAAAAACGAAAATTATGTTACACGATCCAAATAGAGTTTATGTGTTTGACACCACGTTGCGTGATGGTGAACAAGTGCCGGGTTGCCAATTAACAACCCCAGAGAAAATAGAAATTGCCAAAGAATTGGAAGCCCTTGGCGTGGATATTATTGAAGCAGGTTTTCCTATTTCAAGTCCAGGTGATTTCCAAAGCGTTGTAGAGCTTTCTAAAGCGGTATCTGAGCCAATCATTTGTGCACTTACACGTGCAAACAAAGGCGATATTGATTCTGCTGTTGCTGCATTGAAATTTGCAAAACGCCCGCGAATCCATACCGGTATCGGCTCGTCTGATATGCACATCAAACATAAATTTAACAGTACAAGAGAAGATATTTTAGCACGTGCAGTTGAAGCCGTTAAATATGCCAAGCAATTTGTAGAAGATATTGAATTCTATGCAGAAGATGCTGGTCGTGCCGATGTACGCTTTCTTGCCCAGATGGTAGAAGCAGTTATTGCAGCCGGTGCTACTGTTGTAAACATACCAGATACTAATGGTTATTGCTTGCCAGATCAATACGGAAGCAAAATCAAGTTTTTGAAAGAGAACGTAAAAAACATTGACAATGCCATTATATCTGTGCATTGCCATAATGATTTAGGTTTAGCTACCGCAAATTCAATTGCTGGCTTACAAAACGGTGCCCGTCAAATTGAAGGCACTATTAATGGTATTGGAGAACGCGCAGGTAATACCTCTATTGAAGAGGTCGTCATGATTTTAAAAACGCACCAGACATTAGGCTTGCATACCAATATCAATACTAAAAACTTTTATGAGTTGAGCCGTATGGTAAGTTCGCAAATGCGTATGCCGGTACAACCAAATAAAGCAATTGTTGGTAGCAATGCCTTTGCACATAGCTCAGGTATCCACCAGGATGGTTTCTTAAAAAACCGCGAAAATTACGAAATTATACGTCCTGAAGATGTTGGTTTCCCTGATGCAAGTATTGTACTTACCGCACGCAGTGGCCGACATGCTTTAAAGTTCCATTTGGAGCGCTTAGGCTTTACTTTAAGTAAAGAAGAATTGGGCGAAGCCTACCATCGCTTCCTTACAGTGGCAGATAGTAAATTAGATATTAATGATGATGATCTTTTGTTAATGATGGGCAAACAACAATTAGCTTAACCTTCATTTCACAAAAAGAATTCATAATAAAAAAGAAAAAAAATGAGCAAAACATTATTTGATAAGGTGTGGGACACTCACGTGGTACGTAAAATTGAAGGTGGCCCCGATGTGCTTTTTATTGATCGCCACCTTATCCACGAAGTTACAAGCCCTGTTGCCTTTTTAGGTTTAAAAAGCAGAGGAATAAAGGTTTTATACCCTGAGCGTACATTTGCTACGGCAGATCATAACACACCAACAATTAACCAGCATTTGCCGGTTGCAGATCCACTTTCGGCTAACCAATTAAAGGCATTAGAGTCTAACTCTAATGAATATGGTATCAGCCACTGGGGCCTGGGCCATCAAAAAAATGGCATTGTACACGTTGTAGGTCCTGAATACGGAATTACACAACCTGGTGCTACTATTGTTTGTGGCGATTCGCATACTTCTACGCATGGTGCTTTTGGTGCTATCGCTTTCGGTATTGGTACTTCTGAAGTAGAAATGGTACTTTCTACACAGTGCATTATGCAGCCAAAACCTAAAAAGATGCGCATCAATGTTAATGGTAAATTAGGTGTAGGTGTTACTCCTAAAGACGTTGCATTGTTCATCATTTCTCAGCTTACAACTTCTGGTGCAACCGGATATTTTGTTGAATATGCTGGTGATGTTTTTGAAAACATGACTATGGAAGGCCGTATGACGGTTTGTAACCTAAGTATTGAAATGGGTGCCCGCGGCGGTATGATCGCTCCTGATGAAACTACCATCAATTACGTAAAAGGTCGTGAGTTTAGCCCTAAAGGCGAAGCGTGGGATAGAGCATTAGCTTATTACAAAACGTTAAAAACTGATGCCGATGCTGTATTTGATAAAGAATTGACCTTCGATGGTTCTTCAATTGAACCAATGATCACATATGGTACAAACCCTGGAATGGGAATGGGAATTTCTCATGACATCCCTGATGCCGCACACGCAGAAGGTGGCGCTGCAACCTATGCTAAATCATTAGGTTATATGGGCTTCTCGGAAGGTGAATCTATGATAGGTAAGAAAATAGATTTCGTTTTTGTTGGTAGCTGTACCAATGGACGTATCGAAGATTTCAGAGCATTTACTTCTATTGTAAAAGGCAGACATAAAGCTGAAGACGTAACCGTTTGGTTGGTTCCGGGTTCTCATATTGTTGAGGCTCAAATCAAAGAAGAAGGCTTACTGGATATTTTAACCGAAGCTGGCTTTGAATTACGCCAGCCTGGTTGTTCTGCATGTTTAGCAATGAACGACGATAAGATACCTGCAGGAAAATATGCTGTAAGTACCTCGAACAGAAATTTTGAAGGAAGACAAGGCCCTGGTTCAAGAACCATGCTAGCCAGTCCGCTAGTTGCTGCAGCTGCAGCTGTTACCGGCGTGGTTACAGACCCAAGAACATTAATTGAAGAACTTGTCTAAACACACTTAAAAGATTAAAATGGCCTACGATAAATTTAATATACTAAAAAGCACCGCGGTTCCACTTCCAATAGAAAATGTGGATACCGATCAGTTAATTCCTGCCCGCTTTTTAAAAGCTACAGAGCGCGTTGGGTTTGGTGACAACCTTTTCCGCGACTGGAGATACAACTCAGATAATACACCAAAAAAAGACTTTGTTTTAAACAACCCTATTTATAGCGGTAAAATACTTGTTGGTGGTAAAAACTTTGGTTCAGGTTCATCAAGAGAGCATGCTGCCTGGGCGGTTTATGATTATGGATTCAGATGTGTAGTATCAAGCTTTTTTGCTGATATCTTTAGAAACAACTGCCTAAACATTGGTGTATTGCCAGTTCAGGTTAGTCCTGAGTTTTCTGAAAAGATCTTTGCTGCAATTTTTGCTGATCCTAATACAGAACTGGAAGTAAACTTACCAGAACAAAGCATTACACTTTTAGCAACAGGCGAAAAAGAAAAATTCGAAATCAGTCCGTATAAAAAAGACAATATGCTGAATGGTTTTGATGACATCGACTACCTGCAAAGCATAAAACCAGAAATCGAAGAGTTTGCATTGCAGCTACCTCTTTAAGAAATTACCCGTCATCCTGAACTATTGCTCGTCTTGAAACTGAAAGATTGCCTTTCTTGAGACTAAGCATTAAAAAGCAACGATGGCACATGCTATAAGCCCTTCGTCATCCTGAACTTATTTCAGGATCCCGGAATAGCAAAGCCGCTTTTAAAGTCCGGGATACCGGCCTTCGCCGGCATGACAACCGGTTTAGTATAACGCCTCAAGGTCAGGATGACGATTAGTATAAAAAAAGTAAGACCCGATACATGGAAAGAAGGAAAATAGAGATAATGGATACTACACTCCGCGATGGAGAACAAACATCGGGTGTGTCTTTTTCCATTTCGGAAAAGTTAACCATAGCCCAGTTATTATTGGAAGAACTCCATGTTGACCGGGCTGAAATTGCTTCTGCACGTGTATCTGACGGAGAATTTCAGGCAGTAAAAGCAGTTTTAACTTGGGCAGAAGCAAACGGATATGCAGATCGTATAGAAGTATTATCTTTTGTAGACAACGGTGTTTCTATTGACTGGATGTTAAAAGCAGGTGTTAAAGTTCAGAACCTGCTCACCAAAGGTTCATTAAACCATTTAACGCATCAGCTTAAAAAAACACCGGAACAACATTTTGCAGAAATTAAGCATGTTATTGATCTGGCAATTGCCAACAACATAGCGACCAATGTTTATTTAGAAGACTGGAGTAATGGCATGCGTAACTCTCCGGAGTATGTTCTTCAATTTTTAGATTTTCTGACTACACAGCCCATAAAAAGAATATTATTACCGGATACACTGGGCATTTTAACGCCTGGCGAAACCTTTAAATATATTACTGAGCTTAAGTTAAAATATCCGGATACCCATTTCGATTTCCATGCACATAACGATTATGACCTTGGTACAGCCAATGTTTTAGAATCTGTAAAAGCTGGAATAAGTGGTTTGCATTTAACAGTAAACGGAATGGGCGAAAGAGCAGGAAATGCAGCAATGGCCAGCGCTATAGCTGTAATTAATGACTTTGCGCCTGAGGTTGAAGTTCAACTTAGAGAATCTTCGATTTATAAAGTTAGTAAGCTGGTTGAAACATTTTCGGGTGTTAGGATCCCTTCAAACAAGCCGATTGTTGGCGATAATGTATTTACGCAAACAGCCGGAATTCACGCTGATGGAGACAACAAAAACAACCTGTACTTTAATGACCTCCTGCCTGAACGTTTCGGCAGAAAACGCAGTTATGCGTTAGGGAAAACTTCCGGTAAAGCCAATATTGAAAAAAACCTGCAAGAATTAGGCTTAAAACTAAACGATGCCGACCTAAAGAAAGTTACTCAAAGAGTTATTGAATTAGGCGACAAAAAAGAAACCGTAACCAAAGAAGATCTTCCCTACATCATTTCAGATGTATTAGACAGCAGCCTTTATGAAGAAAAGGTTATTGTAGAATCGTATGTATTGATGAATGCAATGGGCTTACGCCCATCTGCTACTATCTCCGTAGTAATTGAAGGAGAAAAGTTCGAAGAGAATGCGCAAGGCGATGGTCAGTTTGATGCATTTATGAATGCATTAACCAAGGTTTATGCAAAAAAAGAAAGATGCTTACCAAAGCTGATCGACTATGCTGTAAGGATAGCTCCAGGAAGTAATTCAGACGCTTTATGCGAAACAATTATTACCTGGGAAACCGATCAGAAAGTATTTATAACCAGAGGCCTTGATTCAGATCAGACAGTGTGTGCAATTAAAGCTACCCAGAAAATGTTGAACATTATTTAAAGGTAAATTAGCACCACAAATAAAAACTGGTTATAATTAAAGAAATATTAAAAAACACAACTAAAAATATATGAAACTTAATATCGCTCTTTTAGCGGGAGACGGAATTGGACCTGAGGTTATTGATCAGGCAGTTAAAGTATCAAATGCCGTAGCACAAAAATTTAATCACGAAATTGTATGGACTTCTGCCCTAACCGGCGCTGCCGCAATTGATGCCGTTGGCGAACCTTATCCAGATGCAACACACGATATCTGTATGGCAGCTGATGCTGTTTTATTTGGAGCTATCGGTCATCCACGTTATGACAATGATCCAAAAGCTACCATTCGTCCGGAGCAAGGACTTCTAAAAATGCGTAAAAAACTGGGCTTATTTGCAAACGTACGTCCAACATTTACTTTCCCATCTTTAATTGATAACTCTCCATTAAAAAGAGAGCGCATAGAGGGTACAGATCTTATTATCCTTCGTGAGTTAACAGGTGGTATTTATTTTGGCGAAAGAGGTAGAAAAGACGATGGCAACACTGCTTTCGATACTTGTACTTATACCAGAGTAGAGGTTCAGCGCCTTGCTAAATTAGGCTTTGAAATGGCAATGACCCGTGGCAAAAGACTTTGTTGTGTAGATAAAGCAAACGTACTGGAAACATCACGTTTGTGGAGAGAAACTGTACAGGACATGGAAAAAGATTTCCCTGAGGTTACGGTAAGCTACGAATTTGTTGATGCAGTGGCGATGCGTTTGGTACAATGGCCAAATTCATACGATGTGTTGATCACAGAAAATTTATTTGGCGATATTTTAACTGACGAAGCATCTGTAATTTCTGGCTCTATGGGCCTTATGCCATCTGCTTCAATTGGTGTTCATACTTCTTTATTTGAGCCAATTCATGGTTCTTACCCACAGGCTGCAGGTAAAGACATCGCCAATCCTTTGGCAACTGTATTGTCTGCCGCAATGATGTTTGAAGATGCTTTCGGATTAAAAGAAGAAGCAGAATTGATCAGATCAGTAGTAAACAAATCTCTTGCAGAAGGAATTGTAACTGAAGATCTATCTGGAAAAAATAAAGCGTACAAAACCAGTGAAGTTGGTGATTGGCTGGCTAAAAATATATAACAGCTAACCATTTTTTCGATTCCCATTTTATGGGTAAACAAATTTAAACCCTTATCTGTTATCAGATAAGGGTTACATCTTTTAAAAAACATGACAGAGAATCCTGTTAAATTAGACTCAAAGGCTGCCTCACAGCGGTTAGCAGATGTTGTAAAACATACTCCACTCATCTACAGTTCCAAGTTATCTGAAAAATACAATTGCGAAATATATCTGAAACGTGAGGACCTCCAAATCGTGCGATCGTACAAATTGCGTGGTGCTTACAATATGATCAGTCAGTTAAGCCCAGAAGAACTGAGTAGAGGGGTTGTTTGCGCAAGCGCTGGTAATCATGCTCAGGGAGTTGCTTTTTCTTGCGATAAGCTCGGTACAAAAGGCGTAATTTTTATGCCTGAAATTACTCCAAGACAAAAAGTAAAACAAACAGAAATGTTTGGCAACGGCAGCGTAGAGCTTGTTTTAGTTGGTGATACTTTTGACGACTGTCTTATGGAGGCCCTGGCCTATACTAAGGAGCACAACATGACTTTTATCCCACCATTTGATAATTATAGCATTATTGAAGGTCAGGGTACTGTTGGTGTAGAGATATTCGAAGATCTGCCAGGCGTTGAGGTGGTAATTATGCCAATTGGCGGTGGTGGTCTTGCTGCAGGTGTAGGAAGCTATTTAAAAAACGAAAATCCAAATATACAGCTAATAGGTGTGGAACCAGAAGGCGCCCCTTCTATGTTAAAAGCATTTGAGCATGGTGGTCCTATAACATTACCTGAAATAAACCGTTTTGTTGATGGTGCGTCGGTAAAGCGCGTAGGTAACTTAACGTACGACCTTTGCACAAAGGTACTAGACAGTATGTTACTGGTTGCAGAAGGAAAGATTTGCACCACCATATTAAAACTTTATAATGAGGATGCTATTGTTGTAGAACCGGCAGGGGCATTATCTGTTGCTGTTCTTGATGCTTGTAAGGATAAAATAAAAGGAAAAACGGTAGTTTGTGTGGTGAGCGGTGGTAATAACGACATCGAGCGCATGCAGGAGATTAAAGAGAAATCTTTACTTTATGAAGGACTTAAACATTACTTCATTGTTCGGTTTCCACAAAGACCAGGAGCACTTAAGCTTTTTGTAAATAATGTACTTGGTCCGCATGACGACATTACTCGCTTTGAATTCATTAAAAAAACCAATAAAGAAAATGGCCCTGCTTTGGTTGGTATTGAGTTAACTGATCGCACAGATTATGATGCTTTAGTACAAAGAATGAAGGAATTTAAGTTTGAAATTATAGAGCTTAACAACGACAAAACACTATTTGAATATTTGGTTTAACTTTGCAGTAAATAACAATATTCTGCATAACATTTTAATTACAGAATAAGCAAACAGAGCACTTTAATTTTTATGGCAATAAATTTGCTTGAATAATTTCAAAACACACAAATCACATGAAAAAGCTATTATTTTTAATCCTATGTACCACCACGCTAGGCTTGGTGTCGTGCAAAAAAGACACCATTATAAATGAAACGCCGAACAGGACTTTCATTTATACGATCCAGCCAAATTCCTGGACCTTAAGTTCTGATGAAAAAACATATACAACCATTTTAGATATTGATGAGATTGATGGTGTCACTATGGATGATGAAGGTATATTGATTTATATAACTGATCCAAATAACCCAAATGTTCAACGTCAATTGCCTTTTGTATATAATCTGGACACATATAGCTATGAATTTAAAACAGGAGAGATTAAAATTCATGTTCAAAGTCCTGATGCCCAAGACACTGAGCCTTTTGCCCCTAACAATACTATTACAGCAAAAGTGATTATCATTCCTTCAACTTTCCAGCCGTAAATCTGACCGGAATAGATTCAGAATAAAGATTAAAAATTAACTATATTTTAAAAGCCAGCACTTGATAAGCGCTGGTTTTTTTGTATCAAAAAAGTTACCATTCACATATACTAGAGCCTTAATTAAGTTCAAACTATATTATCTATATTAGAGATAACTACCAAATAATAAACGACTTCTAGAACTTTAGAAGATATTTAATGGCCTAAATCATCCCGTTATGCCTAAATATTACTTTAAAAGACTTGAGTACCTGAACGCGCTCAAACCAAGTGGAATCATTGATCCATTTAAGGAATCATTTGAAAATTCTAATGCCATTAGGCGGCACTCGCGTACATCCAAAGAGGTTTTAAGAACTCATCTCATGCCGTAACATTTCAACGACCTTCACCCTCGTACAATTCATTTAATTTAGACCTCCCCTATTAAAATGAACACAAAAGTTAGCGCTTCCTCCGCCCCAAGTAAGATTCCTATGCTAAAAGGTTTTATTGATAATAATAAAACCCTGATAACAATCATATTCTTAGTTTTCATAAGTCTATTAGTCTATTTCCCTGTGCTTTCGCATAAATTCCAGATGCGTTGGGATGACCAATGGGTAGTAGTTAATGCCTACACAGAAGATGGCCTAACACAAAGCAACTTATGGGCAATACTCACCGAGTTTTACAATGGGCAATATGCTCCCGCAAATCAACTGTCTTACACATTACTTTATTCTGCATTTGGATATAATCCCTTCTGGTTCCATCTCTTAGGAGTTATGATACATATAAGTAATGTAATTCTGGTTTATCTTTTTATCAAAAAACTTCTAAATCTTTCTAAAAGCTTTAAAGCAGAATCTGTAATCCGGATCGCATTTCTTACGGCCATAGTCATGGCAGTACATCCATTTCTTGTGGAATCTGTCGCCTGGTTATCCGCTTCTAAAATTCTAATCTATAGTTTCTTCTACTTAATCGCTATTCACATTTACCTAAGCTACCTCGTTTCAAAAAAAATAGGCCATTATTTATTGGTCGTTTTGTTTTTCATTTTGTCATTTACCGGAAAGGAGCAGGCAGTTACACTCCCGGTTTGTTTTCTATTAATAGATTATGCATTAAAAAGAAATTTCCGAAGCAAATGGCTATGGTTTGAGAAATTACCTTTATTTATTATTGCTTTCATTTTTGGATATATCACCTTGCTTTCTCAAAGTGCAGACAAGGCCGGTTTACTATCCGAGGCTCCTCGCTACCCATTTTATCAAAACATCATATTTGCCAGCTATTCTGTTACCGAATACCTTGTAAAATGTCTAATCCCTGTTAAATTAAGCTACTTATATGTATTTCCAAATGCTATAGGCAGAGAAGTTCCCATGCGGTTCTGGATGTACCCGGCAATGCTATTAATTATATGTGTTTCGTTTTGGGGTTTCTGGAAAAAGCATTGGGTCTTTTTTGGAATCAGTTTTTTCATTATCCATCTTGGGGTTTGTCTGCACGTCATCCCGATTTCCAGATTCGCAATTGTTGCTGACAGGTACGTATACATAGCCTCCATAGGGATCTTTTTCCTTATGGCCTACTTCGTGGATAAGGCCCTAAGTAATTTAAAACACAAAAACCTAACAATTATACTCAGTTTCTTATATATACTCTCCATAGGCATTTATGCACATCAACATAGTAAGATCTGGCATGACAGTGACAAGTTAAAACAAGAGCTGAAAGAGTTGCTTAAAAAAAGAAATGACTTCCAGAAACACAACGCAAACAAATGAAACTAACTTTTATTAACATAGATTTCATCATCCTTATTCCGCCTTTAATCAGGGTCGAATTATTTCTGTTGCAACATTGGTGACCCCGTTACGGGGTCTTATAAATACAATCGAATCATTAAAAAAATAACCTAATTATAATTTGTTAAAATTAAAAATCATGAAAAAAACACTTAAAATAGTAGGAGTTCTGGCTGTTGTGATCACATTGGTTTGTAATCTCCAATACGCATTCTTTGATTATGATGTAACAAACAACTCAGGAGCGGCTAATGCTGCATGGACCGATGCAAATGGTACTATGTATTGTGGAACCACAGGCAATACAAGTTACAGAACAGGTACATGGGTTTGGCAAAATGACAACTACTACAAAGTTGTTGAGGGCTGGTATGGTTACGACTACGGTTACTATGAATTTTTTCCAAACAATTCGGGAACTCAATGTGGTGTAGGATACAATCCTAACACACCTCATAACAACTATCATGACGTTACCAATATCGTACCTAGCTGGCCTGAATACTAAATTTAAAATCCGCCATCTGTTAAGGTGGCGGATTATTCAATATTTACTCAAAATAAAATATCTCATCAATGAAGTACTATCTACTTTTCGCTTTATTAATTCTACTTATTTCATGCTCACAGGAGAAAAAGAAAGAGAAATTCGATTTCCCTGTAACGAAGATTAAGATCAACCCGGCAGAGAACAAAAAAGCTTTCATTGAGGATATTGCTGATAGTGTTTATAATGTAACCCTAGAAGCCGAAAAGGATTTTTCTATTAAACATATTTCAAACTTTTTTGTAACAGATAGTCTTATCATTATCGCCGACCGATCGCAAAGTACTATTTTTCTTTTCGATCAAAATGGTAAGCCTAAAATCAAGATAAATCACCTGGGTGATAAACCTGACGAGTATGCGAATTTAACAGACATAATTTACGATGAGTACAACCATCGGATAGAATTATTAGATCTTAGCTTAAACAAAATTTTCAGATACGATCTTAATGGAAAACCTGCTGGTGTCCTGGAAATTGTAGGCTCTAGGTATTTCGGTTTAACATTTGCAAAAACTAAGGACATGTATGTAAGTGAGATCCTTAACAACAATAAGGATTTGAGAAGGCTTAGACTTTATAAAGAAGGGGATGGAATGCTTACCTATCATTCTCAAGAGCTTTTCTTCCCCCCCATGATTAAAGAGCTTGATCTGGGTTTTTCACATCAATTTGATAGTTACAAAGGTGCTGTTTATTACTATCCACTACTTGATGATAAAATATATACTGTGGACATTGATGATGTAAAACCAGCATTTCAAATTGAAGTACCTGAGGAAAATAAGATAGGATTCGATATTAATTCTGCTAAACCTGCAAAAGATCATTTCGACTACTGGAAAAAAATGGAAGCAGCTAAAATAATGTACGATAACAATTCGCTTTTTGTTACGGATAAGTGGGTCTCTTTCAGATATAATTTCGGTTCAAAAACTGATCCTAGAAATGCCTTTTTTTCGAAGAAGACAGGCAAAACACTTCAATTTGTCGAATTAAATAGTAAAAAGGATCCCAACTTCCGTTCAGGCAATAAAATTGCCGGCAAACTTGGTGACTACTTTATAACAATGGTGCCTTTTGAAAATGCTTCATCCTCAGAGAATAAACCAAGCGAAAATACAAATGTCTTTAAGCTAATGTATTTTAGATTGAAGGAGTTATGACCTGAAGTGCAGTTGGCTTTAGATACTATACTCTAAAAAATGACAGATGTTCGCCTGAACATGGTCGTTTTTTTTATGTTCTCCCCTATTCAATTGGATTGCCCTTATTTTTACCCCATTTCTTTCCAGCAGTAACTCTTCATAAAAGCCTTTGTAATAAACATCCTTAACTTCAAAACGCCTGCTATTCCATGAACTTTTTAATTCAACCCATTCCGGATAAAAAACTGTATGATCTTTAGTTGCATTAATACCTAGTTTCAAAGCCTCTTCTGCATTTAAAACCACTGCATTACCCAGTATCTGAGCAGTATAAATATGATCGGGGTGATGATATATATGTGCTGGTTTCCCTTTCTGTAAAAGCTGGCCATCTTTTAGAATCAATAATTCGTCTGACAAAAACAAACCATCGGCAGGATCATGAGAAACCATGATAACAGTAACACCTGTATCAGCAGCAATTCGTTTAATGTCAGCACGCAACTGGTTTTTCAGCAATGCATCTACCTGACTAAAAGGTTCATCCAATAGTAAAATCGAGGTATCGCTTACCAATGCTTTTGCAATTGCAACGCGTTGCTGTTCCCCCCCACTTAGCTCAGTAATCTTCTTTTCTTTAAGATGCATAATGTGCAAATGCTCCATCATGTCCATCGTTTTGTCGTGCTTGGATTGCACATTTGTGTTCGACAGCATGGAAGCAATATTATCGTACACCTTAGCATAGATATTAAGGGAGAAATCCTGAGTAACCATTTTCATTTGCTTATGGCCTGGTATCAGCTGCTCATCTGGTCCAAGAATCCTTTTCCCTTCAAAAAGCACCTCACCACTGTCTACCTTTAGTAAACCATAAATACATTTCAGCAATGTCGATTTCCCACTTCCGCTTTCTCCAATGATGGCGACAATATTTCCTTTTTTAATATCAAAGCTAATATTTTTAACTCCAGAAGCCTGTTCAGTCTGATATTGCTTGGTCAGGTTTTTTACGCTAATGATCTGTTCTTCCACAGTTCAAAGATAATATAAAAGTGTTGGTCAGTAAACAAAAAAAGCTATCCAAAAGGTACCATCGTTATTCTCAGAGCCTAGCATTACGCCATTGATCAGTAAACAAAAAAATCCCGCAGTATACTACCGCGGGATTGGTTTTATTTGTGTGTGTTCTGTGTTTTAATTTAAGCCAAGCGTAACGCCGAATGCCATATTTTTTAATCCCTTTTGAGCTGCGCTTGCAAACATATCACTAGCATAGTATTTAGCAAATATCCCAAAGGCGCCATAACCTAATCTAACTGTGCCGCCATAACGGAAGGATTGAAAGTTATAATCATCGCTAACTTTTACTTTTCCTCTTTCGTTACTGATCTGTTTCACTTTTCCATTTAAAAGGAAACCGACCTCTGGTCCAAATACAAAGTAAAAACGGTCGCCATGATCATTTTCTTTTGTACGCAATTCAAAATTTAGAGGGATGTGTACATAGCTGCTAGAGAATCGGTTCTTAGAGAAATGGATATCTTCCTGAACATAAGTAAGCTCACTTGCATTTTTCTGCATGGTTATATCTTTGTTCAATCTGATGTGTGTCCAGTCGAAACCACCTGCCAGATAGACCTTAAAGTTTGAATTGAAACGATAGCCAAACTGAATGATATCAAAAGAAAATGTGCTTGTTTTCCCTCCTCTGTAATCTAAAAAGTCGTTTTCAGGAGATAAAGTAAAACTGCCATTATCTATTAGCCTTGAAAACCCAAGGTCCACTCTGGTTATTGTTAGTCCGCCGATAAAGCGGCCCTTCGACATATTGGTTTTCCCAGTAGAGTCCTTTTTGCCAATGGTAATACCAACACCAAGGTCCATATCGAACTTTTTCATTTTACGTTCTTTGGTAACGGTAGTATCTTGTTGTGCACTGGCAGTTTGAGCTATAGCACCGGTAAGTCCGCTTACAATAAGTGCTGTTAATAATAGACGTTTCATTATATGTATAGTTTGTGGGTTTCTTAATCCTATTTATCTGACTTTTTATTAAACTTTATGAAACCTATGTTAATGGACACTAAAGATGAATTATCGTCATTGGTATCAAACTGTATAAATTTCTTTTCTCTCTTATCTACTTTGTTAACTACAAAATTCACCAGATCTCCTACATTCCTAATCCCCTTATTCTCCTGATGTTCAGGTTCAACAGCAACATCTGTATATTCTGTAGGGATGTCTGCTTTTGCGATCATCACTTCATCTTTAGATGCTTCTTCTTTTGGTTCAACTTTAGCTAACGTGCTAACAACGTCCGCTTGCTTATTAACAGGGCGATCGGTTGTTGCTTTTGGTTGCAAAGCAGCCAATTCTTTTTCTCTGCTGCTTAATTTTATGCGTGGCGCAATAATTAGTGGAGTACTTTCAACCTTTTGTGCAACTGCTGAGCTAACATTGCTTACTTGTACCGGAGTTTTAACAACAGTAACTGCAGGAACTGAACTAACCTCGCTGCTTGCCACTTCCGGTGCCTGCAACCTGATCTTTTCTGTTTTCTGCATCGGCATCAATAAACCTATTGTTACGGCAATTACAGCAACTGCTGCTGCCATCCAGTAAACCGGTAAACTACGTTTAGGTTTTGGCGACAGTTCTGCTGAAATACCATTCCACAGGTCTGGTGGAGGTTGTATTTCCGCCCCCTCAAATTTATCCCTAAACAACTGATCAAACGCTTTATCCTGCATGTGTTGCATAATTTATGCCCTCCATTTTTATGATTTCTTCTTTTAATATCGCCCTTGCTCTTGACAATTGCGATTTACTTGCTCCTTCAGAAATGCCCAATTTTTCGGCAATTTCTTTATGAGAATATCCTTCTATGATGTACATGTTAAACACCACTCTATAGCCATCGGCCAGCTTTTGAATCACTTTTAATAAATCCTGCATTCCTAATCTGCTAAAATCAAAGCTTGTTGATGGCTGATCGTACGCATCCTCAATTGGAACAACATTCATAGTCCTCAAATTTTTACGGTAACTTTCAATTGCTGTATTTACCATAACTTTTCTAATCCATCCTTCAAAAGCCCCATCTCCCCTATATTCATTTATTTTCTGAAAAATTTTAATATAACCCATTTGCAATACGTCTTCGGCCTCCATCTTATCTTTTGCATAACGCATACAAACTACAAGCATCTTGGGCGCAGTTTGCCTGTACAGGGCCTCCTGCATCTTCCGGTTGCCTGCTTTGCATCCTTCTAATAATTCATTTATACTATATTGCGTCAATTTCATTTGTGTGTTTGGTATATAGTAGATGACGCAACTATAGAAAAGGTTGCACGCAGTAATAGAAAAAATTAAAGGGGCTTAGCAATCGTGCTTTTTGCGGTAATGTTTGTACCATTTTACGGCAAGCATAATTACTACAGCAAATATGATGAGCCCGACAAGGCCATAAATCCAGTTCACAGCGCTTTTTAGCACTACTGTGAACACAATTGCTACAAGTAAGATTGTTGCTACCTCGTTCCATAGCCTAAGGTTAAACGAGCTTATTTTGCATTTACCGTGTTTCAGCTGCTTCATTATATTCTGGCAAATAAAATGATAAACAAGCAGTGCTGCTACAAAACCAAGTTTTACATGAAACCAGGGCGTTTGTAATAAACCAGGGTGTATACAAACCATTCCTGCACCTGCAAGTACAGTGAGTACCATTGCAGGTGTAGTAATGATATTCCAAAGTTTGGCCTCTATCCTTTCGTATTCCTTTTGCAGGATATTACGCTCAATTTCGGGCCTGTCTTCGGCTTCAGTATGATAAATAAACAGACGGACACTATAAAACAATCCTGCCATCCAGCTTACAACAAAGATGATGTGAACAGACAGAATGTAATAATAGTATTTCTCCATTTTTATATTAGTATTTAAAGTCTTTGATTACTTCAATCGCATATTTTACGTTGTCGAACGGAATATCCGGCATAATACCATGGCCAAGATTAAAGATAAATCCATCCTCTCCGCGCATACGCTCGAACAAGCGAAGAATCTCTCTCTTAATAACGGGTTTATCTGCATAAAGTATATGCGGATCCAAGTTACCCTGAACAGCAATACCTGCAGGTAAGCTTTTCTTGATATTTAACAGATCTGCGTTCCAGTCTACCGAAACTACATCCGGTTTGGCCTCAGCCATAATTGGCGCAAATACAGAGCTTCCTTTACAGAATGAAATTACCGGAATGTCTTTTCTGTTTAAGTTAGCAATGATCTCCTGAATATAGCGATGAGAGAATTCCTGATAATCGTTCCATGATAAAGCTTGGGCCCAGCTATCAAAAATCTGGATGGCATTAACACCTGCAGCAATTTGCAGGTTCAAATAATCGGCAGTAACTTTTGCTATTTTAGCCAATAGTTTGTGTGCAACCTCTGGTTGATTGTGAATCAACAGCTTGGTTGTTTTAAAATCTTTTGATGAACCACCTTCAACAAGGTAGCTCATAACAGTAAAAGGGGCACCGGCAAAACCAATTAAAGGAATGCTTCCGTTTAAACGCTGTTGTATAACTTTAATAGCATCTGCTACGTATTGCAAACGGTCTAAAACATCGACCTCAAGTGCGTCTACATCTTTTAATGTACGTACAGGATTGGCAAACTTAGGCCCAATACCCTGGGTAAAGCTTAAATCTCCACCCATTGCCTCGCCTGTTACTAAAATATCCGAGAATAAAATAGCGGCGTCGATACCCAGCAAATTAACCGGTAACATAGTTACATCAGCAGCAATTTCAGGTGTTTTGCACATTTCAAGGAAGGAGTATTTGTTTTTGATCTCCCAGTATTCAGGCATAAAACGACCAGCCTGACGCATCATCCAAACTGGTGGGCGTTCTGTTTGCTTTGAAAATGCTGCATCTAAAAATAACGTGTTCATGTAAATCTATTTTGTTTATAAGTTGTTCGCTTCTATCTCAATCTTGCTAATTATATCTTTTGCTTTTGGGGTACTGGCCAATTCTTTTGCTCTGGCAATATAGGCCCTGCTCCGCTCACCATCTTTCTTTCTAAGCGCAAGATTGGCAAGATGGATCAATACAAAAGCTTTATCATTTTTTCCACCCAGCGGGAAACGACTTGCGATCTGAAAATGATGTTCTGCAACATCATATTCTTCTTTCTTTAAGGCAATATTAGCATGCATAAACTCGTAATATCCCCTTCGGTTTCTTGCAAGTCTATCCGGATTTGGCACTTCTGCCAATATGCGTTCTGCTTTTTCATATTCGCCATTCTTAAAATACTTGGAGGCAAGAAGCACAGAACTGTGTTTAAAATGGCTCCAAAGTACAAAGGCAAAGAAAAGGCCTGCCAATGCGGCAAGCTGATACTGATCATAAAAAAGGCATGCTAAAGCGGCAATCATAAAAATTGCCATCAGTGCATACCTGCCTTTGGTATTGTACATTAATGAATATCAGTAAATTTATAACCTACCCCTCTGATAGAGTGAAAATAAACCGGGTTTTTCTGATCTGGCTCAAAATACTTACGGAAGGTTAATATAAAGTTATCGATCGTACGTGTTGATGGATAAACATCGTAATTCCAAACTGTTTCTAAAATCTGCTCACGCGATACTGCTTCGTTTTTACGCTCAATCAGTAATTTTAACAGCATGGTTTCCTTTTTTGTTAAAGGAACAATAAGGCCATCATCCTGTTTTAATTCAAAAGAATTAAAATAGATGGTCTTATCTCCGATTTTATAAGAGTTAAGTTCTTTCAGATCATCAGCTTTCATGCTGCGCTTAACCAAAATACCTACTCTTAAGATCAGCTCTTCCAAATTAAATGGTTTAACTAAATAATCGTCAGCGCCTTTTTTCAGACCCATTACGCGGTCTTCGCTTGTATTTTTGGCTGTTAGGAAAAGGATAGGAACTTCAGTGTTTTCTAAACGAATTGTTTCACAAACCTGGAAACCATCCATTTCCGGAAGCATCACGTCTAAAATGATCAGGTTAAAACGTTCTTCTTTAAAAACCTTTAAAGCAGTTTTACCGTCTTTTACCGCATGAACTTTATAACCTTCAAGTTCAAGGTTTAATTTTATTGCATCTAATAAGTGGTCTTCATCCTCAACCAGTAATATTCTTAATTTCTGTGGCATAATCAACTAAATGTTATTTCAAAAATTGCACCCTGTGGTGCGTTATCTTTAACGCTGATATCAGCGTCATGGCTTTGTAGAACTTCTTTAACAATAAACAGGCCTAAACCTGTTCCTTTTGATTTTCTGACATTTTCGTCACCTACACGATAGAATTTATCAAAAATAAGCATCTTTTCAGCGTCAGGGATACCTGGCCCTTTGTCAGTTACCCTTAAAAAAGGATGCCCATCTTTATTTGTCAATTCCACACCAACCTCTGCACAAGGTCCAGAATATTTAACTGCATTTTCAACTAGGTTAGTAACCACAGACGACAGCGCAAACTGATCGCCCACTACCTTAACCCCAGGCTGTATTTTTGGATTTATCAGCTGTTCACAACCACATGAATGGATCTGCAACCTATCCGTGATTCTTGAAACCATTTCCGAAAGGTCAAATTCTTCTTTAGGGAACGAATAAGACCTGTTTTCGATCTTGGTAGCCAACAACATGTTTTCAACCAAATCATCTAAACGCTCAATATCCTTTAATGAATTATTCAGTAAAGAAGTTTGTCTGGCTTTATCCAGATCACGTTTAACGATGGTTTGTAAAGATAACTTTATAGCCGCCAAAGGCGATTTTAACTCATGAGTTACCGAGAGTAAAAAGTTCTGCTGTTGCTCTCTTAGCTTGTCTTCTTTTTTAATAGATTGATGCAAAAAATAAGCCCCAATACACAATAAGAACAGAAATACAGATCCCTCGCCCATTACCATAGCCATCCTGGACGGTTGTAATTTAACTACAAGCGTGCCCCACGAAATTAATTGCACCAAAGAGTACAATAGCAGGAAATAAAATATAACGATTGATTTCTTCAAGACAGTTAGTAGTTTATACTATAAATATACCCAAAATTTACTTATTCCTGAAAACAACATCAAGACTATCAAATATAGCTCTCTTTGCTTTTTCAAGCTCTATTTTAGTATGCGCAGCAGAAACAAAACCTACCTCATAACCCGATGGGCCCAGGTAAATACCTCTGTTTAACAGCTCTCTGTGCATTACTTTAAATTTCTCCATGCTTGCCGGATCAATATCTTCGGCACATTGAATTTTATCTTTATCTGTAAAGGCCAGCCAGAAAATAGAACCCACATGGAATACCTTTAATTTGTAGTTCCTTGCAGTAGCAAAACGCTGTATACTTTCGGCAAACTCACTGGCTTTATTGTTCAAATCTTTATAAAAACCGGAACGTAATAGCTCGGTTAACTGGGCAATACCTGCAGCCATAGCTACCGGATTTCCAGATAATGTACCTGCCTGATAAACACCTCCATCAGGAGAAATATGAGACATAATTTCGGCCGATGCACCATACATTCCTACAGGTAAACCACCGCCGATAATTTTACCATAGGTAACTATGTCAGGCTTTATGCCATAATGTCCTGCAGCGCCTTCAAATCCCAATCTGAATCCGGTGATTACCTCGTCAAATATTAGAAGTGCTTTGTTCTCTTTACAGATATTCTGTAAAAACTGAATGTATTCTGCATCCTGCATCAGCAATCCGTTGTTAGCAGGAATCCCCTCAATAATAACAGCGGCTACTTCATCTTTAAATTGTTCGAATGCTTTTTTCAAAGCTTCGGTATCATTCAAAGGAATTACAATGGTTTCCTGCGCAAATGATTTTGGAACGCCGGCAGAAGAAGTTTCGCCAAAGGTAACCAGACCTGAACCAGCTTTTACCAGTAGTGAATCACTGTGCCCATGATAGCAACCTTCAAATTTGATGATCTTATCACGACCTGTATAGCCACGCGCCAATCTGATGGCCGACATTACTGCCTCGGTACCAGAACTGGTAAACCGTATCTTTTCTACAAGTTTATTGTTTTTAATAATTAGTTCTGCAAGTTCATTCTCTAATGCAGTAGGTGCGCCAAAGCTCATCCCGTTTTGCATCACCTCAGTAACCTTTTCACGAACTTTAGCATTGTTATGGCCAAGAATTAATGGACCCCAGCTTCCGCAAAAATCTATAAATTGATTTCCATCAGCATCCCAAACAAAGCATCCATCGCCTTTTTGAATAAACAACGGTGTTCCGTAAACCGATTTAAAAGCCCTAACTGGAGAATTTACTCCTCCCGGAAAATAGTTTTTAGCCTTCTCGTACAGCTCTGCCGATTTCTCTCTGGAAATATCCGGTTTACCTCCTGTATTTACAGGCATATCACCTTCATTTCCCGAAAACATTTTTTTTAAAGATTCTAACATATTACATCCAATTCTTTTCTACTATATCTCTTATGTGGTAAGTTGTTATAATGCTTGCTCCTGCGCGTGCAAATGCATGCATGGTCTCCATCACTACTTTTTGTTCATCTATCCAGCCTTTTTCTGCAGCTGCTTTTACCATAGAGTACTCTCCAGATACGTTATAGCATGCAATTGGCAAATCTGTGTGCTGTTTTAAGTTGTGCATTACATCAAGATAAGCCAAAGCGGGCTTAACCATTAATACATCTGCTCCCTCACTTTCATCAAGCAATGCTTCTCTTAAAGCTTCATTGCCATTTCTAAAATCCATTTGATAGGCTTTTCTATCTCCTTTACTTGGTGCACAATCAGCAGCTTCTCTAAAAGGGCCATAATATGCTGAAGCAAATTTTGTAGCATGCGACATGATTGCCGTATTTACAAAACCTGCACCATCAAGTACACTTCGCATTGCACCAACCCTGCCATCCATCATATCTGATGGAGCAAGCATATCAGCACCTGCCTGTGCATGGGTAAGTCCCATTTTAGCAATTACTTCAACGGTTGCATCATTTTGTACATAATCATTTTCTAATATACCGCAATGTCCATGTGTAGTATAAGAACAAACGCAAACATCAGTAACTATGTATAAGTCCTCGCCAAAGTTTTTCTTAAGTAAACGAACTGCCGAAGGTACTAAAGAATGATCATGATATGCTGAATGTGCATCCTCACTTTTTTCATCTCCTACACCAAACAGCATGATTTTGTTTACACCTAGTTTAAGTCCCTTTTCAACATCTTTAACCAATGTATCTTCAGAGTAATGGTTGATTCCCGGCATTGCATCTAAAGCATGAACAACATTTTTACCCGGCACAATAAAGTACGGATAAATGAACATATCTTTTGACAACCTTGTTTCGGCTACCATTTCCCTAACTACAGGGTTTTTCCTCAATCTACGTGGACGGTGTAACATATCAACCTCTTAACTTTCTTTATTTTATTTCTATTCCAAACACAGCCTCAGCCAATCCGATCTCATCTGGCGAATAAGGCAGGGTATATTTTATACCCATCTCATCAAATTTTTTCGCTGTTGAGTTACCAATCGCAACAATCTGTTGCCCGGGATCTAATAAGTTCTCTACAAAATAGGCGTCAACATTAGATGGACTGGTAAAAATCAGCACATCAGCATAAGTCTGGTCTATATCGTCTTCAAATACAGTCTCGTAAATAGGTAAATCAATTACTTTTGTATCTGCTGTTAAAGCTTTTTGAATGGTTAATAAAGAATCTTGTGCTCTTGGGAACAATACCGTTTTTCCGGTAACTTCTTTAGCAAAAAGTTCAGCCACTTCCTCAATATCACCACCTTCGCCTTCGTAATCAGCCAGATGACCAGCTCTTCTTAATGAATCTTCAGAGCCTCTGCCGGCAACACCAAATTTAACGTGCTTAGGCAATACAGGTTTTAGATTAAAGAAATAATCTACCGCATTTCTGCTGCTAAAAAAGATCCAGTCTACGTGTCTGAAATGATATTGATCCAATACGGTTACAATAGGAAAAGTACGGATCAGTGATCTCGCCTCAATTTCTATATGATGTTTTGCTAAAGCTTTTCTAAAATAGTTATGCTCCCCAACTTCTCTGGAAATAAACACTCTTGATGGGAATTTCCTATCTGGAGCAAATCTGCTTACAATCTTTTCAGCTAAACCATCAAGGCTTTCTACTCTATAGAACAACCGATCAGGGAAATCCTCATCGGTTTCTGCTTTAGAAGTCCAAACCTCATATAAGCCATCTTCTTTTTTGCAGTAACAGCCTAATGGCATGTGACAGCCACCTTCAAACAGGTTTAATACTTTTCGTTCAATTGCAATTTCCTCTGCGGTTTCCGGATCGTGTATTTTTTGAAGTAGTTCGAATAGTTCAGTGTCGTTTTCTCTAATCTGAATTGCCAAAGCGCCTTGGGCGGGAGCGGGAACCAGTTCAGTAGTATCTACTACTTCTACATGGAACTCAGAAAGATCAATCTTTAAACGGTTCACACCGGCTTTAGCCAGCAGAATTGCGTCGTAATCTTCATCTCTTAATTTTTGGATTCTGGTAGGCACGTTCCCTCTTAAATCTTCAATATTTAAATCAGGGCGTAATGCTAATATCTGAGCTTTACGTCTGTTAGACGATGTACCCACCATTGCGCCTGTTTTAAGCGATAATTTTTGAGTAAAATCTACACAGTCTTTTAAAATTAAAAGAAGCTCTGCCGGATCTTCGCGTTCTGTAACCGCTGCAATGGTTAACCCAGCCGGGTGTACCGTAGGTAAATCTTTATGAGAGTGTACCGCTATATCGATGGTTCCACCTAAAAGCTCTTCTTCAAGCTCTTTAGTAAAGAACCCTTTACCTTCCAGTTTATCTAACCTTAGGTTTAGAATCTTGTCGCCCTGCGTTTTGATGATTTTCAAATCTGCCTCAACGCCAATTCCCGCAAGTTTATCTTTAATGAAGTTGGCTTGCCATAAAGCCAGGTCGCTGCCTCTTGTACCGATAGTAAGTCTTTTCACGTTGATGCTAATTTTTTGGCAAATTTAGCTATTCTTTACCAATATCTCTTTTGCCATTACCATTGGTACGCTGATGTACTTTTTTTCCATATAATCCATCACACGTTCCAGCACCAATCTGGAGTTTTCGTCCAGGTTATTGATCTCTTCGGCAAAGATACCATTGATAGCAGTATGCTTAATTTCCTTGATTTTCTGAGGAACGCCACTCATGGCTATCTCAATTTCACGCTGGCGTAATACCAATTCAAAATCTTTGATGTTCTCTTCGATGATGTGCTCTGCGTTAACCAGCTCATCATAGCGTTCTTGTATATTTTTGCGGGCAACTTCTTTTAAAGATTCTACCTCTATGAAATGTATCGGGAAGTTTTTCACTACTTCAGAAGCAGTGTCGTTAGGGATGGCAAGATCTACAATTACTTTTTTACCGGTATCACCATTTAATAATTTTTTGTAGATGGCTTCAGTAATAATAGGTTCTGTAGCGCCGGTACAGGTAATAATTACATCAAATCCCTGATCGTAATTTTCTAGTTCCGAAAGTGGATATGCAGTGCCGTTTAAATCTTTGGCCAGCGCTTCTGCATGTTCTAAAGTTCTATTGAATACAGAAAAGTTAGAGTATTTATGTTTTTTAAGGTATTGAGCGATATTTTTGTTGGTTTCTCCAGCTCCGATGATGAGCAATTTTACATTGCCACACATTTTTAGATCACGAAGTTTGCGATAGGCGAGAGAAACAATGGAGACGGGGTTTTTGGAGATATTGGTATGTGTGTAAACCTCTTTGGCTGTTTTTACCACACGGTTCATGATCATCCGCATATAATCGCCCGTAAATCCTGCCACCCTGCAAGCTTCATATGCCTTCCGGATCTGGGCAAGAATTTCTTTCTCTCCTACAACCAGACTTTCTAAGGAACAGGATGTACGAAGTAAGTGATTAAACGCCTCTGCTTCTTCATAAACAGAAACATTTTCTATGAACTTATCCATGTATTGATCGGGCAGCCCCATATCTAACACAGTAAGAAAATGACTGATAAAATCTCTGTCGACTTTTTCTGAGGAGGTGAATACAAATTCAACACGATTGCACGTTCCTACGTAGAATATTTCTTTAACTCCTAACTCAGATTGAATGTTTCTCAATCTGTCGTCTAGCGTCTGCTCACATATCACCAATTTACCTAAAGATTTGAGGTCAATCTGTTTATGCGTAAAAGCAATGATCTTTAAATATTCCAAAATCTATTATCCTGTTTATTTTTAGCGAAACAAAAGTAATAAGACGCCCTTGTTCCACTGTCATTATGCTGTAATTAAGAGTTATTTAGAAAGATTTTAAATAAATAGATTCATTTAAACATCCCGATATAAAAATTGTTATATTGGCTAAACACCATAAATGCAGACATATATGATACAAAAGGAGCAATTTACAATAAAAGGAGCGGATGAAAAAAACATATTTGGCGACACTACATATGACGATAAAAACACAAACATTGACACCATAATATTTGTTCATGGCTTTAAAGGCTTCAAAGATTGGGGTGCTCATAACCTAATTGCAGAATGGTTTGCTAAAAATGGCTACCGTTATGTGAAGTTTAACCTTAGTCATGGCGGAGTAACAGACCAAAATTTTAATGATGTAACCGATATGGAAGCCTTTGCTGATAACACATTTAGCAAGGAACTTTTTGATATTGACCAAGTGGTTAACTATGTTTCCAGCACCTACCCATCTTCACCTATCTACCTGATCGGACATAGTCGGGGTGGCGGACTATCCATTATAAAAGCGGCTAACGATGAAAGGATTGACAAATTGATTACCTGGTCGTCTATTTCAGATTTCTCGAGCCTTTGGAAAAAAGAACAAGAAGAAGAATGGATTAAAACAGGCAAAATCTATGTAGAAAATGCACGAACTAAAGAAAAAATGCCATTAAACAGCACATTATTAGAAGACTTTAATAAGCACAAAGAAGAATTAAACATTTTGAGTGCCGCAAGAAATATAGACATCCCATGGTTAATTTTGCATGGCGATGATGATGTAAATGTGAAGTTTAGTGTTGCGCAAGAGCTGGCACAAAAACAGCTTAAAGCAAGAATACTGAAGATCGAGGGGGCTAATCATGTTTATGGAGCATCGCATCCATATATATCGGCAAGCTTACCTGAGCATTTACAGCAAGTGGTGGAAAAGACATTCCGGTTTATTAGTACATAAAAACAGCGGGTATCATCCATATGGATGATACCCGCTATAACTTAAATCATTTTACTTACTATTTAACAGTAAACGGCACAACAACATCACCCCATAAAAGGCTAACTTTTCCTGATTTTTCAATCTTAAAAGTCATTTTTTCAGTTGCAGAAGCAGCTTTACCAGGTTTTACAGCTACACGAAGTGCATCATCTGCCTCTTTGTAATCAGTACCCCATTGTTTCCAGGTTTTGTTAAAGATAATAGTCCATTCTTTTTCTCCGGGAATGGTATACAAACCATATTTACCTGCGGCAAGGGCTTTACCATCTACTTTTACATCTTTACTCGTTTCAAATACAGTAGCCTCATTTGCTCCCGTACGCCATACTTTTCCATAAGGTGCAATATCGGCTCCTATTTTACGACCTTTAACTGATGGCTGACTGTAATCAATGGTTACAGCAGCTCCAGATGCAAGAGTTTCTTTTGCTGTTGCTGGTGGGCTAACTCTTTTGGACTTGTCATCCTGGGCAGAGCTAGTCAGCGTGGTAAACAAACCAGCAATTAATGTTAATACAAATAACTTTTTCATAAAATTGATTTTTACCTCCAAGATAAGAAAAATAACGTTAATAAAATCCTCAGGCTTCACCTGAATCAAAATGAAGCCTGAGCGGATTTAATTAAAGGATATAATGGAATGAAAACCATTCATCCTTTTCAGCATTATAGTCTACACCAAACCAAATGCCTTTACTTTCAACCTTACCTGGAAAGGCTTTCACCACTTTGAAGGTATGTTTTGCCGGACTCATCCAATTCCCTGGGTTCTGGATCAGCAGATCCCCGTTAAGTGTTACCTCATTTGTTGCTTCATTAATCGTAAACGTGCCTGTAGTAACCGTTCCGCTTTGGTTTCTTGTATATTTCTGACCACCTACTTTGTTAAATAAGATCCAGGAATCAGCAGCTACCGCATCCCATGAATTATTCCATCCCCAATCTCTTGAGTCAGCGTGCGATTTAGTCCAGCCTTTTCCTTTTCCAATCCAATCTATCGGATTGCCTGCCGCATCCAATTTCCATAACCTGCCAGAAGCCGTTCCTGTAAGCATATTAAGCAACTCGCCGGCTTTAAAAGTTGGATCAAACCCTTCATCCGGACCAGTTACCGGAGGTACATATTCTGAAGCAAATTTCTTTGATATAAAGTTATAGGTAATCATTGCCTGCCCCTCTCCATCAACATCCTTGTCCCTAATCACACCCAGTTGAAGGGTATTTTCATCAAGCGATAAAATCTTATAGGTAGTCCAGTTACTGATTCCTGTAAGTCCATTCTTAGCCGGTTTGTACCCTCTAAGAATTGAAGCAGAATTGATGGTCAACGTTTTCGAACTCACGTTTAAATAGTACGTTCCATTCTGTGTAATTCCATTTTCCATAGGTTTAACGGCCTTAAAAGCAGCAGTTCCTTTTAATCCAAACGTCATTACTCCATAATCACCTTTGGTCATCATATTTGGATAAATGTCGGCAGGCCCCGGACCCCAGGTCCAGCAATCCCCCCCATAACATCCTGTAGCAAAGGCACCAGATGCCCATTCGCCACCCTCTTTAAGCCACCCATTATTGACGCCGTAAAATGACAAAGGACCTCCAAAATAAATACCTTCAGTATCCAGTATCCATTCTTTTTCGTTGCCTACACCACCAGAAAGTGCTGCCCAAAGCGGGTCGTTAACATAGTTCAAATTGTCTTGTGTTACTTTTACCACTACAGAATCCAGCTTCACTACTGCTCCTCCGCTACCTACAGAAAATTTAATCACATATTCTCCCGCAAAGGCAAACTTAACCGTGTCTGTCATCCTTGTAGAAGTTCCTGTTCCATAATCCCACATCGACAAAGTACCTGGTGTAAGGTTTTTCAGGATTACCGTATTTCCACCGGCATCGGCCTGCATGTCCTGGGTAACAGCGTATTGAATTTCTGATTTATCGAGCACCTTACCGATGCTGTGCTCATCTTTTTTGCATGCGCTGAACAGCAAAGGCAGCATCAGCATTGCAAGTATTTTTATATATAGTTTCATTTTTTTAATGATTAAAATAGATGATCTGTTACCAGCCTGCATTTTGCTTTAAAGTTCCATTGGAAAGATTGATCTGCGTATATGGAATTTGCTGCAATCCTTTTGTAGCGATGATATTCGCGGCAGATATTTTCTTCTCTGTACTTTTGCCGCCATTTAATACCGTTGTTGTTTCTGCAATTTCCTGAGCTGCTTTATCAATTCCCTGACGCAATAAATCATAATAGCGTATGCCCTCAAAAGCAAATTCAAGTCGGCGTTCCTTAATGATATTATCCGGACTTATCGCTAATGGTGTAAAGGCATCCTGATATGCACGTTGTCTCACCGCATTAAAATAAGTTTGGGCATTTCCGCTTCCAAGTTCTGCCGCCATCAATAATACATCAGCATAACGGATGGATACATAATCCTGGAACTGACCGATCTGGAAGCTGGTATTGCCATTTGCTTCAGGTAAAGGCTTACCATCTTCACCAATCATCGGACTATATTTTTTTGCATAGTATCCGGTATACTCTCTTTGTTTACTTTGATTGGTAAAGGCTAGTTTCTCGTCCACAATAGAAATGATAGATCCTACTCTTCTGGTATCAGAAGGAAGATAGGCGTTCCATAACTTTGGATTTACCGTTTCAGCCCCCCATCCATTTCCGTACGGAAAAAAGGATTGCTCACGTATACCTGTCATTACCATCCAATGGTTACCATCGGTGTTGCCATCATAATCACTTGTATAAGTATATTTTATGGCAAAAATGGTTTCTTTATTATCTTCTCCGGCGAATGATGCTTGCGACGCGGCTGGCCATAGGTTTGCAAAATCTTCAATCAAACCATAACCACCTTTGGTAATTACATCTTCTAAATAAGCCAACGCTTCAGCCTTTGATACCAGGCCAACCAGATCTCCTTTTGAATAATAACCTGTGTAGAACAAGAATACTCTACCTAACAATGCTTCGGCAGCATATTTGGTAACCCTGCCATGATTTGCAGCAGCCTGTGCCGGATAAGCAACTTCAGGCATATTTTCAGTAGCAAATTTTAGATCAGCAGCAATTACTTTGTAAACTTCATCGGGAGCACTCTGAGGGATGTTCTCTGCAGATGGTGCAGTTAACAAAGGGATATTACCCCAAAGTCTAACCATATCAAATAGCAAGTAGGCGCGCAGAAAGCGCGCTTCCGATTCGTATGTTTTTCTCAATTGTGCATCACTACCCCATTGGATCTGATCCATTTTACTGATCAACATATTGCAACGATACAAGGCCTTGTAATACAAAGTCCAGTTTCGTTCATATAAGTTTTGGTCTGACGGTGAACGTGCTTTATCAAATTCATCAATCATCTGATAACCAAAACCATCAGAATTTCCGGCACCACCAAAAGTATTATCAGACATTACCTCGGCCGCAACAGGCAAGGCAACACCTTCAGACCAAACAATCTGTAACCCATCGTAGCAACCCACTAATGCAGTAAATGCATCTTTTGGTGTTTTATAGAAATTCTCGTCTGTTACCGATGTAATTGGCTCAGTATCCAGAAAACTTTTTTTGCAAGCCCCTAAAGATAAAAGGCCAAGTGCAACAGCATATATTTTTATAGCTTTCATATTTTTATGATCTTGTAGTTAAAACTTAAGATTAGCCCCTATCATGAACGTTCTTGGTCTTGGATAGTAGCCCACGTCGATACCCGATGCAAATCCCTCTGAGCCATAGCCTATTTCAGGATCCATGCCATCATATTTGGTAAAGGTGTAAACGTTTAATGCCGCAGCATATAACCTTACTTGTTTCAGATAACTCTTTTTAAATACCTTTCCAAGATCATATCCAAGCGTGATGTTACTGATTCTTAAATAATCACCTTTTTGAATGTACAGATCAGAAAAGTTTGTCCAATTCCTGTTGTCTTCTGTAACCCGTGGGATCGTGTTGGATGATCCCTCTCCATGCCATCTGTCCAAAATTCTTGTTGTATAATTTCCGTACTGATTCGACTGATTTCTGTACGATTGAACAATATCGTTCCCCGCAACTCCGGAGGCTACAATAGAAAAGTCGAAGCCTTTATAATCACCAGAAAGTGTGATACCAAATGTATAATCCGGGTTGGGATTTCCAATCATACCCCTATCCAGATTATCTATTATACCGTCTCCGTTTACATCAACATATTTTACATCTCCAGGAGCAGCAGTAGGTTGTATTACCTTGCCGCCGGCGGATCTGTAACTTTGTACTTCGGCTTCATTCTGGAATATACCTGCAGTTTTTAATCCCCAGAAATAACCTATCGGGAATCCACTTTGTGCACGATAAAACTCGAGCGCATTGTCGAATAACTGGTTGCTTAAACCATGAACTATACCATCGGCGGTAGGTATATTACCTACTTTGTTTTTATTGTAAGCGCCATTTACGCCAACAGAGTAGTTAAAATCACCAACATTGTTTCTGAAAGTAAGGGCCAACTCAATACCTTTATTTTGTACGTTACCACCATTAATAAATGGCGCGTCGGCTCCTGCTGTAGCAAGGATTGGTGCCGATATAAGCCAGTCTTTAGTGGTTTTGTTGTACCAATCAAAATTCAAAGTAAACTTCCCTTTTAAGAAGTTAGCGTCGAACCCAATATTGGTCTGTTCTGAAGTTTCCCATTTAAGTTCCGGGTTACTAATTCTGCTTGGATAAGCACCTGGAGTAAGTACGCCCTCATCAGGCCCAAAAATATAATTGGTGTTAGATAATTGAATTGGTGCAAGGTATTGGAAAGCAGCTATACTCTGATTTCCAACTTGTCCCCAGCTGGCACGCAGTTTTAGAAAATCCAACCAGTCTTTTTGACTTTCCATAAAACTCTCGTTGGTTACTACCCAACCTGCAGAAACAGAAGGAAAATATCCCCAGCGATTTTGCGATGCAAATCTCGAAGAACCATCTGCCCTGAAAGTAGCGTTTAACAGGTATTTCTCTTTGTAGTTATAGTTTAACCTACCGAAATAAGACAACCTGCGATCGGCATCATCCGGCCTGCCGCCGATGGTAATGCCGGCAATGTTCTTACCAGTGGCATTGCTTAACCAGGCATGTTCCAGATCATCAAATATTAAATTGGTATTGGTTCCAAAAATACTGGAACCATCAGCACGGTATGCAGAACTACCCACCATAGCCTCGAAAGTATGATCATTATTTAAGGTGAATTTATAGCTCAATAAATTATCCCAAATCAGTGATTTACCTTTATTCATAGATTGGCTTGCCTTAGTATTAATACTATAGGCATATGCCGAAAGATTGTAGATTGGTGTAAATGAGCGACTTTCGCCTGCATTGTAATCCATCCCCAAGCTGGTTTTGAATTTCAGGTTCTTAATTGGCTCTATTACCATGTAAATATCCCCAAGTATACGCTGACTGTTCCTTCTGTTTTGGTTGTTATAAACCATCAGGGCGTAAGGGTTCGCTTCACCATTATTCCAGGTAGATTGGCTGTTGTCAAAGAAATTTCCATTCTCATCATATACCGGCACAAACGGACTGGTATTAAAAGCTCCACGTAGTGAGTTGTTATACTGATTGCCCACACCTATTCCATTATTTTTAATATCGGTATAGGTAAAATGCTGACCCAGTTTGATGATCTCTTTATAGAAATTATGTTCAGAATTGATTCGGAAACTATAGCGTTGATAATTGGATAAACTTTTACCACCAACAACACCTTCCTGACCTGTATAAGATAAACCCAATGAATAAACCGAAGCATCAGATGCTCCGGACGCTCCAAGCGCATAATTTTGGGTAAGCGCATTGTCTACAAACATCTGGTCCATCCAGTTTGTACCTTCACCAAAGGCTTTTATTTCATCGTTGGTAAACAGTGGTTGTTTGCCACCATTGATAGCAGCCTCGCTCATCATAGCTGCGTACTCTGAAGCATTAAGCAAATCCACCTTTTTTGCTACATTTTGCACTCCCGCATAAGCATCAAAAGTAATTTGTCCTGCCTGTCCGCGTTTACCTTGTCTTGTGGTAACCAGCACAACACCATTGGCTGCCTGTGAACCATAAATAGCCGCAGATGCCGCATCCTTTAAAACGTCAATTGATTCAATATCAGACGAGTTTAAATAGGTGATATCGCCCGTGAGCACACCATCTACAACATAAAGTGGTCCTGAATTACCAATGGTACCTAAGCCCCTTATGGTAACTTTAATACTTTCGCCCGGCTGACCGGAAGTAGAGGCAATTTGTACCCCCGGAGTTTGTCCTTGCAAGCCCTGCAAGGCATTAGTCGTACTTTGCCTTTGCAGGGTTTCTCCTTTAACCTGAACTGTGGCACCGGTTACCAGCTTCTTTTGCTGAACACCGTAACCCACCACCACTACTTCGCTCAGGGCCTGGTTATCTTCAGCTAAGCTGACATTCACAGTGTTACTTTGCCCTACGGTTACCTCCTTGGCCACAAAACCAATTGAGGTAATCTGTAGTATATCTCCGGTTTGCGCGTTAATGGTGTATGCACCTTCGTTATTCGTCCCTGTTCCGCCAGTTTTTCCTTTTACTTTTACTACTGCACCCGGTATAGGGAGCCCATCCGCTGCAGTTACTTTTCCACTGATCTGACGCTGCTGTGCAAATAAAGATTCGCTAAAAACAAGCAGTGAAAGAAACATCAGCAGAAAAATATGTTCTCTTTTAATCATAGAATACTTTTTCATGCCGTTCATAAAGATTTAGTAAATAATTGATTCATTTTATATTGGTTTAATTTTGGTTAGAGCTTTATTGTAGTAGCCTTACCATTGTAAGTAAGACTGTGACTCGCTTTTTGGTTAAAGTCTAATGTCCTGGCTGATTTGGGAGTAATGATCACGACCTTAAAGGTTCTATTTTCCAGCATTCCCTTAAAACTTCCTTTGCGACTACCTACTGTAAGCGTTTTAGTTTTTTCGTCGTAATTGAAATCTATGGTAGCAAAAGCACCTTTCTCATAGTTGTAATTGGTACCCTCATCCTCGTAAAGAGAGAATGAAGCATTTTTACCAGTGTACACAAACAGTGTTATCGGATCAGCAGGTTTTTCTGACGTATATTGTAATTCCGGGCCTGTAGGAACAATAGATCCTTCTTTTACATACACAGGCATCTTTTCATATGGCGCATCAGCTTTAATGGTTTGTCCGCCGTTAAAATACTTGCCCGTATATAAATCATACCATCCTTGTCCTGATGGCAGGTATACTTCTCTGTTCCTGTCCTTGTATTTATAAACAGGATTAATCAACAGTGAAGGACCGAAAAGGAAGGCATCTGACAAGTTAGAAGCTTTGAGGTCCTGAGGGAAGTCCATCATTAAACCACGCATCATGGTATAATCGTGATGATAGGTATTGCCGGCAATTGAATAGATATAAGGCATCAGTCTGTATCGCAATTTATTGTAGTACAGCATGCTTTTATAAGCAGGATGACCCTCTGGCGCGATGTTATAAATCTCTCTGAAAGGAAACTGCCCGTGTACCCTAAACAAAGGAACAAAAGCCCCAAACTGATACCATCTGGCATTTAGTTCCCTCCACTCTTCCAGGTCTTCTTTATTAGGTTTCTCATAACGCTTTTCAACAGAAAAACCACCAATATCCATGGTCCAATAAGGCATACCCGAAAGCGAAAAGTTTACCCCCGCACCGATCTGGGCTTTCATGTCTTCCCATCTTGAAGCGATATCTCCACTCCATGCCGCAGCAGCATATCTTTGCAAGCCTGCATATGCCGACCGTGTTAGAATAAACACCCTATTTTCGTTATTTACTTTACGTTGTCCTTCGTAAACACCTTTGGCATTGACCAATGGAAATGCATTGAAATAAGTTGTCGACGATCCTTCATATGTTGGATTCATCAGGTCTTTTCTAATCTCTACCGGTAAATTCGAATGCATATCAGGTTCTGTAGCATCCATCCACCAGGCATCTATACCTTTGCTATACAATCTTTTGTTCATCAGTTCCCAAAATGCAGTTCTTGCTTTTGGGTTAAAAGCATCGTAGAATGTGTTCGAATATCCCTTGCCTATCCAGTCTACACGGCCATCAGCTATATTTCTTTTATAAAGGAAATTTTCTTTGTTTAACTTATCATAGATATCGAAGCCCTTATTAAACTTAGGCCAAACAGAGATCATCAGGTTCACATTTTGTTTGTGAAGAGATTTGATCATCCCATCAGGATCAGCAAAACGGGCAGGGTCAAACTGCTGACTACCCCATTCCGGCTCCTTCCAGTACGACCAGTCCAATACAATATTATCAAGTGGGATTTTTCTGTCGCGGAATTCTTTTACGGTTGATAAAATTTCGTCCTGTGTTTTATAGCGTTCTCTGCTTTGCCAAAAACCCATTGCCCATTTTGGCATTAATACTGCTTTTCCGGTTACTGTGCGGTACCCGCTAATTACCTGATCGGCATCTGCACCTCCAATAAAATAATAGTTGATTGAGGCGCCAGATTCAGAACTAAGCGCAAAGGTATTTTTTAATGATTCTGGCAAAGGGGGCAAACAGGTTAAACCCAGGTATGACTCTCCTCCATCGGGTATCCATTCTATTTTGATTTTGGTTTTCTTATCTTTTTTTAATTCCAGATCCAATATTGCCGATCCTGAATTCCAGGCCTGACGCCAAAAATCGGCAACAAGCTTATCGTCAAACCAAACTTTAATATAGCCTGCATATTTTAACTGAAGCTGATACAACCCTTCCAGTTCGCTTCCCACGGCTCCCTCATAATGCACCACGGCATCCTGCATTTTTATGCCCGAAGGAAATTTATGCTGATCAGTTAACCAGTTTATAGATAGTTCAGATATAGGTTGTTTAAGCAATACCTTGTCGGGTTCGGTTTTTGAAGTGTAGGTAGCAGTCAGCCATCCCTCATCTCCTTCTTTAGAAAATAACTTCAACGCAGTTAAAGGCTGGTAATCTCTTATGTCGCCAGCACGGGTAATTGAGTAATTATCCCAAAGCAGGCCATAACCTTTATTAGAAACAAAAAAGGGAACGCCTATTTCTGTATTGTACTGCACAAGATCTACCCTGCGTCCGTTATAATTCACCAGCCCCTGCTGGTGCTGCCCCAAACCGTAATATGCTTCATTTTCCTGCGCATCAAATAGCTGAGAAATCTGATAAGAAGGTTCACCATTAAATACTTTAGGTATAAGTGAAAGCCCTTCGGTTTTGGTTTGGGCCAACAATACTTTACCATTGGCATCACGATAGGTAATTAAACCTGTTTTAGTAGACACTTCAACTTTTAACGATGAAGTACTTAAGGTCACCTGATCGGCTGAGTTGGTTGTTGTAAATTTAACAGCGGCATCTGAAAGCTTAACAGCCATTAAACTTTTGTCATCAGAAAACTTGTCTGTTGCAATTGCAGTTACATGAATGATCTGATCGGCTACTGGTTGAAGTCTTATTTTTTTAATTCCGGAGGCAGAATGCTGAATAGGAATTTCAATTCCTGAGGTTGTTTGCACATCATCTTTTACTTGCCCGTTTACATTTATATATAGGAACATACTACCTATAAATATTACGGTGCTCACCCTAATTTTTCGCATAGAAATAAATACTGTTTATACTTGGTTGATTTATTTCTAAAGGTATATGCAAGCAAAAAAAGGCAGGGCATTCAAATGATAACAATTAGGTATTCATATGTTAACAAATCGGCCAAAATGAGTATTAAACAGGCTCTTGGTCGGGTTTTGTTAAGGCGTACGCTGATGGCAGCATATTGAATTCCTGCTTAAAATATTTACTGAAATGCTTAGGGTTACTGAAGCCAACTTCATAGGCTACCTCGGCAATGGTCATTTGCGATTTCAGCAACAAGGGTTTAGATTTTAACAACCTGTAAGAACGTATATATTCCACAGGTGATTTACCTGTTAAGGGAAGCACTTTTTTGTACAAACCTACCCTACTCATGTTCATGTCTGCGCTTAGCTGATCAACAGTATAAGCGGAGTCTGACAAATGTTTTTCTATATGAAAAGACAACTGTCTGATGAACTTATCGTCAACAGATTCAATTTCTGTTTCCAGCGGTTTAAACTCTACCTGCTTTTGGTAGGTCTTTTTTGAAAGCGCCTGCTGCTGCAGTAAGTTCCTTATTTTAGACAAAAGAATCTCAAAGTTGAAGGGCTTGGTCATGTAATCACTTGCACCGGTTTCCAGACCTATCAACTGTTCGTCTTCGGTAGTCAGTGCGGTAAGTAATATCACAGGTAAATGGGCTGTGCGTTTATCTGCTTTAATTTTCCGGCAAAGATCAATGCCATTCATTTCAGGCATACTCACATCACTAACAATCAAGTCAGGATGTATAGAAAGTATTTTTTGCCAGCCCTCTTTACCATTGGCAGCCTCGGCTATCTGGTAGTATTCCTTTAAATTGTCCTTTAAATAAAACCTAAAATCCTCATTATCTTCTACCAGCATGAGCACGGGCTTTTTACTTTTCCCTACAAACTTAGGATCACTAACCGCACTTTCTTCTGCGCCGGCAGTAATGAGCAGATCAAGCTTAGGTTCTGGAACAGAAGTTTCTACATCTGTTTTAGGAAAAACAAGATAAACTGTAAACTCAGTGCCTTCATTCACAATGCTTTCAACCATGATTTTCCCACCATGCAGACGTACAAATTCCCGGGTAATCGACAAGCCGATACCACTACCCTGGTTAACAATGGAATCGGGAACATCATTTTGAAAAAATCTTTCAAATATCCTTGCCTTGTTGTCCTCAGGAATACCAATACCGGTATCAGAAACTTTAAGGATTAGCTGAATTTGTTTTTGCTCGCTAATGGTAGTGAGCAAACTTACTTTCACCTTACCACCCTGGGGCGTAAATTTAAAAGCATTTGAAAGCAGGTTAAATAATATCCTTTCAATTTTATCATGATCAAAAAAGGTAATCAGGCTCTTTCTATCGGTTTGAAAACTAAAACTGATGTTCTTTCTGTCAGCTATATCGCTAAAAGAAAATGACAGCTCCTGAATAAAAGAAATGATATCCCCCGTTTTAGGGTGCAGTTTTAATTCATGAACCTCCATTCTTCTAAAATCCAGCAATTGATTTACCAGATTCAGCAAGCGGCGTCCGTTCCGTTGAATCATCTGAAGTTGCGGTCTTTCCGAATCCTGAGCTTGTTTAATCAGTTTCTCTAATGGCGTAATGATCAGCGACAAGGGCGTTCTGAATTCATGACTTACATTGGTAAGAAATTTTATCTTAAGCAGATCCAGTTCATGCATCCGTTTGGCTTGTTGTCGCTCCTGTTCTATTAAAAACTCTTTCTTTATCCGTTGAATACCACGATGCCGGATGAAAAACAGCGTACCACCAATTAGCAAAACGTAGATAATATAGGCTAGCGTGGTTCTCCAAAATGGAGGCATAATGGTAATATTAAGACTGGTCTCATTCTTTACCCAATTTCCAGAAGCATCAGTAGAGATCACTTTAAAGGTATAATCGCCCGGATCAATATTGGTATAGGTTGCCAATCGGTTATCCCCCTGAAGTTCCTGCCAATGCTGGTCAAATCCTTCCAGCTTATACCGGTATTTTATTTTTTGAGGATTAAAAAAGTTCAGTGCTGCAAACTCAAGTGCAAATCCATTCTGGCTATGGTTCAGCTTTAAATCTTTTGTAAAAATGATAGACTTCTTTAACAAAACCCTTCCATTTACCTGATCATCAATGCCAATACTCCTGTTAGAAATCTGCAGATCGGTAAAAACGATAACAGGTTTGGCATTGTCATTTCTGATATCGCCCGGTTTAAAAAGATTAAAGCCATTTGCCCCTCCAAATAAAAGCTCTCCCGATCTGGTCTTATACCCGGCATTAGCATTAAACGCATTGCCCTGCAAACCGTCATGTTCATCATATTTACGAAAGGTGTAAGAGAATTTGCCTGTATTTATCTCCTTAACAATGATCTCGAACAAACCATTCGCCGTGCTTACCCAAAGATTTTTGTCATTATCCTCGACCACTTTTAATGTGGTCATTTCAGTGAGTCCATCTTTGCTATCGAAATTCTGGAACAGCCCGGATTCAGGATTTAACCTGCTTAAACCATCACGTGTAGATATCCATATAAAACCATAGCTGTCCTCCATCATACCATACACAACATTATTGGTCAATGATTTTTTATCGCCCGGTTTATTTTTGTAGTGAATGAATCTGCCATCCGATTTCATTTCATCAACTCCTTCTGAAGTCCCGATCCAAATACTGCCCTTACTATCCTCTATTAAACAGGAGAGCGAATTTGAAATGATACCATTCTTTTCGCCTACCTTCTTGTGAAGAAATATGCCTTTGTTTCTATCGAATTTATCCAGTCCGCCGCCTAAGGTAGCAATCCATAAATTTCCCTTCCGGTCTTCAAGAATATCCCATACGCGGTCATCAGTAAGGCTGTTTACATCCTGACTATTGTGTTTATAATGAATAAACTTTGTGCCGTCAAAGCAGCTTAATCCGCCAAAATAAGTACCTACCCATAGTTTTTTATCTCGATCTATAAACAGGCTTACAATGATGTCGTTACTCAAACTGTTTGGGTTCCCAGGCTCATGCACGTACCTTTTGAACTGACCTGTTTTTCTATTAAAATAAAATAGTCCACCTCCGTTGGTACCAATCCAGATGTTGCCCAATCCGTCTTCTACAAAACGGTTTACATCGTCATAGGTAAGCCCACGGGGATTTGCATTCTGATGTTTATAGAGCGGGAATTTGAGGATCTTTTCATGATAAAAGCTAACACCCCTTTTAAATGTGCCTACCCATATTATACCCGAATGATCCTTATACAAGGTTAAAATGGCATTCTGCCCAATACTTTTAACGTCGTCCTCTTTATTAACAAGATACCTGACACTAAAATTTCTTTTATCCAGCAGGTTAACACCGCCATGATCCGTTCCTATCCAAATCAATCCTTTATCGTCCTGAAGGATACTGCTGATCAGGTTGTTATTCAGACCATTTGGTGCCTTGTCTATAAATCTGGCTTTCCCTGTTTTGGTTTCATAAAAATCTACTCCCCTCTGGCTGTTAAGGGTATATACCCATAGATCTGATGCATGATCAACAAACAGTTTAAAGTTTTGAAAAGCCAAAGGATCATCATGTTTAAATACCGAGACACGCTTTTGGACTTTACCAGTAGAGCTATTGAGCAGTTCAATGGTCTTATCCGTATGAATAATCCAAATGTCTCCATTAGGCCCTTTCTGTAATGCCGAAACAGGAGAACCAGCTAGTGATGCCGCATTCCCGGTATTCAGTTTTAAATGAATGCTCTTTTTGCTGATGGTATCATATTTAAAGACACCTTCGTCGCCTGCGTTGAACCAAAAACCGCCCTTATTATCTTTTATTACTTCTATGATCTTTTTAGCAATAATGTTTAACTCCTTCAGGTAAGGTTTCACATCCCTCATAAAACTTTGGGTTTCCGCATCATAGATATTTGCGCCATTCTTGGTTTCCAGATAGAGCTTGTTATCGGGGAGTTCAAAAATATTGGCAATAAAATCGTCACTTATTGATTTACTATCTCTTGGATCGTGCTTAAAAACTTTAATCTGCTGACCATCAAAACGGTTTAATCCGGAAAGGGTACCAATCCATATAAAGCCCTTGCTGTCTTTAAGAATTGTATTTACCTGGTTATGAGAAAGCCCGTCAGAGAGATTTATACTCGAAAACTGAATCTGGTCCTGTTGGGCTAACCCAACAAATGAAATCAGGAAGAAGATTAATGCAATTATGGTTTTCCTTGCAAACATTAAAGATTCATTTTATAAAATTCATGCATGGTATTCTTTAAATCAGAATAAAGCGTTTTAAAGATCCTAAAATTCCTCAAATAAACCTCACCATTATTGGTGTTTGGTTTAACCATTTTTGGCGTTTTATTTAACAAATGGGAATAATCATGAATCAAACCAAGGGCTTTCATTGCCAACAGTGCAGCACCAACTGCCGAAGCATCTTCTGTTTGGGTAATTACAAGATCCTTTCCGGTAATATCTGCCATTATCTGCATCCAGATATCCGATTTCACAATGCCTCCGCTGATATTGATCTGTTTGATGGGTTCTGCATTTTCCTGCAAGGCATCAAGCACATTATACATTGCATAGCAGATTCCCTCCAGTACAGCTCTGGAAAAATGGGCTTTTCCGTGTTCAAGCTTTACGCCAAAGAATACGCCGCAGCTTTCGCTATCCCATATCGGTGCCCGATCTCCGGTGAGGTAAGGTAAAAACAGCAACCCATTACTTCCAGCCTTTATGCCGGCAATTTCTTCAAAAAGCTGTTCATAATCGGTCTCTCCCAATTCATGTTTAATGTTGTTTTTTATCCACCATTGTAAGGCAATACCACCATTATTTATGGGGCCACCACAAATAAACGTATCCTTATCCAGGATATAACTAAATGTCATCGCCTTTTCATTGGGCAGAGGCTTATCGCTGGCTATTCTTACCGCGCCGCTCGTACCTATGGTCATCACAGCAATGCCGGGTTTAATCCCTCCGCTCCCCAGATTGGCCATACAGCCATCACTTGCGCCTATTACAACAGCAATACCAGAATCAAGAAATTTAGTGTAATCAGTTTGTACAGGTTCAGAAAGCATTTTACGATCTATCCCCGTGATATTTAGGGAATCTGTATGCCAGGCTAGCTCATCTATGCTAAATAAGCCTGTACAAGAAGCAATAGAGTAATCTATCTTAAATTCTTTGAAAAGCTTGTACCAGATGTATTCTTTTATAGAAATGAACTTATGTGTTCGGCTAAACAGATCCGGGTTATTCTCCTTTAACCAAATGATTTTGCATAAAGGCGACATGGCGTGCAGGGGTGTGCCTGTTGCTTTATAGATGGACAAGCCCATCTCAGAGTGTCTTAATCCTTTAGCAATTTCAGAACTTCTGTTATCGGCCCAGGTTATCATTGGCGCCAGTGCGTTACCATTTTCATCAACCGGTATCAGGCTGTGCATGGCACTGCTTAGGGATATTGCTTTTGGCATATTGCCAATTTCAGCAATCAATCCATCCATGCTTTTCTTAAAAGCACTCCAGATTTCTTCCGGATTCTGTTCATGATAACCGGGTTGTGGCGAGGTAAAGGAATAATGCTGCTGAAAAGCACCAAATGATTTGCATTTGTTATCTACAGCAACTGCTTTTACACTCCCCGTACCGATATCTATTCCTAAAACATAATCCATAATTGCAATTTAACATTGCAAGATAGAAAATGAATTATAACTATTTCTTTCTGGCAAGATCCAATGCTGCAGTAATTGTGTAATATTTTGCAATCATATTCGGTACTTCCCATGCAGGCAGGTCCTTATTTTTAAGGTAACTCAAAAACTTTTCGGTTACCCGGGCAAAATGTGCCTCGTGCCCTTCTTTGTATTTATCGGGAACATTAACCCACCATCCGGTTTTGGTTTTTGTAAGCGAAATGCCTGGAAACTTGCCCTGTAAATTTTTAAGCTGCTCATTTAAAGTTACTTCAAAAGCGGCATCCTTTGGATTCACAGGTTCAATATATAGTTCCGGTTTAAATTTCTGCTCTGCTCCCTGTTTTATAATCAGATTGGCCTTTGTGCCACGCATAATGGAATAGTGCGTATCACCAGTACCTTCGGGTGCCTTATAATTCCATTTTACAGAAACTTTAGCATGCACACCACGGAGCTTATAATTGATTTCTCCGTTTGAAAACACTTTAAGTACACTATCATTAACCACATCTTTTTTTAGATAATCCGGAAACGCTGTTGACCTGGTGATGGCATTAAACTGGCTTAAAGTTAAATCTGTACTTGATCTTTTGGCTGATACCAATTGAACATCAGTTTTGTAATTGAGCGTCTGATCCGGAAAACATTCCCATTGTACCAGGTCAACCAAATGCGTAGTCACATCAACAATCCCCTCTCCTTCCTGTGCCACATCCATAAACCATGCAGGCCTTACCAGAACACTTCCGGAAACATACTTATAAAAATAATGAACACTTTCTTTGGTAACAGCAGGGTGATCAGGCGTTCCCTTTTCAAGCATACCGAAAACTTCGGGTATCATGGAAAACTCTCTTTGCAGCATGGTCGTGATCTCATAACGCTCCGTCATGATATCATACAACAACAGCTGCTTATCTGCCGCCGTTTTAAATGCACCTTTCAAAACTTCAAAACTAGCCCCATCAATGGCCATTGGCTTATCAGCCAGCACATTCAATCCGGCTTCAACCGATCTTTTTATGTAGTTTGTTTTCTTCTGGTTGTTACCCGCCAATACAACAACATTCCCTTTCTTTTCGGCAATCATTTTATCCAGATAATCATCACCCAGATAAACTTTTTCATCCCAAGTGGTTGGATTATCCGGACGCTTATTGTAGGCTTCAATTTTTGACAAATGCAATCCCACATCGGTTCCCTTAGGTGCATACACGTGCACAGTAGAATCTACGCCGCGATACATCGATTTTTGTACTAACGCAGCATGGAAATGTCCCGGATCAAGGGTGATCAGCTTTACTGCATTATCTTCCTGTTTCTTAGGCTGACTGCATCCTGCCAGTACAATTAAAGGGATCATTATTAGTTTATTTTTCATAATTTAACTCTTTTTATCGAGAATATAATTGGTACCATAAGGGTAACGCTGTGGCCTCGATAATAATTTATTGGCTTCTGCATTATCTTTAAAAACTTCTTTCTTAGGGTCCCAATATAGCTTTTTTGGAGATCTCATTGCAGCATGGGCCACCAAACATGCACTACAAGAGCGATGTGCTACTTCTGCAGGGCTAATGGTTGGTTTTCCGCTTTCAATACAATCCAGCCAATTGCCGTGTTGCTCAGGACTTTCGTAAAGGTGAATTTCATTGGCCTCTATTTTAGAAGTAAGGATAGCCGGATCGCTTGCATAAAATGCTTTATTCTCTTTACCACCCGATCCAGGATCTGTACTGGTAACACCTACGTTTCCTCTTGACACAAAAATCCAACCGTTACTGCCTTCAAACCTCACCCCATTAGGGTTTTTACTATTCATCACCATGTTTACTCCATTTGCATACTTGGCATGAACCTCATAATCGCCATGTACATTCCACAAACCATTTTTAGGAAATTCCGCACGCGCCTCAATTTCAATAGGACCTGTATGTTCTGTATTCATCCCCCAATGGGCAATATCAATATGATGTACGCCCCATCCGGTAATCATTCCGGCGCCAAACTGTTCTAATCTTAACCATCCACCCCGCGATTCCGGATCTGTTTGCGAATGCACACGATCCTGAGTATAGTAAATGTAAGGTGTTGAGCCGAGCCACATATCATAATTAAAATTCGCAGGAATTGGCATCTCTGTAGCAACCCCACCCGCAGGATCTGACGGTAAACCAACTTGGACACTTTGAAGTTTCCCTATCCTTCCATTTCTTACCAGTTCACATGCTCGCTTAAATTGAGGCCATGGGTTAACTGAACGCTGCTGACTACCTAACTGAAAGGTTACTCCAGATTTCCTGACCATATCACTCATCATCCTACCCTCTTCAATAGTTAACGACGTTGGTTTTTGAAGATAAATGTGTTTACCGGCAAGTGCCGCCTCAATTGCTGGCTGGGCATGCCAATGATCGGGAGTACTGATCATCACTGCATCAATATCTTTATTGGCCAGCAGGTCATGATAATCATCATAAGTTTTAATATCTATGTAATTGGCATTGCCTGTTTTTTTGGTGTACCAGCCTTCTACCAGCTGCTTTCCACTTTTCAGTCTGTTGCCATCCAAATCTGCAATGGCCACAATACGGGCTTTATCATATTTAAAAGTTTCGGCAAGGTCATGTGTACGGGCAATTCTACCGCAGCCAATCTGGCCTATATTAATTTTATTGCTGGGCGCGTTTTTACCAAACACAGAAGCAGGAACTATAGTAGGAAAGCCAGTCATGGCAACAGAAGTAACAACAGCACTCTTAACAGCCGTTTTCACGAAATCTCTTCTGCTATATGGAAGTTTTTCATTTTCGCTCATCATATCATCTAGGTTTATTAGGTTAATATTTGGTTAGTAGCGCAGCGGTGTATTTCGTGAATCTGCGTATGCTTTGCTGAAATCTATTTTTTTATACTGGCCGGCAACATAGTTGATGCCCTGAAGGATGTGTTTGATAAAAACCGGGTCTTCATAATTTTCTTTATCGTGACCAAGGGCGGTAATCCAAACATTTCCTCCGTCAAATTGCTGATACCATACTGCGGGATATAATTCCGAAAAAGGAGCAGAAAATGTTTTTATTTTCTCTGCATCTGCCGGATCGGATGAATTTAAAGAGGTAACATCATGTGCCATTATTACTTTAATACCAGGGTACAGCTCTTTGGCAAAATAACATTCATCTTTTCTTTCCCAAACTTTTGGCAAGCCTGCAACAGAGGGATGCGATGGATCGATTACTTTTACGGTAAACTTTTGATTTTTGGCATGCCAGGCAAAAGTGCCTCCCAGCATTTGCTTAAACCATTGCCAATTTCGTTCTGTACCGGTTACAGAGTGTAAGCCAACAAACCCGCCTCCGGCTTCTATATACCTTCTAAAGGCTAACCTTTGTCCATCGGTGTCAAACACATCATTATTGGTACTTGGAAAAATCAGCAGGGTATACTGCTTTAAATTTGCCTCTGTAAAAACCGATGGATCATCAGATACATCGGTGTCAAATCCGTTTTCCTGACCCAATTTCTGAATGCATTTTACTGCATTTGGGATATTGTCATGCACATAGCCCTTCCCGTTTTTGGTATACACCAGTACTTTTACTTTTTTCAGCAAGGTGGTCTTTTCAGCAGCCATTGCAAATGGGATGCACAATATCCATAAGGCAGAAAGCAGGATACCCGCTTTGAATTTAAATCTTAAAATTGATACGCTCATTAGTTTGAATTAAGTTGGTTTAATTTTATTTTAACTGTGGGAGGGTTGACAAAATCGCCCCATGCGGCTTCGGCACGCTCCTTAGAAGTATGGCCATTGTATACCAGAAATCTGTATTTTAGGGTATAGGTTTTCCCCTTTTCCAATAACCAGTCTTTATCTTTTGTCGGCGAGAAATTGGCATAAACATCTCCCCGTCCGTTCATGTTTTCGGGCCATATCCTTAAGGGCTCCGGGTAATTATAATTGGTAGGATAAGACATCATTACCGCACCGGCATAATCATCATCTATCTTTCCCTGTAAAATCACCCATCGTGCTTTTGTACCATCTGCATCTTTTCTAGTTTTTCCTTCGGATGTCAGGGTTTCACTGTTTTCTTTATTCCATTTTTCGGTAGCCCGCCAACCCAAGCCGCCATAACGGTATTCTTTAAGTAATACCGGTTCATCGGTAGCGCAATTGAGCTGAATGGTGATATCTGCGATATAATAATCCTGACCTTTTTGAGGTTGGAAAATTCTTACCGACTGAAGTTCATTAAGCGCTACCTTTTCGGTTCCGTCTTTTTTAAAAACCACATGATCGTGCAGTGTCTGATACGCTGCATATACCGGACCTGCGTTTACAGAAACAAAATCTACAAACCTTACTGTTCCTTTCCGGTCTTTAAGGTTCCAGAAGTCTACAGTGTCACCCTCAAACACCACATGGGTCCATGGATTCCACAATCCATAATGATGGTAATGATCGGGAGCCTGTATCCGTGTTAACTCTTGTCCGTGTGGAGACCATAACGGGTGTATAAAACCACTTCTTTTAAAGGCGGTATCTATTCCCTTTGGCGGATAAACCGTTTTGTAATTGTAGCGGAGTAAGTTTTTATTTCCGTTACTTATTGTCAACTCACCGTTTTCACGGATAGCCATTAGGTGATCTGCAGGCTTAAGCGGTTTTCCTTTTTCCAGGGCAAATACGCTTGTGGCTGAGGAAGGTTTTACCAGCCAGTGCAAAACCCGCTTTCCGTTGTTTTCTATCTGATAAGCTACAGGGGTTTGTTTGTTCCCTTTTACCTCTGTTAACCTGATAACACTATCAGGCCAAGAAGTAATTGCATCCAGATCTACCTGAACATGGATCTCTTTATCTGGAGTTCTTTTTCTCAGGTCTACCTCCAGGGTGGCAATTCTTTGGGCACACAAAGGTGTTGCTATTGCTGAAAAGGCAATAAAAGATATACAGGTTAGCCTCAGGGAATTTAACATCGTTATTTCTTTAATCGTATTTTAAAAATATGGTTTTTAGACAGTAAGTTCACTTTTAGCCCCTATTCTATTTTATCAATCGGCGGCACATTACCTTCTGAACCAGAATATCCTTTGTTTTGATTTATGTGACCGGAGACATTTGCCCTGATGGCACTTTGAGGTACCGGCCACAACACATGATACGGGCTCATGGTATACTGATCACCATGATTTGTTTTAACTCCGTTTTTATAGAAAACATTTTTTTCTTTAACCCTGTCATAAAAGAAATTGTTCTCCGAAAAATTGGTTAAAGAATATGCTTTACCACTATATGCGGTTTTACCGGTAAGCGCAAAAAGATAAGCAATTCTGGTCAGTTCACATTTTCTTGGCTCCTCGTAATAAAGTTCGCGGGCTCTTTCATCCAGTATAGTGCCGATGTTGATCGACGCAGGTGTGTAGGGTGCTGCGTTTGCACGTGCCCTAACCTTATTAATATCCGCAGCAGCGCTGGCCAGATCGTCTTTCCAATAATAAGCCTCAGCACGAAGTAAATAGGTTTCTGCTATCCTGAACACGTACCAATCTGTATGGCCACCTTGCATTGGTGCATTTTCAAAATCAGGTATAAATATTTTATACTGTGGCCATCCAAAATAACTCCTTATGGTATCGGTAACGATAAGGCCCCCGGCAGCATTTCGCAATTGTATCGGTTTATTGTAGTATGTAGGGTCGCTCTTTTTTAATGCAGGCTCATTATAAACAAGATCTTCCATGTTTATCCAGTTCCCTTTAATATGCCTTAAGTCATTAGGATCATCCCAGATCGCCTGTGTGCTGTAAGATGTTCCGCGACAGCGGCCAATTCCTCTTCCATAAAGATTTGACTGTGTGATCTCCAGATTAATTCCATCATTTGTCCCTTTTTTTCCATTTGGCGTATTGATGTTTGAACCCCAGTTTGGTACTGCCTGACGCATGATTTTCATCCCCCCATCATACCCCCCATCCATCTGTCTGTCAATCACCATAAATAAAGCTTCCCTGTTCTCACCCAAGGACTTGTTCTCCGGTCTGTGAAGGTCCCATATCAGGTTTCTTGTTTCATCTGCCCTTGTTGCGCCGAACCGATTAGTCATAAGCGCATATGGACTTCCATTTATTACCGCATTTGCAGAGGCTATGGCATCGTCAAATTTTCCGAGCGCCAGATTGATCTTAGTAAGTAAATGATTTATAGCTCCTTTAGTTACCTCACCCTTATTCACATTATCGGTTACCCATTGCGCTGCAAATTCCAGATCTGTTTTCATCTTCTGAAGAATTACCTCACGTTTGGTGGTGTAAAAATCAACCCTTGGTGTGGTTACTTCATTTAACAACAAGGGCACGTCTCCAAATTGATTTACCAGACGATAATAACGGAATGCCCTGTGAAAATAGGCAGAACCAAGTATCGCATTACGCTCCGCCTCATCTTTAAAATTGGCGGCGTCAATGCGGCTAATCACGGTATTTGCATATTTGATACCCTTGTATCCTTCGTCCCAATAATATCCAATTCTGTTAAAGTCAACCGAATTTAGATTCGCATCGGGAGTAATCAATAGGTTTAAATCCTGAGCAGGGCCAGATTTATCCGTTGTACCATCCACTGCTATCTCTGAGAATATTTGCTCCGTAATCCATGGTGCACCATCACCATAATATTCATTTCGCAAATTTCTTGCACAGGCAACTAATGTAGCCCTCAGCACCGCAGGGTCTTTATAATCCTCATCAGTGTAAAAGGAAAGCGGTTTGGGCTCTAGATAGCTTTTTTTACACCCAGTTCCGGCCAGTATAGTTATGGCTAAACAGACAGGTAATATTTTATATAGATTTTTCATGATCTTCAATTTGATTTATACTACAAGGTTACATTTAGACCTAATGTCACATACCGGGGCGTTGGGTTCTTATTCTGTGGATCCCAATAATCCCAGTCGGGTGCATAAATTGCGGCATTTTGAACAGTTGTAAAGATCCTTACACTATTCAGTTTTCCTTTTTCAACCAATTTCTTTGGCAAAGTGTAGGCTAAGGAGACATTATCTACCCTGATAAAGGACGTTTTACGGTACACATTATAGTTTGCACTGCCATTGCTTGAATACAATCTTGCATAATCGTTGATTGGATTTTCCGCAGTCCAATATGGCACTTTGTACGAATTCTGTCTATCCTGGAAACCCGAATTATTCTTAGCCTCGTTAAAATCTGTCATGGCTCCCCAGTTGGAGTACATAGAGAAAGAAAAATCAAACTGCTTAAAAAGCGTAAATTCATTTCTGATAGAGGCGGTAAATTTAGGATTTCTGGATCCCAGAAATTGTTTATCCGCATCTGTAAACTTATAATCTCCATTCACATCCTGCAGCTTAAAATCTCCCGGTTTTACACCATATTTAGCGGCCTCAGCGGCTTCATTTTGCTGCCACACGCCTAAAACTTTTAAGTCCCAGATGGCATTCACATCCTTGCCTATAAACCAACCGTTTCCAGGATCATTGTTTTCAACTTTACCAATTACCTTTCCTTCATTGTCCAACTGATTTACTTCGCCGAATAAATGAACGATCTTGTTCCGATTAAAAGAAAAGTTGACCGAGGTTTTCCAGCTGAAGTTCTCTCTTTTAAAATTGCTGCTGTTTAAAGCTATTTCTACACCACTATTGGTCACATTACCCAGGTTGGAGGCGATGTTAAAGAAACCTGTTACACTTGGCAGGGCTCTTAACAAGAGTAAATTACTTGTATTTTTCTTGTAAACCTCTACCGATCCGTCTATTATATTATTAAGGATTGAAAAGTCGAGACCCCCATTAAATGATGAGGTAGATTCCCATTTAAGATCCCTGTTTATCATTCTATCTACATACAATTGAGCAATAGGAAAAACTGTTCCTGATGGGGAAACATATAGGTATTTACCTGTATTAAGATTTGAAAGCGCTAAATAACCATCAATATCCCTGTTCCCTACTGATCCATAAGACAGACGAAGTTTTGCATAATTAAGCCAACTTACAGATTTCATAAAACCTTCGTCGCTAAACACCCAGCCCAGCGCCAATGAAGGGAAAGTTGCCCTCGGATTTCGCTGTCCGAAAGCCGAATACCCATCGCGACGAATGGTAGCTGTTATTAGATATTTACTATTAAGGGTATAGTTTAATCTGCCCATCAATGCATCACCGGTAGTCACCAAATCGTTACTGCTCACAATTGGTTTCACTCCCGAACCAATGTTATGATAGCTTAGTTTATCATTTGGATCGAAGCCCTCATTTTCTATTCTCGAAGACGTTTGTTTTAATTTTTCTGCGTTCATCAAGAACGTAACATCAAATTGATGAATTTTATTAAACGTTTTATTCCATTTCAAAACGTTATCAATTTGCCAGTTAAAGCGGGTGGTTTCTGTACGATTTGCATATCCTTTTCTGGCAACGTAGTCTGGATGCAATGCAGAAAAGTGATTAAATTCTCTGGTCTGATCATAACTAGGCGTAACGTTTACGGAGTATGAAAAACCAAATGGCAATTCACCTTTCACATACATGGTCGAAAAGATGGTGTTATATTTCAGCATCCTTTCGCGATACACATTATCTAGAAAAGGATTACGGTTATTACCTAAATCGTCATTTGGACTTGGTCGTAATGTAATTCCATCATCCTTGTATTTAGATCCCAAAGGTGAAGCATTTCTAATCTGGCCAAAGTCAATTGGAACAGCGCTCTCATCGCGACTGGCATATTGAAAATTAACACCTATAGTTGCGAATTTTGCCGCTTTACCTTCCAAATTAAGGCGTGCCCGGGCATTTTTATATTGATCACCTACCGTTAATCCTTCATTATTTGTATAACCTAAAGAAAGGTAGTAATTAATCTCCTCTTTTCTTCCGGAAATACCAAATGTATGATCCTGTCTAAATCCATTTCTGTAAATCAAATCTTCCCAGTTGGTACTTTTACCTGTCTTATAATTTTCTATTTCTATTGGAAACATTTTTAACCTGGTTAACCAGGTATCTATCGGATCAGCAGTTGTAGGGGTATTGTCATAAGCATACCATTGTGCTAGGGTTACGTTGGATGGAAGCGTACGCGGATCATTAAAACGAGATGGCTGTGTTCCAATTGTACCCGCGTTTGTGCTTTTTAATACGTCTGTACGCCAGTTAACGAAACCGTTAGCGTCATAAACATGTTCGGTTAGCTCACGTGAGGCCATCCCAATTGTGGTATTTAAAGTGATTACAGGCTTGTCTGACTTGCCTCGTTTTGTAGTGATAATAACCACACCACTTGCAGCCTTTGCGCCATAAACTGCCGCAGAGCTGGCATCTTTTAACACATCAATTGTTTCGATATCACTAGGATTAATATCACTTAACTGACCCGGATAAATTACACCATCAACTACAAGAAGGGGTGTGACACCAGCTATCAGGGAGGATTTTCCACGCACCTGAAGATCTGAATTGTTCCCACCTTTCGGAGAAGCTGAAAAAGCGACATTTAATCCTGGAACATTTCCCCGAAGCAGATCTTGTACACTATTTGGATGTTGGTTTTCAAGTTGAGTGGCCTTAACCTGTGATATGGCACCCGTTAAATCCTTTTTTGATCTTGTACCGTAGCCCACCACCACTAATTCATTTAAATCATTTGCGGCTTCTGCCAAAACTACGTTAACAATGGTGCCCGTTACCGGAACTTCTTTGGAAATAAAACCAAGTGAGCTAAAAACCAATATTCCGCCATTGTCTGGAATATCCTTAAGTACATAACGTCCCTCTGTATTAGTTACAGTACCATTTTTAGAGCCTTTTAAACGAACACTCACCCCTGCTACAGGGAGTTTCTTTTCATCAGTAACTGTACCGGAGACCGTTTTGGCCAAGACATTTTCATATTTGTTATTAAATCGATCGTCAAATTGCCGATCAGGAGGAATCCTTGTCCATTCGTTAATTGTTGCGTAAGACCATAGCGGACAACATATTGCTACTGCAAAAATTGAGCGTAAGAATCCTGTAACGCGCATTTTATTGCCGTTTTGTATATTTAGAAACATAATATGTATTATTTATTAGGAAATGAATAATTTTAATTACACTGCGTGTATTCTAAAATTCAGGAGGTATCCCGGTTAAGTTTAGGTTTCATATGGTTTAGTTTAAATTAGGTTAGTAAATTAAAGTTAGGAATAATATTTAAAAATGCAACCGATAGCATAAATGTTTTTAAATTTGTCTATTCATACCTAGAAGGGATCAAGGAATGATTAAACGCACAAAAAGCATTCAACGATGATAAAAATGGACTTTTATATGGAAAACACATCTTTCCAGGGCTGCAAAGCGAACAAAATTATCAGCAGCATAATTGCTTGGACCACATTTCTATCGCAGAAAAAAGGGATAAATATGCATTCGGTTTCAATTTTAAATACAAAATCAATACATCAGGCTCCATAAAAATCTAAAGAAATGCACTCAAAAAAAGACGTAACCATTTACGATATCGCCGAAAAACTCAACCTCTCGCCCACAACTGTTAGTCGCGGACTGAAGGATCATCCTGCTATAAGTAAAAAAACCAAGAAGAGAATTAACGACATTGCTGCAGAGCTGGGTTATCGCTTTAATACCTTTGCAAGCAACCTCAGAAGCAAACGCACCAATACTATAGGTGTAATCATTCCAAGAATGAACAGTAGTTTCATGTCGGCAGTGCTGGCTGGAATGGAAAAAGTTGCGAATGAGGCCAGCTATAATTTAATCATCAGCCAATCGCTTGAATCAGCAGAAAAAGAAGCTGTAAACGTAAAAACGATGTTTAACAATCGTGTAGACGGGCTAATGGTGTCCGTAGCCTACGATACAGTTGGCGTTTCGCAATTCGAAATGCTACTGGAAAAAGGCATTCCGCTGTTATTTTTCGATCGCACACTCGATCATCCACAATGCACCAGTATTGTTATCGACAATTATAAATCCGGATACCTGGCAACACAACATTTAATAGAACAGGGATGTAAAAATATCATCCACATCACCGGAAATCTGGCAAGGAACGTTTATGCCGATCGCCAAAGAGGATACGAATCTGCACTTAAAGATGCAGGGACCCAGGCAGACCCCGACAATACTTTTATTAACGTATTGGATGAGCAGGCAGGCATAGATTGCGCTCAAAAGATACTGAATATGGATCCATTACCTGATGGTGTTTTTGTAGACAACGACACTTGCGCGGTCAACTGTATGGCGATCCTTATGAATAATGGAATTAAAATACCTGAGGACATTGCTTTTATAGGCTTTAACAACGATCCTATATCAAGGGTGATCAGACCAACACTATCCTCCATTAATTATCCGGGATTTGAAATGGGAGAAATAGCAGCACACAAACTAATCACACATTTAAACGGACAGCAAAGCATAAATTCAACCAATTCAATTATTTTAAGATCAGAACTTATCGCAAGAGATTCATCTAAACGGATTAAATAACAAAAGACAATCAAGTCAAAAAATAATTATGCAACCGGTTGCATAATTATGAGTTTTTTAACTACATTAGTTCAATTTTATTACCTCGAAATCTCAAACCAATACCATCCCATGAAAGATGATCAAGAAAGAAAAATCGCACTGGTTACCGGCGGTGCATCAGGATTAGGCTTTGCCATAGCTGAAAAGTTTGTAGAGAACAATATTTTCACTATCCTGGTTGGAAGAAACAAACAAAGACTAGAAAAGGCACGTGAGCAACTTGGCGAACTTACAATTGCTATAACTTTTGATCTGAATAAACTAAGTGATATCCCCAAATTGGTTTCCGATATCGAACAAAAGTTCGGTAGAATTGACATTCTTGTTAATAATGCCGGAATAAATGCAAAAAAACCGCTTATAGAGGTTACCGATCAGGAATTTCATGAGGTTATCCTAACAAATTTATCTTCAGTATTTTCATTAACACGCGAGGTTTCAAAAGTGATGCTTAAACAGAAAAAAGGCTGCATCATAAACATCAGCTCCATGGCTGCTCAATATGGCATACCCAAAGTAATTGCATATACTGCTGCTAAATCAGGCATCGAAGGAATGACAAAAGCAATGGCCGTAGAACTCTCCCCCGATGGCATTCGCGTAAACTGCATTGCCCCTGGCTTTATAGCCACAGATATGTCGGCCAAAGCACTAAACAATGATCCTGACAGAAAAAACAGGGTACTTTCGCGCACGCCAATGGGAAAACTGGGTCTACCATCTGACATAGGAGATGCCGCCAACTTCCTTGCATCTGATGATGCAAAATTCATTACAGGTATAATTATACCTGTTGACGGTGGAAATTCAATAGGATTTTAAACAAAAATCTAAAGCTGATATGATTAAAATGGAACAAACCTTAAGATGGTTCGGCCCTAACGATCCAGTTAGTCTGCAATACATCAAACAAAGCGGCGCAACAGGCGTAGTTACCGCCTTGCATCACATTCCTGTTGGCGAAATATGGACTACCGATGAGATAGCGCAGAGGAAAACAGAAATTTCGGAAGCAGGATTAACATGGACTGTTATCGAAAGCCTGCCTGTTCATGAGGACATCAAAAAAAGAAGCGGAAATTATAAAGTCTACATAGAAAACTATAAAACCAGCATGCAAAATGTTGCTGCCTGCGGTTTAAAAGTTATCACCTATAATTTCATGCCCATATTGGACTGGATGCGCACCAACGTTTCATACGAACTAAGTGACGGTAGCAGAGCCCTATATTTTGAAAAATCCGCCTTTATAGCATTTGATCTTTTCCTGCTAAAACGACCAAATGCCCAAAACGACTATCAACCAGGTGAGATTAAAAAGGCTGAAAAACGGTTCATGGAAATGAGCAAACAGGAAAAAGAAACCCTATACAACAATGCATTACTTAGCCTGCCAGGATCAGACGAGCCCTTTACCCCGGAACAGATTTTAAGCGCGCTGGAAACTTACAAGAATATCGACAACAAGAAACTAAAGGAGAACCTTTATGAATTTCTTAAAGAAATTACTCCGGTTGCGGAACAAACAGGACTACAATTGGCCATTCATCCAGACGACCCTCCCTACGCTATTCTGGGTCTTCCAAGAATCATGAGTACTGAAGCTGATGTTCAAGACATGCTTACCGAAGTTCCATCGGCCAACAACGGTGTATGTTTCTGCACAGGTTCATTTGGTGCGCGCGCGGACAATGATCTACAGGGAATGATAAAAAGACTTGGCAACCATATTTTCTTTCTTCACCTCCGCAGCACCCAAAGAGATCTGGAAGGAAACTTTTACGAGGCCAATCACCTGGAAGGGGATGCCAACATGCCTGAAGTTGTTAGGGAGGTGGCCGCACTTCAACAAAGACTCAATAGATCTATCCCGATGCGGCCCGACCATGGTCACCAAATGTTGGATGATCTGGACAAAAAGCATTACCCGGGTTATTCTATTATTGGCAGGTTAAAGGGGCTTGCAGAATTAAGAGGACTCGAAACTGGAATATTAAGGAGTTTTAATTCTTAAATAGCATTTTCAAACCATTTACGATCCTATTTGTTAGTTGTAAGAACACTAATATTTTAAAAGATGGGATTATTTAAAACTGCCTTAATCGGCGCCGCAATATATGGCATAGTTAAATATGTAACTAAAAAAGACATTAATGGCCGCTCAATAGCTGACGACATCAAAGAAAAAGCGCCAGAATGGATGGAAAAAGCTAAAAACTTAAAAGACGATTTAAAAGTAGAACTGGAAAAACAACGGTATTAGGGTTGTTTTTAATCACTTATTTTTTCGAGGCACCCAAATAAAATAAACCGGGACCTTTTTAATATCCTTTGGTAATCCTGTAGATGATTTCCGCCAACGCTTTTGTAGTTCCGACGGAGATATGATTCGAAATTCCGGTGTTATTGATGTGCCTTTCATAAATCAGTAAAATTAGATGCATTAAAATTACTAATATTTTTAGTAAAATAGAACTGCATTTTTCATTTTTTTTGACTAACATCGTCGCTTCACAAAATTCACACATAATGCACATCTGGTTCACTGACTCACGAAAAGGTGAACTAGCTCCGAACCAACCACGAGCAAGCGAAAGCAAAATAGCAAACCGCACAACACCAAACCAATCTCAAAGACATCAGGACAATGCAATTTTTTTTTAAAAAAATTTGTCATTACAATTATATATCGTAATATTGCGATGTATAATTATGGGACTTACAAAAACAGAAATATTTACTGAGGAACAAAACCGCTTAGCGGTGATGCTCAAAGCAATGGCCCATCCTGCCCGCATTGCTATTTTACAGCAGATCATTAAAGCAAATACCTGCATCTGTGGGGATCTGGTTGAAGAACTTGGACTTGCACAAGCCACCATCTCTCAACATTTAAAAGAGCTAAAAACCGCGGGTATTATACAAGGCACAATTGAAGGTGTAAGTGTTTGTTACTGCATCAATCCAACGGTATGGAAGGAACTTCAGCAACAACTCTCCGTATTCTTTTCTACTTATGAACTAAAGACAAACTGCTGTTAAAAAAATTTCACCTAATACATCGCAATATTACAATTAAACAATTAAATAAATTACCATGAATACAACGGAATTAATCAACTGGCAAACATTTAAAGGTAAACTAGAGGACAATCCTGAACTTACTTTACAATTTCAGTATGCTGAGGATAAATGGGTAGATGCTTCGTATCACATCACGGAAATTAAACAGGCTCCCATTGTATCGGTAGACTGCGGTGGGGCCATGAACTCATGGACAGAAATTATAGTTCAGCTGTGGGAGCCATCTGCGAAGGACAATGAAAGAGCAATGCAAGTGAGCAAAGCACTATCAATTGTCAAACTTGTCGAAAAAAGCCTGCCACTAAATCCATTGGCTGTGGTAAAAATAGAATTTGGGAACTCTCAGTTTGATACCCGCCAGATGTATCCCGGCGAATTCATTATTGAGAATGGGAACTTTATTGTAAACCTAAGCCCCGATTTTACTCAATGCAAAGCCATCAGCAGAGGTGGAAATTGCGATACGACAGAAACAGTCACCTGCGCTCCAGGAAGTGGTTGCTGCTAATTTAAAAATATGAAAAAAATACTTGTATTATGTACCGGCAACAGTTGCCGCAGTCAGATTGCCGAAGGCTATTTAAGATTCTTTGCAAAGAATAACGCTGAAATTTATAGTGCCGGGATAGAAACGCATGGCGTAAATCCAAAAGCCATAGAAACGATGAAAGAAGATGGAATTGACATCTCGTCACATACTTCAAACAACATCAATGAGTACATGGATGTCAATTTTGATTATGTAATCACTGTGTGTGATAACGCTAAGGAAAGCTGCCCGTATTTCCCTACAAATGCACAAAAATTCCATTACAACTTTCCCGATCCAGCCAAAGCAACAGGAACTGACGAGGAAGTTAAAACGCAATTCAGAGCGGTAAGGGAGATGATTAAACAGTACTGCCAGGATTTTATAGAAAAGAATATTTAATGGAAAGGAAAAAATTAAGCTTCCTTGATCGCTACCTTACTTTATGGATATTTCTTGCTATGGCTGCCGGTATCGGAATCGGGTATCTGGTTCCATCTTCCTCTACCATTATCAATTCCTTTTCCAGCGGAACAACAAATATTCCGCTGGCTATAGGGTTGATTCTGATGATGTACCCTCCACTGGCCAAAGTTAAATATGAAAATATGGGCAGGGTATTTAAGGACATAAAGGTGCTCTCTCTGTCTTTAGTACTAAACTGGATTATAGGCCCGGTACTCATGTTTATATTGGCGATTGTTTTTTTACACGACTACCCTGAATACATGGTAGGCTTAATCTTGATTGGCCTAGCCAGATGCATTGCAATGGTAGTGGTCTGGAATGAGCTTGCTGAAGGTGATAGAGAATATGCAGCAGGTCTGATTGCCCTGAACAGTATTTTTCAGGTTTTACTATACAGTGTATTTGCCTATATTTTTATCACTGTTTTACCTCCGGTATTTGGATTAAAAGGATTAGAAGTAAATATCACGATAGGCCAGATTGCCGAGAGCGTGGCCATTTATCTTGGGATACCGTTTGCATTGGGTATCATCAGCCGTTATGCGTTATTAAAACTCAAAGGAGAAACCTGGTTCCAAACCAAATTTGTACCGTTAATTTCACCTGTAACATTGATAGCGTTATTATTCACAATTGTGATCATGTTCAGTTTAAAGGGTAATCTGATTATAAAAATTCCTATGGATGCAATACGAATAGCAATACCATTGGTTATCTATTTTGTGATCATGTTTATCTTCAGCTTCTTTATGGGCAAATATTTTGGCGCTGATTATTCTAAAAACACAGCAATTGCATTTACCGCTACAGGCAATAATTTTGAACTAGCAATAGCTGTTGCAATTGGCGTTTTCGGCATCAACTCAGGCCAAGCATTTGCCGGTGTTATTGGCCCACTGGTTGAAGTCCCAGCCCTTATTGCACTGGTAAATGTTGCTTTTTGGTTTAGAAAGAAGTATTACAGGTAAACTACTGCAGTACCTGCAATCCTGTGTCCTCAATTTTCTTTTTTAAAGAGGTCGGCAGCTGAGCATCGGTAATTAAAAAGTTTATCGCCTTTAAGGTCCCAAATTTAACATAAGCATCTTTCCCAATTTTGGAGGAGTCGGTAAGTAAATAAACCTGCTCCGCATTTTTTAGAAAAGCTTTTGTTATTTGGGCTTCCTTTTCGCTATGTGCTGTTAAACCATTTTGTAATGATATGCCGTCGACCCCTACAAAAGCCTTAGAGACATGATAGGTATCGATGTGCTGAACTGCCATGTCCCCGTGTACTGCCCTGCGTTCTTTATCCAGTTCGCCTCCTATCAGGTTAATCCCAATACCGGGTGTATCTATTAATTCAGCTACTATTGGCAAAGAATTGGTAATGATCTTTAGTTTGTTAAGTTTTTTTAAATAGGCACACATGGCAAACACCGTACTTCCGCAATCCATAAATATTGTATCTCCGTCTACCACCTGAGCAGCAGCTAATCTCCCTATCTCCTGCTTGCTTTCTGTGTTAGCAGTTTGCTTTTTACTGAACGCTACGAAGGGCAGATTATCAAGCTTCATGGCTCCTCCATGTGTCCGCTGCAGTAATCCCTCTTCAGCAAGATCTTGCAAATCTCTTCTGACTGTGGCAGGAGAGATTGATAATTTCTGAGAGATTTCCATTACAGATAAAGCCTCAAATTCATCAAGTATCCTTAAAATCTTTTTCTTTCTTTCCTGAAAACTCATATAAATAACCTACATTTGATCAAAAATAATCATTATTAATCATAATAAATCATGAATAGTACGATAAATATAATTAAAGAGGAAATCTTATCAGACGATTGGTATGTTTTAAAGAAAACAACATTCAACTTCTTATCCAAAAAAGGGATACAGGAAACGCTAAGCAGGGAAACTTATGATCGTGGAAACGGGGCTACAATCCTCCTGTACAACCGCACACTACAAACCGTTATTCTGATTAAACAGTTCCGGTTCCCCACATATGTTAATGGCAATATTACCGGAATGCTCATTGAAACATGCGCAGGTTTACTTGACGAAAACAGTCCGGAGGAGGCCATCCGAAGAGAAACAGAGGAAGAAACTGGATATGTATTGTCCTCTGTTCAAAAAGTATTTGAAGTTTATATGAGTCCTGGTTCCGTTACAGAAAAACTGTACTTCTTTATTGCAGAATACACCGCTGACATGAAAACAGAAATAGGCGGCGGCGTAGAAGATGAGGATATAGAAGTGCTGGAATTGCCATTTAATACCGCCATGCAAATGATTGCAACCGGCGAAATTAAAGATGGAAAAACGATCATGCTACTCCAGCATCTTGCACTTTCAAAAATCATGGGGTAAACTCATTTTTTAAAAGAGCTTACAGCTTTAGCGGTATCTTTTTACCTGTTTTAGCTGCAAGATAAATGGCTTCTATAATTTTTAAATCTTTTAGCGCTTCTTCTCCGTTAACCGGCACTATCGGCTCCTTACCATCTAAAATAATGCCTGCCATTTCTTCCATCTGCACGGTTTGGTGGGTAGCGTGGGGTTGTGTCAATTCACCTTTATGGGTACGGCCTTTTATTGGCCCGTAGCCGGTTGATGGCTGCATCTCGGCAAAACCTTTTTCACCGGTCAGGTAAAAACGATCAAGATAATTCATATTGTAGGTTGACAGATAAGAGGCCACTGCCCCACCCGGAAATCCCATCTGGAATTGAATGGTTTCATCAACCCCTTCCTTAAATATTTCAGGATTTGTTTTGGTTTCTTGTGCGGTTACCCATGTAGGTTCCTCGCCTACCATATATCTGGAACCATTGATGGCATAAATACCTATATCCATCATTGCGCCTCCACCAGCAAGTTGTTTATTCAATCGCCACTGTTTTGGGTCGCCTATTTTAAAGCCACATTGTCCTTGAAAAAACATGATCTTTCCAAATTCACCGGCGTTTCGCATACGAATAACTTCGAGGGTTTTGGGCTCAAAATGCATCCTATAACCGACCAATAACTTCACATTTGCTTTTTTACAGGCATCGATCATTTCTTGCCCTTCTTTAGGGCTTATCGCCATTGGCTTTTCGCAAATTGCATGCTTACCTGCCTTGGCAACACGAATAACCTGATCATGGTGAAGCGCATTAGGGGTAATTACATAGACTGCATCAATATCAGGATTGTTTTTTATTTGATCAAAGTTCTCATAGTTATAGCAGTTCTTTTCCGGAATACCATATTTAGCTTGCCAGTCCTTAATTTTAGAAGGTGTTCCGCTAATTACGCCTACCAGCTTCGCTTTAACACAAGCTTGCATAGCTTCCGCAACACGGCTGCCATAACCGCCAAGCCCCATAATAGCTACGCGTAACACTGGTCCTTCGTACAATTTATCAGTTTTTGTAGCTGCCCATCCCGAAAGTGGTATAAATGGTAAAACCAATGAAGAAAGTCCAAGTTTCTCTAAAAAGTCGCGACGTGTATCCATAATTTAAATCGTTTTGAACCCAATTTACATATTTTACATAGAAAAATAGAAGTTTTATAGACTTAACATACTATAAACAAAAATGTTGGCTTACATTTGGCTATAAAAACGACCAAAAACCAATTATTGTAAACGATCTCCTCTATGCGCCGTTTTCTTATTTTAATTGCCCTTATACTTTTTGCTAAAATTCAGGCCGTCGCCCAGGTGATTTATCTGAACGACAATACGCCCTACAGCAATATAGGTAAACAGGTAACTTATTTTGAAGATAAGGCTGCATCATTAGCGATGAATGAAGTTAAAACTTTTGAAAAGGCCGGAAAATTTAAATCCAGTGAATCAAGCGTACTTAATCTCGGAAATACAAAATCTGCATTTTGGATTAAAATTAACTACGTTAATCAAAGCACGGGCAAGGCTTATCTAGTTGTAGACATGCCAAATATTGAGCACATTGATTGCTACGCAGATAAGGCTGATGGAACCTGGGTTCACTTCAAGTCAGGCTTTTTAATACCTTCGAGCACCAAGGTGAAATCAGAGAATCGTTATACCTTCAGTCTACCTCAAAACAGCAACCAAACTGATGTACAGCACATTTTTATAAGAGTCAAAACAGATAACTATTTACCACTACCCTTAAAAATGGCTACCTCCGATACCTTAGTTTCAGGCCCTACTTTCAGAGACTACCTGGAGATTGTTTTTATGGGTGTTCTTCTTTCTTTATTTGTGTATAATATTTTCTTATACATGAACATGAGAGACAAATTATACCTGTATTACTGCCTGTATGTTCCTGGCCTGTTCATTTACGTTTCTTTGTATTTGAGGGGATATTCTTATATTCTTAATCCTGAAATAAGGAAGATCATCAACCTTTATCCGCATGCGTTTCTGGCAGTAACAGTTATTTTTGGGATTTTATTTTGCAGCCGCTTTCTCAATCTCCGCGTAACCGCACCAAAGTTTTTAAAGATTTACCTGATACTTATTTTCTTCTGTGTTATCCTGTTTTTTGTCAGCATTTTTGGATACAAGGGAATAGCGGCTAACTATACGCAAATAATGATGTCAGTTTCTCCAATCATTTTATGGATTTCAGGGTTTATTGCTTACAGAAGAGGTCATACCCCAGCTAAATATTACATTCTGGCCTGGAGCTTCATAGCCCTTGCCATTCTGATTGTTATTTTAACCCTGGCAAAAATTCTTCCTTTTACAGATTATACTTTTGATCTTTTGCCGATAGGTTCGGCAATTGAGCTACTACTATTATCATTTGCAATGGGATATCGTTATAATGTAGTAATTAAGCAGGAACAACATACACGAGATGAGAACCTAATGCTCGTAAACAATCAGAACCTGCGTTTGGAACACATTGTTAAGGAGCGTACATTGAAACTCAGCGACACGATATCGGAACTGGAGCTTTCCAATTCGGTAAAAAACAAGCTATTCTCTATCATTGCACATGACCTTAGAAGCCCTTTTAACAGTCTGACAGGCATCTTTGCGCTTAAAGACATGGACATGCTAACCCTCGAAGATTATAAAATGCTGTTAACGGAGAATCAAAAGCACATTGAAACGATCAACAGCTCTTTAAATAACCTTTTGTATTGGGCAAGACGACAAATGGAAGTGGTAAATAGTGTACCCACTACATTTGATCTGAAACCTTTTATAGAAAAATTGCTTTTGGTTTATCTGCCGCTGATCCATAAGAAAGGAATTTTGACAGACATCAATTTATCGGAATCTTTTTCAGCGTATGCAGATGAAGACCATGTACAGCTCATTCTACGGAATTTGATTGACAATGCGATAAAGTTTACTCCTTCTGGCAATGAAATTGGAATCACACTAAAAAACCATGGTAATATGGTAGAGATCTGCGTGTGGAATACCATCAATAATCCAGAGCAATTTGACGTCGAAGATATTCGAAATCCAAAAGCGGGAGGTGCAACCTACGGAACGGAAAATGAGAAAGGTATAGGTTTGGGCCTAACGCTGATCAGGGAATACATAAAAGCCAACGACAGTAAACTGAACATTGACCTGCTGGAAAATAAAGTGACTTTTAGTTTTGATTTACCTCTATCCAGTTCCCGTCTTCTCTGATCAGTTCAATCAGATCATCAAGGGCACGGGCGGCATTTACATTTTTCTTGACCACTTCTTTACCGCGATAGAGCGTTATTTTATCAGGGCCGGTTCCCACATATCCATAATCGGCATCAGCCATTTCACCAGGACCATTTACAATGCAACCCATGATACCAATTTTGATTCCTTTAAGGTGATCGGTACGTGAACGGATCAATTGGGTAGTTTCCTGAAGATCAAAAAGTGTTCGTCCACAGCTTGGGCAAGAGATGTATTCTGTTTTAGAAATGCGGGTACGTGTTGCCTGTAAAATACCAAAACTTGTGGCATTAATTAATGATAAGCCTGTGGTTTCATCAGCACTGATCCATATGCCGTCGCCAAGTCCATCAGTAAACAAAGCACCAAGATCAGTAGCCGCATATAGCATCAGATCATCCGCACCAATACCAGCATATGCTCTTTTTACAATAACCGGTATTTGCGAATTATGCTTCATTAAGGATACAAAAAACTCCCTTTGCATAGCCATGCCATGTGCAGCATTAGTTTCTAATACTACAACAACATTTGACTGCAATTTAGAAAGGTCTTTACCAGCACCCTCTTCTGCTTTTATACTAACAAGATTTAAATATTCGTCTTTAATATCGGCAGCAATGTATTCTTCAAAAGAAAGTAAGGGATGGCAATTGTTCTTATCCTTTAAATTTAACCAGGTTTGATAATTATAAATCTGCTTTAAGTTACCCGGAAAAGAGAATGAAGGCAATGCATCTCCAAGATACACCATATCAGTAGCCTGATCAGCGATGTTGTATTTATCCAGACCTGCACTATATTTATAGCCGACTGCTGTTAAAAAATAAGGGTCTTTTAAGTTTTCTTTAGATGCATCTATGACCACTACAGGGTGATGATGATCGCCAATATGTTGTACTGGTTGCGTATGCCTGCGATTGTATTCATAAGGATTATAAGGCAGATCTTTTACAGTAATGCGTTCTGGTTGTTGCCCCGCAATTTCATTATTTAACAGTGCCCTAATTTCATATCTTAAAGCCAATGCTTTTGCAACAGGAGCCTCAAATTCAGGATCCTCGGTTAAAGAAACCCTAATGGTATCTCCCAATCCGTCTTCAAGTAATGTTCCAATACCAACTGCCGATTTAATACGGCCATCTTCTCCATCGCCGGCCTCAGTTACCCCCAGGTGTAAAGGATAGTTCATACCTTCTTTTACCATGGTCTCTACCAGTAAACGATATGCCTGAACCATGATCTGTGTATTGCTGGCTTTCATAGAGATAACCAGATTGTAATAATTCTGATCCTCACACATGCGGATAAACTCCATTGCCGATTCAACCATACCCCTTGGGGTATCGCCGTAATGGCTCATGATACGATCCGACAGCGATCCATGGTTAGTACCAATTCGCATTGCTGTTCCGTATTCTTTACAGATCTTTACCAGCGGTGTAAATTTCTTATATATGCGCTCGAGCTCGGCCTGATAGGCTTGCTGCGTATATTCAATATTTTCGAAGCGCTTCTTATCTGCGTAATTACCCGGATTTACCCTCACTTTTTCTACAATGCGAGCCGCAGCTTCAGCAGCATTTGGCGTAAAGTGGATATCGGCAACCAATGGCACATCGTACCCTCTGAATCTTAATTCTTTTTTAATGTTAGCAAGGTTTTCTGCTTCCTTCATACTTGGAGCAGTAATACGAACATATTCGCAACCAGCGTTCACCATTCGAATGGTTTGCTCAACTGTACCCAGGGTATCCATGGTATCAGTGGTGGTCATAGATTGGATACGGATTGGATTTAATCCCCCCATAGGAATATCCCCGATGCTAACCTCTCTGGTTAGAAACCTTGAATATTGGGTTAGACTGTTACAATACCCGCCTTTTAACTCTTTCTGTAACGCGCTCTGATCAAATACTTTTTCCATGACTTGCTAATGTGCTACAAAGATAAAGATTATGTTTATAACTGTATGTCAGATCAACCTGTCTTTTATAACCAGTGTATCGGCAACCACATCATGAAAGCACTGTTGCTTTTTATTCAGAAAGCTATATAAGTAGCCCAAAAAGAAAGGAGCTACAGACAATATTTTAGCGGCATTTCGGCCATAGGCATTATTTAAACTGATTCTGTTTCCGCCCAGATCGGTAACTTTAATATTAATTAACCGCTTACCAATGGTAGCCTGTTTATCAGACGCTTCGGCAACGCTGCTATAAATAAATTTCGCAATAGAAATGAGGGGCAATCCTGCCAGCGAGACCATTATCCGCTGTGTCTTTTCTTCCACAAAGATGAAACTGATTAATACCAGCAGTACATACGCCAGTGTTAAGAAAAAATAGTCTATAACAGAGGCCAGCAAACGCTGATCAAAGGAAGCAAAGTATTGTGGAGCTGTTTTCTGAAAGGTAAAACCAAGAAGCTCACGCAGTTCTGATAACTCGTGAGCTTCTTTATAATCGTCCATCCCAGGCTTCCTGATAAAAGTTCCGGGAAGGATATTTAGTGACTTTAATTGTTCTAATTGATATGGGCCTTCAGGCTTTCCGTTTATGACAACGGTATATTCAATTTCATTCTTACTTTCCATTCTAAGAGTTAGCTTGTCGCAATTTAAGCGCGACAAATCGATTAATAACGATTTACCTCAAAGCTACTCAATCCTCCATCTAAATTGATAAATATCTTTTTAGCTGACGCTTTATAATTCGGTGTTTCGTAGGTGCCATCTTCTAATTTGGTAAAACCTGTAAAATCTTTTGATGAAAGTCCGGTTTTGGTTTTAATCCTGCACCCTGAATTTGATGGAATCTTAATTTTAACATCTGCTACGCCTGTTTTTACATTTACATCTGTAATAGGCAGCAAATCTCCGATCCTAATATCAAGTGCAGCGGCACCACCATCAAAGTTGAAAGCGCGCACTTTGTATTGTGAAAGATCAAAATTCACTTCCCCGGCCCCCATATTCATGTGGATTTCCCAGGTAGGCTTAACGTTTAATTTCATTTTAACGTCGTTCCCACCATCACCCATGTTCCATTTTGAATTGCCTTTCATTTTAAAATTCACTGTAGTGATACTATCAGTGTTTTCTGTTTGTAATGAAAAGGTTCCTCCTCTTTTTTGTACATCTGCAGTAATTAAACTATCTGTAGGTCCTTTCAGGTCGAAAGATGTTCCGCCGCCGGAAACATTCAAAACAGTTTTAGTAGAGACAGAATCGATAAAAGGATGAGAGAAACTTAGGTGTTCAGTGTCGTTGTTATCAAAATCTACACTGTCCTCAATGTTTATATCGGCCCATCTTTTACTCTCAGGGGCTTGCTGACCTTTGTAAAACAATACGCCTAAGGTTACAACAAGAATCGCGATAGATACTATTCCACCTATCTGTGATTTATTCCTGTTAAAAAGAATATTTACACCTGCGATGATTAAAAATATTGGCCAGAAACGCCAAACATTGCGCCAGTAAAAATCAATTATATGAAAATTTTCTAAAAGGAGTACCCCACCTATAAAAAGCAGTACTATACCCCACATTATTCTATCCAGTTTCATCTTATATATCTTTTTTGGTGAATCTATCGTCTATATTACTTTCGCCAGTATTTGAATTCCCCGGTATATCTGTTGGTGTAGGCGCAGGGTTTACAGGATCAGTTGTTTGTCCTTCCTGAGGATTTTGTTTCTTCCACTCTTCCCAGGCATCCTTTCTTTTAGATTTAAGAATAAAGCTTACTCCTATTGCAACAAATACCAGTGGCCATAACTTGCCTATACTAAACCAGAAAGGGATGATATTAAACTCGTTCATCAGAAAATACAGACCTATAACCAGCAAAAACAATCCCCCTACGGTTCGTCCCGTATCACTTTTCTGATAGGGCTTAAATTCAGGTTGTTTCGGCTCAGTTGTAAAACCTGCATCACTTACTGTAGATGAAGTCCATGCTTGCGATTGCGATGGATTTGATGTTTCCGGATTTTGATACGGCTGCGAAAATGCATTTGGTGAGTTAAAAGGGTTATTTTGTGGCCCTTTATAAAACTCATTAAATTTTGAAAATCTTTTTGTCGGGTCGTTATTTACAGGTACTACAATCCACATGATGATATACACCAAAATCCCTGTTCCAACTAAAAAGATGGTTGAGAGTACGAACAATAATCTGATTATCGTCACATCCACCTCCATGTACTCCGCAACTCCAGATGATACACCTGCAATTACTTTCTCATGCTCATTTCTAAATAATCTCTTGTCCATAATATATTTCCTCCTATATTTTAAAACTGTATCGGCTTTATAGTTATCTCATCAACATTTACGCCACTGCTTAAATTTAAAATGGTGTATATGGTATTCGCAATATCTTCTGGTTGTACAAAACGATCAGCCGGGATCTCTGTTCCCTCCCACGATGATGTTAGTGTTGAACCTGGCAATACAGCTGTTACCTTAACGTTGTATTTTGATAATTCCTCCCTAAATACACTATTAAGACTTAGCAATGCTGCTTTAGTTACACTATAGCTACCTGCATTTTCTGCATTTTGTTTACTAGCTACTGAACATATGTTAAAAATGTGGCCTGATTGCTGTGTGCGCATCATTTTACCAAAAAACTTTGACAGGTAGTAAGCTGCATTAAGGTTCAGATTTATTTGCTTTTCAAGCTGATCATCAGTCTCATCAAGTATAGATCCCTGTAAAAACATGCCCGCATTATTCACTAAAACATCAACCTTGGGCATTTCGTTTTTTACGGCATTACAAAATGCATATACATCTTCTTTAATGCTACAATCTGCCTGATAAGTAAATATCTTAACCCCTGTATGCTTTAACTCTTCTGCAAAACTATCCAGTTCAGTCTTATTTCTTGCACACACTGCTAAATCATATCCGCTCTCAGCAAGTTTTATTGCGATGGCCTTTCCAATGCCCTTAGTAGCGCCGGTAATAATTGCATTCATTATTTAAACATCTTTATTTAACACAATAATACAAAAAAGCACCGCACGGCAAAACATTAATAGCCAAAGATTGGTTAGAAAAAGGGATTACAACGATTTCAACTTTTTATTGTTTCTTTGTAATAATATTGCATAAATACTATAGCTAATTTTTCATTGAATGAATTTCACCAATTTTGGCAGGTACCTACTTTTATTGAAAGCGGTATTTAGAAAGCCCGAAAAGTTTAAAATATACTTGAAGGCCATCTTTAAACAAATGGATTTTGTAGGGGTAGGTTCTCTAGGGCTGATTGCCATTATTTCTACTTTCATAGGAGCAGTAATGACATTACAGATTGCTTTCCAGCTAGTTAGTGACTTTATTCCTAAAACCATTATTGGTTCTGTAAATAGAGATTCAAGTATTCTTGAGCTTAGTCCTACCATTACCGCTATTGTTTTAGCTGGTAAAATTGGATCTGCAATTTCCTCTGAAATTGGTACAATGCGTGTTAGCGAGCAGATTGATGCACTTGAGATTATGGGAATCAACTCTCCCGGTTATCTTATCCTGCCAAAAATCATTGCTGGAATTACCATGGTTCCTTTATTGGTAATTATGTCTATGTTCCTAAGCATTACCGGTGGATACATTGGCGGCACTTTATCTGGTGCTGTTTCTCCTGCCGAATACATTCAGGGCATCACTACTGATTTTAATCCTTATACCATTGTTGTTGCCCTTGTAAAGGCTTTCGTATTTGGTTTTATCATCACTTCGGTTCCTGCATACGAAGGTTTTTATGTAAAAGGCGGTGCACTTGAGGTAGCCCAGGCAAGTACAAGAGCTGTTGTTGTTAGCTGTATTACCATATTGGCATGTGATTACATTGTAACCCAGTTATTATTATGATCGAGATTAAGGACATACACAAATCATTTGGCAGCAACAAAGTACTACAGGGAATTTCCGGTAAGTTTGAAGCTGGTGTAACCAACCTGATCATTGGAGGCTCCGGTTCAGGTAAAACCACACTACTTAAATGTATGATTGGCCTGCACCATCCTGAAGAGGGAATTGTAGAATACGATGGTCGTGAGTTTACTTCCATGAACTTTGAAGAAAAGATAGAAATCAGAAAAGAGATAGGTATGCTGTTTCAAGGTTCAGCGCTATTTGATTCGATGACTGTTGAAGAGAACATCATGTTCCCCTTAAATATGTTTACCGATCAGGATCGTAAAGAAAAGCTGGAGCGTGTAAATTTCTGTTTGGAACGGGTAAACCTTGAAGGGAAAAACAAACTTTATCCTGCGGAGCTTTCCGGTGGTATGAAAAAACGTGTGGGTATTGCCCGCGCTATTGCCATGAACCCAAAGTATTTGTTTGTTGATGAGCCCAACTCTGGGCTTGATCCTAAAACTTCGATTGTAATTGATGAGCTGATTAAAGAACTTACTGAAGAATACAACACTACAACCATAGTTGTGACTCATGATATGAACTCTGTAATGGGTATTGGCGACTATATTCTTTTCTTGCACGAAGGCAAGAAATTCTGGGAAGGCTCTAATAAAGAAATTGCCCATACTGAAATTCAAGAACTAAATGATTTCGTTTTTGCAAGCCGGTTTATGAAGGCAGCAAAAGGAAAGTTTTAATATATAATTATGATAAGCCTGCTAACACCCACGCATTGGAAAGATTATGAGCTGATTGATTGTGGTGATTTTGAAAAATTAGAACGTTTTGGTAACCTGGTACTATCCAGACCTGAGCCCCAAGCGGTATGGAAAAAGACCCTGTCTGAACAGGACTGGAAGAAACAAACACATATCAAATTTAAAGGTCGCTCTGCTACTTCCGGAGAATGGGTTAAAAACTCTGCTCATTTACCAGATCGCTGGAATGTTGAGTACAAAAATGATGATGTAAGTATTAACCTCCGCTTAGGATTAACCTCATTTAAACATGTTGGCGTTTTCCCTGAACAGGCTGTAAACTGGGACTATATCTCTTCATCAATAAAGAAATTTAAAACGCCAAGTCCTAAAGTATTAAACTTATTTGCTTATACCGGTGCTGCATCGTTAATTGCGAAAGCTGCCGGAGCAGACACTACTCACGTTGATTCTATTAAACAAGTGGTAAACTGGGCTAATGAAAACCAGGAACTTTCCAAGCTTAAAGATGTGCGATGGGTAGTTGAAGACGCCTTAAAGTTTGTAAAAAGAGAGCTTAAACGCGGTAAAAAATATAACGGAATTATCTTAGACCCTCCTGCTTTTGGCCATGGCCCAAATGGCGAGAAATGGAAACTGGAAGACCATATTCAGGAGATGATGCAGGATGTTGTTCAGTTGCTTGATGAGCAAGAACACTTTTTGATTTTAAACACTTACTCTTTAGGTTTTTCTTCTGTTATTGTAGAGAATCTGATTAAAACTTCGTTCCCTCAGGTAAAAAACCTTGAAACAGGAGAATTGTATTTGCAGGCAACTTCGGGTATTAAATTACCATTAGGAGTTTTTGGTAAGTTCAATACTTTCAAATAAGTATTAAAAACAAACAAGGCGTCGGGACCTAAACCGACGCCTTTAAACACACTTAAACCCAGTAACACCTTACTGCTTAAGTTTCTTTTGCTGTTTATGCAATTACAGCTAATTCATTTGCGATCACTCTCCAATTCTCATTTTCAGGAATACCAGGTTTCCGTTTTCCAAAAAACTGAACAATGATGTTTCCTTCTTTATCAAACACTTCGATACTGGTTACAATACCATCATCTGTTGGCTTTTTAACTAACCATACGTTGGCAACTCCATCTTCACGAAGGTGCATGTTAAATTCAGGGTCAAGGACGTTAAACCACGGACCTGTTTGAACAAGTTTCTTTACAAGGCCAGTATGAATCTGGATACAGCCTGCATTTGAGGTAAAAACCATTATTTCCAGATCAGTTTCTGATGCTCTGGTTAAAATTGCTTTCAAAGAATCGGTTGTAATTTGTGTAGCAAGGCCTTCAGGTGCTAAACGCAAACCCTGTGTACGACTTAAGCCATGAGTTCTTAATAAACCATGAAAATCGTGTGTATCCTTAAGCGCCAGCCATTCCTTTTTAAATGTTTCAACATCAACTTCCTGATCTGGTTTTTCTACTACGGCAACTTTCTCGGTAATTATTTCCAGGGCAGCATGCTGATCTCCGGCAGTGTATTTTTCAACCAATACATCATAAGCGTCAACATTGCTCGTATCGGTTAAGTAGATTTTGTGTATCGCCCCTCCATCCTTGCCAAAAAACTGGAGACTTTTACGGTCATTCTCATTAACAGCAAATACCGATTTCCAAGCGCTCATAAACAACCTCAAATCGATATCAGGATTTACTGCCAACCCCATCATTCCTTTAAAAGATACTTTCTTATAGATTCCTTTACGTTCATGAACACAAAAGTCATTGCGTGTTAAAGCCATTACATAACCTAAGCTCTCAACTTCTTTTAATATTTCCTGGAACTGGTCCTGCAAACGGATAGCTGTTGAATTTACGGTTGTTGCAATTAATTCAGCTTCGCTGGTACCAAGTTGTCTTGCTGCATCTCTGATACGGACTTTTGGGTTTTCTGTTTTAAATGCTTCCCACTGGCTTTTTAAATCTAATATCTTTTCCATTTTATCCTGTTTTAATTAATTCGTTCTATTTAAATTGAGGTGTATTCATGATACACCTTTTTTAGCTTACACTAGTAGCTGGTATAACCAGCGGACAATTATAATCTTCGCACGCCATTAGCTTTACTTTAATACTAAAAGTCTCATGAATATTATCACAATTGATCACTTCAATAGGCATCCCTTCGGCTACTTTTTTACCATTTTTCAGCATCAATATTCTATCTGCAAAGCGAGAAGCATAGTTGATATCATGCAAAATACAGATCACGCAATACCCTCTGTCGGCCAGTTTACGTGCCAACACCATGATCTGCTGCTGAAACTGAATATCAAGACCGTTTGTAGGCTCATCCAATAACAAACAAGCATTCGGGCTGTCGTAAACCTGTGCAATAACCCTCGCCAATTGAACCCTTTGCTGTTCACCACCTGAAAGCGTATTGTAATCGCGGCCTGACAAATGACTTATTCCTGTGTCCTGCATCACTCTTCTTACCACCGAAAAATCGTTGGCAGCTGGTTTCTGATCAAAATGTGGATACCTTCCCATCATTACCAGTTCATCAACAACAAAAGAAACTGAAATCGTATTGTGCTGAGAAAGCACAGCTCTTGACTTTGCCAGGTCTTCGAGCCTGTAATTCATCAGCTCTTTTCCCTTAATAAAAACCTTACCTGCCGATGGCCTTATCTCTCTGCAAAGCAATTTCATTAAAGTACTTTTACCGGCACCATTAGCACCTAAAATAGCCAGCATTTCGCCGGAGTGAGCCTCAAAGCTCAACCCATCTACCAGTTTTCTGTTTCCTACTTTATAGGTAAGTTCTTCTACTCGGATCATCTATAGGTTGTTTTTATTTTTCTCAGAGATAATAATATATATAAACACGGGCACGCCAATCATTGCAGTTAATATGCCTATTGGAAGTTCCGCCGGAGCAACTATTGTTCTTGCAATAAGATCGGCCCCGGTTAATAAAGCCCCACCAAGCAATGCTGATCCCGGAATTACCAGTCTATGATCAGCAGTAAATGTCATCCTTATTATATGTGGAATAATTAAACCGATAAATCCAATAATTCCAGCCATAGCAACAGAAGCACCCACAGCCATGGTGGCCAGGATAATGATCATCCGTTTAACTACTTTAACATTTACACCCATATGCAAAGCCTGGGGCTCTCCAAGGGCCAATGCATTTAAAGATTTGGCAAAGAAAGGAAGCGTAATAATAGGTATTAAAACAAAGGGTAACAAAGCACTCACAGTTTGCCAGCTAGCACCGCCTAAACTCCCAAGGTTCCAAAAAGTAATGTTTCTTAATTGTGCATCGGTAGCCATGTACGTCATTAATCCAATAAACGAATTTGCCAATGCATTAATTGCCAATCCGGCCAGTAATAAAGTTGTGATAACCGTTTTACCATTCTTCATCGCTATGCGATAAACAATCATTGTAGTGATACCAGCACCGATAAATGCGGCAATGGATAAGGCGTAAAAGCTTAATGTGCCTGTAAGGTTTTTAAAGATATTAACCTCAAGCACGATCATAATTACCGCAAACAATGTGGCACCCGATGATATTCCTATTAAACCAGGTTCTGCAAGGGGATTGCGAAACAAACCCTGAATAGCAGCTCCTGAAACGCCCAATGCAGCGCCAATAAGACTACCCAGCAATACTCTTGGCAAACGAAGATTAAAAAACACAGATTCCTGTTGCGAAGTAAAATACTGATGATCGGATAATCTTGTATGGTAACTTATGATAGACAACAGTTCAGAAAAACTGATCTCCACGGCACCAATGCAAGAAGAAACCACCATGGTTACCACCAGAACTACCGCAAGCAGTACAATAATATATCCTGTTTTTTTAATCACCCCTATTTTCTCTATTTAACCGCGTCGTTGATTTTACCAGACAGTTCTGTTATTGCCTTGCCTAAACGCAAACCAAAACCGGTTAGCAAAGCCCCATCCATAGTGATGAACTTCTTGTTTTTACCTGCATTTGTTTGCGCTATACCCTGAACTGTTTCCAAACCTTGCGCACCGCCTACACTTTGCAAGCCATCATCAAACAACAAGATGACATCGGGGTTGGCTTTAACAAGTGCTTCGGAGGTTAAAGGCTTATACTCGGAAAATCCAGTTACCGCATTTTGTGCTCCGGCTAATTCAATCACTTTATCTACTTGTGTACCTAAGCCGCCAACCATCATTGTTCCGGTACCGCGGGCATAAATAAACAGTACTTTAGCTTTTTTTGTATTGGTTATTTGTTTCTGAGCAGAGGCTACTTCTGTATCAAATACCTTAATTAAGGAATCTGCCTTGGCCTGCTGCAATAAGCTATCGCCAACAGAGCGGATTAAGTTCTTAGCCCCATCTATTGAGAATTCTTGCTTAAACAATAATAATTTAATGCCCGCGGTTTTAAACTGAGCGGCAAGCTGGGGAGATACTTCTTTGTCAATGGCAACAACGATATTAGGTTGAAGCGACAAAACGCCCTCAACATTGATCTTACTACTGTGACCTACTTTAGGCTTGCTTTTTAAGCTTTCAGGGTAACTGCTTGTTATATCCGTTGCTACAATGTTTTTTTCCAAACCCAGTCCGGCAACTATTTCACTTACAGTTCCATTTAACGAAACAATTTTCACACTATCAGGCAATTGCCTGCCTGTGTTATTTTCCGCAGTGTTTCTGCATGCACTAAACATGGCAGCAGCTACGATCAGCAATACTATTTTTTTCATAATAAATGTTTAAAAAGAGGAGCTTTCGGGGGGCCGAAAGCATCCTCATCTAACCAAACTAAACCAAACTTTTATCCTTTTTTAACGAGTTTATATTCTACTACAGGCTTGCCGCGCACCCCACCGTCGCTTGCATGAAAACTGTTAAATTTCAATTTATATATGTTCCCGGCACCATCTTTTACAATGTAAAACGAATCAGTTTTTACGCCTACTGCGGTACCGGTTGTATTTCTCCATTTATCGCCAATTGCATCTCTGTTTGCACTGAAGGTTAAAGCATTAAGGTTTGACTCAGAAAAATCAGCGTAACTTACTACCGAGGTTTTAACTTGAGCGACCTGAACACCATTAAGACTATTGCTAAAAACGATATCAGAAAAGCTATATGGAAAAATACCATCCGCATTTGCACCATAATACATGGTCCAGGTCCATACCAGGTCCCAGTTGGCTTTTACAGGCTCTACATCTGCGGTTTTCCCATCAGTAAGAGAGAAAAAGCTATAATTAGAATTTGCATCCTTACCAATATCGACAGATTTAAAAGTAGTTTCCTTTAGCTTCGCATATTGCAAGGTATATCCGTTGGCCTTACGAAGAACCCTTACTTTGTAAACAGTCTCTGCGCTTATTACTGAGCTATGACTACCCCCAACCGGACTAACAATGTATACCTTATTTTCCGAGTCTGTTGCCGAGATGGTTTCAATTGCTGTTTTATTAAGGATGCTGGTTTCTCTAGGATCATCAAATTTCTTGAATTCAATTTCAGCCTTAGCTCCTGTCTCACCAAGCGCAATTGTTAAATCAGACAGGTTAAAATCTGCTTCAGTTACGGCATTTAAATCTGTCTTATCTAATTTCTTTGCAGATGCCCCGGAAGTTCCATTCAGAACAACTTTAAAATCATTACCAGAATAAAAACCTAAAGCCCAGCTGTTACGAAACACTGCTGTTTGTTGGGCCCCACTTAAATCTACATAAACGCTGTTTGCAGCGCTACTACCTGCTTCGGCACCAGCTATTCCATTTAGGGTTAATGTTGTCCCATCCGATACCGGAACCTCCACTATTGGATCATCATCTTTACTGCAAGAAGTAAAGACTGTAGCAAAACACAATAGGGCAACGAGTTTAGTAATTCTGTTCATGATTTTATACGTGTTATAATAGTTAATAATCTAATTCTTGTTCCAGTTAAAACTTAACCCTACTACATATGAGCGTCCATAATTCAATGGAACAGGGCCACCCGTTGAGTGTGCCGAACCAGTTGCAACCGACGTGCTGCTAATGGTAGTTACATCGAACAAATTTTTAACTCCTGCATTCAGATTAAGAGATTTAAATATTTTTTTATTGATCATCAGGTCGGCAGTGCTGTAAGAACCTGTTTTTTCAAGACTAACCTGATCAATTCCACTAACCGTACTTAGTTGATAAAAAGGTCTCCTTCCCGAAAACTTATACGCCAGATTTACAGTTGTGCCAATTGTGGAAAAGGTGTAAGTGATGTTGCTGTTCACCTCAGGAGTCCACGCAAATTCATCAGATTCACCAGGCTTCGGAGCATCGGCTACAAACCGGTTATTAATACCGATATAGGAAAGCCCCAGCGAAACCTGAAAATCATTACGCGTTAAGGTGTTTTCAAAAGTCCCTCCAATTGTTTTATAGCGAGAGACATTTATAAGGGTGGTAATTGTAGGGTCAGCAGCAGAAAGACCAAAATCTATTCTGTTTCTGAAAGTATTATAAAAGCCACTCACAACGGAGCGGAAATCAGTATTTTCATTATGTGACCTGGTAAAAGTCAGCGATCCGGTAAAACTATGTGACTTTTCTGCTTTAAGGTTTTCGTTTCCTAAAATAGAATGGCTGGCATCAAAGAAATCGTAGTACAGTTCGCGTAAGGCAGGCGAGCGGAAACCACTTGCATAACCCAGGCGCAAATCAAGATCTTTATTTAAGCTGAATTTTGTATTAAGCGATGGGATTACCGGAGGGGCGTCGTAAACTGAGTTTTTTATAAAGCGGGCACCTGGTCTTATGGTTATCCCATTTGTAACCTTCCACTCAGAAGATATAAAGAAAGCATAATCATTAATAGAAGGATCTCCCTTAATTCTTGCCCCACTTGAACCATCCAGATTAATCTCTATACCAGGTTGAAAAGACCACTGATCGGATAATCTATACTGAGTTGTTGCACGAACCGATGTGGATTGGAATTTAGAGACATCCTGCTCGCCGGCACCGGTAGACAATTCTTCCTTTCCTGTAGAATAGTCGTGCAACACACTTCTGGTAGCACGCTTTAAGTTGGCATAACCAAGTATTCCGCTAAGCTGTAATTTATCAGTTAGCTTATAGTCGCCCTGTATTTGCTGGGTGTACCTGTTGGTGATGTATTTTTGATTAACAGATTTAAAAATGTTTGGGTTATAGCCGCCCTTGCTTAAAATAGCCTCATCAGCATAATCTATTCGGTACCATACATTTAATTTATCGCTATTATAACCCAGACGGCCATTTCCCAACCATTGTTCTTTAGGTTTCCACCTATTAATATCAGCAGCGATCTGTGCTGCAGTTGCCAAAGCAGGTGCACTGTTAAAACCATTAAAATCGTTATGTGTTACACCGCCAAGAGCACTCCATCCCTTATTTTGCCAACTTGCACCTACGTGTTGCAAGTGCGAACCTTTTTTTCTGAGCGCGGAATATTCATCTCCTACTGTTTCTTCTTGCACCCTAGCATTGAGGCTTAATGTTTCTTTAACTGCTCTTTTTGTAATGATATTAATTACACCTGCCAGTGCGTCGGTACCATAAGAAACCGAAAGTGGTCCTTCTGCTATCTCTATGCGCTCAATGGAGTTGATGTCTATTTGATTTAAACTTTCTCTGGTGTCTCCCCTGTCTATCATAGGCACACCATCTAAAAGGATCTTAACGTTTCTGCCCGACATGCCCATTAACATCACATCGCTTGTACCTAGCGCCATGTCATTAGAAAACCTGAAGCCTAACTCTGTATTTAATACTTGCTGAATGTTTGTGGCAGCACGCAAGCGAATACGCTCTGAATTAATGATACGCGTTCTGTAAACTGAATTTTTTAATGATTGAGGTTGATATTCGCCCGTAACTACAACTTCCTTTAGAGAATTAGCTGCCGTGTCGCTTTCCAATTTCCTACCCGCACCTTTATCTTGTGCATGTGTTGTTGAAACGATAAAAAATACAGCCATTAATAGTAACCCAATTCTCATTAAACGATCTATTTAGAATAATTTTAAATAACGTCACAAGTATAAGAACTTATTTAGACTAATTACAAATAATAAATAGAAAAATTTCAATTAACCCTGATAACCAGCTTTTTTATTACTGTGTATAGTGGTATACTTGTAAAAAATTTTATTGTCGGCTAGGAACTGACATTTACATCTTATCTTACCATAAAAAACAAGTATAAAAAATGAAATTATCTCATCTAGCAGGGATGCTTTTAGTCGGAATGGCTTCAATCGGTGTATTTATAAGCTGCACCTCGGACGTTAAAAAGGCCAATGGCCAAACAAAAGATGCTCCTGGAGATTCGACAGCAACCGAAACAAAAGAAGATTTGCGGGGACCGATTGACACTGCAAAGTATGATGCAATTATGGCAAAGTTAGCCAATGGGGATACTACAGGTAAATGGCCGGTTAAAAAACAACCCTACCCACTTGCAGGTGCTATACTCCCATTTAAACGCATTGTTGTTTATTATGGAAATTTGCACTCTAAAAAAATGGGTGCCCTAGGAGAATATGCTCCAAAGGAGATGTGGAAAAGATTGGATGCTGAAGTTAAACATTGGGAAAAAGTTGATCCTAGTACCCCAGTGCAACAAGGTTTACATTACATTGCTGCTGTAGCAAGTGGTACTCCAGGCAGAGATGGGAAATACATTAACCGTATGGCCAACTCACAGATTGACTCGGTATTGAGTATTGCTAAAATGCGTCCTAATACTATCGTATTTTTAGATTTACAGGTAGCACTTAGCAACATTAAGGCTGAGTTGCCGCATATAGAAAAATACTTACAATTGCCATTTGTGCATTTAGGCATAGACCCTGAGTTTTCTATGAAAGATGGTTCGCTGCCAGGTAAGAGAATCGGAACTTATGACGCTGCTGATATCAACTATGTTTCTCAGTACCTAACTAATCTTGTAAAGAAATACAATTTGCCTCCAAAAGTATTCGTGGTTCACCGTTTTACAAAAAAGATGGTTACCAATTCTCAAAATATAAAACTTCGTCCGGAAGTTCAAATTGTAATGCATATGGATGGATGGGGTGAGCCAGAACTTAAAAAAGGGACTTACCGTCACTTTATTTTCTCTGAGCCTGTTCAGTTTACCGGTTTCAAATTGTTCTACAAAAATGATTTGAAAAAAGCCCCTAAGCGCTTAATGACTCCTGAGGAATTGATGAAACTGAAACCTGTTCCGGTTTACATTCAATACCAGTAAACGATATAAAGACTTAAAAAAGAGGGTACCGAAAAAGTCCTTTACAAAAATGGGGCAGTGCACAAATCGTGAACTGCCCCATTTTCTTTAAGTTGTAAGCTGCTTTCCTAACTAAAATTTTCTACAGCCAAATCTAAGGATGTCAAATTCAATTATTCCATACCTTTATTTATCTCACTTATTTTCGACCCACGCTTTCAGTACCCTCCATTTTAAATCCTCCTTTTTTATTCGGCATTAATAAGAAAAAGCTACTGACTTTTCCGGGTTATCAAGTTTCGTACTTTTTCGCTTTCCATTAACTGTAACATGAATCATATTGATCTGCGAATCATGCTGTTCAAACAGTATGTCGTTTTGAATATCTAGTTTTTGTATGCTTTCTATTTTTTCGCTTTCAAAATAGCACCATGTGGCATCCTCTTCAATTTGATATCCCTGGTATTTTAGGATAAGCGATTTATTATTAGCCTTAATCTGCAGGTGGCTTTTAATGTAATCGGAAATGAGCCTGTCCACCAGTTTACGATCTTTAGGCTTCAAAATGTTGATATTTGTTTTATAACGTTTATCCAAAGCACTTTCAAAATCATCAAAAAATACACGCACACTTACCTGCACAGTTTTTGTTTTTTGATTATGATCTATCTCGGTGACGCTAACGTAAAACGGATGAAAAATATTTAACCAAAAAAATAAAATAAGTTGTAACATTTTGTATAGGTAGATATAAAACAGAATATTTCTTGCTATTCTGTATTCAAAATTACAACTTTAAACTATAATGCAAGATTTCAATCTCTATTTTGATCTTGGCTGGCACCATATTTTAGACTGGAAAGGCTACGATCATATACTTTTCTTACTTGCTCTTTGTGGTATATATACCGTCTCCGATTGGAAAAGAGTACTAATTTTGGTTACCGCATTTACCGTTGGCCACAGCATAACTTTAGCCCTAAGTGTGTTAAATGTTTTGCATGTAAACACCGCACTTATAGAATTTTTAATTCCGGTTACAATTATGATAACTGCATTAGCCAACATCTTCAATAAAAAACCCAAGCCTAAGGCTATAAGACTAAAATATACATTAGCGCTCATCTTTGGATTAATACATGGCATGGGCTTCTCTAATTACTTAAAAAGTCTGCTTGGCAAAACGACCAACATCGTTGTTGAGTTATTTGCCTTTAACCTTGGATTGGAATTTGGGCAGATACTAATTGTTTTCGGTGTGCTCATACTTTCATTTATCCTTATCATGATGGTAAAAATTAAGCGATGGGACTGGAATTTCTTCCTTTCATCCGCTATATTTGGTATATCATTTATAATGGCCGCCGAGCGGTTACCTGCAATCCTTAACTAACCTAATGAAGAAACTGTCACTTCTAACTGCTGTATTGTTTTTTAATGTCTGCATATACGCACAATCATTAAATAATCCGGGTTCAAACCACGGTAATAAGTTTGAACAACTGGGCACAATGCTTTCCGATCCGAACTATTACCGCTCTGCATCTGGCGCACCCGGGCCCGCATATTGGCAGCAAAGGGCAGATTATGAGATTAATGCTGAACTGGATGAAAAGAACCTTCGTTTAAATGGATCTGAAATGATCACTTATTATAATAATTCGCCAGATCCTTTAAGTTATTTATGGGTCCAGCTTGATGAGAATCAAAATAAAGCTACAAGCGATAATAAGCTTACACAAACCAGCAAAATAAAAGAGAAGATGACATTAGATGACTTCTCTGATATTATTGGCCGCAATGATGATCTTGGTGTTAAGATCATTAAAATTACCGATGAGAAGGGCACTCCTCTTCCCTACGTGATTAACAATACGATGTTACGGATTGATTTGCCTATGGTACTTAAACCTAAGGAAAAGTATAAGTTAAAAATAACATGGAATTACAACATCTCTGATCGTAAGACTGTCCATGGAAGAGGTGGCTATGAGTATTTCCCTCAGGACAACAATTATTTATTTACCATTACACAATGGTTTCCGCGTATGGCTGTCTATTCTGATTTCCAGGGATGGCAAAACAAGCAATTTGAAGGTAGAGGAGAGTTTGCGCTGGTTTTTGGGAACTATAAGGTAAACATGACTGTTCCGGCTGACCACATTGTTGGTGCAACGGGCGAATGCCAGAACTATCCGCAGGTTTTAAGCGCAAGCAGCTTAAAGAGATGGAATGAAGCACAAACAGCCAAAGCCCCTCTGGAAATTATAAGCCTTAGTGAAGCAAAATCCGCTATTACAAAAAAGGCCACCAGGAAAAAGACATGGACTTATGTGGCTGAAAATGTAAGGGATTTTGCATGGGTATCTTCAAGAAGGTTGGTTTGGGATGCTATGGCAACTTATATCGACGGAAAAAAAACAATGGCCATGTCGTATTATGGCCCCGAAGCTTACCCAATATACAGCCGGTATTCGACCAAGGCGGTAGCGCATACTTTAAAATCGTATTCTAAACACACCATTCCTTATCCATATCCTGTTGCAATATCTGTTGAAGCCTCTAATGCAATGGAATATCCTATGATTTGCTTTAATCATGGCCGTGCAGAAAAAGATGGGTCATACACAGAGTCACTTAAATATGGTGTAATCAGCGTAATTATCCACGAAGTAGGCCATAATTTTTTTCCTATGATTGTAAACTCCGACGAAAGGCAATGGACCTGGATGGATGAGGGTTTAAATACTTTTTGCCAGTTTATGGCAGAGCAGGAATGGGACAATAATTATCCGTCTCAACGAGGACCAGCGCATAAGATTGTAGACTACATGAAAATGCCGAAAGATCAGTTGGAGCCGATTATGACTAATTCCGAGAACATCGTAAACTTTGGTCCTAATGCTTACGCTAAACCGGCTACAGCGCTAAATATTTTAAGAGAAACCATAATGGGCAGAGAGCTTTTTGATTATTCTTTTAAAGAGTATGCCAAGCGATGGGCATTTAAACACCCTACTCCTGCCGATTTGTTCAGAACAATGGAAGATGCTTCGGCAGTAGATCTTGACTGGTTTTGGAGAGGCTGGTTCTTTAGCACGGACCCTGTAGATATTTCATTGAATGAGCTCCGTTATTATCGCATGAACAGCATGAAACAGGCTGTTGAAAATGCAGAAAGCAAAAAAGCATACGACAAAGACAACAAATACCTGAGCAGAGAACGCAATAAGGCTGAGGGCGTAAAGTTTGCAATTGAGCAAGACACGAGCTTGCTTGATTTTTACAATAAGTTTGATCGCTTTGAAGTCAGTAAAACTGCCGATGAGCAATTTCAAAACTATTATAACTCGTTAGGTACAGAAGAGAAAAAAATCTATGAGAGCAAAAAGAACTTTTACGAACTCGAATTCTCGAACCTGGGTGGTTTAGTGATGCCATTGATCATTGAATGGACATTTAAGGATGGCAGTAAGGAAACTGATAGAATTCCTGCCTATGTATGGAGAAAGAATGAGAACAAGATAACCAAAGTTTTTGCTAAGGATAAGGAAGTTGTTTCAGTGCAATTAGACCCAAATAGAGAAACTGCCGATATTGATGAGAGCAATAACTCGTGGCCAAGAAAAAATCAGTCTACCAGGTTTGAATTGTTTAAGGAGCAGCAGATGCCCGCAACAAACCCAATGCAGCAATCTAAAAAACAGAACTAATTAAAAAGCCATCATTTCGATGGCTTTTTCAAAGATACTAAAACAAAAAACTATCTATTTAGACTTCTCTTTCAAGAGGTTTAATTCTTTTTTAAGCAGATCAATTTCTGCCTGCTGCTCTTTAATAGCCGCCACAAGTACAGGGATCAGATTTTCTGATTGTACTTCACTATATCTTGCTACTTTTGAATTGTTCTTGCCCTGGTTATATATTTTAGTAGCCTCATAAACCATAGCAGGGTATTCTGACTGTACATTACTGGCAAGGAAACCGTATTGCTCGCCGGCCGGTAATTTAAGATGTTTGTACTTTTGTACATCGTATTTAAAAGTTACGGGTTGCAGGTTTTTTAAGTGTTCAGTAGAATTAGAAATCTTATCTACGTTTACTTTTAACTCTTGCTCTTCAATTTTTTGTGCATTTACTGACAATGCAGTTGCACTTAATAAAATGCCTAATACGGCACCTTTTGATACTAAGGGATATCTCATAAAATAAAGTTATTGTCTAATATTGAATCTTAATTGTAGTGTATTTACAATCAGATTTCAGGAGGGGGGTATGGTAGTGAAATAACTGAGGTGACCGTACGCGATACAAAGCAATAATTAACCTTTTTTGAGGTTAAAGTATGCGCCAGTTCTACAATAGGCTGATGAATAAAAACATCGTCGGTAAGTTCCAGATTTTTTAATTCTTTTTCTTCTTCCGAATTCTCGGTGTCTTGATCGTTATGATGGATGGATACGGTTTGTGTATGGTCGGTTACAGTAAATATCGAGACATGCTTTACCAGCAAAAAAGAAAGTAAAATAAGAATGCCCGTCAATTTTTTCAACATAAAGCTAAGTAGTATCTATCTTTTAATTGTGATGTGTAATCTGACAAATATATTTATCTAAATCAAAATCCGGCAATGATTAGCCAGAAAATGACAAAAATTTAATGATCAAAATAACGAAGATCAGGACATTAGGACTAAAACAAGCCTAACTGCCCCTTGTCGTCAATTTCTATATCGTCGGGATTAGTGATCTCAAACTTAATTTCTTTTGCCGGAATGTCCTTCTCATCCTTCTTTGTCTCTGGGTTTTCTTTAGCCTCAGGTTTTTCTTTAGCCTCAGGTTTTGGCTTAGCTTTAGGCTCTTCCTTAACTTCAGGCTTCGCCTTTGATTCTTTTTCTGGTGCTTTAGGTGCTCCCCATGCTTTTTTTGGTTTTCCTTCGGTCACTTCCTCAGTTGGCTTTTCTTCAACCTTTTCTACAGGTTCTTCTTTTGCTACAGGTTTTGGTTCCTTAGCAATAACAAAAGGTTTTTTCTCAACAGGCGATGCTTCCTCCTGTTCAACTTCAGGTTCTTCTGACACAGCTTGCGGCTCTTCCGGGTCGACATGACTTGCCTCTACGTCCTGGATATTTTCCTCTTGCTCAACTGTAGTTACCTCGTCTGTCGTGTCAGTAGTTTCTCCTTCAGCTTGCTCTTCATTAGAGGAAGTATCCGGAATACTAACCTTACTTTCCAGAACTAATTCTGGTTCTTCATGATTAGAAATACTCACATTTTTTACGTCATGTTGAGTGATCCTGTTTCCGTTAGCCTTTATACCCTTTACATCAATAAACTCTGCTAACACAATTTCTAATGTCTCAGGAATTTGTGTTTTACCTTTAAGCACATCAATGGTTAACACCGCTTCTGGGTTGCTGGTCAGGTAAAGGAATCTCGAACCATTCTCTTCACTAATCAGATTGCCTTTTTTACCTACTGCAATTGATTCAAATACAAATCTCTTAATGAAATAGTTTTTAGCTTTCCCCTCGTATTGCACAACAGTAAATGGTTTTTCGGGATCAAATTTCTGGATCAGTATCAGATCGGCATCAAAGTGATTGCTCAATTCGAATGTACTCAGCTCATACCATCCCTCTTTATGAACCTGCAATATTTTATCGTCACCATCGAATTCACCAAGGTATTTACCTCGCCCATCAACATTAAGTCTTCTAAGCAAGTCATCATACCATATCTTAAGACCAGAAAGTGTTGATACCCCTTTTGTTTTTAACAAGATCTTTTTGATCGGATATTTAGATACAATATTACCTTGAGAGGCACGTCCTTTGATCGCTATTTCAGCATAATCAAGGTCAAATTGAAGCTTTTTAAGTTTAGTGTGCGGTTTTAACTGAACCGTAATCACTTCAGCTTCTCCATTTGGATTGGCTGTAAAATACAATACTTTAGAACCTTTACTTCCTTTGGTAAGGTCGTATTCCTTATCACGGGTTACCCCAACTACGGCGAAACGTTTAATGTACGAAACGCCACTGGATCCATCTTTATAGACCATGTTATAGATGGTCCGTTCATCGCCTTTTTTAAACACCTGCGCATGCAGAATTCCTTTACCAACAAAGGTTTTATCTGCTACTTTGGTGATGATACATTTACCATCTTCTCTAAAAACGATGATTTCATCAATATCAGAACAATCTGCAACAAATTCATCTTTACGCAAACCAGTACCAACAAAACCATCTTCACGGTTCAGGTATAGTTTTACATTGGCTAAAGCAACCTTGGATGCCTCTACCCTATCGAATAAACGGATCTCCGTTTTACGTTCCTTACCCTTACCATACTTATCTTTAAGTTTCTGGAACCAGGCAATGGTATAATCTGTTAGGTGACGAAGGTGATTTTTTACAACTTTGATCTCATCGGCTAAAGCTTTCATCTGATCATCCGCCTTTTTAACGTCAAAACGGGTAATGCTACTCATTGGTTTATCAATAAGTTTTTTGAAATCTTCGGGCTGAATTTCTCTGTACAAATCGGGCTTAAATGGCTCGAATAAAAGATTCAATACCTCAACAACTGTTTCAAAATTACCAGAATTCTCATAGTCGGCATTTTTGTACATACCTTCCTGAATAAAGATCTTTAGTAATGAGCTAAAGAATATTCTTTCCTGCAATTCATGCAACTTAATTTCCAGCTCCTGTTTTAACAGGTTCTTGGTATTATGGGTATTCTCTATGAGGATATCATTAACACTCAAAAACTGAGGTTTATCATCCTTAATAACACAAGTATTTGGAGAAATAGAAACCTCGCATGAAGTGAAAGCATACAAGGCATCAATGGTTACATCGGGTGAGATACCAGGAGCAAGATGGATGACAATCTCCACATGTTGTGCCGTATTGTCTTCAATTTTCTTGATCTTGATTTTACCCTTGTCGTTAGCAGATAACACACTATCGATTACAGAACCTGTTGTTGTGCTGTATGGTATTTCAGTTATTACGAGTGTTTTCTTATCTTTTTCTGTAATTTTTGCCCTAACCCTAATTTTACCTCCGCGCATACCTTCGTTATACGCTGAGAAATCGGCCATGCCACCGGTAAAGAAATCAGGAAGGATATTTGGCCTGGTTCCTTTTAACGATTCAATAGATGCATCAATAAGTTCCAGAAAATTATGAGGCATAACCTTGGTGGCCAAACCTACCGCAATACCTTCTGCTCCCTGGGCTAGTAGCAAAGGAAATTTAACAGGCAAAGTAATAGGTTCGTTGTTACGACCATCATAACTCAATTGCCAAACGGTAGTATCTGGATTAAACACTACTTCGTTTGCAAATTTAGACAAACGCGCTTCGATATAACGGGCCGCAGCGGCACTGTCGCCAGTTACCGGATCACCCCAGTTACCCTGGCAATCTATCAACAGTTCCTTTTGGCCAATTTGCACCATCGCATCGCCAATAGAAGCATCCCCATGCGGGTGATATTTCATGGTATTTCCGATAACGTTGGCCGCCTTATTAAAACGCCCATCATCCATCTCTCTTAAAGAGTGCATAATGCGTCGCTGAACCGGTTTTAAACCATCGTTGATGTGTGGAACCGCGCGATCAAGAATTACGTAAGAGGCATAATCGAGGAACCAGTTCTCATAAAGCCCGTTGATAGGGATTACAGTATGTGTACTTTCTTCGTTTATGTTGTTTTCTGTTTCGTCGCTCATCAAAAAAGGATTGGATTTTGTAAATATAAGGGTTGGAATGAAATATTAAGAACAGAAGTTTTTAACAGTTCTTGGTTAATAACCTATCTTTTTCGGGTTAATGGACTAGATTTTCATCATTTTTGGGCATTATTTTATGAATTGATGTTTTATCTTTCCAATCGCTCTTCAACAAACACAAAAGGCAATAGGTTCTTAATCCCTTTTACTTTTATTATTTCTCCACCGACACAGTAAAAAAGCACTTCAATTTCCTGCTTTTGTTTCTGTTCAAATTCGGCCATTACCTGCAAGCATGCACCGCATGATGTTACCGGTTTCTGAATAACAAAGTTATTGCTTTTTGCAGTAATTGCCATAGCCTGGACAGCCGCTTCGGGGTAAGCAGCCCCAACTGTAAATAGTGCAACGCGCTCTGCACAAAGTCCCGAGGGATAGGCCACATTTTCCTGGTTACTACCAAGAACCACCTGCTCATTGCTTAATTTTAAAGCTGCCCCAACCTTAAAGTTTGAATAAGGTGAGTATGATGATTTCAATGCCTCTTCGGCCTTTAAACATAATTCCTGATCTGATGCGCTTAGCTCATTTAAGGACTTAAAAGTTTGATAGCTAACAACAAAATTTTTCTGATCCATATTTAAACATACATAATTTTCTAACAATAGATTAACAACAATTTTATCCCTTGATTTAAACAATTTAATTATTTAGATTGTAGATACAAGTAAGAAGTCTAATTTTGACGCCGGTGGCATGGTTTTAGTACCGGAATCATAGATTTAAAACCCTATTAAACGCATTTCAGTTGAATATATATATTCGTAAAAGTCTTAAAATCATACTTTGGGTAATTGCAAGCATCATTATGCTGGTTGTCCTTATTGCACTTTCCTTAAACATTCCGGCAGTACAAAATTTTGTAAAGAACAAAGCAATAAATTATTTAAAGGATAAAACCAAAACTGAGGTAAGTCTTGAGAGTATAAAAATTGCACTACCAAAGGACGTGGTGCTGAATAAATTCTATATTGAAGATAGAAAAGGCGATACCCTACTATATGCACAAAAACTTTCTGTAGACATTAGCCTGTTCAAACTTTTGAGTAATAAGGTGGAGATCAATAATATTTCACTGCAAAAAATAAGAGCCAATGTTACCCGCATAAACCCCGATACCGCATTCAACTTTTCTTTCCTGGTAGATGCGTTTATGTCTGAACAGGAAAAGCCCGAAGAGGAAGTTGCAAAAGACACCACATCTACCCTCAAATTTTCTATTGAAAAGGTGACTTTTGAAGACATCGGCATCGTTTATCGTGATGATGTTGCAGGAAATGATGTAAAATTAAACCTGGGTGAGTTTACTGCCAACATTAAAGATTTCGACCTGGATAATCAACACTATGTGATCAAATCCTTAGCCTTAAAAAACACTTCCTTAAAATATCTGCAACAAAAACCCCTTACACAGTTACAGGCTCATTTACAAAACAGCATAGATACAGCAAAAACGGAATCGGGTAAATTACCACTTGTAGAGATTCATGATTTTGCTTTTAACAATATAAAAATAGGATTCGACGATCGGATCTCGGGTATGAATGCAGATGTTGATCTGAACAAGCTAGCCCTAACTCAGCTGTTTATTGACCTTACCAATAGCAACTATAAAATTGACGATGTTAAACTAAATGACACCAAGATAAACTTCAGCTCGGCAACCAACAAAGCGGATGTAAATGTTAATGACTTATCGTTAACCAAGCTTTTAGCAGACGTTAAAAATGGCAAGTACAAGGTAAATGATGCAAGGCTAAACAAATCAAATATCCTGTTTGCATTAAAACCGGTTAAGGCCGGCAAAGAGACAAAAGCGGATACTGCAGAGAAATCTTTACCCCTGTCATTACTGGTTGATAATATAAGTTTAACAGAGAACAATGTTCAGTTCGATAATCTTGGAGCTAAACCCACTAAAGGAATGGACTTTAACCATTTAAAGCTTACCGGCCTTACCTTAATTGCGGATGCGCTAGCCTATAGTGATACGGGCATAAAAATAAATGTAAAAGAAGGTGTGTTTAAGGAAAAGAGTGGTTTTCAGCTATCTAAACTAAGAGGAGATGTTGTATATTCCGACAAGGCAATTAAGGTGAATAACTTCCTACTTAAAACACCCAACACATCAATAGAAAACGTTACAGAATTAAATTACTCTTCTCTTGATGATTTAACAAAACATCCGGAAAAGGTAAAACTCTCAATAGTAGTTAAAAACACAACTATTGGCTTAAAAGACGCTGCTTACTTTAGTGATGCGGTTCCCGAAAACTATAGAAATGAGAAGATAAAAGTAAATGCCAATGTTAGTGGCTATATGAATAACCTTGTTATCCCCCGACTACAGATTTCGGGGTTAAAAAGTACGAACATTGATGTGAGTGGCAGGATAAAAGGACTCCCTGATATGGACAAAGCTTATTTTGATATGAACATCAAAAGGTTTGCCATGACTAAAAAAGATCTTTTAGTGGTTATCCCTAAAAAGACTTTGCCAACCAATATAGAGCTTCCTAATGTAATTGTTGCAAACGGAAAGTTTGCCGGCTCAATGACCAATTTCAATACTGGCTTTAACATTAATACCGACATGGGATCGGCCAAGCTACTGGCAAGCATGAAAGGCCCTAAAGGCAAGGAGCGTTATGTTGCCAATGTAAACCTCAATAATTTTAATGTAGGCAGATTACTTAAACAGCAAGCTCAGTTAGGGAAAATTACTGCTAACGCCAGTGTTAAAGGAACGGGACTCGACCCTAAAACTGCCTCGGCACAGTTTAAAGCACAATTAATAAGTGCGTACTACAACAAATACACTTACAAGGATCTCTTTTTAAGTGGCGATTTTAAGCAGCAGAAATTGAATTTAAAAGGCAATATGGCCGACACCAATTTGAATTTTAATTTAACCACAGCCGTAAATATTGCGGGCAAATATCCGGCAGTAAAAGCAGATATAGATTTAAAACAGGTTGATCTTCAGAAACTCAACTTCAGTCCGGGCGAATTTAAGTTAGCGGGGGTAATTAATGCAGATGTAAAAACTGCTGATCCGGATTACCTTAACGGTGATATTTTTGTAAATGGCTTACAAGTAGTTAAAGATGGCCAACGCTTTAATGTAGACACAATTGTAATGCATTCTGAAGCGAGTGAAACACACAACATGCTTACCCTTCGTTCTGAGTTCATGCGAGCCAAAATAGATGGTAAATATCAACTTACCAATGTCGGCAGCGCTGTGATTAATCAGATCAATAAATACTATCAATTTGGTGAGGTTACTAAAATCCCTGATCAGCGTTTTAGGTTCTACGTAAATTTCTACAATCCCAAAATCCTTCAGAACTTTGTGCCCGAACTAACCACCTTTGCACCGTCCAGAATGAATGGCTTAATTGATACTCAGAAGGATAGTTTGCTTATGAATGCTTCTTTCCCTCAGATAGTTTATGGCGGTTACAGGATTGACAGTACTAAACTTAATGTGAACAACACTGAGCAGAAGCTTAATTATAAACTACAGATAAAAAGTTTTCAGAGTTCAGCAGCCAATTTGTTTAACAGCGAAATTAGCGGTGAGGCTGTAAATAACGACCTTGGCTTAAATATTTATTTAAGAGATAGTAAGCGGAAAGACAAGTATATTTTAGGTGGCAATTTTAAATCGATCAACAAAGACTACCAGTTCAGTTTAGACCCTAAAAAGCTTTTGCTTAATTACGAAAAATGGGCCATCGCACCTGAAAATTATATCCAGTTTGGCCAGTCGGGCATTATAGCTAATCAATTTAACCTCAGCAAGGGCAATCAGCTTTTAGGGATTAACAGTACCGATACTGTTGCCAACTCTCCTCTAAAAGTGGAGTTTAAGGACTTCAAAATAGAAACCCTTACCAAGTTTGCTGAGCAGGACAGTTCTTTGGTTGGCGGTACGATTAATGGTACTGTTGATGCAAAGGAGCTTATGGACACACCTAAGTTTGAGGCAAACCTAACAATAGATAGGCTAAGGTATCTGAAAGATGAGTTTGGAACTTTGCGTGTTGCTGTAAACAACAATACCGAGAATGCATATGAAACTAACATTGCCTTGTCTGGTGTACACGAGTTAAGGGTTAATGGATTTTACTATACTTCACCACAGAGTGGGCTTGACCTTACCTTAAATATTGATAAAATTGACCTGAAAGCAATAGAGAGTGTGTCAATGGGACAGATAAAGAATGGCTCGGGTACAATATCCGGGGAATTATCTATCAAAGGTCCCCTTGATGCCCCCAAAATTTTAGGCGACGTTAAATTTAATCAGGCTGCATTTACAGCAACATATGTGAATTCTTATTTCAGAATGCCAAATGAGTCTATAAGTTTTACTGATAAGGGGATAAACTTCAATAGATTTACCATTATAGATTCTTTAAATCAGAAGGCGATAATCACCGGCGGCGTCCTCACAACTGACTATAAGGATTTTCGGTTCAACATGGATATGAGGACGAACAACTTTAGGCTTATGAACTCTACCGCTGCTGATAATGATATGATCTATGGTACTGTTTATGTTACCAGCACCATTAAGGTCCGCGGTGATCTTAATCAACCTGATGTAGATATGAACGTTAAAGTAGAAGATAAAACTAAGTTCTTCTTTGCCATGCCACCTGATGATCCATCGGTAATTGATCAGGAAGGTATTGTACAGTTTACAGATTTCAACGCACCTCCATTTAATGGCAAAAAGGCATTAAACGTTAGTGACTCTGTTAGCAAATCCCCAATCAAAGGGCTTAATTTAAGTGCCACTATCAACATTGATCCGGATGCAGAATTAACTGTGGTGGTAGATCCATCTAACGGTGATGCACTAAAAGTTAAAGGGCAGGCCTCTTTAACAGCAACAATGGATCCTAGTGGCAAGACGAGTTTGACGGGAAGATATCAGGTGTCTGACGGTAGTTACAATCTTACTGTTGGCCCTGTTAAAAAGGACTTTAAGCTACAACAAGGCAGCAGCATTGTATGGACTGGTGATCCTATGGAGGCCAATGTAAACTTAACGGCATTGTATGAAGTAAATACAGCACCAATCGATTTGTTGGGTGACCCAACAATATACGAAGCAAAAACCAAGCTTCCTTTCCAGGTGTATCTGATGATGACAGGCGAGCTGTTAAAACCGAAAATCAAATTCAAATTGGATTTACCAGAAAATGAACGTGGTGCAATCAATGGAACAGTATATGCCAAATTACAGAGCGTAAACACCAATGAAAGCGAGCTGAACAAACAGGTATTTGCGCTATTGGCACTCAACAGATTTATTGCAGATAATCCGTTCCAAAGTCTGGCTGGCGGAACTAGTGTTTCCTCCATTGCTCGCTCAAGCGTGAGTAAACTGTTAACGGAACAACTAAATAATCTTGCATCTGATTTGATAAAGGGTGTAGATATAAACTTTGGTTTAAATTCATCCGAAGATTATTCTGCATCGGGCAGCAAGTCCCAAAAGACAGATCTGGAAATCGGACTATCCAAAAAGCTTCTGAACGACCGCTTAATTGTTACTGTTGGTAGTTCTTTTGGATTAGAAGGCCCGCAGCAGCAAGGTCAGAGTTCTACCAATATTGCAGGAAATGTTAATGTGGAATACCTGCTATCGAGCGATGGCAGATACAGGTTAAGGGCCTATAGACGCAATCAGAACGAAGGCGTAATTGAAGGACAAATCATTGAAACAGGACTGGGATTTGCATTGGTGGTTGATTACAATAGATTCAGAGAAGTTTTCCAAAATTTCTCCAAAAAGAAAAGATTTAGAAATGAAGAGAGGCGTAAAAATGAGACAACAAATTAAATCCGGCTTATTTATACTTGCATGCTTAATTTTTGGCGCCTGTAGCAGTACCAAAAACCTTAAACCTGGAGAGGTATTATACACCGGTGCCGATATTGACATCAACCCTGATTCAACGGAAAAAATTGACGATCAGAAGGAGGTTAAAGGTGTTTTGCTTGATAAAACACGGCCGAACCCCAATAAGTCGATTTTGGGAATTAAGTTCAAACTTGGCATGTATAACCTCGCGGGAGAACCGAAAAAGCCAAAGGGGTTAAAACACTGGTTGCGCACAAAGGTTGGCGAACCTCCTGTGTTATTAAGTGAAGTCAAAATCCCTTATAATAATGCTGTGCTTAAAAGCTATTTGATTAGTCAGGGCTACCTTCAGTCTGAAGTAAGCGGAGATACTGTAGTTAATGGCAAAAAAGGTAAAGCACTTTACACAGTGGTAACTGGTGCAAGATATAAGATTAACAGTGTCGAATTCCCGAAAGATAGCACCGGTGTAGCTAGCATAATTAATCAGAATAAAGACAAGACACTATTAAAAGTCGGCGACAACTATGATCTGGAGACTTATAAGAATGAGCGAATCAGGATAGACAACGATTTAAAAGAACAGGGGTATTTTTATTTTAGTCCGGACTATCTGTTAGTACAGGTCGATAGTACTTTAGGTAAACACCTGGTAGATATCAGAATAAAAGTAAAAGATATTGCACCAGATGCTGGCCTTAAACCATACACCATTGATAAAATTAATATCTACCCTAATTATTCTTTAAGGAGAGACAGCGCAATCAGAAATTCAATTCCTGAGGTATACAAGGATTTTAATATTTATGATACGCGACATACCTACAAGTCGGGTTTATTTGACCGGTTGGTTTTCTTCAAAAAAGATGAACTGTATAACAGACGTGATCATAACCAATCCTTAAACAGAATGGTTAACATAGGTATTTTTCAGAATGTTAAAGCAGAGTTTTTACCTGTCGACAGTTTTAGAAACAATAAGCTAAACCTTAACATTTTCCTCACCCCTTTAAAGAAAAACTCCCTTTCATTTTCAGTTACCGGCACCAGCAAATCCAATAACTTTGTTGGATCAGAAGCTAAGCTAACTCAAACTACCCGCAACCTTTTTAGAGGTGGTGAGCAGTTGGATGTAAGTGTAAGTGGTGGTTTCGAAACTCAGGTAAGCGGGCAAGCTAAAGGACTAAACTCATATTCCTTTACAACTGAAGCAAAACTTACTTTCCCAAGATTTATACTCCCTTTCTTTAGTTTTAACAGTACCAACGCGTTTATCCCTAAAACCATTGCTTCTTTGTCATACCAATCGTTAAACAGAGGATCCTTATACGGTCTGAATTCCTTTAAAGGAGAGTTTGGATATAACTGGAAAGAAAATTTATACAAAGAACATAGCTTTAACCCTATCTCTATAAATTACGTGACATCTAATGTGACCAGTGATACGACCATAAGTGATAGTCTTTTCGCAGCAAACCCCGGTTTGGAAAAGAATCTGGAACGTCAATTTATTATAGGAAGCAATTATAGTTTCACATTTACCAATCAGATGGAGGATTTCAGAAGAAACAATATCTATTTCAATGGGACTCTGGAAACCGGTGGAAACGTATGGGGATTATTTGCAGGGAAAAACGATGAAGGCAAAAAGACTGTACTAGGCATTCCTATCAATCAATTTATACGGGTTGAAGCCGATTTTAGAGATTATTATAAAATCACCAAGAACCTGATCTGGGCAAGTCGTTTAAATTTTGGTTATGGTTATGGCTATGGAAACAATACATCTATTCCTTTTGTGCGTCAGTTCTTTGCCGGAGGTAGTAACGATATCCGGGCTTTTGCGGCCAGATCATTGGGACCTGGTTCTTACAAACTGCCAAACCAAATCAATAGCTATACCGACCAAAGCGGAGATATAAAAGCAATGGTTAACACAGAATTACGTTTTAAATTATTTAGTGTTTTATATGGGGCTCTATTTGCAGATGCCGGGAACGTGTGGTTAAGAAAAGAAGATCCGTTAAGACCAGGGTCGGGTTTTAATTTTAAAGATGCACTTGATGAAATTGCGGTAGGTACGGGTGCCGGTCTCCGGGTAGATGCATCGATCTTCGTTATCCGTTTGGATGTAGCCTTCCCTATCAGAAAACCTTATCTTGAACCTGGAAATCGTTGGGTAATAGATCAGGTAGACTTTGGAAGCAGCACCTGGCGTAAAGAAAATTTAATCTATAACATAGGTATTGGGTATCCTTTTTAATATTGATTATGACATTCTTAAAAAAAGCTATTCATTTTGTTAAAGCAACAGCACATTTATTTATAGCCGCTGGAAAAGGGTTTATGGAAGACAGGGTGATGAAGCTAAGTGCTGCACTTGCCTATTACACCATATTCTCCCTTACCCCACTTATCATTATTATCATTGCTGCAGCAAGTTTGTTTTTAGGTGGGGATATTAAGCATACAATAGAAACATCTGCTGATGGAACAATTCAAGAATATAAAATGGATCCGCGAGAGGAACTCTTCTCTGAAATACAAGATTTGGTGGGTCCGGATGCGACCGCTCAACTCAAATCCTTCGTAAAACAATCAAATGTTTCAGGAAAAAGTACTTTGGGGCTAATTATAGGTATCACCACACTTATTATTGGTGCTACGGCAATGTTCATAGAAATTCAAGACAGTATTAATCTAATCTGGAAAGTAAAGGCTGTACCAAAAAAGGGGTGGAAAAAGTTAATCACCAACAGACTTCTCTCCTTTTCGCTAATTGCTTCGCTTGGATTTTTGTTACTCGTCTCCCTTGTTATAAATAGTATTGTAGTGGGTATAGGCGACAAGCTTGTAGGGCTTGCTTCCAAAATTGGCGTTGAAAAAGTATCAGAACTTTTTATGCTGATCCTTACCAATGCCTTAACACTGGCAGTTGTAACCTGCATTTTTGCCATCATTTTTAAGGTACTACCTGATGTTGATTTAAAATGGAAACCAGCAATTGTGGGAGCCCTGTTTACTGCACTACTTTTTAGTTTGGGTAAGTACATAATTGGAATCTATATTGAAAAGGGCAACCCTGCTTCTGCATTTGGTGCCGCCAGTTCTATAATCGTAATCTTGCTATGGATCTATTACACTTCTATCATATTATATTTTGGAGCCGAATTTACGCAGGCCTATGCAGAAAGATATGATAAGGGTATAGCACCAAGTAAATATGCTGTGCATACCAAAATTGTTATTGTAGAAAAAAAGGTGGATGTATTACCTCCACAGCATCCGGAAGATACGAAGATTCCTTAAATATACTTAAGCATCTGATCCATCAGTTCCTGTTCTAAAAATGGTTTTAATACCAGATCATTCATTCCTGCCTTTAAATAGGCCTCTCTGTTTTCCTGCATTACGTGGGCAGTTATCCCTAAAATAGGAATTCCTGATTTTGCAAAATCCCCGTTATATCTGATTTCATGAGTAAGCTCTACCCCACCCATCACTGGCATTTGAATATCTGTTAAAACAATATCGTAGTCGTTCTTCTTGTATAATTCGAGTGCCTGTTTACCATCATAAGCAGAATCATATTCCATACCCCACCTCTTCAATATGGTTTGAACCAATAAAATATTCATTTTATTATCATCAACCAGCAGCACCTTCTTTCCTTTCAGTTTCTCAACAGTTGACGTTCCTTTATCATCATGTTGTTCCTCTGCAAATTCTGAAATAAGGTAGGGGATTTCGAAACTAAATACAGAGCCCTTACCAAGTACGCTGCTCACATTTATTTTACCACCCTGCAGTTCCACTATCTTTTTACAAATTGCCAATCCCAGGCCAGTTCCCTGAAGTTGTGTCGTGGCCGACGAATAGATTTGCGAGAATTCAAGAAATATCAGATCAAGATCTTCCCTGGCCATACCTATACCGGTATCTTCTACCTGCACTTTTAATACTGCCTGTTTTTTCCCATCTACTACCAGCTGAACCCGAAGCGTTATTTTCCCTCTTTTTGTAAACTTAATAGCATTGGTTAACAGATTCATAATAACCTGTTTCAACCGCAAACGGTCGCCAATTAAATAAATATTTTTATCGATAGCTATTTTACTCTCTAATTTTAGATCCTTATTTTCCGCAAGAACATTCATGCTATGAAAAACTTCAGCAATCTCTGACTCTGGAGAGAAAGGTTCAGATTCGATATTTATTACACCTACTTCATACTTTGAAAAATCAAGAATTTCATTAACCAGTTCGAGCAACATCTCTGATGAACTGCGGATAGCGTCTACTTGCTCTCTCTGTTCGTCATTTAGATTACTCTTGCCAAGCTGCTCAGAAAACCCAACTACCGAATTTAATGGTGTGCGTATTTCATGGCTCATATTAGCAAGGAAACGACTTTTCGAGTGTGAATCCTGTGCCGCTAAACCATTCAAGCTGATCAATAGACTTTCATTTTTATAAAGCTTATACAAATTATAGAGAATAATACCGACTAAACAAACCAATAAGAGTGCATCTATCAGTTCCATTCCGCTTAATTTTTTAAGCTCTACTTCAAGCTCCCCACCCAAAGTAACTCTTCGTTTAGCTAAATACTCGATATCATTTTGCTTAAACTCCTTTAATGCCGTAATAATATCGTGGATCAGTTTATTGTTCAACAACAAAATTGCCTTTTCATTACTCTTGATTTGGTTATTATTGGCATAAAGCTTCCGGTAATAGGCTTCTACATCTTCTAATAATTTGTTGTTAAAAGTTGTAACCTCGTCCACAACCCCCTCGTTCTTTTTGGTTTTAACAATTGTAACTGCACTGTCTTTATTATCTTTATTAGAAATTGCATCCGCTATTCTGCCAAAGAATTTTTTACGCGGTTTAACTGATTGTTTAATCGTATCTACAGTTGTTACTGTTTTAAACTTTTTCTTTATTGAACCCAGATTAATCTTTGCTTGGGTACGCCTTTCTTCCAAACCAAGTTTTGAGAAACCGGCAAACAGGCTATCTGTTAACTGCCTAAGTTTCAAATAGCTCTCTGTCTTTAGTTTTTTCTGATTTACAAGTTCTTTTAAATCCTGATTCTCGGGGTTGTTATCTCCAAGGCCATTTAAATCGCTTAAAAGAAGAGAAATTTTGTGGATACCATCTGAGAATTGATTAAGGTAATATTTATCTGCAGTTACTGCATACATGCGCGAGTTGTTCTCTGCCTGATAAAGAATATAAATACAGGTATCTACTTCTGAATAACTTTTCTGAAGCATGGTTAGCTTTGTAATGTCGTTCTTTAACCCATTAATTTTGCTATTCCTTAGGTATAACAGAAAAGCATAAATAAACAGTGCAAGTATCAAAAAGGCTACTACAAAGTAACGGAACGGATCTCTTCTCTTAGCGTTAAACGACATATTATCTTTTTATGCTGCAGTTTTAATAACCACAGAACTTATCAAACAAGTATATCAAGAGGGATCTGATTGAAATACAATATTAAACGAAAATTTTCACATAACCGATACTTTAATAAATCTTAAGCAACATCTAATGTTGTTTCCTCTGGATCTTCTGCGATAACAACTTCTTCAGGCAATAATTCCTCTATGGTATCTTTTTCTACCCTAAGGTTTCTAATGATATGTTGTTGCCTGTCTGGAGTATTTTTACCCATATAATATTCCAAAAGATTTTTAATGGTCTGATCCTTTAAGATTACTGGATCTAACCTGATGTCCTTACCTATAAAAAGTCCGAATTCATCTGGTGAGATTTCACCTAAACCTTTAAATCGTGTAATTTCAGGCTTGTTACCAAGCTTCTCAATTGCACGCTTTCTTTCATCGTCGCTGTAGCAATAAATCGTTTCTTTTTTATTACGAACCCTAAACAATGGCGTTTGCAAAATGTAAACATGACCTGCACGTACAAGATCAGGAAAAAACTGAAGAAAAAAGGTCATCATTAACAACCTGATGTGCATACCGTCAACATCCGCATCAGTAGCAATTACAATATTATTGTAATGCAAACCTTCCAGCCCGTCTTCAATATTCAATGCATGTTGCAGCAAGTTGAACTCTTCATTTTCATACACCACTTTTTTAGTAAGCTCATAACAATTCAGAGGCTTACCCTTAAGACTAAAAACTGCCTGGCAGTCTACATCTCTGGATTTAGTGATAGAACCCGAAGCAGAATCTCCCTCGGTAATAAACAACGTGGTTTCATATCTTTTATCGTGATTACTGTTAAAGTGAACTTTACAGTCTCTTAGTTTCTTGTTGTGTAAAGATGCTTTTTTTGCCCTATCGTTAGCTAGCTTCTTGATGCCTGCAATATCTTTACGCTCTCTTTCAGACTGCAGGATTCTTTTCAACAATGCATCAGATACATCCGAATGTTTGTGCAGATAATCATCAAGCTCTTTTTTAACAAAGTCGTTAATAAATGTTCTTACCGAAGGTCCGTCGGGGCCCATATTCTGAGATCCAAGTTTGGTTTTAGTCTGCGACTCAAAAACAGGTTCCTGTACCCTAACAGAAATTGCAGCAATAATAGATGCCCTGATGTCAGAAGCGTCATATTCTTTTTTATAGAACTCTCTTATCGTTTTTACCACGGCCTCACGGAATGCAGCCTGATGCGTACCGCCCTGCGTAGTATGCTGACCGTTAACAAAAGAATGATAATCCTCGCCATACTGTTGTCCGTGAGTCATTGCAATTTCAATATCATTACCAATTAAGTGAATGATGGGATAACGCAATTCCTCGGCTTTATTAAATTTAGAAAGCAGGTCGTACAGCCCTCTTTCTGAGAAGTATTTTTGGTTGTTAAAATTAACGGTAAGACCTGTGTTCAGGAACACATAATTCCAGATCATACTCTCTACAAAATCAGAGATGTAGTGATAGTTTCTAAAAATAGTCTCATCCGGATAAAAGGTAATTGCAGTACCATTACGCTGAGTAGTTTCAATAATATCATTCTCTAAAACAATTTCACCTTTGGAGAATTCTACTTTTTTCGTTTTTCCCTCACGATAAGATTGAACCACAAAATTTGTAGAAAGTGCATTTACAGCCTTAGTACCCACACCATTTAACCCTACAGATTTTTGGAAGGCATTACTATCATACTTACCACCGGTATTTATTTTAGATACGCAGTCTATTACTTTACCTAAAGGAATACCCCTACCGTAATCCCTCACATTAACTTTGTGTTCGGATACCGTAATTTCAATTGTTCTGCCAGAGCCCATCACAAACTCATCAATTGAGTTATCCACAATTTCTTTAAGCAAAACATAAATCCCGTCGTCCTGTGCAGATCCATCGCCCAGTTTACCAATGTACATACCGGGACGTAATCTGATGTGCTCTTTCCAATCGAGGGAGCGTATACTATCTTCGTTATAATTCGGTTCAGCCATGATGTAAGTAAGTATAATACAAAAATACTATAATGCAGTAAATTTACTCGAATAAGCTGGGGAATCAATTACAAAGTTTCAACAAATGCACATTTTCATGTATATTCAAACAAATTAAATCATGCTCAATATGCGACCTGAAAAACAGCTCTCCATGCTTGACTTATCAATGATCGTTGTAAGTCTGGTAATAGGGATGGGCATCTTCCGCACACCCGTTAATGTAGCTGCAGGAGCGCAAATACCAGAATTGTTTTTTTTAGCATGGATCGTTGGAGGACTAATTGCCCTGTGTGGGGCTTTAACTTATGCCGAAATAGGATCTCGTTTTCCGGTTACCGGCGGATACTATAAGATATTCTCGGCATTTTACCATCCTTCCATTGCTTTTGCCATCAACTGTATCATAGTAGTTTCAAATGCCGCTTCAGTTGCAGGTGTTTCAATTATCGGCGCGGAATATTTAAGTAAGATCATTTTACCCGTTGAAATGCAAACTGAGTTTTCAAGAATAGCAATTGCCGCTATTTCTATTGGCCTGTTTTACTTCATCAATTTATTGGGGCTAAAAGTTAGCTCTAAAACACAAAATGTACTTTCATTAATAAAAATAGGTATGGTACTAATATTAATTGGCGCTGTATTTATGGGGCCTGCAGCAGTAAGCTCCCCTTCTACTTTCAGCACATCAAACGGGGCTATCCCAACCTTGTTTGATTATGGTAAGGCGCTGGGCATCTGTTTAATCGGCATCTCTTTTACCTTTGGTGGATATCAGCAAACCATCAACTTTGGGGGCGAAACAAAATCTCCGGGCAAAATTATCCCCCGCTCAATCTTTACCGGCTTAGCTATCATTTTTATACTTTACATGGCAATTAATTATGTGTATGTAAGGGTGATAGGATTTGAGCAACTAAAAACAGCCGAAAGCATTGCGGCAATTCTTGCAGGAAAAATCTTTGGCCCTATAGGTTTTACTGTATTATCCTGCTTAATTTACCTTTCTGTTCTGGGCTATGTAAATGTCAATTTACTAAGCAATCCACGAGCTATGTTTGCTATGGGCGAAGAGAAGGCATTACCTGCAATATTTACTAAAAAGAGCAAAAAATCGGATGTCATGTTTGTGAGCTTAACTGTATTCACCATCATCTCTATCATTACATTGTTTTACGCTCAAACGTTCGACAAAATCCTGAATTACACCATATTTTTAGATTGCATTGGTATGGCTACTTCGGCGGCTACCATATTCTTTTTAAGAAAGCGAACCGCCCATCTTGATAAAAACACCATTTACAGCATGCGCATGTATCCCTTAATGCCATTGATATTTATTGCTGCCTATTTATTTGTAGCTATCAGCATTTATGCTGACGATCCGCAAGCCGCAATAAATGGTTTATTGATATTTGCATGCTTTATTATTATCTATTTCATAAACCGATTTTACCAAAGAAACCGAACATAACAAACAGTATAACAACCACAATTAACAAGCTCAATCCATCACCCTATATAAGATGCCGATAAAAGAACTACCCTTTAAAAAAGAAATTGCCTACGCAGCGGGAATGATGGGCTGGAGCATCATGACCAACATTATTATAGTTATGCTGCCCTATTTTTATCTTCCCCCAAACAACTCAGGGCTCACTCCGCTGGTTCCTCAATTATTGGTGTTTGGTGCTTTTAATATTTTATCACTCATTGCTGCATCCGGCAGACTATTTGATGCCATATATGACCCGTTCATTGCCTCTTTGAGCGACGCCAGCGACAATCCAAAAGGCAGGCGCATTCCTATTATGAAATACGCAATAATGCCGGCAGTAGTATGTTGCGCTCTTGTTTTCTATCCTATGGTTAAGGGAGAAAGCATTACCAATGCCTGGTGGCTTACCATAGTACTTGCCGGTTTTTTTATCTCGGTTACCACCTATATTATCCCTTACAATGCACTACTTGCCGAATTAACACATAGTGCTGATCAGAAAGTTAAACTCTCTACCTTCCAGCAGGTAGGCTTTGTTTTAGGGATGATAATTGGAGCCATGTGCAATAATTATGCTGACCTGATACAGGATGTTTTTAAAATCACAGACAGATCCGAAGCCCTGCAATACACCATCTTTTGCCTCAGCATATTCTCTGGGCTGGTTATGATCTTACCGGTTATGTTTATAGATGAAAAAGAATATACAGATGCTAAACCGACCCATATCGAGCTTATACCTGCACTTAAAAATACTTTCAGAAATACCAATTTTAAATATTATCTGATCTCCGATTTCACTTATTATATTGCCCTTAGTATCATTTCAAGTGGTCTGCTTTTCTTTGTTACTGTATTGTTAGGTCTGCCAGATTCTGATGGTGGTAAATTTATGGGTACCATGGTAATTCTATCGCTCTGCTTTTATCCTTTTATTAATTATGGAGCCAAAAGATTTGGTAAAAAGCCCCTGGTACTGGTTGCATTTGCTATACTCAGCTTAATATTTGTCACCATTTATTTCTTAGGCCACCTGCCCTTTTCTCCTGCCATCCAAATGTATATTCTGGTAATATTTGCGTCTTTCCCTTTGGCATCTTTAGGCATTTTGCCTAATGCTATTTTAGCTGATATTGCTCAAAATGACACAAAAGAAACAGGAGAAAACCACGAGGGGATGTTTTTTGCCGTTAAATACCTCTTTGTTAAATTGGGGCAAACTATGGGAATAGCTATATTTGCTATGCTAACCGTATATGGCAAAGACCCAGGAAATGATTACGGGTTGCGTTTAAACGGCGTTGTAGGCTTTGTGCTTTGCATACTGGCCCTCCTGTTTTTTAGCCGTTTCAAAGAAAACAAAGCCCCTGATTTATAGCCACATAGCTATAAATCAGGGATATGAATAAAAGCCGGAAGTTTATACGTACCTTTGCAGCGAGGTGATATTCTTTTACCTCTATTATACATTAAATACAAATACATTGTTATTCGAAGAATTAAACCTGATTGAGCCAATTTTAAAAGCGCTGCAAACAGAAGGTTATACACAACCTACCCCAATACAAGAACAATCCATACCATCCATACTTCAAAACAGAGATCTGTTAGGGTGTGCACAAACCGGTACAGGTAAGACTGCCGCATTTGCCATCCCAATGTTACAGTTGCTTAGTAAGCCTCACGCCAATACGAAAATACATAAGGCTATAAAAGCATTGGTATTAACACCAACACGTGAGCTGGCCATACAAATTGAAGAGAGCTTTAAAGCTTACGGAAAAAACCTGCCTTTAAAACAACTGGTAATATTTGGTGGTGTTGGACAAAAAGCACAAACAGATGCGCTTCACAGAGGTGTCGACATTCTTGTTGCTACTCCAGGAAGATTACTAGACCTGATGAATCAGGGCTTTATCAACCTGCGTGATATTGAGATCTTTGTGCTTGATGAAGCCGACAGAATGCTGGACATGGGTTTCATCCATGATGTAAAGAAAGTTATTGCTAAATTACCTGTTAAAAGACAGACTTTATTTTTCTCGGCTACCATGCCAAAGGAAATCCAGACTTTAGCCAATACGATCCTTACAAATCCGATTAAAGTTGAGGTTACCCCTATTTCCTCTACAGCAGAAAAGATTCAACAAGAGATCTTTTATGTAGAAAAAAACGACAAGAAAGATTTATTGCACCATATTTTAAAAGACAAAACCATTCAAACTGCATTGGTATTTTCTCGTACAAAACATGGTGCCGACCGCATTGTAAAAGACCTGATCAAAGTTGGTGTTAAAGCCGAAGCCATTCATGGCAATAAATCACAAAATGCCAGACAACGTGCACTAACCAATTTCAAAGCCAAAACTACACGTATATTGGTTGCTACTGATATTGCAGCACGTGGTATTGATGTTGATGAATTAACTCATGTAATCAACTACGAATTACCAAATATACCTGAAACTTATGTACACAGGATTGGTCGTACTGGTCGTGCTGGCTTAAGTGGTACTGCGCTTTCGTTTTGTGATTCAGAAGAGAAAGAATTTTTAGACGATATCGAGAAATTGATCGGCTTAAAAATACCTGTTACCGAAGACCACCCTTTTGCTATGAGCTGGCAAAGCCTGATGTCAGGTGCTGCCGCAGCAAAATCAAAAGGAAAAGCTAAACCATCAAGAGGACAACGCCCGGAAAGAACGGACCGTCAGCCTAACTTAAGCGGCGCTAAAAGAACACCAAGCAGTGGAAGCAGACGCTGGAGTGGCAACAACAAAAAGAAGTCAAATTAAGTGATCTGTTTTCGGGCTGCATTCATTTGCACTGAAGAAGCGCAAAAGAACGCTAGGCCCTCTTCCAGACATTAAATTTCTAGGAAAAATAAAAAAGGGCAGGATCTTGCAAATTTGAAGATCCTGCCCTTTTTTATAAGCTATTTTTTGAATTGCTAGTTAAGCCAAATTCAATCCACTATGTAATTTGACTTACTGTATCTAACTGACAACTTCCACTACACTCAATCGTTCACAAGTGTTTGTAAACCACCACTGCCTTTCATGCCTTTTTTCCAGCCCGAAAACAGGTCACTTAGTTTTCCCCCTCTTAATTTGACTTTCTTAACTTAATAATCCTCATCCAGTGCATCACTTTCATGATTGGATAAGTTGGATCAAACTCAAACCATTTTGAGGCAAAATTAGGACTATTAGGTTTTTTGTGGTGATTGTTCTGGAACAACTCTCCTAGCATCAGAAAATCAAGAGGCAAAGAATTCTTGCTATGATCATCATTATCATGATTAGAATAACCGTATTTATGGCCACACCAATTTACAATTGCACCATGAAGAGGTCCCATCAAAAAGTGTATTGGTAACAATAAAAACATCCACCATGCGGTAGCAAACGTTGCATAAAACCAAATATAAAAGCTAATGAATACAAGACGTGTAATCCATGAATCGCCTATTTTATCAATAAGTGGCCATGCAGGATAATTATCACGAAACTGCTCTTCAGGCTCATGGTTATACTTTGAATAATTCAGATAAATGTTTTTTGTCTGAATCATCATGCCCCAAACATCTTTTACAAAATGTGGAGAATGCGGGTCTTTTTCTGTATCACTAAAAGCATGGTGCATACGATGTAAAATCGCATACGCTCTTGGATTTAAAAAGGACGACCCCTGAGACAAAAAGGTAATTGCATAAAAAAATTTCTCCCAAAAACCATTCATTTTAAACATCTTATGCGATGCATAACGGTGCAAAAAGAAAGTTTGAGAAAAAAGAGACAAAAACCAATGTGCCAGAAAAAATAATAAAATTATCATATAAGATATTAACGAGTATTATAGGTATTTAGATACAATGATGCCATTAAATGACACGAAGATGCATTATCTTCCGAAGTCGTCCTGAACCCTTACAATATCGCTCTCATCAGATGGATTAGCCGGATCTGTGTGTTGCCAGATTTCTGAAACAATACCCCAGTCTTCTAAACCAATTAAACGGTGTCTTTCACCTTGCTTTAATTTTATGCTTTGTCCAGGAGTTAATTGTTTTACTTCCCCCTGCTCGTCGGTATCGCTTGTAATCACACCAACAGTACCGTTAACTACTCTCCATATTTCAGCACGACGGTGGTGGTATTGCCACGACAAACGTGTATTTGGAGCAACGATTAATATTTTAGGACTTAATTTACCTGAAATTTTAAGATCATCAACATTTAAACCTTCAAAATAAACGTTTGCAAATTGTTGCGCTTGTTCTTCATCAATTACAAAAAAACCTCCCCACGGACGGGTCTCATCACGGTTAACTACATTAAATCCTTCAATCTTTAAGCGCTGTGCTACGCCTTCGAATATTTCTTTTTTCTGATCTGACATTTTATAAGTGGTATATTTTAAATCCCAAACTTACTTAAAACTGCTTAAGCTTTCATTAACAGAGACAAAAAAAATCAAAAAAACAATAAAAGAGTTAATCTGTGAGCTTATCAATATCACCCAGATCAGCATTTAAGTCTATAATAAGATCATATAATAGCGAAATATTTTTATCATCAGGATTTATCTTCCCTCTTAACAGATCCGAATATTTATCCAGAAACTCATCATACATTTCCTCCGGTATTTCAACTTCGTCAAGTTTAATTTGGCAAGTGGTATGATACAGCAGTTGCGAAATAGAAAAATAAACTGCGTTTAAATTATAGAGCAAGTCCTTATAGCTTTTACTTTCCCAATCAATAATATAAGTATAGTAGTTATCGGAAGCCAACAGATTATACCCTTCATTTTCCATCACCTCCATTTCATCAAGATTGTTTATCAGAAAATAAGTTTTAGAGCATTTTATCACCTTATCAACAGACCCCAGCAAAACCCGCACAACGTCATCATCAACAGCCTCCAGCAGTTCAAAATCATCAGGCGAAATAGAATCCGGCTCAATCAGGCCCTTTAAATCCGACAGGTCTTTTTCATAAGCGATCATAAAGCCATTCTTGCAAAGCTCATTTATAATAAAACTCAATACATGTGGTACAAGCCCTTTAATGCTATCTTCCAAAATGCTAACTTTAAATGTTATTCGTTGAAGTTAATTACATCTCGGCATATTACAAAATAAAAGATCATGTCCTATTTCAATTTTGTCAGTCGTCTATATATTAAAACAACTTTTAACTTAAAAAAAGATCATCATGAAAATTGTCAAAGTAACTTACACTGTAAAGGCAGAATTTGCCCAAACGAATCGGGAAAATGTAAATACATTTATAACTGATTTAAGGAACATTAAAGATTCAGGCATTCGTTATTCGTCATATCTTGCCGAAGATGGCAAAACATTTACGCATATTTCCATACATAAAAACGAGGCGGCCCAACAAAATCTGTTTAACCTTGAATCTTTTAAATCGTTTCAAAAGCAAAGAGATAAAAATTTGGAAATTGAGCCTCATATTGAATTTTTGCAGCTTGTATCGTCATCTTTTGATATATTTAACTAGCGTCACATCGCCTTAATCATTCGGTCGCAATTCACCCCTTATATTGCCGTATCTGCACCTGCTATTAACGGCTAAATGGGTGTAACTTTAAGTTATAAAATCAAAGCCCATGAAAACAGAAACCTTAAATAAAGTAACAGAAACTACAGACGAATTATTAAAGGTCGTTTCCTCTTTATCAGAAGCGCAAATAAATAAAATTCCTTTTGAAGGTAGCTGGACTGCTGGGCAGGTTACAGATCACATCTCACAATCGTTTGACGGGGTGATAAAAATAGTTAATGACAAAGCAGTACCAACGGAGAGAGCACCTGATAAAAAGATTGAGCTCATTAAAAGTATATTTTTAGACTTAACAACTAAAATGAGTTCTCCGGAGTTTGTACTTCCCGCTCAGCCACCTCACAAAAAGGAAACATTGGTTGATGAGCTAAAGTCCTTAAAAGAACAGATGACTGATGCAATTAACAAACAGGACTTATCTTTTATTTACGCAGATTTTGAGATTCCAGGATTTGGAAAATTCACAAGATTAGAATGGATTAACTTTCTTATCTATCATATGCAAAGGCATACGCATCAACTTAAAAACATACAACAGCTGGTGTAAAAAAAGAAGAGGGTAATCAAAAATTTTGATCACCCTCTTCTTCTATGCCCTGACTTGCATTATTATTACGCCAATTGTGAATTAATTCGTTTTACAATGTAATCAATATCAAATGGCTTACTGATGTAATCATTAGCTCCTGCATCTAAACTTTTTTGTTTATTCTGATCATTTGCAGACATCACTATAATTGGAATGTGTTTAGTAAAGGGATCACTTTTCAAATCACCACAAATATCAGTACCATCACCATCGGGTATCATTACGTCTAAAATGAAAAGATCAGGAACACTATCTTTTAATTTACTTTTTAACTCAGTAAATGTAGAAGAAAGCTGTAATTCATACCCTTCATCCTTAAGTAGAACTCCAATTATGTACCTTATATCTTCATCATCTTCAAGTATGTGTATTCTTTTTATCATAACGGATCTTATATTAATATGGGTTTCGGCTAATGCTAGCAACAATATTGCCATATATAACAAACCTGTATATAAATGTTACTTATCAGTGAGAAATAACCTACGGCCTGGCTTTTATCCAGGTAGCTATATCTGTTATCAGTACATCAGAAACACTTACAGGAGTTCTATATTGCTCCATTGAGCCTTTTTCCGTTTGAGGACTCAAAAGGTGATTAAGTTCAGGATACAATTTTACCATAGCGCCTTTTTTCTTACCTACTGCTGTGTTCCATAAATTGTAATCAGTAGTTGAAACCTGAAAATCGTTTCCACCCTGACCAACAAAAATACGCTGTTTTGCTAATTTCTTTGCCGCAGCAACCTGATCGTTTACATTTATATCAACCCAGTAAGAAGCTGGCAAACCCAACAAAACAGAATCAGCCTTCATTGTTCCAAGCTTAGTTATTCTGGTTACCTCTAACTCCTTAATTACTGTATCAAGTGTTTTCTTACCCGCCTCCGAGGTGTCTTTTGAAAGGCCAAACATATATTTGTTTTGTTCAACCAAAAGATCTGTAAATTTCCTTGCCGGAGCAGCAAGCATTATAACCCCATTTAAGTCTGGCGCCAAAGCAGCTATTCTTGGAGCAATCATCCCTCCAAGGCTGTGTCCAAGCAAATAAATCTGTTTCTTGTTTACCTCAGGCAAAGTCCTTGCAAGTGCAATTGCGGCAAGCGCATCGTCCATCACTTCTTCTTTAACGGTAAAAGCCTTTCCAAACTCCCCGGCATAAATCATCGTCCTTTTTACATAACGAATAGAAGCTATTCCTTTTGATGCTAAACCAACAGCAATATCCTTTAACGGCTTATTAGGGCCAACGGTTTCATCCATATCGGCTGGTCCAGATCCGTGAACCAGAACCACAACCGGGTAACTGGAAAGCTTTTTCGGCACAGTTAACATTCCAACCAAGGTGTGTCCGGGTGTTTTAACATTTATTTCGGTTTCCTTGAATAAGGTCGTATCTGCATAGGCAGGAAGGACGTAAGTAGCTGCTGTAGACTTTGGCTGAAGAAAAAAACCAACTATCTTTTCAGCTTTGTTAAATGCCAAAAGAAAATTTTGATCATCATTAGTAAATTTTCCTTCCATCGTAACCACAAAAAACTCTCCCTGGGTTTTGCTGCTGATTACATCTAACGTTTCAATTTTACCAAGTTTCTCTGAAATTTGAGTCCATAGTTTCTTTAGATCCTCCTCAGGAACTTTCGCCTGAAAAGTACTGTCAAGATACCCATAAGCGTCTGTATACTTTTGATCTTCCAGGAGCTTAAAGAAATCCTGTGAGCGACCTAATAAATTCAACACACCCTGTGAGAACGCAGTTGTTGTAACAAACAACGCAAAGATTAATAGAATTACTTTCTTCATTTAAATAATAATAATTGATTTTCAGGTCTTTCGTTTGGAGACTTCAAACCAAAGCTAGCATTATTTAGTAAAAAATACTTTTAATGTAACTTTTTGCCCCTAAAATCTATTTATTGATCGGAATATTATATTTTCCCCATTTGACAAAACAAAGTACATGAAGATACTATTGATTGAAGATGAACCCGGTCTAATTTCCGTAATGGTTAGAGGATTAACGGAAGCCAATATGCAGGTAAGTGTTGCGGCCGACGGAACTACAGGATTAGAGATGGCAGTAAAGCACCAATTTGATCTGATTATTCTCGACATCATGCTCCCCGGTATTAATGGAATACAAATTTGCAGGGAGGTACGTAAAGTCAACAAAAACGTGAGCATCCTGATGCTCACAGCATTGGACAGTACCGAAAATATAGTAACCGGATTAGACAGCGGGGCTGATGACTACCTTGTTAAGCCGTTCAAATTTGCTGAGCTTGAGGCCCGTATTCGTTCTTTGGTCAGAAGAAGAAGCATACAAGGTGAGGCAGGAAACAGTATTCATATAGCCGATCTTGAACTGGATTTCAGTTCCAAAACTGCAAAAAGAGGCGACAGGCCAATTAATCTCACTGCAACCGAGTATCGCCTGCTCGAATATTTTATAAAGAATGCCAATAAAATACTCTCACGCATACAGATACTTGAAAACGTATGGGACATCGACTTTAATATGGGCACCAATGTGGTTGATGTTTATGTAAACTACCTGAGAAAAAAGATAGATAATGGCACAGGTCAAAAGCTAATCCATACCGTTTTCGGAATGGGTTATATATTGAAGGAAGAGGCTTAATAAATAGTAATACTTTAATGTTAAAACTAGGGGGGGTAGCTACTTCCCCCCAGCCACGCGCAGGCGATGAGTGGGTTTCTGCCGCTTTTTTTATGAAAATACAAAGCAAGATAACGTTATCATTCTTTTCTATTTCGGGCATAGGCCTGCTCATCCTCAATGCAGTAATTCTATATTTTGTTTCCGCCTTTAGTTTCGATGATTTTTTGAGCGGCTGGAAGCACGCGTAAATCTGCCTGCAAAAATCAACCTCTATCCCGAAAAATCTTCGGCATGAACAACAACATATATTTGAACCTTTTTTCGGAGCATCAAACGTAAACACTTTCGAAGGTTATGGTATTGGCTTACCGCTAACCTTAAATGTTATCCGACTACACAAAGATTCTATCGGCATCCGATCTCAGGAAAAAGTAGGTACAGAAATAAAAATTCTACTGCCAGTTTGCGGTGCCAAAGAAAATTTACACCCAAATTTCTAATCAAATTCTAATAAGTATAAAAACCCACGCCTAACAACACCCAAAAACCTCTCTAAAACAACAACTTACACCTGTAACAAAATATGATTTTCTAATCAAATTCTAATTTACCTCTTATCCCATTTTAATGATTGGAGGCTAGCATTGTAGTATAACATTAACCATTAATTATTTAGTTATGCAAACAATACTTATCCCCACCGATTTCAACGCTACATCGGTAAACTGCATCCCATCATTATGCAAACAATTGCCTGAACAGGAGTTGAACTTCATTTTTATCCATATGTTCAAACTTTCTGATAGAATGGGCGATCTTTTGATGCTTTCCCGAAGGAACAGGGAATACAAATATGTAAGCCAAGAATTTTATGATCAGTGCGAACTCATGAAACAGACTTATTCGCTAATTAAAACAATTAAAATAGAGTTTTTTTATGGAAGTACGGTAGGCATGTTTCGTGATTACCTTGAAAACGCGGGAGTTAATCAAATTCTTGCCCCCTCTTTTTGCTCCACTGGCAAACTGAACAATAACAGCATTGACCCCGCTTTGTTAGTTCAGCGTTCGGGCACTCCTGTAATCCATATTAACACCAACACACCTGTTGCCGAGCTTCCAAAAAGAAAGATCATACTGGAAACCGAAACATTGGAAACATTGTTAGCCTAAACTTAGCGGCTATTACTTCACCTAAAATTAATCCTATGCTATTAAAAGAAAATATCCCTATTAGCTATATAGCCGGTAAGATTCGTAAAGAGATCATTTTTGTAAGTGCCTACGCTATCTTAATAGCAATTGTATATAACAACTTTCATTTTACAAGAATTTCCATACCTATTGCCGTTCCCACCATACTGGGAACGGTAATCTCTTTGTTGCTTGCCTTTAAATCGAACCAGGCTTACGACCGTTGGTGGGAAGCAAGAACCATTTGGGGGGCAATTGTAAATGATACCAGAAGCCTGACCCGGCAGCTGCTCACCTTTGTAGATACTCCTTACAACTCGGCTGACGGAAAAGCATTTTGCGAAAATATGGCAAAAAGACAAGTAGCATGGTGCTATGCACTTGGCAGACATTTAAGGCGTCAGGATATCATGCCAGGACTCGAAAAATTACTTTCCGAAGAAGATTATAATCATATTAAAAGCTGTAATAATATTCCATTGGCGTTGCTGGAACTGCAGGGGTTTGATCTCAGGAATGCCCATAAGCTGGAATGGATCAATACCTACCAACAGGTGGAAATGGATAAAACATTAACACGTTTTTCCAATCACATGGGAGGCTGTGAGAGAATTAAAAACACCATTTTCCCGGCAACTTACAGTGTATATATTCATTTTGCGTTAGTCCTTTTTATCATGTTGCTTCCATTTGGCCTGATAGAATTCTTTGGCATTATAGAAGTACCGTTAGTGATTGCGATCTCCTGCTCTTTTTTTCTCATCGAAAAAATGGCTATTCATCTTCAGGATCCTTTCGAAAACAAGCCTACCGATACGCCAACTACTACAATTTCTAACAACATTGAACGTGATGTAAAACAAATGCTTAAAGAAAATTACCGACAGGATGAAAAACACAATAGCGATTTATTGATAAAATCACAATTGTTTTATATTCTGTAAAATCTGAAGAAGTTTATTTCTCTTTTTCTCCAGTCAAGAATTGAAAATAGCAATGCGCTCAATCTTCTGAAGCCAATAGGTTGATCATCGCTGTTTTCAATTCTTCTCTTTCCAATTGCATAAATTTTGCTGTTTTTTTGTCTCAGCAAAAGGGACGCAAAACAATAGCAAGAATAGTGTAATGCTATTGAATTATCTTTACTCCTTTAGGGGCATTTATATCCGTTTTAATTTTACCGTTTGCCAGTTTAGTGTGTTTAATTTTTAAAACACCATAAGGTGTAGGGTAGGTACCCTCTACAAACTTTAAATCGCCTAAATGTGGCTCTATTTTAATTGCTTTACAACCTGCCTCTATTACTTTTACGCCTAAAACATGTTCAGTTAACCATGCTGTTGGACCCGAGGCCCATCCATGACATAAGCTATGTCTGAAACCTATGTAACAGTATGCTCCGTAATCGCCATGTACGTCTTTTTTACCTTCTGGCACTAACTCATCAATGCGGGAAGCATTAGCTATCCAGTCCATATTAAAATCTTCCCAGAAAGTTGTGGCTCCTAAGTCGAGCATTGCACCCCAGTACTGACGGATTACATCAATAGCCCCTTGATGATCCCCTGCTTTAGCTTTGGCCTCGAGCATGTAATAGCCGTAAAAAGTAGAGAAATTTGCTGCACCACCAACAGAAAGTACATCTTTATTGGCTTTCTCTGCAGGCATTAAACCAGTGATGGCAAGCAAAGCTGCTGCTTGTTTTGAACCATTAGGATCGGGTACATATTTACGCATCCTGGCCACCGTTTTGTTGCATAAATCAGCGGTTTCTTTATCGCCGACAAGTGTGCTTATTTTAGATGCCGTAGCCAATGACCAAACCGTCATGGCCTGCAAACCCGCATGAATTCCTTTAGGATTTTCGCTCGATGGCCAGTCCAGAAAACGTGTCCCATCCAGTTTTTCCTGATTATCATCACCAACTTTTGCTACTATTTGCTTTACCAATCCGCTTAAATATTGCTTCTGTTGTTTCAGGTAATTTAAATCCCCGTTCTGCATATACCAATCGTAATGAAGAATGATCCACCACATAGAATAAGTGCTTATCCCATTCATCCAGCCCGGTAAAGGAGTCGTTTCCTTTGATAAATCTAAACTTTTAGGAACCACCTCATTGTATCCAAAAACAGAATTAACGGTAGATATTTCAGGATGAAGATCGCCAACCCATACCAATCTATCACGTTTAATTCCATCCCAAAGGTATTCCTGCATGTTCAAATGTACTGTATAAGCGCCCGTTTCCCAGATTTTGTTTAGTCGTTCATCACTGCTTTTAAATGAACCGATATAAGGAATATCACGATAGGTAAAAATGGCACGTACTTCTTTCAATTGCAGCTCCGCATTTTCCTCTTCAAGGTCAATGCGTACAAAACGAAATCCGCTTTCGGCCAATTGGATTCGGCCCAGCCAGGGAGCCAATGTGGTAAAATCTCTGATTGCGTGATCATTGGTTGCGCCCTTTGGGCCACCAACCTCAGACATAGCTTCACTTGCCGATTCACCATAACGTACACGTATTTTAAGCGGAACATTTTTTGGCCCCCACATCCCGGTTACAATCTCCAATCCACCCTGCAGTTCTTTACCAAAATCCAGTAATATAGATGCTTTTTTACCAGAACCATCATTTTTCAAGATCGCCATGTTACGATTGGCCAGATCGGCCTGACTAATTCCCGGTTTCAACAACTGCTCAATGTTGTTAACCTGGCCTTCTTTCCATAAAATCTTTACAGGAGAAATATATTGTCTGGTTAAAGGACTAATATTATCAGCTTTAGCAGAACTACTAAGTTTCTTGCCTGACTGTGCATATGTGCTTGTGGCTATTAAACAAATGGCAAGAAGAGGATATAAGAATTTTTGTAACATGTTTCTAATTTATAATGATCTGTTTAGATTTTCTCTGTTTTAATAATATGGTTACCTGAGGTAAGCTCAAAAGACCTGAAACCATCCTTTAAACCTAAATCCTTGATTTGGTTTGATTTATCAGTTATATTTTTTGCCTCATTTTCCTGTAGCTGAAGTATAGCCGTACAATTAGGAGGCACATTTATGTTCACGGTAAGTTGATTATCTGTCCGTTTCCATGCAGTTTTAATTAAACCGGCAGGTGATTGCATATCGGCTTTGGCCCATTTCATTTGCGTGGCTGTTAACAGTGGGGGGCGAACGATGAAGCGTTGAAATCCGGGTGCTTGGGGATCGCGTTTTATACCAGCAACTCCATCAATATACCAGGCGCCGGGATACAGGTACGAGCTATGTAACAGAGAATGTCCAGGCAGGTCTTTTTCCCACATTTCCCAAATGGTGGTTGCACCGTTGGCTTTCATATAACCCCAGCCCGGATAATCAGTCTGCGAGGTCATGGCATAAATAAGATCATCGCGTCCGGCGTCTCTTAGTACTTTAAAGAGCATTGCTCCACCTGTAATTCCTACGTTGATGTGTCCTTTATGAACCACCAGAATCTCATTCTCCAGCCGTTTCATGATTAATGGTTTCAAGTCATCAGGCATTACCTCACCCAATAAGGCCGCAGCAAGATTAGACATTGATTTATCAGAATAACTATGATCGTCTGCATTGTAAAATTTAGCGTGAATTGCTGCGCTTGACACATCTGCTTGTTTTTCCCACTGTTGTGCTTCTTTATCTTTATGAAGTACACGGGCAATTTTAGCAGCGGTACGCAGGTTAAATATTCTATAGCAATTGTTTAAGAAAACGGTTTGGGGCTTATTGTTATTCATTCCTTCGGCTGTGGCCCCAGGCCATAGCCAATCACCCAAAAAATCCCATGATCCGCCAAAGCGAACCAACATATCATCTTTAGTATTAAGATCCAAAAATGAAAGCCAGCCTTTGATCATTTCAAAATTCTTATCAAGCACTCTTTTGTCGCCTTCATGCTGATAAATAAACCAGGGCAGAGAAACTACTATGCCGCCCCATGCTGGCCCACCGCCACCCATGTAAGTAGGTGCTGTATGTGGCAAAACGCCGTTATTCATGATACGACCACTCATTATACTTTTGCGGGCAAAGTTTTCGTCGTACATGTTTCCTACCAGAGATTCGGTGCCTTGTACATCCCTCCAGTCTTCCATCCATTTGGTATAGAATGCGGCCATATGATAATTGAACATTCCTGTTTCGCAAGTTGCATGTGCATCGCCTCCATAGCCAAGTCTTTCGCGTTGAGGGCAGTCTACAATATAACCACCTATTGAAAGATTTTGAAAGGTCCATTTTATCGTATTATATGTCCAGTTTTGCAAAGGATCTGAACATTCAAAAGTGGCAGCTTCTTTGTAATTGGTACGTACCATCCAACCACGGATATCATCAAGTGACGGCTTATTTTTTAAACCCGTAATAGTAACCCAGCGACCTGAGCTATAATTAAAGCGATTATGAAAAGTCCCCTCTCCTGTTTTCCCAATAATAAAAGCGCTGTGGTTACTGAAAGTGATATCTGATTGTTCTCTTTCTGAAAATAGAAATTTCACCGTATCCCCTTGCTTACCTTTTACTTTAATTTCTGTCCACCCTGCAAAATTTACACCCATATCTACACGATATGTTCCATCATTTCTTTCTACAATTCCAATTGGTTTTATTTCATCGAAAACACGGTTGGGTTCTATTTTTTGAGCGGAGAGGATTAGTTTAGGCTGATAGGTTATTGCCTTATCCCATGTTGTTTCATCGCAGGCAGTGGTGTTCCAGTTTGCAACTTCTTTATTTGCATCCCAAATCTCTCCTCCCATTCTATTAGAGTCCCATACACCTAATAATTTATTAGGGCTTTTATGCGTTTTCCAGGTTTCATCAGTACGTATGACCAGTTCAGGTTTTGATAGTGGGGTGGCGTTTTTATTGCTATAAATTGAAGCCTGAGCAATTACAATCGGGGTATTTGGCCTGTCTTTTACGATATAGGGCCCAAAAATAGACCATGAGGTGCCCAACCAGATCGTGATTACGTTTTTACCCGCTTTAAGTTCTCCTGCAATATCGTAGGCTACATAACGCGCCCTTTTCATATGGTCGGTTACGCTTGGCGCCATAACATCATTACCTATTTTTTTACCATTTACATATACCTCATGGAAACCTACAGAGGCCACAAATATGTTTGCCTTTCCTGGTTTTGTTTTCAGTGTAAAGGTTTTGCGAAGCCATGGATCGGAGATGTTGCAATCCTGCTGACCAGGATCAAAAATCTGGTCTGTGCCAATCCATTTTGCCTTCCAGTCTGTTGGTTTAAGCAAGCCTGTTGTCCAGTGAGCGATCTTACTCCAGGGTGAAATTTTGCCTTTTTCATCTTTAACGGAGACTTTCCAGAAGTAGATTTTATCTGACACAAAAGACTTTCCTTTGTAGGCTATCTGCTGCATTTGCGATGAATTTACCCAACCAGAATCCCATACATCACCCTTATTAAGTTTAAGTCCGCTTTCTGTTGATGCGACTAAAATCCTGTAAGCTGTTTGTTTTTGCCCAAATGCAGCACTGTCGGCAGCGGTAAGTGTCCAGCTTAAGCGGGGTTGTAATTCATCCAGCCCCTTCGGGTTGACCAGGTATTCACATCTGGTATCCCCCGGAACAACAGAACTGCTTATACCGGTTATTTGGGAAGCGAAAACCGTACCCGATAAACACAGAAATAGCAATACAATAAATATATCTTTAGTTGGTCTCATTGATTAACATTTGGTTTCTTAAAATACCACAATTATAGCATAATGGCAACCTGTACTGTCCAGTACGCTTAGTTGTTGGTCCATATGCAGCGGTAATTGAATCGTCTGTTTGGAGCAGTATCGCCATCAGTACACAATGATATCGGATCTTTAAGATCGGCTGCGTTGTCACTCCATTTGAAATCAAATATGAATTTATTGCGGCTAAGGCCCAGGAGTTTTCTAGGAACAGCAACTGCCAGTGTGTTATCATTGCAGTTGAATTTCAAGTCTGCGACCTCAATCCATGGACTTTTAGTATGTGAAGCATCAAAACGCATGAGGGTAGTAGTCTTGTCGTCCTTAACTTTTTTGTTGATCAGATAATCGTATCCATACCAGCCGGTCTCAGGATTATTGTCCGCGTCAATCAGCAGTAACATCCAATTGTTGTCTGTATGCGAAGTAATCTTGTCTGTGGTTTCCACGTAGAAATTAATGTTGAGGCGATCAACAGCTATTTTACTGGTAACGATGTCATTCCTGCCGGAGGTATTTTTATAGTGCAGTGTTCCATACCCATTATAATCCCGGTGTGTAACATCGTTCTTTGTATCGCGGTATTCCACATGAATGTTTCTCCAGTCGGCAAAATCTCCATCTATCTTTACTTTGGATATTCCTTTTAGGTCAGGCACCGGGCGCACTCCTTTATAGCGGCGGATATTTTGTGCCATCTGCATATAATAGTTATCGGTATACCCACCCTTCATTGGCTGAATTGCGCGATTAAATTCAGCATTGTATTGATCAACAAAAAAATAAGGACTTTTCCTGCGCATGAAATCGGTTGTTTTGCCTCCATCAGGTTGATATTTACCTGCAGTCCATTCGTTCCAGTCATTTATGTACAGGAATTGGGGGTCAGATTCAAGTGCTTCTTCCCATCTGTCCTGAAAATAAATACCATAACCCTCTGGATTAGAAACGGTTTTCTTTAACCAGGGTACATAGGTTGGCCCGGGAAGATCATATTCATTTAAAGGTGGCTGTCCTGTTTTTCTGGACCAGGATTTCCCAACCAGGCTGGAAGGGTGCTGCGCCGGTGTAACGGCCGCTTCTTCTTTTTTCCCATTGTGTGTTGATACAAGATCATCCGGATTCATGGCCTGCACGTTTTTGTTTCCAAGGTCATAACCAAAGCTCCAGTTGTCTTCGGTTCCAACAAACCTTTTGCCTGCCCATTGGTAATAACCCCACCACATTGTGCGCAGCGTAAAGAAGTTTTTCACCTCTTTGGTATAATCTTTATAAAATTCTTCTGTGTAGTCAGGATCTCCATAATGCGGATTTTTTGTATTGTTTTTCGCATCCTTATCGTAATGTGGATTTGGCTGTTTTGCATCCTGTCCGTTGGCATCATATTTTGGTGTCCCATTATACAATAGCAATGGTTTGTCCCCCCAATAGAACCACAGGTCCTTAAAACGGTTGCTTTTATAAATTTTGTCATATAAATCCTGTACAACGGTGATTACAGGACCATTAAATGCCCAAAAACAGAATTCAGGCACTTTGTTGCCCTCAGCCTTCAATTTCTGCATGGTGCTGAAAAGCACCTCCCACTCGTCCCAATACCGGACTGCGTTGGTAACATCCATGATCAGGACATCTACTCCTGCGTCAGCAAGCATTGACATGTCTTTCCTGATCACATATTCATCCTTGCTTAAAAAATAACCTGTTTCTGGTTCAGCCCAATGATAGGATCCGTCTGCCCAAAGTGGGTGTTGGGCATCCAGCCTGGCACTGGGATCTTTTGCCAGTACCTTGGTGACATCTGCAGTATAAGTGCCTGACTTTCTGATATTACTATCGCTGTGCCAGGTGATGTAAAAAACCCCTACGACTCTTTTTTGGTCCTTTTTCACCTGCCCGACCTCAGAAAAGCCCGGCATTTTCCGCCCCAAAGCATCTGTGGCCACCCATGTATCAGGATAGACATCCCGGTAGTAATTGTCGTTATCTGCTTTTTTTTGAGCCTGGCTTTCTTTTACCAGCGACATGCTCATTCCAATAAATAGCAGAGAAATGAAAAAAAAATTAGGTGAGGTTTGATTACTGCCCATAATATAAAACATTTCGTTGATTATTCTATTTTGCCGTATACACGAAATTGAACCTTCCGCCTGGCGCCGTGTCACCGTTAACGTAAAAATCCATGATATTTCCGTTGTCCTGCATGTTGTCATTCCATTTAAACTCAATATCGATTTCCTTTCCCTTTGACTTAAATGCACTTCGTGCTATTCCAAGTTCAAGTTTGTTATTGCTGACGGCGAATTCTGCTTCAGTTACCGGTTCCCATTCCCATCTTCCACCTACATTTTTTTCAACTATCGCTTTGTTCCCTTTCGGGCTTACCCTATTTACGATCAGATCGTATCCCTTCCAACCCGTTGACTTATCGCGGTCTGTATCAATCAGGAGCATCATCCAGTTTCTTTCGGTCGGCGCTGTAAGTTTATCTGCAGTTTCCACATAGAAATAGATCTTATTTGCATCCCGAGCTACCTTTGATCCTATGATGTCATTTCTTCCGGTATTGTTGGTATAGTATTGATCGTAGCGACCTCTATGATCACGATGCATCGTATTGCCTTTGTAATGCCGGAAATAAGGACTAACATCCGACCAATCGCTTGCCTTACCTATCTTAATGGTTTTAGGAACTGATGAAGCTTGTTCACGGCTCATGCCTTTAAATTTCCTTACATTATCTATCAATTGCATATAATAAACATCTCCTTTATCTCCCCAACCTTTGTTGGGTTCAATGTCACGGCTGTGATCCCAGTCAAACTGATCTACAAAAGAAAAGGGCTCCCCCGTCCAGTTGTCTTTTGGCAGCCATTGTCCGGCCGTGAACTCGTTCCAGCCGGTGACGAATACCAGTTCAGGATCAACTTCGAAAGCGCGGTCCCATTGCTCCTGGAAATTCCAGCCATATAAATATCCATCGATCCTTGGATCAAAGCCTTTTCTTTTGGTAAAGCTGCGTCCGTAAGATCCCGGAAGATTAAAAGCACTGCAATGACCGTTAGTAGAGGGACTCGCATTTTGTGCCACTCCGACTGTTAACTGTTCAAATTTTCCGTTCTTATCTTTTACATATCCATGCTGGGGATAATTTTCCAGCCAACCCCATTGATCGCTCCTTTTCGGGCCGTCAACATAGTCAGGCTGCCCTGGTCTGAAAGTAAAATATCCGGCAATTTTTTTGTCTTCCACGGAATTGGTCAGGTTGTCTGGATATGCCATAATACAGGGCTTCCCTTTCCATATAAACCAAAGATTTTTATACAGATTCGCCTGATAAACATCTTTATAAAGCTGACGAAGTGAAATCAATGAATTTGGTGCGGCACCAAAAGGGAGCATAAAGGCAATTTTAGGCACTTTTACGCCATCTTTCTGAGCCTGATCCCAGGTTTTCATTAACGCCTCATAAGATTTTTTCCAGGTTAAACTGCCATTGGTACAATCAAAAAACACCACATCCACCCCGGCATCGGCAAGCATTTCGGCATGCTTACGCAATACCCATGGATCTGTTGTTTTGTAGTACCCCAGGAGCGGCTGCTCCCAGAAAAAGAATCCGGGTTGTTTGTTTCCCCATGCAGGATGATGATAATCCTTCATGGCCTCTGGATTCTTCCTGAGGATATCTGTAATGTTTTTTACCTGATAGGTGGTATCGTCATCTCCCTGGTGCCATGTCCAATAGAACATGGCAATAAACTTGTCTTTTTTCTTTTCGCCGGCCTCGCTGTAACTACGAACCTTTCGGCCCAAAGCATCAGTTGCAGCCCAACCATCACTATTAACGTTTTCCTTTTGGGAATAGCTGATTAATGGCAACAGCAACATCACCATTACGGGCAAAATTCTGGTATCAAAGATTAATCTCTTCATCTCATTGAGTCAATTTAAAATTCATTTTTTATTTTCCAGCAGATGTTTTAGGAAGCCAGGTAACTACACGCTTTCCATTCCAGCTGTTTACCGAGGAGTAGTCAACCATTTTAATAAAGCCATTTTGCGTTGGAATACGGAACAGCAGCCTTAAATTTTCAGGTGCAGTTTCCGCGGCAACATCGACATATCCATTTTTAGTCAGAATTTGTACGGGTTTATCAAAATCAGGATCAATATTTTCGTCTCTGGCAAGCACAATGGGTCCTCTTATAAGCGCCTGAAAATTGTCGCCTTCGCGGTTACTGCCATGTGGTGCATCTATGATTCGGCAACGCATGTCGAATTCCAATTCTATTTGGTCACCTTTTTTCCATAGCCGGCTAATGGTTTTGTATGTTCCAGGGTTTGCCATTTCCTGTTTACCATTTACCTTAAGACGGGTAACTTTACTCCAACTTGGAATGCGCAACTTGATGGAGAATTTTTCTGTTTTTTCCGGTTCAACCCGGATAAGGATCGCGCCTGTTTTGGGAAAATCAGTGATGATGCTGAGTTTTACTTTCCCTTTAGCAGGTGTAGTGATGACAGCCTTACCTGCATTGTACAGATTGATTACAGGGCCAGATTTTGAATTCATTACGGCAACAAAGGGTATATAGGCCAATCCCATAGGGCCATTCAGATTGCAGCAGGTTACCTCTACATTGTTCACTTTCCCTCCCCAGCCATGCGTATTCGTTTTAACTCCATTCAGCAAATTAACATAGCTAAAACCATCGCCTTCGGGTTTCATAGCTCCGATTAGGCCATTGTAAACATACTTTTCTATTTCATCTGCCGCCGATGGATCACCAGTTAACCTTAATATCTGGCTGCATAATTTTATCCAGGTTACCCCCACACATGTTTCCATCATTCTGCTCACATTCGGATTTGTTTGTTCAAGCGCAGTGTTATCCCAGGCTTCGCCATATACTGCCGGATGATAAGGTAGATCTCCTCCCCCATTCCCTATAATGGTTATTTCGTTTTTTCTGATATTCTGATAAAGATTTAAAATGGCAGTCTTCCAGCGCGGATTACCCGTTACCCTGTAGTACTCAACCAATCCTTCAAAAAGAGACATCATTTCGTAAGCCTTTGGATATGGCCCTCCCATTTTATGAGGGGCTACACTATTGTAGGCCTGCTCAATGATATTGTATCCTTTGGCTCCTCCTTCTTTCTCTACAATATATTTGGCAAAGTTTAAGTACCTGGTATATCCAGTGAGTTTATATAGCCTCATAATTGGCTCAAGTATGGTGCTTGATTCAATATGATTGGGACTCCAGCCCTGATCTACAATTCTGACTTTAGGCAAAGGCCCAATTTGCGCGACTAAAACATCCGCCTGACTGATCATGGCCTTAAGCACTTCCGGATCTTTTTTTACCTGCATATAATAGCCATCCATCCCAAGCAAAACATACTTTCTTTCCCATAAATCGCCTCCCGGTCCATCGGGCTGTTTACTCACTTCTGAGGCACTAAAACTTCCATTTGAGCGCTTAGTGCTTAGCATATCTGCTACTGTTGCCTGTAATATCTTTTTTAGTTCCGGATCCTGAGTATACCGATACAGCATACATCCGGATCTAACTGCCTTACCCCACATTTCACCTTCGGCAAAGTACCTACGGCCGTTGCGTTGCGTTTTTACAAAACCGGCGTAGGGAACTACTCCTTTATTCCAATGGGCTATAGAATTTTGAATATCATTCTCAAGATAGCCATGCAGGTGAATTGCATTATCCGGTAGTGGAGTAAATGCATCTTTAACCTGTTGCGCCTTAGTCTGGCAGAAAATGGCGCAAAGTAATCCCAGTAAATAAATCTTAGATTTCATCAGTTGACAGCGCTATAAATGAAATTAAAACGACCACCCGGGGCTGCATCCCCATTTACATACCAGTCCATCGGATCGTTATCGTTTTGCATATTATCAGACCATTTAAATTCAAAATTGAGGGGTTTTGCTACGTTTTTAAGATAGGGTCTTGGAATCGTAACCATCATTTGATTACCCTTAACGACGTATTTTAAAGTCTGTATATCTTTCCATGCCCCATCTATGTATTGTTGTAAATTGCTTCCCCCTGCAACTCTAACATCATAGCCTTTCCAGCCTGTTTTAGCGCTTCGATCTGTATCCAGATATAACCTCATCCAGTTACTGCCTGAATTGGACGTGATATCGGCTACGGTTTTAACAAAGAAGTAAATGTTTGCTTTATCGTGCGCAACCCTCATCTGCTCAAAATCGTTTCTACCTGTTGCATTGGTATAAACAATAGCCGGCTCTATCGGGGTACCTGGATGGTTACGTTCCTGAGTGTCGCCGGTATAATCCTTATAAACGGGTTGTACTGATGTCCATTCGCCGAGCCCTTTAATTGTTTTGGGTAGGTCAGCCGAAGGATTTTCGGCTACGCCTTTGTACCTTCTTATATTGCCAACCAATTGCATATAATAGTTATCCTTTAAGCCCGCGGTAAGCGAAGGTTCAATATCCCTGCTATATTCTGGGCTTGCCTGATCGCAAAACCAGGAATGTTCCGGATTATCATCTTTGCTGGTAAATTTTCCGGCTATCCACTCATTCCAGCCTGTGACATACACAAAGGGGGTATTTTGCTTGATGGCATAGTCCCATTGCTCCTGAAAATTATAGCCATAAATTACATCTGTTGCAGGGTTCCCGGGAGACCCATTATGATAGCTTCTACCCCAATTGTCTTTGTTCCCGTAAAATGCCGAACCACCCATCCCTGCTGTTGGATTAGGGTGCTGTGCTACTGAGACATTGATGATTTCTATTTCTCCTTTGGCGTTCTTGTATGTTTTTTGAGGTCTTACAAATTCAATCCATGGCCAGCTGTTTGTTTTTTGAGGTTCGTTTGGCCACTGTGACTCCCTGTATGTGAAAGTATTTTCATAATTTTTTCCCTTAGCTTCTGCAGATATTCCAATGATAAGGGGTTTACCATCCATTAAATACCAGCATTCGGGGTAACGATAAGGGGCGTCTGGTTTATAAAAATTATTGTAGGCTTCCTGCATGGTCTCGCCTGATGAGGTATTGGTATAAAACACTATTTTAGGCGGGGTTTTACCCTGCGCCCGAACCGCATTCATGGCCTTCATTAACACGCCTGCTTGTTTTGGATAAGTTAAGCGGTTTGTTGCATCAATTACAAGAAGATCCACACCTGCATCAGTTAGCAACTGAATACTTCTTAAATGCACCCAATAATCATTTGCACTATAGTATCCATAAATAGGTTGCCCCCAGTAATACATCCCCCCGCTTCCCCAATACGGGTTATCAAAATCATTGAGTACTTCGGGGTGTGCTTTTACGATTTCATGAAGGTCCCAATATTTGCGTGGTGCTGTTTCATGCCATAAAAAGTAGAACATGGCAACAGTTTTTTTTCTAGGATTTCCTACCTCCTTATTTTGAGGAAGAACTCTGCCCAGGTCATCAGTTCCGGCAAATGGCTGGGCGCTTGATAAACCAATACCCAATAATGCAAAAAGTATGATAAAGTAAACAGACCTCATAGGATTTATTTTTTTACAAATGCCCTTTTTAATACGTTCAGATAACCCATTTTATGTAAGGTATCGGGTTCGAGATAACTTCCTTCCGACCACTCATTCCAGGCATTGATGGTAATTAATTTGCGTTGTTTTGGATATGCATCTGCAAATGTTTTTGCCTTTTCGACATACTTTGCAAATTTTTCAGGAGCGGGATTATTTATATAACCGGTTTTATAAGGGAACCTTGGATTAGCATCCCAACTAATTGTGAGATTAGGGAAATAAGGAATGGTAAAATCGTTACTAAATCCTTGCCACATATTGGTAGACAGATCTGCCCATTTCTCATAATCGCCATCGGGGTTTTGTAAATGAGCCCAGCAATAATTTGTTAAACTGTTAAACCCAAAATACTCCATAACTTTATTCTGTGTTCCAATTTTTTCGCCCGGCACCCCCGCAATACTTGAGGGTAAAGCCTGCCAAAGAATTCCCTGTAAGTGCAGTCCGGGAAACCCTGCAGCAATCGTTTTTTCTCTGAAGTAATCCAAAGCTTCTTTGGTTTGCGTTGCACCGCCTAATCCCGCTATCAGTGTATGAAGTTCATAGATGCAGAATACCGGGGCACCATCAATCTTGTAATAACCAGGATCTTTGAAGTACTTCTCTATCACTCGGTCAACCACTATATTAAATTGTTTACGGTCTACACTACCTTTCCAGATCACCGAATCTTTTTTCGGGTTCTTGCGCTCCCAATAAGTTGTAGCATCATGATTTGCCCACATCAGGTAAAACTTCATCCTGCCTTTGTTGGCTTTTAAAAAACCTTCATTGATACAATCTTCCAGGAATGGTTTTCCCTCATACCAGTACCAATCGAAGATAAATGTGTTCACTCCGTGATCAACGGCGGCAGTGATCTTTTTATCCATATCTTTTGGGTTTGCCTCGTCCAGATATCCCCAGAGCGGAACTTTTGGCTGGGTATGTCCTTTTTCTTTAGGTTGTGCTTTATAAATGATCTCCCACTCTCCTTTTTTCTCAGGAAATAGAAATTCTGCTCTAGGCTCATAGTGGTAGGCGGGCCAATAGAATGCAGCTACGTCATAATCCTGGGTAATTTTCTTTTTGATGCCGCACGATTGAAATATAGTGGCAATAGCTATTGCTATTGCCAAACAGAAGAGCGATTTATTATAAGATAATGACTTCATAATAAATGTTGTGTTTAATACGGATTTATTTCAATAGATACCGGCCCTGTTAACCCTGAAGGATGCAGCGGGCTGTCTGCTTTGTACGGATTAATATAAGACCAGGTTTTACGTTGATCTTCTGACAATTTTAAATCACCTATCAATCGGTTTACCCAGGTGTTAACCACTTTTACTTCCAGCTTATTTTCGCCTGCCAATACTGCGTCGGTAATATCTACTTTGTAAGGCGGGGTCCATACACCACCAACATCTTTACCATTAACCTTTACTTTTGCCAATGCAGTAACCGCACCCAGGTTTAGATAAATACGTTGCCCCGCAGCTGGTTTCTTAATCTCAAACGAAGTATTATATAAGGCACTCCCAGAATAATGAGCTATTCGTGTATCTGAGTGTTTTGACCAATCTATTAATGTTTTGAATATCACAGGTTCCTCTGGGCCTCTACCCTCTTTATCAAAATTAACGGTCCATGGGTCCGTTAATTTAATTACATCAATTGGCGCAGGGAAATTGACCTTTTTCTCGGCCGAGGCATTACCTGCCTGGTCTTTTCTGAAGATTATAAAAGCACTTTCAAATGCATCGAGTTTTAAAGGAACAGATGTTGTATTTGGTGTGGAGCTATACTCCGGAAGATCACGCATTTTCCCGGTTATAGCATTCCACAATTCCGGTGTTTTTCCACTAACCCTAAATGCAGGATTAATGCTTATAGGTTTATCACTCTGATTAGACACGAAGTAGATCTCACCATCATTAGTCTTTCTGTGGATATACAAGGCCAGATCATTACCAACGGTTTTAAAATCTGGAATCACGCCTATTTTATCTAATGCCTGTTGTAAATCAAGGCCATCCATTACCAGGCCTTTACCATATTCATTTGTTTTAACACCCTGTCCATCAATTTTTCCCCAAACTTCGTTGGCAAGTTTTTTCACATTGCCATCTGCAGTGCTGTAGTTTTCTAAACTAGGTGAGCGTTTTGGTTTTGGACCCAATATTACTCCGCCTTCTTTTACCAAACTTGCTATTTTCTCCAGTAATTCTGGCCTCATGGTTTCGAGTGCAGGTAGTACCAACACCCGATAAGACATGCCGTCAGGAAGTACAAATTTGCCATCCTTAACAGTTAATCGGTTAATGATCACCTCTGCATTGATGTAATCAAAGGAATAACCTGCCGGGAGCTTAGGGTCCTGTATTCCAGTCATTTTTGGTGCATCCTCTCCAATGAAATAGGCTACATCTGCAACATATTTACCTTGCTGCAGCATAAAATTACTACGCTTAAGATAATGGATAAACATATCCATATCGTAAAACCAGGTATTGAAACGGTTAAACTCATTACCAAACCATGCATTAACACCCGGTTTCCTATCCTCATATGGTTGTTGAATATAAACGTGAAGCAGCGTATTGTTGATCCCTTCGGTAAAGAAGCGATCACCACGTTGTTTCATCATTGCCGGATAACGGCCAAAGGTATTTCCTGCAGCAGTAAATGATTCTGCAGACACTTTAGTTTTACCATAAATATGCGCCGCTGACGATGCTGCTCTGTTCTCTATGTTACCAAGTTCACCTTCACTCCAAAACTCCCCACCTACTTCATCAGATTGTCCGCCGTATTGAAGAAATTCTCCAGGGAAACCCCAGTGTCCATAATTTTCAAGCCAAATGGTTAACCCATGTTTGTGACTTACATCTCGCAATCCGCCAACATATTCGTAGGCAACATTATCTGCTACAAATCTTCTAAGGTCCCACAGAAAGCGATCTGATTTATCCTGACTTCCTACCACGTGCCCATACATAACCGGTATAAGGGGCATGGGATCATATCCGTAACGCTTTTTAAACTTAGCTATAAAGTCATCTGTCCAGTTTTGGCCACCCATTTCATAGCTATCCTGAACTGCAACTTTCCATGTTTTACGGTCTTCGGCGGGAATTCTTCGCTGAATTTCGCCCATGAATGCATCAAAGTGTTTTATCACATGCTCATGATTCATTTTGTCTACCTCTAGTCCGGTTCCTTCTGGGGATGCCGGGCTATTTTGAACACCTGTGGGTGCCATTCCTGTTCGCATTACAATCCATTCGCCTTCGGGAACATCCCATGTAAGTGTACCATCGGCCGACAAATTTGAACTGATATCTTTTATTGAGCCTTCATCGACAAGCAATGCTTTATCTGCTACTTCTTTTTGTTGAGCCCATTGGTACTCATGCCAATAAGGAAGTGGGGTTGGGTGCATTTTCGCTAGTGTTTTTTCGATGAACCTTTCCACCTTTGGCACCGAAGAAATTTCCAGTTCAGCAATGCTGGCATCCTGGGATATATTGGTAAACGTTAGACGAAAGGTCTTTGACGTTACTGCATCAAATGAAATGATAACCGGTGCAAACTGAGCAAAACCTACATTTAATGCATTGTTGCTACGATCTACCTTAAACTGTTTTATTTCGCGATAATTGCCATTATCCAATGCCTCTATTTTCACATCCATGCTCATGTTCTTTTTTGATGGATAGATGGTTAAACTTCTTGCAGTATAATTTTCTTTGGCAGCTATGGTAATAACAGCAGGTTTACCACCGGGCAACAATGCTTCTGTCTTCTGATTTTTATCAAGGGCATTTGCAAGGTTTTTTATAGCCGGATCTGAGGTAATAACAGGCTTTAAATCGGCTATACTGCTTCCGTATCCTTTTGGTGCTTTAAAAGCAAGTAGTTTAACATCCTTAAAATTTCCTTGAGGTTTATTAAGCTTTTGCGAAATCTTTGCAGGCCCTTTGAACACAGTTTCTGATGATGCCAGGTAACGCATTGCCTGTTCAGGTTTAACCCAGGGTCCGCCCGACTGGCTCCAGCCAGGACTATTAAACATTCCTATTTCTATCCCTAACTCCGAAGCCGTTTTTAAAGCAGTATGGGTAATATCCCACCATTCATCAGAAAACAACTTGACCTTTCCATAGGGAACTTCTCCGGTTAACCCTATATTGCCAATAAAAGCACGGTTTATACCTACTGCTTTCATTGCCTTTAAATCGTTTATAACCCCTTGTTTAGAGATATTGTCTGAAATCCAGTACCAATAGACACTGGTCTGTATTGAATCTGGAGGTACTATAAACCCACTCTCAACTTTAGTGAAAGCAATGTTTTTGTTAGTACTCGAACAAGCGGAAATTATTAAAATTAATACCGGTATCACAAAGTGGGCAAGGTGCCCCCATACAGTACCCTTAAAAGATCTGATGCTAGAATTCATAAATGGTTTCATTTGGTTGTGTTAATAGTTTCGGTAAAAAAACTATTAGTTAATGTACCAATACTATTAATTATTTTAATAATCAGCAACCTGTACTATACTGCTCTTATTGTAACTTTTAGGATGCTGTTAATCAAGCCATCCTGGGTTCTGCCAATTCTGTCCGGTTAGGTTAATCATCTTATCCACCTCAGCCTGATCTATTGGGTACAATAAATATTTATCGGACCAGGCATTTCGGTTGGTAAATTTGAAACGACTAAAAGTAAGGTTTGAGCCTTCTTTAGTAATCCTCATTCCGGTAACAAATTTATCTGTCTGATCAAGGATTTTCCATCTTCTGACATCAAAAAAACGATGGCCTTCAAAAGCAAACTCCACCCGTCTTTCATTACGATATTTCTTTTCGAATGCTTCTTTTGACATCCCGGCAGGAAAAGCAGGCATGCCCGCTCTGGCGCGTACAGCACTAACTGCCTCACGGGCACTCAGGGTAAGTCCTCCAGAGGATACTCCAGCATCAGGTCCCGCTGACTGATATGCAGATTCTGCAAAGTTCAGATAGAGTTCGGCCAGACGGAAGATCCTAATAGATCCGTCTGCATCATTGCTAATTCCGGATTTATAGTTGTTGAACTTACGAAGATAATATCCGGTTCGGGTACGTGTTCTTTCCGTTCCTGAAATTCCTTCAAGACCGCCAACAAAGGTTTCCACTTTTTTACCGTTAGGATCATTCAGATTCCTTACGGCACCGTTATAGTATATAGATGCATAGAACCTGGGATCCCGACCAATGTACGGATTGTTTGGATCGTAACCGGATGTTGGGTTTACTGTCGGAATAAGATTATCTGTTCCTGAATATCCGCTTATAGGCGCTTCTCCATTTGCCATTTCATAACTATCTACCAGATCTTGAGTTGGGCTAGGACCAGTCTTTTCCATTCCTGCATTTGTTGGCATACCGGCCAGCTTCCATATTTGCAGTTTACCACCCCCATGAAAAATTGTTTCTTTATCTGTAGACCTTTGATCATTAGAACCAATCAGGTTGTAATACGCATATGCATTTTGAGCGACATCTGCAGCCGGAATCTGGACAAATAGCTTATAGTCGTTTGCCAGGCATTGAGCAAGCGCCTCTATGTTTATAGTTGTAGCATCAGCCCATGAGTAAGTTCCATCAGCCCATAAAGGACTTGCGGCATACGTAACAGACTCTGATTTGATGGCATATGCGATTGCCCTGGTCATGATACCATACTGGTTATCGTAAATATCCCATGAAAAACCATCACGTCCAGCTGGATAGGATAAAGCTTTATCGCAATCGGAAAGAATGAGTTTCACAACCTCCGAAAAAGTGGCTTTCTTATCCTTAGAGTAGTCATAGTCTACTCCTAAAGGTTTATCTATAAGAGGCACTCCTCCATATCTTTTTATCAATTGCAAATAATAAAGTGCACGTAAAGTGTATGCTTGAGCTGTCCAGGCACCTTTCTCTGCATCTGTTGCAAATACCGTTGCCGTTTTTATATTTTCTATGAACACATTGCATTTACGGATTCCCTCGTAAAGCGTACCCCATGGACTACCATCTGCAGAATACTGAGCATATGAACTGGAAGTTATGGATCCGCCATACCAGGCGGCATACTTGGAACTCACCACATTGTCATCTGCATCCTGAGATTCATCTCCAAAAGATGCTCTATCGGTATTAGGGGCCGGACAATATCCATAACATGAATTTAGATACCCTCTTGTCCTGTTATAGTCGCTGAATACCTGCTCCATAGTTATCCTGCCATCGGAAGGCAAATCCAATTGTTTATTACACGAAAACAGAATACAAGCTGTAATTATAATTATAAATTTTTTATACTTTCTCATCGCAATAATTTGTTAAAAAACAACATTTACACCTATGTTAAATACCCTGTAGACCGGAAAAGAAGTATAACCCCCACCTTCCGGACCAAAATCTTTCGACTCCATTTTATCCCAGGTAATCAGATTCTGTCCGCTAAATAAGAACTTGATTTTTTCTGCTGAGATGGCTTTAGACAGACGGCCAGGCAGCGTGTAAGAAAGCTCTACATTTTTAAGGCGTAAATATGATCTGTTATATTTATAATAATCGTTTATTTCCTGACTTGAGGACTTAACTGTTGACAATGCAGGAGCTGTTATTGTTTCACCGTTTTGGTAGCGTTCCGGTGTCCACGCATTTTTATGCAAAGAACCATATATTCCATCAAAATCTGCTTCCCAAACACCCTGCCCAACAATTACTGAAGAATACTGGCCAATTCCCTGTAATAAGAAGCTCAAATCAAAGGATTTATAGGTAACACCTCCTGATATCCCGTAGATAAACCTAGGAAGTGCTCCGGTACCTATTGGGGCCTTATCAGCCTCATTTATAATACCATCATTATTTAGGTCCTGATATTTAAGATCCCCCAAACGTGGATTACCAACTTTATACTCAATTCTGTTACCATCAAGTTCTTGCTGAGTATTAAAGAATCCATTGCCATTACTATAATCAACCAGGTATCCAAATGTTTGGCCATAAGAATAGCCCTCCTCCTGTTTTCTATAAATGTAATCTTCGTTTCTCAGTGGCTCATTTATATTAATTACTTTATTTTTCGAATAACCAATTAAACCTCCCAATGATATTTTCACATCCTTATTTAAAGCCTTAGTATAATTGGCGGTTAGCTCATAACCCTTGTTTTCAAAAATACCTGTGTTTGTTTTAGGGTAATTATTCAAAGGTATACCCTGATACAAAGGAATAGCAGATAGCGCGCTAACCACCATGTTATTCATGCGCTCTTTAAACACATCTACAGTAAAAGATAAGGAATTAAATAGTCCCAGATCTAGCCCATAATTTTGTTTTGTAGATATTTCAGCCTGTATATGAGGGTTTCCAACAGTTCTTTCGTCTATAATATACTGAAGGGAACCAATTGGCCCTCCTCCTCTAACGGTTACTTCATCAAGATACGCGAACCGGTTTAAGCCACTTTGGTCGTTTGCCGTTTTACCATAAGAAGCTCTTAATTTAAGGTTGCTTAGCCAGGATGCATCCTTCATAAAATCTTCGCTTGACACTTCCCAGGCTGCAGAAATTGCTGGAGTAAACGTGTAACGATCGCTGCGGGCATATTGTTCAGAACCTGAATAGCCAACATCAAATTTAACATGATATCTGTTATCGTAGCTGTAGGTTGCTTCTGCACCCGAGCTTACACGGTTATAAGGCAATAACCCCGGGGAACCTGTATCTGCCTTTGTCAGATTTTGGAAGAACATATAGGCCATACCTCCTACATGGTGCTTACCGAAATCCCGGCTGTAATTAAGTGCTCCATTATAGGTTAGATGATAATAGTATGAACTTCCCTTGCCATATGCCAAAGGTGTATTGTTCTGGTCGCCTTTTCTATTAAAGATTGGTTCTTCTGGTTTGGTATTATCTCTTGTCCAACGTTCATAATCCTGAGTAGTACTTAAACTACCAACGGCATTAGTCTGATAAGCAACTACTCCAGTTAAATTTAGGCCTTTTGTAAGGAACCCCATGTCCAGATCTAGTCCAAACTGTGAGGTGATATTGGTAACCGTATGTCTTACGTATCCGGATCGGTTTAACATCCCATAGGTTGGCGCACCCACATTACTCGTTGTAATCACCTGACCATCCGGAGTTAACGGACCATATACTGTTGGTGGTATCTGAAAAAGGCTGCCATATATTGTTGAATTTCCGGAACCGGGGGTACGTTCTCTTTTAATATTACCGCTCAAACGGATAAATGCCTTAAGATACCGGTTCAGATTCATATCAACATTACTGCGATAATTAACCCAAACGTTGTTTGCATTAGAATTGTATTTATCCTGATCAGTAATAAACTGACCGCCCTGATGCATGAAGTTCACATTGGAATAGAATTGTACTTTTTCGTTTCCGCCGGTAACGTTGACACTTGCGCGCTGCATCGCTGCGTAATCGTAAAAATACCTATCGTACCAATTGTTATTGGGATAAAGGTCATTCCCGCCTAAGCGAAAGTTTTCAATCTGCTGATCGCTAAATAACTTTTCCTTCTTATCATTAACCAATGCCTGATTTCTCATCGATGCGTAATCAGCAGCACTGTAAAACGTTGGTGTGGTTGTTACCTGCTGTATGGATTGATCGAAAGTTGTTTTTATTTGGACATTACCTTTTACCCCGCGTTTGGTAGTAATAACGATTAATCCATTTGCGCCCTGAATGCCATAAAGGGCTTGGGTAGATGCGTCTTTTAGCACAGTAACAGATTCGATTTCATTTGCACTGATGTACTCAAGTGTTTGATTGCTGTTATAAGCACATATAATTCCATCAATAATTACCAGTGGTCCGTTGCCTCTTGCGGCAGATAGCCCTCTGACATAAATATTGGTAGTTGCTCTTGAAAGCTCTGAGTATGTTTCTTGTGTGACTAAGCCTGCAAAACGACCGGCAAAACTTTGGGTAAGATTTGCTACAGGAGATTTTTCCAGCTCTTCGCCAATAACTGTTGCTACCGATCCGGAAATTTCATGTCGAAGCTGTGAGGTATATCCCAGTTGAACTACATCATCTTTTTTATGTATATCTGGCTTTAACTCAACATCAATCTGAGCTTTCCCATTAACAGCTATTTTTTGTGTAGAATAACCAGCATAGGAAAATATCAATGGGCTATTCACATCCAGAATTATGGTGTACTCGCCATTTGCATTTGTTGACGTTCCTGTTTCTCCATCCCGGGAGTTTACTGTTACACCAGCAAGCGGTCTTCCAAATTCATCCTTCACTATGCCTTTCACAGGGACCGATACCTCTTGTGCGCTGACACTTGTTCCTATGGAAAGCAAGAGTGCCAGCAGCAATGTTATTTTGATCATTAATTTATGTATCATCTGATTTATCATTGAGGTCTATTAAAAACTATTACTACCAACCGTTACTTTGCCACTTAACTCCTGTAATTGACTGCAGGCGGTTTGCCTCATCAAGCGGTATAGGTACCCAAAGGAATTTATTGGTGAAATTCTTGCGTTCATTGGTGCGGACTGGTCTGCGGATATAGGTAAAGGTTCCATCCGGATTTCTGGTAATCTCCATCCCTGTTACCCACCGATCGGTTTTAGAAAGGTCACCGGTTGGCAGCGTCCATCTTCGAACGTCGAAATACCTGTTTTCTTCCATAGCCAGCTCTACCCTACGCTCATTCCTGACCCTAAGTATCAACTGCTCTTTAGATAGATTCGAAGGTATTTCCGGCATACCTGCCCTAGCCCGTATTTCATTAACAGCTGTAGTTGCTTCAGGTAATTTACCTGCTTCAGCAGCTGCCTCCGCAAAATTTAAGATTACCTCTCCAAGACGGAACATTTTCCAATTGGCACCGCCTACTGGATTATCATTCCCTGAGTTTGGATGCAGGAATTTTCTTTCGAAGTATCCTGTTCTGGTTGCTTTTCTGGTAGAAGCATGAATGCCAGTTTGAGGCTCGCCAACATAAGTTGCAATAATCCGGGTTCTGTTACCCATTGGGGCGGGATAATTTTCGAAGGATTCAGGCGCTTCTGCAAAGTTCCAGAATGCTTTTCTTTTGGATCCATTGTAATAAATTGAAGCATAAAAACGAGGATCTCTGTTGGCATAAGGATTTTTAGGATCATAGGTTTTATTTTCGGGATTGTAGTTTGGTTGCTGGTGCTTATCGTCAAGATATGGATTTGCAAGATTTAGAATCGGCTTCCCATCAATGGTTTCATAAGCATCTACAAGTTCCTGCGTTGGACAGGTTCCTGATTTGTATCCATCCTGTGCACCAATGCCATCAATATTCCAGATATTACCTTGTCCATCGCGACTTTGATATATTGTTTCATGATCCACACTGGATGCATAACCCATTGTTTGAGTAAAATACTCGTTATAGATGGCGGTTTTTTCATTCTTATTTGGCCCAAGGTAAGCGACATCTGAAAGATAAGTTTGCGGATAGTTTACTTTATTATAAAGTTCAAAGCCGTTTGTTCTTAAATTTTCTAATGATGTTTTGTTGACTTCGTACGCCTCTTCCCAATAATTTTTGCCATCATTATATAATGGGCTTGCAGCAAAAAGGATCATTTTTGATTTTATAGCCTCGGCCATTGCTTTGTTCAAACGGCCAGCTTCCTGATCTGAATTAATTCTCCACTGTAGTTCATTTGTGCCCAGTGCTACATCACAATCCTCCATGATGAACTTAACTACGTCATAGTAGGTTTCTCTTTTCACGTTAGAAAAATCACCTGAAAAATCATATGGTTCACGTTCTATAGGTAACGAAGGGCCAAACCATTTTAGTAGTTCCGAGTAGTAGTAAGCCCTTAGAAGATGTGCTTCAGCTTTCCAGCGTTTTCTATCTGATTCATTGGTTACCGTTGCATTATCTATGCGGCTTATAAATATGGTACAGTTACGGATAGCGCTCCAATAACTGGCCCAATAATTTCCATTTCCACTATCTCCACTTACATTGGTTATTGGATGATTACTGGCAGACGCGTTACCATTGTACATTCGGCCGCTCATAAGTCCTGACTCTGCCTCCGCATCTGTATCCCAGGATTCATCGCTCCAGTTAACTGGTCCTCTTTGCCAAAAAAAGTATCTGGTCCCTTTTACGGGCATATTTGCATAGCAGGTATTTAAAAAAGCTTTCACCTTTTCGTTATCGGCAAAGACTTCGTCCATAGTGATCTTGCCATCGGGTGCTGTATCCAGAGCTTTCTTACACGCACCAAGGAAAAACATGGAGAGTGCGATTAATAAAACTATATATTTCGTTTTCATAACTTCTTGTATTGGGGATTAGAAAGTAACATTTAAGCCAAAGTTTGCCATTTTGGTTACAGGGTATCCGAGAGGATCATTGTTCTCAGGATCCAGATGGCCCATTTTTAAATGATCCCAGGTATAAAGATTTTGTCCACTTACATAGACTCTTAATCTTTGAACTCCAATTTTATTAAGGATTCCTTGAGGAAGTGTGTAGGCTAATTCAACGTTTCTAAGACGAATAAATGAACGATCCATAATGAAGAAATCATTGGCCGTGTGATTCGTATTGTTCAACGTGCTTAATGCTGGATAAGTGATCTTCTCACCGTTGGCATATCGCTCCGGAGTCCATGCATTTTTATGATAATCGAAATAAGTGCCCAGCTTTATAGTTTCATAAACTCCCTGATCAGAATAATTATTGGAGTATTTGCTTACACCTTGCAGGAAAGCTGTAAATTCAAATCCTTTATAATTAAGGCCTAATGTAAAACCGTAAGTAACCCTGGGTATGGTGCTATAGCCAATGGCCACCTGATCCCTATCGTTAACCACACCATCGCCATTGGCATCTACATACTTAAAATCGCCGACTCTTGGTGTACCGAAGCCATAAGTGGTATTCGCCAGATAATTGTCAAGTTCTTCTTTTGAATTGAAATACCCATTTCCGTTGCTGTAATCTATTTTGTATCCAAGGGTTTGACCAAGTGAGTAACCTGTAGATCTATATCTTGTTGCATAAGATTCATCACGGATCTGTTCATCTATAAATTTAACCACGTTATGGTTATATCCATAATTTCCCTTAACCATTAAAGAAAGATCCTTTGTGAGTGATTTATTATAGGTTAGCTCAATTTCATATCCCTTATTATCAACCAGTCCCATATTCACTCTTGGAATATTCCCCAACGGAAGCCCCTGAAATTCAGGCACAGTATTACGTGAGATCAGGATGTTGCTTCTTTTTTCGATGAAGTAATCGAAATTAGCCGTTAGGTCCCTGAATAACTGAAGGTCTACTCCGTAGTTTTGTTTCGCTGCTACCTCCCAGGTAAGATTTGGATTACCCATTAGCCCCTGATTGATTCCACCGCCAAGGCTACCCAGTGGACCACCGCCCATGGTAATGTCACTTTGGTAAAGAAAACGTGAGGAGCCCATTTGATCGTTACCGACTTTACCATAGGATGCACGCAATTTTAAACTGGTAACTATCTTATTATTTTTCAGAAATTGCTCATTACTTAGAATCCACCCTACAGAAGCTGCAGGAAAAAACCCAAAGCGCTTGTTTGGTGCAAACTGTTCGGAACCATTATAGCCCATGTTAAATTCTGCCAGATAGCGATTGTCATAGGCATATGTGACCCTGGCTGCTATACCTAATACGTTAAAAGGAATATCACCACCCGGGGTTTCCCAATAATCGCGCTGACCAAGGATCATTGCCCCTACATCATGTTTTTCATCAAATGTGCGGGTATAATTAACCGAGGCTTGCATGTTGATATTGTAACGGGAATCTGCTCCTTTAGTTAATGAGAGCAATTCTTCATCGGGACGTTTAACAGCATAACTTAACTGATTAGTTTCCGGGTTAACTTCTGCAAGATAAAGACGCTCGCTTTTCTTGCCCTGAGTAGCGGTAGTTGATTTAGAATCATAAGAGATCATCCCTTTAACACTTAGCCCTTTGGTAACGAAACTGCTTAAATCCCAATCGAGCCCAAAAGTAGAGTTCAGGTTAGATCTAACTTCATTACGGTATCCAAACCTGTTCATAATTTCAAAGGCCGAACGATCTAAGTATCCCGGATCCACTATTTGACCTGGTGCTACTCCAAATCCACCTATTGTTGTTGGTCCGGGCGTAATTGGCAAAATGGTTTGAGCCTGATACAATAAATCTCTCATCATCCAGTTTGTATCGCCTCCGCCATATAGCCATGCAGAAGGCATATTAACCTGTTCTATATAACTACCTATATTTAAGAATGACTTTAGTGAGTTTGTAACTTTATAATCCAGATTGGCCCTAAAATTAAACCTATCCATTTTTGCGGAAGGATCATAACCCAATACTGATTTAGGCTCAGTCTTAAGGTTACCACCTTGATTAAGATATGCGGCGTTTACAAAGTAGGAAACTCTTTCTGTTCCCCCGCTTGCACTGGTATTAATTCTCGTTTGCGGTGAATAACGGGATATAAACTCACGATAATAATCGTGATCAGGATACATATATTTTCTAACTGCAGCCTTTTGTGCATAGTCGGGATCATTTGGATCTAGACCTGCCAAAGGATTGAGGTATTTATCCATCGTTTCCTGACTAAAAGGAAGTGGCGATATGTTGTCATTTTTAGAAGCTTCATTTCTTAGCTTCATGTAGTCTATAGAGTGTAGTCTCTCTGGCTCCCGTGTAAATGATGAATAACTCTGATCTAAATTGACAGATAATTCGGGCTTACCTTCCGTACCTCGTTTGGTGGTAATCAATATCACCCCATTTGCTCCTCTAACACCAAATACAGCGGTTGCTGATGCATCTTTCAAAACAGAAATAGTTGCTACCTCGCTAGCGTCAATGGTTCTGATGTTATCACGCGGAACTCCATCAATTAAAATAAGTGGGCTTTTAGTATTAGTTGTTGCAGCGCCACGCAGATACATAGTTGCATCGTCACGTCCTGGCTGGCCACCTCCAGACTGAATAGATGTTAAGCCCGACAGTTTACCTGCCAATGCATTAGCAAGACTTGCAGAAGAATTTTGTTTAAGTTCCCTGGAGGAGACCGAAGAAACTGCCCCTGTTACCGAAATTTTCTTCTGTTGACCATATCCTACAACTACCACCTCATCCAATTTCTGATCGGAATTTACCAGGGTTACATTAATTGCCGATTTTCCATTTACAGCTATTTTCTTTTGAATATATCCTATATATGCAAAAACCAAAACAGCGTTTGATGGAGCTTTAATCGTGTAAGTCCCATTTTCAGTTGTCTGGGTCCCCACCTTAGATCCCTGGACCGTAACAGTGACCCCGGGCAGGGGACCAAGATCCAGTGAATCCAATACCTTTCCGGAGACAGTGATCTGTTCCTGTGAGAAAGCATTAAGTGAACTACATATTGCCAGCAGTAGCAAAGGAGTCCAATAGAGCTTTGAGAGTAGTCGTTTTTTCCTCATAATGACCATTTTTGAAATGTTTGATTTGGATTTATTTAGGTTAGGTTTCAGCTGTGCTTTGTTGGTGTTAATTTTCTTTATATGGGTAATTGAATCTTCCTGATGGGGCAACATCTCCATTGATCAGAAAGTCAATAATATCACCATCGGTCTGCATGTTATCAGACCATTTAAATTCAAAGTTTAATGTGTTTTTTAAGGCCAGGAATGTTCTTGGAATACGGATTTCAAGCTGATTGCCGATGTAGTTAAAATCGACCTGGGCTACCTGTTTCCAATTCCATCCCTTTGCGGATTTTTCCAAAAAAGCCATTTGATCAGGGGATTTTCTATTCACAACAAAATCATATCCCTCCCATCCTGTTTTTTTATCCCTATCGACATCTATAAACAGGCGCATACATGCTGGATCTTTGTGACTGGTGAGCTTATCTGCAGTTTCAACATAGAAATAGACATACTTGTTATCTCTTGCTACTTTGGCTTTTACAATGTCATTTCGCCCGGTCGTATTTGTATAATGTGTACCTGCAAAACCATCAGCATCACGATGTATGGTATTTCCTTTATGAGCTATAAATTCTGGTTTAACATTAAGCCACTCATCAAATTTCCCATCCATGCTGATCGTTTTAGCTGCAGAGGCTTTTTCCGGAGCAGGCATCCCTTTAAAGCGGCGGATGTTAGCGATTAACTGGTAGTAATAATTATCCTGATGACCACCTTTCATGGGCTCTATATCTCTACTATATTCAGTATCAAATTGATCGGGAAAGGCATTTGGCTGATCCTGCCATGTTTCATATCTGCCGGCTATCCATTCGTTCCAACCAGTAACAAAAACCAGTTCAACGTTTTGTTTTAAAGCATAGTCCCATTGCTCCTGAAAATTCAGACCATACTGATGAGCATCTTTATTTGTGTTTTGTCCATTTTTGTTGGTGTAACTTCTTCCAAATGCCCCTTTCGCGTTCATTGGGTTTAAGCCATTTTCCTTAGTCCAGTTTTGAGATGTACCAACGGTCATTTGTTCAAAACTGCCATCATCATTTTTTACGAAGCCATGCTGAGGATATATCTCCAACCATCCCCAATGATCTTTGCGTTCGGGTCCTTTATTGTAAACCGGTTGTCCCGGACGGAAGGTAAAAAAGTTCTTAATCTCAGGATCAATATTATCCGGATATGCCATAATTAAGGGTTTGCCTTTCCATTGAAACCACAAGTCTTTATAAAGACCCGGTTTATACAGGTCGTTATAAACCTGGCTGATAGCGCTTTTGGTATCTTTTGATGCCCCAAAGCCCATCATAAAAGCAATCTGAGGCGTCCTGATACCATTTTTCCTTGCTTCTGAAAACACTTCGCACAATGCCATATACGCAGGCTTCCACACCAAATCTCCATTGGTACAATCAAACATAATCATATCAACACCTGCATCAGCCAGCATTTGGGCATGCTTCCAAAGCACCCATTTATCCGTATTTACGTAATAACCAAACAGGGGTTCATTCCAGAAATTCATGATGTTTTGTGGCCATGCCGGATGCTTGAAATCGTAAAGAGCATCGGGATGTTTCTGTAAAAAAGCAGTGGTATTATTAGGTTTTAGTTTAGCTTGTGCATAATGCCATGTCCAATAGAATAGGCCAACGAATTTGTCGCTTTTCTCTTTACCTACTTCATTAAATGTTGGTAGTTTTCTGTCCAATGCATCTGTTGCTGGCAGTGTTGCAGCATAATTGGTTAGCGGCTTCTGTGAAAAAACATTTGTTACAGCGGCACACAGCACCAATAAAAGACCAGCAAAGGATCTGATATTAAAGCTCATAATAATCTATATTTGGTTAGGCGCAATCGTTTTCGAGGGAAAACAATTGGTTGCTATCTCAATAATATTAATAGTTTCATCGAGCAGCAACCTGTACTATACTGATTGGCATCCTGCACCTACAGGTTCTTTATTATTAAATAATGAGTATAAATACATGCTAAATCCTATTAGGAAGAGCATAATTATTTAAAAAAGAATCTCTTTTTTTAAATAATTATGCGCATCAATGCCGGTTATAACTACGGCATTGATGCCCATAAAAAAACGAGTGCCCATATGGTAAGGACACTCGTTTTAATCGTTTAAAGAAAATGCTGGTAATTAATTATATCCTGCATTTTGAGATAATACTCCTTTTGAAAGATCTACTTCCTTTTGCGGAACAGGCATCAGATAAAATCTATCATTCCATGTTCTTTCCTGGGCCTGAGTATTTTTAATATTATTTATGGTTTTCATTACCTGAGGGGCAATTTTCCAACGGCGAATATCCATATAACGCTGCCCTTCTAAGGCAAGCTCTATCCTGCGTTCATTACGAATTACTTCTCTAAGGGCATCTTTACCTGCATATTTTACTCTGTCAACAACCGGCATTCCTGAACGCGTTCTAACTGCATCTAAGGCATCATAAACAGTAGCATCAGGTCCGCTTAATTCATTTTTAGCCTCTGCATAGGTCAACAAAACCTCAGCATAACGGATTAGAATTATATTAGCATGGTTATCTACCTGTTGACGATAGATCGCAGGGTCAACCAATTTACGGAAATTATATCCTGTTAAAGACATATTGGAAGCGCCCTGAACCCAGTTAAATTTATAATCATCCTCAACTGCATTCCACGGTGAATTTTCAAACAGGATAGTCGCATAAAAACGTGGATCACGGTTTTTATACTCGTTGGCGAATGCAGGGTCTTTAGCAACATACCACGAGGCACGCTGTGCCGGATCTGTTGGTGTAACTGCCTCGCCAGTTTTATAACTGCCATAACTATTTACCAATTCCTGAGTTGGAGTTACTGAGCTCCAGCCACCAATAGTGCCTGGCAATAAGTAAGTGTTAAGGTAATTGGCATCTTTTTGATCAATCTGCTGACGGTCTAAAATTACCTCACCATTACCTTCGTTTACTTTATGAAAAAGTGCCTCGTAACTACGAAGACCCAAACGGAATCTTTTCTCGTCATTAGCATTGGCAAAGGTTACCCATTTACTATAATCGTCTTTAGCATCTATGGCTTCTTCGGCATCAACCTTAAATAAACTATAACCCAGAGTCATTACCTGACTTGAAGCATCTACAGCCAGCTGCCACTGACTTTCATTTAAATGTACTCTGGCCTTTAATGCAAGAGCAGCGCCTTTGGTAATTCTTCCCTTCTCATTTGGCTTACCTCCGGCATAACTTTGAGGCAAAATTTTAGAAACGGCATCAAGCTCATCAGTAATAAATTTTACTACTTCAGCTTTTGGAGTTCTTGGTACATTTTCTTCTTCCAAAGCTAAAACCGTTGTAATTAAAGGCACATCTCCGAATTTATTTGTTAATCTGTAATAAAACAGTGCCCTTAAAAACCTTACTTCAGCTTTATATCTTTCCAATAAAGCAACATCTATTGTAGTTACTTTATCTGCATTAGCAAGGAAATAATTTGCACGACGGATGTCGATGAAACTCCAACCTGCATCAGTTGTAGAGGTAAGCGTTCCTGCTGAAACATCTGTAGCGGAACTTTCCCATGGATACTGGGCATGAGCGTTATCTGTTGCACCATCGTCATAAATTATTCCATCGCCAGGCAGCTGATTATAAACAGCCATAACTGCCTGATAGACATCGTTAGGATTTTTCCAAAACGTCGCTTCCGACAATTGATCTAATGGTGGTCTTTCTAAAAAGTCTTTTTTGCAAGAGGTAACAGCGCCTAGTGTTAAAAGCCCTGTAAGTATATATATTGATGTTATTTTTTTCATGATATTCGAATTATTTTTGATTAGAAACCAGCACTTAAACCAACGGACCAGGTTTTAATACCTGGGTAACCTCCACGTCCAGAATCAGACTCAGGGTCATAATCTGCCAATCGCTTATCTGCCATAAAAGTGAAAGGGTTATTCGCTGTTCCATAAATTCTTAGTTTGGCCAATCCAATCTTTTTAGTTACATCTTGTGGAATGGTATAACCTAAGGTTATGCCTCTTACTCTGAAATAGGCCCCACTGAATAACCAGAATGATGAAGTAGGATTATAATTATGTGCGCCTGCAGCTGTTGTTAAAATGCGCGGGAAATCGGCATTCGGATCAGGATTAGCAGTTGTCCATCTATTTAACCATTGTTCTTTTACATTGGCACCGTTAAAGAATGGATAAGCAGCCTCTTCAGACAAATAGGTTTTAACCTTTGCTACGCCGTAAGTAAGTACACTTAGATCGAAACCTTTATAGGCAGCATTTAAATTAAAACCATAATTTAACCACGGAACATTGTTGCCAATTATCTTGCGATCGGAGGCATCGATCAAGTTGTCGCCGTTTAAGTCTTTATATTTAATATCTCCTGCTTTAGTGGTAGTCGTTTGGAAGGCATGATTTGTTACATCAGCAGCATCAACAAAAAGACCTTCTGATTCATATCCGTAAAAAGAACCTATTGATTCACCGATTTTCTGTATAAATCTTCCGTCAAATGTTTCACTACCATCCCCTAGCTTAGTAATAGTACTCTTAATGATTGATAAATTAGCCCCGATGCTGAAAGTGAAATCGCTGCCAATTTTGTTGTTATGGGTAACCGCAAGCTCAAATCCTTTGTTTTGAGTAGCGGCACCGTTTGATAATGGAAGCCCACTATTTATGGCATCGGTAGTGCTTGTATTTACTCCACTGGTTGCAAGTGCAGGAACCCTCATTAAAAGATCCTTAGTATTTTTAATATAGTAATCTGTAGTAATGTCTAATTTACCGTTGAACATACTTAGGTCGATACCCAAATCTGTCATATATACTTTTTCCCAGGTTGCCAATGGGTTAGCAATTTTTGCTGACCACACTCCTCCTTGTGGAGCCTCCTCAAAACTATATTGATAACCAGTATTTAACAGGTCGAAATAGTTTCCAATTGATACAACATCCTGGTTACCCAAAGAACCCCATGAACCACGTAATTTCAAATTACTGATCCAATCCACATTTTTCATAAAGTCTTCTTTACTTACATTCCAACCTGCAGAAAAGGATGGAAATACTGCCCTGCGGATATCTTTACGGAAACGGGATGAGTAATCTATACGAGTATTAACTTCTACAAGATATTTGTCGTTAAAAGCATAATTGAAACGCCCAAATACAGAGCGCATAGCCCAATCTTGCTGGTTACTTCGGTTTGCCTGACCATCGTTATCAGAGTTGATATCTTCAGGATTTGATGAGCCGGATACAACAGTGGTCATGTCATTATTCGGGAAATTTTTACGACCCACAAATGCGGTTCTGTAGGTATTGCTCTCTTGCGATGCACCTACTGTTAATTTACCATAATGTTTGCCAAAAGTACGTTCATAATCAGTTGTCACCTGTGTTAAAAGCTCCCTTCTTTTGCGCCAGTATTCAAGCATATCATTCTGCACTTTTTGGGTAGAGGTGATCGGCTTTCCGGTTAAAAAGTCATTAATAGGATCAAGGGTATTGTTAAAAGACCATGAGTTGCCATTTGTATATTTTAGGGAAACCAATCCATTTATTGACAGCCCTTTTAATGGTGTTAAAGTAGCATTAGCAGAGGTCTGAAAATAATTATCGCGATCCCAGGCTTTACCGCCTTCTTCAATTATACGCGCCTGATTACGACCTGCTGTTTGCGCATTGGCTTTGCCATTATCGATTGATCCCCAATCGCCATTGCTCTGACGAAATACAGAAGTCGGCAAAGACCTGTTAAGCTCCGTCCAGCTCATGTTACCTTTACGGTCGAAATTTTGGTTTATGAACGAAAAGTTAGTTCCAACCTTTAAAATTTCAGGTACAATAGTGGTTTCAGTATTTAACTTAGCCACAAAACGGTTCTGATCTTTATTTGGAATAATAGATTCCTGACTAAGATAAGATACGCCCAAATAACTATTGGTAATTTTGCCTGGCGCATTTATATTTAAATTGATGTCGCTTAAAGGTGCAGTTTTGCGAAGAACCTGATCATACCAATCGGTATTTGGGTAAAGATCTGGTTTTGAACCATCTTTATACCACTGAATCTGTTCTGCAGTAAAAAGTGGAGCACCACCAGCGTTTGTTAATGCCTCATTATAAAGTGTAGTATAATCGCCTGAGCCTACATATTTTGCCATTTTGGTAGGCGATTGCCATCCGTAATTTGCATTAAGTTCTACAGTAGTTTTCTCTCCGTTACCACGCTTGGTCGTTACCATGATAACACCATTAGCTGCTCTTGACCCATATAGTGCAGCAGAAGAAGCATCTTTTAAAACAGACATACTAGAAATGTCGTTAGGATTTAAGGTAGCAAATTCCTGTGCTGAGGCAGGTATTCCATCAATAACATACATTGGATTGTTTCCACCAGACACTAAGCTACTTCTACCTCTAATGCTTACAGTTGTAGAAGCAGATGCATCTCGGCTTAAATCGCCTGGACGTTGTAAGATAGTAAGACCAGGAGAAACACCTTGCAGCGCATTCTGGATAGAAGTTACCGGCCTGTCCTTCAGTTGCTTAGGAGTTACAGTAGCAATAGCACCTGTTAAGCTCGTTCTTTTTTGTGTACCATAAGCAACAACAACAACTTCATCCAGGTTGCTAGATTCATCCTCAAGAGTTATGTCTATTGTACCAGCTTTTGCTGCTGTAACTTCTTTGGTTTTAAAACCTATGGCTCTGAAAACCAAAACGCTATTTTCTGGTACAGTGAGTACATAGGCTCCTTCTGCATTGGTTGAAGTTCCGCGGCTTGTTAAATTTTTCACTTGTACAGAAACACCAGGTATAGGGTTACCCTGACTGTCTTTAACTGTTCCTTTAACATTAATGTCAGCTCGTGTGTAGTTTACAGGCAGACCTCCTGCATAAGCATTTATAGATGCAGTCACCAATATTAAAAAACAAAGTTTTATCAATACCAGTGTTTTAACGAACGGCCTTAACTGCCGTTTTAAATAATAGTCAATCATAATTGTTATTTAGTTTAGTTGTTAGTTAGTTATTGGAATTGCAGCAATTACTCTGTTAGGTTATCATACTATTTAATCTCATGAATTGAGAGGAGGGACTTAGATGGTTAAAACTTTTCGGCTCTAATGTATAGAGTCGGGAGGTCACTTATTATGTGTAACTTAACGCAATCGATTGATTTCGCACTGAAGCCAGTATAAATTACATCCTGAAAACTTTAATAAATTGCTTTGGGGTATATCGAGTTTCAATAGAACTTTGTTCAGCAAAGCTTGGCTTTATGAATGATGACTTTTTATATTTCTGAAGGAATAAAAATTAACTAGAGGTTTAATTACCTACTAAGAAGTTAGTTTAGAGCATTCTAAAGGCATTTTTTTTCGCTAAAAAAACCTCCGTTATACAAACCGAAACAAACGTTTGCGCAACAAAAATGATACAAATGCTTTTTAAGCCCTTTGGAATGGGCTAGACTTGAGCATTCTGCATTGTTTAATAGCTATATCCCATTTAGCATTGCGTTGAGAAAATCTCTCTTTTTGACATAGGCATTTGCAGTTTCAGAGCTTCTGTAAACAGGGAGTTTATTATTTTTAACAATACTCTTAAATTTCTTCAGAGAAATTCTTAAAACACTACAAGCCTCGGTTTGAGTGTAATATAAATCGGTGTTAATCATAATCGCGTTATTTATGACACCAATTTAATTTGAAAACATACAGATTATACAACAAACTTAGTGAATGGTAACTCTCGATCTTTAAACTGCTGTAAATGACGGGCTACACATGTTGTGTGATGTTTATACACTTTGCTACACAATCATAAAAGATCCATTTTTTTTCATTAAATGTTAGGTATTTTCATGTTAAAAAAAATCATGAAAAAATTAACGTTTATCTCCTCGATTACTTTAATCCTGCTCTTATCGGCATGCAGCAAAAAAGGCGGGCAAGAAGTTCCCGAACCAAATAAAATAACATACAAAGTGGGTCTTTCTGTTGAAAATGAAAAAACAGGTTTAGATGGTGGCACCGAACCAACATTAGTTACGCCCATTGAAAATTTAGTTAATCAATTAACCTTTATCATATTTAATGCGAAAACCGGAAATGAATATTATAGATCAACCCAAACCAGCAATTTGCCGGGCATGGGGCAGATATATTTTGATTTACCCTTAGGTGAGTACATATTCATAGCAGTTGGGTCTAAATCACTTTTTGGGATCAATAAGTATTATCGGGACAATGAAGTCCCTATCCTGTTGCCACTAGCAGAAGCAAACATGCAGTACTGGCAACCCAACCCGACAATGGCTGATAAACATTATAAAACGGATGACACTTTTTATGCAAGGTCAAGAGTAACTATTGATGGAAATCAAACAATAAGCCTTACCATGCAGCGGGTTGTTGGTAAACTGGAAGTACTTGTTGAAGATGCACCTGATTTCATCGTGGATGTTAATTTTGAAACAACGGGCTTTACACTAAATGATCAAAAAACATTCGGCCGTATTGACGATAATGCAGGGTATGAGGTAAGCAATGCAAATGGCCCGATAAGTATTTATATTCTAAGTACTGAAAGGCCTATTCTAATTGAGATATCTGGAGCTGGTGTAAGAAAAACATTAAGTGTCCCGATTTACAGAAACAAACGTACAATTGTGAAAGGCAAACTATTGGCACCTTCTACAGCAACCAGTTTTAAAGTCACCATTAATGATAAGTGGCTGGCTGACACTACTGTTGTTCATTTTTAAGTATTGCATAGGTAGCAAGAAAATTATTGACACAATTCTGACAGTTAAAAAGAATTAGGTTGCGTTAACTTTCATGGCTAATACTATTTTTGTGGCCGAATATGAAAACTGCTGTTGTATTCTTCCTGTCTCTGTGTTTCTTCCTTTTAGGGGGATCAAATCACGTTTATGCAGGGGCTCATTATAGCACAAGCAATTATTCAACTGTTCAAAAGATTGAAAAATTGCAACAAGCAAAACTTGTTATTGTCAATCAGGGCCTTCCTGAAGTTAAGAAGAGTACCATAGGTGATAAAAAAGAAGACTTCATCAGTGTTGAAGACGAAGACGATGATCTTGTATCTGTCAGGAAATCTATATTGCCTGCCAAGTACTTTGCAACGCTTACCTATGCCTCTATTTTAATTTATTCCAACGCTTATTTCAAAAACCGTTTGCCGTTTTGCAAGCACCTATCTTACACTTCTTCTTACAAATACATTCTACAAAGAGTTCTAAAAATATGATCAACAATACGCTTCAGTTATCGAAGTCGTGATCATATCTGCCCGTGGGGGTAATTCTGGTTTCATACCCGGTAACTGATGCTATTTCTCATTTTAGGGAATCTCTGATTCCTGATCATCAAATCAATTAATAATTAATTCGTACTATGAAGAGAATTGCAATGCTCATGGGCTTAGGTAGTATATTATGCCATACAAGCTGCACATCTGAGAAAAAAGAAAAGGAAGAAATCAGCAAGTATGCGGTTACTACTCCTTTAAAAATTGACACCTCCTTTACCAAGGAATATGTTTCACAAATAAAATCTGTAAGGAACATTGAGATCAGAGCACAAGAAAAAGGATACATGCAGAACATTTACGTTGACGAAGGTCAATCTGTAAAAGCGGGCCAGCTGTTGTTCAGGATCATGCCAAAAATGTACGAAGCAGAGTTAATGAAAGCACAGGCTGAAGCCAAATCTGTAGAGATAGAGTTACAGAATACCAAAACTCTGGCTGATAAAAATGTGGTCTCAAAAAATGAGCTGACAATGGCTCAAGCTAAACTTGATCAGGCTAAAGCCGAAGTGGCGCTAGCAAAGCTACACTTGTCATTCACTGAAATCAAAGCACCATTTGATGGCATCATTGATCGCATCCCGCTGAAACTGGGAAGTCTTGTTGATGAAGGTGAATTATTGACTAATCTTTCTGATAACAGCCAGATGTTCGCCTACTTTAATGTATCTGAGCCCGAGTATCTGGACTATCAGACCAACATTAAAGGTCGCGGCGACAACAAGGTAAGTCTGCTTTTGGCCAATAGCCAGCCCTTGAAATATAAAGGTGAGGTAGAAACCGTTGAAAGTGAATTTGATAATGAAACAGGAAACATTGCTTTCAGAGCAAGGTTCCCAAACCCCGACAAGCTTTTAAAAAATGGCGAGACAGGTAAAGTTCAAATGACGGTTCCGCTTAAAGGTGCATTAATAATCCCTCAAAAAGCGACCTACGAAATTCAAGACAAGGTATATGTTTTCGTAGTTGACAAAAATGGAGTAGTCAGATCGCGGAATATTAGTATCACTAGCAGAATGCCTGACTTGTACGTGGTAGGAAATACCCTTTCTGAAAATGACAAAATCCTACTTGAAGGTGTCCAAAAGGTTAAAGATGATGATAAGATCAAATATGAATTTATAGCACCCAAGGAAGTTATTTCTCGTCTGCAATTGAAAACGGAATAGTAATTCCATCCTTAAAAAAGTAATTCTATGTTTAATAAATTCATACACAGGCCAGTCCTGTCTATAGTAATATCGCTCATCATTACATTCCTGGGTGTGTTGGCTACCACCCAATTACCGGTAACACAATTCCCTTCCATTTCACCGCCAAAGGTGAACATCACTGCGGAATATCCGGGAGCAAATGGCGAACTAATGATTAAATCAGTAATCATTCCGTTGGAACGGGCTATTAACGGGGTTCCAGGAATGAAATACATGGCATCGGATGCAGGTAATGATGGTGAAGCCACCATACAGGCGGTATTCAATCTGGGTACCGACCCCAACCAGGCATCGATAAATATTCAAAATCGTGTAGCTTCTGTTATAAATAAACTACCTCCTTTGGTGGTACGTGAAGGTGTAAAGATTACCAGGGAAGAGTCTAATATGCTCATGTACATCAACCTGTACAGTAAAGACCCTCATATGGATCAGAAATTTCTTTTCAACTTCGCCGACATCAACGTATTGTCAGAGTTAAAAAGAGTTGATGGTGTTGGAGTTGCCGATATCCTTGGTAACCGCGAATATGCCATGAGGGTCTGGTTAAAACCAGACCGTATGTTGGCCTATAAGATATCGGCCGATGAAGTTTTGAAAGCACTTGATGAGCAAAGTTTGGAAGCTTCGCCAGGTAAAACCGGAGAAAGTTCTGGTAAAAGATCTCAGGCATTTGAATATGTATTAAAATATCCTGGGAGATTTAGTACCAAAGAGGGATATGAGAACATCATACTAAGATCATCCACAAAGGGAGAGATACTTCATCTGAAGGATGTTGCTGATGTGGAGTTTGGGAGTTCGTATTATGACCTTTATTCCAATCTTAATGGCCGACCTTCGGCCGCTATAGTTGTAAAGCAATCTTATGGAAGTAATGCGAGCCAGGTAATCAAGGACATAAAAGCTAAACTGAAGGAGATCAAATCGAGCTCGTTTCCTAAAGGTGTAGATTATGAGATCAGTTATGATGTATCCAAATTCCTGGATGCTTCTATTGAAAAAGTAATACACACCCTTGTGGAAGCATTTATTCTTGTTGGATTGGTCGTATTCCTTTTCCTTGGCGACTGGCGCTCAACATTAATCCCAGCCATTGCAGTACCGGTATCCCTTATAGGGACTTTTGTATTTATGCAATTCTTTGGGATTACACTGAACCTGATCACCTTGTTCGCTCTGGTGCTGGCAATAGGTATTGTGGTAGATAATGCCATTGTAGTAATTGAAGCAGTTCATGCCAAAATGGAAGAAAAGAATCTTTCGCCGCTTAAAGCTACTGAAGAAGCAATGCATGAGATTAGTGGGGCCATTATTGCGATCACTTTCGTAATGGCAGCGGTATTTATTCCGGTTGCATTTATGTCTGGCCCTGTAGGAATATTCTACAGACAGTTTTCCATTACTATGGCTACATCAATTATTCTGTCAGGAGTGGTTGCACTTACCCTTACCCCTGCCCTATGTGCAATTATGCTGAAGAATAATCACGGAAAAGCTCAAAAGAAAACATGGCTCAATAAAGTGCTGGATGGTTTTAACAATTGGTTCAACAGGGTTTCTGGCAAATACCAGAAGTTATTAAGCATAATCGTAAACAGGCGGGCAATTACCTTTATCATGCTGGTCGCCTTTTGCGCGGGAATATGGTTACTAAACAACAGCCTTCCTTCTGGTTTTATACCAAATGAAGATCAGGGAATGTTTTATGCGGTAATACAAACCCCTCCTGGTTCATCATTGGAAAGAACGAATCAAGTTGCCGAGAAGCTGCAGAAAATTGCTGAAGGCATGGAAGATGTACAATCCGTTTCTTCTTTGGCGGGTTATGAAATCCTTACAGAAGGTACCGGAGCCAATTCAGGAACTTGTCTGATCAACTTGAAAAGCTGGGAGGAACGTAAACATTCCGTACAGGAGGTAATCAATGAATTGGAAAAGAAATCTAAAGATGTAACGGGGGCCACCATTGAATTCTTCCAGCCACCTGCTGTTCCTGGTTACGGAGCTGCTGGTGGTTTTGAGTTGCGCTTGCTGGATAAGGCCGGAACAGGTGATTACAAAAAGATGGAAACGGTGAGTAGGGATTTTGTAAAGGACCTGAGTAAACGCCCTGAATTATCGTCGGTATTTACCTTCTACAGCGCCAGTTTCCCGCAATACATGCTCAAAATTGATAACGACATTGCTCAGCAAAAAGGAGTAACTATTGAGAATGCGATGAATACGCTTTCTACATTAGTGGGAAGTAACTATGAAACCAGCTTTATCAAATACGATAGGCAATACAAAGTGATGGTGCAGGCGTTGCCACAGTACAGGGCCTTACCTGAAGATGTTCTGAAACTATATGTAAAGAATAACCGTGACGAAATGGTGCCGTTCTCGGCCTTCATGAAAATTGAGAAGGTTTATGGATTATCAGAGATCACCAGACACAACATGTATAATGCATCTGAGATTAGCGGTTCCTCTGCACCAGGCTATAGTAGTGGTTCAGCAATTAATGCGGTATCAGAAGTGGCTAAAACCAGTTTGCCAAGAGGATTCTCGATTGACTGGGCAGGTATTTCCAAAGATGAGGTTGCCCGTGGAAATGAAGCGATCTATATCTTCATCATCTGCCTTGTTTTCGTATATATGCTCCTTGCTGCGCAGTATGAGAGCTTTATACTGCCATTCCCTGTAATTCTTTCACTTCCAGCTGGAATTTTCGGAGCATTCCTCTTGTTGAAAATATTCGGGCTGGAAAATAACATATATGCTCAGGTAGCTATGGTGATGCTTATTGGCCTGTTGGGTAAGAATGCGGTGTTGATCATAGAGTTTGCCGTTCAGAAACACAGAGCAGGAAGTTCAGTACTTCAGGCAGCAATTGAGGGTTCAGCCGTCAGGTTCCGCCCTATTCTGATGACTTCCTTTGCATTTATTGCCGGATTGATCCCATTGGTTTTTGCTTCCGGACCGGGTGCGACAGGAAACAGAACAATCGGCTCGGCTGCTGCCGGAGGTATGCTTTTCGGAACTGTTTTCGGTGTTCTTATTATACCGGGATTATACTACATTTTCGGTAAAATCTCAGAAAAACATGCTCTTGTTAAAAATGAAGAAGAAAATCCTTTAACCGAAGAAATTGATCACAATGTATAAACACAAGATATATAAATGTATTGGCCTGGCAGGTATTTGCATAGCCATTGCAAGCTGTAAGATCCCTGCGTTCATACAGTCAACCGAAAACAAATCAGTTCCTGAATCTTATAATAACAACAGGGATACCACCAATATGGCTGCGCTTGAATGGAAGCGCTTTTTTACCGATCCAAATCTGGTGAATCTAATTGACACAGCCCTTAAACATAACCAGGAGTTGAGTATAACACTTCAGGAAGTTGAAATGGCAAAGAACGACATCAAATTTAAACAAGGAGCGCTTTTACCAACCGTAGGTGCAAAACTTGGCCTCGGTGTTGAAAAAGTAGGAAGGTACACCAGTCAGGGTGCTGGTGATGCTTCAACAGAAATTGCTCCAGGAAAAGAAACCCCAGACCCGCTGATGGATTATACTGCTGCAGTGTATGCAAACTGGGAAGTAGATATTTGGAAAAAACTCCGTAACGCTAAGAAAGCCGCAATTACCAGATACTTATCTACTGTAGAAGGCAAAAATTTTGTATTGACCAATTTGATTGCTGAGGTTGCCAACTCCTATTATGAATTGCTTGCGTTGGATAATCAGTTAGAGATTGTTAAACAGAATATCCAGCTTCAAAAGGATGCCCTTGAGATTGTAAAAATTCAAAAACAAGCAACCAGGGTAACCGAATTGGCTGTTCAGAAATTTAAAGCGGAGGTATTAAACTCCCAAAGCATGGAGTTTGACATCCTTCAAAAGATCAAGGGAAGTGAGAACAAGATCAATTTTTTACTTGGTCGATTCCCTCAGGAAATTCCAAGAGATCATGGCAACTTTTTGAACCTCTTACCTCCAGCGGTTCGCGCAGGTATTCCATCGCAGTTGCTGGCCAACAGACCAGACATTAAACAAGCTGAACTAGAGCTGGCTGCTGCAAAATTAGATGTAAAAGCAGCAAAAGCGGAATTCTATCCTTCCCTGGATATTTCCGCAGCGTTCGGGTTTCAGGCATTTAACCCATCTTATCTGGTGAAATCGCCCGAATCAATGCTGTATTCGCTTGCAGGAGATCTTGCTGGCCCGCTAATTAATAGAAACGGAATTAAGGCTGAGTTTAAAAATGCAAACTTGCGTCAGCTTCAGGCCATGTATAACTATGAACGAACAATTTTAAATGGATACTTAGAAGTTTCTACTCAAATGTCGAATATAGATAACCTGGAAAAGAGTTTTCGTTTGAAGTCTGACCAGGTAGGTGCACTCAATAAATCTATTGATATCTCCAATGATTTATTTAAATCGGCAAGGGCTGATTATCTGGAAGTATTGATGACTCAGCGGGATGCGCTAGAGTCAAAACTGGAACTTATAGAAACAAAAAAGAATCAGCTCAGTGCTGTAACCAATATCTACCAGGAACTTGGTGGTGGTTGGAAATAACAACAATTTCTTATTAAAAGAGCCGGCAAAACCGGCTCTTTTACTTCATTTTAATCAACAACATGATCTTATCTTTCCTTCAAGATTTGCAGCGCATCCTTATCTTCAAATTTATTAATTTGCCTGGTTAGCTCTTTATACAAATCGGCAGTGATGGTTTCATATCCTTTTTTCCCATATTTATTATCCATTTCATGTGGATCTTTTTGCAGATCGTACAACTCCCATCCTACTACACGCTTATAGAACCGAATCAATTTGTACCTCTTAGTGCGAATCCCGAAATGAGGGGAAACTGAATGCTCTCCATTTTCATAATAATGATAGTATAAAACCTGTCTGCCTTTATCAGCATGATTTTTTAGGGCAGGCAACATAGATATGCCCTGTATATCTTTTGGGATAGGCAAACCTGCTGCATCAAGTACGGTTGGGGCAATGTCCAGGTTCATCACAAAACGATTGGAAACAGTACCTGCTTTTACCAGGCCGGGGTATCGCATGACCATAGGGGTACGGAATGACTCCTCATAAATCCAACGTTTGTCAAACCAGCCGTGCTCGCCCATATAGAATCCCTGATCGGACAGATAAATTACAATAGTATTCTTGCTCAGACCATGTTGATCCAGGTAGTCCAATGTGCGACCAATGTTTCGGTCCAAAGAGGTGGCAGTACTTAAGTAATCGCGCATATAACGTTGAAACTTCCATTCGGTAAGTGCTTTTCCTTGTAATTTCAATGCATTAAATTGCGCTTCTATAGGCTTATAATAAGTATCAACTTTAGCACGTTGGGCTGCGTTCATCCTACTAAAGTTACCATCTTTATTCTCCTTATCATCAGAACCGAACATCTTTAGGTCATACCCCATTAGCATGGTTTTTTCGATAGACATGTCCTGTATCTCCGCGGCTTTTCTGTTTTGATAAGTATCGTAAAAATTGGCCGGAAGCGGAAAGTTAACCTTATCAAAGCGGCCCAGGTCAGCGGTGTCTGGCAGCCAAACCCGATGCGTGGCCTTATGCCCGATCACCAGGCAAAATGGCTTGGATTCGTCTCGTTTATCCATCCAGTTTTCAGCTTCATCCGTAATTACATTGGTTACGTAGCCCTCAATTCTTTTTTTGTTGCCGTCCATCATGTCAAAGTCTGGATTGAAATATTGTCCCTGATTAGGCAATACCTGCCAGAAATCAAAACCCTGGGGTTTGCTTTCTAAATGCCACTTGCCAATCCACGCGGTTTGATAGCCACCTTTCTGCAATTGTTTTGCAAAGGAGTCTTGATCGCCATTAAAAACTGAACTTTCATTATCTTTAAATCCATTTTTATGGCTGTATTTTCCAGTCAGGATTACCGCCCTGCTGGGACCACAAATGGAGTTGGTTACATATGCCTTATCAAAACGAACCCCTTCATTTGCAATCCGGTCTATATTGGGGGTTTGCATCAATTTGCTACCATAGGCACTTATGGTCTGATAGGCATGATCATCTGAAATGATAATCACAATATTTGGTCGTTTTGGAGCTGTTCCTGTTTGCTGCTTTTGTGCAAAAAGTTGCATACAACTGTTAACCAACGCAAGCAGTAGTAAGGTTTTATTTAATTTCATTTGATTTCCATGTTGTTATATAAAAGGGGGGCTAAGGTAAACACATTCCTTCCGGCTCCACCTAGCCTTTTGGAATGGAAATATAACGCATTGTTAAACCTTCTCCAATCTTTTGTTGTTTTTGGTAACCAAAAGTACTTCAGACAAAGTTAGCATTCTATTAGTTAAGCGATATCTGATATAGATTTCGATGAAAAATATACATGCATAGCACATTATTTTAAATCAACGTCCAGGTAAACCGAATGTCTGCCATACGTATCATAAAATGGTTTAAAAACAACATCATCAATCCTGAATTCTAAACGGTGAGGATCACCTTTAATTGACTTGCTAATATCAGCAGCGTTCAAGGTAATTTTACGCCAGTCCTTTCTTGCTTCTGGCTCCTGAGCGGCTAGCAAAATAGGTCCATAAAACAGACTGGCTATGTTCTGCTGATCCATTACTGGATCGAGATGAAACTGAAAAGGCATTCGCAGCTCAATGGTATCCCCATCCTTCCAGCTCCGGCTCAGCCTGAGGTAAGTTCCGGGATGCGCGTCTAACTTTTGCGTCTGCCCATTAATCAAGACGAAGAATCCTTTGGTAGCCCAGCCAGGGACACGGACATTGATATCAAATTTTCCACTTCCTTTAACCGTCAGTTGGGTATGATCCGATTTAGGAAAATTTGTAGATTGTATAATGCTTACCCTACGTTCGGTCCATTTCAATATTGAAGGAATATAAAGATTCACATATAAGGACTGGTCATCGGTGCTTCTAAAATAAATCGAATTCTGTAACTTGGTGCTGCTCTCTATTGCGGTGCCATTGCAGCAGGTAAAGCCGGTCATCTTAGCATTCCCAAATTGCTTTACGGACCCAGGTTTGAGCGGTACATGATAAGTATTAGCAGGAGAGTGTTCATCAACCGATGCCAGAATATGGTTATACAATCCCCGCTCATAATAATCCATAAACGCTGTACGTTGATCGAAAAGAAAAAGTTCACTGCTTAGTTTTAGCATATTGTAAGTTGCACACGTTTCATTCTGCCCGCCTTCAGAGAAGCCATTCTCATAGAGCGTTCCGGGTTGCGCAACGAAACATTCTGCATTAGCGGGATTACGTGCGCCAGCAACCCCACCTATGCTATAGGTGTAACCACTAACCACGTTGTACCAAAAGTTGTCAGCAATTCTATAATAGTCCGGATTATTAGACACCCTGTACATTTCGATACTTCCAACAACCTGAGGGATATGTTGATTGGCGTGCAATCCACGAAACAAATCCACATTATTTACCAATCCGCTAGTGTGATTTTTATCACCGTAAAATACCCGAATATTATCAAACTTTATCGCTGTTTGAAGATAATCTTGATTACCTGTTATTCGGTACAGTCTTGCCATGGCCTCATTCATACCTCCAAACTCACCGGCGATATAGGTGTTCCACATCTTGATAAGGGTATCAGTAGGTAACACATTCAACCGCTTATGAACCCAGTTACCCATTCCTTTGGCCAAATCTAAGGCCTTTTTATTACCACTAACCTCGTAAACATCCATCAAACCTGCTAAAATCTTATGTAAAGTATAATATGGTGCCCAAACCTGATTTTTCTGGCCACCGTATTTAGCTCCTTTCTCCAGCATGATAAACTGATCTGGCGGATAGGCGCTGATAAATCCCTTACCCCAGTTCCAATAGTCCTTGCGAATTCCCAGATCACTAAGATCAGAATCAAAACTTGTTTTACCAGGACCAAAGGGTATTGCAGCAGGATCTGATACAAATGACTCACCAGCTGCCCTGGGTCTGCCAGAAAGTTGTGATAATTCATACAGGGTATTCACTATGTACTTCATTTTACCGGAAAAGTTTTCCTGAAGTGTCTTATCGTAGCTCGTGCTGGCATAAGCCTGAGCTATTGCTGTAAGATAATGTCCTGTGGCATGTCCTCTGAGTTTGGTGTCCTGGGTATCCCATACTCCAAGTGGTATGGCCCCTATTGGCTGTTTCTGGCCAAAGGCATGCCGGAACATGTAGAGAAAGGAATTCGGATCAGTTTTGGCCAAGGTAGAGATGAACTTGTCTCTGTTTTCGGTAAATTTAGTTCGGTGACCCAAAAGATCATTTCCCAACGACACCCGATCGAGACCGAAAGTCTTCAATTTTAAAACCGGAGCTGTTATTTTTTTTTCTGCACCAACCGTAACAATCGCTTTGGGGCGGATTTGAGTACCAGGAATTTGCCCGTAAACAACATACTGTCCGGGTCGAAGAACCGAACTGTTGTCATCAGGAAGAGGCCATAAAACCCGCACAATTGGTCCATTTTTGATCTGCCGGTAAGTACCCTGAATATAATTGGGTAAGCGAGGCAAAACCCCGATCTCAGTAGCTACCTCAACATCTTCTACCTTGTTCAGATAGGCATTATATAGCTGTGGTTTTGTTTCGGGGAACTGCTGGATATCGTCCTTCAAATTGGTTACATTTACCCCATTGCCGTTAGTGGTTCCTTTAGCATTCACAGAATTCTTGTAAATATTCAACACCTGTGTTTTACTTAAGGCAACCCGATAAATACGAAAATCATGAAGCATTGCATTCATGTTGGATTTTGCTGGCTTTAAAGATTTTCCGATAAAAAGCAAATTACCCTCATCTGTAAGCTGATTAAAAACATCCTTCAACTCAGAGGGAATATCTTTGCCCTCACCCACAGGTTTACCATTAATATAGGCAATGATTGATTTAGATGAAACATCAATCACTATCGCAACATGAACCCACTTATTGAGATCAGGAAATGAAGTAACTACGCCATTTTCCCCATTCTTAGCTGAAGTTATCATGATCTGAAAACCTTTTTTGACCTCTAAGCCAAACGGCGCGGCGAAAAAATGGCTTGTTTCACTCCTTCCAAAATCAAACAAATATTGCCCAGATTGATTGGAACGCAATTTAATCCAGGAGGATAAACTAAGTGACTCAATATCCGCTAGCGACGCGGCAGGCAGCCTGATAAAGTCATCACTGTCACCGGATAATGATAAAACCTTTCCAAATTGTATATCATTTACAAAATGAGAATGTACACTTTCGGCTTTCGCATGAAGATTATTTCGAGACCAGTCTTTGAGATCGCCGTTAAAAATATAACGGGCTATTATACCGGTTTCGCCTATACCATCCAGTATCTGATCACCACTTTGTGCTTTAGCCTGGTAGATGGACTGGCTAAAAAAAGTGACATACAACACAACGTAAAAAAGTATAGAACGGGCTTTTATTCTCAAACTATATTTTTCAACAATACACTTATCAATATAACGGTAACATTTCATGACATAAAACTATCAAGAATTAATCTTCGAGAGTTAGTGAATTTTAACTTATGAAACCATAATCTTAACACATACCATCTATTAAGGTGCAATCATCTCTCTGTGGCTCGCATTACATATACCTAATCCGCCATTTTCACGAAATGTGAAGACCAACCTAAGTAGCTCTTTATCCCATTAAGATAGTCCAACAAGCAGTAGATCCAAAAATGAGGATCTTTAACATCTGTCATTATAAAATGCTGTTGTCCTTTTAGCTCTGTCTTGTGTAGAAAATGACAAATTAACTAATCACGGATATAGGAGATATTTTGCCCGTATAGCCTTAAACTTCTTCAATCCAGGTTCCCAGCTTTTTCTGATGTCCGCTTCCGATACTCCCGCAATGATCTGCTTTCTTAATTGATCTGTACCTATGCGCAGATCAAAAGCCGATACATCCTGATTCGCTCTACCGGGGGTAAAGAAATTAGCTTTATCCGGATAGGCATTGTACAATTCAATTAACCAGGATAAATTAATCTGGCGGCTCTTGCGAAGTTTGTTAATATCATCATTGCGAAGGTCAATCCCATAACAAACAGCATCTTTGTGATTTGGTCGCTCACTCATGCCGCGAATGCTTACCGGCTTATATGAAAATGAATATTTACCTTTCAATGCGGGTGCTCCCAATATGGTAAATGGCATATAAGTTCCACGGCCTTCATTGATAGCTGTTCCTTCAAACATACATAAGCTCGGGAAAAGCATCACGGCTTGCTGCGTATTCAAATTCGGTGAGGGATTTATCGGTAATACATAAGGCATGTCATGATCATAGTTGGCAACTTTTATGATGTTTATTTTGCATTGTTCTTTCAGGTATCCTTCACCATTAAGGTATTGTGCAAATTCACCGATAGTCATGCCATGCGTCATGGGTGTGTAATGGATACCTATGCCAGATTTAAATTTATCATCAGTCATTACCGGCCCGTCTACAACATATGCGTTAGGATTAGGTCTGTCAAGAATTAGCAGCTCTTTGTTGTTTTCTGCACAGGCTTCCATCACATACTCAAGTGTGTTGATATTTGTATAGTAGCGGCAGCCCACATCCTGAATATCAAAGACTATAAGGTCGATATCCGCCAACTGTTGTTTTGTTGGTTTCTCATTTTTGCCATATAAAGAGATGATTGGAATGCCAGTTTTATTATCTACCTCATTGCCCACCACAGCTCCATTACTGGCATTGCCTCTAAAACCATGCTCAGGACCAAATACCTTTACAATTTTAATTCCAAGGCTCACTAAACTATCTACGCTGCTTTTCTTGCCAATAATGGAACTCTGATTTGCCACCAGGCCAATTCGTTTTCCTCTTAGATAAGGCAAATATTTTTCAGTCTGGTCGGCACCTGTGATAATTCCCGGCTTAGTGGATGTACTTCGGTTTGACGAAGCAATTTGTGCGGCACTGTTAATGTTGCTGATCGCCAGAAGCGTTAAAAAAAGTAAAGAAGTAAATCTCATCATCTTTAGAAGGTTTATAATTTCTTTATTACCATTAGTGCTATGCAAGATGTCTCCAAGCCACAAGGACTAAATTAGCAAATTTGACTAAAGTATCATATATATACTGTGGGCCGTATACTAATAAACAAAAGTTGTTGGATAAATCATTTAAAGGAGTTTCATTTTATTTTCATATTCCAGAATTAGCTTTGAGCTATAAAACATTGAACATGAAAAAAATACTAACGATGGCACTCTCGGTAATGGTATTTACCGGAGTTATGGCCCAACAGAAAACTAAAGAAGTTTCTTTGAAAGCAAATAGCAAGGAAGAGGTGAAATTGAACAAAAAAAACATAGAAAGTTCACAATCCGCTAATGCTGAAGCAAGTTTAAATACGGAGCGTTTAAAAGCCAAAACAGAAGGGAAAAAAAATGCGACCAAAGAAAAAGTGAAAGCAGGAAAAGAGGCCGTAGATAAAAAGGCTTCAAATGCGGAAATTTCAGCAAACAGTGAAGTGGGCGTTGGTGGGACTGCTAGCGATAACAACACACATGGAGTAGAAGTAAGTAATTTGGCACAATCAGATGCAACTACCGCAGTAAAAGGTAGTGTTGTCAGTAGTGCCGCTTCGGTGAAAAGTCAAGGGAATACAGCTGTAAAAACTATCGGCAATACGACCGGTAAAGTTAATTCCGGTGTTAAAACAGTTTCTGCTAATGCAAAAGTGAAAACTGATGTCAACATCAAGCCAAAAGCAATCAATGCCAAAGTAAAAACGACTACAGGAATTAAACTTTAATCACCTTAAATTATGAATTTGGGGATCTGAAATGATTCCCAAATTTGTTGATTATGAGCTATTATCTATATACTCTTTTCATTTTCCTGATCATTGGTTGTACCAACGGGGCGTACGCTGCCAGTGAAATAAATCCTTCGATATCTACATATCTACAACAAGATACATTAGGCAACGCGAAACAACTGGCAAAGCGCAGGGTGGAAAGACACAAAGCGGCAACCTTACCTCAAACTGAAAGTATCTTAAGGAATGTGCCTAAAGCTAAGAACAAAGCCATTCCAAGAACTATTGTTCCAACCTCAATAAATATAAAATCTCCCCGTATTAGACCAGTTAAAGTGAAGGTCAATACCCAGGTAAAGATTAAACTATAAACCTATGCGAAACTTACTTACTATCCTGGTATTCCTCCTGATAACTGTCCCCTTATTTGTATCTGGACAGTCCGACACGCTGTCCAGTGAAAAGAGAACCACGCTTACCTTGTCTGCTGTTGCCAGTTCAAACGCAAATTATTATGGACAGACTGCGGCTGAAACCCTTCCTTTTGCATATATAGACCTAAAGCTAAGGACGTCCTGGGGATGGTATATTTCCGGAGGTGGATATCACCTGCTTAAGGAGAACAATTTTCCTTCAGAACTGCACCTGAGTTCAGGGTTTGAATTTGATCTCGGTTCCAATGCAGATTTTGAAGTAGGCTATACCCGCTCATTTTATTCAAAAGCATCGCCTCTGCTTCAAGCGTCAAATCCCAATAGCCTGAGTTCAACCATTGGTATTGACCATCTGTTCCGGACGGAACTGACCGGAGATTATAACTTTGGGCAATCACAGGATGTATTTATATCGCTTGATAATTCTAAGAATATCCTCCTGGGACAATTGGGAGAAAAAAACACATTTTACTTAAAACCCGGGATCAGTATTGTAGCTGGTACACAACGCTTTTACAACACCTACATTGAGGAGCAAAAACAATGGATGGGACTAGATAAAATACTCCCGCTTCCTGCGAACAATCAACCTCAAACTACTGAACGGACAACGGTGTCTACTGATTTTAGTCTGCTTTCCTATAACTTTAATGTACCCTTTATTTATTACCGGGGAAAAGGAGCCGTGATGCTATCTTATCAGCTGTCAGTCTTGAGCAATAAAAGCGCTCAGGGCAACCGGTCAAATTCTTTTTTTTCTTTAGGCTATTTTTATCAGCTGTAGCTAACCTGATTCTATAGAAATATGAAAGTATTATTAGTTGAAGATGAACATACCTTATCGGATGAAATCGTGAGCTTCCTGACCAATCTTCAGTATGACTGTGACACCACTGACACGGTAAAAGCTGCAACTTCCATTTTAACTGAGCGGTACTTTGATGTTATTTTATTGGATTTAGGCTTGCCTGACGGAGACGGCCTGGATATCCTCAAAGCCATAAAAATGGATCAGGCTGATTCAATAGTTGTGATACTATCTGCCAAAGGGGATATCAAAAACCGCATTGAAGGATTGGAACTGGGAGCTGACGATTATCTTCCCAAGCCATTCTCACTTGCTGAGCTTCATGCGCGCATTCAGGCCATCATTAGAAGAAAATTTGCAACCAGCGGAAATGTATTCCAAATTGGAGATTTCGATGTGGACCTGGCTATGCGTATGGTATACTATAAAGGACAGCCGATTTCGCTCTACAGAAAGGAATTCGATATTCTGAGCTATCTTATTCTTAACCGCAACCGACCTTTGAGCAGAAGTCAGCTATATGAGTATGTATGGGGAGACCTCAGCATCTCCATTGGAGATTCCAATTACATTGATGTTCATATCAAGAATATCCGCCGAAGACTTTCTGTCTATGCTCCTGTAGACTGGATAGAATCTGTTAGAGGAATAGGTTATAAAGTAAACTTATCCAAGTGAAACTGAACCATAAACTAAACGTATACTTTGCTTTATCCAAGCTGATTATCATTGGTCTTTTTATACTGCTTCTCCCGGTAATATTCAACTGGTATTCTGTCTATACCATTGACAAATTCTTGAAGCTGCAACGCAATGAAGCCTTTCAGAACATCAGGGCGAAAGGCCTGGATTTTTACCTCGAAGGATCAGCTGCATACGGTAGCTATACCATGCTCAAAGATGACTATATTGCCATTCAACAAGTAGCCGCTGACTCCTTGATAGGACTAAAGGAAATCGATGACCAGATAAGAATTATTGATAGAGATACGGCAGAATACCGGATACTGAAAAATGTTTTTACACACAATAAAAAATATTATATCCTTGAGATAGGTCGTTCCCGTGAGACCATTGAACTCTATAGTAGTTTATTGCAGCATGTCGGCCTGGTACTGCTCCTCATCCTGTTCTTTATCACAATTATTTTAGATTTTTACTATTCAAGAAGGGCGTTAAAACCTTTCTGGTCTATCATCGACAAGCGGCTGGTGAAACAGGAATTTCCCTTTGACCTGAATTTTTCACCAATTAAAACAAGCACTAATGATTTTATCTTTCTTGATGCTTCCCTGAAAGCGTTGATGAAAAGTACTACAAAAGCTTTTACCAGGGAGCGGGAGTTTACTGCAAATGCTTCTCACGAACTACTGACCCCCATTAGTATTCTGCGCAGTAAAATCGAAAATATGATGATCGACAAGGATTTGAATGAAAAGCAGGCAGTCAAATTATCTGAAATGGACAACACCTTGGATCGACTGGGACGAATCGTCAAATCTTTGCTTTTTCTGGCAAGAATAGACAGCGGGCAATACAAAAAAACAGACAAGGTCAAGCTACATAAAGTGTTATCTGATATTGTTTTTGAGTTGAATCCAATGCTGGAAAATAAAAAGGTCTTCGTTAACATGGACATTCAAGAAGATTTGCAACTGGATGGCATGAATCAGGAGCTCATCTTTCACTTGTTCTACAATCTGATCAACAATGCCATACGCTACAATAAACCTGGAGGAAGCATCCAGATAAGGGACGAAAATGTAAAGAATACCTATCGAATTTTGATCAGCGATACAGGGCAGGGCATTCCCAGGGAGAATCTTAACAAAATATTTGATCGTTTTTCACATCATGGAAGTAGTGGCCGACATGGATTGGGGATGTCAATCGTGAAAAGTATCGCTGATTATTTTGACATCAAAATAGAGATAAAATCAAAATTACACCAGGGGACAACAGTAAGTCTGTCCCTAAAACATATTTAGATCTTAACCTATAAAAATGCGCCGATATTATATAAATTATTAATTAGCTTTGATAAGAACTGCCAATTACTAATCTTTTTAACAGATTATATAACTTATTATTTATATCATAAACATTGATCAAAAACATCATTTTATATGTTTAAATTCAAACAACTTTTAATTCTTTTTCTACTAAGTGGCACTACAACCATTGCCCAGGTGAGACCTGAGAAAATAGCCGACAGTCTTTACAAAGCGAAGAACTTCAAAGAAGCAGGAAAGTATTACTTAAAAGCGACCGGCCAAGCCGACTTTAAGGTCATTAAATCGGATAGTTATTATAATGCAGCCTGTTGTTATGCCTTAAGTGGTCAAAAAGATAGTGCGCTGGTTCTACTGAGAAATGCTGTAAATAGCGGTTATAAAAATACCGATCAAATAAAAAAAGACACAGACCTTGAGTCCTTGCATTCCTTACAAGGCTGGTCTGAAGTTTTAAATAGTATAAAAACAGTTAAGAACAGCACGACAGATCCTCACAAGGCTAAACTGATCACCAGTGATGTAAAGAACTTTTGGAAGGCATACGACCTGGCAAAAAAAGATTCGGCTAAGGCCCTTGGTCTTTATCAGAAATACTATGTAGACCATGCCTCAAATGGACTTGAGGATTATCTGGCATATAAAATCAGAAACCTAAAGAATTTTGTAAAATCTGTGCACACCAAGCCTCAATTTTACGCTGCTGTACGTAAAAATACTTATGCCGTTGATCAGCAAAAACCTCAAATGATTCAAAGCTTTGTCAAGTTCAAACAAATTTACAGCAAAGCTCAGTTTCCGGATATTTACTTTGTCATAGGCGCATTCAGCTCAGGTGGGACCAGTACCAATGCAGGCTTGTTAATAGGCTTAGACCAATCTGCACGGACTAAAGAAGTTCCTGTTAAAGAACTCAACTTATGGCAGCAAAACAACTTTACAAATCTTGAGGCCCTGCCTCACCTGATTGCCCACGAGCTCATTCATTTTAATCAGGGCGGGCTTGCGGGCGACACCACGCTCCTTGCCGGGGCCCTCACCGAAGGTATGGCCGATTTCATTGGCGAACTGATATCGGGTAACACGGCTAATGAGCGTCTGTTTGTTTGGGCTAAAGGCAAAGAAAAGCAGATCTGGGCTGATTTCCAGAAAGAAATGTACCTGAACAGGTCCCGCAACTGGATCGCAAATTCAGATCAGGAAACAGCAGATAAACCTGCCGATCTGGGCTATTGGGTGGGTTATCAAATCTGCAAAGCTTATTACGACAAAAGTCCCGATAAAAATAAAGCCGTAAGCGATATACTTAACATCAGCAACTATAAAGAATTTTACATTAAAAGTGGCATTGAGCAACTGTTTAAGTGATTTTTTTTACGAACAGTTTTTGAATAATTTTCTTTTTCTATTTGTAACTGCACAGATAATATTGACCGCGAACTATTGCTAAATTCATTTTTGTTTACTATGTTTTATTGTTTACTGTCAGTAAACAATAAAACATAGTAAACAAATAACTGTACATCAACTGTGGGAACAAGGGATCAATGCTTTGCCCAAAGGCCTTAAAGAGGAATTTGGTAAGCCAAGAATGGTATTAAATGCCGACAAGAACACCGGTATCATTATTCTGCGATTCAGGAATAAGGCCGTTGAATACAGTGTAATAAAAGTGCCAAAATTAGATCACGGCATGTTGCCATTTCTAAAAACAATGCAAATTGCCATGCGATCCAACAATCAAAGGAATATATTTGTACTTGCCCCTATCGTTTATCCAAAAATAGCCGACGAGTTAATAGCCCAAGACATCAATTTCCTGGATACAGTGGGAAATGTATACCTAAATCAAGGTGAAGTTTATATCCTTCGATCAGGAATCAAGCCCACGATAAAAATACCGGGAAAAAACAAAAGCAGATTATTTTCCGAAGCAGGGCTGAAAATGTCATTTGGCGTTTTACACAACCCGGAATTCATTAACCTGACCTACCGGAAATGGCCACAGCAGTAAGTATTTCCGCAGCTTCCGTCTCCATTATCATCAGCGAAATGCTACAGAGCAACTACCTGTATGAAGGGCAAAACAAACGCAGAATAATCAACTCAAAAAAAGAACTGCTAAGCCGATGGGTGCAGGCTTACAAGGAGCAGCTCAAGCCTAAACTACTCGTAGGAAACTATACTTCTAAATCACTTGACCTGCTGCGTAATTTTAAAAAAATTGACGTCAAAGAAATCAATGCCCAGTGGGGTGGAGAAGCCGCAGCCAATCTGTATACCAATTACCTAGGCCCAGGAAAGCTTTCCCTTTTCGTTACCGGCGAAAATAAGAAGTGGATGTCAGCACTCAAGCTGATCCCGTCAGACGCACAAGGAGAAATAGAGGCACTTAAATACTTCTGGAATAAGAATCATCCAATATTTGCCTCGCCCATAAAGTCACCAGACGCCGTACCACCAGTCCTGGCATATGCAGAACTGATTACTTCAAACGATAGCAGAAATATAGATACCGCCCAAAGAATATTTGATGAATACATTCAATTTACCAACTGACAAAATACCGGATCACCTCAGACAGGTCATTATCGCGATCCAGGAAATACTTGGTGAAAAGGCTTACGACTTCATACTGATCGGCGCAACAGCCAGAGATTTGATCCTGAACGCGCAGTATAATCGCAGTATAATCTAGGCGCTGGCAGGGTATCCTATATTAGAAAAAGTTTAAATCTGTAAACTTATAAGCGGATGAGACCGTGCATTCATTTTCGGATGCAAATTACATAATTTTGATGAATCTCCTGTCGGGAAACTAAATTTTCTATAACACGGTGATTGTTTTTCCTTCTACCCTGAATTTTACATCACCAGTTAACTCCAGGATGTGAAGTATCTGTGAGATTTTTTCATATTTGGATATGGTACCGCCAAAAATCTGTTTGCCGGCTTCTTTATTTTGATAAACAACATCCACGTTGTACCATCTTGATATTTTCTTCATGATATTTTGAAGAGGTTCGTTTCTAAAAGAAAATTCTCCTTCTTTCCAGGCAACAACATCATTGGGGTCTACAACATCCACTTTGATCGCCGTTCCTGAATTCACAGCCTGTTGCCCGGGTTTAAGTGTAACCTGGTTAACCAGAACACTACCTTCAAGCAATGTTGTATTTGTAAACTGGTCATCAGAATAGGCGCTGATATTAAACCGTGTTCCAAGTACTTTTACAGTTTGTGTTTTACTTTGTACTAAAAATGGATGTAATTTATCTTTAGCAACTTCAAAGTAGGCTTCGCCGTTCAGCTCAATTCTACGCTCTTTAAGCCAATCAAAAGAAATCGGATATGTTAGAGATGAAGCGGCGTTTAGCCATACTTTCGTGCCGTCCGGCAACGAGAGCTTATATTGTCCGCCACGTGGCGTTCGAATGGTATTTGAAATTCCAGAGTATGAGCTTTTGCCCCCGTTCTGTAACGGGGGCAGCTCATGTCGAGAGGTATAGATAATTTCTCCTTCTTCGGTTTTTGTAATTTGAGTGGTAGATTGTAGGGCCAGTAAACCATTTTTAGCATTTAACAAATTGATCGTTTTACCATCGCTCAAAATGAGTACGGCGGTATTCTTTCCCGGATCAATGTCATTTGCATATGTTTTATTCGAAGAGTCTTTAGTGAAGAAATAAATAAAAATACCCAGGATGATGATCGATGCTGCTGAAACTGCAACCCGTAATGGCCACCTTATCATTCTGTCAGTTTCTGGCTGAGTAGCTTTAAGAATAGGTTGCCACATCTGATCATCAATAGTTTCCAGATCAATCTGTGACAAACCGGACTGCTCATCCTCACGGAATTTGTGCAGCCAGTAACGCACTTTTTCAAGTTCCCGATCGGAGCATGCCCCGGCCTGAAATCTCTTCAATAAGTCCTTTACTTGTTCATCGTTCATAATCTACCCTATGCGTTTTTTAAGATAATCAAAACAAAGACACCTCAGAATTAGGAATCGGGTACACGAAGAAAAAAAATATTTATTTCAACATCCCTGTTAAAAAAGCATATATAAAAAGGAACAGTCCAAATTTTCCCCGAAGTGTTTTCAATGCTCTTTTGATTTGAGTAGCGACTGTATGTTCGGAGATATTTAAGCGATCTGCTATTTCTTTATTACTTAAATATTCCTGGCGTCTCAATTGAAATATTTCGCGCATTTTTTCTGGCAGGTTGTTGATCTCTTTTTCAATTAATGATTTGAGATCTTTTTCCCTAATGCGATAGTCCGTTTGAGCAGGTGCAGTGTCTGTAACTTCTTTGAATGATGAGATATATTCCTGTGTGATGGCTACATGCCGAAAAACATTCAGTACACGGTTTAAAACAGCCTTGTAAAGGTAGCCAGAAAGTGTAGTCTGAATATTTAAATTACTCCTGGAATTCCATAAATGGACATATATCTCCTGGATAATATCTTTGGCACTTTCGTTGTCCTGAAGCTTTTTATAGGCATAGATGTAAAGCAAGCTATTGTACCGTTTATAAATCTCAGTAAATGAATGATGGTCCCCTGTCTTCAGGAGGTCTACAAGCTCAGCGTCTGAAAGTCTTCTACAATCATTCATTTATACGGTTTTCTTTCAATAATGATCTTTTAGAGCTCCTTTAATGAAAAAAGAAAGCGGCGCTGCCTAAATTAATGGACAGTCGCCGCCTCCTAAATTAACGCTCTCACCTCAAGATTATAAAAAATATTCTAAACTATCAAGGGTAAAATCGCAATAACCTTAGGGTCAGTATTTTTTAATATTACTTTTGGATTATTTCAACCTTTCCAATAGATTGCCCCTGAATAATAAATTAAATAATCTTATTATTAACAGCATAAGAAAGTGCTTCCACCATATTATTTACTCCTAAACGATCAAAAAGTCGCTTGTTTACCTGTGGGGATTATTCCGTATGTGGCCACCTCTTTCGCGGAACGTGGCCTCATATAGAATAATCCCCATTCATGGAGATGATAAATAATCATCTAAATAAAGTACTAAACAAACACTGGGTGGCACCGGGTCAAACCACTCCCATATCATCATACTGATAGCATTTATAAATTGCGTGATGGTAAAAAGCCAAAGGATTGCGGCTGATCAACCTATCTTTGACTCATAAAAAATACCCCAATAATGCATCCAATTAAATAAAACTAAATTGATGAAAAGAATAGCAATTAATGGATTTGGCAGGATCGGCAGGGCCGCTCTGAAAGTCATTTTAGAGACGAAAGATTTGGAACTTACCGGGGTAAACGACCTGATGAGTATAGAAAACGCGGTATACCTGCTGAAGTATGACAGTATATATGGGAGATATGAGAAAGAAGTCACCTTCAAGGAAGATTTGATTTTCGTTGATGGAAAGTCCTTCCGCTACACATCAATCAAAGACATTGCCGAGTTGCCATGGACAGCACTCCAAGCAGAAGTGGTCATTGAAAGTACCGGGGTCTTTACCAGTAATGCAGACGCCGAAAAACATCTGTCAGCCGGCGCCAGTTTTGTGATCATATCAGGCCCCACTAAAGATACCCCTACAGTGGTTCACGGCGTAAACACGGAGGCTGGCAAGGTAAGTATCTTCTCCTGTGCCAGTTGCACAACCAACAACATCAGCCCAATCATCGAAATTCTTGGCAGGAGACTCGGCATAAAAAAGGCCATCCTGAATACCACTCATGCATATACCGCCTCACAGACCTTGATGGATGCGCCTTCTAAACGAGAGCCCAGAATGGGTAGAACCGCGGGAATCAACCTGGCACCGGCTGCAACTGGCGCAGCTATCGCCACCACCAAAGCACTGCCCGAATTTGCAGGCAGGTTCGACGGGGTTGCCGTCCGTGTGCCTGTTCCGGTGGGTTCGATTTCAGATATCACCTTCATCGCTGAACGCGTTACTTCTGCACAGGAGATCAATGAGATTCTTCAGCAAGAGGCCGGATCCGAGCGCTACCGCCAGGTGGTCAGCGTTACCGATGAGCCGCTGGTTTCCACAGACATCATCAAAAGTCCTTTCGCGGCCATTGTAGATCTGGCCATGACCAGGGTAGTCGACGGAGATTTGGTAAAGGTGATGGCCTGGTATGACAACGAATGGGGCTTCACCAATCAGATGATCAGGCAGATTCAGACCCTTTAATGTTTACATTTATAGTTAAAAAAAACTAAACATGAATTATTCGGAACTAGCATTTACTGATGCAGTTAAAAAACTGCAGGAACGTCTGGGAAGCCGGCTCAGCTATGAGCGGATGGAGAAAAGAAGTTATGTTGATGGGCTAACCGCTCAAGAAGAAGAGTTTATTGCCCAGATTGACAGCTTTTACATGGCCTCGTTCGGAGAGAATGGCTTTCCATATATCCAGCACCGGGGTGGTCCAAAAGGATTCATCCGGGTCATTGATCAGCAAACCATAGGCATAGTGGATTTTATCGGGAACCGTCAGTACATCTCAACGGGAAATATCTCAAAGAATCCCAAAGTATCCCTGATTCTAATGTCCTATCCGCTCCGGGCGAGGTTGAAAATTTATGCCGAAGCAGAAATAGTAGAATTGCAGGAGGACTCCAGCCTTTATGATTTCTTAAGTCCGAAAGATTATCAGTTTAAGCCCGAAAAAATGATGATTTTCAAGATTAAGGCTTACGACTGGAATTGTCCGCAGCATATCAACCCGAAATACACCCTTGAGGAAGTCCGCGAGCTTTTGGAGCCGCAGAGGCAGTACATCAACAAACTGGAAGAAGAAATTAAAGCACTCCAGGCCAGACTGAGCTAACACGCGCGCGGGGTGCCTTTTTAAACCCATCAAATACCAGGCGGCCTCTACAAGCCTTGTACTTTATTGCGCCGGAAACATTCAAAAAATAAACAAATTGATATTATGGAAACTAAAGAAAGCAGGGGCTTAGCTATGCCCTGGGAAGAAGAGTATGGTTATGCTCAAGCACTAAAAATTGGGAGATCTGTATGGATCTCCGGCCAGCTGGGAACCGATGAATCCGGGAATCTCGCCGAAGGTATGGAAGCGCAGATGCGCCTGAGCTATCAAAACATCGAAAGGCTGTTGAAAACCTTTGATATAACTATGGACACAGTGGTAGACGAGACGATTTACGTCACGGATATGGAATCTGGCTTTCAGGCCAGAAAAAAACTTGGGAGAATCGTCTACCCGGATGTCATGTCGGTACCCAGTACCATCGTTGAGATTGAAGGTCTGGCCCTAGCCGGCCAGCTGGTTGAAATCAAAGTCGAGGCGCGCAGCAAAAAGAAGAAAAAAGCGCCAAAAGACAAAACTAAAGCCGGACTCGAATAATAGGGATTGGCAGGCACAGCGACAAGAAAACAGCCACGCTAATTAAAAACCCGCTGCAATTTCTCATCACTCGATTTGAAATTACGGCGGGTTTAACTTTACGTTCAATGGCTACTTTTGTTGCTGAGCTGCCTGCTCAATAACCTTTGCCACTTTTTCAGGCTGCGAAACAAATATCAGGTGGCTTCCTTTTATCTCGGTTACCTTAGTATTGGAACGTTTATACATGTTACGCTGAATTTCTGGATTCAGGCTCTTATCTTCCGTAGCTAAGGCTGCATAACTGGGTTTGGAAGACCAGGCTGCACTAGTCAGAGGAGTAACAAACGCTTTTACATGGAATGCCCCCTGAGAAGCAAACATGAAATCTGATTGTTCTTTTGGAAGATCTGCACAAAATCCGGCATGGAACTTACCTTGATCATAATATACGATACCCTTGTCATCAGGTGGCAGGATGCCACTTTCCGGCGCAGCCGGCGCAGACTGTACCCACTGGAGCACTGTTTCCCCTTTATCAGGCTGGAAAGCCGCTACATACACAAGTGCTGCAACCTTGGGATGGTTTCCGGCTTCGGTTATTACCGCACCGCCATAGGAATGGCCTACCAAGATAGCAGGCCCATCTTGTTTATCCAGGGCAAGTTTGGTGGTTGCGACATCCTCCTCTAAGGAAGTGAGCGGGTTTTGCACCACCGTTACCTTATACCCTTTTTTGCTCAGAAGCGCATAGATCGAACGCCAGCCTGAACCATCTGCAAAAGCGCCGTGAACCAGCACTACATTTTTAACTTTTGGAGTCTGGGCGGAACCTGACCCTGGAATGGCCAGTAAGATTACCGGCATAACGGCCGTAATGGCCATCTTTTTTAATGAAATTTTCTTCGTCATTTTCTTTTTTTTTACTACCCGGAAGGGTAAAGTTTACAGAAACAAAAGTTGCATGTTTAAACCTGTACGCAAAATCACTCTAGTATTAACTGTCATCAGAATAGTGATCAATGGTCAAATATGCATGGAAGCTCCACAATCACGCGCTGCATTGCCCCCGGGCTAAAGCGGCCAGGGCCGTGGCATCATCCGATTTTTTCAGAGTTTATAGCCCTTCAACTCCGAAAATATCGGAGGCAATCTGCAGGTTTTCAATTTTCTTATCTTCTATACATTTTCAATGCACTGACAATCAATTAATTATACAATATGCAATCCAAAAACTATCGGTTTAGGCATTATGGCACGTATTTGACTAATGGGTAACTGTAGAAGACAAGCATCAGGAAATCATCATCAAGGATATCCTGATCTGGTGAAGCCAAAGCGTATAAATACTTTTACAACCACAAATTAAAAACTTAAACGCCTTAACAAACAAACAATGATCAATTTAGAATGGTTCAGAACCTTTAAAGTTATATATGAAGCAGGAACACTATCTGCGGCAGCCAAAGACCTGTTTATTTCCCAGCCAGGGGTCAGTCTTCACTTAAGTTCGCTGGAATCTTTTGCCGGTCACCGGCTTTTCGACCGCGATACACGCAAAATGGTAGCGACCGAGCGCGGTACTATGCTCTATAACTTTATTATTGACCATATGAACAAACTCGAAGAGGCCGAGCATATTTTTCACCGGAAATCAAAGGCAGAAAAACCCACAGTCAGTATTGGAATGTCTATGGAAATCTTTCAGCACATGCTTGAAGCGCATATTTCAGAATTGCCTTTTAACCTGGTGACCAAATTTGGCGATAATCCCCAAATGCTCCAGGAGCTAAACAATGGTAGTCTGGATTTGATCCTGACATCCCAGAAAGGAACACAGCATAACCTGGAATACAAACCCTTCACCAAAGAGCGCATCGTGCTGATCTGCGGTAACCAGACTGACACGGCAGAATTCGAAGCGCTATTGCTGAAAGAAGACCGCGCGGCAGTCAGAGAGTGGCTCAACGCTCAGATCTGGTATACCACCGCCGCGGACATGGAACACCTCACCCGTTTCTGGTCGGCAAGTTTTGATGCCCTCCCAAGTTTCAGGCCCAAATATGTGGTGCCTTCATTCGGTTCAATCCTGCGCTGCATGTCTAACGGTAAGGGTTTTGCGGTCGTGCCTGATTTCCTGTGCAGTGAGCAGATCGCCGCCAATTCGGTAAAGTTCGCCTGGGAAGGCAGCCCGCAGGTTGAAAACACCTTGTATTTCGGTAAGCGCAAGAATACCGCTTATCCCCAGGAGATCAAACATCTGGAAGAAATTCTGGCACAGAACTGGCCACTGCATCGTGAACGGCTATCAGCAACAAGCTGAGCATATCAACCGTTAAATAGGAATAACCCTGCCAATATAGCTGATTTCGGAGTTTCGCAACAGCGGTTGGCGGGGTAAGCAACCTTTTCCCGGCAAATGGAAAAGTCCAGGGGCAAATTCCGACAGGTGAATTGCCGCCGGTCAATCAGGCCCATCGAGTCAAGGACAATACACGTATTTTTCTACAGCGGACATATCGGATTATCATTGATTTGACTACTGGAGACCGAGGTACAATTCACCTTTACAATCATTCCACCCCGTTCGCTAAAAATCTTCCTTTTTGACACCTAATTTACTCATTCTTGATTCCAGTGTCGTGGGCTTCAGATTTAACAATTCCGCTGCGCCACCACTCCCACGGATCCGACCTTCGGTTCTTCTGAGCACTGAAAGAATATATGCCTTTTCGGTTTCCCGTTGAATGTATTTCACATCGTCCAATGTTTCTATATTCCCCTTATCGGGGTGGTCTGAAGTGGCAGCGGTTAGGTGCTGCTTTAATTCCAATTCGGAGTTTTCACTATTGAGAATAACCGACCGCTCCATCACATTCTCGAGTTCACGAATATTGCCCGGCCAATGGTAGGCAAGCATGGTATCTATCATAGATGCTGAGATACCATGGTATTCTTTATTTAGATTGTTACAAAACTTATGGGCAAAGAAAGTAACCAAATCCACGATATCACTCTTTCTCTCCCTTAAGGGAGGTAAGGTTATCGGAAATACGTTCAGCCGATAATACAGATCAAGCCTGAAATTGCCTTCAGCGACTTCTTTTTCCAGGTTGCGGTTGGTAGCGGCCACGATACGGACATCTACTTTTTTGGGGGTATTGCTGCCAACATAATTGATTTCCCTTTCCTGTAAAACCCGTAACAGTTTGACCTGCATGTCCAACGGTAGTTCTCCGATCTCGTCCAGGAAAATGGTGCCTCCATCGGCCTGTTCAAACCTCCCTTTTCTTTTTTCTGTGGCTCCGGTAAACGACCCCTTTTCATGACCAAACAACTCTGATTCTATCAGGGTCACTGGTATAGCTCCGCAATTAACTTGTATGAAGGGACCGCTTTTTCTAGCTGACAGCGCGTGTATGGCATGTGCAACTTTTTCTTTTCCAGTGCCGCTTTCACCCAGTATCAAAACAGAAGTATTGTAGGGTGCAACCTGGGTGGTAAGTTCTAACGCGGCGAGTAAAAGGGAATGCTTTCCGATAATGCCCTGGAATTCCTGGCGAGCGGCTGGCTCTGCCGGTCCAACACCAATAGTGAGAGATTTTCCAGCAGGCGACACTGGCCCTGACTGCATCATTTTTTCGGTAACATTAGTCAGATAACTCTTAAAAAGCTTTAATATGGTTACATGTTTTTGCGAATAAACATTTCGCTCACGGCTATAAAAGCAATACAACACCCTTGATCCGTTGCTGGTCACTACAGAAATCATTAGGGTTGAGTTCATTTTAAAACTAGTAAGCCATAGCTCTTGCAAGGGGGTGAAAACGCTGGTATCGTCTAATAAGACTTCATAACCAACGCTACCGGCCATGTTATGACCATCTTTAAGTATCCCTGCAAGGACGTTGCTTTTCAGGCCCGTAATGGTCAGAAATTCCTTTTCACCAATATACTGGTATTCATCAAACCCGATACGCAAATAGGCGGAATCAGTAAACTGACTGACATTTTCCGGACGACTGCCTGAAACGATAAGATCAAAGGGTATAAACACACGAATTGCCTGAGCAACTTTCAAAAGTTTCTGCCTGGCATCTGAATTTTCATTACTAATTTCCGCTAAGTGCTTTTGCAAAAGCACCTCCTGCTGCTGTCTGGATTCCAAGGCATTCTTTTGCCGATACCAGGCGATATCAAGGGTGACAAGAAGATCTTTTTCCCTGAATGGTTTGACCAAAAACCCGTAAGGATCAGTCTCTTTTGCTTCTTCAAGCGTCTTTTGGCTGGAATTTGCAGACAAATAAATAAAAGCAATATTCTCCTCATTGAGCGCTTTAGCCAGGTCAATGCCGGACCGTTTTCCTTCCAGTTGAATATCAAGGAGCACGAAATCCGGCTTCTCATTCTGCAGCTGCTCATCGGCCTCCTGCGCTGTAGCAGCGATGCCCGTTACCAGGTAACCTGCCTGCTCCAAAGTTAAACGCAGCGCATTGGCTACCACAAATTCATCTTCAACGATCAGTATCTTTTTATTCATATCCAATTATGCTAACTATTAATATTCTCCGTCGGTTGTAACTGTACAGCGAAACGGATGGTGATATGTACCCCGTTATTATTTTCAATCCGGAAACTGCCATTTAGTTGCTTGGCCAGCCCTTTAATTAAATCCAAGCCCAGGGAATGATGTTCCGTGGTATTTACTCCTGCCGGTAAGCCAACCCCATTATCCACAATTCTAATCAGCAAATGTCCCGGTCCATCATGTCCCAGATAAAGACTCACGATCCCCTGCTGGCCCTTTAAGAACGCATACTTAATGGCATTTACGATGCTCTCTGTAAAAATCAGCCCTAATGGAAGCACTTGTGAGACATCCAGCTGCACCGGCACTATGTTTTGTTCAAAAACGATGTGGGTATCTGCATCGAAACTTTCATCAAGATAATTCACCAGGTCACTGATATATTCGGGCATCGAAATGGTCATTGTGTTGTTGTCCCGATAAAGTTTTTGATGGATTATCGACATGGCCTGCATGCGGCGCAAGCTGTCTTTAATCGCCATTAGGGCAGCACCATCTTCTAAATAAACCGATTGCGAATAAAGTAAACTGGTGACCATCTGCAGGTTATTTTTTACCCGGTGTTGCACCTCTTTGATTAACCATTCCTTTTCTTTAAGCAAGTTTTCCTGATTTCCCTTTAGCATCTCAATGCGTGTTTTCCTTTGGTCAAGTTCCCGCTGTTGAGCCTCCAGCAGGCGATTATTGTCGAGCTTAGTCCTATAAAGCAGCAATAAAAGAACGATAATGATCAGCAACAACGCCCCCGCAGCAAGTAAAAAAAATTTATTTTTATTCGCCTCCCACGCGCTAAGACGCTGTGATTTGCCCTGGTGGGTAAGTAATTTTAAATCGCCGGCATCAGCTATTTTTACACCCTTTGAATGCTTCCTTTCACTGTATACATCATCGTTAGCGAGCAGTGTACTGAATTCCCTAGGATGACCAGCAATAAACCTCCCCGATCCTTGCCAAGCTTTGTTGCTGTACCCTCTATTTTCAGCCTGTGCATTTGTTTTAATCATACTTAAAAGCAAAAAAAATAAAACCCAACCAACATGCATAATTTTTATTTGGCCAATGAGTTGAGCTCTAATTTCCATAGGGGGATTTATTAACGAATATACTGAATATCTGCATTATAATGTAGAAACTACTGTTATCTGCTACTGACTCAATCGATGGAGATGGCTTCTTGGTGTGTTCCGGATCATGAACGTAAACACTGGGTATAATCTTAGTTCTATCATATGCGCAGGCATATCTATCCGTACTTTTCACCATTTTTTTGTGTCCCATATTATCGGGGGAATAATTTGGATAAAGCTACAAATAGCGACCTGTTCAGCCTCACCTTGTCCCATCATAATACTTATAACAGCTATTATATAAATCATTAATTTGTTATAATAATCAGACCGGGCAACGATCATATGTAAAATCCAGTGATCATGGATACATCGTCACATTCCCTCCCACCCGGTACACCGATATCCTAAGCGAATTAAAATTCCTTCCACATAGTATCAAGCCTTAGGAAATCTGTTATAACAATATCAGGGAATTAACTGCTGGGTATACCTTCATATTTTAATTCCTACTTATTAAGGAGTTCCTCTTCTATAAACTGTCAATCACTTGTGCTTCAACCGCGGGAATCTCAACAGGGAATTTTATAGTGATTGTTAAACCGTTACTATTGTTAACTGAAAACGTTCCTTTTAGCTGTCCTGTCAGGCCTTTTAACAGGGTTAATCCCAGGGTACTGGTACTTGAAATGTTAAAATCCGCAGGCAAGCCGATTCCATTATCACTGATCTGCATTTCAATCCATGTTCCTATTCGTTTTACAAGGATCGTAATTTTTCCAGCTTGACTATCCGGAAATGCGTATTTCAGGGCATTGGTTACCGTTTCGTTTAATATAATACCTAAAGGTATTGCCTGTGAAACGTCAATATCTATATCATCAATATCCCACTCGATGTCGATATGATTAATCCTTTGATTTAATGAGCCATTCAACGAATGAATCAGTTCCTTGATATAGGCGGAAAGATTGATTTCGGAAATATGCTCAGTCTTATATAACTGGTCATGGATAAGCGCTATCGACTGCACCCGGTTCTGGCTTTCCAAAATGGCTTGCTGTGCGCCTTCATTCGACATATACACAGACTGCGACTGCAGCAGGTTCATCACGATCTGCAGATTGTTTTTTACTCTGTGGTTAACCTCTTTTAAAAGCAAATCCTTTTCTATCAGCAGTCTATCCTTATCTTCTAAAAGCCCGCTTTTGTCGATTACCAGCTGTTGAAGGTCGGTATTTTTCTGATCAATCTCCGCCTTTTGTCGGGTAAGTAATGCATTGTTGCGCTGCTTCAGTCTATATCGACTGTAAATCAAGCCGGTAATAATCAAAAGCATGGCAAATCCGCCAAAAGTGACCTGCTGAATGAGTTGATTGCGTTTGAGTTTGCTGTCGTTTATCTGTGCATTGCGGGTGAGGGAGTCAATGTGCCTGTTTTTTTCCAGCGTTTCATTTTCGACATGCAGTAAGGAGATCTGGTAAGCTTTTGCGATGTTATCAATGGAATCCTTAATCTTCTGTTCTTTGAGAAAATGGTCCAAAGCGGATTTCATATCCCCTTTCAAAGAAACCAGCTTATAATATCGGTATTCGGCAGTTCTGATTCCCGCGATGTAATTTAGCTTATGGGCCATGGTGGCATATAATTCCGTGTAATGGTAAGCCTGTTTCACCTGTCCTTTCTCTGAATAGTAAGAGGCAAGCGAGTTGTAAGCATCCATAAGTTCTTTCAGGTGATCAGGAGAAATTCCTTGAAGCATTTTTTTGATTTCCCGTGCATATTCACCAGCCGATTCAAGCTGTTTCGCATAAATCAGTGTATTAAGAAACTCCACATTTACCGCGAGTATTTCCAGTTCACCAGAGGCCAGGTTTTTCATTTCACGGAGCATACTCAAAGCTTTGGCAATGTTATTCGTGTGGGCGTATGCCAATGCGAGTGACGAGTATGCTGAATTGACAAAACCTCTGTCATTGTAAAGTTTTCCCATTCTCAATACTTCCTTGGAGTAGGGAATGGCCCGGGCATAATCTTGCTTTTTAATATAAGTTGAAGCAACAAGATGGTTGATAACGCAAACCTGCAGCGTCGTATCGTTTACCTCGTGGGCCGTTTTAAGGGCTAATAAATTATATTTCAAGGCATTGTCGTAATCACCTAATTTAAACGATGTCCTGCCAATATTCCAGTAGATTCCCTCAACCGTTCGGCGGCTTACGCCCTTTCCCAGGTTTAAAGCCTCGAATAGTAATCTAAGGCCCTCGGTAGTTCTTTCCGCTTGAAAAAGCAGGTTCGCGTTTGCTGTCAGCAGAAAAGAGAGCCACAGAATATTCCCGTTCTTTCTAAATATGGCGATAGCCTTGTTAATGTAAGTTATCCTGGTGGCAAGTTGAACGGGATCAGAAGTGGAATAGTATTGGGCGATTAGATGATAACTTCTGGCTTCTCCGTCACTATTTTTGTGCATTTGAGAAAAATTGAGCGCTTTTTTCGCAATTTCCAAAGCCATTTTCCCCTCATTTTGGTGATTAAAGGCTTCGGCCCTCAGCAGCATGGCATTAATAATCCCAAAATGATAATTTAGCCCGCGGCTAAGCACTGCGGCCTGAGTTGCAAAATTAATTGCCGAATCAGTATCCTTTTCTCCTCTTGTGGGTTTATGAAACATTAAATGTCCCAATGCAAGTTGCAACTGGACTTTAGTAGTATCCTCCTTACTTAATGCCAGTCGTTGTCGCAATACCGGCATGGGCAGCTCGTCCAGATTACTGGTCTGCGCCAGGATTGGAGTAGCTATTTGAAAGAAGAAAGCACACAACAATGCATATTTCATAAAACTGTTTCAATTCTGGTTTTTCCCAATGCTATTAATTCGCAAATATAATACAATAGCCATTTAGAATTCTACTTAACCTATAAACAGGGACCTGAACAGTTGTTTCCTTAACGGAGTTTTCGACCCTAAAAAGCTTACTGGATAAAACAAACCAGTTTCGTGGACCTAAAGTAATGAAAAGTCGTTATAATAATAATCATAACAGTTATCATTATTTTGATATAACGAAATAGACGTATGGCACGTCCCCGATGATCGTTCATGATTAACGGTTGCCATTTCTCCGGCAGCATAGCGATGACTGGAAAAAGCATCAATTATTTGATGCGAGTTATCATTTAATTGATATAAATAGCTGAACATTCCTGGCGAGATTCGTAAAATAAAAAATGGGAAAGTGCTTGAACTACGCCCAACCATCAGCGGGCAAATTACCGGCAGGCCCAGTAAAATTGACACTCAGCTGCCGATGGTGTATCGTACCAAGTAAATACTGAGATATTAAAGCTATGTACAACCATTAAAAAAATGATGATGAATACCAAGGTTAAAAAATTCGCCTGTTATGCCGTATTGGTGCTGATCTACACAGGCCTCTCCCAACTCGGGGATAGCCGTTTGCCACCCCCTATGGTTACCCAGTGCGCAATGGGTGATCAGCTCCAATTAGAAGTCAAGAAATCAACCCTAAGCCGGCCCGCTGACCGGAATGCACTCGGTAGCTATAGCACCAGTACACACATAAAGGGAAACACCGGCCCCAGGTTTGCAGTCAGGTCCCGTGAATTGAAATCACAATTAAACGACCCAAGAAATGAAGATTAAATCTATTTACGTTTTTGCAAAATGGCAGGTTAAAAACGGTCAGTTTGATCATATACTCGAGCTGTTGAACAAAGTGGCGGCCAAGAGTACAATGGGAGAAGGAAATCCATTTTTTAAAGCCAGCAGTTGTAATCAGGATCACAATACCATCATTGTGTTCGAAGGGTACAGGGATGCAGAAGCACAAAACAGGCATCAATCCACTGATCATGCTCGAAAATCGGTCGTGGGCCAGATTGTACCGCTTCTGGAGGAACGGGAAATGATCTTAACCACTCAACTGTAAACTACAGGACGCATGAAATTATCAGTAGAGGTGGTATATGCTTCAGTCTGTCTTTCTTTTGCCGGCGGCTTTAGTGATGCGGTAACATTTGTGGTTGTATTTGATATTTTTTCTGCTCATGTGACTGGCAATTTCATTGAATTCTCCAAGGACCTGATATTTGGGGCGCATCTGCACAGCTGGTTAAAGCTCCTGGTGTTTCCGGTATTTGTTCTGGCCGTGATGACGGGCGGAATCATGCGCTCCCGCTGCGATAAAACATCCACTGTTTTATATGCCGAGGGACTGATATTAATCACCTGCGGCCTGCTGGGGATGCTGAATGTGCTCCATTTCGATAATAATCCATCCTTTAACTATCTGCTGGCGCTGGGGATCGTTTTTGCCATGGGACTGCAAAATGCCTTTGGCAAGTTCTACAGTAAGTATTTGCAGAGTTCCACTACGGTGATGACAGGTAATGTTACCCAGTTTTCTCTGGACCTGGCCGGCTACCTGTTTACCGAAGCTTCCGGCAGGAGAGATTTAGAAAGCCTCAAGTGCAATTCCTGGGTGATCCTGGGCTTCTTAGCCGGTGCATTAGCCGGCTCAACCGGCGCTAAACTAATAGGAATAACAGCAATCATTTTGCCATCAATTGCAGTGCTGCACCTCTCCTTTAAAGGAGTTTTCTGGGAGCGCTTAACACAAAATCATTCAGAAAATCTGTCTGCAACTTTTGAACATAACATAAGTAAAACCCGATGAAAACACACACACCATTACAATGCCACGTTACCTATGTTGGGGGGCCTACCATACTATTAGAAATAGGAGGCCTGAGATTCATTACTGACCCAACACTTGATCCTGCGGGTACGGCCTTTGTTCTGAACGAAAAAATGACAGAATCAAAATTGTCCGGACCAGCATTTCATCCCCCGGACCCAATTGATGTGGTGTTGTTGAGTCACGACCAGCATTTTGACAATCTGGATCATGGTGGCCGCGATTTATTAAAAACTGCGGGAGTGACCATCACCACAAAACCCGGTGCTGAGCGTTTACAGGTAAACTGTATTGGACTCTCAGAAGGGGAGCACCACACTTTGGATACGCCTTCAGGCCATAAAATTCAAATAACAGCTACTCCTGCCCGGCACGGCCCTGCAGGTATTGAAAGAATCACGGGCGAGGTTATCGGTTTCCATTTGATGATTACCGGCATCGAACACGGTGAAATTTATATCACTGGTGATACCGTTTTTTACCATAAATTAAGAGAACTCTCCAATCATATACGTCCAAAGTACGTCTTTATATTTGCGGGGGCTGCACGGCCACGCGGGCCATTCAACTTAACCATGAGCACCAATGACGCGCTCGATACTGCCAATGCATTTGGGGAAGCGATGATCATTCCCGTTCATTCTGAAGGCTGGTCGCATTATACAGAAAACAACGATAACCTAATAGAAGCTTTCCGGATTCTAGGTATCGAGCATCGTTTGCAACTCTTGGAACCCGGGCTGTCCACCCTTTTATTTGAACAATAGCTACACTAACAAAATATAGATATGGAACAAAAACATCCTTTACCACCATTCAACCTTGAATCTGCGACACTCAAGGTACAGCTCGCCCAAGACGCATGGAATTCCCAGGATCCCATCAGGGTGTCCCAGGCCTATTCCATAGACAGCGAGTGGCGTAACCGTAGCACATTCCTAAACGGGCGTGAAGAGATCATCGAATTTCTGACTACTAAATGGGAACGGGAATTAGATTACCGGCTAAAAAAAGAGCTCTGGGCATTCAGTGAAAATCGGATTGCTGTGCGCTTTGAGTATGAATTCCATGATGCCAGCGGCCAGTGGTTCAGAGCTTATGGAAATGAGAACTGGGAGTTCGATGAAAATGGACTCATGGTGCGGCGGTTTGCCAGCATCAATGACCTGCCCATCCTGGAATCAGCACGCCGGATATAATCCACAGCATATCCTGGGATACCTTCAAGAATCAGCCCTACCCTGTTACAGACGAAAATCATAAAAATGAAAAAGCTACATATTATTTTAACCATACTCCTTTTTAATTCTGTGAGTGGCATTCAAGCACAGTCGCCAAAAAAAACCAATCCATCCCATAATTCTCTGCATACCCAGTACCGCAAGGTAAAGGTTGAGGATGTAGAAATATTTTACAGGGAAGCTGGGGATCCTAAAAAACCAACTGTCCTGTTGCTTCACGGGTTTCCCTCATCATCCCACATGTACCGGAATCTAATGGAGTTGCTGGCTTCCCACTACCATTTAATCGCACCTGATTACCCGGGGTTTGGCCTAAGCAGTAAGCCGTCCCCTAGAATATTCACTTATTCTTTCGATCATATCGCCATAATCATGGAGAAATTTATTGATCAGCTCGGCCTAAAATCCCTGAACTTTTACCTGCAGGATTATGGAGGTCCGATTGGTTTCAGAATCATCAAAAAAAGGCCCGAACTGGTCAGCTCGATCATCATTCAAAACGCCAACATGTATATGGAGGGGTTGGGACCTGCTGTACAGGAAATTGGAGCATTGACCCAAGCAAATGACACAAAAGGTCTGGAAGCGGCTACCGCCTATATGATGTCTTTGGAAGGCATCAAAGAGCAGTATGTATACGGGACTACCCACCCCGAGCGGATAAGTCCTGACAGCTACTACATGGATCACTTTATTTTCAAGGAGCCCGGTGTAAAAGAAATTCAAAAGGTAATTTTCAAAGACTATGGCAATAACTTTCCAAAATACCCGGAATGGCAGGAATATCTCCGCAAATACAAACCCCATGTATTGATTACCTGGGGTAAGGATGATAAGATATTTCCTGGATCTGGTGCCTTGGCCTATAAAAAAGACCTGCCCAATGCGGAAATACACTTATTTGACGGAGGACATTTTCTGCTGGAGGAATACGCTCGGGAGGTTGCGCATCTCATGGGTAGCTTCTTGCAGAAAAAAAACCTTAAGTAGTTATGTTTAGGGTCCTTAACGTGATTAAGGTTTATAACGCGACAGCCTGCTTAAGAAACAGGCTGTCTCTACTTTACTGGCTCACTCCCGGGCTGCATTTCACCCAAGATCATCAATGATGGTAAGTGGTGTGTTAATCCCGTTACTATTACATCAATCCTGTAAGTTCTGAATACATTTTCGGGAAATTTCCGGTAGAAATCCTTGGCATTTGAAACCTGTATCATCAATGACCTGGCATTATCTTAAAGATCAGACACTACACCTTAATAATTTAATTTACAACCATATATACACAGAAAACACCTCGCTGGAAATCGTTCAATACCTATCACTTTTCTGATAACTGATATCTATCCTATGCTATCATTTCTGGTTAAAGCTATCGTAGTTTTACCAAAGTTTAACGGGAGAAAACCAGAGATAATTCATTACCAAACCAAAATTTATAATAAAGCAACAGAGGGTTATACTCCGTCAATATTGATAAAAAAACTAAGGTTAAACTATTAAAACGAAAAAAATGTCCAACATCCTTCACATTATTTCCAGCCCTCGGGGCGATGCGTCCAACAGCATTAAACTTGCCAATGCTATCATTGATCATCTAAGGATAAAAGATCCTGGTGCTGCTGTCCATGTTAAAGACCTAACCAAATCACCATTCCCGCATTTGGAAGAAGTGCACCTGAATGCATTTTTCACACCGGCTGAAAAGCACACCCAGGAAAATAAAACCGCCATCAGTCATTCAGATCATGCCATAGCTGAAATAATAAATGCCGATGTCATTGTCATTGGCGCCCCAATGTACAATTTTGGCATCTCCTCTACCCTTAAGGCCTGGATTGATCACATTGCCCGGGTCGGAATTACCTTTAAATATACTGACCATGGCCCCGAAGGATTAATCCATGGGAAAAAAGTCTACCTGGCAGTTACCACAGGAGGCATCTATAGTTCAGGGGATTATGAGCGCATCGACTTCCTAACCCCATACCTGAGATTCATGCTGGGATTTATAGGACTTGAGGATGTCACTGTTTTCCGCGCAGAAGGCTTTGCTATATCTGGTGTTCAGGAGACCGCACTTGAGAAAGCAATTGACAGTATAGCCTAGCTGATTGTAACAAGCGATTCGAGAATATGCGATCAGGAATTTTATGGACAACGGTATTCATCTTTTTCCTATCGCTGTTCCAGGCACAGGTATCGGCACAAAGCTTTGAGCTATTGCGGTATGATGAGGATTACAGCATTTTAAAGGATTCCACTAAAAATCTTTATCACCGGTTAAAATTCATTTCCCTGAATCACCTAAAGGATAGGTACCTGAGCCTGGGCGGAGAAATTAGGCATGAGTTCGGTGGAAAGATCGACGAAGACTGGATAAAAGACCAGGGGTACAATTATTCCATACTCCAGCGTTATTCAATCCATGCAGACATCAATGCAAGTTCAAGGCTTAGGTTTTTTGTGCAGTTGAACAGTGCCCTGGAGAACGGGAGCAAATACGGCCCTGCCCCGAGTGATGAAGACAAACTCAATGTCCAAAACCTGTTTGGGGAATTCAAATTCCTAAATGGAGCTATTTACCAGCTATCCCTCAGACTAGGACGACAGGAGATCAATTATGGCTCAGGCAGGCTCATATCCGTTCGGGATGGCAACACCACCCGCCAGTATTTCAATGGGGCTAAACTGTTGTTCATTACAGCTGATTTTGCCCTGGATGCCTTTGTCTTTGCCACGGACGAAGTCAAGTTCGGCCTGTTAGATAATCGAACCGGCCATCAGGCCAACCTCTGGGGCACGTACTGGAATGTTAAACTTCAGCACGCACAAAGCCTTGATCTGTATTACCTGGGCATAAGCAGAGAGCATGCTAAATTTGAACAGGGAAACCAACATGAACTCAGACATACCCTGGCCGCACGGTATTTTAAAAACGGCGAAGGCTTCTCTTATAATCTAGAAACCGCCTACCAATTTGGGAAGTTCGGTGAGGGAAATATCAGCGCCTGGACTGCAGCAATTGAACTGGGTTATACTTTTAAAGATGTCAGGTTTAAACCATCTATTCATCTCCGAAACGACTATATTTCCGGGGATAAACTCCCGGGAGACGATAAACTGCAAACCTTTAATCCATTATATCCTAAAGGAGGATACTTTGGTTTTAATCCATTGATAGGTCCATCCAACCTGATTGATATTCATCCTTATCTGACCTTAGCCATCACTGGCAGACTAACCGTGCAAGGCGAGCTGGCTTTCAACTGGAGATACTCCTTACAAGATGGGCTTTACCGACCAAGTGGTAACTTTAACGCTCCTGGATCTGGTTCTGATCGTCGCTATATTGGCACCACCTACCTTATCAGTGCAGATTATCAATTTAACAACCATCTGCAGGTGAGCTGCGGCGGACAATATTTCAGCGTAGGCGATTTCATAAAGGACATCACCCCCCTTTGGGCCGACTCGAAATATTTCAATGTCCAGGTATCTTTTAAATTTTAAACCCGGGACCGGTGTTAGGCTTAACCTCCAGCTTAAGCAGCGTACGATATTGCTCAACAACTTAAATGAACAGTGGGTTGCAAAATGCCAGTAGCGATCAAACTCAGCCCGGAACAGAAATATGAGTTGATATAAAAAAAGCAATTACTAATTAAAGTAATTGCTTTAACAACTTTTATATTCCCTGACTACGGATCGGTTAATGCTTAATGATGTTGGTACCCACCGTAAAAATTTACCGGGCTCCAACTGGGTAGCGCCTTGGGCATCATCGGAGCATATTTGGTAAATTCACCAGAACCGTACACGGCTTTGCCGTTTAAAATGGTCAGCTCTGAGCGTATATTTTTAATGTCTGCTCCGTCAATATTTAAGTAATCCGCCGAAAGAATCACCAGGTCGGCCAGATAACCAATTTTTAGCATGCCTCTGTCTTTTTCCTGACGTATCAGAGAAGCACTACCCTGGGTATATAATTTAAGTGCGGCGATCCTGTCAAGACAATTTTCTTTTGCAGAAAATTCAACTCCGCCAACAGACCTTCCGGTTACAAACTGATAGATACCAATCCAGGGATTATAGCTGGAAACCCTTGTGCCGTCGGTTCCTCCGCCAACCCTAATGCCCTTTTCTAGCATCATGCGTACCGGAGGAGAATTAAGCGCTGCCTTTTTGCCATATCTGGCGATAAAGTTTTCTGCCTGAAAGGCCATACGGTCCTGAACTGCAATTCCGCCACCGAGCACTTTGATCCTGTCAAGATTTTCATTGCTAACCGTCTCGGCATGATCAAAGAACCAAACAAGCCCATCCAGCGGAATTTCCTTGTTGACCTGCTCGATGACATTCAGGAACCGGCTAATGCTTTCGTCATAAGTAGCGTGTAACCTGAAAGGCCAACGATGTTTGACAAGCTCGGATATCACCGCCTTCAACTGGGCCTCCATAATTAATGGAAGTTCCGGCCTCGGCTTGGTAAAGTTTTCAAAATCGCCGGCCGAAGAAACCAGGTTTTCCCCTCCACCCTGGACGTAATATTCGGTGGCTTCATTCGAATGTCCGTCACCGCCATGCTCGGCGATTTCCACCATATTGATCCACTTGAGGTAATCCTGCAATTCTGTACCGGGCTTCTGTGCGAAAAGATAATAAGGCAATCTGATGGTCAGTTCACCCTTTTTAGCTAACAAATCCGTGACACTGTAATCATCTGGGAAATTTTGAAAGCCTCCTCCTGCATCCATTACACTGGTGACCCCAAGGGAATTGAGTTCTGAAACGAACTGCCTGGTAGAATTGATTTTTTCCTGATCAGTTAACTCCGGCAATTTTGACAAAGTAGAGTACAAAATAAACGCATTGGGCTCGGCAATCAACAGCCCGGTGGGCTGGCCTGCCGGATCTTTCTGGATTAGTCCGCCTACAGGATTTGGCGTATCGCCTGTAATGGAAAGTTTTTCCAGGCCTGCCTTGTTTAAATAAGCCTGACCATAAAGATAAAGAATAAAAGCAGGGGTATCACCCGTTGCCTCATTGATCTCTTGTAAAGTAGGCAGCCGTTTTTCCTTAAACTGGTATTCGTTCCAGCCACCAACTACCCTCACCCATTGACCGGCAGGCGTTCGCGCAGCTTGTTCTTTTAGCATAGCCAGCGCTCTTTTGAGGCTTTTTACACCATCCCATCGTAACTCAGTATTGTAAAACCTTCCCCCGCGAATCACATGAAGATGCGAATCATAGATACCAGGAATCACTGTTTTGCCCTTAGCATTGATCATTTTAGATCCGGATTGTTTTAACCGAAGGATCTCCTGATTGCTTCCCAGAGCGATTATTTTATTACCCGCTACTGCGATTGCTTCAGCTGAGGGGCGCTGATCATCAAGGGTTAAAAACTTGCCATTAGTGATGATCATATCTGCTTTTTGTTGGGCAGAAAGCCTGCTGGTAAAAGCAAACACTACGATGATTGAAAAAAGAGATAATTTCATGTCAGTTTGTTTTTGACACAATAAGGCACAATCACCTTGGCCTTATTGTGTCAATGAGTTAGTGTTTGATTACGTCCTGAGCGTACTGAATTCCGATACCATACGCACCACCATATTTCTTGATGAGATCGGTAGTAGCTTTATAGGTTTCCGATCTGGCCCAATCACGCTGAAGTTCCAGTAAATATTGCAAGGAGGTGATTGGGTGCGCACCGGCCTGCACCATCCTGGTGACCGCCTGGTCGTGTGCCTCTTTGGAGACATCCCCACTTGCATCAGTAATCACATAGACGGTATAGCCTTCGTTGATCGCAGACAGAGCCGGTCCAACGATACAAACGCTGGTCCACAGTCCCCCCATCACCAAAGTCTTTTTACCCTTAGCTACTACGGCTTTCTGGGCATTCAGATCTTCCCAGCAATTCATTGTTGTTCTGTCGATTATTGTTGTGGAGGAAGCCGGATAAAACTCGCTGATCTCAGGAAATACCGGTCCGCTGAAAGATTTCGCCGCCACGGTCGTAACGACTGTCGGGACATTAAAAATTTTAGAAGCACCTGCCGAAAGTGCCGCATTGTTGCGCAAAACTTCAACAGGGAGGTTACCAACAGCGAAGGCCATTTGACTCTGATAATCGATGAGTACCAGGGTGTGGTTGGTTGGATTTAACAAGGCCGGGCTTGGCTTTTGTGCAAAACTGTTTAAAGATGCAATGGCAATAATTGATGATAAAATTAGCTTTTTCATTGTTATATATTTACTGATGAATAATGGATTATAAATTGGTATTGTGTTGGGTAGTGTGATGCCCCGCCCTTGGGTTAATTGCTAGCCGAAAATTGAAGAAATACTATCGCCGGCTGGAAGATGCCTCCTAACCAAAAGCGATCCCAGCTGTACCTAACAAGCCGCCAGATGTCATTAAAATCCTTTCGGCAATTAACTTTGCAGCAGGATTGCCCCAGCTAAAGATCAACAGGCGTATTATTTCGCATATTGTGCTGAAAAATGACATCTTGTAGCATATTTTATCCTTTAAGGTAATGAAACCTGTCCGGGCACCGCCAGATAAGATCTATGAAGTCTCCCCATTATGCAGGAGACCAGAGATCCACAGGGAGTTATAAAAGGGATGGATTATAGTTAAACTTTTCGATCCAGAAAATCTTTAATCTTCTCAGCAATCTGATCACCGTGGCTCTCCAGGGCAAAGTGACCGGCATCAAACAAGTGGTATTCCAGGTTTTTGACATCTTTCTTATAAGCCTCAGCCCCGCTTACTGGAAAAATGTAATCGTTCTTGCCATAAACAATCAACATCTCTGGGTTATAGTCCCTGAAATATTGCTGCCACTCCGGGTATTTGGGCGGGTTAGTGCCGTAATCATAGAACATGTCGAGTTGGATCTGCCCATTTTCATGTCTTTCAAGATGTCGAAGGTCAATTTCCCAGTTGTCCGGACTGATTACCGAAGTATCAGGGACTCCGTGCGTATATTGCCATTTCAAACCATCCGGATTGTGGAAAGTGCTCAGGGTATGTTCAGCCTCTTTGTTGGAGTGGTCTGCCCAGTAAACTTTGAAGGGATCCCAGAAGGCTTCCAGTCCTTCTTCATACGCACAACCATTCTGAACGATAAGCGTGTCAATCCTTTCCGGATGCTTTGAAGCAATTCTCCAGCCTACCGGCGCACCGTAGTCCATCAGGTACAAGCTGTATTTGACGACATTTAATTTGCTAAGCAACTCTTCAATGATCAATGCATAATTGTCAAATGTGTACTCAAATTCAGCGATAGGTGGCTGTTCGCTCCGGCCATAACCAGGATAGTCAGGGGCGATCAGATGGTACTTGTCCGATAACTGATCAATCAGGTTACGGAACATGTGTGAAGATGTAGGATAGCCATGCAGCAACACAAGTGTGGGAGCATCTTTCGGCCCTGCTTCCCGATAGAAAATGTTGACACCCTTGATGTCGATAAAATGATAAGTGGTTTGATTTTTCATGATTTTTTTAATTACTGATTAATGGTTACGCCTATCTAAGGATCAATGCCGGCGACATTTCAAAAGTAATGGCCCTGGACTAATCTCGTATATCATGCTAATTATACATCTTATCATTAAAATCATATATGCACAAACACATGATTATCAGCCAAATACCAATAATAATTTAGCATTTCCATACAAACACTTAAGGGATAAATAAAATACCACTCAGCCAGACGGGAGAGCATTATTAAAAATGAATACCAAAATCATATTTAACTTAAACAAAATTCCGGCGGGCACCTGTGGGGCTAGAGTTATGACAAACTTTTCGGACAGAAGACGGCGGCCCGTTTGCTTAATACCTACGGCTTTGATCAGAGAATTCTTCGGCCAGCAGAACCAATACCGCCTCTTCTTTTTAAGGGAGATGGCTCCGAACTTGCGGCTTAACCGCGGATTTTACAACCGTAAGCGGTCAAGCATTTCGGGAGTCTAATAATGGTTTTTCTGGGATCCATTTCTCAATAAGCATGACAACGCCATGAACCTAAATTTTCCAGCGTGAATAATGCAGGCCGGTGATTCAATCATACCCGTATGATCCAATTCACCTAAAGACAAACAGGCAAAACCTTATCTTCCACAAATCACCTTAATCATCAAACCTTTCAGTCCCACAAAACCAGTCTTTCGCCATTGGCATTTAGGAAATCTTTTAATTGACGCTGGGTAAATCGACATATAAAAAACGGGTAGATACTGATTACAGCACAATATTTTAATCTCTGTCTAAATAGACATAAGAGAATATTAGAATGTCTGAGGTTCACAATTCAAAAATGTACTTTACGAGGAATAAGAACGTTTTGACTAGCTGAACTAAATCTCCCAATAATTGACCCGATTTACAAAACCTTTCGCTTTTTTGTGATGCACCTTTGCAATGTCAATAATGACAAACAATTTTAAAATATAAAAAATGAAACGTACCGCAAAAGCACATTGGGAAGGAACCGTAAAAGACGGCAAAGGAACATTAACAACACAAAGTGAAATTTTAGATCAAACAAATTATAGTTTCAGAACACGCTTTGTTGGCGACGAAAAGGGAACTAATCCGGAAGAGCTGCTGGCAGCCGCACATGCAGGTTGTTTTACCATGGCAGTTAGCTATGCATTGACAGAAAAGGGTTTGAACCCAATTTCATTAGACACAGAGGCTGCTGTATCAATGGATGCAGGGGGAATTACAGGAATCCAATTTTCAATAGTCGGAGATGTAGAAGGTATCACTGCAGAAGATTTTGCAGTTATCACAAAAGAGGCAGAGCAAAATTGTTTAATTTCCAAAGTTCTAAATATACCCATAAGTTCAGAAGCTCATCTTATTTCATAATTTTGATTTTAAGATATAGTTTTCGGTAATCTATAATATCTCATTCAACATTTGTACTTTAGCTTAGTTGAATGAGTCTTCATTCTCATCATCCTAGTGTATCCACATTGTTATCAGGATAAAAATACACTGATGACTACACAATATATAAGACAAATGATTTCAGACTATAAGAAAATTGATCTGTTTGGGAAAACATTTATTCAAAAGGTAGATTTAAAACCTCCTTTTGAATTTTCTTTTCCTGTTGCGGAACAGGCTTGCTTTTTATATATGTTAAAAGGCGAGATGCAGTATGCATCTGAAGATGACCATTTAAAGATTTCCACAAACCATTCTTTATTGTTAAACTGTATAAATTCCGGAAAACAAATACATGATGGTAATTCGGATGACCCTGGTGAAATTGTAATTGTAACATTCCATCCCGATATCTTAAAAAAGGTTTACGACAAAGAAATTCCGTCAATCTTTCAGTCAAATGATCAAATATCAAACCAAGCCAGGAGAGCAATCAGTAATGATTTTTTGATTCAAAAATATATTGAGGGGTTACTCTTTTATTTTGAGAATCCTTATTTGGTAAATGACGAGATCTTGATTTTAAAATTAAAAGAAATCATTCTATTATTATCACAAACGCAAGAAGCTGAAACTATACGGACTATCCTATCGCAGCTTTTCTCTCCAACAACTTATACTTTCAAACAGATTATAGAAGCAAATCTGTTTATGGCGATTAATATTGAAGAACTGGCAGTAAAAACCAATTTGAGTGTTTCATCTTTTAAAAGGGAGTTTAAGAAATTGTACAATGATTCTCCTGCCAATTACATCAAGAGCAAAAGATTGGAAAGGGCGGCAGAACTGCTTCTGGCTTCAGATGAAAGGATTACAGGTATTGCCTTTGACTGCGGATTTAATGACTTAGCTAATTTTACAAAAAGCTTTCATGATAAATACGACAGTACGCCAACAAACTATAGAATACAGAACAATAAGAAATAAAGATACGCAGCTGACCTGATTCCACCCTCGTGGAGGGTCTCTTTTCTGAGTACTGGAATCTGTTTAGAATTCATTATTTTCATGAAACAGATAATCTTGTTTGTTTCGGTTCTGGCTAACAGATTGCACTTCATTCTACCTCACTTTCCCTTCTTTATATGTAGTAATTAAGGTGCACCATTATCTCTTTGTGATGGTATTAAACGTAGGCTAAATCGTTATCTTTTAGAATCAATATACACTCAAAGTCTGAATGGTTTATTGTTGAGGAACTACAGATTTTAAATTTCGAATTATACGATTGCATTTTGGCCTAAATTGTCAAATAATTGAGCTAATCTGTAAAATCCTTTTCCTTTTTGTAGCGCAACTTTGTATTGTCAATAGTGACATAACGTAAATTATCAGGAAATGAAAAATTTAAAATTAGTGATGGCATCAACCTTATTTGCCGTTTTGTTTTCAGTAAGTGCTTTTGCGCAAAGTTCAGCAAAAATTATAGCAGTAGTTAACAAGGCCAATTGGTGCAGTGTATGCAAGGCAAACGAAGAAAGAGCAATGGCAGCCTTTAAAGAAAACAACAAGGATGGAGCCTATCAGTTTGTAGTTAACGACCTCTCTAATGCCGAAACTGCTAAAAAATCAGCGGCAGAAATTAATCAGCTTGGGCTTACCAAATTAATGGAACCTTATCAGGCAACAGGAATAGTGTGCCTGTTTGATGCTAAAACGAAAAAACCGATCAATCAATTACTCATGTCTCTGTCTTCCGAAGATATTGGCAGGGCAATGGCAATGCTCAAAAAAGACAGATAATACTGTATCTACTCGTGTTGGAAAGGCTGCCTTAAATGAGGCTGATTTTATAAAACCATTAGAAATTCACGCTAATTGGGTGATGATAATTTAAAAAACTAAAGAATCAAATAACATGAAATTCATAAAAAATATAGGGCTTTTATTGGTATTGGTGCTGAGCCTGAATTCTTGCTCAAAGGATGATAATATTTCAATTAATGAAGGAAAGCATTCAACCTATGTTTTGGTGCACGGCGCCTGGCAGGCTTCTTTTGTGTGGGATAAAGTTAAAGCAGACTTAGAGTCTCAGGGAAACAAAGTTATTAAGGTAGAATTATTAGGTCATGGCAATGACAAAACACCTGTTTCTGAAATTACTTTTGATGGATATGTGCAACAGGTTAGAGCTGTTATAGACAGCTTAAATACACCTGTTATATTAGTAGGGCACAGTTTGGGAGGGGCAATAGTTACTCAAGCAGCAACAAAACTGCCTCAAAAAATAGAGAAATTAGTATATATAGCCGGCTTTATTCCAAAAAGTGGCAGCAGCGTATTCGAATACTCGGCGATGGATGCGGAAACCTTGATTCCTTCGGTACTGGAATTTTCTACAGATGGGAGTACCGTCACGATTGCCAATCCTGAAGTAAATATACGGGATGTTTTCTGTCAATATGGTTCTAATGAGGACATCGGCTTACTGGTAGAAAAACTTCGACCGGAACCGGTTGCTGCTGCTGGAACTCCGCTGAATTACAGCAGTGATGTTTATAATACAATAGCAAATAAGTACTACATCTATACTACCCAAGACAAAGCTATCAGCTATGCTTTTCAACAGCAGATGGCCAATGATGCTCACATTACAAAAACCTATAAAATTGAATCAGGACATAGTCCTTTTCTTTCCAAGCCAGCAGAATTAGTTCAGCTCCTTATTCAAATAGCCCAACAATGATGATTTGCGCTTTGGAGATTCAATGTATTTATTGAGGAATCAGCAGGTTAGCAGTCCTATTATGGAAAATGACGCATTTTCCGTCCTGCTGATTCCTCTAAATAGTAACAATTAAATAATCAGAATATGTCAGTAATGAAAAGAATAATTGTTTTTTCAATATTACTTGTGTGCTTTGTCTTTACCAAAAATTATGCTCAGCTGCAAGAAAATCCCGTAAGGTGGAAAGCAAGTATCCAGCAGGGAAAAGGAGATACTTTATTGATAAACCTTACAGCAGCTATTAAAGAAGGATGGCACATCAACAGTCAGTTTAATGCCATTCAGGACGGGCCACTGCCAACAGTTTTTGATTTTGAGAAATCGAAACAATATACTCTGGCAGGTAAAGTAACCGAGCCAAAACCACTCAGCAGAATAGAAGGCGCATACAACGGCCAAACACTATATTATTTTGAGCACGAGGTTAGATTCACCCAGAAAATTATTCCCAAAACAACTGACAGTCTCTCTATTAAAGCTGCCATAACATACATGTCTTGCAGCAGTACCATGTGTCTGCCTCCTGAAACGGAAGAAGTAGCGTTACTATACAAACCTCAACATTCACTTGCACCGGCAGATCAAACGGTTCATTCTGTAAAAGAAACCAAAGTAGGCTGGGTTTTCTTAGGTGGACTACTCGGTGGTTTTTTAGCTTTGCTAACGCCTTGTGTGTTTTCAATGATACCTCTTACAGTAAGTTATTTTACAAAAAATGGCGGTATTAAAAAAGCTATTTTGTATGCAGCCTCAATTGTTGTTATCTATGTTACGCTGGGACTTACCATTACCTTGACATTAGGTCCCGATGCGCTCAATGCGTTGGCAAGCAACGGAATTGTAAACCTAATCTTCTTTCTGATATTCGTTGTATTTGCTATTTCATTCTTAGGTGCTTTTGAAATAACCCTACCTAATAGCTGGTTGAATAAATCAGATAAAATGGCAGATAAAGGTGGTTCAATCGGGATATTCTTTATGGCGTTTACTTTAGCACTGGTATCGTTTTCGTGTACTGGCCCAATCATTGGAAGCTTGCTGGTAGAGGCTGCAATCAATGGAAGTATCGTTGGTCCGGCTGCCGGGATGCTTGGTTTTGCCCTTGCCCTGTCTATTCCGTTTATGCTATTTGCTGTATTTCCAAGTATGCTTAAAAAACTGCCCAAATCAGGCAGTTGGCTGGGCAAAGTAAAAGTAATATTGGGATTTCTGGAACTGGCTTTAGCTATGAAGTTTCTATCCACATTTGATTTGGTGTACCAATTGGGGTTCTTAACAAGGGAGGTTTTTATAGCTGTATGGATTGTAATATTTACCTTATTTGGTTTTTATACGCTTGGTAAATTAAATTTTGACGAGTATGAAAAAAAATCAAAAACGTCTATAAGCGGGTTTATCTCCTCTATAGTAATCTTCAGTTTTGTAGTTTACCTGATTCCAGGATTGTGGGGGGCACCTGTAAAACTGGCCAGTGGATTTTTACCTCCATCATTTTATAAAGAATGGAATCAGAATGCAACAACCAGCAACTCAAACACTGACATTACCTCGACAGAAAAGCATGCGCAGTCCTGTCCACAAAACCTCAATTGTTTTCATAACTATGAAGAAGGTTTAGCCTATGCGAAAAAAGCAAACAAACCCATTTTATTTGATTTCACGGGCTGGAGCTGTGTTAACTGCAGGAAGATGGAAGACAATGTATGGAGCGATACAAATGTTTGGAATAAGTTAAATAACAACTATGTATTGATTTCACTTTATGTAGACGACACCACTCCTTTGCCAGAAGATGAGCAATACGTTTCCACAACAACCGGAAAGAAAATAAAGACATTCGGGAATAAATGGAGTGATTTTCAGACGACGAAATTCAAGACCAACTCACAGCCATACTATGTAACAGTAGATTTAGATGGCAATATGCTCAACGAACCTGTAGCATACGAACCCAGCGCGGAAAAATATGCTGTATTTCTACAGCAGGGAATAGAGAAATTTAAATAGACATTCTGACAAAAATGAGTTTTGAACTAAATCACCAAATAATTGGACTGATCTGCAAAGCGCATCTCTTTTCTATGTCGCAATTTTACCCTATCAATTGTCACAATAACAAATTGTTGTTTTATGAAACAGATAAAATTAAATACCCAGGTCGTATGCCTAGGTTTCTTTCTGGTTTGCATACTTTCATCGTGGAGCGTAAACGCACAGCATAAGCCTTCGGAAAGTAGGGGAATTATCTTTAATAACCAGGAGTTTAAAAAGGTGCTGGCCATAGCTGAATCCAGCCATAAGAAAATATTTGTCGATGCTTATGCAACTTGGTGCGCACCTTGTAAGCAACTTCAAAAAACGACATTTAAGGACCCAAAAACATCGGCTTATTTCAACAAGAAATTCATCAACATGAGCATTGATGTGGAAAAGGGAGAGGGAATTGAGCTTGCAAAAAAATGGCAGGTAGAAGGCTTGCCAACACTCCTTATTCTTGACGAAAAGGGCAAGGTAATCGCAGATCATACTGGCTATGTAGATGGAGCAGGTTTGCTTGAATTTGCTAAAGAAGCAATGGAAAGATAATGTCGATGCGACACCCTAAATACAGCAAATAACTTCAAAGTAAAAGAAATGAAAGAGCGAATATTTTTATTATACACCTTATTGTTTTACTCGTTTTGTGGGTTCTCAGCTACCCACTATGAAAAAACAACCAACAAAACGGATACCGTAACATTTGCATCCGGTTGCTTTTGGTGCATTGAAGCCAAATTCTCACAGCTTAATGGTGTTTTGAAAGTTACTTCAGGATATACCGGTGGCCATGTAGCCAATCCGAGTTATGAACAGGTTTGTACCGGGAAAACTGGTCATGCAGAAGCAGCTAATATCGTTTATGACCCTGAAATCATTTCTTATGATGCATTGCTGCAGGCTTTTTTCCTATCTCATGATCCGACGCAATTGAACCGTCAGGGTAATGATGTAGGTACACAGTATCGTTCTGCTATATTTTACCATAATGAAACGCAGCGCCTGAAAGCCGAATACTATATCGCAGAACTTACGAAACAGAAAATTTACAGCAAACCTATTGTAACTGAAGTAGCACCTCTTATGGAATTTTATGAGGCGGAAAACTATCATCAGGAGTACTATAAAAAGAACCCAAACCAAGGTTACTGTCGGTATGTAATACAGCCACAACTGGAAAAATTCAAAAAGATATTTAAAGACAAACTCAAAAAATAAAGTAATGATGAAGAAAATTATTTTTAGCTGCCTGTTGGCGATAATTTCTGTCGGCAGCTTTGCCCAGAACCAGCAATCAGAAAAAGAACATAAGAACAATCCTTATTATTCCACAACAGATACAACTAAGCTAAACGTGTCTGAAGCTGAATGGGAAAAAGTGTTATCCGAAGACCTTTTTGCTGTAGCCCGACAAAAAGATACAGAGCGACCGTTTACCGGAAAATACTGGAAAAGCAAAACCAAGGGCACTTACTATTGCGCTGCTTGCGGAAATATACTTTTTAGATCGGATGCCAAGTTTGCCAGCAGCTGCGGATGGCCAAGCTTTTATGAGCCAATCAGAAAAAACAGCGTCGAATATGTTGTAGACCAAACCCACGGAATGGATAGAACAGAAGTGATTTGCGGTAGATGCGATGCGCATCTGGGACATATTTTTGATGATGGACCAGCACCCACCTACAAAAGGTTCTGCATGAATTCCATTAGCCTAGACTTTGAACCAGATAAGAAGTAATCCAACAAATAGTAGATCTATTAGAAATAGTTCATCGCGTAAGATTTTCAAGAACCCGTTAACATGATGATAAAAAAGATTAAATTTCAGGCGCTCATACTTGGCTTTACACTATGGTCTTGTGGCATTCATGCACAGAACATGGTCAGTATGTCTTCTTTACACCCCGAAGCCGACACACTCAGTGCAAGCAAGAAAGAGCTTGCTATTCGCTATCCCGATTTAAGGCAATTCGGTGTTTCAGTAAACCACTTTGGCTATAGTGATTTTGATGCAAAATCAGATGATATTGATTTTGCCAGTGGAAAAATAAGAACCGATCGTATCAGTACATTTTTCAACTCACCTGTTGTTAATTGGAAAGGCAATTCCTTATCGGCCAGCATTTACTATACCTATACATCTACCGAACTAAAAGACATTACAAATAAACTTCCTAACCAGGAAATAGCGCCGCTAAGCACAGATAAAAGCACATTCGATTTAGCTTTAAATTATTCACGGTCAGCAACTCTGTTTAATCATCCCATTATTTACGCTGTGGTGGCAAGAGGTATTTCAGATGGATTCAGTAGCTTTCGCCGTTTTAATTTGAATGGAAGTTTCAATTTACCATTGAAGAAAACTCAAAACACAACATTCTCCGTTGGATTAGTGGTTTTAGTAGATCCCTCTGCAGCGATCCCTGTTGAACCGATAGTTAACTATTATCATAAATTCAGCTCATCAGGAATTGAATTAATAGTAGATCTTCCGAATGGGATTAACGTAAAAAAAGAAATTGCGAAAAATGCATGGTTCAAAGTTGGCTCCAATCAGCGTTCCTACACAACTTTTTATAACCATCATAATACTTTCTTAGATGGTAAGGTAAGCTATAACACCATTGAATTGAAGAATGGTGCGGGGTTTGAATACCTTTTTGCAAAGAATATTATGCTGACCGTAGACGGTGGATTTGATAGTTTTTTATCTGCCAGAATTTTCAAAGATGGTGAACGCTATAATAACGCTTCCTTTAAAAGTAGCAATAAAGGAACTCCATATGTGAATGTAGGTTTGTCGTTATTGGCATTTTAATTAGGTGAAATGGTAAACATCATCAATATTTCTTCCATTGCAGGGATAGCACCAAGCTCCGGCTAGTGAACCTTAAAAAACAGTCAAGGTTATAATAAAGGCTGCTAATATGACAGAGCGACCATTGTACCTAATTTTAGATAGTGTGCACATGCATTTACTAAGTTGGAATTATTGAGCACAAGTGATAAGCAAGGAAAAAGTTGATAAAATCAGCAAATTCGTAATCTTCGATAGTGTGTCAGTAAAGCCCTCTAAATCTAAAAAATTTGGAGGGCTTTGTTTTGAACCAAATTGCCAAATAATTGAACCAATCTGCAAAGTTATTTCATCTCTTGTATTGCAATTTTGTACCTATCATTTAAACATTCAAATTTCAAAACTATGGGATTATCACATTTAGGTATTTTTCATACCATCATCGGTGTTGTAGCTATTGTTGCAGCCATTATTTCTTTAATAAAAAGTGCAAAAATAGATTTGGGCAAAGTGACGGGCAAGATTTATTTTTATTGTACTTTGATTACTTCGCTAACCGCTTTAGGATTGTCCAGTATCAAAGGTATTAACCCAGGACATATTCTTGCAATACTCATTGTGATTTTGATTTCGGTAGCGTATTTTCTTCACATAAAAAAACAAGGTAACAACCGTTCTCGTTTTATTGAGAATTTCTTTCTTTCCTTTAGTCTTTTTCTGTCGTTGATTCCCACCGTTAATGAAACCCTTACTCGTGTTCCGGTGGGAGATCCGATAGCACAGGGACCAACAGATCCATTGATTGGCAAAATACTTCTTTTACTCTTCATTTTGTTTATTATCGGTTCTGTTTTGCAATTCCGCGGGCAAAATAGAATTATTAAGGCAAAATAAGTCTTGTATTTATTCAATAATAATAAGGTCAAAGATCTTCAAGATAAATGATTTGATTTTAGTCTTAAAATTTAATGATCAAAACAATAAAATCACAAAACAGCTGAATGGATAAATTTCACAATGAAACATTTTAATCCGCCCTTGAAAGGGCGGATATTTTCATTCAGATAGAGGAATCCGATACATATGTCATGAATTTAGGTCGGTACTTGCAAAGGACCAGAAATTTCAAAGCATAAGCATGAGCTAGGATGATGCAGTAGCTGGAAGCTTTTTAAAACGCTAAAGGTAGAAATATTCATGGATCAGCAGCCTGCTAAAGTAGAGGTTCTTTGATACATCGAAGGATTTTATAATACCAGAAGAGCATACTCTACTCTGGGATACAATACCGCTAAACAGATGGAGGAGATACTATTGGAAAAAGGAAAATTAGCGGTGTAAAAAAGTGTCCTATTTTAGTTTGCAATTCCTGTCTTTCTGTATTCTGTTGGACTTACACCCCTATATTTCTTGAACAATCTGTTAAGATGGCTCTCATCCGTAAATCCTAATTCTAGTACGATTTCATTGATGCGCATGTTGCTATGCAATAAACGGGTTTCGACCAACGTCAGCTTATAGTTGGTGATGTACTGCTGGATGCCTTCACCTACATGTTTTTTGAAGAACTTTCCGAGATACCCTTGTCCTATACCCAGTTTAGCACTCATAACACTGGCACGGAGCAATTCTGGTGAATAGATATTTTCCTGGATATAATTGATAAACTTTACGGCATGCTGATCTGTGTTATCATCCACCTTTTCCGGAAGCTTCAATGCAATGTTTCTCGCTACGATAGTAATCATCGTATTGACAAGCTGATCGATCATTTCCTGGTGATAAATATTACGATTTATTGATTCTGTACCAATGGATTGAACTAGTGCTTTTACAAGTGTTTTGTCCCCCGGATTACACAGGATACAGCCAGGCTGGTGACTAGCATTATGCAAGATGAACTCCAGCCTTTTTATTCTATCCTTATCATGGTTATCGGCGCGGGACTGTGTTTTAATGTAAACATCATTAAACTGCAAAAAAAGAAACTGTGTCGTAGCCTGTACATTAAAAGAGTGGCTGTCCTGAGGTGTGATCAAAAACATTTGACCCGGAATATAATTAAATTCATTCCCGTTGATAATCTGCTTTCCACTACCACCCACAATGTAAACTAGCTCAAAAAAATTGTGCTTGTGAGCCAACACAGGACTTTCTTCAAGCTCTGCAAACTCAATATGGTAAGGTGGGTATAAGTTTTCCGTTTTCATATAAGCTCACAAATATACAGATTATTGTCTAATTTATACATATAAAACACTTATTTACTGTATAATTTTGCCTCAACAAATAAAATAAAAAAATGAAAGCAATTATTGTACAAAAAGCAGGTGGCATTGAAAATCTCAAATTGACCACTATTGAAAAGCCAAAAGTAAAAGAAAATGAAGTACTTGTAAAAGTATCTTCGATAAGTGTCAATCCAGTAGATTATAAAGTTAGGGCAACTGAGAATATGCTTGGATGGCTTTTCGGTGATGTCCGCCCAGCTATCCTTGGCTGGGACATTTCTGGGACAGTTGCTGAGTCAAAATCAGCACTATTCAAAGTAGGAGACGAAGTATTTGGCATGCACAACTTTCCAGGTGCGGGTAATGGATATGCAGAATATGTTGCTGCCAATGCCGGCCACCTTACATTGAAACCTGCCAATATCTCTCATGAAGAAGCTGCTGCTGCAACGTTGGCACCATTAACGGCATGGCAATCCCTTTTTGAGCGTGCTGGAGTAAAGAATGGTCAAAAAGTATTAATTAATGGTGCATCAGGTGGTGTTGGTCATTATGCAACACAAATTGCCAATTACTTGGGGGCAGAAGTAACAGGTATTTCCTCTGAAAAAAACAAAGCATTCGTATTAGGGAATGGTGCACACCACCATGTCGATTACATGGATCCTACTCAGTTAGATGCCTTAACTGATTTTGATGTGGTATTTGATACGGTTGGTAATAAAACTATCTTAGAAATGGCGACTCCATTGAATTCCGGTGGTAAGATCGTTACAATTACCAATCACAATTTAGCCCAAGAGGATATCGATTTACTAAAATCAAGAGGTATAGAAGCGTCTTCTTTGCTGGTAGAATCCTCAGGTTCAGATATGGCTAAAATAGCCAATTTACTTCAACAAGGAACGCTCAAGTCATATGTTTCGGAAACATTTGATTTTGAAGATCTAGGAAGCGCTCACAAGCAACTTGAAACAGGTAGAACTGTTGGAAAAATTGTAGTCAATATTTAATCTCTTAAAATATGTCGATACATATAATGGCTATACTAACTGCAAAAAATGACAAGGTCAATCATTTGCATGGAGAATTGAAATCACTGGTTAAAGATACGCAAAAAGAACCGGCCTGCTTTCAATACGAATTATATCAGGACGTTGAGTCTCCAAACGTTTTTATAATGTTGGAAGAATGGGAAAATGAAGATGGTATAAAAAGCCATGCGGAATCAAATCATTTTTTGGCATTTCTAAAAAAATCAGAAGCACTCATGCTTAACCCCTTACAAATATTTAAAACAAAAAAGTCAATTGATAATTGATAAATTAGACATGAAAAATATCTTTTTACTAACGGCCTTATTTTTAATGCACTCGCATTTTTTAAATGCCCAATCGGGTGCTGACAAACTTGAGGTCGTTGCAGAATTACCAGTAAGGCCAGCGAATATTGCAGTTTCTAAAAATGGTAGAATCTTTGCAACCATTCATCCTCTTGGAAGCAGTGAATTGCAATTGATTGAAGTTATTGGGAAAACTACATTTAAGCCTTATCCCGATGCAGGTTTTCAGAAAAATGGAAATCCGGTCAGCGAAAAATCGCTGGATGCACCATTGGGGATTTCCATTGATAAAAATGATCACCTTTGGATTGTAGATATGGGTTCTAACCTAGGCAAAACAAGAATATTCTGCTTTGACATTGAAAAAAATAAGCTTTTAAATAAAATTGAATTGAACCAGTCAGTTGCGCCTAAGGGAAGTTTTATCCAAGACTTGGCTGTAGATGAAATTAACGGTTGGATCTACCTCGCAGATATAGTAAATCCAGCTATTATTGCCGTAAATATAAAAACTAACGAAGCTAGAAGATTCAGTAACCACACTTCTCTGGAAGCCGAAAACAGAGACATGATCATAGATGGAAAACTGACTTACTTTTCAGGAAAGCCTGCAAGAGTTGGAATTGATCCGATCACAATATCAAGTGATAAAAAAACACTTTACTTTGGTGCAATGAGCGGGACCACTTGGTACAAACTCAGTACACAACTATTCAAGTCCAATGCCGATGATACCGCAATTGCAAACGCAATTCAGGTGGCCGGCCGAAAACCTATGAGCGATGGCGCTTTGACAGATAGTGAAGGTAATCATTATTTTACCAATGTATCCGAACATGCGATCAGCAAATTAGAGGTAAACGGGAATTTATCAAATATCATTCAAGATGAGCGATTACTATGGCCGGACAATGTTGCTATTCATAACGATTGGATGTATATATCCACGAACCAATTGAATACAACGCCGGCGTTTACAGGAGATGCAGATTTGGGAAAAGCTCCATATTTTCTTTATCGTTTTAAATATGCTGAAAACAAAACTGCTATTGAAAACAAATACACTTTAGACAATACAAGTTTATACCCAGAAGGAATTGATTATGATTTAAATAACAATCGCTTTATTGTGGGCTCATTATACAAAGCTGAAGTATATACGATGTCATTAAAAGGTATTCTGACTCCTTTTATTAAAGAAAGTAAAATGGCTGCAGTTTTAGGTATTTTCACAGATGAAGTTAGAAATAGACTAATTGTAGTTGGTGGCGATCTGGGTTTATCAAAAAAAAGTGCACCTAAAGGTGCCAGTGCTGGTTCAGAAGCATTGGTTGAAGTTTATAATTTGGCGACAGGAAAACTTATTAAAACAATTGATTTAAAATTTTTAACACCTAATGGTGGAGCATTACCAAATGATGTTACGGTAGATGAAGACGGAAATATTTATATTACAGATTCTTTTTCTCCCATTATATATAAAGTGGATCATCAATACAACGCTTCTGTTTTTGTCACAAATGAATTATTTAAACCTGCGCCAAATTCCTTTGGATTAAATGGAATAGTTTTTCATCCTGATGGCTATTTGCTTGCCGCCAAGACTGATGATGCGAAATTGTTTAAAATATCTTTATCGAATCCTTCGCAAGTAAAAGAAGTAACCGGCATTTCTTTTAAGGCTCCTGACGGACTCGAGTGGACGAAAGATTACAAGTTAATAATAGCTGGCGATGCGGTAGCTGGCGATGGAAAGGTCTACACTGTTTCCAGTACCGATAATTGGAAAACCGCAAGTTTGGATAGTGAGATGAATATAGGTAAGGACCAGTTTCCTACCACAGCTGCCCTGGCAACTGATGGAAAGGTTTATGTTGTATCAGCCAAGTTAGGAAAACTATTGAGTGGTGACACAAATCAATCTGACTTTACAATTCAGAGAATTAGAAACTAGCATTGTGACAGAGAACCCCATACCAATTTCGGTGTGGGGTTTATTGTTTATAATTGAATTCATTGAAAATATAAAAATGTCTAGCAAAGTATTTTAATTCAAATTTTTGGCAAAGGGGCTATTCAAAAATATGCTGAACTCTTAATCCATGGGAAGCTGATCTGAAAATGTGCTAAATCAATATGAAGAGAAGAGTTTTCGCAAATTAATTGTAGTAAAAATGTATCCTTATTCCAGCGTTTTGTATAAGAGTTATCGAGGTTGCCCTGTCTAGATTTGCAGTACTAAAATTATACAGTATGTCAAAAACAATTTTTATTACGGGTGCATCCCGTGGATTTGGAAAAATATGGGCAGAAGCCTTTTTAGACCGTGGTGACAAGGTTATTGTTACTTCAAGGAATATAGCTGCATTGCAGGATTTTGCAGAAAAATATGGAGAGGCAGTATTGCCATTGGAATTGGATGTAACTGACAGAAAAGCTTGTTTTGAAGCCATCTCAAAAGCAAGGCTTCATTTTGGGAAAATTGATGTAGTAATCAATAATGCCGGCATAGGAGTTTTTGGCGCAGTAGAAGAATTAGATGAACAAGCATCAAGAGATATTTTTGAAGCAAATTTCTTTGGCACTTTATGGATTACTCAAGCAGTACTACCTATTTTAAGAGAGCAAGGCCACGGGCATATTTTACAAGTGTCAAGTGCTATGGCCATTTATTCATTTCCAACCGTAGGTCTTTACAGTGCCTCTAAATTTGCCGTGGAAGGGCTTAGTGAAGCTTTATCTCAGGAAGTGAAAGGTATGGGCATACATATTACTCTTGTAGAACCTAATGGATATGCCACAGATTTTAACACTTCATCTGTTCAGAGTGCTTCTATTTCTGCCTATGACAGTATGAAAGCAGAACTATACGCCCATCCGGAATTTACTGCCGATGATGCATACGGTGAACCAAAAGCGACAGCCGAAGCGATTTTAAAAGTAGTAGACTCGCCTACACCTCCGTTACGTTTGTTTCTCGGAAAGAAAGCATTTCCTCTTGCAAAGTATTTTTATTCGGATAGATTGACTAACTGGGAAAACTGGAACGATGTTTCAGTTAAAGCACACGGTTAATATAAAAAATGTAATTTTACGAACAATTAACCCATGTTCAGGCATGGGTTTAAAATATTCTTTTAAATGCATTTCAAGAGTTTAAACGATGTACATCGCTGCAACAATTATCCCGAGCCAGAAAATCCGCTTCTTACTCTTTTTACCTGTAATCCGCTTCGCAGCGTTTCTACATATGAAGTAACGACAGACTTTTACATTATTGCTTTTAAAAAGTTCAACTCAGGTGACATTCGATACGGTAAAACACGTTACGATCATCAGAGCGGATCAATGTATTTTCTCAAGCCAAATCAAACCATTAAATTAAAAGATGTTGCCTTAGATGGCGAAGGTTTTGAAATCTGGTTTCATAAAGATTATCTCAATGCACATCCTCTTCATTCTATTATAACGAAGTATAGCTATTTCGATTATGAGCTCAATGAAGCATTGCACATTTCAACAAAAGAGCAACAGACAATATGGGATCTTTTCAAAAAAATAGAGAGCGAACACTATAATAACCAGGACGAATTTACCAGGGAAATTATTATTGGACATATTGAATCGATTCTTAAATACTCGCAGAGATTTTACAAACGCCAGTTTATCAACAGATTCATTCATTCAGGAACGATATCTACCAAATTTAACAACGCTTTGGTCTCCTATTTTGAAAAAGGGTTTCTACAGGAAAAAGGTTTACCAACGGTCGCATTATTGGCCAGTGAACTAAATTTGTCTCCACGCTACTTAAGCGACCTCCTTAAACAGGAAACAGGCAAAACAGCAATGGACATGATCCAAATATTTCTAATTTCAGAAGCTAAAAATTTGCTCAACCAAGGTAATTATACAGTTAGTGAAATTGCTTATCTGTTGGGATTCGAGCATCCGCCCTATTTTTCACGCTTGTTTAAAAAAGAAACTGGTATCAGCCCAAGCCAGTATATAAAGGCACAGTGGAACTAAATACTGAGAATGTAATTTGGTTTCCAAGCCTAAAACATATCTTCCTAATTATCATAACAATGTTCGGATAATTAGGAAGTATATATACTGATAAGTTCTTTTCGTCTACTCCAGAAATATATAGCGAAAACTACAATAACTGCTGGTACGACGGCTCCAAATTCATCGTAGTACCACGGAGACTTAGCATTGGGCTGAGTGAGCGGTGTAAAAAAACTTTGAATAAACAGATTATGGCTTGCGTGCAATAGAACACCGGTCCACAAACTTCCTGATTTCATTCTGTACCAGGTAAAAATAAAACTAACCGCAGTAATAGAAACCGTGAAGCAAATCAAGCCATACCACGCTGGGGTTCCGTTATTGTAACTTCCAAAAACTAATAAGGGGTAATGCCATACACCCCAAATTAGGCCAGTAGTCAGTGATACTCCTGTATAACCCATTTTTTTAGCCAATTCAGGCACCAGAAATCCTCGCCAGCCAATCTCTTCTCCAAGTGCAGTCGAAATACTTGCAAACATTCCTATAGCACCATTCATAATGAAAAAAATAATAATAAACAGCCCGTGTGGAAGAGCATCCCAACCAAATTCATGTGCTGTATTGGTTACAAATGATATGTTATAAAAATCTCCCCAACCCGTTGACCAAATAATTAGGTAAGCCGCCAGAGAATAGAATAAAGGTATTAAATAGCTACCCCAAAGATATTTAGACTTACCTAAGTTCCATGCAAGTTCTGACATCTTACGTCCTGTAAGCTTAAATGTAACGATTGTTGCCAACGCCGGACACCACATAATACCATAACCGAACATCCGGCCAGCGATTCGACCTGCATTTGGAGCATTCAATGTAAGCACCCAGACAATGGAGCTGAAGATTAAAGTAAAAATCAAATAAAGTAAAATTGGATTTTGTGATCTTAATTTCATAGATTTCATTTACGTTTACGTTTACGAAAATAAGTTTTATGTTATTTGAAGGTTCTTTTCAAATGCTTTTCTAGAATTCCCTCTGAAAGTAACTTCTCCGCAATAAATGTAACCAAGCTTTTCAAAAATCCGCAACATACCGAAATTATCAAAGTTTGTGTCCGCTTTGATGCTATAAATGTTTTTTTCGACTGCAACTTCCTCGATGAATTTCAACATGAGTTGAGCTAAACCTTTTCCTAAGTGTTTTTTTGAAATTGCAACTCTGTGAAGTACGACGAAGTTTGTGTCAGTAATCCATTTCCCTCTAATGCTGGCGTACTCAGGTTCATCATCTACCAAGATCATACAGTATCCAATGATAGCATCTTGTGCGGTGAGCACATAGCCTGCTGCCTTTGCGATATCATTAATTATTACATCTAAATTGGGATAACCATCTTGCCACTGAGTACTGCCCTCATTTTTTCGTAATTCAATTGCTTCCTGTAAAATAACCCATATCTGCTGTGCATCATTTTTTTCTGCTTTTCTGAATATATAATTCATAATAATTCTTTTTTTTAAAAAACTTTTCACAGTGAATCCTAGATTTCAAATAGTTCTGCAACTATCTAAACGGAACACCCTTCGTCAGTGGTTTAAATCTAAATTGATATACATTTTATCTCTTCTCCAGCTTGTTTTATTTGACTGTAGTCCATTTTCTGTATTGAATGCAGCTCCAAAACTAGGCACTTACTGAAGTAACTATAACATCCCACCACCTGCTGTAATTCGTTCTCCTGTAACCCAACCCGCATCATCGGAAGCTAAAAATACTGCAACTTTTGCAATATCTATTGGCTTTCCGATACGGCCTAATGGAGTTTGTGCCAAATAGTATTTTTCCATTTCACTGCCCGGTCTTCCATCAGCGGTTGAACCTTCAGATTCCGTCATGCCAGGTGCAATTGTGTTGACTCGGATGTTTTTAGGTCCCAACTCTTTGGACAAAGTCTTTGCAATCGTATCTATTCCCGCTTTCATGGCACAGTAGATCAATGTACCTGGAATTGGATTAAGGCTTATTGTAGAACTAATATTAATGATATTTCCTCCTCTTTCGCCGAAGAGGGCTACGGCTTCCTGTATACAAAAGATATTGGCCTTCAATCCTGTATTAAATTGCATCTCATACGTTTCTTCGCTCACGTTTTCCAGCATTTCATATCGCCATACATTGGCATTGTTGACCAGAATGTCTAATTGGCCAAAAGCTTGCTTTGCCTCGGCAAAAAGTCTTTTTATGTCAGATAGCTTTGAAATGTCAGCTTGAACAGCTACGGCAGCACCTCCATTGCGGGTAATTTCTGCTACTACTTTTTCCGCATCATCTCTGCTCGAGGAATAATTAACGACAACTTTTGCCCCTTCTCGCGCAAATTCTTTAGCTATTCCGGCTCCTATACCTTTAGAAGATCCTGTAATAACTGCAACTTTGCCTTGTAATTTCATTTTTTGATTTTATGTTTAAAAAATTTAATGTTCTGTCTTTTAATTGAAGAGGACGTTTTATTGAAGACCTCCAGATACCTGTATTCTCTCTCCTGTTACCCAACCAGAGCTGTCAGAAGCTAAAAAAACGGCAACCTTAGCAATGTCATCTGGTTGTGCAATACGACCAAGTGGCGTAAGCTTGCGATTTTCTATTTCAAAATCACTTCCTATAAATCCTTTCTCGCGAGATCCATCTGTGTCTGTCATTCCAGGAGCCAGGGTGTTTACCCTTATTTTTTTTTGTCCTAATTCTTTAGCGAGCGTTTTGGTAACATTATCAATTGCCGCTTTTGTGGATGAAAAAACCACGGTGCCAGGCATCGGATTGAGACTAGTTGTTGCACTGATATTAATAATACTGCCACCATTCTCTCGCATCAACTTAACGGCTTGCTGCGTGCTTAAAATATTACCAACCAAATTGATGTCGATTTGTTTATAAAGGTTTTCCAACGTTAAGTTTTTCAAAAGCTCTATCTCCAAGATTCCCGCATTATTCACCAGAATGTCCAGTGTGCCGAATGTTCCAGCAATCGTATCAAATAAATTAATAACATCTTCAGGTTTTGAAACGTCTGCTTGTACTGCAATAGCAGTTCCACCATTATTTACAATTTCTTGTACCAGATTGTTCGCCTGGCTTTCGTTAGTATTATAATTAACGATCACTTTCGCCCCTTGCTGTGCAAAGGCTTTAGCGATACCAGCACCAATTCCTTTTGATGCACCGGTAATTAAAGCTATTTTAGCTTTTAGTATCTTATTCATTTTTAATGCTAATTTTTTATGGCTAAATCATTCCACCAGCAACCTGAATTCTTTCCCCAGTGACCCATACTGAATCGTCAGAGCCCAGAAAAACGGCAACTTTTGCGATGTCAATGGGTTGCGCTATCCTGCCAAGCGGAATTTTGGACAGAAGATTTGCTTCCCATTCACCGCCCATAAATCCCTGTTCATGTGACCCCTCAGTTTCCGTAATTCCAGGTGCAATTGTATTGATCCTGATATTTTTGGGTCCCAGTTCTTTGGCCAATGTTTTGGTGACATTATCAAGACCTGCTTTTGTAGCCGCATAAACAAGTGTTCCAGGCGTTGGATTGATACTTACCGACGAACTAATATTGATAATGCTTCCACCATCTGACCCCATCAATTCTACAGCCTTTTGTGAACAAAGAATTGGACCGATTAAATTTATACCAATATTGGCATTGAGCGCTTCAAGTGTAATCTCTTCTAATGGGATTATGCCATAGATACCAGCATTATTGATAAGAATATCCAATTTTCCAAATGTTTTCGCAGTTGTTTCAAACAATTTAAAAACATCGTCAGGCTTTGAAATATCCGCCTGAACTGCTATAGCCGTACCACCGGCCTTTTCAATTTCTCGAACTATGTTGCTTGCGCGTACTTCGTTTGATATATAATTTACTACAACCATTGCTCCTTCACGGGCAAACTCTTTAGCTATTTCTGCACCAATACCTTTTGATGCACCTGTAACTATCGCTACTTTATCCTTTAATCTTAAATTCATATTAAACATTATTTTGTTCAAAAATAAAGTGTTTGTATATTTATCGCAAGTATGTACTTTTTTGTATCTTATATACAAAAAAGTATGTAAACTGATTTTCAATACATTACAAAAAAATAAAAATGAATAAACGTAAAATAAAATGTTCTGATGAACCAACCTGCTCTGTGGATTATGCTTTTAGACGAATTGGCGGAAAATATAAAGGACGAATTTTATGGGCTTTACACATAGATCCTGTTTTGCGCTATGGAGAATTAGGACGTGCTTTACCTGACATCACCACGAAGATGCTAACGCAAACGCTGAGAGAATTGGAAACTGATCTTATTATCAATAGAAAAGTCTACCATCAGGTTCCTCCGATGGTGGAATATTCGTTGTCAGCAACAGGATTGGAATTAATTCCATTTATTAAATATCTTAAAGAATGGGGTGATAAGAAGATAGCTCAGGAGTCAAAATAAAGGGAAAATCTATTGAAAAAATTAATTGAAATAGGCGTTTAACTTGGATATTATGCTGATTATGGCCATCGCCCCATAGTCTAAGCTGATCACCGATTTTACGGCCAAATTGGCCAGCCAGGTCTGCACCAAAATGTTCAGTTCGATCGATTGGGGATTATTGCTTGAGATTTTGTTTATGAAGCTCTATTTGCATATCTCTTAATATATTATTTCTTTCAAGACTAGCGATCCAAAGACCATTTAGGGCTTGAAGAATAAGATATACAGATATCATTATACAAATTATAGTAATTAGTCGGAAGAATATTGTCCAGTTGTCCATGGAGAGCTTAATTAGGTACACTAATGTATTAAGTCGTACTTGCGTACTTCTTCTTTGACACCTTCGAGAAAGACTCAAAAATTCCGACATTACACTTAAACCTTCCGCAACAGTCACCATCGTTTTTTTTGTAACGCAAATCATCAAAAACTCATCATCAAAAACTAAAACTTCGATTTGAATAATGGAATGAGTTTATGATAATCCGGCAAAAAAAAATATGTTTTTAGAAGTCTTATAAAAGATATAAACCCAAACATTTTCAAGCCTAGCTGATTATCAAATAATGAGGGAATTATGATAATCTATAAGGGGTCATTCTACATTGCATTTTCTTCAAGAAATTGGCGAAAGAGCACAAAACACTCTAAAACAAAGAAGCTGATAAAGATAAGCCAAGTAGCTTTCAGAGTCTTTTTGTATTGTACTTCATCTATTACAAAGAGACGATTATCCTGATCACCTTCCTTCTCCAATTTCAAAATTTGGAATAAAAAAAGATAATTTAGTAGACTTATTATTATTATTATAAAAGCAGCACCCTTTTTTGCTGTTGAAAAACCTATGAGGCCTGGGCGTATTAGATTGGCAATAGCAAATGTATCCGCAATAAGAAATACATAAATCAGCATTATGCTGATAGATGCTAAATAATGTGAAACGGGACTATAACCATCTTTCTTAACAAAGTAGTTAAACATCGTTTGATAGAATTGTTCGATTAGACGTTTGATCATTTGGTTAGGGTACAAATAAACTGATGAACGAATTTTATATCAATTCGCTCTGATTATTCTTGGTTTCAATGTAGCTATAATATTAAAAATATAAGGTAGATCAGGCACTATACGAATCATTTGAATTACGTGACTGAAAATAATCTTTTTGAGGCGGATGTTGTTGGAACGATTCTTAAGATGGCGAAAGACAGCCGGTATTCATACGACGAAACTCTGCCGGATGAAAATTTCGCCGCATTCACTGTTCTTTCTTTTTTGTCGAGCAGATTAAATGATTCTTTAGCACCGGTGACCGGTGTTGGAGACGGTGACGGTGACGTAAGGTGTCCAGTTGCCGCCAGTTTAAAATCTGTCTTCATTATCAGATAAAAAAGCAAACAGGCTGGGGACAATCAAATCCACAGGTAATTCGATCTGTGAAACTGGCAACTTCGAAGCTGCATTAGAAAATGACCTGTCCACGTTGAAACATTTTGGATCTTCGGAAGTCTTATTAAAAAGAGACAACAATGAAAATCTACAACAACCTACTCATCCTGACGCTACTAATTTTCATCAGCACAACAGGTGTACTAAACGCGCAGGAAAATGTTGAAGCGATCCAGCGTACCGTCAGGCAACAAGACAGTTTATTCTGGAAAGGTTACAACGGTTGCGATTCCGCGCTGCAGTCAAGTCTGATCGCAGATGATATTGAATTTTATCATGACAAGGGTGGCATCACTCTGGGTAAAGCTGCCATGCTGAAAAGTATTAAAAACCTGTGCAATGGTGATTTTCGTTTGCGTCGCAAAGCCATAGACAGCACGGTGAAATTGCATTTGCTCCGGGCAAATGATACCGTATATGGCGCATTGTTCACCGGTGAACACGTGTTTTACCTGACATCAAAAGGTAAGCCAGAGCGTCTGGATGGCCACGCTCCATTTGCTAATCTCTGGCTGTTGAAAAACAATCAATGGAAACTTTCCCGAGTATTTAGTTATGACCATGGACCGGCAAAATATATCAATGAACGCAAACCAATATCACTTTCGAAAAATCAGCTACAACAACTGACGGGCAATTACAAAGGCAGTCAAACTGGAAATATGATTGTTGATATTGATGGCGACCACCTTAAATTAATGATAGGTGAAAAAACTTTTTCAATCTATCCGGAAAACGAAAATTCGTTTTTTATGAAAGACCGGGACCTTACGTTTTCATTCAAGAAAAAATCAGGGACCAAAGGTCAGCTTATCATCAAAGAGTATGGTGAAACAGTAGAAATGGCAGAGGCAGTTGAACCTAAATAAAATTTAAACCCTCTTGCAACAACAACAAATAATTTTTATTAAAAAGGGTTAGGATTAAAGTGTATATTTTAAAGAGAAGAGTTGGTAAGATGTGTATTACGCAGATAGTGGTTCCTCGTCACTTTTGGTGAAAACTCTAAATTTATATGTCACCCGTCCTAACAGCTTAGTTTTTTTAGTGGCCTTTCGGAGAATCAGAATAGATTTTTTATAACGAATTTTTATTCTTCACCAAAAGTGACGAAGAACCACTTTCATTGAAATATACACTTTTTATCATCCCATTGCTTTTTTGTTATGCAAATCTTTGTAGATCTAGTAAAAGACCTTTGTTGATAATAGATTCTAAATACGATTGGATAAGTTCCATCCTTTTTTGCTCTTCTGATGTCCAGAAAGGTAGTAATGTTGACCATAATCTGATTGTTATGGTTAAGTCTTTACTCAATTCTTGCGCAAGAAACTCGCAAAATTATTGTGAAATTTGTGCACATGACTTAAGCAATCTATCTGAGAGAAACCTCGTTTCGAAAATAAAGCCTCTCAGAATTAACTGAAAGGCTTTCAATGGGTGGAGAATAGCGGAGTCGAACCGCTGACCTCTTGCCTGCCAGGCAAGCGCTCTAGCCAGCTGAGCTAATCCCCCTTGGCTAATAGTAGTTCGAAAACTACTAGAGTGGGGCAAAAGTAATTAAATTTAGAAACCTTGCAAATTAAATGTGTAATTAATGTTTTTATTAGTTCATACAGTCTGGCTATAGCTACATTTCCTGTTCATTATTTCATTTTCTTTTGATTCGTAAATACAGTCGTAACACCATGCACACATAGGAAGTGTGCGAGTTTTGTGCGAAAAATGTGCGAACTCAAACGATGTCTAGCCATAATTAACAAACATTATGGTTACCATAAAACTATTATTAGATACACGAAAGTAGCAGGCTAAATCACGCACTTATTCTCAACACACTGCAATTCGATTATGAAAATAAGGCTATTGAAAGCATGTTAATATATAAAGTCGGTAACCAAGCATTAATACCCGAATACTTTACTTTTTATTATTCGTCATTGGTTAAATCGAGGTATACTAAACCTGCATTTAATCGGGTAATAGTCAATAATGAAGAACCTGCATTGGTTACAATTGATTTTATTGTATCCTAAATGCTTCCCATCTATTCATTTTCAATTTAAATGAATGGATGGGAAGTTTTAACAACTATTGCATGAATTACAATAACCATCTTAAAACTGAGAACAAACCATATATCTACCTAAGCCCGTTTTATAGCTTGGCATGAGAAAGCTCGTCAAATGCTTTGAAATCACAATCTAGATAACCATCGTCGTCTAAGAACATAACATCAGTACGATAAGCTTCAGCAATGACCTCAAACATATATGTTAAGGAATTAAAAGCATAATCAGGATCATCACCAAAAGTATTTGTCCAGAATATCCTGCCATAGTTTGGTGTCTCCTCATTCAGATCAACCCAATAACAATTGCCTGCCCCATCCTCTAAGAATGGAAACAATTTCTTGCCCGGCTGAAAGTCCTTAGTCCAATTGTGAAAGCTTTCTTCAAACTCTATGCTTTGATTGTAATAGCTAACTGCATCCTCCAGTGATAAGAAGTTGTGTATTGGTATCAGTCCTGTAAGGCCCGATGGCGTTACGCTGTCAATATCAGTTCCGTCAGCAAACAAATAAAGCTCCTTCAACTCGGCATTGAACACTAATCCCAAAGCTGCTTCTATCTTTGCTATGTCTTGCAAGTTGGCAGATTTCCTAAGTATAGTAGGGAAATGATAATTTAAATCCTTTTGCTTGGTGAGAATTATCTTGAAGCTTTCTATAATGCTATTCATAAACTGATAAAAGTTTGCTATTTGTAACCAAGATAGTGATAAAAGCAAACAATTAGGCATTTGACAAAGTTATCAGGAACAATCACCTAAAGTTAATTAAGGAAGTATATCGATGAAATATGGGCGCAGGAATGTGGCTCCATTTGCTTATTTTGCAATATATACTTAATTTAAGACAAATATGCCAAAGATAAGATGCGATTGCGACAACATTATTTATTTAGGAGATATTCCAAGTTCGAATCAATGGATGATCATCTCTGATAAAGATTACGACGAATTAACGGATAAGAACTCAGACATCGCAGGTAAAATTGATGCAGAACTCGTATATTCCAAAATGCAGATTGTTGTCAAGTGCAGTAAATGTGAAAGACTACATATCTTCTGGGAAGGATATGATAAACCACAGACTGTATATTCTAAACAATGATTAACCATATTCCTAAATAAAGGCTTTCGCTCTATTGATGCATAAGAGAAGGGATATTCTACGATCATGGAGTGCAACACGCTTCTGCAATTTACTTTACCAAGGCTCAGCTCAATCATCTGGTCTCCAAATTGATTGATAAGCATAAATTTTCTATATCCATACTCGCATGCTGTTAAGATTTTATTACTTCTGTTTCCTCTATTTTTATAAAGATAAAGACAATGACAAACCTGAGGATTGGATAGGATGGTTTAGAGCTTTGCTATTAGTGGAGTTAACCGTCTTTGGTCTAACGATGTTGATTGGTCTGCTGGTCAACAAATCCATAATGCACCTTACACCGTTTACTCGTGTAATAGGCATTATAATAACCCTTGTAATTTTAGGGATATTGTACCGTATTTTAGCAGCTAAAGGCAGACATCAAGATATATATGATGAATTTATAAACCATCGATGGAATACTAAGAGAACCCGTGTGATTTGTTGGGTTATTTGGATTGCTAGTTTACTATTGCCAATGGCAATTGCGACTTATTTTAAAGGCTATATAAGTTTGCAATCTTCTTAATATTCCCACACCAACCCTCTCCACAGATGGTGGCTTAGACCGAGAATGCAACTTTGGTAATATGTTATTATATTTGTCTAATGGGACAACGAATAGCTGCTATAATCACCAAGGGACAAGTGGACGTCCCAGAATCAATAGTTCATTTTGCTCAGCACAATTTAACAATAATCGTTCTAGACTTCGGTGAATCGGATGTCTCAGGTCTGATTGAAGCCGCATTAGAATTTGATCAGTTTGACTCGTTTATAATTCATTTAAAAGAAACTGACTTTATGGTTAGTGATGACGAAGGAGGATATTACAGAAAAGAGAAGTGGGTGTTTTTAGTTGGACTAATTGAAAGCTTAGAGTTAAAATCTTGGTTCATTGAATTTTACAGTGAGTGGGGAGACCGTCCTTCAAATCATCTTTTTATGCCTATAATCGATAATAACATAATTAAAGAATCGTGCATTCACATGTGGAACGAAGACGAGGTTGATTATACACTTATTTCATCTACTAAACTTAGAATGGGACTTACCTTGAATTGGTTTGATAATGAGAACAGATATTTCACGTACGAGCATGCAAAGCGTGATTATGAATTGAGAAAACTCTAGTCGGGATTTAATATATATTTGTAGTAATGCATTCCTATACTCAGGCTTCGCTCAAAAGAGGGGCTTGAGATAAATATCAAGCAATTAATTCTTCTCAGCAACATCGTTGTTTAACGGTGAAATAGCGTCAATAAACTCAAGCCATTCTACCAGTTCTTGCACAATATAGTTGGGCAAACTTATAATTTAAATACTGGGAGGATTATTTTCTTTCCTGTATTTTCTTATTGACCTATTCACATAAAAGCAATATAACCAGACTGCTAACGATATTATAAAGGCTGGTACAAGATATTTTATCTGGTAAAGGGGTTTAGCAGTATGATCAGTAAAATAGTAAATCATACAAAAAAGAGAAAACGGAGCAACAAAACCGCTTACTCCCATTAGTCCCGCAGTAATAATTTCTTTAGCTTTTAAATTTTCCATAATAACTAGGTTGGTTTGTTAAAGATAGCAATTATTTAAAACCAACAATTCATTGTGATTCTTAAAGTGTAATTATATGAATATACATAAGCAATGCCACTTCACCCTTATTAAAGCCGTTTCGTTTGTGAGCTACCATCGGGGAGTTTAATTGCAGACGCAAACAATGCCTTTCCCTACTTTTGCTGCTTACAACAGGGGAAGGCATCGTCTGGTCTTTAGTGACTGAGGAGGAATAACTACAGGCTTCATTTACTAACTTTACTGCGAACAGTTCGTTCTATCAATAGGCTTGTGGTGTTATCAAAGCCAGTCGTCGGAAGAAAGGTACTTCACCGCTCCTAAGTGGGTGCATTAATCACGCCAGATATACTTCGCTCATCTAGGATAAGTTTATCCTGGATTCACTCAGTTTAAAATATATCTGTCATGCTTACTGCTTGCCACAAAGTCCCGATTACGTGCTATCTTCTCCAACAGTTAAATCTTCATTCACTGCGTTCAATTGATTTTAACTGTTACAGCTAGCTTGTTTATGTGCTCACCTAGCGATCGGTAAAAACTTCGACTGCGTCTCGTGCCTTCGACATAGCGCGAATCACACTTCGTGTTTCTTTTCGCACATTTTTACCTCAATTCGCGAGGTTAGGTGAGCTAATAAGGATTTAGATTATTGTTTATTTATCCAATTAAACTATTAATTCAGCATTTAATGGGGCTGATGCTATATAATTCTTCTTTGCGTATGAACACATTTGTGTTTAGATTGATATGACGGACTTTTAAGTCATTTGATGGGTCTGGTGACATATTGCTAATGTTCCAATTTGTTTTATATTTGAATAAATGAATAGAAAAAACCATGGTGCAGAATAATTTATTTGATGATCTTGAAAATGTTAATTTAGAAGATGAAGATGATGTAAAGGTTAATTTGGTTGAGTATCAGCAAGCTGTCATATGGTCAACTGATTGGACAACAGAGACAATTGTTACTCAAATGGATAAAGGGTCAATAGACCTTAAGCCAAAGTTCCAAAGGAGAGAGGCTTGGGATGATAAAAGAAAAAGTAAATTCATAGAGTCGATAATTTTAGGCTTACCAATACCCCAAATCATACTTGCTGAGAGAAAGGATAAAAAGGGGACCTATATAGTAATAGATGGAAAACAAAGACTGTTGAGTATAAGACAATTTTTCTCAAAAGCGGATGATTTACTTTTCCCTAGGCTAAAACTTAAGGGTTTAGACTCCTTATCGGCCTTGAATAATAAGTCATTTATTGATTTGGAAGCAGATCCTAACTTAGAGGACTTTGCTACTCAACTTGAAAATCAACCAATTAGAACGATCGTTATTAAGAATTGGCCAAATGAAGCTTTTCTCTATAATGTTTTTTTGAGGCTCAATACAGGGAGTTTACCATTGGCACCTCAAGAACTAAGACAGGCTCTTCATCCAGGTCCATTTATAGATTTTACAGATGAATTCTCAATTGAAAGTAATCAAATAAAGAAGGTTCTAAATATTGATGAACCAGATTATCGAATGAGAGATATTGAATTAGTTATTAGATACTTTGCCTTTAAATATTACATAAATGAATATACCGGCAATCTAAAGAAGTTCTTCGATGAAACCGTTAAGCAATTAAACCAAGACTGGGGGACTAATGAAAATAAAGTAAAAAATAGCGCTAATGAACTTAATAATGCCATTGACTTTTGCTATGGTATATGGGAAGAAAATGCCTTTAGAAAATGGAAGGGTAACGAGTATCAAGGCAGATTTAATCGGGCTATTTATGATATAATGGTGTTTTATTTTTCTGATCCAGTGATTAGAAATGCAGCTCAACCTTTTGCTGCTCAAATAATAGATAGATTCAAATTGCTTTCCGAAACAGATAATGAGTTTTTGAATTCATTTGAAACTTCAACCAAAAACATAGGGCCAACTGCAAAGAGGTATTCTACATGGGGAAATGCTTTAAGTCAAATTTGTGGGGTTCCGATAGCTATCCCTAATTTAGGCTAGAGAGACTAAATATGGCAAATTCAAAAAGGTTCAAGCAATTGGCTAAACGTATTAGCGTAATTGAAAATTCATATTTACCTGCTGTAAATGCATTAGGAAATTATACCAATAAAGAACAAGATGATTTAAGAGCTTACCTACTTTTAATACATGCAGAAATAGAATCATATTTTGAAGAGGTCTCAGAGTCAAAAGCAAAGGAAGCGTTTGATAAATGGAAGATAAATAGATCTAAAAGTAATGTGCTACTTGCTTTGTTGTCTTTTTGTGAACATCCAATTAAGGGCAATGAATTAGAAGTTAGGATTCATAAATCATTATCTTTTTATATCGGCAAGCTAAAAGTGAATCATGGAATTAAGGAAAAAAACATTTTAGATATATTGCTGCCGGTTGGAATTGAATATAGTACATTAGATGCCACTTGGTTGTCTATAATGTCTTCTTTTGGGTCTAGTAGAGGTAAAGTCGCACATTCAACAGCAGCTGTTCAGAGTCCACTTGATCCAAGCACTCTTAAAAATACGGTAACCCTTATACAAACTGAGATAGAAAAAATTGATAAAGAAATAAAAAAAATAAAATAGCAATTTAATCAAAGGAAGATTATATTAATCATTACACAAAGTTAAGCCTGCCCTATCGATACGTTTAAAGAAGTTAGTAAGCTTGAAGCGCCCAATAACTGCACGTAAACCTATTGTCCATTTGCCGTTTATGAAAGAGGATTTGGAAGAAAGACTTAAAAAGGACACCAAATATTAAGGGGTTATATACTACAATATTACTGTCCTAAATTTCTTTATCAGTTTTACTCATGCCATTCAGCTAGGCTTAATCCATCACTAATTTTCTGATGTACCTCTGGAATCGGCGTTGTTTGGGTATTGTCTTAGTAGATTAAATTAGTTAATTTGCACTTAATACATTACTAAATATCAACAGAATTATAGATAAACGCCTCCAGCATGGAATTTAATGACATATTAGGTATTGGTAAAGTGCTACCAATAGACAAACTCATGGATATTGTTTCAAGTTCAGTCGGAAGACTATCCAAATCTTACTTCGATAGGAAGGATATCGATACCAAAACATATGAAATTAAAAAGCTCGCTGAAGCACGAGCAGATGAGATGAAAATAATTGCAAACGCGATTAAAGAGAATCTGTCCTTGACTGGTGGTATCGAGTATACAGAAAATAAAATAACTATTAGTTCCCCTAAAGAGATTGTACTAGAATCAAAAGATTTAAACCTGATAGAGCAGATCGAGGAACGGGTTAGAGAGCGAATGAATTTTCAACAAACTAAAAAACAGTTAAATATAGAAAATGTGACTGCGTTTGCTGCTGATGAATTAAAGAATGAGCCTCCAATAGTCGATGAGCCATTAGATGAAGATTGGACCACTAGATTTTTTAACATCGTTGAGGATGTAACCAGTGAAGAGATGCAGGCCTTATGGGGGAAGATTTTAGCAGGTGAGATTAAACAGCCTAAATCCTATTCTTTACGTACATTAGAGCTAATTCGGAATTTATCTAAGAGCGAAGCGGACACCTTTATGAAGGTCGCCAACTTATCTATTATGTCTATTGGTGCTAATTTCATTTTCAAAGGAAATGATGATGAAAAGCTTACTACTTTCGGAATAAATTACACTGACATCGCACTTCTTACTGAAATAGGATTAATTCAACCGAGTGATTTTGTAAGCCACCAGTTTTTAGAACAGGCAACTGATTCTCAGCGCATCCTTATTTCTGGTAACCTAGCTATTTTTGTAAATGTCAAAGCAAACACACCAACTATATCAATGCCAGTTCATGTTTTCAGCAGCTCAGGGAGTGAGCTTATAAAATTGATTAAGCCAACTCCACCTCTTGAATATTTATCTTATTTTGCTAAATCAATCAAAAATGCTAATGTTGATGTCAAATATGCTCCTATACTCTCAATGGAAGGAAATTCTATAAGGTATACTACTCCATTAATAGATTTTATCTAGAATCTAATGAACAGCACTTCTACATGCAAGCAATTCAAAGAACCTGAATTTAGACAATTCAAAGGTATTCCAATCTTTACCCTTTGATTAATATTAAATTAGACTAAAATTAACATATGGAAGAATCATTACCTGAATTGCATACAAATGTTTCCGGAAAAATTAGAAACACAAAACTACCTAAAGCCAAATCTCTTTGGCCATTGTTTGAAACTATAAGTAATTCAATTCACGCAATTCAAGACAAAGGATTAGGCAACGGGAAAATCTCGGTCAATATTTATAGGCAGGGGGGCTCAGAGATTCTTGCACAATGTGAAAGAGTGGATATATATCCAATTAAAGATATTGAAGTTATTGATAATGGGATCGGTCTGAACCTTGGAAACTTTAAGTCATTTCTTACGGCAGAATCAGAACATAAAATCGAAAGAGGTGCCAAAGGCATTGGAAGATTCGTTTGCCTAAAAGCATTTAAGAGTTTAAGTTTTAAAAGTAGCTTCAAGAATGAGGAATTAGGCACGAACTATATAAGAGAATTTACATTTAAACCTATTGGCAAAGGAATATTCGACCATAAAGTGGATAGTTCACAAAGTACAAAAACTGGAACTTCAGTCACGCTTGGTAATTTTATAGTTGATTATCAGGAAACTTGCCCAAAAACTTTATATGATATCGGAGAAAAGATAATAGATCATTTTTTGGTGTATTATCTCAATAAAAAAGCCCCAAATATTGATCTTATTGAAAAAATCAATGGTTACAAAGTTGATTTAAATAGCATCTTCAATACATCTTTTAAAGCAGCAATTAAGGCTAGTAAATTTGACCTTTATGGCTCCGAATTCGATATCCATTTATTAAGACTTTATGATGTTAAAAAGGGTCATCGAATTCACTATTGCGGGAATGATAGAGTTGTTCGAGAAGAGAAACTTGTCAAATATGTTCCAGATTTAGGTAATTCCATTATGGAAGAACCAGGTGTGTATTTTACATACCAAGTTTATGTCACAAGTAAATTCCTGGATGCAAATGTTGACAATGAGCGCACTGATTTCGATTTCCCTGATAACTTGGAAGAATCTGATCTTCAACATTTAGTAAATGATTCTCCTAATTTAGATCGCATTAGACAAAAGGTTATTCAAAATTTAGAAGAGTTATTAAAGGATTATTTAAGTAAAGTAAGAGAGGAGAAATACACAAAATACAGTCAACATATAATTGCTGATGCACCACAATATAAGACGTTGTTAAAATACAAGCCTGATGTTGTTCGTAATATGAATCCGAATTTATCAGGGAATAAATTGAATATTGAACTATACAAAGTTCAATCTGATTTAGAGGTTGAAATAAAGGAACTCGGAGAAAAAGTACTAAACCAAAGCGTTATCACCGACACCGATGAATACAAAGAGCTGTATGACGAGTTTATTGAAAAGTTCAATGACATAGGCAAAGCCAATCTTGCGAAATATATTGTTCATAGAAAGTCTGTGATTGAATTATTAGATAAGTTCTTGGGAGCAGATGAAAAAAATGAATATTTTACAGAGGATACAATTCACAAAATATTTTTTCCCCTCAAAAGTGAGTCCGATGAAATTACATTTGAGCAACAGAATCTGTGGCTGATAGATGAGAGATTATCATATCACTCCTATTTATCATCAGATAAATCTTTCAAAGAGGTTAAAGTCTTACCTAGTTTGGATAGTCTCGATAGACCTGATTTATTAATCTTTAACGAAAGTTTTGCCTTTGTTAATGATGATGCACCTCATAATTCATTTGTTATAGTCGAGTTTAAAAGACCTGAAAGACATGATTATAACACTAGGCACAAAAAGAAAAACCCTATTGATCAAGTAATTTCGTATATCAGTACCATACGAGAAAATAAAGCAACTGACAGAAGAGGTAAAATTATTCAAATTGATAAAGATAGGACACCTTTCTATGCTTATGTAATCTGCGATTTCAATAACAGCCTCATAGAAATTTTAGACGAGCGAAACTATACTCAAACACCAGATGGATTGGGCTATTATTATTTCCACTCTAAATATAATGCATATATAGAAGTTATATCTTATGTCAAGTTATTAAAAGACGCAAAAGCGAGAAATCGATTGCTATTTGATAAACTCGGGTTACCTAGTAATTAATCCCAATCGAACATTCCATATCGAAAGCTATCCATGAATGGATTCGCTGCATTATCATGAACTTCTAATTATACACCGATTGCAATAAGGAAATGAGCAAAAAGAATACAACACGCAAAACAGTTTTTATATCATCTACTTTTCTTGATCTTAAAGAGGAAAGAAAAAAGGTTTGGGATTGCCTTGAGAAATTTGACGTGACAGTTAAAGGAATGGAACAATTTGGAGCAAGAAAGTCCACCCCTTTGACAACTTGTATTTCCGAAGTTGAACAGTCAGACATTTATGTGGGGATCATAGGAATGAGGTATGGCAGCGAAGAACCAAATACAGGAAAATCCTATTCGCAATTAGAATATGAGAAAGCTATTGAACAGGATAAAGAAATTTTAATTTATCTTATCGACGAAGAGAGCTCAACAGTTACGCCTAACCTCATTCAATTTGATAGAATTGAAAAATTAAATAATTTTAAAACTATTCTTAAAGATAAACACACTGTTGACACCTTTTCAAATTCACAAGATTTAGTTACTAAATTACAACGTAAATTTAACGAACTATTAACACCAAAAGTTACTGATGTCGTTGAGGATGAATACGAAAATACAAAAAAAGTGCTAGATCTATTTTTTCTAGTTCCTGCCGCTTATTCAGGAAGAGAAATAAAATTAAAAGTAAAATTTATCGGACACCCGCAGCCTGTTTCAAAAGCTGTTTGCCAAAGTTTTAATTTTGCATTTGGCAAAACCGTTATCAGCAAAATCGAAGTAACCCATCCAATATTTAAATTCAAAAACTTTAGGCATATTTTTATTGAATTCGAACAACTCAATAAAATTATAGCCTTGTCTGCATCAATTGAATACGAAATTTTCGCTAAGGTTTTGTTCAAAGATGAAAAAGTAAAAATTATGACAACAGATTTCAAGGATAAAATGGAAAGAATTTATAATTACGACGAATATGATCCAGGTAATGAGTATGACCCAAATTATGATGAGCCTTATTATGATGTCATAAAAGAAGGTGATGGGCAAATTGCCTTGAATTTAACAAGCATTACGGTTGATAAATGACGGAATTAATCTTTTGACCATCGCGCTTAGAAGTCTCCCGCCTTTTTAATGATAATTTATATTACACTAGTTTAGTTATTTTATTAATTATTACACAAAGTTAAGCTTGTCCAATCGACACGCCTAAAGGAACTACGGCATAAACCCAACAGCCATGCACATTCCATTTATTCCGTTCCTCCTTTGCTTAGTCTCTTGAAAAGCTTGGTTGAGTACCATAATTAATTAAAATCTTATGGTACATAACACATTATTTAACGTGGCAGAGGTTGAGATCAGCTACAGACCTAACTACAAACCTTCGGAAAGACCGCAAATAAGCACTTCTCAACAAGCCTACGAGATACTAATAGCTCATTGGTCATTAGGTCGGATAGATTTCTTAGAAGAGTTTAAAATCATCCTATTAAACAGAAGAAACAAAGTTCTAGGACTGGCTGAGATTTCAATTGGAGGAGTTAGTGGCACATTGGCCGATCCAAAAGTTATCTTTGCCATAGCATTGAAGTCTGGAGCAAGTGGAGTAATACTATGCCACAACCATCCGAGTCAAGAATTGAATCCAAGTCAGGAGGATATGGCTTTAACCCAGAAGTTGAAACAAGGAGGAAAGTTGCTAGATATCGAGATACTCGATCATTTGATAATAAGTAAGGATAGCTTTTATAGTTTAGCTGATAATGGAGTTTTATAAGCTACGTTCAATTAACTAAATTGCAACAATTAACAAATTAGATAACAAGGTTAGATACCGTGCGAAATTCGTGCGAAAAGATGAATGAGAAGAAAAATAAGGGTTTGAGAGGCTTCTGAAGTGATTGGCTTACTTCTGCCAGGCAAGCGCTCTAGCCAGCTGAGCTAATCCCCCTTGGCTAATAGTAGTTCGAAAACTACTACAGTGGGGCAAAAGTAATTAAATTTAGAAACCCTGCAAATTAAATATTTAAATAAAGATCATTTAAGGTGACTTCTCATTTTTTTAGATCTCACTTGGACTTCACGCTACAACCTGTGAAATTCCTGTGAAAAAACATGGCATATAGCCAGTTTAAATGCGGAACGAGTGGCCAGTTTTGGGTTCTTCCCCAATTTTGGTGGTAGCGCAAAGTGTCATTGTACATCCGGCTCTAAAAAATGCTTTTCGGCCGTAGTGAGGATATTTCTGGGAGAGAGGAAAGACCGGGAAATCCATTTGATCACCAAAATTGGGGAAGAACCAGTTCGGCGAAATACCCATGCTGAGCGCGCAGCTTATTAAATACTAATACCAAGACGAAAGTAAAAGCAAATACTAGCTTAAGAATATTTTTATACATGACTATCTTTTTTGGACGTAAAAAAATAAGATTATAAATCGCTGCATCCCTCATTTGAGATGAAATCCAATACCAGTATCTTTACTGGACCGAATATCGACGGACATAAAACATCATCTGGTTTAGACAATTCGACATCATAGTGGTAGGTGATATAGAAAACTTTATCAGGTACTTTTAATGCTTCGGGAACATTAAGCAATGCGGCTTGATAGGAAATAATAATACCATTACCGTCTTTTATTGGGGTCGCATCTGGATTTGGTTTGGTGAAACTAACCAATATAGCTCCTTTTTTGGGGCAGTAAGAACCAACAACTTTTATCTGGTAACACTGTTTAGAATCTTTCTCTTTCTCGCATGATAGTTGAATACAAAAGAGGAATAAGAAAGATAGATAAATAAGTTTCTTTTTCATGCGGAGAGGTTAAGTATTGATTATCTTAAGATACATATATTGCATTAATTAACAAATTACATATTTAAGGTTAGATACAGTGTGAAATTCATGTGAGAAGTAGAATGAGAAGATAAATTAAGCTTTAAAGTGCGTCTGAAGCTGATGTCCGAGTGCCTGCCAAGCAAGCGCTCTAGCCAGCTGAGCTAATCCTCCTTGGCTAACAGTAGCTCGAAAACTACCAGAGTGGGGCACAAGTAATTAATTTCAGAAACCTTGCAAATTAAATAACGAAATAGATGAATTTAAAATCAGATAAGCAGTATATTTAATTCCAAACCAAATATCAATATGAGATATCTTTTCGCTCTGGCTGTTGTTCTATGTTTATTTATTAATGTTCGGGGACAACAGTCTACATCTACCCTCTCTGGAACATGGGAAATCAAAAATTTCACTTATGGCGACAACCCTAATAATAATGAACAGAATGCAAAGTTTAAAAAATATAAATCTTTTACTCCTACTCATTTCACAGTAATAGAAATTGACCCGAATACAAATATCACAACAACAAGTATTTTTGGCACCTATACCATTACAAACGGGATATACACTGAGAAAATATTAAATGTAAATAGGGAATCTTCTGGTATGATCGGCCAGACTTTTTCTTTTACAATTGTATTTGAAGGTGAAGACAAAATGATACAGACCGGATCATTCAACGGAATAAAAGCCTCTGAATTGTGGATAAGAGTGCATAGCGCTGATAACATTAGTATGCAAACCCAACAAAAAAAACCACTGTACATAATTAATACCCCAGACAAAAAGATACCTCTTAAAATCGACAGTAATTCTGTTAGTCCGCTTCAAGCAATTGACCAGGCTCGGATCGCTTCAATTGAAGTCCTTAAAAACGAAAAAGCTACACAGTTATATGGCGAAAAAGCGAAAAACGGGGTAATTATAATTACCCTAAAAGAGCAGGATTTGGATGAAGTTTTGAAAAAATTAAAAGAACAACATCTTATAGAATAAAAGCTTTTATAAATATTAATTTTAAATATTGTTCCTATTTTAGCAACACACACAAATAGAACAATATTTTTATGCGTCTTTCCTTATTTCTACTCACTGTATTAAGCCTATTTTGCACTGCCGGTATTGCCCAGACTATACAACAAAACAGCGGCTGGTTATTCTTAATGAATACCACTAAAATAAATAACAAATGGGGTGCCCATCTTGATGTTCAACTTAGAACTGCCGACAACTGGAACCAGCTAAGAAATTTCATGTTCAGGCCCGGCTTAACCTACTACATTAATAACAAAAATGAAGTAACATTGGGCTACTTATTAAATGAAACCTTTACCCAGTCAAAAGGTACCAGAGATAATAAGTTAACAGAACATAGGATATGGCAGCAATATATTTATAAACATAAAATTAGCACAATTCTTACCAGCCACCGGTTCAGAACAGAACAACGTTTTATAGAAAAAAACGGAACAGATGATCTGTTTTCGCAACGCTTCAGGTATTTTTTACGGTTTATTGTTCCGCTAAAAAAAGGACAGCAGGATTTTGAAAAGGGGCCATTTGTAGCCTTACAAAATGAGGTATTTCTAAACCTTCAAAATAAAGACGAACTAAACGGCCACGTATTTGATCAAAATCGTGCCTACGCAGCAGCGGGATATAGATTAAGTAAAAAAGTGGATATTGAAGCTGGCTATCTGAATCAAACTTCTAAGGGGCTAAACTCGACTACAATGAACAATGTAATTCAACTTGCTCTTTACACAAGGTTTTAGACATTAATTCGTTTATTTAGACATATAAAATTTAAAAAGATAAAGATGAAGAAGACATTTCTGTTTGCCACCTTATTTTGTACCGTTGGGTTCAATGCAATTTCTAAAAATAATAATGCGGCCTTCCCTCCTTTTACTAAAATAGATGCCCCTTCTTTTGATGAAAGAAATGTAAAAAACTTTACCGGTGTTGCTGCAGGTGGGCCAATTAATGTGGTGATTAAAATGGGGAGTACCGAAAGCTTAAAATTTGAGGGGGATGCAGAGGCAATTTCCACACTAATAAGTGAAGTTAAGGGCAACATCCTGGTAATTCGTCCAAAGAACAGCTGGACAAGCTGGGCAAAAAAATACGAAGGTAAAACCATTACTGCATATATAACGGCAAAAGACATCACCAGCTTAACCATGAGTGGCAATGGAAGTATAACTGTATCAGGTGCGCTAACCAGTGGGGAATTTACAACCACACTAAGTGGTTCCGGCAGTATCAAAGCCAATATTGATGTGGATAAGCTAACCGGCGTTATCAGTGGCTCCGGCAACCTAAACATAAGCGGCAAAACAGATGCAGCACAAATTACCATCAGTGGATCAGGAAATTTAAATGGGAAAACTTTAGTAACCAATAGACTATCAACGAGGATTAGTGGATCAGGTACTGTTAGCATTAAAACGGATGGCACCATTAAAGCATTTATTAGTGGTTCTGGTAATGTTTATTACAGTGGAAACCCTACTATAGAAAAAACCGTAATAGGGTCTGGTGGTGTAAGTGAACTGTAATGAAGCAAATCTTATCAATCTTTATTCTGGTTTTTCTCTTTTCCTCATCAAAAGGTCAGGATTTAGCTCATTTTGCTGATAGTATAAGGGTTAAAAATGAAATACCCGAGTTAAGTTATGCTGCCCTTACAGCCGACAGTGTGCTGGTGAAAAATGTATCGGGTTTTAGAAGATCTGATGTTCAAAATGATGAAACAAAAGCCAACATTGATGATTATTTTCATCTGGGTTCAAATACAAAAGCAATAACAGGTTTTATTGCAGGTTACCTAGTAGAAAACAAAAAGATTAGCTGGACAACAAAGTTTTTCACTTTATTCCCGGAATGGAAAAAAGATGCCAATCCTGCATTTTATGAAATCACCCTGCTCGACTTATTATCGCACAGAGCGTTCATTAAACCCTATAACAGCGGGACTGAGTTTCAATCGTTACCCAAATTTACCGGCACCAAAGATGAGCAGCGTAAATTGTTTGTAAAATACCTGATCAGCAATGATGCGCTGAAAAAAAATAATGAAACCTATAATTATTCTAATGCTGGGTATAGTGTTGCCACTGCCATGCTTGAAAAAGCTAGCGGAAAAACATGGGAACGGCTACTAGATGAAGTCCTCTCAAAAAAACTTCACCTAAATTATAAATTGGGATGGCCAAACAGAACTGATGTGAATCAACCTTGGGGACATTGGATTGAGAACAGTAAATTGACTCCCCTATCTCCTTATGCTGATTACAATTTAAATCTTATTGAACCATCTGGTGATATCAGTATGCCTATCAGCGATTACATTAAATTTGTTCAGCTAAACTTGTCGGGGTTAAGGGGCAAGAATAATCTTTTAAAGTCAGAGACTTATAATTACCTGCATTATGGATTAAAGGATTATGCTATAGGATGGCTTAATGTAAATAAACCAGACAAGCACTCATCTGAACATGCGGGTTCTGCTGGTACATTTTACTGTTATACCTTGATTAACAAGGATAAAAATGTAGCCTATATCATTGTGGCCAACTCTGCAACAGAGAATGCTTTAGATGGAATATTTAAACTTCTTGAAAAACTGATAAAAACAGTTGAAACTAAAATGTAGTCTATTAAACCCTATACAACTTAACCATAAACTCTCAATTCGAAATTCTTCGCCGCTGCCATTTTTCTCTTAATTATTAACGCCAACCTTTGGGCTCAAGTTAAACTTACAGGAACAGTAAATGATGCCTCACTACTTTCTTTACCCAGTTCCGGTATAACCTTAATTAATTTAAGCAATAACCAAAAGCAATCTTTAACGACAGTTAGTGTTGTCGCTTTTATTTTCAGCAATCTAAAAGCTGGGGGAGCACTTAATATCTGCTTCCTTTACCGGTTATCATAAAACCGAGCTAAACATTCTGATCAACAGTGATACCACTTTGAAAATCATCTTAAACAAGCTAGTACTGCATTAAATGAGGTGAATGTTATTTCCAATAAATCGACTTTAGAAAACAACACAGAAAAACTAACCTATAATGTTTCAAATAGTATTGCCGCAACAGGATCTGATGGACTTACAGCCGTAAGCCAGATTCCCGGGAGTTATGGTTAATAACAATGAAATATCAAGCGCAGGAAAAGGCTTCCTTAAAGTAATGGCTAACGGTCAATTGATTCGACTAACCGGACTTGATTTAATAGTAATTTCGAATTGTCGCATGTTTACAAAAGCGCCCTCACTTCTTCCATTTTCTTAAACATCGCCAATAATGGGTTTAATTATGTTACAATAGCAAGCCCTGATACAAACCTAGTATATACAACGCCTATAAATTTCTTAAAAACCTACAGGTATGGGATTTCAGAGAGCTTCTCTTCAACTGGGGTTAGTTGGCTAGAAAACAACAATCAGGCAACATTTTACCGCACAAACTCCTATTCTAATAACAATAGCTTTAATGACATTAAAGCATATGGTTTGTATTTGGCCACGAACAATACTGTCTATTTTAATGCAAATAAAACCTTTGCTACCGCAGCAAATTTCTGGTATCAGTTTCCGGAAGTTAATCACATTGAAAAGCGAGACCACTAGTACAAATTGGACTTGGGGTTGACAGCTTTAGCGCTTAAAAAAAGTCTAAACATTACATTAAATGTAAATGATGTTTTTAGAAGTAGTGCCATGGCGGTAACAACTGTTGTAAATGGAATTAAGCAAAAGTTCACCAATTTTCAAGTCAATAGATATGCACAGTTAGGTCTTAGTTATCGTTTAGGAAGTAAGGGAGCAAAAGCCAGGGATCATCAAACAGGATACGAAGATGAAAGAGGCCGAAACTAAGTGGTTATTGTGAATTAAAGTTTGCTATACGCTCTTGAACAATTTGCAACTTTCCTCTTAATTCTTCTGGCTGAAACGGTTTACTTAAGTAATCATCCATTTTGCACTGCTCTATTTTCTCTCTTACCTCATCAGAGGCTGAGGCTGTAAGTGCGATGATATGAACATTTGATTTAGTCGAATCCACAATTTCTCTGATCATTTTAGTTGCAGTATACCCATCCATTACAGGCATGTTTAAATCCATTAAGATTACATCGAAATAGTTTTCATTAACTAATCTAAATGCCTCTTCACCATTTTCGGCGATTACAATCTGAGCATTCCAGGTCGACAACAGTTTTTTCATGAACAAGATATTCATTGCATTATCCTCGGCTAGAAGAATTTTTAGCTGATCAATATTTACCTCTTTTTGTTTTACCTCTTTAATTGAGTTGGCCACTAGTTCAGTCGTCGCATATTTAATGTCAAAGTAAAACCGGGTTCCTTTACCAACCTCACTGTCTATCATTATTTTACTACCCATCTGTTCTAACAAGTGCTTTACAATGGAAAGACCTAATCCTGTACCTCCAAAATTTCTGGTAATACTTTTTGATGCTTGTAAGAAAGGTTCGAAAATTATTTTTTGCTTTTCAGGACTGATCCCCATGCCTGTATCTTTAACTGAAAATCTTATTACAATACCATCCTGGTTCTTCCTTCTTATTATGGCACGTACCTCCACCATCCCCTTTTGGGTAAATTTAATGGCATTACTTACTAAATTAAAGATGATCTGGACAAGCCTTGTTGGGTCTCCAATTACTTGTTGTTTTCCAATTTGGGCATCTATTTGAACATGATAATTTAGTCTCTTTTCTCCCGCCTTTGCTCCGAACCCCGCACAGGCATTTCTGATCAGAGTAGAAATATCAAAAGGAATCGATTCCAATTCTATTTTCCCCGAGTCTATTTTATTAAAATCTAAAATATTGTTTATCAACGACAACAAGCTTTCAGCAGAGAACTTAAGCACATCCAGGCTTTCCTTTTGTTCTTTATTTGGTTTATCATTTAGTAAAACGTTAGACATTCCGATTACAGAATTCAGGGGCGTTCTTAACTCATGTGACATCGTGGAAAGAAAATCTGTTTTAGACTTAACAGTAAGCTGTAATTCTTCATTAAGCATCTTTTTCTCATTAAGTGTACCGTAGAGAACAGTATAAAAGTAATAGTGAGATGCTGCTATGGCAATAAAATTAATTCCTATTATGAGTATTGAAATGGTATGGTTATCATATTGACTATTAAGACCCATAAAATCGCTTCCACGATTAATAAGTGCTAAACACATCGTTACCGTAAATATTGAACAGTAAAGAATACCCCAACGACGACCAAGTCCATAAAAACTAAAGGTCATTGCCATGAAAATGTGCTGCATTATTGGGATGCTTACTTTATGAAAAAATAAATGTCTTATGATATAGCTTGTAATTGCTATTAATGCAATGTGTATTAATATTTTTACAATACCTGGTTTGGAAAGTAATAGTTTAATTACCACAATTGAGACCAGAAATGAAATGGAGTCGTCAATAAGTTTATCGTAGCTGTGACTAATTAAATGATCAGTAATTGATAGTGCAATTTTTGGAAAATTTAATAGTAAAACAATGAAGAATACAGTTATTTTAGCTCTTTCAATAGGATCCGATACGTTCGGTAACGTTCTTTTAAGAGACCAGTTAAATATAGATAAATCGTTCACTATTAGGCGCTAATAAGATTCTAAAGATACCTATTTTAATGGAATAACCATATTCCATGATCTTTCTAGTTGATAAGGTCTGCTACCGGCACCGGTGGCTGCAAATAAGTGGGTGGGCTTTCCATCTTCAAATAGCAGAAATGGTCTTTCAAAATTGCCTTGTTTTGTAATTGTTCCGTCGTCCCATGTAACGTTTCGGGAATAGGCTTTTACTGGATCTGCAAGATCCCATTTTATTCCATCCTTAGATAATGCATGGATACCACCGCCCTCTTCGCCACAAATATGTCCAAAACGATCTTTCATAATAAGTTCATAGTGGTCCTTAGCCCACCATACAAACGGATCCTCAACATCATTGTCCATTTGTCCTGCTGTATGGAATTCAAACAGCGGCTTATTTGACAAACGCTCGTAAGGGCCTCTAAATGTCTTAGCTCCCGCGGCACCAAGCAATAAGGGCGGATCATAATTCTTTTGAGAGGATTTATACATTAAATAAACCCCTCCATCTGGTAGCACTACGGGTGATGGGTTAGAGGTAATAGATGCATCCCAGTGGCCAGGTCTAGGTTCGAGAATTGGTTTTTCACTCCTTGTCCATGGTCCATAAACAGATTTAGACCATGCCATACCTATACGCTTATTCATCCAGGCTCTTTGACCTAATCCGTTACCCCATACATCATCCCCTGGTTTTGGTTTTGGATCAGTATAATGATTGCCGAAATAATAAAGCACAAAGTATTTTCCGTTTTTTACAATACGTGCATTGTGTGTTACGCAACCATCAAAAAACTGCTTACCCCTTGCTGGCAAAACGACTTCAGCAAACTTATAAGGACCCGCGGGTATTTTGGACACAGCTCTTACAATTTCAGAATTGGTAACCCAATTGCCAAAGCCATACTCTTTAGACCATCTGGAGGCAAACATATGATACAGACCATCCTCTCCTTTAACAACTGAGGGATCCCAAACCCAATAATCATCCATAGCAAAGCCACCATTTACAGGCGCTGGGAGCATTCTTTCAGGAAATGAAAGTTCTTTATTATTATGCTGTCCAAGTAAAGTATCGCTGAGAAGGAGACCTGCAGTTAAGCCTGCGGCTCCTTTAAGAAAGGTTCGTCTTGTAAAGTTGTTCATACGGTAAATTGAACTGGTTAGTGCCCTAATTTAGTGGGGTGCGATAAATATACTAACAATTATCCTTAGAGATAATAATTTTCATTATTTTAGACAACGCAAAGTGCTGGAACGATTGAGCTGTTCCAAATTGCACGATGTGTGTTCATTTATGAACAACAATAATCCAATAATAAATTAAACGGCTATCCTCAGTCTTATGCGCATTAATATTTTAACTGGCATATTCTTGGCTCTACCGGCCTGTGGAAAACATGTATCATGACTGCAACAATTAGAAAGTACCATATCTTAAGAAAAGAAGTGATCAAACAACTGTATTACAGCAAGATGCTCACCTTAACTGAATTAAGTTCTCTTAGTCATAAGAGCTTACCATTAATTACCAGCGCGGTGGGTGATTTGGTAAAAGACGGTTATGTTCTAGAACATGGCCTTGCCCCCTCAAGTGGTGGTCGCAGACCCTTAACTTTTTCATTGAATCCGCAAAAACAAATGTATATCATTGCTGTGGCTATGGATCAGTTAGTAACACGCATGGTTATTTATGACTTACTAAACAAACCTCAAAATATAACTTATACACTCCCCCTCAACTTAGGAGATGATACTGATGCATTGGCCAAATTAATACAATTCATCAAATCAAACATAGCACTTTCAGGAATTCCATCAGAGCAATTCCTTGGAGTTGGGATTGGAATGCCTGGTTTTGTAAATGCAGAACAGGGAGTTAACCATACTTTTCTTAAATCCCCAGATGAAAAAAGCTTAACGGATTACCTAAAGAAATCAATTGGTCTACCTGTATTTATTGAAAATGACTCTAGTTTAATTGCCTTCGCTGAATTGAAATTTGGGATTGGGAAAGGCTACGATGACATTATGGTCGTAAATATTGGCTGGGGAATAGGCCTTGGAATGATCATTAACGGAAATCTTTTTAAAGGGCATAATGGTTATGCAGGTGAATTTAGCCACATACCTTTATCTCAAAGCAACAAATTGTGTTCATGCGGTAAGAGAGGCTGTTTAGAGGTAGATACCTCATTAATGGTCCTGGTTGAAAGGGCACGATCTGAAATGGCCAATGGCGTAAGCTCCAGTATGGAGAACTTATTTAAAGATGAATCGAGGTTACAAGGAGATCATTTTCTGGATGCAGCAAGGGCCGGAGATCCTTTAGCACTCTCTATACTTTCTGATGCTGCCTTTTTAATAGGAAAGGGGATTGCTACACTAATTCATATTATGAATCCAGAACTTATAGTTTTAAGTGGGCGAGGTGCGGCAGCTGGTAAATTCTTAATGGCTCCAATACAACAAGCTATAAATGAATTCTGCATCCCCAGATTAGCTGACCATAGTGAAATAAAAGTTTCGGATCTTGCCTCAGCATCTGAACTTTTAGGTGCTGCAACCCTCGTAGTAGAAAATTGCGATTTTGCCTAATCAAAATTACTGCGTGATAATTGAAAAGGGAGCTGTTCCTTGTTTAACAACTCCCTTTTACTAGTCAATTATTTATAACCTATACCAAAAGGTGTGGTTTTTCTTTGTAAATTTTCCAAAGCAACTCGCCAAAAATTGTGTTTGACCATGCGAACCAGGATCTGGTAAAATCTTTAGCATCGTTTTTATTAAAAGATTCGTGCATAAATCCTGTACCACCATGACAGCTTTGCAATGTTTGCAAACATTGTTTAATTTCTGCGTCATTGTTGCTCGTTAATCCTCGCATTACAACACTAATTGGCCAGATCTTATCTAATCCTGTATGTGGGCTGCCAATTCCCTTTCCAGCCTTACCTTCAAAATAGAAAGGGTTTTCTAATGAAAGAATTAATTTGCGCGTATTAATGTATACCGGATCATCAGGTTTTACTGCACCCAAATAAGGAAGTGCCAGTAAACTTGGTACATTAGCATCGTCCATAATATTGAAACTGCCATAACCATTTACCTCAAATGCATATACTTTACCAAATTGAGGATGTGTTACAATGGCATATTTCTGCAATGCGTTTTCAACTTCAGTTGCCAAAGCAATACATTCATCTGCCAGGGCAGTATCTTTATTTACTGCCTTCAATATTTCCGCTGCTTGTTTTAAACTGATAACCGCAAAGAAATTAGAAGGAACGAGGAAATTATATATAGTGGCATCGTCACTAGGACGGAAAGAAGAACAGATTAGACCAACCGGTTTTACTGGATATCCGTAACCGCTTAATGGCACGCCATCAGTAGCCCAGGATGTTTTGCGCTGGAAATGATATGGCCCCAGACCGTCCTTTCTTTGTTGCTCTTTAAAAGTCTTCACAATTAAAGCAATTGCATCTCTCCAGGTAGTATCAAACGGCGCTGTATCCTTAGTTAACTTCCAGTATTGATAACTTAAACGGATCGGGTAACATAATGAATCAATTTCCCACTTGCGCTCATGAATACCGGGTTTCATGTCGGTGATATCGGTTTTCCACTCCCCTTCTTTCGTCTCATCGCCATAAAATGCATTTGCATAAGGATCTTTATGAATGCATTTTACCTGATGGTTAATTACACCTGCAATCATATCATGCAGCTTTTTATCATCCTTTACAAGCGACAAATAAGGTGTTACCTGTGCTGTACTATCGCGCAGCCACATGGCATCAATATCACCGGTGATTACATAAGTATCAGGCTTGCCATTTTGTTCCGTATAAGTTACAGTAGTATCTAAAGTATTAGGAAAACAGTTTTCAAACAACCACCCTAATTCCTTGTTTTTGACATTCTTTTTGAATTCAGCTATTGCACTTTCTACAGCTTTACTTTGAAAGTGTCTTTTTGATTCAGCTACCCTGACAACAGGAAAATCAGGTGCCGCAGCAAATGATACTTTATCCACCATAAGTCCGGCTGCCAATAACCCCGTGTTTTGTAAAAAGATTCTTCGTTTCATTGTTTTATTTTGATAAAGAAAAAGGCTTATCATCACCAGAAAGGCCTCTTTGCAGATTTGGTTTATTACTCATTTCAAATTTCAATATACCCCCATTGGTAATGTCACTATGTGTGATATAGTTTTTGGTATATGTTTTCCCGTTCAGCGTTGCTGCACTAATGTAAAAGTTTTCTTTGTTATTGTTGTTCCCCTCAATGATAAATTTCTTACCATTTTCCAGACTAATTGTAATTTTTTTGAACATTGGACTGCCAATAACATATTGATCTGTACCCGGACAAACGCTATAAAACCCCATTGCACTTAATACATACCATGAAGAAGTTTGTCCCTGATCTTCATCTCCAGGATATCCATTTTCTGTAGAATTGTAAAGTTTATACATTACGTCGCGTGCATGGAATTGCGCTTTCCATGGTTCACCGGCATAATTATATAGATAAATCATATGCTGTATAGGCTGATTACCATGTGCATACTGACCAAGATTGGCCATCACCATCTCTGTCATTTCGTGGATTAAGCCCCCATAAGTACCGACTTTAACTTTGTTGGGTTCAGTAAATACAGAATCCAGTTTAGCAGTGAAATTCTGTTCGCCTTTCATCAGATTGATTAAGCCCTGAACGTCTTGAAATACTGACCACTGATAGTGCCATGCATTACCCTCTGTAAAGGGGCCGCCCCATTCAATCGGGTCAAAATTAGGTACCCATTTACCATCCTTCTGTTTACCACGCATAAAGCGGGTACCGGGATCATAAACGTTTTTATAGTTATACATTTGTCTGCTAAACACATCAGCATAGAAATCGTTGTTGGTCATTTTTGCCAGATTATAGCCACAAAAATCATCGTAAGCATATTCCAGCGTTTTTGCTGTGGCTTCTCTGTATTCCGGATATGGAACATAGCCCAGTTCGTAATATTCTTTCCAACCATGACGACCGTTGGCAGGTCCCCATGGACCTTTATTGGTTGCCTCATGAAGGTATGCTTTTAGCGCTTGTTCCGGATTAAATGTTCTGATCCCTTTTGCCCAGGCATCAGCTAATAAAGAAATGGCATGATTACCAATCATACTTCCTCCCTCTCCAGGGAATGACCAGGATGGAAGCCATCCGCATTGCTGCTGCGCATCCAACATTGCCTGCATATAACGACCATGCATTGTAGGCTGCATAATGGTATTTAATGGAAACTGAGCACGGAAGGTATCCCAGAAACCAGTGTCAGTGAACATGTATCCCTGGTGCACTTTGCCATCATACGGACTAAAATAATAGGGTTTACCATCTTTATCGTATTCAAAGAATTGTCTTGAAAACAAGCTTGCTCTGAAATAGCAGGAATAGAATGTTGCTTTATCCTCTTCCGATCCACCGTCTACAAGGATCTTACCCAAATGGTCATTCCATATTTTTGCGCCCGCAGCTTTTGTTTGATCCAGGGTTTTAAACTTCCCTAACTCTCTTTTTAAAGTTAAGCTTGCCTGGTCTTCACTGATGTAGGACGACGCCGTTTTCGCTTGCACTATTTCGCCCTGTTTAAATTCGATATAAGCACCCCTCCCTTTACCCTGTGCTGTTAATGTACCTTCCGATATTGCGTTATTCGTATTATCCCAGGTACCATACTTTACAAATGGTTTATCAAAAATGATTTCGAAATAGCTATTCAGGCTGTCTCTTATACGGCCGTTATGAACATACCCCGTGATCTTTTTTTCTTTAGGATAGATCTTTACCTCACTTAAACCGGTGTATCCATCCAAAACGAGGTAGCTTTTACCATTCTTAGGAAAGGTAAAACGCAGGTGCGCTCCCCTTTCTGTTGGGGCTATTTCAGTTACAATATTATTATCGAGTTTTACCCTGTAATAATTAGGTTTAGCAATTTCATTCTTGTGGTCAAAACTCGTCTGGCGATCATTTTCATTTACGATGAGCTTTCCTGTAACCGGCATTAAAGAAAATACGCAATAATCATTTGTCCATGAACTGCATTGATGGGCTTGCTGAAAACCGCGAATGCTTTTCTTAAAATATTGGTATTTCCAGCCATCTCCATTGTTACCCGTTTGTGGGGTCCAGGTATGCATGCCAAAAGGCATCGCGGTTGTGGGGTATGTATTACCCCTTGTAAGTTCATGTTTAGAATTGGTGCCCTGTAGGGTATTTACGTATTGCACCAGATCTGGCTGTTGCGCAAATGCAACATTGAGAAGCAATACAAATGCGATTAGAATAGTTTTTAGTTTCATGTTTGTGTGGTTCTCCCTTATTACCTATCTAAGGGGTTTTATATTTGGCTTAAAACGATTTAGTATCCCAATAATATGAAAATAAAATAACTTTTAAAAACAGAACGGGTGATTGTTGTTAACAATCACCCGTTCTTGGTACTTAGGAAAATCCTAAGGAATTATTATTTAATTATAACCTGGGTTCTGAGTAAGCTTAGCATTTAAATTACGTTGCTGCTGTGGAATTGGATATAATGCCTTGTTTGCACTGGTAGGTGTATGATCCCACCATGAACCTGTAGCAAATTTACCAAAGCGGATTAAGTCATCTCTTCTGAAACCTTCAAAAATGAACTCACGGCCGCGTTCAGCTAACAACTCATCCATTGTAAGGGTTGAAGTTGTGTATGCGTTAGCAGCCCAGTCAGCTTCAGTGAATGCACGTTTTTTACAATCGTTAACTAATTGTAAGGCTTCTGCAGTTGCAACGCCCCCGTTTTTACGCATAATTGCTTCTGCTTTTGCAAAGTAAATCCAGGTCAAACGATAGATGTTCCAGTCCGTATTGTTGTAATTAGGATCAATTTCAGGTTTTCCACCCGGGCCAGGAAATTGATTACCTAATTTATATTTATTAAAACGAACACCACTGTTCTCTTCGCCTTCACTCATATTAGAAACAGTAGAACCAGTTTTGATTTTACGGATTTCATCAACAAATTCCAATTGCTGATCTTTATATTCTTCTGAAGCCAAGACTGGTGTTTTTCCGTCCGAAAACTTAACCATTTTACCAATTAACAACCAGTCAGATTTACGCTTGTCAGCATCTTTATATGTAGTGTATACGCCAGGAATTACGACAATACCATCGTTGCCATTACGACCACCGCCATAGATTTCCTGCTGTTTAAAGTGATAAAACTCCGAAGGAAAGCCTGTGGCAAAATTGGCAATTTTATAGTCGAAGGCAATTGAGAAGATCACCTCTTTAGACAGATCATTGGTGCTGTTAAACTGGTCTGAAATATTTGGGTCTAAAACCATCGCACCATTTTGACCGCCGGCCTCGCCAGAGATTATTTTATCGGTTGCTGCGATACAATCATCCCATCTAGGAGTGCCTATCCATGCCTCTGCATTCAAATAAAGCTCCGCCAACATTGCATAACCAGCTGCCTGATTCATGCGACCAAGCGTGGCTCTCGATGCCTTAGGCGCTTTTTCAATATTAGCTTTAATCTCACTCTCAATAAATGCAAATACTTCAGCTCTATTAGTAGTACTCGGAAGTTCGCCTGAGGCACCTTCTGGAATCACTGTCGAAATTGGAATGTTGCCAAATAAATCCATTAGTTTTAAATAATGAAAAGCACGAAGCAACTTCAATTCGGCGATATAAGCATCTTTTTCTGCTTGTGTGATACCCATTTTTGCGATATCACGGGTCTCGATATTTGCGATTGCGCTGTTACAAAGACCCATTCCCCAGTACATCAATACCCATGCATTGTCGATTCCGCCTTCATCAACTGTCCAGGTATGGTAATGTAATCTTTTCCATTTACCACCATCTTCACCATGACGACCTTTAGTCGGCCACGCCAATTGATCCCCGGATAGTTCTGCAAGTCTCCACCAACCATCTTGTCCGGAAGGTGTAGCCCATGCATTGGCATGGGTATATGGTCTTAAAACAGCGGATATGACTTCAGTTTTATTGTTATAAAAATCATCTGCAGCAATTACGTTATACGCATTTTCATCCAGTTTGGTACAAGCGTTTGTTAAGCACAATACGCCAACCAATGCAGTATATATAAGTGATTTACTTTTCATTTTTTTATTAATTAAAATCCAACATTTAGACCTACTAAGAAAGAACGTGTACTTGGGTAAGGCCCCCTGGTGTCGATTCCTAAAAATCTTCCGTTGTCCTCATTCCCAATTCCTGTATCCAATACATAGTCGGGATCATTACCAGAATAACCAGTGATCGTAGCCAAGTTCTGACCTGTAAGGTATACCCTTAGGTTTCTCAGGCCTTTAGCTTTCAATTTGAAGTTGTACCCTAAAGTGATCTCATCAATTTTCACAAAACTTCCGTCCTCTATATAGTAATCAGAATACATGTAAGTATCGTTGATCTGGCTGTATTTGGTAAACGCATCTTTTAAGATGTTTCCGCTCCAGGCCGATTTATTACCATAGCTTAAAGCTGTTGTATTTAGAATATCAAAGTCAAATTTCCCTCTAAGGAAGATACTTAAATCAAAGTTTTTGTATTTGAAATTGTTGGCCCATGACGCATAGTACTTAGGTACCGCATTTCCAATTGGTGCAAGATCTGTTGCATTTAAATCATTTCTTGAATTGTTGATTTGATCATTTCTGACCTTTTCTCCATTTCTATTGTAGAATAACCACTTACCATCATCTGTAAAACCGGCGAACCTTTTTCCAAAGAATACACCGATTTCTTTACCTTCAAAAGTGGTAAAAGCTTGCCCTAGATCACCTGCCCCTTGTATATCTCCTTTTTGGATAAATTTAACAACATATTGAGAGTTGGAGTAACTATCCATAACGTTGTTGGTTGTACTTGCTGTTATATTGGTATTCCAGGAAAAATCTTCGGTAGTAATGGCCTTATAGCCTAATGCTAACTCAATCCCTTTCGATGAAAATGTACCTACGTTAGTCCAAATTTCCTTCACTACGTACGGAGGCTGAGGTGATCTGTAAACGTCAAGGAGATCTTTTGTTTTACGGTTAAATACATCCAATGATCCGGTCAATTTATTGTCGAACATGGTGAAGTCAACACCAATATTTATCTCTCTTTTTGATTCCCATTTCAAATCAGGATTATAGTTGGTGGTTGGGCCATATGTTTCATAATAGCTACCATCCGGATACAGGTATTTACCACCTCCTCCGAGCATAACTCTTGAAACATTATTTGCTGTAGGCGCATTCCCTGTCATACCATAACCAGCTCTCAATTTCAGATAATTGATAAATTTAACATCCTTCATGAAATTTTCCTGAGACATATTCCATCCAAGAGATACTGCGGGAAAATTACCCCATCTGTTGTTTTTACCAAATTTCGAAGAACCCTCATGACGTAAAATAAATTGCGCCATATACTTGTCATTGAACACATAGTTCACCCTTCCAAAAAAGGCGATCAATGTGTTATCAGATTTTGAGCTGGACATACCTGCTTTTCCAACACCCAGGGCTGCACCAGCGCCTATATTATCTTCATGAAATACATCATTGATAAAACCCCTGTTTTCCAGGCTAGATGCCTCCTGAATCTCGTATCTGTAGCTGTAACCACCGATTGCAGTTATTTTATGTTTATCAGCGAAAGTATTTTCATACTGAATTGTTGGCTCCAAAGCATATTTCTGCTCTAAAAAGTCACCTTTATAAGCGTATCCGCCGCTCGGAAAATCTGTGTTTTCCATTGAATCTTCACTGGCTTTCAAACGGTATTGTCCATCAGTATAACTGTTGCGCTGTACCGATCCGAAAATTGATGCTTTCAGACCTTTAACAATTTCCAGGTCTGCCTTTGCATCTGCAGAACTCGTTTGCTGTTTCCTGTACGAGGTTTGCTGGGCTAAACGCGCATACTCATTGGTACTGGTCAGGTCAAAACGGTAACTGCCATCGTCATTAAAATTAGATAATGTCGGGTTTTTTGTAGATTCGCTTTCCCAACCACCACCGCCTAACAAGTTTGCTTTGTTGATGTTGGTAGCTAAATTAAGCTGCACATTTAGCTTATCATCTAATCCCTTTTGATTTACATTTAAACGCAGTCCATATTCCTCGCGACCGTTTTCACGGGCGATACCATCAAGATTTCTGTAATTTACGCTGGCACGATAGCTGGTTTTATCGGAACCTCCAGTTAATGCCAGGTTATGATTCTGAGAAAAATTGTTGTGATTGATCAAGTCATCAAAAAAATCAGTACTATGACCGAAATCTTGTTGTTTAAGTTCGCCAGAAGCAATTTTCTGTCTGTACTCATCTGCTGTTAAGAAATCTGGTCTGTTTTGGATATACTCTTTTCTAAAGTATGAAGAGTAATCAAATGTAGCAGGCCCTGATTTACCTTTTTTGGTGGTAATTAGAATTACCCCAGCATTGGCACTGGTACCATATATTGCAGCACCAGATCCGTCTTTCAAGATATCTACCGAAGCGATATCGTCTTGTTGCAAGAGATCAGGGTTACCACCTGGTATACCATCAATGACATACAAAGGAGTTCCGCTACCTGTTGAGGTTACCGCTCCCCTTAGCTGAACACTTACACCAGAATTCGGATTAGATCCACCCGGTCTGGAAATTTGAAGACCCGCTACTTTACCTTGGATAAGGTCAAGTGGGTTTCTTGAGCCACTTTGTCTGAAATCTTCTCTGCCTACGTGAGCCACTGATGAAGTAACCTCTTTTTGCTTTAATGTTCCGTAACCTACTCCTACTACAACAACATCATCAAGGTTCACACCTTCATCAAGAGCCATTTTAATAGTTAATGGTGAAGTACCATTTCCAGCAGCTTTACTTTGTGTTGCATAGCCTAAATAAGAGAAGGTAATTAGTTCTGTCTCACTTTCGGCTTCTATGCTAAATTTACCACTAGCATCAGTTACTGTAGCTTTATTTGATGCTGTCTTAACTCCAACACCTGGTATAGGCTGAGATTTTTCGTCAAGGACTACCCCTGATACGATTACTTTACGTGCAATAGCCTGCCTATCTGGCTCAGATAAGGCCCGACTTAAATTATTCGTTTCCAGATAACCCTCTGTAGCAGAGTAGCTTCGAAAACTCATGGAACAGAGTAGACATACCCCCGTACCAATTAGTAGTTTAATGTTCATGGGTTTTTAGTTTAAATTATAGTTAGTGTTAATAAATATTTCAAGTTCATACTGTTGCAAAAGCGCCTAAAACGTTTTACTAGCGACTCCCATTTATCAAAACCGTAAGGCATAAAAAGTCTGCGGTTCTACTTTGGAAGTAGCCTAAAAAGAGAGAAAATTAGATTAGTTGAGAGAGGGTTTAAGATTATACCCTTACGCGGTTATTGATAAAAAGAAAATATTTTTTTAACGGAACAACCTGAATGTTTTGTGAGAGTGCAGCAGCTAAGAATAATCGTTGGTTTTTCATGAATATTTGGTGTACGTAGATTTCAGTAAAACGTTTTATCAACGCCAATATTAAAGAAAATTGTTCAAACCTGAATTTTTTTTTTGTTTTTTTTACAAACAATATTGTTACAATTTGAAATTATATGAAGGTAAAACTGAAGCTAAGTCCCCTTAAAATAAAGCAATTACTATAAGAATTTAAGGCAAAAAAAGAAGTCATATAATTGACGAAAAAACTAGGCTTTGTAGCAAAAAAATCACAAAAAAAAGCCTGCAGTATAAACATGACTGCAGGCTCTATCCTGATTAATTATTGTTAAATATTATTGATATCCGGGATTTTGAGGTGTAAGATTAGGATTGTTTTGAAGCTCCGGCCTTGGAATAGGGAAAAGCAGGTGTTTGCTCTGTAAAGGTTGATTGGAACTCAGGTTCACGTGCCCTACAAAATTATCAAATCCCTTTGTAGTTTCGTTATATACTTTTCTAAGCCGCACCATATCAAACCATGTGATCTGCTCATAACACAGCTCATGCCAGCGCTCTCTCCAGACAGCTTCCCGGAATGTTGTTTGATTGTAAGTGCCAAGTGCCGGGGTTACCAGCTTGGCGCGATCGCGAATGCGCTTAAAGGCATCATAAGCATCCTGCGTTGGGCCACCTAACTCGTTTTGGGCTTCAGCGTAAACAAGCAGAATTTCCGCGTAGCGAATCACCGGTACATTCAAATTGTTATTGCGTGTACCCGCTACACCCGAAGAACCATTGGCTATGGTATTAAAGTGTTTGAATATATAGGGTGCACCCAGTTGAAATAAAGCTCCGTTACCATTAGTAAAGTAGCTGGTATAAAAATACCCTTCCCTGTCTTTGGCACGTTCATCTCCTGGCTCGTAGGAATTATAAAACTGACGGGTAGGAACGGTACTTCCTGTACCCGATGCACCATTAAATGTAACTGGTTTGAAGTTTGGATACATATTGTCCATTGGGTTACCTGCGACTAACGAATTGTACTGAAGCATAAAGAGGTGTTCTTTTTCATTTTTCAGCTTTTCACTATGTACATCAGCATAAGTAGGAAAAAGATCAATGGAAGCAGGATTGGCTTTTGCATAAGTAATTACCTCATTGGCCTTATCAGCGGCCAGTTTGTAGTGAGACGCCCCTTTGTTTAAAGGTTGGCCTGCCATGGTCAGGTACACAAGGGCTAATTCCGATTTCACTGCAGCCAAGGAAACCCTGCCCCTTTTATCCATCCAGGGCAGCCCTGCATTTTCCGCTGCAATCAAATCTTCTACAATTAAAGCATATACACTTTCGGCTGTAGCCCGCTTAGGGAAAAAATCCTCTGACTCCAATGTCTGTGGTTTTGTGATTAATGGCACATCTCCCCACAGTCTTACCGCATAAAAGTATGCCCAGGCACGTAAGAAACTTGCTTCTCCTAAAATGCGTTTCTTTTGTGCGTCATCCATAGGCGTAATGCCAGGAACTTTTTCAAGAACAAGATTTGCCTGAGCGATAACCCTGTATATCCCGTTCCAGTAATTGATCACATGGCCGGTATTCGAATCATAAATCAAGCCGTATAGGTTATTAAGGTCCGAGTTTTGAGCAGTTTCAGTGGTAGATGTTCCGGTAACCGCTTCCAGTAATTGCCAGTTTGAAGAGAAAATTCCGGCCCCGTCGCCCATGAATCTGGAACTTGAATATACTGCAAATATCGCAGCCTCAGCATGTTCTGGTATTTTATAGAAATTCTCGGGAGTTAGGTTCGAGGGATCCTGTTCATCTAAGAATTTTGAACAGCCTGATCCAAGCAGCAACAATCCAGAAAGGAAAATTCCACCTATATATTTTGTTATGTTAATTTTCATCAGTATAAATTTTATATTCATGTAATAAATTATAAACCAACATTTAAGCCCAGCATAAAAATTGTTGGTTTTGGATAACTGTGCCAGTTCATCCCCTGAGAGAATACGTTATTGCCGTCATTTGCATACCCTCCCGTAGGTGTTGTCTCAGGATCCCCCTGGAGCTCCTTACTGGTGATCAGAAAAAGGTTTTGCGCAGATACGTAGACCCTTAATCTATTCAACCGCATTTTTTGAACAATTGAATTGGCGAAGTTATATCCGAGCAATACATTCCTCCCGCGAATGAACGATCCGTCTTTGATCCAGTGTGTATCCACATTGGTTACATATCCTGCACGGGTATCACGGATCTCGGCTATCTGCGTATTCTGGTTTTGAGGAGTCCACGCGTTCAATACCGTAGCATAACTGTTGGCCAGAGAAACCCTGTCTTCACTAGAGTGAGCAGTCATGTCCATTACGTCGGCCCCCACTGAATATTGAAGTTCAACAGTTAGGTCAACATTCTTATAGCGGAAAGTATTGGATAATGCGCCCCATGCATCCGGACTACCATTACCAATGATTGATCTGTCGGCATCGTTTATAGCATAATCTCCATTCACATCAAGATATTTAATATCCCCTGGAAGGATTGTATTCCCATTTCGGTAGCTGACAAATTTGGCGGCTTCAGCTCTTTCTGCTTCAGACCAAACACCCAAACGGGTAAGTCCCCAGAAAGATCCGGCAGCTTCTCCAATCCTGATGATATTCGTTGGATTGGTAAAATTAGGTCCCCCGATTCCAAAAATATCAGCAGGAGTAGCCAACGAAAGAACCTTATTCTTATTTAGAGAGATATTAAAAGAGGTTTTCCAAGAGAAATTTTCTGACTCGAAGTTTGTGGTATTTAATTGAGCCTCTAACCCTTTATTTTCCATTGATCCAATATTTTTTCGGATGGTTACGTAACCACTTGTACGTGGAACAGGAGCATCTAACAACATATCAGTGGTTTTTCTATAATAAAGATCCAGCTCCAGTGATATTTTCCCACCAAACATTCCCAGTTCAACACCAACATCACTTTGTGTGGTTTTTTCCCAGCGCAGATCCCTATTAGCCAGTCTGTTGAGACCCATTCCCACAACCCTTTCATCGTTAATAACAGCTGGATAATTTGAACTCAACAGAGACAATGAAGAATATGGAGGGATCTCAGAGTTACCCGTAACGCCAATGCTACTGCGAAGTTTTAAATTAGAAATTATCCTGCTGTCTTTTAGAAAATCCTCTTCAGAAACCCTCCAGGCTATTGCCGCTGAAGGGAAAAAAGCATATTTATTATTTTCACCAAATTTGGATGACCCATCAGCCCTTCCGGTAGCAGTGAACAGGTATTTATCTTTCAGACTGTAATTGATCCTTCCAAAGTAGGAGTTGAGTGCCTGACTTGATTTATTAGAGCCAACCTGCGGATTCCGGCTGCCGGCTCCTAAATTGTTAAATTCGAAATAATCCGTTGCAAAGCCTCTTACTTCAGAGCTGATGTTATTAAAATTACTTTTCTGCCAGGATATCCCCAATAAACCAGTGATGGAGTGATTCTCGTTAAATCGCTTGTTGTAGGTCAGGAAATTTTCTATAGACCAGAAGGCTTCTTTCCTGGTGCGTCCGGCAGCATAACCTTGATCAGAAATGTTCAGTGTACGCCCACTATATTCATTATTTTCCTGTGAAATCACATTTGCACCAATTATGGTCTTCATTTCTAACCCTTCGGCAAACTTGATGTTTGAATACATACTTCCAAGAGTCGTTTGAGTTCCAAGTAAAAACTTGGTATCGTACAACCTGTGAACTACATTGAAACGGCCCTCAGCATTTGGATAGTCCCTGTTGTCAGCATATAACCCGTTATCATATTTTACAGGTAAAAACGGAAAATCTTCTACGATGCTACGCGCGACCTGGTCACTTTGATCTACCAGATTTTCGTTCTGATTGGTATAGCTTAGCGTACCGCCCACCTTTAACCATGGTTTTACCTGGTCATCAATACTGAACCTGCCCGAATATCTTTTAAGAAATGAGGTCTTGATCAGTCCCTGATCATTTCGGTGTCCGATTGAAAAAGCATAAGTAGTACGCTCATTACCTCCACTAAAACCAAGCTCATGATTTTGAGATAGCTTGTTCTGAGTAGCCTCTTTAAGCCAGTCCGTATCAAAATAAGGATTGCCGCTGCTGTCAAACAACCTCGGATCCTTTCTGGCCAGTGCCGGATTTCTGGTAACATATTTACCTGCTGCCCATCCTGCCGGATCATATTTCTCCATGTTTTTATATGCCAGATCTTCCACAGCCAGGAATTCTTTCGCATTTAACACTTTTGGGAAATTAGGCCCTACAGATGGTACGCTTACGTCAACGTTATAATCTATTCTGCTTTCACCGGTCTTTCCGCGCTTGGTCGTAATCAAAATAACGCCATTGGCTCCCCTGGAACCATAAATAGCGGTAGAGGATGCATCTTTCAACACTTCTACCGAAACAATGTCATTAGGATTGATGTAGTCAATCGCCTGACTGGCCTGAGCTTGATTCCCCGTAGGTAACTGAACCCCATCTACTACATACAATGGATTATTAGATGAGTTGATGGAGCTAAAACCACGGATCCTAACATTAGCCCTTCCCCCAGGTCTTCCTGAGTTTGTATTGACCTGAACGCCGGATATCCTTCCTGTTAAGGCCTGATTAAGAGAAGATGCCGGCCGTTCCTGCAGTTGCTCTGCTTTTACCGTACCTACTGCTCCCGTTAAATCAGACTTTTTGGAGGTACCATAACCAATCACAACTACATCTTCCAGCTCCACCCCTTCGGCAGGAACCATTTTAATTGTAAGTGGTGAAGCTCCGGATCCCGCGGCCCGTGTTTGAGTAGCGTACCCGATATACGAGAATGTGAGCTGCTCATTTGCATTATCTACCTCAATGCTGAATTTACCACTGGCATTGGTAACGGTAGACTTGTTTGTTTTGAGAGATTTGATCCCTACCCCAGGTATGGGTTGAGATTTTTCATCAACCACAGTACCTGTAATTACAATTTTCTGTGCCTGAAAGAAGGCGACGCTGCCCATACCGGAACTGATTTTGGTGTAATCAGCGGGATGCGCATAGGATTGTAACCCTGTTAAACAGAGCATTGGAATCCCTGCGAGGATAATTTGTTTGATTTTCATTAGCTTAATTTTAGTTTATATTTAGTTAGAGTAAGCGTACAAAAAAAACCATTCCAATATAAAATCATAAGTGCACAACTAACACACATGACCTCTAAGAGGAATGCTTAAGAAAAGTTTGAAAAGGGTATAATTAGGATGCTTTTATAGCAACGGGATCATACATCGTGGGTTGTAAAAAAAATCTAATTTCTCTTACAATCAAAAGGAGAAATTCCTGGTGTAGATTTACTGCTGGTTGGTTGGTTCTGTTTCTCATAATATATGGGAGCTATATTTTATAAAAACGTTTTATCTATATCAATAATAAGGAAAATAATTCAAAAAAGAATGTTTTTTTAAAAAATAAATCAAGCTTAAAAAACTGAAAAAGAGGAACTTCCTAATTCCCCTTTAGATACGAAATTATGAGCTTTGCAGTCCGTTCTGATGCACCCGAAGTCCCCATTTTTGAAGACAATTCTTCGTAATCGCTCAGCATTTTTTGTCTGCCTTCTCCACTTAAGATGATGCCAAGCTCATCAGAAATATTTTGTGTATTACAATCTTCCTGAATTAATTCTGTAACCACCTTTCTATCCATAATTAAGTTCACCAAAGAAATGAACCTTATTTTAACAAGCATTCTGGCAATAGCAACAGAGATTGCCCCTCCGCGATAAACCACAACTTGCGGTATATGAAATAACGCAGTTTCAAGCGTTGCCGTGCCAGAAGCCACAATTGCGGCCGTAGCAACATTCAATAAGTCGTAAGTTCGTTCAAAAACGAGCGTTACATTTTCAGACGAGATGAATTGTTTGTAATAGCCCTCATCAAAATTAGGAGCGGCTGCAACAACAAACTGATAATCGGAAAAACGACCTGTTATGCTTAGCATATCCGGCAACAAACGCTCAATTTCTTGTTTTCTGCTGCCAGGAAGGAGTGCAATAACTTTATCATTTAACCCATAAGTTTTTTTGAAAGAAGGGTCAGGAGTAAATTGGGCAATTGCATCCAGTAAAGGATTGCCAACATAATCAACCTCCATGCCCCATCCTTTATAAAAATCAACTTCAAAGGGTAAAATGCAAAACAGCTTATCAACTATTCTTTTGATTTTTAAGACACGTTTTTGGTTCCACGCCCAAACCTTTGGAGAGATATAATAGCAAACCCGAATTCCATTCTCTTTTGCAAACGCTGCGATTTTTAAATTGAAGCCCGGAAAATCAATAAGGATCAGTGTATCCGGATGATATTCTAATACATCAGCCTTACATGCCTTCATGTTTTTGAGGATGGTCCGCAGATTTAATAAAACCTCAGTGAAACCCATAAATGCCATTTCGGCATAATGCTTTTTGAGAACACCACCCTCAGCTTTCATTTTATCGCCACCATAAAATCTGAATTCCGCATTTGGATCTTGAACTTTTAATGCCTTCATTAAGTTGGCTCCATGTAAATCTCCGGATGCTTCTCCGGCTACTAAATAGTATCTCATGATTGGGTAACTTTATAATAAAAGAAGGCAAATGCCCATAGAAAAGTCGCACTAATAATACCTCTACCCACATTATCCTTATTCTGCTTAAAAAAATAGTGCATTAATAAGGCATTAACAGCAATACAGCCAATCAGCAAAAGATCTGCTTTAGCTAAAAAAGCAAACCTATGCATCAGGTACCATACCCCCGCAACCAGCACACCTGGCACCAATGCACCAATACCCAAACCTATTAATACAGAATTCTTTACATTTCTAAACATCAAATGTCCAGGTATTTAAAACAGGAATTGCATGATGAGCTGTTAAATCAAACTGAACAGGAACAACTGAAACAAAACCATTCTCAAGCGCCCAAACATCTGTATCCTCACCTTTATCATTATTTTGAAAAACGCCCGTTAACCAGTAATATGGACGCTCATATGGGTCTTTTCTTTCATCAAATTCTTCTGCCCATTTAGCATTCGCTTGCCGGCAAATCTTAATGCCTTTTAAACCATCGCCTTTGGGAAAATTAACATTAAGCAATGTTGCAGGCGGCAAACCATGCTCAAGTACCTGTAAAGAAATGGCCTTAATAAACTTTTTGCAATGGCTAAAATCTGCTTCTTGCGAAAAATCATCAAGTGAGAAACCAATTGAAGGAATGCCTTCTATTGCCCCTTCAACCGCGGCTGACATGGTTCCTGAATAGATCACGTTGATGGAATTATTTAACCCATGATTTACACCAGAAACACACAGATCGGGCTTTTTACCTTTAAATATTTTGTTTACAGCAAGCTTAACACAATCAACCGGTGTACCAGAACATTTGTACATTTCCACACCCGGATACAAATCTACCCGATCAAAACGCAATGGCTTACCAATGGTAATTGCATGGCCCATCCCTGACTGAGGTCCATCTGGTGCTACGACAACTACATTCCCGATTTCCTGAACAACTTCAATCAAATTCTTAATTCCCGGAGCGGTTATACCGTCGTCGTTTACCACTAAAATATTAGGTCTGGATTGCTGCTTTTTCATTTAAGATATATCTGTTTTGTTATGATCATGAAAGCCTGTTGATATGTCAGAATCACCTATTTAAGCAAAACTGGTATGCCTACAGCCCTTGTTGCTGTAAAAGTACAAGAATTCGATCTAAAGTTCAGGACTTAATATACAATCCACATATATTTGATGTATAACTTAAAAGCTGTGAGGCCATATGGGATTTACATTTATTTTAATAAGAACCCAAAACAACCTTACAATACATAAAAAAATAAAATATATGAAGAACAAACTATTAACGCTATCCTTTTTCCTTTTAATAGGGTTTGGGGTTATGGCTCAATCTGGCTATCAATGGAAAACAACCACCACTGATGGATACACTTACAAATACGTAACAAACGACCCAACCAAGTCGCGGTTTTACACACTAAAAAATGGGCTAACAGTTATTCTATCACAAAATTTAAAAGAGCCTACCATTGAGTTCAGAATGGCGGTTAGAGCTGGAAGTAATACCGATCCGCGTACAGCAACCGGTTTAGCACATTACCTGGAGCACTTGCTATTTAAAGGTACCGACAAATTCGGCACAATGGACTATGCAAAGGAGAAACCTTTGTTAGACAAAATAGATGGATTATATGAGCAGTACAACAAAACCACTGATCCTGCTAAACGAAAAGAGATTTACGCACAGATAGATAAAACATCTGGTCTGGCATCTAATTATTCTATTGCCAATGAATACGATAAAATGATTAAAGCAATTGGCGGGCAGTCTAGCAACGCCCATACATGGTATGAAGAAACTGTATACAATGAAGATTTTCCGGCCAATGCCACTGATAAGTTTTTAGCCCTGCAGGCAGAAAGATTCCGCAATCCTGTTTTCCGCATCTTCCACACTGAACTGGAGGCTGTTTATGAAGAGAAAAACCGTGGACTTGATAATGATGCCTGGAAAATGGATGAGAAAATGTCGGCATTATTATTCCCTACCCACAACTATGGTCAGCAAACAACAATTGGTACAATAGAGCATCTTAAAAACCCATCTCTTGTCGAAATCAGAAAATATTACAACAAATACTATGTGCCTAACAATATGGCAATAGTATTGGCTGGAGATTTTAACCCGGATGAAATGATTAAAAAAGTTGACAAGTCATTTGCCTTTATGCAATCAAAACCTGTTACACTTTACAACCCGGCTCCTGAAAAACCATTGATTAAAATTCAAAAGGTCGACATATATGGCCCCAGCGCAGAGAGTGTAGAAATATCTTATAGAGGATATGCCGAGAACACCAAACAGAGCATGTTATTAGATTTGATATCAAGCATTTTAGCTAACGGAAAAGCAGGTTTGTTCGACATCAATTTAAACAAGCAACAAAAGGTTTTACGCTCAAGCGCCGGCTATCAGCAGATGAAGGATTATGGTGTTTTCAATATGTCAGCCCAGCCTAAACAAGGCCAAACATTAGAAGAAGTTCAAAAGCTATTACTTGATCAAATTGAGATCTTAAAAAAAGGAGATTTTGATGAAAGCCTTATCAAAGCAACCGTAGCCAATAGCAAACTAGGATTACTGCAAGCCTTCGACAATAACGCTTACCGTGTTGACGCCGCCACTAATGAGTTTATTTTAAACCGTGGAACCAAATGGGACAAATCTTTAAGCAATCCTGATGAGATGGCCAAGATTACCAAAAGCCAGGTTACTGCATTTGCAAAACAGTTTTTCATTAATAATTATGTTATTGCATTTAAACACAAAGGCGAAGACAAAAACATTGCAAAGGTCGAAAAACCTGCTATCACTCCCGTAAACACAAATGCTGCAGAAACATCTGTTTTCACCAAAGATCTGCTTGCAGCCCCAACAAATCCTATAGCACCTAAGTTCCTGGATTACAAAAAAGACTTAAACTATGGCAAAGTGGGCATCGCCGATGTAATAACAGTTCAGAATAAAGAAAACAGCATTTTCCGCTTATCTTACCGTTTTGAAATGGGTGCATTAAACAATCTGCTGCAACCATATGCTTCGCAATACTTAACTTTTTTAGCGACTGATAAATACTCTGCCGAACAGATCAGTAAAGAATTTTACAATATTGCCTGCACCTACAGCATCAATGTGGGCAACGAAGTTACCACTATAAATATCAGTGGATTGCAAGAAAACTTCGAGAAAGCTGTAACTCTGGTTGAGCATATTTTAGCCAACTGCAAACCTAATGAGCAGGCATTGGTAGAACTTAAAAGCCGCATCCTTAAAGCAAGAGAGAACAACAAACTTAATAAGAGTGCAATACTAGGTGGTTTAATGAACTATGCTCAATATGGTGCTAGCAATCCTTTTAATTCTACCTCAAGCAACGAAGAAGTAAAAAACATTACTTCAGACCAGTTGATCAGCATCCTACATAATATCGACAACTTTAAACACACCATTACCTATTATGGACCACAAACGCTGGAAGCATTTACAGAAAGCATAGGTAAACTTCATAAATTACCTGCAGCGTTTAGCCCTGAACCACCAGCCAAAAAATTCACCTATACCAACAATGCGACCAATCAGGTCTATTTTGCAGATTACGACATGGTTCAGTCAGAAATTCGCTGGATAAGAAATGGAGGTGTTTTTAACCCGGAGCTTACAGCCAAAGTAAACTTATTTAATAGCTATTTTGGTGGCGGTATGGGATCTATAGTTTTCCAAACTATACGTGAATCTAAAGCTTTGGCTTATTCAACGTTTGCCGTTTATTCCTCGCCCGATAGAAAGGACAAGAATTACGCTATGATAGCTTATGTAGGTAGTCAGGCTGATAAAATGAACGACGCTGTAGCAGGGATGAATGAATTGCTGAATGTTTTGCCACAAGCAGATAAGTCTTTCGAAGCCTCAAAATACAATGCATTAAATGCATTGGAAACCAGTCGTGTGACTAAAGATGATATTATACAGAGTTACTTTGCAGATCAGAAACTTGGGGTTGACCATGATTCGAGAATTGATGAGTACAATGGTTTAAAGCCTTTAACATTTGCTGACATCAAAGAATTCCATACCAACAATGTTGCCAATAAACCTTACAATTATTGCATTGTTGCTTCAGAGAAAAAAGTGAAATTAGAAGATATGCAGAAGTTCGGAACGGTAACCAAGCTAACATTAGAACAGATATTTGGGTACTAAAACCAAAATATCCTTATAAATAAAACGCCTGATCATGATCAGGCGTTTTATTTATGTTTTTTATAATGATTTTATCCAGGTTACCAGTTCATCTCTGGTTTTACCTGTTTTTTGTTGCAATTTGCCCAACAACTCATCATCTTTCCCTTCTTCATGCTTCAAATCATCCTCGGTTAAGTCAGCATATGCTTGTTTCACTTTACCCTTAATTTCATTCCATTTTCCTTTTAATTCTAACTTATCCATGATAGTTTCTTATTTTGTTTAACAATAAATAGATACTACATGAACAAGCTTAAGGAACAATTGTTTGTTACTTTTTTGCTTTTTCGATAATTTCATCAACCACAGCAGGATCCAGAAGTGTAGTAATGTCTCCTAAATTGGCAGTATCACCCTCTGCAATTTTCCTTAAAATACGGCGCATAATTTTGCCAGATCTTGTTTTAGGTAATCCCGAAACGAAGAGTATTTTATCAGGCTTGGCAATAGCCCCGATAACACGGGTAACCGTTTGAAGAATATCCTTACGGGTAAGGTCTTCATCACCATGTGCATTAGGAAAAATTACAAAAGCATAAATACCTTGGCCTTTTACCTCATGAGGGAAACCTACTACCGCACTTTCTACCACACCTGCGTGCATATTTATTGCGTTTTCAACTTCGGCAGTACCAATTCTGTGACCAGATACATTAATTACATCATCTACCCTACCGGTAATTCTATAATAACCATCTTCGTCTCTTAAACAACCATCGCCTGTAAAGTACATGTTCTCGTAAGTAGAGAAATAAGTCAGTTTACAACGTTCATGATCTCCGTAAGTTGTACGCAGCATACCAGGCCAAGGGAATTTAATACATAAATTACCGCTCACACCGTTACCTTCAATCTCGTTGCCTTGCTCATCCACCAACACCGGCTGTATACCAGGTAAAGGAAGTGTTGCAAAACTAGGTTTAGTTGGCGTTACAAAGGCGATTGGCGAAATCATGATGCCACCAGTTTCAGTTTGCCACCAGGTATCAACAATAGGGCAATTGCTTTTGCCTATATTCTCGTCAAACCAATGCCAGGCCTCCTCATTTATAGGCTCTCCTACCGACCCTAAAACCCTTAACGAGCTTAAGTCAACCCCTTCAATAGGCTGCAGACCAAAACTCATTAAAGAGCGTATTGCTGTTGGGGCGGTATATAAAATATTTACTTTACGTTTTTCAACCACCTGCCACATTCTTGATGCATCTGGATAAGTTGGAATACCTTCAAATATTACCGTTGTTGCGCCCTGCGAAAGGGGCCCGTAAACAATATAAGAGTGCCCTGTTATCCAGCCTATATCTGCTGTACAAAAGAACACTTCATCAGGCTGATAGTTGAATACATTAGAAAACGTGTATCCGGCATAAACCATGTATCCACCAACGGTATGTACTACACCTTTTGGTTTCCCTGTAGAGCCGGATGTATATAGTATAAACAGCAAATCTTCGGCATCCATTTCTTCTGCCGGACAATTGGTATCAACTAATTTTATCTCATCTTCCCACCAGATATCACGTCCTTTTAACATAGAAACAGGAGTTCTGGTATGGGTTAAAACAATCACTTTTGCAACAGTCGGGCAACCGATCAGTGCATCGTCAATTACTTCTTTTAATTGAATTTGCTTATTACCTCTAAATGCACCATCAGCGGTAATTACGACCCTGCATTGGGCATCATTAATACGATCGGCTATAGATTTAGCAGAAAAACCACCAAATACAACAGAATGCACAGCGCCAATACGTGCACATGCAAGTACCGCCACCGCCAGTTCCGGAACCATTGGCATATAAATACAAACCCTGTCGCCTTTTTGCACACCGTTCTTTTTCAGAACATTGGCAAAGCGGCAAACCTGTTCATGTAATATTTTATAGCTTAAAGTAATGCTGTCTTTTTGCGGATCATTTGGCTCCCAGATAATGGCGGGTTTATCGCCATTTTCAGCCAGATGGCGATCAAGACAATTTTCGGTAATGTTCAGTTTGGCACCTTCAAACCATTTGATGCTAGGCTCTGAAAAGTTCCAGGAAAGTACTTTATCCCATTTTTTTTTCCAAAGAAAATTATCGGCTATACCTGCCCAGAATTGCTCAGGTTGATCTACGCTTAACTGATAAGTTTTTTGATATTCTTCAAATGAATTAATTTGCATATTTGGCTTATTTCAACAACTAAAACCCAAACTTAGATAAAATTGCGCTCTATAAAAACAATTTTATTGATCTATATTTACAGTATAGGAGAGTTCTTCGCAAGATTAGTGTTTTTTCATACATAGTTTACACCTCCTTCAAATCAATTCCACAATCAGCTCCCTTTTTGTGAAGAATGTGTGAACTAGGTGAGGACTTGACTACTCCGAGCATCCAACGAGGTCTTTACTTTAATACCAGTTGCTGGTGCTAAATAATAATTGAAATTATTTTTGACTCTTACTTGATGATTACAAATATTTTACTGATATTTGCACACTCTTAAAAAAATTAAGCGAAGAACAATTAACAATATATTTAAAGGCATGTCTAGAGTTTGTGATTTAACCGGAAAAATGGCAATGACAGGTTTTAATGTTTCTCACTCAAACGTTAAAACCAAGCGTAAGTTTTATCCCAACTTACAACTTCAGAAATTTTATATTCCTGATGAGGATCGTTGGATAACACTGAAAGTATCTACTTCAGCTATCAAAACCATCAATAAAATTGGTATTACAGAAGCGATTAACCGCTTCATGAAAAAAGGATATTTGTAGAAACATTGGTTGATGTGAAATCAACCTTAATATTAATAAAATGGCAAAAAAAGGTAACAGAGTACAAGTTATTCTAGAGTGTACAGAACATAGAGCAAGCGGCATGCCTGGTGCTTCTAGATATATCACTACTAAAAACCGTAAAAACACTACTGAGAGATTAGAGTTGAAAAAATTCAATCCAGTGTTGAGAAAAGTAACTGTACACAAAGAAATTAAGTAATACATTTAGTATTTAACTAAATACAATCTATTTAGATCATGGCAAAAAAGGTAGTTGCAACCCTGAAAACGGGTAAAGGAAAGGAATATTCGAAAGTTATTACAATGACTAAGTCGCCAAAATCTGGTGCTTATTCTTTCAAAGAAGTTATTGTTCACAACGATCACGTTCAAGATGCTATTTCTGCATCTAAAAAATAATTTTAATATTTTATAATATTAAAGCCGTCCCTTTATTCTGGGAGGGCTTTTTTTGTTTTTCTATACATTCTTATGGGTTTATTTGATTTTTTTAAGAAAAAAGAGACCGCGCCTGAAGCGCAGGAAGCTCTCGACAAGGGATTAGAGAAAACTAAAGAGGGTTTTTTAAGTAAGATCACTAAAGCTGTAGCAGGTAAATCTACAGTGGATGATGATGTACTGGATAACCTCGAAGAAGTTCTGGTAACCTCGGATGTTGGTGTAACCACCACATTAAAGATTATCGATCGTATACAGAAACGTGTAGCAAAGGACAAATACTTATCTACTTCTGAACTAAACAATCTGCTGCGCGATGAAATCCAACTGTTACTTGCAGAAAATAACAGCAACGATTTCAGAAGTTTCGAATACGGTAACCACAAGCCATACGTTATTATGGTAGTTGGTGTAAACGGTGTGGGCAAAACCACAACAATAGGAAAACTGGCACATAAACTTAAAGCAGAAAATCTAAAAGTTGTTTTAGGCGCTGCCGATACTTTTAGAGCCGCCGCAGTTGAGCAGATTAAACTTTGGGGTGAGCGTGTTGGCGTTCGTGTGGTCGCACAAGCAATGGGGTCTGATCCCGCTTCTGTAGCCTTCGACACGCTGCAGTCGGCCGTTGCCAATGGCGAAGATGTTGTAATTATTGATACAGCCGGACGTTTGCACAACAAGGTTGGCTTAATGAATGAGCTTGGTAAAATTAAAAATGTGATGCAAAAGGTAGTCCCTGGTGCACCGCACGAAATATTATTGGTACTTGACGGATCTACAGGACAAAATGCTTTTGAACAGTGCAAGCAGTTCACTGAAGCAACTGATGTAAATGCCTTAGCTATTACTAAACTTGATGGTACTGCTAAAGGTGGCGTTGTTATCGGAATCTCAGATCAGTTTAAAATACCCGTAAAATATATAGGCGTTGGCGAAAGCGTCAACGATCTGCAATTATTTGATAAAAAGGCATTTGTTGACAGCTTGTTTAAATAGCGGCAACCATACTATAATATATAATACACTCGTCATCCTGAATTTATTTCGGGATCTCGGAGGAGAAAAGCCGTCATGCATGTTTGGGATCCTGAAATAAATTCAGGATGACGTGATGCATAAAATAAATAAAAAAATATACTGACTTACAAAACATGAATACAAAAACTTCCACAAAAATAACCCCTGTTAAAAAACCAAAGATCAACGTAATCACACTGGGCTGCTCCAAAAACACTTACGATTCTGAGGTTTTAATGGGTCAATTGCGCGGAAACAGTTTAGATGTTGTTCATGAATCTAATCAGATTGGCAAAAATGATATTGTAGTAATCAATACCTGTGGATTCATAGATAATGCAAAGCAAGAATCTATAGATACCATATTACAATACAGCCAGCTAAAAGATGAAGGAAAAGTTGGTAAAGTAATTGTAACCGGATGCTTATCTGAACGTTACAAACCTGAATTAGAAGCTGAAATCACTAACGTTGATGCTTACTTTGGCACCAATGATTTAAATAACTTACTGCACTCTTTAGGTGCAAATTACAAGCATGAACTAATAGGCGAACGCCTGTTAACCACTCCTTCTCATTACGCTTATTTTAAGATTGCAGAAGGTTGCAACAGACCTTGTTCTTTCTGTGCCATTCCGCTGATGCGCGGTAAACACGTATCTCGTGATATGGAGGAGCTGGTGAATGAAGCTAAAATATTAGCGGCCAACGGGACCAAGGAACTTATTCTAATTGCACAAGACCTTACTTATTATGGCCTTGACATTTATGGAAAACGCAACCTTGATGAATTACTACGCAGATTATCAGACGTAAAAGGCATTGAGTGGATCAGATTGCAATACGCCTACCCATCTGGCTTCCCTATGGAAATTCTTGACGCCATGAATGAGCGTGAAAATATTTGTAAGTATTTAGACATGCCTCTGCAACACATTACAGACAACATGCTGAAATCTATGCGTCGTGGCATTACCAAGCAAAAAACCATCGACATTGTGAATCAGATTAGAGATAAAGTACCGAACATCGCTATGCGTACTACTTTAATTTGTGGATACCCTGGAGAAACTGAGCAAGATTTTGAAGAAATGCTTAGCTGGGTAGAGGAAACCCGTTTCGACAGGTTAGGATGCTTCACTTATTCTCATGAAGAAAAAACCCATGCACATAATTTAGTTGACGATGTTCCTGAAGAAGTAAAACAAGCACGTGTTGATGCGATTATGGAATTACAACAAGGTATTTCTTTTGATATAAACCAGGATAAAGTAGGTAAATCCTATAAAGTTTTGGTTGACAGAAAAGAAGGTGATTTCTTTATTGGCCGTACTGAATTTGACTCTCCTGAGGTTGACAACGAAGTTTTAATTGACGCTACAACAGGCTATGCAGCCAATGGAACCTTTGTAAATGTTAAGATTGATCGTGCTGAAGATTTCGATCTATATGGACAGATTGTAAAATAAAGGCTTCATATTTAGATTTATAATTTATTAGCTTAAATTCGTGGCAATGCAAGCTAAATACATCTCTTATCAGGAAACTAACGCGTTCTCTTCCACCGTACTAGACTACATCGGAAAAAATGAGAAGCTGAGCCCTTTTTACAAGTATGAACCGGATTTTACTGGTTTTGCAAAGGCTATTGCTGAACGAAATTTTAGTGCCGACAGCGCGATTCTGGTTAGCACTTTACAAAAACAATATTCATCAATTCATCCCTCGCCGCTTGTAAAGGCCAACATTGAGCTGTTAGCCGACAAGAAAACCTTTACTATTACCACGGGCCACCAGTTAAATATATTTACCGGACCTCTATATTTTATCTACAAAATAGTAACGGCAATAAACCTTGCGGCTGATTTGAAACAACAATTTCCTGAGTACAATTTTGTTCCCGTTTATTGGATGGCCACAGAAGATCATGATTTTGAAGAGATCAATCATGTTAAGGTAGAGGACAAAATGATTACCTGGAATAAAGAAGCTGCCGGTGCAACAGGAAGACTGGATACCTCCGATATTGCTGAAGCACTTGCTGCTTATAAAGGATACCTTGGGATAAGCGAAAATGGCATTAAGTTTTCTAAAACAGTTGATCATGCTTATGCTAAAAATAAAAAGTTAAGTGATGCTACCCGCGAACTGGTAGATGCCCTTTTTGGCAAATATGGTTTGGTTTGCGTAGATGCAGATGACCACAATCTTAAAAGTCAGTTTGCCGAAATTATATATAAAGACATTACCGAAGAAAACAGCTTTAAGCATATCAGCAAAACCAATGCTAAGTTGGAAACCCTTGGTTACAAGGCCCAGGTTAACCCGCGAGAGATCAATTTCTTTTATATGATTGATGGCTTAAGGGAACGTATTATTGAAGAAAAAGGCCATTACAAAGTGATGAACTCTTCGATTGATTTCACTAAAGAAGAGCTGCAAAAAGAAATAAATACGTACCCTGAAAGATTTAGCCCTAATGTGGTTATGCGACCTGTATACCAGGAGGTCATTCTCCCTAATATAGCCTATATTGGTGGTGGTGCGGAAGTTACTTACTGGTTGCAGTTAAAAGCAAATTTTGATCATTATAAAATAGATTTCCCTGTGTTGATACTACGTAATTCGGCTATGCTTATTGATAAAAGAAGCGAAGCCAGAATGGAAGTATTGGGGATTAGCCACAGGAATTTATTTAATGAACCAGAAGCGCTAAAGAACGAGTGGGTTAAATCTCACGTCAATCTTCAGTTCGATCTTGATAATGAAGAACGATCGATAAGAGCTGTTTTTGATCAAATAAAGCTTAATGCTTATAAAATAGACAAAAGCCTTTCTCAATCTGCAGATGCCGCAAAAACAAAGGCTTTAAAACTAATCTCTACGCTGGAGAAAAAGATGTTACGAGCCGAAAAGCGAAAGCATGTTACTTCATTCTCTCAAATAGATAATCTTAAAGAAAAACTATTCCCTTCGGGTGTGCTACAGGAAAGGGTACTTAATATTGCACCAATGATTGTACTTTATGGTGATGATTTTATTGATTCATTGATCACCCACTTCAACCCCTTAGACCATCAGTTTACAGTTCTTTTTGCTTAAAAAATCCGATGACCTTTTATACTTTTACAGAAACCAAATTACGCCAGTTTACAGAGAATGTATTTCTAAAAATGGGATGCCCATTAACGGATGCTCAGCTGGCGGCAGATGTATTATTAAAATCTGATTTAAGAGGTATTGATTCGCATGGTGTAGCACGTTTAAGCGGCTATGTTCGCTTATGGGAAAAGCAGCGGATAAATGCGAATCCGGTAATAAAAATTGTTCATGAAACGGCTACAACCGCCACAGTTGATGGCGACGGCGGTTTGGGCCTGGTGGTTGCCCCTTTTGCAATGAAGGTAGCCATTGAAAAAGCACGTATTTATGGCAGTGGATGGGTTGCTGTTAAAAATTCAAATCATTTTGGTATTGCGGGCTATCATTCGTTAATGGCAGTTGAACAGGAAATGATTGGAATTAGCATGACTAATGCAAGCCCGCTTGTTGCACCTACTTATGCCAATGAGCGTTTACTAGGCACTAACCCTATGTGTTATGCTTTTCCGGCAGGTAAATACCCTCCTGTTATAGTTGATATGGCCACTGCCGCAGCGGCAAATGGAAAACTGGAGATTGCGCAAAGAGCGAATCAGCCTATTCCTGAAGGATGGGTACAGGACGCTTCGGGTAATACTTCAACAAATCCGCATCAATTAAAAGAAGGTGGTTCTTTGCTGCCTCTTGGTAGCGACAAAGATCATGGAAGCCATAAAGGTTATGGTTTAAGTGCTACTGTAGATATTTTATCGGCAGTATTGTCTGGTGCAAATTATGGCCCTTGGGTACCACCATTTGTTGCTTTTTTAGAGCCGCCTACCGACCCTGTTGGAGAAGGTATAGGACATTTTCTTGGTGCGATGAGAGTTGATGGTTTTAGGTCGGCACAGGATTTTAAAGATCATCTTGACAATTGGATTGAGCGCTTTAAAAGCGCTAAAACTGTTGATCCGGATAAAAAGGTAATTATTCCGGGTGAACCGGAATTTGCTTATGAGCAAGAGCGCAGAATTAATGGCATTCCGTTAATTGACGTGGTTGTTAATGATTTGAATGAAGTCGCTAAAAAATTGGAAATAGAGGGGCTATAAAGCCCCTTTAAAAGAAAATGCTAATGCCGGTAGATCTTTCTGGATATTTTTTGGCAACCATACCTTTACAGTAGTCCCCTTATTTTCCCATTTTAGCTTCTGAGCGGTTTGAATTAGTTGAACTGCCGTTCCTTTGGCTGGTATGTTTCCATTCCAAACTACATATTCCGGAGTTTTATCTTTAAGGCAGGTTAATGCATATTTGGTTTTGCCGTCTTTACTCTGCGTAAACCAGGTATCACCATCGTGATATTCCTTAGTGATTCTTGTATTATAAATAGCTTTTCCATTTACATTTAGCCATTTACCTATATCTTCAAGTCTGGTTATTGCATCCTGAGGAATGGTTCCGTCTGCTTTTGGACCAACTCCCAGTAATAGACTACCCCCTTTTGCCACTACCTCAATTAAAGTATGGATCACCTGGGTGGCAGATTTATATTGGTCGTTAGGAACAAAGCCCCATGCACCACCTAAGGTCATGCAACTTTCCCATGGATTTGCCAATTGTTTTTTTGGCACGCTTTGTTCAGGTGTTTGATAGTTTTCGTAAGGCCCGTGAACGGTTCTATCCACCATTAGTAATCCTGGCTGCGCTTTACGTGCCATATCCGCAATTGCAGGCATATCAATGTCTTGACTCCATTCGGGAATTTTCATTCCCCATGCAAGTACTTCTTCATTTACAGTTTCTAATGGTCTAACCCATCCACCATCTAACCAAAGAATATCAACTGAACCATAGTTATGCATTAACTCGCTAATCTGGTTAAATGTTTGTTTTTTAAACATGCTCCATCTCCATGGATTTTTCCTGATATCGTAGTTATTGTTTCTATCTGCGGTTGCATATTTTGGCCACCAATAATATTCAGAATGCCAATCGGGTTTTGAAAAGTAAGCACCAATCATGAAGCCCTGTTTGCGAAAAGCATCGAATACGTATTTTGCCACATCTGCTTTAGGATTATCTTTAAATGGTCCGGCAGAGATCTTAAAATCTGATTCTTTAGTATCAAACATATTGAAACCGTCATGATGTTTGGTTGTAAATACCAGGTAACGCATACCCGCATCTTTACCTGCCTTTGCCCATTGGTCCGGATTAAATTTAACGGGGTTAAATTCTTTACTTAAGCCCCAGTACCATTTTTTATAATCTTCGTAATTGCTTGTACTATCTCTTGAGATCCAATCTTCAGAACATATAGACCATGATTCAATAATACCAGGAACGGCATATAGCCCCCAGTGAATAATCATTCCGAATTTTTGATCTTGCCATTTGTCTAGTTTTTGACTTACAAGAGGATCTTTGGGCCATTCGTAAATTGTAGATTGTTGGTGAACACCGTTATCCTGGGCATTTACAGTATTAAAAAAAGCCACTAATAAGGCTACAATTAGGAATCTCTTTCTTTTCATCAGCATATATTTATGATTACAAGGTATTAATTATTTATAGGCAAATGGTCCGCTAAAAAAATTGTCCTGCCTGCAAGTGCAGCCAGGACAATTTTATTCAAATTCACGAACCATCAAAACAAGTACTATGGTTGCCAGAATACTTTGGTCGCTCGGGTATCCTTACTTTGTACAGCTGAATAGTTGGCAGAGTTATTAGATTTTTCTATTGAAGGGTATAATAATCTGTTCGGTGGCAAAGTGTAATTAGCTAATGTCGCTGGGACAAATGTAAGTGCCGGAATACCGGTACGTCTCATTTCTGCCCATGCATGTTGAGCTTGCAATGTTCCGTAATGCAACCATTTCTGCGTACCAATCATTTTCAGCTTATTTGTGGCTGATCCTGTATAAGCAATAGTAGATGTAGTGATGAAGTTATCAATCACCACGTTTGTAGGTTTTTCTTCTTTTTTACCCGAACTGATGCTGTTCAAATAATAGTAAAAAGATACAGACTGACCAACTGCTGTTTCATATGCTGTTTTAGCAACGGCAGTGGATCCCCAGCGTTCCTGGGCTTCAGCTTTCAAGAAATTAACCTCAGATGAAGTCACCACCAAACCGGGTAATGCAGAGTTCATCCAAATTGTGGCTGAATCAAGGATAGAATAGTCCTGATAATTAGCGGATACCTGCGACTCATTAAAGGTAACGGGCATTGCTTTATAAGTAGTATTAGGAACAAATACATTGTCTGTAGTACGGCCGAATTTATCAAAAAGCACTGGAATCCTTGGATCGTTAGACGGGTTCATTACTGTATTCAACATATAATCAGGAGCATAATAGCTTGGACCCTCCCTAAATGCATCTACAAGTGAAGAGGTGAAGGTAGTTAAAGGTCTTAGCAAGATATCACTGGTAAGTGGTGAATAATCTTTGTTGTTGTTACCATCAACCAACGGATAAGTTGTCGGATTATTTAACATTTCCAATACAGCGGGCCTGGCCACAGCTTCATTTTTACTAGAAATCCGCATTAACAAACGAAGTCTTAATGAATTCGCATATCTTCTCCATTTATCGACACTACCGCTGTTCAAGATATCTGCTTTACTAAAATCTGGAGTGGCTGACACTGTAGAGAAGTATGTAGCTGAACTAGCTAGGCCTTCAATAAAAGAGGCATACAATGCTGTCTGATCATCAAACTTCGGAAGTGAGATGGTGTTTGTGGTAGGCAAACTACCAGCTTCTGAAAAAGGAATATCACCGAAGTTATCTACCATCTGTGCAGCCTGATCATATAATAGAACTTTAGCAGCTTCCATGTAGATTTTCTTAGATTCTTTTTCAGCTTCAGGAAGAGCATTATATGTTACTTCCATTGCCCTGTAAATCCCCAATACACCCGGAGAATAAAAATCCTTCCAATAATCGTTAGTGTATCCATCTTGCTGTTGGTACATGCTAGGTGCAGGAGAATAGAAAGAAGTTTGCGTATATACGGATGAATTTAACAGCAGAAATGTACGCAGGTTCCAATAGGAAGGTCTTACTCTGTCGTTATTGATCATATCAGTTAGGAAAGCAGGTAAACTTGCTGTTGTTGAAGACTCTGGATTCAGATATTTTTCTTCTAACGTCTTCTTACATCCGCTGAATATCAAAGCAAACAGGGAAAGAACGACGAATGATTTTATGGTTAAGTTTTTCATTTCTTTTTTATTTATTATGCATTTCTGCTGTTAGAAATTAGCGTTTAGAGAGATACCAAAGCTTCTTGTTGCAGCTGTTGAACCAAAGTCTACACCCTGAGAATACCATTGGTTACCGACTGGAGCCTCCGGATCAAGATTTTCGATAGTTTTCCAGAAGTAGAACAGGTTTCTTCCGATTAATGAGACACGAAGGTTGTTCATACCAATCTTTTTTGAAAACTTATTATCTACAGTATAACCTATTACCGCCTCACGCATTTTGATAAAGCTGTTATCGTATACCATTCCTTTTTCGTTCCAGGCATCATTACCCCAATAGAAAGTATTGATATAATAAGAAGCACCATCCAACTTAACTGTGTTAGGCTGGCCAGTATTTACATTAACTCCTTGAAGGGTTATGCCTGAATCACGATAAGGCAATGTACTTTCGTACAAACCTGCGCTTGTTCCATACTTCAATGGAGGGGAAACTAACTGGCCGCCAAAACGATAATCCACTGTAAAATCTAAGCTAAAGTTTTTGTAAGTGAATGTGTTTGATAAACCACCAACTGCCTTAGGTAAGATATTTCCCACTTTTTGAAAGTGCTCCGCGTTCTTATCCATAATGTAATAACCAGCGTCATTAATCAGGAAGTTTCCGTTAGCATCTGTACTACGTGGATAAACATAGATATTACCTAAAGATTCACCTGGCTTGGCACTAATCCTAACTGAACTCTGGTCAGCTTCGAAGAAAATTAATTCAGGTACATTTCCATTCAGATAATCCAGTTTGGAAGTATTTTTAGAGAAATTCAATCTTGTTTTCCAACTAAAATCAGGCGTCTGGATTGGTGTACCGCTTACTGAAACCTCAAGTCCTTTATTGGAAATTCTACCAACGTTAACCAGTTGGCTGTTCGCACCAGTACTTGGCGCAGTACTTAAGCTCAGGATCTGATCATCGATGTAGTTGGTATAATAACTTACATCAAACCCTACACGATTGTTAACAAACCTCATTTCGGCACCAAATTCAGTCTCATATTTACGTTCAGGCTTCAAAAGAGAGTTACCATAAGCACCTGGTAAGGTTAAAGATGGAACAGATCCATTTACTGTTTGAAGTGGCGTTTGTGTGTACGCTATATTTGATTGATAAATTGGCGCGTCGTTGCCAACAATTCCGTATGAAGCCCTTAGTTTACCAAAACTAATTGCATTTGGCATTTTGAACGCATCGCTAAATACAAAACCCGAGTTCAGGGAAACATACTTGTAGTTGTTATTTTGAGGAGGTAACGACGATGAATACTCAGAACGTCCAGTTGCTTCAAGGAACAAGTAGTTTTTATATGAAATATTAGCAATACCGATGTATGCATATTTCAATAATTCCTGTCTTTTAGTTTTACTACCTATTGAATTGTCAAGAACACCTACAGAATTTGCCAAAGAGAACCAGTTTTCGCTGATTAAACCTTGTTGTGTACCTGCATACTGGTCATTATACTTTTCAGCTCTTGACTGGAAACCTCCCGTTAAGGAGAAATCAAGATCTTTAGATATCTTATCGTTATAAGTTAACAATGCATCACCGTATGTAATGGCATAATTTCCTTTTGAAACACTATAAGAACCAGTGCTGCTACCACCTGAGTTATAAGCGATAGGATACTCGTTATAGCGCCTATCTTCAATCCCTAGTGAAGTAAAGTCATTACCAATTCTACCTCTTAATTTAAGTTTAGGAATGATTGTATAGGTTAATGTAGCACTAGAAAGCAATCTGTTTTCTGTTTCATCATAGCTATTTTTATATTGGCTCCAGAAAAAGTCCATCAAACCTCCAGCGTTGGTATTATAAATAAATGCTTCCGGCCTGTTTGAACCCAGCGTAGAATACTTATAACCTAGGGAGTTATGGTAGGTAGATTTTAACATATCCATATCTTCAGCACGGTTAATGAAACCACTATAAGAAGCTAACACATTACCCATCAATCCCGAACGGTTATGAGTTTTTGTATTCATGTAGTTAACAACGATATCAGCAGTTAAATTTTCTGCAATTTTCACGCTGCTATTGATGTTGAATGTATTGCGTTGTTGTTTGTTTCCTGGAGTAATACCTTTATAATCCATGCGTGTCGCCGAAAAACGATAGTTCAATTTATCAGTTTGGTTGGATATACTTAAGTTTGCATTGGAGTTGTAACCATGATCAAAAATCTCTGCATAGTTATTGTCCTGAGCTGAATATGGTCTTACAACACCATCCCACCATTTTACATCTCTACCATCATATTTAGGTCCAAATTGTGCCCAAGCACTCCACCAAGGACGTTTACCGCCCGGAGCATTTGCATCTGCTTGCCATCCTTCCACATTTCCTGTGCTAGATTGATTGGTTTCCGGATCATAACCCGGTCCGTATATATTCTGCATTTTAGGCAGAAAAGCCGCTCTCTCGATTGACCCGGTATAATTAAAATCAATACCTAAACCGCGGTCTTTAGAGCCTTTCTTGGTAGTAATTACGATTACACCACTTGCCGCATCAGAACCATATAATGCACTTGCACTCGCTCCTTTTAAAATCGTGAACGTCTCAATATCTGCAGGGTTAATATCCAGCATACCATTACCGGAAATACGGTCGTTGTTCCAAATACCCTGACCACCTGGATTACCTAATCCACCATTATTATTAGCACCACCAGAGCCATTTTGTTGATCGTTACGGATTACAACGCCATCTACAACATAAAGTGGCTGACGGTTGAATCCTAAAGAGTTGATACCTCTGATTTGAATGTTTACCGCGCTACTGGCACCTCCAGGGGCAGTTGTCACTTTAACGCCCGCAGCCTTACCATATAAAGCGGAGCCAAAATTGGTATTACCTGACTGTGTAATTTCTTTTGCTGTTACTGTACTAACTGCATAACCCAGGGATTTCGATTCTCTTTTTATACCTAGAGAAGTCACTACCACTTCGTTCAAATTGTTGTCCTGTTCCTCAAGAACAATGTTGATCACAGCGGCAGAACTCACAACAGCTTCTTTCGGTTTATAGCCTATGTAACTAAAAACCAGAACGCTTCCTTCCGCTGCTGATATTGCATACTTACCTGTAGCATCGGTGCTTACACCGCTTTTAGTGCCTTTTACCAGAACGCTGACTGCCGGAATAGCTGTTCCTGTCGCATCCCGAACAGTTCCGGTAACATTTTTTTGTGCGTAAACAGACATTGTTAAGAAGCTTAACAATAGCATGCTTAAACACATTAAGTACATTTTTTTCATGTTTTTGTCTTTAAGTTTAGAATTTAGTTAATTGTTGTTATTTGATTAGTTGTCAGGATGTTTCTTATATATTAATTGAAATTGCAATTCTCAATCACCAGGGTTGCTGCTCCTAAAAGTCCCGAATTCAAAGCCACATCAGACACTTGAATATCAGTTTGCTCAGCAAGTCTTGGGATGCAAAATTCATTTATCGCTTGTTGTATCGGGGCCATTAAAATTTTACCGGCTATTGCGCCTCTCCCACTCAAAACAATAAGTTTTGGATTTAGAATATGGATCAGGGTAGACATTCCCTTACCAATTAAAAATGCCGCATCGGAAAGTATTGATACCGCTAATGGGTCCCCGGCTTTTGCTGCCGCCAAAAAATGATCGCCAGGCAACTTACTTTCATCCTTAAATAAGTGTTCTAAACTGGAACTGACACCGGCTCGTAATTCTGATTTTGCTCTTTCAACCTGCACCAGTAGTGAGGTATCTACTTCAAGGCATCCTCTTTTACCGCAAGAACATAATTTATTACTTTGGGATAAAGGGATATGGCTAAATTCACCTGCATAGCCACTATGTCCTCTAAAAAGGCTTCCATTAATAATCATACCCAAACCTATACCCCATCCCACATTCACCACCAGGATCTCTTTTAGTCCTTTCCCAGCACCAAATTTTAATTCTGCAAGGGCAATCAGACTGGAATCATTCCCAACAGAAACCATCACACCCAGTTCTTTGGTTAAATATTTTTTTAAGTTCAGGTCTCCCTTAATTTTGAAGAAGGTATGACTTACACCCAACTCACTATTTACAAATCCGGGCATCCCTATACCTACCCCTAATATTTGGTCAAGAGGTATTTCAGAACGAGAAATATAATCCTTTAGGAATTCAGCAAGCGTCTTGATCAAAGAAGGATCCTCTGTAAGTACAAGCCTCTTTATTTCAGATTTCGTTTTAATTTCATTTAACAGGTCATAGATTACTACCTCAGTAACCAACTGGTCGACTGCTACTGCTACTATATATCTTTGTTTTTGTTTGTTTAAAAGAAAAGTAAGCGCTCTTCTTCCTCCAGTAGAGGGTGCAAGTCCATGCTCTAACACATAACCTTCACCAACTAAATCATTAACGGTACTAGTTACCAACGGCAAGCTTTTATGGGTTAGCTTACTCAATTCGGTCAGCGTAAGCATTTTATTATAATATAAATGCTTAATAACATCCTTCCGTAATTGATGGTATTTCTTAATAGTAGCCGTCATCCCTTTGTCATTAGTAAATCAAACTTAAAAATATTACATTGAAAAACATAATACTTTTTAAATTATTTTTCAACTTACCTTGTATTATATAAATAATTAACAAAAGAACGGCGTGATTTCAAATACTAAATAAAAAGAAAAGGAAATTGAATAATTATTTTAATAAAAAAAGCGGGATGTAGTCACACTACATCCCGCTTTACTATTTTTATATGTTAGCCCTTAATTTATCCCTCTTAGTAGCCTATTCCATCTTATTTTATTAAAGAATGATCCATTTGTATTATAGCTCATCCAAATAAATAATGCTTTTCCTACAATATGATCTTCAGGCACAAATCCCCAGTAACGAGAATCTAATGAGTTGTGTCGGTTATCTCCCATCATCCAGTAGTAGTCCATTTTAAAAGTATAACTGGTTGCAGGTTTACCATTAATCAACCAGCCATTGCCAGCTTTCTCTAACTTGTTACCCTCATAAATCCTGATACTTCTCTCATAAAGAGGCATTGATGCGCTATCCAGTTGAACGGTCATTCCCTTTTTAGGAATAAGAATGGGACCAAAATTATCAGCATTCCAATCTCTTTTTGAATCAAAAGGAAAAACATCTTTCTCCTGATAACCCTCTGGCTGGGTCACCTCTTTCACAGATTGCACAAAATCCAGTTTACTAACCTTATCCATCATTGGCTCTGTGCCTGTAAAACTATAAGTATTGGGAGATGACTGATTAATATCTTCTGATATGTTAAATCCAAGATCCTCAAAAACAGAGAAATTAATATCGGCTGTTTTAAATGTAACTGCATAGCTCATCTGGCCAGTGCTCTTCAGTTTCTCTGGTTTACCATTTACAGAAACAAGACCATTTTTCATACTAATTATATCACCGGCAATACCGATGCACCTTTTAATATAATTCTCTCTCTTATCAACAGGCCTGCTTACAACAGTGTAGTGTTTATTAATTGCATCCCAGCCTTCTGATCTCACCATTTTATAGTAATCAACATCCTGAATCTCCAGGGCTACGGTATCACCCTGAGGATAGTTAAATACCACTACGTCATTTCTTTTGATCTCAGACAAGCCTGGCAATCTACGGTACTTCCATTGCACGCCGTCCCAATAAGCTTTAGTACCGGTTAAAGGCATTGTATGATGAGCAAAAGGGAACGCAACAGGCGTCATTGGCACACGAGGACCATAATTAACCTTACTAACGAATAAGAAATCACCTATTAGTAATGATCTTTCCATAGAGCCTGTAGGGATAGTATATGCTTCTATAAAAAATACCCTGATTATCGTAGCAGCAATTACTGCAAACAAAATAGCATCAACCCATTCTCGGCTTCTGGATTTTTTCTTTTTTGGCTTAGTGTCCTTATTCTCCTTTTGCCAGAATTTCCAATTCATATTTCTTTATAATTTAAAATTAAATATATCAGCTATATTATAAAAGCCCTGCTTCTTTTCAAGCCATTCCGCAGCTACTATTGCACCTAATGCAAAGCCAGAACGATTATGAGCAGTGTGTTTAAATTCTATCTCATCCACCTCAGAGCTATACACCACTGTATGTGTACCTGGTATATTCTCTATTCTATGCGATTCGATCAGCAGTTGTTCTTTCTTTAATACATCATCGAACTGTGTACCTACAAGTTCATTTACCCATTCACGTTTTCTATCAACATTCTCTATAATGCCTTCGGCAATAGTCATAGCTGTACCACTTGGTGAATCTAGTTTCTGCGTATGATGTATTTCCTCTACCTGAACCTCATAAGCAGGGAAGTCGTTCATTAACTTCGCCAATACCTTATTCATGTGAAAGAAGATATTAACCCCAATGCTAAAGTTTGACCCATAAAGGAGTGCATTGTTACGTGTAAGGCACTCATTTTTTACTTCCTGCAATTGGCCATACCATCCAGTGGTACCTACCACAACAGGTACATTTGCATCAAAACAAGTATAAATATTATTTATTGCGGCATCAGGAGCACTAAAATCGATAGCTACATCGGCCTTTCGCAGATTAGCAACCGTTAAGTCATCAAGGTTATCAATGCTGATTTTTAAAACGACCTCATGTCCTCTTTCTAAAGCAAAACGTTCAATAATCTGACCCATTTTACCATAGCCTAGTAATGCTATTTTCATTGGTTATATTCTTTTATTTGTTACGAACCAGACTTAAACCTAAGGCCGCCTCATCTAATTTTTTGCTAAAGGTATTAAAAGCCCCCATATACGAGCTCAAACTTGCGTAAAATATACTATAATCTGATGGTAAGCTTTATCCCGGGCGTTACATTATTAAAACCATACATTGTATCAGTGTTGATTAAACCGGGAGAAATTTTCATTCCTATATCGTCTACATTAAAATATTTTAGACGAGCATCTATATAAGCCTCAACTACATTCAGGAGATACAATCCTACGTATGAGAAAATAATTACCTCTTTATTTCTTCTGAAAAGGTCTTTTGCAGTAATTAACCCGGCCTCATCCATATTGTTATACGGAAAACCGTCGGTTTTCTGTCCGCCATTCAATCTCCGAGCAACAATCTCATCATAAAAAAGCTTGTAATTCTTACTATTGTCTATAAATGAAATGGTGAGAAGCGTTATCCCTGTATAAAGACCTGCAACCTTTGCGAGCCTATAAACAGTAACACCATTTCTGATTTGCCCAAGTCCGGGAACCATAAGTGAACTAAGGGCTGCCCTTCTACCTGCAATCTTACCAAGATTTACGTAGGCTGGTTTTTTAAGTGTGTCTACTTTTTGAGCTTTTATGGGTTCTACCACCGGTTTTGGTTGAATAACCAGAGTATCCTTTTTAACAACAGGAGTTTCCTGGGCACGAGCTAACGCTGTCACAAAAAGAAACAAAACCGATAGCAGCAGACTTTTGTACATTACCAATCTAATAATTCCAGAATACGGCTTAGGTCATCCTCAGACATAAATGGGATTTCAATAGCCCCTTTCCCATTTTCGCCGACTTTGAGCTTAACTTTAGTGGCGAATTTAGATGCCAGATCTCTCTGTAGTTTTTGATACTCAAATGAAACACCAACAGGCTGCTTACTTGATTTCGCTTTTACCTGAACGCTATTTATGCTTCTTACTAGCTCTTCAACCTTACGCACAGATAACCCTTTATCAATGATTTCATCATGAATAAAAAGCTGTTTTTCTGCTTGCTCAACATTTATTAGCGCGCGTGCATGCCCCATAGAAATCTTTTGATCTCTAATAGAAACTTGTATTGCCGGAGGCAATTTTAATAAGCGAAGATAATTGGTTACCGTGGTGCGGTTTTTACCAACTCTTTCACCTAATTGTTCTTGTTTCAGATTACATTCATCTATCATTTGCTGAAAGCTCAGTGCAATCTCAATTGCATTAAGATTTTCGCGCTGAATATTCTCAATAAGAGCCATTTCCAGCATTTGCTGATCATTGGCACTACGGATATAAGCAGGTATTTCGGTTAGGCCTGCTAACTTAGAAGCCCGCAATCTTCTCTCTCCAGAGATCAACTGATATTTACCTCCAGGCTGTTTCCTTACCGTAATTGGCTGTATTAAACCTTGGATCCTGATAGATTCAGAAAGCTCATTTAAAGCAACCTGATCAAATTCAGTACGAGGCTGATATGGGTTAGTTTCAACATCTTTAATATTGATATGTCCAATATTGTTGTTGTTACCGCCCTCTTGTTTTGTTTCGCTTACCGGGTTCACCCCGTTCTTTGGCGGGTTTACAGCATCTGAGTCATCCAAAAGCGCACTTAACCCTTTACCTAAACCTGTTTTTCGCTGAAAAGATGTCATTAAAAATATTTTTAAATAATTGCTGTAGTTGTATTCTGTACTTCCTTAACCATTCCGTTTTTATGAACAATTTCACGGGCAAGGTTCAGGTAGTTAATTGCCCCTTTACAAGTGGCATCATGCATAATTACAGATATACCATAACTTGGGGCTTCACTTAGACGCGTATTACGCTGAATAATCGTGTCAAAAACCAACTCCTGGAAATGGGTCTTAACCTCTTCTACAACCTGATTCGACAGCCTTAAACGCACATCATACATTGTTAGTAGAATTCCTTCAATTTCCAACTCAGGATTTAAACGGTTTTGAACTATTTTAATTGTGTTCAAAAGTTTCCCTAACCCTTCAAGTGCAAAATATTCACATTGTACAGGGATAATTACTGAATCAGCAGCGGTAAGCGCATTAATGGTAATTAAACCTAAAGATGGTGAGCAGTCTACAATAATAAAATCATACTGGTCTTTCACTTTTTCAAGAACAGCTTTCATCTTATATTCCCTGTTGTTCAGGTTTATCATTTCAATCTCTGCACCCACCAAATCGATATGCGCAGGAAGCAGATCAAGATTAGGCGTTTCTGTTTTCTGAATGGCGTCTACTGCATCAATATCATTAATGATACACTCGTAAATGCTATTTTTGATGCTTCTTGGGTCAAAACCAATACCAGAGGTAGAATTGGCCTGAGGATCAGCATCAACTAATAATGTTCTATATTCTAGTACGGCTAAACTTGCGGCTAAGTTAATTGATGAAGTAGTTTTCCCTACGCCACCTTTCTGATTTGCCAATGCAATAATTTTACTCATCTATCTTATTAATAATTACAATTATTCTCTAACGGCTTGTATTTACTCGACGTAAATCTATAAAAAATGCTATTTTTGTGTTTATTTAGGCATATTTTAACGAATAGCTAAGATACAAACTAAATGGCAAAATTAGTATTAAAGCCTTAAGTGTTTTAAACATCTTATTAACAATTTATACATGGTAACCATCATATCCGGAACCAACAGACCTGAAAGTAATACGCTAAAAGTCGCTAAATATTATCAGAAAACACTGGCTTTAAAAGGCTTAGAATCTGCCATCTTCAATCTTGAAGATTTACCCGATAACCTTATTGCATCCGATTTGTATGGGCAACGGAGCCCTGAATTCCAGGCTATTCAGGAAATGGTAACCCAAACTACTAAGTTTCTTTTCATCATACCAGAATACAACGGAAGTTTCCCCGGAGTATTAAAAGTCTTTATCGATGCGTGCAATTTTCCCGAAAGCTTTTATGATAAGAAAGCAGCACTTGTAGGCATATCATCAGGCAAATATGGAAACATCCGCGGTGTTGATCATTTTGGTGGCGTATGCAGTTACCTGCACCTAAATGTGCTACCCCTTAGGCTGCATATTGCAACCATTAAAGCCGAATTAAATGAGCAGGGCGATTTCTTTAAAGAGGACACACTTAAATTTACTGACCAGCAGATAAATAAATTTATTGCGTTTTAAAACTCATCCAGGTTTTACCTTCATTTCCAAAAACAAAGTATCCCGGATATAGCATTTCCGCCAGATCTTCTAATGCGTTTACTGCCACATCTGCCTCATTTGCCACTGCCGCCTCATCATCCCAAAGATATACCCTATCGTACTCAACAGAAGGCCAGTCCTTATCCAACAATGAGGGAACCACCCCCATTAATTGCAACATACTGGTACTTTTTTCATAATAAATAACAACTCTGGCAGTGTGAACATCATCTTGCAAAACCCCACCGGCTTCAGCAATAAGATCTTTCAAATCCTCACTAAGATTGTTTTCAGTATCAAGACAAGCCACTGCAACTTTGTCCATAAACTTAATTTTATGCTGAATTATATCTACCCGTTCCTGAAAATTCTCACGTAATTGTTCATCCCCAACTCTATTTATAACCGCATTTAAAAAAGACATATTGATTTATTTATTACTTTGTGCAAAATTAGTATTCCTAAACTGATGCATCGTATTATAATAAATATTTTTTGCGTACTCCTTCTTCTTATTGCTTTTTCATGCAATAGCTCTTCGTCCAATAAGGATAAAAAAGTATTCAGCATGAACCTTGATCAGAATTTAACCTCTCTGGATCCCGCTTTTGCCCGCAATCAAAATGCTTTATGGATGATTAACCAGGTGTTTAACGGATTGGTACAGGTTGATAGCAACCTCAACATCATGCCCTGCATCGCAAAAACCTGGCAAATAGCTACAGATGGACTAACATACACCTTTAACCTCCGCAACGATGTGTATTTTCACAACGACCCCATTTTTCCTAACGGAAAAGGCAGAAAAGCCACAGCTGCTGATTTTGTTTACAGCTTTTACCGCCTGATAGACCCTAAAGTTGCATCATCTGGAGGTTGGATATTTAGCGACAAGGTAAAAGACATCAACAATTTTATAGCAATAAACGACAGTACCTTTCAGGTTAAACTCATAAAGCCATTCCCCGCTTTTATGAAATTACTTACAACTCAATATTGCTCTGTTGTACCAAAAGAGATTGTAGATCACTATGGCAAAGATTTTCGAAGCCACCCTATTGGAACAGGGCCCTTTAAATTTAAATATTGGAAAGAAGATGAAATACTGGTATTACTCAAAAATGAAAATTACTGGGAAAAAATAGGCAATACCAAATTACCTTATCTGGATGCAGTAAAGGTTTCCTTCATCACAGATAAGCAAAGTGCATTCATGAATTTCCTTAAAAAGGATCTCGACTTTTTTGATAAGGTGGATGGAAGTTATCGTGATGACATATTAACAAAAAGCGGAAAAATGACCGCAAAATATAAAGGTAAATTCAACCTTAAAAAAAGCCCCTATCTTTGCACGGAATATGTAGGCATACTTGTCGACACCAATATAGCCATCGCCAAACGCTCTCCATTAAAATATAAAAAAGTAAGGCAGGCCATAAATTACGCCATTGATAAACCCAAGCTAATTAAATATTTACGTAACAGTATAGGCATACCCGCAAATTCAGGTTTCATTCCTCAGGGTATGCCGGGGTTCGATAGCACAGCAGTGAAGGGGTATCATTATAAACCTGAAAAAGCTGCAGCGCTGTTAGCAGAAGCCGGCTTCCCAAATGGCAAGGGAATGCCCCAAGTTACCCTCAGCACTTCTACCACTTATAAAGATCTTATAGAATTTATACAAGGTGAATTGGCAGCAGTCGGCATTAAAGTAAAAGTAGATGTGAGCCCCAATGCAAGCTTAAGAGACTTGATGTCTAAAAATGAAGTGAATTTTTTTAGGGGTTCCTGGATAGCCGATTATCCCGATGGCGAGAATTACCTTGCCATGTTTTATTCTAAAAACAAAGTTCCTAACGGCCCAAATTACACCGCTTACTACAATAACGATTTTGACAGGCTATTTGAACAAAGTTACTATGTTAGCGATAATGCGAAACGCTATCTTCTTTATCAAAAAATGGATCAAATGGTAATTGATTATGCCAACATAGTTCCCATTTATTATGATCAATCAGTGATCATGACTCAAAATAATATTACTGGCTATAGCATGAATCCACAAAATCTGATGATTCTTAAAACGGTTAAAAAGGATTGAGGTAATGGCAGTCAGTCCTACTATCGCCACCTTCGTCATCACCTTTGGTTAACCAAAGGTGATGACTACAGCTTTAGAGAATCTTTAATTGGCAATATTACTATTGCACACCACCGCCCATTCCGCCTTGCTCTTCTTTCTTCAAGTCGTCATTTTTAATAGATTTCTTTTGAGTAAACTTAAGCTTACCGAAGTTATAACTAAAGTTCAAACCAAATGAACGCAATGGATAATGGATATCGGTATTCTGTGTTGACGTTGCTGTATTATTTACAGTCTTAATATTCAAGTCCCTGCTAAACGGATTCAATACATTTAAACCAATAGTTGCCTTTTTATTAAGAATCTCTTTTTTCACCGCACCACCATAAAAATACATGGCATCCGTTTTTCCCTGAAATGTCCTTCTTGGCGAGTTAATCACACCCCAAAGTTCAGTACTCCAACCACCTGTCAAAGCATATGCTGATCTGGCAAAAGCAGTATAATTAACAAAAGTTCCGGTATTTATATTATTGTTTGCATTGCTAACATCATATGTATTCATTCCAAAGTTGGCCATTAAAGTCCATTTTGGTTTAGGGTTATATGAACCAAATACGTTAAAACCATAAGATTGACTGGTACCTACGTTTGTATACGATGTTAAGTTCTTATTTACACCATCTTCTACAATTGGGCTGATAAAACTTTCAATCACATTTTTTGTATTGCGGTAAAATACCGAGGCATTAATTACAGACCCTTTAATATAGGTTGAATATCCCAGTTCAATGTTATCACTCAACTCTGGCGACAATTCCGGGTTACCTTGCATCGGATTATAAATATCACTTTCATTTCTAAAAGGATTTAGATAAAACAAACTTGGTCTCTGTATCCTGCGGTTATAACTCACTTTGACAGTCGTCATTCCTTTTAAAGTTTGCGACAAAACTACACTTGGAAACAAGTTAAAATAGTCGTTTTTAAACGGTAAAATATTACCAGCCAGTCCATCAATTTTAGTATACTCAGCTCTTAAACCCGCTTTGGCAGTAATTTTCTTAGACAATTTAAAACCAAGTACCCCATAAGCAGAACCTACATTCTGATCGTAATCAAAATCCTGAGCATTCTGATCATAGTCACTTATAATATTTCTAAAAATCCCTTTCAACCCAGTTTCAAGTGTGGTTGTTTTACTAAAAGGATAAGTATAATCAGTTTGCAACGTGTACTCATTATTTTTACCGGTATTGCCTCCAATTAAAGTAAAATCAGGAATACCCTCACTTACAAACCTGTTTGTAAAATCACTGGTGTTTCTTCCTCTAGAAAGCTGTGCAGAAACGCTCAGTTCTTCACCCTCTTTTTTGCTTGTTTTCCTGTAATCTACGTTCCAGTCCATGTTATTGAAGCCCATATCCATATCTCGTATATTCTGAGAAAAGACATTATTGGTCAATATATCTGAGCTTCCAGGTCCTCCGTTAGAGAATCTGTTAAATTTAACTGTAGAACTAATGTTGTGGTAACTGTTAAAATCATAATCCAGTCCGGCACTCCCGTTGTAACCAACTCTTGACCATTTGGAAAAACCATTCTGTGAAACTGTATTTGTAACCCCATCTACAACAGAACTGTTAAATACAACAACCTTCGAATTCTGCGGATAAGCATGATTTACACCTAAATTACCCGTTAACGATAAACGGCCTGTTTTAGCATTTAAATTAAACGCACCATTATTTGAGCGTGTACCGGCCGATGTATTTATACTTCCACTAACACCTTCAGCAGTTTTCTTTTTGGTTATGATATTGATAATCCCACCAGAGCCTTCAGCATCGTATTTTGCAGAAGGACTTGTAATTACTTCCACACTTTTGATCTGCTCCGCAGGAATCATTTTCAACGCATCAGCGACACTGTTTGCCATTGTTCCCGAAGGTTTTCCATTAATCAAAACACGAACTGAACTTCCACGTAGCTGCACATTTCCATTGATGTCAACAGAAAGCATAGGCACTTTACGCATTACATCAGTGGCATCTCCACCAGCATTGGTAATGTCGGCCTCAGCATTATAAACCAATTTATCAACCTTATTCTCAATCAAAGATTTTTCTCCTACAATTGCCACTTCTTTAAGGTTACTTTCCGTTGGGCTTACATAGATAGTGCCTGCATTTAAATCAGGTTTTTCCGGACTGGTTTTAACCGGTATTGATTTTGTTTTATATCCCATAAACCCAATAGAAAGCTTATACTGATCAGGAGCGACGTTTTGTAAAACCACTTTACCTTTCTCATCAGTTACCCCTCCATTTACAGATTTATTATCAGCTGTTTTTATTAATGATACTGTTGCGTAGTCAATAGGCTTTTTTGTAAGCGAGTCTAAGATCAATGCTGTAATACGTCCAGTCACTTTAGGTTTTTGTGGTGCCCCACCTAAAGAAAACTGCGCATTAGCATTCAGCATTAAGCCCACTCCCGCAAATAATAGTATAATTCGTTTCATAAAAATTTTATTTCTTCAATTAGTCTGCGCAAAATCGGTTTTGTTACACTTTCAATCAATAGAAATTTGATTATCTGCAAACGGGAAGCGGCGAAATGCTCTTTTTTATCGGCCAAAAGCTTCGGCTAACAATTCATAAGAACGTAATCTGGCATTATGATCAAAAATATGCGAAGTAGCCATAATCTCATCAACTTCTGTCTGATCCAAAAATTGCTGTAAATCCGCTTTTATAGTTTCCTTGCTTCCTGTAAAAGTACAAGCCAGCATTTGTCCTGCCTGCTCTTCCTCATAATCTGTCCATATTCCCTCCATGCTATCAACTGGAGCTTGCAAAAGTCTGCGCTTGCCGGTTACAATACCTCTAAACAATTGATACAAAGAAGTGGCAAGCTTATTAGCCTCCTCGTCAGTATCCGCAGCAACAACATTTACACAAGCTAAAACATATGGTGCAGCCAAATGCTCAGAAGGCTTAAAGTTATTTCTATATATATTTATTGCGGTAAGAAACTGAGCTGGCGCGAAATGACTTGCAAAAGCATATGGTAAGCCCAGAGCAGCAGCCAGGTGTGCACTATCAGTACTCGACCCCAATATCCATATCGGAATGTCAAGCCCCTCACCGGGAATTGCCCTTACATTACTTCTATAGTTATCCGCCGATAAATAGGCTTGCAACCGAAGTACATCTCCCGGGAAATCCTGAGCAGCATGCATACGCTCACCTCTAATTGCAGCAGCCGTTGCCTGATCAGTGCCTGGTGCTCTTCCCAATCCTAAATCTATTCTATCAGGATATAAAGAGGCAAGGGTACCAAATTGTTCAGCAATGACTAAGGGCGAGTGGTTCGGCAACATTATGCCACCTGCGCCTACTCTTATTTTTTTAGTTCCCCCGGCAATATGGCCTATTACCACCGATGTTGCAGAACTGGCAACACTAATCATATTATGATGTTCGGCCAGCCAATACCGGTTATAGCCCCAATCTTCAGCATGACGGGCAAGGTCTAAACTTTTCTTAAAGGTATCGGCTGGGGTCTTGCCCTCAATAACAGTTGCAAGATCTAATACAGAAAAAGGAATGGTATTCAGTAATTTTTTCATGTTGCTTAAAAGTAGGCTGCAAAACTACAGCCTATTTCAGCGAAACTCTTCTTTCGAATCACTATATGACTTTAAATCCACGGAACTTTCAAAAGCAGGCAACTATTTAAAAGGTGCCAACGTATCTGTGTATAATAAAGCTTAAGTAAAATCTAAATTACAAACATCATGAAAACTTATCTAACGAGTCGTGTTTGCGTTTTTTTAGCCATAACCGGGATCTTTTTTCTGCTTTTCTTTATCTGTAAAGTCGGTTAAACCTCTTATCTGCCTGGATCACACTTGTTCTAGGCCGGGTTTACTCTTTATTCACACAATGCATCCAGCCTTGTAGTATCTCCGGCAATATCCTTGTCAGTTGTTGCTAAACCTCTGTTGTATCTTTCAACTAATTCTTTTGCTTGTTGCTTGTCCATGCTATTTTGATGCTCATCAATAGCTAAACGGACTAAGGGAATCTCGGAGATAGATAAATTTTAAAAAATCGAAATTTACCATGTTAGAAATCCAAATGTTTATATATTTGCGCATTATCTATATTAAGTCTAAATAAATATAAATGTATATGCTTAAATTTCTAACTCTATTTTTAACTGTCCTTACAGCACAGGCATTTGCTCAAACTGGCACCATTAAGGGTACAGTAACCACTTCTGATGGCAAACCCGCTGAATTTGTAAATGTTGTGCTGGGCGGAACAAATAAGACCAGCATAGTAAACGAAGCCGGCAATTATACCATAAACAAAGTTCCTGCAGGCACTTATACGTTAACTGCTAGTTTTACCGGACTGCTTACACAAAAAAGCATCATAACAGTAACAGCTGGGGAAACCAGCGTGGTTAATTTTACTTTGATTGAAGACAACCGGCAATTACGGGAGGTTGTCGTCAATAGCAATGGCCGGCAAACAAATAAAGAAACAGATTATGTTGCCAGGATGCCATTAAAAAATCTCGAAAATCCACAGGTATATAATGTGGTGGGCAAGGAGTTAATGAAAGCGCAACTGATGACTGACGTTAAGGAAGTCTTCCGAGCTGCTGCCGGCGTTGCGCCAACGGAATACGTTACCGGAAGTTTTGCAGTCTTATTTAGAGGATTCACCAACTTCGATTATGCCAGGAATGGGATGGCAACATCAGTTTACAGGTCAGGAACAGAAATAGCAAATCTGGAACGGGTAGAATTAATTAAAGGCCCATCAGGCACGCTGTTTGGCTCACAGATATCCACTTTTGGTGGGGCAATAAATCTGGTGACCAAAAAACCTTATGCAGGGTTTGGAGGCGAGGTAGATTACAGCATGGGAAGCTTTGATTTAAGCAGGGCCTCTATTGACCTGAACACACCGCTAAATAAAGAGAAAACAGTATTACTAAGGTTTAATGCCGTAAAGCATCAGCAAAACAGTTCAAACGAATATGGTAAAAATAAAAGGTACGCCATTAGTCCCAGCCTTTCTTACCAGGCTAGCGATCGCCTTTCATTCCTGTTCGATTTTGAATATTTTAACAGCGATGCAAACCGCCTGGCATATACATTACTTTTTGGAGATCAAGTGCCTTTTAAATCTGCAAAAGACATTCCCCTTGGGTTTAAAAAAGCTTTCTTTCAGAATGATCTGCTTAGCGATGCAGAGGCCTCAAAATATTTTGGACAGGCCAAATATCAGATCAGTAAAAACTGGACATCAACTACAGGTGTATCCCACGTAAATGAATTTTTAAACCACAGCTATCAGCCTTATGTGGAATGGACCAATGCATCCACAGCCAAAACTAGTATCAGGCATTTTGGCCCAAGAGAAAGAACTTATGCAAATATCCAGCAGAATTTTAATGGAAATTTTAATACCGGTAAAATTCATCATAACATATTGATTGGAGCTAGTTATGAATTTAATGATGAAACACTTACCTATAAGGCCCTTGAGCTTGACGAAATAGACATTACCCAGCCTTTTGAAAAATCGGGTCTGAGTAGGGTTACCGGTCTTTTGGCAGATAATTCAATAGCCTCATCTACTGATGCATACGGAGGAAATTCTTTTGGTGTATATGCTTCTGATGTAATCAACTGGACGGACCGTTTGTCGACGATGTTAAGCTTACGTTTTGATCGTTTTAAACAAACCTACGAAGGAGGTTTTGTTCAGCCATCACTTTCACCCAAGTTAGGAGTTGTGTATCAGCTGGTGAAAGATAAAGTATCTTTATTTGGGAACTTTATGAATGGTTTTCAAAACCAGGGTCCTCTTGAACAGCCTGACGGCAGTCTGTTTAAACCTAAACCAGTTTTTGCCAACCAATTGGAAGGCGGTTTAAAAGCTGAATTACCGGGAGGTGTACTGGGTGGAAGTATCAGTTATTATCATATTGGTATTGACAATGCTTTGCGTACGGATGATGCGTTATATAGTTTTCAGGATGGCAAACAGGTAAGCAAGGGAGTAGAAGTAGAACTTACTGCTAACCCCCTAACCGGCCTGAACATTGTAGCCGGATACGGATTTAATGAAAATAAATATACTAAGGCTGATGCATACGAAGGTAAGCTCGCAACACAGGCACCCAAACATATCGTTAACTATTGGCTTAACTATCGTCTGCCTTTTGAAAGTATTAAAGGTATTGGACTGGGTTTTGGGGGAAATTATATTGGCGATTCGTATCTTAATTCCAGCAACACGTATACCATTCCAGCATATCATGTTATTAATGCGGCTATCTCTTATCAAAAAGAAAAATGGAAATTCGGTTTTAAATTAAACAACATCACGAATGTAGAATATTGGGATTTCGTAGGAAACCCGCAATTTACCAGAAACTTTGTAGCTAACTTTTCTTTCAGATTTTAAGCGTTGAAAGTTTATTTATATTTTAGACAATTCGGGGGGCAGTGTCCCCCGAATTACTTTTTTTGGCGCATTAATTAGCCGCCAACCCATCTGTGAATATAAAATTAGTTCGATTTACTTTAGAAGCGCAATACTTGCTTCAAGATCAGATATCTCTTTTTCTCTTTCTGCAATTAAAGTCGCTTGGCTATTAACATCCTTATTCAGATCAGATATTTCAAGTTTTATTTCAAATGTCTGAGTTTCCTTCTCTAGATCACCAACAAGATTTTGAACTTGTTTTAAGTTACGCTGTTGATCTGCCAAACGCGTCTTTGCCACCCCTAATGATTCGGTTAACTCCTTAATTTCCATGATTTTTCAATTAACCCACAAGGTACGTATAATAAACCGTTAAAAAATTAAGGTAAAATTCTATCTTGCAGGTTATGAGATTACTTTTTAAATGCCTGCTTTTTTTCGCTGTAACCCAATTTACAGCAACATCACAGCCTTTATTTGCCCAGGAAATAACAGCGGTTATTCCAGGAGATTTTGCCGACCCCTCAATCATCGGGAAAGGAAACGAATATTATTCCATCGGGACTTCCTCAGAATGGGCTCCGCACTTTCCAATTTTTAAATCCATCGATCTAAAAACCTGGAAACAAACAGGCTATGTATTCAAACAAGCCCCAGAGTGGGCAAATGCTTCCTTTTGGGCCCCTGAATATTACTACCACAACAAAACCTATTTTATATATTATACCGCACGACGTAAAAAAGACGGCATTTCCTGCATCGGGGTGGCCACTTCCAAATATCCGGATAGGGATTTCAAAGACCATGGAATCATTATTGAGTATGGTAAAGAAGCGATAGATGCATTCGTATTTAACGACAAAGGGCAACTATACATAACCTGGAAAGCTTATGGCTTAGACGGCAGACCAATAGAAATACTTGGCAGTAAACTGGCCAACGACGGCTTATCTTTAACCGGTGATGCCTTTACTATGATGAAAGACGAGAAGGGTGCTGGCCTTGAAGGACAAAGCATCCTTAAAAAGGACGATTATTATTATATGTTCTACTCTGTTGGAAATTGCTGTGGCAGCAAATGCGATTATAACGTTAGAGTTGCCAGGTCTAAAACCTTTCAGGGACCTTATGAAGATCATCCAAAAAACCCTCTGTTATATGAAAATGAATGGTGGAAATGCTCCGGACATGGTACTTTTGTAAACAGCCCTGATGGGAAATTCTACTACATTTACCATGCTTACAATAAAGCCAGCAGTGTTTTCACTGGACGCCAGGGTATGCTTGCAGAACTGATCTGGTCCGGGAAAAATGAGTGGCCTGAATTTAAAGAACTATCATCGGCACCAAATAAACCGTCAGCCAATAGTTTCAAGGCTAATTTCTCTACACAAACTCCATCTGTAGATTGGCAGTGGGATTTCAGAAACTCCACTCCTAAATTTGCACAGCAAAAAGGAATCCTTCATTTATCAGGCGTCATTAAAAAAGAAAACAACGCTGGCATTGCGCTAACCATTCGTCCATCTCATTTGAACTACGAAATGACAACAACCGTTGTCAGTAGCAACAACGCTTTAAAAGGTCTGGTAATTTATGGAGACGCAAATGCCGCAGCAGGTGTCGGAATAGTAGCCAATAAAGTCCGGTTCTGGATGGTAAAGGATAATAAAGACGCTGTTTTAAATACAGCTACAATTGACAATCCTAGCACTCCTGTTCAATTAAAAATGCTGGTGAAAGCTGACCTCACATGTCGTGTTTACTGGAGACAACAGTCTGCAGACTGGAAAGAATTATCTGCAGGTGATAAAGCATATTCAATAGATTTTCTTCCCCAATGGGACAGAAGTCCGCGGCCGGGCCTAAATTTTAAGGGAGCCTCTACAGAGGATGCCGAATTCTCATCATTTGAACTTAACTATTTAGACAAATAATGGACTTACTTAATTCTCTCAGGAAAATTGATACAAGCTCTCTGGTAGATCGCGTGGAGACAAAACTTGTTGAGCTTCTTCAGGCGAAACAACTTAAAATTGGAGATAGCATTCCTACTGAGTTAGAGCTTTGCTCTTCTCTGGGTGTAAGTAGAACTGTGGTGAGAGAAGCTTTATTACGATTAAGAATGATGGGCTTAATCGAAACTAAAAAGAAAAAAGGCACCGTAATTACAAGCCCTGATCTTTTTGGCATACTCAGCAAAAGTATGAACCCGCATATTCTGGATGAAGAAACTTTAAAAGAAATTTTTGAAATAAGATTAACACTTGAAATTGGAATGGCCGACTTCTTATTTCGAAATATCACCCCAAAAGACATCAAGGAGTTAAAAACCATTGTTGAGAATGAGCCAGCAATGGCTAAAGATTATCTTTTTGAAATTGATCATGAAATCGCCTTTCATTCAAAACTTTATGAAATAACGGGAAACAAAACCATGAAGAAATTTCAGAAAATGTTACTCCCAATATTTGATTACGTAAACAACAGCGGCATGCTCAAGAAACCAACTACCTATGGAAAGTTCGTTTCACACAAAGGGCTAATTGATATCCTGGAAAATGGCTCCCCTGAATTGTTCAGAAATGCAATGCGCAATCATCTTGAAAACCATTTTCTAAGATTATCTTAATTATTTTGCTTCGCCAGTTTCCTGCTTGTATAGCCCTATTTCAGCAATAACGGGATTTAACCTCGATGAGATAATTCTTAATCTTACTTCCGAGGCCGTAACAGGTGTAAAACGCAATAAGCGTTTATAGCCGATGGTAGTGCCTTTTGTAGCTTCCTTCCATTCACTTCCATCTTTGTATTCCAAAACAAAACTTTCTACCCTCTGCCCTACGACCAAATTCTCCTGTAATAGCAACAAATCAAACTCCTTTGATTTTGATAATTTAAAATCAATAACAACCGTACTGTCACCCGGCTTAGTTGCCCAGGCTGTATTATCTTTACCATCAAACAATACATTTACTTTTTTTACACGGCTACCCTTAACCACTGCACCTGCTAACAGGTTTACCGCAAATGTATTTTCCTTTTGTTTCTTAAAACCCTGCAACGACTTAATATCACTATCACTAATCAAGCCCCTGGTATCCGGAGGTATGTTCAACAGCAATACGCCATTCCTTCCAACCGAACTATAATAGATATCCATTAACTTCTCCGGAGATTTAACATCCTTATCTTCGGCAGGATGATAAAACCATCCCGGGCGGATAGAAACATCGATCTCTGCCGGATACCACACCAGGCTTTTTGCTTTTGCAATTTTTGACCTGCTGCCCAAGTCATTTGCCATCATATCTTTTGGTGCAAATTCAACTTTCTGCTGCGAATTTTCAGCTATTTTTTCAGTCTTAAGTTCATCGCCAGGCACAACGCTCCATTCCGTCTCTCTGCCATAGCCACTTTCCGTTCCAACCCATCTTACATCCGGTCCTGAAACAGCAATAGTAGCCTTGGGTTGCAGTTTACGAATCAACTCATACCATCTGTTATATTCATAAACCTGTTTTTTACCGGAAGGTCCCTCGCCATTCGCCCCATCAAACCAAACTTCATCTATCTGGCCATATTGAGTTAACAATTCAGTAAGCTGGTTAATGAAATAGTTATTGTATTCCATGCTGCCAAAATATTTCGAATTGCGATCCCATGGAGAAAGATAAATTCCAAATCCGATACCGAATTCCTTACATGCATCAGCGGTTTCCTTTACAATATCTCCTTTCCCTTCTTTCCAGGGACTATTTTTCACAGAATGTTCTGTGTATTTACTTGGCCACAAACAAAAACCATCATGGTGTTTTGCTGTTAAAATAATTTGCTTAAAACCAGCTTCCTTACAAACCTTTACCCACTGCCGTGCATCTAGATCTTTCGGATTAAATATTTTAGGGTCTTCAGATCCATCACCCCATTCCTTATTGGTAAAGGTATTTATCCCGAAGTGTATAAAAGCAGTTAACTCTAATTGCTGCCACCTTAATTGCCGGGCGGCAGGCACTACATTAGCAGCTTTTTTTACAATGTCCTTTTCAGTATCTCCCGGATTAATTGTAACATGGTTTTTATTGGTAAAGATCTGAGCAGAACTACTGTTTGATAAGCCCACACAAATAGCCAACTCAAGCCCTATCAACAGGATCCAGTTTCGCCTGTTAAAATAATATCTCTTCTCCATAACCTGATTAAATTGAATAATGATCAACTTCAAAGAAAGCTTGATTTTCATTATCAATAGTATAATTTTTTGTCAAAACGTTAAGTGATTTTGTCAAAAAATAATATGCCTTATTTATTCAGCAAAGAATTCATAACCTCTTCAAATTCCTTTTTATACTGCACAAAATACTCGCCGGTTCCAGGGCCATAAAATGAAGTATTGATATGATTTACCACTCCTTTTTTATCTAATATGATACTAGTAGGGAACACCTTAATTGCAGTTAACTGAGGCAAAGTCTTTTCAGTCTTTTCCGGATCGCCGGCGGTAACACCAGTAATTAGCATTGGGTATTCAACCTTAAATTGTTGCTGAAACTTTTGCAGGCTTTTTCTTGACCTTGCCTCATCCGTACTTAATTCATAAGCTAATGCAATTACCTCAACACCACGGTTTTTATTCTTGCGGTAATAGTCGCTTAAAAACGCCATTTCGTCCATACAGTTAGGGCACCAAGAACCCATTAACTGCAAGACAACCACTTTATCCTTAAATCGTTTATCATTTATAGATACCACATTACCTTCCAGGTCTTTAAAACTAAAATCCAGGCGACCACTTTCTCCTTCTTTAAGCGCAGTAACCGGAGCTTCCAATTTAACATTCGAGTCTTTTACAGCAGTCCATTTTTCGAATGATGTAGCACCACTATAAAGTGAGCCGTTAATGCTATCTCCCTTAATTTTAGCAGAGAAAACAAGTGCATGTATACCATCAAAAGTTGAGATCATTAAAGAGTCACCGATGATCTTGCCATCAAGATAACGATAGTCACCAGAAGGAGTTAGCACTGAACCGCCCACTTTCTGGCCATTTTGCGTAAACTCACCAATTGCCAATCGTTCAGACTGATCAGCCCTGGTAAACTCAATCTTCCATTTTCCTTTCACAGATACATTACCGGCACTTCCCTTTGGAAAACGACTGGCTTTTGAAGTGGCAGAGAACGGCATAACTAGATCTTTAACTGACCCTCCCTTTATCCATACACCATTTAAACTGTCTTTATTGATAATTTTAACCCTAAACGAAGACTCGAATACCGGCATTTTTATTAAAAGCGAATCTTTAGAGATCTGTGTTATTTCTGTTTTAAGCTGTTCAGTATCATTTACCACATAACAAATTGTAGTGTTACCTTGCTTTTGAATTCCAAGCTCAAAAGGTATCTCCTTTCCATCTGCCCGATGCAATGCTGCTTTCCATTTTCCTTGCTGCAAATTAATCTGCGCATTGCAAAATAGAGAAAAGGCCATTAAAACAGCCAAAAATGCGTATCTTACCATATTTTTTGTACTCTTAGTCTATACAAAGGTAGCGCAATCGCTCCTGACGCGTGTAAAAATATTTCATACGAAAGTAAAAAACAGTTCTATGGCCGAAAATACGACAAAAAGACTAGGGTATTAAACCCGTACAATTATCTTTCCCTGAGTTTTTCCCGTTTCAAGCGATCGGTGCGCTGCCTTCATCTGGTCAAACTCAAATACCTGCGACACATGCGATCTGATGGCACCATTTTCCAGTAAAGCCGCAATTTTTTCCATCTCCTCGCCGTCAGATTGTACCATAATCGGATAACCAATCATACCCTGTGCTGTAGCTTTCTCAGCTACAGCATCATTTTTCCCAGATGGAATACTAATGATTGTTCCTCCCTTTCTCATTACTTTTAAAGAGTTGTCAATGTTCTCGCCTCCAATTGCATCAAGTACAAAATCAATATTACCGGTAGCATCTTCAAAAGCCTGGCTTGTATAATCGATATGTTCATCAGCCCCTAAACCTAAAACAAAATCCCTTTTACCCGCAGATGAAGTACCAATTATATAAGCTCCACTATGTTTTGCAATTTGCACAGCATAGTGTCCTACCCCACCCGCGGCTGCATGAATTAAAACCCGGTCACCTTTCTTTATTTTTGCATGATCAACAAGCGCTTGCCATGCAGTTAAGGCAGCTAAAGTAGCAGCCGCAGCTTCTTCGTGGGGCACATTAGCGGGTTTTAAAGCAAGATGACTTGCAGGGGCGGCTGCATACCCGGCATAAGCCTTCCCATGTCCAGGGAAATTTATCATTCCAAATACCTCATCACCTGCTTTAAACAAGTCAGATTTAGATGAACTAACAACTCCCGAAACATCCCAGCCAAGAATAATAGGATTCTCATCTTTTAGCTTTGCTGCTCGTCCTTTGCCCACACGTGTTTTAACATCAACCGGATTTATACTAATGGCCTTTACCTGTATAAGCACTTCTCCATCATTTATTGATGGTATTGGCAAGTCGGTATAAACTAAATTATCTACACTACCAAAATCCTTTAATATGATACTTTTCATTCGCTGAACCAATTTATATTGCAAATTACAAAAATTGAGTAGGTTTGAGTTCCCATGAAATCATATAAATTTGAGGAGTTTACTTCAACGATCGAACGTAATATCATTGAAGGAACTTTTAAACCCGGACATAAGCTTCCTTCAATACGTGAGCTTAAAGAACAGTACAAAACCAGTACAAGTACCATTCAGAATGGTTACGAACATTTAATTATTAAAGGTCTTGTACAAAGTATTCCTAAATCCGGATACTATGTGAGCAATAAATTAACCCAGCCCAAACAATCCAAACAAACTAAAAACACACCTGTAGCAAGAGATGCTGTATTTGAAAACAATCTAAATCTCATTACGTCCATAAACCCGGGCTCCAAACTTTCCGAATTCAATGTTGCTGCACCCGGAAGCCTCATCATACCCCAAAAATTGCTTTTGCGTACCATGCAACAAGTCATCAGAACGCAAGGTGTTGGCTTATTAAAGTACTACCCCTCAAACGGATCTCTATCATTAAGAGAACATATTTCTATCAGAGCAGCTACCTATCAAACGGCAATTAATCCGGCTGAATTGATCATAACCGATGGAGCCTTACAAGCATTATACATTGCGCTTGTGTCTGTTTGCGCAGCAGGCGATATTATAGTTATAGAAAGCCCGTGTGTATTCTCAGTATTGGAAGTGATTAGGGTTTTGAAGTTAAGAGTAATAGAAATCCCTATAGACAGTCATACAGGATTCGACATAGATTATCTTAAAAAAGCATGCTCAGACAATCCGATTAAAGCTATTCTGGTTACCCCAAATTTCCAAAATCCAACAGGCATTTTATTAACAGATGTACAAAAAAAGGAATTACTTCAAATTGCACAACATTACAATATTGCTATCATAGAAAATGATATTTATGGAGATTTAAACTTTAGCGGATACAGACCCAGCACAATTAAAAGCTTTGACCAGAGTGGCATGGTTATGACTTACTCGTCTTACTCCAAAACACTATCTCCAGGCATCCGATTAGGTTGGCTCTCTACAGGTAAATTCTTCCAACAAGCAGAACAAGTCAAGTTCTCTTTAGGCAGCACTGTCTCTCCGATATATCAGGAAACGGTAAATAAGCTCATCCAAACGGGAAGTTACGACCGACATATCCGCAAGTTCAGGATGCAGTTAGCTAAAAATGCTTACCATTCTTTAAACATATTATCAACCAGCTATCCAGCAGACACCATATTTTTACCCCCCGCCGGAGGATATAACATATGGGCCAAGCTATCCGATAGAATTGACATCAACTCATTTTACAATGAATGTGAACGCATTGGAATAAGATTTACACCTGGGCACACCTTTTCATTTTCCAACACGTATAACAGGTTTTTCCGAATCGTATTTGCCGACCAACTTTCTCCTAAACGAATCGAAGCCTTAAAACAGGTAGGCCAAATGTTCAGATAGCATCTGTACTACCCATTCTTTCACAATGTGTACCATTCGTTTTTTATCATTCCCGCTACCTTTAGCGCTTATTAAATAAAAAAACGATGGACCATAAGATCATTACTAAATTCACAATAGCAAATGAACAAGGCATAGATACATTAATAAATCTTACCAAAGATATAGCGCGCGAAAAATTCTCAGCAACTTTAACGCATTCCACTTTAGAAAAATACATTGCCCTTAATTTTAATGGAGAAACTTTGATTGATGAGATAAACAGCATGTCTAATCAATGGCTGGTTGTATACATCAACAACGAAGCTGCAGGCTATACACGCCTGACAACAAATGGCAAGAGACCAGTTTCTATTGACAACAAGAAAGCAATTAGAATAGCTGATTTTGGTGTGCTTCTAAAATATGCCAGCTCTGGCTGCATTGAATCTATGTTCGAAAAATGTATTGGCATTAGTAAATCCTACCAGGCAATCTGGCTTAACGAATATGAAAATAACCCGCTGTTAAACTACTTTGAGAACAACGGATTTAAAATACAAGACCAGAGAACTGAAATGGATGAATTACCCATTCCATCTGTTTACCTCATAAAAGAACAACAGAATGCTTGATCAATGTAGGTATTGTCTAATTTTAGCGTGTAATTCTGTAGGACTAAAAGGCTTCGCTACGTAATCATCAATGCCAGCTTCCAAAATTTGTTTGTTAATTTCTGTCAGTAGAGATGCAGTTAAAGCAATTATTGGAAGCTGTTTAAATTTATCATCACCAATAGATCTTATTACTTTGGTAGCCTCATACCCATCCATTTTTGGCATTTCCAAATCCATCAATACAAGGTCATAATGGTTGTCAATTACCTTCTCAACTGCTTCAGCACCATTTCCTGCGCAATCTATATGAAGCCCCCATTTTTGCATAAACTTGCACGCAACAATTACATTTATCTCATTATCCTCAACCAAAAGTATCTTATACCCGGCAAGGCTTGAAAAATCAGGAACTGCTTTAGGAATATAAGTATCACCCGCCTTCTTTTTACTTTTCTTAAACTGCAGGTTAAATAAAAAACTAGCCCCCATGCCAACCGTGCTCTTAACGGAAATACTTCCTTTGAGCAACTCTACTATCTTTTTTGTTATTGCAAGCCCTAAACCTGTTCCGCCAAAAACTCTGGTTGTATCAGTACTTGCCTGAGTAAAACTCTCGAAAATATAATCTTTCTTATCTGCCTCAATACCAATCCCAGTATCTGTTACAGCAAAATCGATATCAACCAAATTACCCACTGCCCTGTTCAACGATAAATCAATAATAACCGAACCCGAACTTGTAAATTTAATGGCATTGCTTACCAGGTTGTTCAATATCTGGGTTAGCCTTGTTGGATCACCAATTATCATTGTCGGCAAATCTGAATCTACCTTTACTTTAAACTTTAGTCCCTTTTCTTTTGCTGCCAAGCAATGAGTTTCTTTAACATTATTTACCAGCTCTATTAAGTTAAAATCAATCTGCTCAAATAAAATTTTTCCGGATTCTATTTTACTATAATCCAGCACATCATTTATCAGGTCCAAAAGATTCTCACTAGAGAACTTTAAAATTTTTAAACTATCTATCTGATCGGGCTTGGGGTTTTCCTGCAATAACAAATTGGTCATCCCTATTACCGCATTCATAGGCGTTCTTATCTCATGATTCATATTAGAGAGGAACTGTTGTTTTGCCAGGGCGGCATTTTCGGCTACCTGTTTTGCCTTTAGCAGCTCTTGTTCTGCCTGTTTTATTTCTGTGATATCTGTTACAGCTCCAACAACTCTTATTGTTTTACCATTCTCAACTATTGGAATACCGATGCTCCTAAAGCATTTCTGCGTACCCTTAGGTATAAGTTCAATATTATATGGCAACTGATTTTCAATGGCATTTTTCATTCCCTCCCTAATTAACTCTGCACCATTATCTTCATACAAAATTGCAGCATCATTTAGGGAAGTTGTTTCCTCATTAATCCCCAGCAACAACTTCATGTTTTTTGTTCTGTAAACCAGATCTGCTTCTATATCGTACTCCCAACCGCCCGTCTTACTTATTTCTTCTCCGGTATTTAGCAACTCAACTGTCTGCCCTAATTTTATCTTAGCCTTTCTTAGCTCCTGCTCTACATCGTTTTGCTGAGAGATGTCTAAAATGGAACCAATAACACCGCCCAAATCAAATGGATCCGGGCGAAGCGTAACATCAAGGAGTATTACTCTCCCTTTAATTTCCATGTCAGTGATAAATTTAAGCGATTCACCCGCCAGTGCACGACGCATTCGTGTACCTACGGCCGGGTATAACTCAAAAATATTTTTCCCTACAGACTCATTGTCTTTAACTCCAAACAGCTTTAATCCCAGCCCTACTGAGCGCGTAAATATGCCGTCTTTATTTATTCTGAAGATGACAACAGGTACGTTGTCGAGTAACATTTGAAAAAGATAAATCTTTTCTTCTATTGATTCTTGCATTGTCGGCGGCCAGCAAATAACAGTTTTTTATTATACGCTATTGCAATTTGCCCGCCAAAGTTCTATACACACAAAAGCCGGCTTTAAAAAGCTGGCTTTTGTACCTTGTACTTATGCTGTGCCTGCCCTTCGCGGATCACCCACTCACAGGACTTTTTTGTCAAAACAGACTTGAATTATTTTATAATCTAATTTAACGAATCTTATCCCAATCTTTGTAATAAATGTTATAAACAAATTAACAATTTAACATTAAAAAAAAAGCAGGCGCTCCATCCGAATACTGCCTGCTTTTGAACCTAAATTTACCAATTACTTCTAATTGTATTTTCTTATGGATATACTTCAATGTTACTAAGCATATCTTTCACCATTTTTTGCAAATCATATGCAGGTTTCCAGCCCCAATCTTTGCTTGCCACACTGTCGTCAATGCTTTGAGGCCAGCTGTCAGCAATCTGTTGGCGAAAATCAGGAGCATATGTGATCTCAAACCCTGGCACCTCTTTAGCTATTTCATCATAAATTTCTTTCGGGGTAAAGCTCAAAGCACTCAGGTTATAAGCGGTACGTACAGATAAAGACTCCGATGGAGCATCCATAAGCTCCAATGTTGCACGTATGGCATCATGCATATACATCATTGGCAAAGCCGTATCTTCTTTCAAAAAGCAGGTATACTTTTCGCCTTTAACTGCGCTGTGAAAAATATCTACAGCATAATCAGTTGTTCCACCTCCCGGCGCACCTGTATAACTAATAAGACCAGGATAGCGCACACTACGCACATCAAGTCCATGTTTTTCAAAATAATACTTACACCAATACTCTCCTGCTGCCTTACTGATTCCGTAAATTGTACTTGGCTCAGTAACACCTTGCTGAGGGCAATTTTGCTTCGCAGAATCAGGTCCAAATACAGCTATACTGCTCGGCCAGAAAACTCTTCCCACCTTATATTTAACAGATAAGTCGAGGATACTTAATAAGCTATTCATATTCAATTCCCATGCTGCCTGAGGATTACGCTCTCCGCTTGCGGAAAGCATTGCCGCCAAATGATAGATCTGAGTAAATTTGTGTTCAGCTATAAGACTTTCAAGTGCCTCCTTATCCATTACATTTAATTGCATATAAGGCTGTTTCTCAAAAGAAACATCATCTTTAGGTCTGATGTCCGCAGCTAATACATTTTCCTTTCCGTATCTCTCTCGTAGTTCATCGGTTAGCTCTCTTCCAATTTGTCCAAGTGCTCCAATGATTAGTATATATTCTTTCTGTTTCATGTTTATTTATAAATATTGTCTGAGGCGCTTTGCCCCTTCCTCCTTGCCAAGGTTATGCAAGGCCTGATACTTGATCTTTCTAACACTTTCTTTGCTCAGATCAAAAAGATCAGCAATGTCTTCCAGGTGCATTGCTTCGTTACCTTGTAGTCCAAAACTGAGTTGGATGATTCGGCGTTGTCTGTCAGGTAGTTGATTTAACAATTTCCTAAGGCTGTATTTTAAATCCTGAGATTGTAGTACCGTATCAGGCGCTTCTATTGAAGTATCTTCAAGAAACACCATCAAACCCGGTTTCTCTTCATCATCACCCGCAGTATCCAGGGAAACTGCATGGCCCGGGCTGTACTGATAGGCTTTTAATTTATCAAGCGCTATTCCGGTATATTCAGAGAGTTCCTCATCAGTAGGCAACCGTTCTAGTTTCTGCTCCATCTCCATTTCCGACCGCCACAGTTCCTGTATGTCGTTAACCTGGTTCATAGGAAGCCTGATCATCCGCTTGTAAGTCCCAATGGCCATCATCATTGACTGGCGGATCCACCAAACCGCAAAAGAAATAAATTTAAATCCCCTGCTTTCATCAAAGCGTTCTGCAGCTTTCACCAAACCCGCATTTCCTTCAGAAATAAGATCGGCAAGAGGCAGGCCCTGTCCTTCGTATTTTTTTGCTACCGAGACAACAAATCGAAGATTCGAATTTACAAGCCTTTGCAATGCAGAAAGGTCTCCTACCTGAATCTTACGAGCCAGCATTACTTCCTCTTCCGCACTTAACAATGGATATCCTGCGATATCATTCAGATACCTGCGAAGGGAATCATGGTCTCGTTTGGTAAAGGATTTTTCTATCTTGATTTCTCTCATGCTTAGCACATTGCAGCCTGCGGTTGCATGGGCTAAAGTTCTAAAGTTGATTTGTTATAACCTTGGATATCCGATTAATCCGCAAATTATTCATAACGCGCCCTCCTCATCAGAATTAAATTTTGCTCTTAAAAAAAACTGTAAGTAATCTCCAAATTTTGTTGTCTACCATTTGTTAATATGAGCTGAATGTTCTTTATTTGCATCACATCTAAACGTATATAAAGCTGTCGTGGTTATGTAAACTACCCAACCACACTTTGTGATGGATTGGGCTTTAGACATCAATAATGTACAGTACAACTATACATATC